>NZ_OZ240249.1:3040000-4389052 GCF_965198245.1 Candidatus Poriferisodalis sp.
GGCTATCGGACGGTGCCCGCCCAGTTGCAGCCGACGCAGCGTCAGCAGTCCCATGAGATTGCCCACATGGAGGCTGGCGGCGGTGGGGTCGAATCCGCAGTACACAGTGATCGGGCCGGACTCCAAACGCTGCGCGAGCGCCCGACGGTCGGTCGTCTGATGGATCAGACCGCGCGCATCGAGGTCAGCCAGGACGTCCACGCCGCCAGTCTGCCTGACAGGTCGCGCCATGAGGACACAGCGAAGTCACGACTGGCACGCGCCCGAGGGGTCCCGACGTCTGGCTAACTGCGAGGCGTCCAACGAAAGGCCCGCACCGTGACCAGCACGCCGAACACTCCCCACGCACCGATGATCACCCAGCGCCACGCCGGCATCGGCACGCCCTCACCGAAGGGGTCAAAGGTGCGCCCCAGCGCATGGGCGAGGTGCTTGATCGGGAAGATGTCGCCGATAACAGTCATCCAGCGCGGCGCTGTGTCCGAGGGAATGAAGACGTCGGACACGAAGTACAGCGGCAGCACACACATGTTGGTGATCGCAGGCGCCGCCTGCTCGCTCGGGCAGACGCAGGTGATGGCCAAGCCCAGGGCCGAGAACGCAGCCGCCCCTACTAGCAGGGAGATGAACAGGCTCGGCAGGGCGGCGAGCTGGATTTCGACGCTGTAGCCGAGCCAGCCGATGCCTATCACCAGCACGGTCATCAGCGCCGTCAGGACCAGCGACGAACCGACCTGCCCGCCCACGTAGACCCAAGGCCGCAGCGGCGTCGCCCGCATGGCCTTGAGCACTCCGTTCTCGCGCTTGATGACCGTGACGATGGCCGCGTTCATGAAGTTCGCAGAGACCAGCGCCAGCGCCAGGATTCCCGGGACGTACACCGTTGCGACGCGTGCCCCGGTAGAGCTCATGATCTCGTTGCCGAAGATTGACGTGAAGATCACCAGGAACACGAGCGGCAGCACCACCGTGAAGAACGTGGCGGCGGGGCTGCGCCAGAAGCCCAGCAAGTTGAACGAGGTCTCACTGCGGAGCTGTCGAAGGGCCCTCATGAGTCTGAGCCAGTTAGGGCCAGGTACGTGTCTTCCAACGTGGGCGGCCGGACCGCCAGCGAGTCCAGCCGCGTCCCAGCCGCGTCGGCCGCCGACAGCAGCTCCCGCACCACGCCTCCCACATCGGCGGTGACCAGTTCGTGGCGCAATCCGCCCGCTGCTCCTGTGGCGGCAGCACCCGGCGGCATCGAGGAGCCGTCGCCGTTCAGCAATTCACGCAGCTTGTCCGGCAGGCGGCTCGGTGCCAGTTCGTCCGCATCCCAGCTGATGCGCGCCCCTATGGCGGCATGGGCAGCCAGGTCGGATGCGGTGCCGTTTGCCACGACGCGTCCTCGGGAGATCACCACGATCCGGTCGGCGAGGTGTTCCGCCTCGTCCATGTAGTGGGTGGTGAGCAACACGGTCACGCCCAGCGTTCGCAACCCGCCGATGGTGTTCCAAGCCTCACGGCGAGCGGCAGGATCGAAGCCGGTCGTCGGTTCGTCCAGGAAGACCAGCTCCGGATCGCCGACCAGTGCCAGGGCCACGGCCAGTCGCTGCTTCTGGCCGCCCGACAGCCGTCGTGTTCGAGTCCGGGCAGCATCGGAGAGCCCGACCCACTCGAGCACTTCAGCAGTCGGGCGCGGCGAGCGGTAGTACGCGGACCACATCGTCACGATTTCCGACGCGGTGAGGTCGCCGGGGTGCTGGGCGCCTTGCAGCACGACGCCGATGCGCTCGCGCCACGCAGCGGTGGCGTCGGCCGGATCGACGCCCAGCACCTGCACGTCGCCCGAAGTCCGGGTGCGCAAGCCCTCCAGGATCTCGACCGTGGTGGTCTTGCCAGCCCCATTCGGCCCAAGGAAGGCCAAGACCTCGCCGGTCGCGACCGTCAGATCGACGCCCGCCACTGCCTCGACATCGCCGTAGTGCTTATAGAGCTGTGCGACCTCTATGGCGAGGTCCGCGCCGCCGTTCATCACGCGTGTCCACCGACCGCAGCGCTGCCGGGGGCGTCGGCTGTGTCGTCGTCGTAACGCTCGGGACGCGCCACCTGCGGCCGGACGGCGGCCGCGTACAGCAGGACGGCAGGCGGACCGATGAAGATGATGAGCAGGATCCAATCCATGCGGCGCCGGCCGGCTGCGGAGAATCGCTGCCTGCCCAGCCGCAGAACATCTGCAATTCCCAGGATCATGATCACTGCGGCCACCGCAACAACGATGATCAGCACCGTGCCGAAGTCCACGCGGTCACGCTACCGGGGAGGTTTTGCGCACCCGGCCGTGGAAGAGGCCACTCAAGCCCCGAGCGTCGAGACGGCTTCGGACACATAGAGCCCGGCGCCAGCGATGCCCGCAATGACGAGTCCTGCACCCGCCGACCACACGGTGCCGTTGAACAGGAGCCGACCACCGGCCGCGAGCACCACGGTCACCGCAACCGCTCCGAGCACTGCCCCTGGCAGGTACGTAATGGCGATCCAGCCCGCCACCAGACCGCACAGGAACAGGACGGTGTCTTCGACCAGCCGAAGGACGCTGCGCACGCTCTCAACGTACGCTCCGGCAGATGCCTGAGGGCACGGTCCGTCTTGAGGAGCGGCCCTGGTCGTGTGGCGGTGGTCAGCTACGAGAACTCACGTCGCGTGCCAGTTCGAAGCCGTAACGGGCCAGCCGACGGGTGCTGGCGTCGAGGTTCAGCACAGGATTGACGAGCTGGCTCTCAGTAATCCAGCGCAGTCCCTCAGACTCGTGATTGCCCCGTGCCACCGCGCCTCGCGGTGCGCAAACAAGGAACCGCACGTCGAAGTGCAGGTGATCGGGCTCAGTGCGCTTGCGGTTGACGAACAAGTGCACGTCGATGTCGACGGGGTCGCTCCAAACCTCAAGGCCCTCGATGCCGGTTTCCTCGGTGGCCTCACGCAGTGCGACGGAGGCCAACGAGGACTCGCCGTCGGCGTGACCACCAGGCTGCAGCCAGCGACCGATCTTCGCGTGCAAGAGCACCAAGCCGTGGGTTGCCTCGTGGTTCACCACCCAGGCGGACGCGGTGAGGTGTCCTGGCGCGCAGGAGCGATGCAGCGCGTCCCGATGACGGGCGGCAAAGTCGAGCAGGCGCCGGCGGTGCATTGCCTGGGTGCGGTCGCGAGGGACCAAGCATTCGACCACCGCAATCGCGGCTGCAAGGTCGCCTGCTGCATCGGGGTACTCGGGTCGCCGGACGAAACGCCCCGTCATCGCACGCTCACGTGTGGGCTGCTGCCGTCGAACCAACGCCATGGCACCTCGGTGCCACGGTTGATGCCGATACGGCACGCACTCTGCAAGTTGGCCGGCGTCCAGCCGTCGTCGCGGATGCTCAGGCCATCGGCGGTCGTGAGGTCGCAGCCGTCGTGAGTGCCGTCGATATCGAACGCCTCGGTCAGCTTCGCCGGACCCGAACAGAGGTCACGGCTGACGATCCGCTTGCCGGATTCGCCCCGGCGAACAGTCATCAGCTCGCAACCGCCCAGGGGTTCAAGTGCGCGCAGAAGCACAGCGTCACCCACTCCGGCCGGGGCGCACACCGTGTTCGCGCACCAATGCAATCCGTAGATCCGGTACACGTACAGGCGCCCGGGCGGACCGAACATCGAGGCATTACGCGCCGTCGGCCCGTTTCGTGAGTGGGCGGCAGGATCGCCATCGCCGCAATAGGCCTCCACTTCCACAATGCGGCCTGCGCGAAGCGATCCGTCGTTGTGCACGAGCAGCTTGCCGACCAGATCTGGCGCGACTTCGGGTGCCGGTCGCTCGTAGAACTCCGGCGGCAACGGCGAGGCCGCCGACTCCATCAGCATCCGCCCGGCGCGCCGCCGGCGGCCGCGAGGGCGGCGTCGAGGCGGTCCAATTGGACGGCCACGGAATCGGGTCCGCCAGCGCCTGGGGATGTGCGGCTGCGGTGTGCCGCCCCAGGCGCAAGCCGCTGCGCGGCCTCGTGTCCCAGGTCCGGATGAGCAGCTACGAGTTCGGTCAGCCGGTCCGCGCTGGGAGACGCCTCCGAGTCTGACAGCGCCTCGCGCACGAGCGCAGCAATGACGGCATGTGCCTCCCGAAAGGGTGTGCCGCGGGCTACCAGCCACTCCGCCAGGTCGGTCGCTGCGACGAACGGGTCATCAGCGCCTGCAGCCATCGCAGGGGCGTTGAAGCTCGCCGTGCTCAGCAGCCCGTCGAGCGCCAAGGTTACGAGGCGCACCGTGTCGACTGCGTCGAACAGCGGCTCCTTGTCTTCTTGAAGATCCTTGTTGTAGGCGAGCGGCAGACCCTTGAGCGTCGCCAAGAACCCGGTCAGGTGACCGATCAATCGTCCCGATTTGCCACGTGCCAACTCGGCGACGTCAGGGTTCTTCTTCTGCGGCATCATCGACGAGCCGGTGGCGAACGCGTCGTCAAGCGTCACAAAGCCGAATTCGGCGCTCGACCACAGCACCAGTTCCTCGCCGAGGCGCGACAGGTGCACCCCGGTCATTGCCAGGCCATACAGCGTGTCGGCCACGAAGTCGCGGTCGCTGACTGCGTCAAGCGAGTTCTCGAAGACTGCTGCAAATCCCAACTCGGCCGCGGTCGCGGCCGGGTCCAGCGGCAGCGACGAACCGGCCAGCGCGCCTGCGCCGAGCGGCGACACGTCGGTTCGGATCCTGGCCTCGCCGAGCCGCTCGACATCGCGCAGGATGGCCCAAGCGTGCGCAGCCAGGTGGTGAGCGAGCCCAACTGGCTGGGCCTGCTGCAAGTGGGTATAGCCGGGCAGCCGCACGCCGGCATCGTGCGCCTCGCGCGCCCGGTCGGCCAGTGTGCTCGCCAAGCCCCGCACCAACGGTGTCAGCTCGTCGATGGCGCCGCGGGTCCAAAGTCTCAGGTCAGTTGCGACCTGATCGTTGCGGCTGCGGCCGGTGTGTATCTTTGCCGCGGCCTCGCAGAGCTCGGTGGCTCGACGCTCGACCGCCGTATGAATGTCCTCGTCGGTCGGGGCCCACACCATGTGGCCCTCGGCAATCTCGGCTTCGACCTGTTCGAGCGCGGCAACTATGCCATCGTGCTCGTCGTCAGTGAGCAGGCCGACATCAGCCAGCATCGAGACGTGGGCACGCGACGCTGCGATGTCCTCGGCGAACATTCGCTTGTCGAACGGAAGCGAGTCGTTCAGCGCCGCCAGCGCGTCCGCGGGCGCGTTGGCGAACCGGCCGTGCCACAGCGTGGTCGGGCCGGGTCCTGACGGTTGGTCCTTGGCAGTGTCGTCAGCAGACATGATCGGGGGGCTCACAAATCGGCGAGTTCACGGCAGCGGCCGGCGACCGCTGCGCCGCCCATTTCCTCAACGGCCACGATGAGCAGTGTGTCGTCGCCAGCCACGGTGCCGATCACGCCGTCGAAGTCGCTTCGGTCGATGGCCGAGGCCACCACGTGCGCAGACCCCGGTGGGGTGCTCAGCACGACGATGTTCTGCGACCAACGCACGTCGAGCACCCAGTCGCCGAAGACCCGGCGCAGGGTGTTCTCGGGCAGGGTCTCGGGTGCATCGGCCTCTGGCACTGCATACACCGTGCGGCCTGCGGTACGCATCTTGGCCACACCCATCTCGTCGAGGTCGCGGCTGACCGTGGCCTGGGTGACCTCCACTGAGTGCTCTCCCAGCAATCCGACCAGCTGTGCCTGGCTGCCGATCTCGCGACTGGCGAGCAGCTCGCGGATGAGGTGCTGTCGCTGCGCCTTGGTGGTCACGACGCCTCCCCTTGGGCCGCCGCCTGTCCGGCCAGGAAGGCCAGCAGGCCCCGTGCGGCATGCATCCGGTTCTCGGCCTGCTGCCAGACCCTGCTCGCCGGGCCGTCGATGACCTCGGCGGCCACCTCCTCGCCCCGGTGCGCCGGCAAGCAGTGCAAGAAGATTGCATCGTCGGCAGCCAGCGACATGAGTTCAGGGGTGACTTGGTACGCGCCGAATGCGACGAGCCGTTCGGCTTGTTCATCCTCTTGGCCCATCGACGTCCACACGTCCGTGCAGACCGCATCGGCGCCCACGACGGCTGCAGCCGGGTCGTCGGTGACCGTGCACTCACCGCCCAGCGCCCCAAGACGGTCGAGCGTCTCCGATGACGGCCCGTAGCCCGACGGAACAGCCAGCGTGCTCGGAATGCCGGCCAGGGCGCAGCCGATGGCCAGCGATCGCCACACGTTGTTCGCATCGCCGACGAAGGCCACCCGCTCGGTGCGATCCAAGCCGATGCACTGCGAGATGGTGAGCAGATCCGCAAGCGCTTGGCAGGGATGGGCATCATCGGACAGCAGATTGACGACTGGCGCGACCTCACAGGCCGCCATCCGCTCAAGGTGGCCGTGCCGATAGACGCGAGCAGCGATCATCGCGTGATAGCAGGCCAACGTACGGACGATGTCTTCGGCGGTCTCGCGCACGTCCATGCCCACCTCTTCGGGGCGGATGTAGACGGGGTGCCCGCCGAGCTGTCGCACGGCCATCTCCATCGAATTGCGGGTGCGGTTCGAGGCCTTCTCGAACACCAGTGCCACCCCGCTGCCCTCCAGTGCGGCAGGCACAGCTGCGGCGGGGCGCGCCGACAGATCGAGGACCCAGCGCAGTTCGTCAGCAGACAGATCGTCGACTGCCAAGAAGTGCCTCATCAGCCGCCCCCGAGCACGTTCGCGAAGATCGCCAGGCATTCATCGATCTGCTCGCTCGACACCACCAGCGGCGGCGCAAACCGCACTGCGGTCGGCGAGATGCCATTGACGACGAGCCCGGCCTCCAGGCACGCCGCTGCAATCTCGGGGCCGCTGCGGCCGATGGCGTCGGTGTCGAGTTCGGCGGCAATGAGCAGACCCAGGCCACGGGTGTCGACGACACCCGGGACGCCCATGAGCTTTCCGGCCAGTTCCTCGCCGCGGGCTGCCGCCAACCCAGGCGCGTCGATCGCCTCCATCGTGCGCAGAACCGCTCGGGCAGCGCTCGCGGCCAGTGGCTGGCCGCCGAAGGTGGTGGCGTGGTCGCCGGGCTGGAAGGCACTGGCGACCTCTCGGCGGGCCCAGACAGCGCCGATCGGCACGCCGTTGCCCAGCGCCTTGGCCATCGTGACGATGTCAGGGCGCGCCGCGCCAGTCGGGCCGCCGGCCGGATCGAAGTGGTAGTGCCAGGCGAACCACTTGCCCGTGCGCGCCAAGCCGGTCTGTACCTCGTCGATGATCAGCGCCATGCCGCGTTCGTCGCAGATCTCCCGGACGCGGCGCAGGTAATCGCCGTCGCCGACGTTCACGCCGCCCTCGCCTTGGACAACTTCCAGCAGGACCGCGCAACAGCTCGGATCGAGGGCCGCCTCGAGAGCCTCCGCGTCGTTGTAGGGCACATGGCGGAAGCCCTCAGGCAGCGGCTGGAACGTCTCGTGCTTTTCGGGCTGGCCGGTGGCGTGCAGAGTCGCCAGGGTTCGCCCGTGAAACGACCTCAGCGCACTCACCACAACATGGCGCCCGCGCCCGCCGTACTTGCGCGCCAGCTTGATCGCCCCTTCGAGCGACTCGGCGCCGCTGTTGCAGAAGAAGACCTGTCCGCCGCCGCCCTGCAGCCGGTCGATGGTCTGAGCCACTTCGACCTGGGGTTCGGTGCCGAAGAGGTTCGACACGTGCAGCAGCGTGCGCGCCTGCTCGTTGAGCGCATCGGCGACCGCCGGGTGGGAGTGGCCGAGCGAAGTGACGGCCAGCCCTGCCAAGAAGTCCAGGTAGCGCTTGCCGTCGCGGTCAAAGAGCTCGCAGCCGCTGCCCCGCACGAACTGGACGGGCGGCGGTCCATAAGTCGGCATGAGCGGGCAGGAATCCAGCCCCGCGCCGCCCATGGCGGCGGCGTGCGCAGCGTTCGAAGATGTCTCCGCCGTGGTCTGTGTCATGTCGTTCTGGCCCTTGTGTCGATGGTCTGGTCGATGATTCGGTCGGTCAGCTCGCCACCAGGTGCGGCCGGTCGCGCGTGATCATCGTGCCGACGCCGGCATCGGTGAATAGCTCGACGAGCACCACGTGGGGAACGCGGCCATCGAGCAGGTGCGCGCTGTTGACGCCGTTGCGCACGGCGCTGATGCAGGCCTCGATCTTCGGGATCATCCCGCCGACGATCTTCCCGCCGGCCAAACGGGCAGCGAGCGTGTCGGCCGTGGCGCGACGGATCAGCGAGTCCGGATCTTGGACATCGTCGAGCAAGCCCGCTACATCGGTGAGGTAGACGACCTTCTCGGCTTCGAGAGCAGCCGCCACGGCTCCGGCCACGGTGTCCGCGTTGATGTTGTACGCCTGCCCCGTGGCGTCAGCCCCGATCGTGGAGATGACCGGGATCAGCCCTTCGGCGAGAAGACGCTCGAGCAGGTCGGTGTTCACGTCGGTGACCTCGCCTACGAAGCCCAGATCGGGGTTCCGAGCGGTCGCGGTGATGACTCGGCCGTCCTCGCCCGAGATGCCCACTGCCAGGGGGCCGTGCGCATTGATGGCACCGACGATGTCGCGGTTGACTTTGCCCACCAGCACCATGCGTGCAATGTCGAGGGTCTCCGCATCGGTGACCCTCAGCCCGTCGCGGAACTCTGACGTCTTGCCCAGGCGCGCCATGAGATCGCCGATCTGCGGCCCGCCGCCGTGAACGACCACCGGTGCCAGGCCGATCTGGCGCAGCAGCACGATGTCGGCAGCAAAGCCGTCGGTCAGCGCCGTGTCGACCATGGCGTTGCCGCCGAGCTTGACGACAACGACCTTGCCCCTCCAACGACTGATATACGGCAGCATCTCGACGAGCAACTCGGCCCGCTCGACCTGCTTGGCATGTTCTTCGTCGGCGTCGGGTGACTGATCGGAATGATCGTCGCCGCCGGCGACCTGAGTCTGATCGGAATGATTGTCGCCGGCAGCATTCATGGCATCAGCCCTGTCGTCGACAGCCCGGCCGTCTCGGGAAGGCCAAGCGCCACGTTTGCGCATTGCACCGCCCCGCCCGACGCGCCCTTCACCAGGTTGTCGATTGCGCTCAGAACGACCAGCCAGCCGGTGCGGGGATCCACCCGGGCACTGAGATGGCAGGTATTCGCGCCGAGCGTGGCCTTGGTGTGCGGGGCGTCTCGATGCACGACCACGAAGGGTTCGTCCGCGTAGAACTCAGCCAGAACGCCGAGCGCGTCGTCGGTGGTCATGCCCTCGGTGGGCCTCGCATAACACGTGGCCAGAATGCCGCGCACCATCGGTGCCAGATGGGGCGTAAACAGCACCTGGCAACCGGTTGCCTGCTCGATCTCGGGCGTGTGGCGGTGATCCAGCAAGCCGTAGGCCACGAAGTCCTCGTCGACGGTCGAGAACGTCGTGCTGGGCTGAGGAGCGCGGCCAGCGCCGCTGACTCCCGATGCGGCATCGACGACGACCCCGCTCGTCGAGATGTGTCCGCCGCGTGCGAACGGGACCAGCGCCAGCGCCGCCGCGGTCGGGTAGCAGCCGGGCACCGCTATGCCCGATGCGCCGCGCAATGACTCACGGTCGATCTCGGGGAGGCCGTAGGGGAATTCGCTCAGCAGTTCCGGCATCGGATGCTCGGCGCCGTACCACTGCGGGTACAACGCCGCATCGGTCAGGCGGAAATCCGAACCCAGGTCGATCACGCAGCCCACGCGCTTATACAGGTCGGCAACCACCGGTGCACTGGCCATGTGCGGCAACCCCAAGAAGACCGCGTCGAGCCCGACGAAGATCTCAGGGTCGTAGGCGCAGTAACGAAGGTCGCCGTAGTGAGCCGCCAGGCTGGGGTACAGGTCGCGCACTGCAGCGCCTGCTTGTGTATCCCCGGCCACTGCCACTACGTCGAATGACCGATGCGCGGCCGCCAGTCGCAGCAGTTCCGCCCCGGTAAAGCCCGAGGCGCCCACGATTCCGACTCGCACATGTGACCCCGTGTTTGTGTCCATCGCCGCCGAGTCCATCTCTTGGTCCGTTTCGCTGGGAATTCGTGCTGTCCGGTCGCGGCACGCCAAGTGCGACGCCGCGCTTCGCAGACCACCTTACCAGCCTCACAGATGTTTATTCACGCATTTGCAAATTTATTCAACCATGTGCGGGGCCGCCGTCCGGTAAAGCGTCGGTAGACTCGCTCCCCACAGGGCCAACGACGTCCCTGGGGCCGCGAAGTGGCAGTACGCCACTTCAGTTATCTCACTGGGACGTCGCCAATGCCGACTGCCGAATCTGCGCCAGGCGTCGAAGGCCGCCCTGCCGTGCGCTCCGGCCCGTACACCGCTCCCCCGCTCGCGCAAGGGCTCTATGACCCCGCGTACGAGCACGACTCGTGCGGTGTGGGCTTCGTCGCCGACATGTCCGGCGTTCCCAGCCGCGCCGTCGTCGATCAAGCCCTGCAGTGCCTCGTCAACCTCGACCATCGCAGCGCCACCGGGGCGGAGGCCAACGTCGGCGACGGCATCGGCATCACCGTTCAAGTCCCCGATCAATTCCTGCGAGCGGTCTGCGATTTCGAGCTACCGCATGCGGGCCGCTACGCCGTCGGCACGGCGTTCCTGCCTCGCCAAGATCCCGAAACAGCTGCTGAGGCCATCGAAGCGATCATGGTCGACGAAGGGCTCGAGGTGCTCGGTTGGCGTGACGTCCCGACCGATCCCTCCTCGCTCGGCAAGTTCGCCACCGATCCCATGCCGGCCTTCCGCATGCTGTTCGTGGCCGCACCTGAGGGCGAAGGGCTCGAAGGACTCGACCTCGAGCGCCGGGTCTATGTCGCGCGCAAGCGCACCGAGCACGAGATCGACCCTGCCCCGTACTTCGGCTCCCTGTCGTGCCGGACGCTCGTCTACAAGGGGATGCTGACCTGCAGCCAGTTCGCGGAGTTCTATCCCGACCTGGTCGACCCCCGCATGGAATCAGCGCTCGCGCTGCTGCACTCGCGATTCAGCACCAACACCTTCCCCTCGTGGCCGCTCGCACACCCGTACCGCATGCTCGCCCACAACGGTGAGATCAACACCGTGATGGGCAACCGCAACTGGATGCGGGCACGCGAAGGCACGCTGTCGAGCCCGCTGTTCACCGCTGCAGACGGCACCAACTTGCTCGAACGCACCTACCCCATCTGCACGCCGGGTGCGTCGGACACGGCCAGCTTCGACGAGGTCCTCGAGCTGCTGCACCTCGGCGGCAGGACACTGCCGCATGCGGTGTTGATGATGATCCCCGAGGCGTGGGAGAACCACGCCCGCATGCCCCAAGACAAGCACGACTTCTACGAATTCCACGCTTCACTGATGGAGCCGTGGGACGGTCCTGCCAGCATCGCCTTCACCGATGGGACCGTCGTCGGAGCCGTGCTCGACCGCAACGGCCTGCGACCCTCCCGTTACTGGGTGACCTCCGACGGCCTGGTGGTGATGGCGTCGGAGGTCGGCGTTGCTGACATTGATCAGACGCGCATCATCCAGAAAGGCCGCCTCCAGCCAGGCCGCATGTTCTTGGTCGACACTTCCCAGAGCCGCATCGTGGGCGACGACGAGATCAAACGCGACCTGGTGACTGCCGAGCCGTACGGCGACTGGCTGGCTGACGGGCTTGGGCACCTCGAAGATCTGCCGCCTCGCTTCAACCTCACTCCCCAGCACGCTTCCGTGACGCTGCGCCAGCGCACGTTCGGCTACACCACCGAGGAGCTGCGGATCCTGGTCGCGCCGATGTCCCGTACCGGCATCGAGCCGATCGGTTCGATGGGCACCGACACCCCGATTGCGGTGCTGTCAAAGCGCCCGCGCCTGCTCTTCGACTACTTCAGTCAGCTCTTTGCGCAGGTCACGAATCCGCCCCTTGATGCGATCCGTGAGGAGCTGGTCACCTCGACAAAGGCCAAGATCGGCCCCGAGGGGAACCTGCTGATGCCCGGCCCGGAGTCATGCAAGCAGATCGTGCTGCCCTCCCCGATCCTGTCGAATGAGGATCTGGCGAAGATCCTTTACATCGACGAGGACTCGCGCACAGCGCCGCATGCAGCGACGTCAACAAGCACAGCCCTATCGAACGGCGCCGCGACAAGCAGCGCAGCGCCGCAGTTCCGGCCGTTCGCAGTGGACGGCCTGTACCCCGTGGCCGAAGGCGGCGGGGGCATGGAGCGCGCCATCACCGATGTCTGCCGACGGGTCGACGAGGCCATCGCCGACGGCGCACAGATCATCGTCCTGTCAGACCGTTACAGCGACCCGGAGTACGCGCCCATCCCCTCGCTGCTGCTCACGGGCGCAGTGCACCACCATCTCGTGCGCAACAAGACCCGCACGATGGTGGGGCTGGTGACCGAGTGCGGCGATGCACGCGAGGTGCACCACATGGCGCTGCTGCTCGGCTACGGCGCCAGCGCCGTGAACCCGTACCTCGCCTTCGAGTCGATCGACGACATGGTGCGCCACGGCGTCATAACTGAGGTCGACGAGCGCACCGCGAAACGCAACTACGTCAAGGCGTGCACCAAGGGCGTGCTGAAGGTGATGTCGAAGATGGGCATCTCCACGGTGGCCAGCTACACGGGCGCGCAGGTATTCGAGGCGGTCGGTCTGGGGGTCGACCTCATCGACCGATTCTTCACCGGGACAACCTCCAAGCTCGGCGGCGTCGGCCTCGACGTGCTCGCCCGTGAGGTCGCCGAACGCCATCGATTCGCCTATCTGGACAATCCCACTGAGGCGGCGCACCGCGACCTGTGGGCCGGCGGCGAGTACCAATGGCGGCGCGAGGGTGAATACCACCTGTTCAACCCTGAGACCGTCTACAAGCTGCAGCACTCCACCCGCGCCGGCCGCTACGAGGTCTTCAAGGAATACACCAGGCTGGTGGACGACCAGTCCACCGAGTTGGCAACGCTGCGAGGTCTGTTCGAGCTTCACCCGGCACCCGGCGGGCCGATACCGATCGACGAAGTCGAGCCAGTCACCGAGATCGTGAAGCGGTTCTCGACCGGGGCAATGAGCTACGGCTCGATCTCGGCAGAGGCGCACGAGACCCTGGCCATCGCCATGAACCGCATCGGGGGCAAGTCCAACACCGGCGAGGGCGGCGAGGACCCTGAGCGGTACGTGCCCGATCCGAACGGCGACCTGCGGCGCTCTGCAATCAAGCAGGTGGCCTCGGGGAGGTTCGGTGTCACCTCGGAGTACCTCACCAATGCCGACGACCTGCAGATCAAGATGGCCCAGGGCGCAAAGCCCGGCGAGGGCGGGCAGCTGCCGGGTCCCAAGGTGTGGCCCTGGATCGCGAGGACCCGCCATTCCACACCGGGAGTCGGTCTCATCAGCCCGCCGCCGCACCACGACATCTACTCGATCGAGGATCTCAAGCAACTCATTCACGATCTGAAGAACTCGAACCCGCAAGCCCGTGTCCACGTGAAGCTCGTGGCCGAGGTGGGCGTGGGCACGGTGGCTGCCGGCGTGTCCAAGGCCAAAGCCGATGTCGTGCTGATCTCAGGGCACGACGGCGGCACCGGGGCCTCGCCCTTGACCTCGCTGAAGCACGCCGGCGCACCATGGGAGCTGGGCCTCGCCGAGACGCAACAGACGTTGCTGCTGAACGGCCTTCGCGACCGCATCGTCGTGCAGACCGACGGGCAGCTCAAGACCGGCCGCGACGTGATCGTCGCAGCAATGCTGGGAGCCGAGGAGTTCGGCTTCGCAACTGCTCCGCTGGTGGTGTCGGGCTGCATCATGATGCGGGTCTGCCACCTCGACACCTGCCCGGTGGGCGTCGCGACGCAGAACCGGGAACTGCGCAAGCGCTTCGGGGGTCGGCCCGAGTTCGTCGTGAACTTCTTCGAGTACATCGCTCAGGAGGTCCGCGAGTACCTGGCGATGCTGGGGTTCCGCTCGCTGCCTGAAGCCATCGGGCGTGTGGATCGCCTCGATACCACCGCAGCAGTGGCGCACTGGAAGGCGCGCGGCTTGGATCTCTCACCGATCCTGGTTGAGCCGCAGACGCCCTGGCCGCAGGACCGTTACTGCACGCAGAGCCAAGACCACGGTCTGGAACGGGCGCTCGACCAGCAGCTCATCGAGCTGGCTGCGCCTGCGCTGGAGCGGCGCGAACTCGTGCGGGCGGAGTTGCCGATCAGCAACGTGAACCGCACGGTCGGAACCATGCTCGGCCACCGCATCACTGCTGCACACGGCGGCGCAGGACTGCCCGACGACACCATCGACCTGACGTTCAACGGCTCAGCCGGACAAAGCTTCGGCGCATTCGTGCCAAGCGGACTGACAATGCGGTTGTACGGCGACGCCAACGACTATTTGGGCAAGGGCCTGTCGGGCGGACGATTGGTGGTGCGGCCGCCGCGGGCGACGAATCCGGACTTCGTGGCCGAGGACAACATCATCGCCGGGAACGTGATCCTGTATGGGGCCACCAGCGGTGAGGCCTACATACGTGGGACTGTCGGCGAGCGCTTTTGCGTGCGCAACTCGGGCGCCACGGCCGTCGTCGAAGGCGTCGGCGATCACGCGTGCGAGTACATGACCGGGGGCACCGTGGTGGTGTTGGGCACGGTCGGTCGCAACTTCGGCGCGGGCATGTCAGGCGGCGCAGCGTTCGTGTACGACCCCGATGATGTGTTCTGGCGGAACCTGAACACCGAAATGGTCGAGCTGGAACCACAGCTCGACGACGCCGAGGCGGAAACAGTGCGGTCGCTGCTGCGCCAGCACCTCGCAGAAACCGAGTCGACGCCCGCCGAGCGCATCCTGGGGCGCTGGCACAGCGAGGTGCGCTGCTTCCGCAAGGTCATGCCCAAGGACTACCGGCGGGTGCTCGAGGCCCGGGCGGCAGCCGCCGAGCTCGGCCAAGACCCCGATGAGGCCGTCATGGCGGCTGCGCATGGCTAGGCACGACGTCTCGCGGGCGCAGCGCAGCCGCCAGCAAGCCGGCACAGGGGCTGCGCATGGGTGATATCCGGGGATTCATGCGGCACGACCGGGAGCTGCCGACGCGACGCTCGGTGCCGGTGCGCCTGCGCGACTGGCGTGAGGTCTACGAGCCGTTCGCCGACGAGGATCTGCGCACGCAAGCCAGCCGCTGCATGGACTGCGGCGTGCCGTTCTGCAACTCGGGCTGCCCGCTGGGCAACATCATCCCGGACTGGAATGACCTCGTCTATCGAGACCGCTGGCACGACGCCATCGAGCGGCTGCATGCCACCAACAACTTCCCCGAATTCACCGGCCGGTTGTGCCCTGCCCCGTGCGAGGGCGCCTGCGTGCTGGGCATCAACGCCGATCCGGTCACGATCAAGCAGGTCGAGGTCGCGATCATCGACAAGGCGTTCGAGATGGATTGGGTCCGTCCCGAGTTGCCAGCGGTGCGCACGGCGCGAAGCGTGGCCGTCGTCGGCTCCGGGCCCGCCGGGCTGGCTGCGGCGCAGCAGCTCACCCGAGCCGGCCACGACGTGACGGTGTTCGAGCGTGCCGACCGGCTCGGCGGACTCCTGCGGTATGGGATTCCCGAGTTCAAGATGGAGAAGCGCCACATCGAGCGGCGGCTGGACCAGATGAGCGCGGAGGGGACGAAGTTCCGAACCGGCGTGGACGTGGGCGTGGACATACCGGTGGCGGACTTGCAAGCCGACTTCGATGCGCTGGTGCTCGCCGGCGGCGCCACCCAGTGGCGTGACCTGCCGATCCCGGGGCGCGAACTCGACGGCATCCACCAGGCGATGGAGTACCTGCCGTGGGCGAACAAGGCCCAAGAAGGCGATCTTGATCCGGCCGAGGTGCCGATCAGCGCCGAGGGCAAGCGGGTGGTGATCATCGGCGGCGGCGACACCGGCGCCGACTGCTTGGGCACCACGCACCGCCAGGGTGCAGCGTCGGTGCATCAATTCGAGATTCTGCCGCGGCCGCCTGACGAGCGGTCCTCTGCCAATCCCTGGCCGACCTATCCGATGGTCTACCGGACGTCGTCGGCACATGAGGAGGGCGGCGACCGCGTGTACTCGGTGAACACCGAGAAGTTCCTTGGGGACGGCTCGGGCGCTGTCCGAGCGCTCCGGGCAAACGAAGTGGTGTTCGCCGACGGCCGATTCGTCAAAGTCGAAGGATCGGACTTTGAGCTGGAATGCGAACTCGTGCTCCTGGCGATGGGCTTTCTGGGACCGCAGCAGGAGGGCCTGCTGGCTCAGCTCGGCGTCGAGACCGATGCTCGCTCCAACGTTGCGCGAGACGACGATTACCGCACGAGCGTCGACGGTGTGTGGGTGTGCGGCGACATGGGCCGCGGCCAGAGCCTGATCGTGTGGGCCATTGCAGAGGGCCGGGCGTGCGCGGCTGCGGTGGACGAATCTCTCATGGGCCATACCGCCTTGCCGCGTCCGATACCGCCGTCGGCTCGCCCGCTCAACTGAGCGACCGCCGGTTGGCGCGGCGACACTTCGTCTGAGCAGCGGCAAACCGTTGGTCGAGCGACGGAGGCGACACGGTGAATTCGAGCCAGTACCCAGTGGACGGCGAGCGCCTTTGGAGGACGCTTGCAGAGTTGGCCGAGATCGGCGCAACGCCTGCAGGCGGAGTGGCCCGTGTGGCGCTCACCGACGTGGACCGGGCGGGGCGTGACCAGTTCGTGGCCTGGGTGCAGGAGCTGGGCTGCACTGTCCACGTTGACCAGATGGGCAACCTGTTCGCGCGCCGTGAGGGCACTGATGCGCAGCGTGCACCGGTGGTGATCGGCAGCCACCTCGACAGCCAACCCACCGGCGGCAAGTACGACGGCGCCTACGGCGTGATGGTCGGCCTCGAGGTGCTGCGGGTGCTGCACGACAGCGACGTGAGCACTGCAGCGCCGGTCGAAGTCGTGTCGTGGACGAACGAGGAAGGGGCGCGCTTTCCCCCGGCGATGATCGGCTCAGGAGTGTTTGCTGGCGCGTTCAGCCTGGACGAGGGTCTTGCAGCGCCCGGTGTTGACGGCACCACGCTCGGCGACGAGCTGGCGCGCATCGGCTACGCAGGCGACGAGCCGTGCGGCGCACCCGACGGTGCCGGCCGTCGTCCCGTCGGCTGTTACGTCGAGCCTCACATCGAGCAGGGCCCGATCCTGGAAGCTGCAGGCGTGACGCTCGGCGCGGTGACCGGGGTGCAGGGCATCCGCTGGTACGACGTGTCGATCGAGGGGCAATCGGCGCATGCAGGCAGCACGCCGATGGAGCACCGTTGCGATGCGATGGTGGCTGCGGCCCGGCTGGTGTGCGAGGCCGATGAGATCGCAGGCCGTCGGGCGCCGCAGGGCCGTGCCACGGTGGGCACGCTCGCAGTCGGCACCGGTTCGCGCAACACGGTCGCGGGCTCGGTGAACCTCACGGTCGATCTGCGTCATCCCGACGCCGCCGAGCTAGAGGCAATGCATGATGAGCTGCTGGCATTCGCCGACGGTCCGAATTTCGGCCCTCAGGAGTCCAGCGCCGCATCGAGCGGCGTGAGCCAGCACAGCGGGCGTTCGCTCCCCCGCCCGCAGATCACCCCGATCTGGTGCTCGCCGCCGATCGTCTTCGACCACGCTGTCCTCGAGGCGCTGCGCTCGGGAGCGGTCGCAGCCGGCTTCGAGCCGGTCGACATCACCTCAGGGGCAGGCCACGACGCGTGCTACGTGTCACAGGTCGCCCCGACCGGGATGCTGTTCATCCCGTGCGCCGACGGCTTGTCGCACAACGAGGCCGAGTCGATCTTGCCCGAGCACGCGACCGCGGGCGCACAGGCCACGTTCAACGCTGTCTTGACGCTCGCGGGCTAGACGGGGGCAGCGAGGCCAAGGGGCGGCCGGCGGCGTCGCTCAGCCCAGCAGCGACAGCGCTCGGCACTTGAGGATCGCCCGGGCGGACTGCTCCATGGCAGTCCAGGCGGGCTGATCGGCCACCTCGCCCCGCCAGCCCATCTGTCCCAGCCGCTCGGTGAGCCGCACGTCGCCGACACCCACATCGGCCCGAGCGATCCAGCCGGTGGCAGCCTGGACGTCGCGTACCGCCGATCTTCGGGTTTCGGTCCACAATTGCGGGTCCGCACCTGGCAGCGGGTCGGCGGGTATGGCCACAATCATCGCCCTGGCGGTGTTGCGCCAGTGGCGGGCAATCTCGGTCGGCACTGCGGCGGGCCATGTGCCCATCAGGTTGTGCTCGACGCTGCGGTCGTCGGCCGAGGCCCCTTCGACCACGCTGATGTCGACCTTGCTGAGCGCGGTCGCCGCCGCTGTCGTGGCCCGCACGTCGGGTCGAGGCGGCGTGAGCCTGGCGCGCAGCTCGGCGAATGCTCCTGCGCCGTCGGGACCTGACATCCACGAGATGAAGTCGCTGCGGGCGCGAGCACGGAACATCGGCGCAGCGAACGTCTCGGCCCACCATTCCACCGGCCGCAGCATGGCCGCCATCCGGGGATCGAACTCCTCCCAACTGCGGGCGTGCTCTTCCGACCGGAAGAGGTTCATGCCCGCTCAGCGGAACGGCCGGTTGGCGGCGTCTCCCCCGACAGGGCTGCGGGTGTAGCCGACCATCGTCGGCGGATCGATCGAGAGGATCTCTTCGTCTTGCATCTCGATACGCAGCGGCTCGCCACCCAGCAGGCATGGCGCATCCACCCTCACGGTGCGGCCACCGAACAGCCAGCGGCATGCCAATGCCTCGAAGCCGCACTGGGCAAACCATCGTTGCTCGCCGTCGACGCTCACTCGATATTGGGTGGGCTGGTTGTTGAACGGCGGGAACGACGCGATCCAGTCGGTGCCGGGATGCATCCAGCCCGGTGTGAGGTCGATGATCCGGGCGATCACGGCCTTTGTACGCATCGGCTCGACGCCCAATGTCCGGGCAAGTTCGGCGTAGTGCGGGGCCACGCCGCTGGCCACGATCTCGCGCATGATCGCGGCGTACGCAGCGTCAAGTTCTTCGAGCGGGATCTGTTCGGGTTCCACTGCTTTGCCTGCCACAACGCGACTGTAGGACGCCTACTCCGAATGCGTCGAACCCGTAAGAGGCAATAGCTCTAATTATCTGGAATTTCGATGTAAAGGGTCCACCAATTCGGCTCCGAAATGCGGTATTTATTGCTGTTCGGACGCCGTCGGCGACGGCACGCATTGCTGACCTCAGGAGGCTCCGTTGCCCGAGGCGACCGCACAGATGCCCCGCCACTTCGGCGGGCTCAGAGTTGTACCCACGCGGTTCGTTGTCGGCAGGTTTCTGTGGCGCGCCGCTAACGCCGTGAGCGCGCCCGCTCACGCAGACAGTTCCCGGAGTAGTCGTTGCCCATCCTTCGCGTGCTGAGCCGGCGCCACCGCCACGGTCTCGGAACTCGCGTCGCAGTGCTTCGCCGCGACGCGAGCCGCCGACGGTTCCGTCGTTCAGGTGCGGTTGCAACCGTCGTCATTGCGGCGGCGTCCCTCGCCGTGGTGTCGCCCCCGGCGACCGAGCCCGCGGCGGCACAAGTAGTACCGCTCGACGCCACATGCTCCCAGCTGAACGCGATGGTCGGACGCCCGACAGACGCCCACATCGTCGGCAGGGGCGTCCGATTCGTGTCGGACCCGGGTTCGGACAACCGTTACACGACCGGCGAGACGATCAGCATCGTGGTAGAACTCAGTCTGAACGTCAGATTCGACGTTCGAACGGACCTCAATCCAGATGCGGATCCGTTGTCGGTCGACTTCATGCTCGGAGGGAACGCTCCAGCCAACCTGAGGAAGGCAGTGGCGACGCCGACAGAGGGCGAAGGCACGAACCGGCTGACCTTCGAATACACGGTGCAATCGAGTGACACGCACCAGAACACCGGAGACCTTTGGATCCCCGAGAACTCGGTCAGGGCCAACGACTACGCGCGCACGTTCGGCGGTGTCAGCGGTATCAACACCGTGGGCCGTGGGGTGCCGCATCAGTACATCAGCGGCCCGTGCGGCGGCGCAAGCCTGGAACACCCAGCGGTGTTCCATCCTCGGTCGACGGGCTCGCCGACGATCGTCAGCAGGCCAAAGATCATGAGCGAGCCGCTCGACGGCGACACCTACTACGAAGGCGAGGAGATCTGGGTCCGGATCGAGTACAGCGAGCCGGTCACCGTGACCGGCACGCCGACACTCACGCTCGACGTGGGCGGGTCGAACAAGGAAGCCAGATTCGTATGCACCGGTCACAGAGACACAAACTGTGCTGACAGCAACAACGTCCCGCTGAGCAACGACCCGCCGAACAACGACCCGCGGCGGCGCTCCAGCATGACTCGAGTGCTCTTCGCTTACACAGTCACGGCCAGTGATTCGACGTCAACCACTGACCCTGACGACATTGAAGGCATCAGCGTCGCTTGGGGCAGCCTGAGCGGCGGCACCATCCGCGCCATGGACAACGGAGTGCGAGCCACGCTCCACCACGATGAACTTGAGGCGCAGGCTGATCTACGTGCGGTCGACCGGAATATGGATGGCAAAGTCGACGGCGGCGACCCCACAGTGGCCAAGCACCTCATCGATGGCAGTCGCGGCCCGCTCACGTCGCAGGAATTGCAGGACCCGTCCAACCCGGCCTTCGTCTCGAGCTACGCCACCCGTGTCGTCAGCGAGCCCGCCACAGGCACAACTCTCCATGAGGGCGAATACGTGGTGGTGCGGGCCGACTTCAACGAGGCCGTGTTCGTCGACGACACCCGGCTCGAATTGCCGATCCAGATTTTCAACTGTCACAAGGACGACTTCAGGCACCGCGATCAATTGAGCGGCACTGACTTGGATACCTACGACACCGGTCTTGTAGAGCTCGGCTGCCTTGACAACCTCCAAGATCGGAATCGGGCCAGTCCCACGTTGAAGTACGCCAAGTACCTCTCAGGTTCGGGGCACACGCGGCTGCTCTTTTACTACCAAGTCACGAACGATGACAAGGACCGCGATGGCATCATCGTGCCCTCTGGCCGTTTCAGCTACGACGGCGGCAAGCCGATCGACGAGTCCAACCAGAACATCTTCCGAGCCGCCGACGGCGGAACGCTCTACACCCACTACTCCGATGTCTTCGAGAAACCGCTGAAGTACCAACGGGTCGATGGCAAGGCTGTTGCAGGCCCGCCCATCATCCAGGCGCTCGAGGTCACGAGCATGCCGTTGTCCGGCGGCAGCGACCCCCCTGACACCTACGGCTTCGGCGAGACCATCAAAGTCAAGGTGACGTTCAACCAGGCCGTACGGGTGACTGGAACGCCGAAACTGACCCTCAACCTCCAAAGTGGACCCACGGACGCCGCCTACGACTCGGGCGACGACTCGAAGCTGCTGATCTTCCACTACGCCGTCGAGGCCGGCGATCTCGATGGAAACGGCATCAGCATCGACATGAACAGCTTGAAGTCGAATGACAACACCAACGGCACGATCGTGGCCGACGACGACGGAGAAGATGCATCACTGGATCACAGCGCGCTCGGAACGCAGGGGGGGCACAAGGTCGATGCCATGGCGCCGACCATCACGGGCCTCAGCATCACCAGCGATCCGCCGAACAACGGGAATTACTATGGCGTCGGCTCCCACATCGACATCACGGTGACGTACGACGACCCGGTGGCGGTCACGGGCAGCCCGTCGCTCGAGATCGACTTCGGCTCGAGTACTCAGCCGGACCACAGGACTGCCGACTACGACCAGCAGGCGAGCGGCGAAGACAACAACCCCCGGACCATCGTCTTCGGTTACATCGTCGTCGCTCCAGACGCCGACCCGGACGGCGTGCGAGTGCCAGCAGGCGGCATCAGCGGCGGCACCATCCAGAGCACCAGTCAGAATCCGATCCCGGCCGACCGAGACTTCGACGAGCACGAGCTGCGGACCCAATCGGGGCATCGGGTCGAGACGATTGCGCCGTCCGTGGACGCCATCGCGTTCGTCACGAGCGGATCGGACTGCGACGCATCCACGTTGCTTGTCGGCGAGTACATCTGCGTCGCCGTCACCTTCGACACAGATGACGACGCAAACGACTCCAACGATGACGGCGACGTCCCGCTGACGGGATCGACCCGGGACCGCGCCATCTGGGTTGACACGACAAACGGGACACCATCGATCGAACTAGACGTCGGTGGCGCTCCCAAGGACGCGACCTACCACAGCGGCTCCGGCAGCGGCAACCGGCTGGTATTCAGGTACCAGGTCGAATCCGGACTCACCGACAGTGACGGTGTCAGCATTGACGCGGGCGACATCGAGCTCAGCGGCGGTGTCATCACCGACACCGCGGGCAACGAGACCCTGCGACAGCACGATGCCATCGGCGACGCCGACGGCCCGAACGTCGACTCGGTGGTGCCCGAAATCACCGGCGGGCCGCGTATCTCGAGCGATCCGCCGAACAGCGGCCCCCCAGACAACAACGACACCTACGGCGATGGCGACGAAATCACCTTCGAAGTCGACTTCAGCGAAGACGTGGAGCGCTCAGGCACGCCGCTGTTGCGGTTCCAGATCGGCGACGACCAAGTCAATCCAGCGGGCAATAACCGCAACGCCCGGTACAAGGAATCGTCCCCTGAATGCACCGATGCCGATACCACCAACACCTGCACATTGACGTTCAGCTACACCGTCGGCTCCAACGACGATGACAACGACGGCATCAGCGTTGATCTGGATACCGGTGCCGGTGAAACCACCGCAATCTCCGGCACCATCAAGGACCGAACGGGCAATCCGGCTGACTTGGGTCACAGCGCACTCGGTGACGACGGCGGCCACAAGGTGGACGCGCAGCCGCCGCGCGTCAGCAAGGTCGAGATCACTTCTACTGCCCCGCAGCTCAACAACACCTACTACAAGCTCGGGGACATCATCACGGTCGAGGTGACATTCGACGACCCAATCGAGGTGACGCTCGACGACACCGACGCCGAGTTGGATGATGATCCGCGCATCGCCCTGCGGATGCGCTCGGGCACCGAGTACGCCGACTACATCAGGCTCGACGGCGACAACACCATGGTCTTCGAGTACGCGGTCGAGAACGACGATCTGGACACGGACGGCATCGGCATCCCCTCCAACGCAATTCAACTGAGGGACGCGACTCTTGCCGACCCACAAGACAACCCTGCGATCATCACCCACATAGGCCTTGACGACGACCCAGACAACCAAAAGGTGGACGGCGTGCAGCCGTACATCACGAGCGGTCCCACGATCACCAGTTCGCCGCCCAACAGTGGCTCGCCGCACAACAACGACGCGTACGGCGAGGACTCGAAGATCGTCGTCACCGTCACATTCAATGAACCGGCGCACATCACGTCGGCAAACATCCCCCTGAGCATCGGAACGGACACACCCGCTGCTTTGTGGGTGGCTCCGCAGGGTTACAACAGCGAGGTCGGTGTCGAGACCGCGACCTTCGAGTACACCGTCATCGGCGGCGACGAAGACACTGACGGCATCAGCATCGTCGCAGACACCTTGAGTGGCAGCATCACTGACCTGGTGGGCAATGGGCCAGAGGTGAATGCGCAGAGCAAGCTGGAGCACCGCGGCATCACGAACGCGAGCGGCCATGAGGTCGAGACGACGGCCCCAACCGTTTTCAGCGTCGCCATCACCTCGCCCTCCCCCGGCGGCGATCAGACGTATCACCTCGGCGACGCGATCATGGTCACCGTCACGTTTGACGAGAAGGTCATCGTCAGCGGCACGCCGAAGATCACCCTCGACATCGCCAGCGGGGACCAAAACGCGTCCTACCAGTCCGGCTCCGGCACGAGTGCCTTGGTATTTACGTATCGCGTCGTCGCCGCCGACATGGACAGTGATGGCGTCGGCATCACTCAGAACAGCCTCTTCCTGGACGGCGGCACCATCACCGACCTGCCGGGCAACATCGCAGAACTCGATCACACCGCGGTGCCTGACGATGCCAATCACAAGGTGAATGGCAGCCTGCAGCCACGCGGCCCGTGGGTCATGCAAGCCCCCACGATCACCAGCAGCCCAGACAAGCTCGATACCTACAGCAAGGGCGAGCACATCGTCCTGGAAGTGATGTTCAGCGAGGATGTCACCGTCAGCGGCCGGCCGTACTTGTCGTTGGTAGTCGGCACCGAGACTGTCGAGGCCAGGTATCTCTCGGGCTCCAGGACGGACAAGATTCGATTCCAATACACCGTCGGGGACACCGATGCAGGCCCGGCGGACGTGATGGACGGTGACGGCGTCAGCGTGAACGCCGTGAGCATCAACAAGAACGGCGGCAACATTGTTGCGGAGACGGGTGGCAAGGAAGCCGTCCTCACCGTGCCGGAACTCACCCACCAATCGGCCCACCAAGTCGATGGCGTGGCGCCAAGCGTCAACAGCGGCAGTCCCCGTATCACCAGCACACCGCCGCCCAACAGTGACGACACCTACGGCAAGGGCGACACGATTGAAGTCAGCATCGACTTCGACGAGCCCGTGCTGGTCAGTGGCACACCACTGGTCACGCTCACCATCGGCACGTCGCCGAAGCAGGCCCGCTTGGCCGGCCCCTCGAACATCGATCCCGCCGTCGGCGCCACCACCCTGACGTTCAGCTACACGGTCCAACCCGGCGACTTGGACGACAATGGCGTCAGCATCGCAGCGAACAAGCTGTCCGGGACCATCACGGACCTCGTCGACAATCCCGCCGACCGTGATCACGAGGGAATGCCGGACAACATCGGGCACAAGGTCGACGGTGGGCCTCGCACGACGAACCCGCCCGGGAACGGGAACAACGGAGGCGACGACGGTGGCGACAGATTCTCCGCCTCTGACGACAGTGACAGCGGCGAAGGTAACCCGGGCATACGCGTCGAGCGCATCGGTGGCATCGACCGCTTCGAAACAGCCCAGCTCATCGCTGAGCGGTACGCCCGCGAGATAGCGCGTGACAAGTCGCTGCCCGTCAACGAGCGCAAGATCACCACTGTCATCATCGCTTCGGGTCGTGCCTTCCCCGATGCGCTGACTGCATCGGCGCTGACTAGCACACCGCTCAGCTCGATCGTGCTCTCCAGCCCAGCGCTCGCCGGATCGAAGAATGCCCCGCTGCTGCTCACCGAGCCACACGAGCTGCCCGAGCTCACCAAGGAATTCCTGGTTGAGTTCGAGATAGCGCATGTGTACATCGTCGGCGGGCCCGCGGCCGTGTCGACCGACGTCGAGGCTGCGATTGCCGCGTTGCCGTCGGTGGTCAGCGTGATCCGCTTCGGCGGCGCTGATCGCTACGAGACCTCCGTCGAAATCGCCGCGGAAGTGATCGCTACCTCAGGCGGCGCCGCGCAATTCTGCGGGTCTTCGCTTCGCACCGCCCTGCTGGCGACCGGCAGGGACTTCGCGGATGCGCTTGCGCTCGCGCCCATCGCAGCCACAGGGCCGCATCCGCTCCTGCTGACCCACACCGACGGACTGCCCGACAGCGTGCGCGCATTCTTCACCGCTGCGCTCGCTGACGGCAGCATCGAGCAGATCATTGTGGCCGGCGGGCCGGGCGCCGTTTCTGAAGACGTCGTCAACGAGCTGACCAATCTTGGTCTTACCGTCGTCCGCGTCGGCGGTGTCGATCGTTATGACACCTCAGTACGCATGGCTCGATTCGCACTCCGGTCTGGTGTCAACGGCGCGGGCACGTGCCTCGACAACAACCGCGTCGCTCTCGCCACCGGTCTGGTGTACGCAGACGGTCTGTCAGGCGGCCCGCTCATCGCCCGCTTGGACGGCGCCACCATCCTCGTGAAGCCCAACGAGGTACCGCACCTCGTCGACAACTTCTTGGCATGGCACCGCCTCGATCACACCGACCTAACGCTGACGGTGTTCGGCGGCCCTGCTGCGATTTCCTACGAGGTGGTCGGCATGGCCAGGGAGTCGGCCAAGCGTGGTCTGCGGCGCTGAGTCCGTTCCTCTCCGACTGCACCTCGCAACTAGCTTGCGATCATGGTTGCCCCTGCCCCGTCCTACAACGATCTGACAGCCCCGCGCTTCGAGTCGCTCATGGAGGTCATCCGGCTGCGGCGTTCTGTTCGCAGCTTCGAACCGCCGCCCGAGCCATTGCCCACCGACGTGCTGCGCGGGATTTGCGAGGCCGGCCGCTGGGCACCGTCGGGAGCGAACACCCAGCCTTGGCACTTCGTCGTCGCGGCGCAGCGGGCCGACGTGCTGGCAGTCTCGGACGTGTTCGTGCGGCAGGCCGATCGGCTCGTGGCGCACTGCCGGGGCTTCCCCCACGTCCACAAGAAGCACTGGCTCCACAACTCGCTGGCCATCGTGCTGCTGTTCTGTGATCCCCGCTGGGTCGACTCGTACCCCGTCAGCGACCACGACGGCTGGGCTCGTGAGTACGACGCCAATAACGAGAAGATCCTGCTGGCCTCGGTCGGCGCTGCAGCCCAGAACATGCATCTCGCGGCCGCTGCATACGGTCTCACGACAGCGTGGCTGAGCGGGGGCGGCGAGGACACGACCGCTCGGGAACTGAGGGAGCTGCTCAGCGTGCCCGAGCCGCTCACCCCGATCGCCACGATTCCCATCGGCTGGCCGCACCGGCGCGCCGAGTCGCGTTACCGCCACCCGCTCGACCAGCTCATCCACTGGGGACGCTGGGACCCCGAGCGCACGCCCGCAGACGACGCCGTGGCGACCTACGTGAGCGGTGTCCGCCGTCAGGCCATGTACCGAGGCAGCGAGACGCTCGAAGACTGAGCAGGTGCCCCAAGAACCCGCTCGCAGCCGGGGCTGCGCCGAAGCGTCTACAGCATGAAGCGGCTGACCGTGGAGCTGGCCAGCCACATCTCGATGTCACGGATGGCCTGCGTCATGGCCTGGCCGATGAGGTCCAGCTTGCGTACCTGCTCGATGCGCGGCGCAGCGAGCTCCAGCTCGGACTTGGGGAGCAACTCGCCGAAGATGCCGCAGGCGTCCACGAGCGCGATGATCACGATGTCACGGGGGCTGGGGATCTCGTCGCTGAACAGCACGCCCATGATGCGCAGCTTCACCTCGCGCTCAGCCTTGCCGTCAACCGATGGGTAGCGGCGAGACCGGAACACCCACAGGTGACGGTCGTCCTTGCGCTCGAGAATGCCCTTGTCGACCAGCCGCGCAAACGCCTCCTCGCGGATGCCCTCGGCCCGGGCAGCCACGAACTCCACCCAATAGCGCGAGTCGCTCTCGGCCTGCTGGGCCGCAATCTGGGCGAGGGTAGGGTCAAGCAAGCCGTCGCCGATCGGCGTCGAATCGATCAGCATGAGCTTCTCCAGATCGGTGTCGATCCGGTTCTCCATGGCCAGGTCCATGAGCACCGCACCGGCGATGACCCGGTCGAGAGTGCGCTCAGGCACATGGATCAGCTTGCCGTCGTCGTCTCGCAGCAGCAGGAGGAGAATTTCTTCAGCGAATCTCAGCATGGTGTGTGTTCAGCTCCCGTGCGTCTGTCTCGACCCGGCTCACGTCGTGCGGCCACGTGCCCGCAGCGTAGTGGGCCTTGTGGCCTTGCAGCCCGTATCTGGACGCTCCGATGCAAGGTGCGCCCGGCAGACATCGAGACCGTCAGCGCTCCAGTGTGATGGACGTGGCGCTGTCGAGACCGAGGTCGTAGTCGGGGCCCCCGGGATGTTCGACCGCGATGCGATACGGGCCGTCGGGGAAATACCGGTCGCACTCGTCAGAAGGCGTCGGCGACAAGCACGGAACCATGTCAGTTGACGAGACCACGGCGCCGCCCGCATCCACGTACGTGATCCGCAGCGGCAGGGGTGTATCGCGCATCCAGAAGGCACCGCTCGTGTCGCCGTCGAAGACGAACACCATCGCTGCGTAGCCGCCGAGTGCCGCGAAGTCAGTGACGCCCATGAGGCCCCGCTGGCGCGCCAAGGGGGTGTCGGCGACGATGACCGGCCACACGTGCGTACCGGCTGGGCCGCTGACCGCCAGCACGCCCTCACCGAAGCCGTCGAGAGGCTCGGCGGTTCCAAGCACCTGATTCGCATCAGCACGAGAGTCGGGCTGAGCCGTCACAAGCACCTGGTTCGCATCAGCAGGGGTACCGGGCTCAGCCGTCGGCGACGGCTGAGCGGTCGTTTGCGTCACCGCGGGGTCCCCGGCGGCGGTACTGGTGGCACTCGGCGACTCTGTAGCGGGTGCCGCGAGCGTGGCAACGGGTGCCACGAGCGTGGCAGCGGTCGAAGGTGGCACGGTTGCCCGCGAGGTATCACCTGTGGCGGTACTGAGGTCGTCGTCGACGGCAATCGTCACGACAGTCGGTGACGGCGAAGTAGTAGGCGAAGGATTGGCCGGGGGGACCAAGCCCCCTGACCGGGTCGACTCATGCACCGAGCATGCGCCGAGCACCAGCACGATGACGATGGTCGCCCTCAACCGGCGGCGGTGGCGCATCAACGCAGTCTGTCGTGCCGGCTGACCGATGCCGACGCGACGCGCGGTGGAACCCGGTGGCACGCGTGATGAGATAGGGGTGTGAACAGCAGCGCAACCGCGCTCGAGAAACCTGATGCGCCGACCCGATCCATCGATGACGAGGGTGCGGTGCCGTTCGCAGACTTCGCTATCGGGGAATTCGCCGACTTGGTTGCGATGAGCCGCGAGCTGAGCCGCACCGGCGACTGGGTAGTCCGCACGCCATTCGGACTGTTCGTTCACGGATACGACGAAGCGCGCGCGATCCTGCGCGGCCCGGCATGGATCTCGATGCTGGCCGGCGTTGCGATGCTCGACGGAGCAGCGCTCGATGGCGCCGGGCGCACACCGGTGAACTTCAACGCCTTCATGGTGCGGGCCCGCCGGGATGCACCCGTCAGCGCTGGCGACGAGGCGATGAGGGCCCGACCGAACGTGCTGTCACTCGAAGGTGATGATCACCGCCGCCTGAGGAGGCTCTTCGGCCGTGCCTTCACGCCCGCGGCGGCGGACCGGCTGCGACCGTTCATGGCAGCCCACGCAGCAAGGCTGATCGATCCGTTGGTGTCTGCAGGTGGCGGCGAAGTCGTCTCGGGCCTGTGCGACCCGTATCCGGTGCCGGTCATCTGCCGCTTGCTCGGTGTGACCGACGATGACTGGGGTCAGTTCGGCCGGTGGGCCGAAACCATATTCGGACTCTTCGACGGCGATACCGAGGCCGTGGTCCGCAGGCTCGGCGACATCGCCGCAGCACAGGCTGAGTTGGGCGCGTATGTGGTCGACCTGATCGAGCGCCGACGCCTCGAACCAGCCGACGATCTGCTGTCGGAACTCATCACTGTGTCTGATGAGGGTGACCGGCTGAGCGAAGACGAGCTCATCGGCATGGTCGAGGCACTGCTGATCGCCGGGACCGACACCACACGCAACCAGCTCGGGGCCACCTTGGCGGTGCTCGCCGACAGGCCGGAGCAATATGCGGCGCTGCGGTCCGATCCCGACCGGATACCGGCATACGTCGAGGAATCGCTGCGCTACATCGGGGCAGTGCGCACGGCGATGCGCATCGCCACCACCGACGTGGTCGTCAATGGTCTGCTGTTCCCCGCAGGCACCGTCGTCATGATCGGCCTGCACGCGGCCAGCCTTTCGGGCGGTTGCCCGGCCCACGCTGGGACACCGCCCGACGCCAATCGCCCAGCCTCGCAAGAGTCTCCCCCCGACGAGCACAGCTTCGATCCCTACGAGTTCAATCCAGCTGTCCCCCACGAACATCCGCACCTGGCCTTCGGCAGCGGTGCGCACCACTGCCTCGGGGCATTCCTGGCCCGGGCAGAGCTGCAGGAAGCACTGCGGGTCTTCGTCGAGCACGTCGAGAGTTTCGAGTTGGACGAGCCGGTCGAGTGGAAGCCGCTCTCGCTGGGGATCTGGGGACCGTCCCGCATGCGCCTGCGACTCAACACGGCGCCATTGGCGACACGGATACCGGCGAGAACGCTGCCGCCGGCCAGCGCTCACGCCGACGTCGGGACCTCGCCGGAGCGCGATCGCTACTTGGCCACGGTGGCACCGCTGCGCCGCGCGATCCACGACAGCGTTCCCGAGCTGATCGCACAGCCGCGCTTCCCGCCCGTGTTTCGACTGATGGTCACTGCAGCTCGTATCGGCTGGGCCACCTACGCCGGTCGATTGCTCGACCGACGGCTTGATCCCGAGGAGCGGCGAGAGCAGATCTACCGGCGGCTGCGGGTGGCGGCAACCAAGCTCGGCCCTGCCTACATCAAGCTGGCCCAGCTCATCGCCGCCGGCGAGGGTGTCTTCCCCGATGCGCTCGTGGCCGAGTGCCGGCTGTGCCGTGACCAAGTGCCTGCCGAGCCGTGGGCCGCGATCCGCGAGGTCATCGAGGCCGAATTGGGCCCGCTCGACGAGCGTTTCTCTCACTTCGACACCGAGGCGACCGCAGCAGCCTCCGTCGCCCAGGTGCACGAGGGCTGGCTTGGTGATGGCACACGTGTCATGGTCAAGGTGCAGCGACCCGGTATCCGCCGGCGTGTCGAACGCGACCTGGCGGTGCTGGCGTGGATCGCGCCGAAGCTGGTCGGCCGCATCCCGATCACCGCGCTGGCCAATCCGCCGGCGCTCGTGGAACTGTTCGCCCAGACCATCACTGAGGAACTCGACTTCCGGGTCGAGGTGGCGAACCTCTTCGAGGTGGATCGTGCGCTCCGCGCCACCACCACCGGACGCTGGGAGGTGCCCGAACCGCTCCTCGATGCTGTCACCGAGCGGGTGATCGTGATGAGCCCGGTCGCCGGGCGCCCGCTCAGCGAGTTGCGGCCCGAAGACCTCGCCGACGGCGAAGCTGCAGCCATCTTCCGCCAGATGAACGACGCCCTGCTCCACGGTGCCTGCATGACGGGCGTCTTCCACGGCGACTTCCACGCCGGGAACGTGTTCATCGACACCGAGGGGACGTCGCCCGGCGAGCCGCCCGTCATCGGGCTGGTCGACTTCGGCATTACCGGCCGGCTCGAAGGGCACAAGCGGGTTGCCTTCCTTCGCTACGTGGTCGGGCTGCTCACCGGCGACTTGCAGTCTCAGATTTCCGGGATGATCGACTTGGGAGCCTTCGGACCCGGCAGCAGTCCCGAACGAGTCATCGCCGACCTGCGCCTTGATCGGCCGGGCTTCGACCCGCTCGAACTCACTGAGGACGAGTTCACCTCCGAATTCCGTGCGCTGATCTCGGGCCTGCTGGCCAACGGCGCACGCATCCCCAAAGAGCTGATGCTGTTCATCAAGAACTTCGCCTACCTGTGCTCGGTGGCCGGCGAGCTGGAACCCGAGATGGAGGTGCTGGCCCAATTCGAGCGCATCGCCTCGTCGTTCTTCGCCCGCAATGGGGTCCGGATGGCCACCGAGATCGGCTTCTCGCCAGCCCCCGACGCCGTCGACGAACGCATCATCCGCCAAGCCATGGGCATCTCGCCCCGTCACGAACGCGTCACCTGGCGGCTCATCCGGGGACGACGCGAGAGTCTGAAGTCCCGGGTGAGCAACGCCGACTGAACGGCTACGTTCAGACGACCTGCTGCGTGCCGGTGGGGCATGATCTTGGACGCATCGCGGGTAGGGCCTCGAAGCCATGCCGCAGCGGGACCGTCGCAATCAACGCGAGAGCGGGAGGGATCATGGCATCAAGCAGCCCAGCGCCGCATGGAGCGGCGTCAAGCAGCCCAGCGCCGCATGGAGCGGCATCAAGCAGCCCAGCGCCGCATGGAGCGGCATCAAGCAGCCCAGCGCCGCATGGAGCGGCATCAAGCAGCCCAGCGCCGCATGGAGCGGCATCAAGCAGCCCAGCGCCGCATGGAGCGGCATCAAGCAGCCCAGCGCCGCATGGAGCGGCATCAAGCAGCCCAGCGCCGCATGGAGCGGCATCAAGCAGCCCAGCGCCGCATGGAGCGGCGTCAAGCAGCCCAGAGGGTCGCATGGCGGGCAAGGTGGCCGTCATCACCGGCGGAGCGTCAGGGATCGGGCGAGCATGTGGGCTGCGCTTTGCTGCCGAAGGCGCGTCCATCGTGGTCGCCGACCTGAACCCCGAACGCGCTGCGACCGTCGTCGACGAGATCAACGCGTTGGGCCAAGACGCCATCGCCGTGCAGGTGGACACCTCGCAGCAAGAACAGAACGATGAGATGGCAGACGCCGCCGTTGAGGCCTTCGGGCGCATCGACGCGTGCGTGGCTGCGGCAGGGATCTCTCATTCCGGCTACGTCAGCCGCGAGATCGACGAGCAGGCGGGGCAGGACCGCTTTGACCGCGGGGACATGTTCTTCATCGACAAATCGCTCGAATCGTGGCAGCGAGTGCTCGATGTCAACCTGACCGGCGTCATGCTCACCAATCAGGCCGTGGCCCGCAAGATGAAGGACAACGGCGGCGGCGCGATCGTCAACATCTCGTCCATTGCCGGCACCAATGTGCTCAAGGGCAGCTCGGATTACTGCGTCTCCAAGGCCGGCGTGTGGATGCTGACGCGCTGCGCGGCGCTGGAGCTCAGTCGCTATGGCATCCGCGTCAACGCCGTGGGTCCCGGCTACATCCAGACGTCGATGAGCGGTGCCGTGCTGGGCAATGAGCGGTGGGTGGCCGCACGTGAACGCGAGACGCCGCTGGGGCGGCTCGGCCTACCTGACGACATCGCCAATGCGTGTCTGTACCTGTGCAGCGACGATGCCAGCTTCGTGACCGGCGAGATCATCTTTCCTGACGGCGGCGTCATGGCCGCCGGCCGCTGAGGGGCGCTTCCAGCGACACAGACCGGCAAGAACACAACCGGAGCACGACGAGAGGACTACGGAGATGGCAGACAACGAAGGCACAGCGCCATATGGAGCGGCATCAGGCGAAGCAGTGGGTCGCATGGAAGGCAAGGTCGCTGTGATCACTGGCGGCGCCTCCGGCATCGGCCGTGAGTGCGCGCTGCGCTTCTCCGAGCAGGGTGCTTCGGTCGTGGTGGCCGACCTCAACCCTGACCGGGCCGAAGCCGTGGCGGCCGAGCTCACCAACCGTGGACGTCAGGCGACCTGGACCCAGGTCGACACTGCCGATGAGGAACAGAACGAGGCAATGGCGCAAGCCGCAGTGGCTGCTTTCGGGCGGCTCGACGCTTGCGTGGCCGCTGCGGGCATCTCCCACGCCGGCTACGTCAGCCGGGAGATCCCCGAGCAAGTCGGCCAGGATTTCTATGAACGGGGCGACCGGTGGCTACTCCAGAAGTCACTGGAATCGTGGCAGCGAGTAATCGATGTGAACCTGACCGGTGTCATGCTCACGAACCAGTCGGTCGCGCGCCGCATGCGTGACAGCGGGGGCGGTGCCATCGTGAACATCGCCTCGGTGGCGGGTTTGATGGCGCTGCAGGGCGGATCGGACTACTGCGTGTCCAAGGCCGGCGTGTGGATGCTGACCCGCTGCGCAGCCCTTGAACTCAGCCGCTACGGCATCCGGGTGAACGCGGTCGCACCCGGGTACATCCGTACATCCATGACGGCCTCCATGACCGACAGCGACGAGTGGGTGCGTGAACGCGAGCGGGAGACCCCGTTGGGCCGCCTGGGCGAGCCCGCCGACATCGCCAATGCCTGCCTCTACCTGTGCAGCGACGAAGCCAGCTTCGTGACCGGCGAGATCATCGCTCCCGACGGCGGTCTGGCCGCCGACATTCGTTGAGGGATTTGGACGTGAGTCGCATGAGAAGCGGACGGAGGGCGACACGATGAGCGTACTCGTCGCCGTCGAGCCCGACTGCTGGCGGCGTCCAGTGCTGGCTGAGGCTGTCATGCGGGGCGGGGGCACGGTGAGCGCCCCGGATGGGGCATCAGCGCTCGTGTGGGCCGAACCCACCCAGGCCCAGTTGATCGGGGAAATGGTGGATGCCAATCCCGGCATCGAATGGGTGCAGCTCCCCTACGCCGGTATCGAGCCGGTGGTTGACGTCGTGACTGCCCGGCCAGCCATTGAGTGGTACTGCGGCAAGGGCGTATATGCAGAACCCGTCGCCGAGCACGCGCTGATGCTGGCGCTGGCCGGAATGCGCGGAATGGCCACATACGCAAGAGCGGGACAGTGGAGCGCACCCGAGGGGCGCAACCTGCTGGGTGCTTCGGTGACGGTGCTGGGCGGAGGCGGCATCACCGACTCGTTGCTGCGCCTGCTCGCGCCGTTCGGCTGCGAGGTGACCGTGCTGCGCAATCGTCCTCAACCGATGCACGGTGCGGCGCAGGTGGTCGGTCCCGATGCGCTCGCCGACGTCCTTGTGGGCACCGATGTGCTGGTGCTGGCGCTCGCACTCACACCCGACACTGCCGGCATCATCGGCGCGGTGGAGCTGGCGGCCCTGCCCGATCACGCTTGGATCATCAACGTGGCCCGCGGCCGCCACATCGTCACTGACGACCTTGTGGAGGCCCTGAGCACGGATCAGGTCGGCGGCGCCGCGCTGGATGTGACCGATCCGGAGCCGCTGCCGGACGATCATCCGCTCTGGGCCATGCCCAACTGCCTCATCACTCCGCACATCGGCAACACACCGGAGATGGGCTTAGTGCTGCTCGCAGAACGTGTCACCACCAACGTGGCCCGAAAGATCGCTGGCGAGCCGTTGGTCGGGCCGGTGTACTTGGACTTGGGTTACTGATCTGGCGTTGCCCCGGGGTGCATGAAGGGCTGCACATTGATGCACTACTGGCGGATGTCGGCTACCTGCCGGTCGGGGTTGCCGCTATGCGTGCAGCGATGAATTCTGCGAATGGCTCGATCATCTGGTCCAGGCTCGCAGCTTCCAGCGAATCCATGTACATCTTCCTGTCTGCGACACGTATGGCTGTCCACGGGTAGCCGCCTGACGCGAGCATGGTGTTCATGATGAAACGGGCCATGCGGCCGTTGCCGTCGGCGTAGGGATGAATGAACCCGAACAAGAAGTGCCCGAGGACTGCTCGAACAGCTGGTTCCTCATCCTCGTCCATCAGTTCGAAGAGCTCCTTCATGGCGCTCGGTACCCCTTCCCATCGCATCGGCACATGACGCGAGCCCCTGAGATATGTGGGATGTCTTCGATAGCCGCTGAGATCGCTTGGCGTGACAAGCCCTACGTCCACTGATGGACCGAACAGTTCCCGGTACCAGTCTTGATGCCGGTCGCGCACCAGTCGAGCTGAGTTGGCGCCTGACAGGACCTCTTCCACGGTGTCACGGACCTGCTGGAATGCTTGCCAATAGCCCCGTGCGGCCATCGCGTCACGATCTGAAGAGTCGCCGGGGTTGGAGCGCGGACTCCATGTTCCCATTCGGACTCGCTCAATGAGCTCAGTAGAAACCCGATACCCCTCTATCGACAGCGAATGGTAGGCGTCGAGCCGGTATTGGTCGTCGACGGCAGAGAGGTAGGCGCTGGTGTTGGTAGGCGGCCCGCTTGCTTGCGGCATGATCGCGATGACCACATCCCGAAGGCTCTCCCACATGATCCGAATCCTGATGGCAGCCGGATGCCCGACGGGTGTGTGCAGTCCCACTGTTGTGGTGTATTCCCAGGGGCAGGTTTCGCGCACATCGAAACCTGCGCTCCTCATCCCGCGGATCACGTCGTCAGCGACGTCTTCGCGGCCGATTGATCTGAAGGACCCGGCCAACCTCCCAGCGATCGTCGTGTGCGCTCCGTCGAGAAGCCGCCCCAGGAGATAGCGGTGATCGTCCATTCGTGCCAGCACCGTTGTCACTGCGATGCGTTGCGTCTTGAACGAGTGTGCCGACGATCCGATGAGAGCTGCCGATGGGGTCAGGACTCGGAGCCCGTCCTCGTTGACGGTCACATCGTCAGGGTTGACCTCTTCTTTGAGTCTCAGGTCGAGCAGCGACGTGCCGTGCGGCAGTTGGACAGCGTGGTTCCCAGCGAGACGTGAGCAGACGACCACCTGGGTGGGAATTGCATCAACGCCGGCATGTTGCAGGATCGAGGCTTCTGATGAGAGGTGCCATGAATCGCCGAATCGGTGTTCGCATAGGCTGGCGCAGAACTCCCAAAAGCACGCATACCATCCCGTCGCGTTGTCAGGCGAGTCGGCCGGGTTCGTGACGAAGAGCCATCCCTTGGTGGCACGCCGCAGGAGACCGCTTCGGACCAAGCGGTCTCGATGAGTACGCGACAGCTCTGCGGAGCGCAGGACACGCCGCTCACCTTGGACGCTTTGCAACTGCTCCATCGAAGCTGCCAACTTCTCGTTGGGGGCAGGCATAATTCCTCCGGGCATGATCGGGGTTGTCACTCTCGCGGCGCATGTCGCCGTGCCCGTGCTGCAACTAGCATATTGTGCTGTGCGCTGACTAGCGTATTGCGCGTGTTTAGACGCATGTAGGAGACATTGGATCGGGGCGCCGCGAACTGCGCGTGGGTATCCCGCGCCCCATGCACCCCTCGTCTCGTGACACGTTCGGCCCCGGCTAGCGGAGATGGGCGTTGTGGGTGCTTTCGACTTCGTCTATGCAGCGTTGGCGGATCTGGGCTACTTGGTCGTCGGTGAGCGTTCGGTCGTCGGCCTGCAGTCGCAGGCGGTATGCCAGCGATCGCGTGCCCGGGGTCATCTGATCCCCTCGGTAGACGTCGAAGAGCTCTACAGAGCGCAGCTCATCGCCGCCTGCGGCTTGCAGTGTGTCTCGTACTTGCGATGCCTGAATCTCGTCGGCGACGGCGAACGCCAGGTCGATGTCGCTTGACGGGTAGGTGGAGACGAGTTGGTAGGGGTGGTCTGCGATGGCGGCCGCCGCTTCGAGCAGCGGCTCCATGTCGACTTGCAGCCAAGCGCAGCGCTGGGCGAGACCGTGGCGCTCGCACACCATCGGGTCGATCTCGGCGACGACGCCGACGGCTTGCCCGCCCAGCAGTACCTGGGCTGCGCGCACCGGATGCATGCCTTCGAGATCGCCGGCGTTCGCTAACGACGCGTCAAGCCCGAATGCCGTCAACATGAGATTCCACAGGCGGACGGCCTCTGCCGCCTCTCCCCCGGCCCAGATGGCGCCGAGCTGCTCAGTTTCTGTCGGCAGCGTGCTGGGAGACGAATCGCCGGGGGGAGATGCGAACACAACGCCCATCTCGAACAGTGACACGGCGTCGTTGCGGTGAGATGTGTTGTATGCGGCTGCCGTCAGCAGTCCGGGGAGCAGCGACGGGCGCAGCACGGATTCCTCGGTGGCGAGCGGATTCAGCAGGCGGACGGGCTCGGCGTTGTCGATGCCGGCGCGGCGCAGTGCATCGGGCGCCAGGAATGGGTTGGGCATGGCCTCGGACAGGCCGGCCCCGACCAGCACACGACGAAGATCCCTGCGCAGGTGCTGGGTTGGCGTCAGCCTGCCTGGCTCGGGTGAGCGTGGGACGGTGCGTCCGAGCCTTCCATAGCCGTAGTGGCGGGCGACCTCCTCGGCCACGTCGGTCTCGGTGACGACGTCAGGCCGGAAGCTCGGAATGGTCACCTCCAGCGCCCCGTCAGTGCCAGAGGCACAGCGCAGGCCGATGGGATCGAGAAGATCCCGCAGCTCGGCTGCGGTGAATGGCCTTCCCAGCAGGTGGCCCATGCGGGCAGGGCGGACATGGACATGGGATATGGGGGGCAGGGCGCCTCGGCCGTCGAGGCGACCACGGCACACCGACACCCCGCCGGGGGTGACACCGTCCAGCAGCTCGCAGAACCGATCCAACGCGATCGACACCAGCTCGTGATCAGTGCCTCGCTCGAAGCGCATTGAAGCTTCCGAGCGCAGACCGAGCCGCTGGGACGTGCGGGCAATCGACAGGCGATCCCACCAAGCGAGCTCGAGCAGCACCGCCGAGGTGCCGTCGCTGATCTCCGTGTTCTCGCCGCCCATGACGCCCGAGATGCCGATGGGTCGGTTATGACGATCGACGATCAGGCCCTCTCCGCGGAGCATCTCGCGTTCGGTGCCGTCGAGCGTCACCAAGCTCTCGCCACCAGTACTGCGCCGCGTCGCCAAGTGACCTTCGGGCACGAGCGCCAGGTCGTAAGTGTGGTTCGGCGTGCCCAGTTCGAGCATCACGTAGTTGGAGACGTCCACGACCGAGTTGATGGGCCGCATCCCACACAGGGTGAGGCGCAACTGCATCCACAGCGGCGACTGGCCGATCGAGGTGTCCCGGATGACACGGACGCCGAAGCGGCCGCACAGATCGGCGTCGATGATCTCCACTGACGCCACCGTCGAGATGTCCTCGTCGGTCTCGGCAACGGTCGGCTCCGGTATCTGAAACGGGACGCCGAGGCGTGCGGCCAGGTCACGAGCCACGCCGGCTACCGACATGGCATCGGGTCGGTTCGGGTTGACCTCGAGGTCGTACAGCACATCGCCGGCAAGACCGATCTGGTCCATCAGCGGAGCGCCCAGCTCCAACCCGTCGGGAAGGATCATGATGCCTTCGGCGTCGGCGCCCAGACCGAGCTCGGCGGCCGAGCAGCACATGCCTTCGGACACCTCGCCGCGCATGCGCCGCTTGCCAATCTCGAGGCCGCCCGGCATGTTCGTGCCGATCGTCGCGAGCGGCACCAGATCACCGACTGACATGTTGAACGCACCGCAGCAGACCTGCAGCGCACCGTCGGTGCCCTCCCCAGTAGCGCCGGGCAGCTCTACATCAACCAACTGGATGCGGTCGGCTTCCGGATGCGGTCGCAAACCCGCCACTCGCGCCACCACGACACCGTCAAGCGGCGGCAGGATGCGCATGCCCTCGACCGCCATGCCGAGATCGCTCAAGTGATCGGCCAGCTCGGCGGGATCGCCCTCGATGGGTGCGAACTCGCGCAGCCAGCTCAGCAGCACCTTCATCGCGACATGCCTCCCACGGGTGCGCGAACACTCATCGGTGTGACTTCCCGCATCAGAACTGGCTGAGGAATCGAATGTCGTTGGTGTACATGTCTCGCAGATCGTCGATGCCGTGGCGCATCAGCGCCAACCGGTCAATGCCGAAGCCGAATGCGAACCCGGTCCATTCCTCGAAGTCAATACCGCAGTTGGCGAGCACGTTGGGGTGCACCATGCCGCAGCCACCCAGCTCAATCCAGCCGGTTCGCTGACAGGTCTGGCAGCCAGAGCCCTCGCAGAGCACGCAGGTGATGTCGAATTCGGCAGATGGCTCGGTGAACGGGAAGTACGAGGGGCGCAGCCGTGACGAGATCGACTTGCCGAAATAGGCCGAGGTGAACTCTTCCAGCGTGCCCGCAAGATCGGTGAACGAAATGCCCCGGTCCACCACCAGGCCTTCGATCTGGTGGAACACCGGCATGTGGCTGGCATCTGCGGTATCGCGACGAAACACTCGTCCTGGGCAGATTGTGTATATCGGCGGCGGCTGAACCTCCATGACCCGGATTTGCACGGGCGACGTGTGGGTGCGCAGCAGCACGTTGGACGCCTCGCCGCCCTCGCCGTCGCCAAGTTCGGTTCGCTCGCCCAAGTCCAGGTAGAGCGTGTCCCACATGGAACGGGCGGGGTGCGCAGCGGGCAGGTTCAGCGCCTCGAAGTTGTACCAGTCGGTCTCGGCTTGGGGACCCTCGGACACCGTGAAGCCCATGCCGACGAACACGTCCTCGAGTCGCTCGGTGGTCTGTGTGACCAAGTGCAGGTGCCCCCGGTTTGGCCCCGGCGGCGTCTCGGTGAGGTCCTGCCACTCTCGTTGCAGCTGCTCACGACGTGCTCTGGCAGCGATTGCGTCGGCGGCTCGGTCGTACGCGGCACGCAGCTCCTGCTGGGCCTCGTTGAGCGCTCGGCCGGCTGGGGCGCGCAGCTCGGGCGCGAGCGAGCCGAAAGCTCGTTTGATCTGGCCGAGCGTCGACTTGCGCCCGAAGAGTCCCGACTCCACACGTGCCAGATTTTCGGCTTCCGTCGCTGCGGTCACCGCTGCCAGACCCTCGGCGCGCGCTGCGTCGATATCCGCCAACAGCGTGTCGAGTCCCCCTGCGGAAGCTGGGCCGTTCACGGCAGGCAGGGTACGAGTCCGCGGTGCAATCGCGAACTCAATTTGCCATCGACCTCCAACGACGTGCATGCGGGAGCGTCAGCCGCCATGGACGACGCACCCTCGGGCTCACCGCCGCAGGGCATACATCAGCACGGCGGCGGCGACGGCCACGTTGAGCGAGTCGACGGGATGCTGCATGGGAATCGTGACGGCAACGTCGGTGCCTGCCACCGCTTCGGCCGACGGACCGTGCGCCTCGTTGCCGATCACGAGGGTCATGCGTTCAGCACGCAGCAGCTCGTCCACTGAGACATCGCCGTTGGGGGTCGCACGCACCCGCACGTGCCCGGCGTCTCCCAGAGCATCGAGCACGTCGATTGTGGAGCGCCCGCGGCAGACGATGGGCCCGAATGTGAGCCCCGCTGCGCCTCGCAGCGCCTTGGGGCTCCACAGGTCGGTCGTGCCCTCGGTGGCGATGACTGCGCCGAAACCAGCTGCGACTGCGCTGCGGACCACGGCGCCGGCATTGCCTGGGTCGCGCACCGCTTCGAGCACCACGACCCGCGCGGCTGCCGCTGCCGCCTTGAGCGGCGAATCTGCGAAACGTGCGATCGCGAGGACCCCTTGGGGGTTCATCGCATCGGCGAGCGGGTCGAGAATCTCGGCAGGAACGGGGTGGACCGCACCGATCCGTTCCCGGAACCCGGCCCCCAGGCGCGTTGCATCCGGGTGTTCGTCGGACGCGCCGGAAGGCGCGTAGCGGTCGACTAACTCGGGTCGCGCGAAGACGGCTTCAAGCGTCGCGCCGCTGGCCAAAGCCCCGTCGACGGCTCTGGGGCCCTCCACGACGGACAAGCCCGTTGCGTCGCGCTGGCGCCGGTCGCGCACCAGCCGAGACAGCCGCGACAGCGCGGCCTTCGAAGGCGGCAGCGGGTGGGCTGTGCTCAGGCGGCTGAGTCGACTTGGCCGCCGTTACCGGCGGCTGTGTCGGTGAGGGCAACCTCGGCACGCTCGGCGATCGCAGCGAATGCTGCGGGATCGCTCACGGCGAGGTCTGCCAGGTTCTTGCGGTCGACGACGATGCCTGCCACATCCAGCCCGTGTATGAGCCTGCTGTAGGTGGTGCCGTTCTGGCGTGCAGCAGCGTTGATGCGCTGGATCCACAGGCGGCGGAATTCGCCCTTACGGGCCCTGCGGTCGCGGAACGCGTACTGCCCGCTATGCATGACCTGCTCGTTGGCGGCCCTGAATGACCTGCTCTTGTTGCCGTAGTAGCCCTTCGCCTTCTGGAGCGTCGCCTTGCGACGGGTGCGACTAGCCACGGATCGCTTGACTCGTGCCATGTGGATCCTCTCGCTTCTCTGGGATCGGGTCTGCGGAAACGGGGCTCAGCGGCCCAGCATCCGGTTGACTCGCTTGCGATCGGCGCTGGACACCTCGCCCTCGAGTGCTAAGCGCCGCTTGCGCGCCGACGACTTCTTCTCGAGCAGGTGATTGCGGTTCCGCTTGCGGCGAACGAGCTTGCCGGAGCCCGTGGTCTTGAAGCGCTTCTTGGCGCCGCTGTGGGTCTTCATCTTGGGCATGGTTTCAGTGCCTTGCTCTCTTGGCTCACTCGGTCTGGCTCACACGTTCTAGGTGCGTGAGTCTGTGGAACTGCGTCCGACGGCTGCAGCGCGGGCCGGCGGGGCGTCAGTCGCTGGGCGAGTCTGCGGCCTTGCGGCGCTGGCGCGAGATGCGGTCTGGGCTCAACAACATGGTCATGTTGCGCCCGTCCAGCCGGGGGAACTGGTCGACCTTCCCGATGTCGGCAACTGCCTCGGCGACACGCTCCAGGATCTGGCCGCCCAGTTCGGGATGGAACACCTCACGCCCTCTGAACATGACGGTGACCTTGACCTTGTGGCCGTCTTCGAGGAACTTGCAGACCTTGGCTGTCTTGGTGCCGAAGTCGCCGGAGCCGATCTTGGGCCGGTACTTCATCTCCTTCAGCCCCGCATGCGACGTCTTGCGCCGCGACTCCTTCGCCCGCTGTGCCGCCTCGTACTTGTACTTGCCGTAATCCATGATCCGGCAGACCGGAGGGGCAGCGTTCGGAGCCACCTCAACGAGGTCCAAGTCCATGTTTCGTGCGATCTGCAGGGCCTCAGGCACCGACTTGATGCCGATCTGCTCGCCGTCGGGTGCAACCAGACGGACCTCGCGGACCCTGATGTCCTCGTTGATCCGGGCGTCACCATCACTTGCGCGTGCTATGGCCGTACTCGCTTGTCCAAAGGACGCTCCTCGTCCACGCGGCATCCGTTGCGAACCCGGTACCGGAACGCGCCTTCCGGCGGTTCGGTGGGGGTCAGGACCCCGCTTGTTTCAGTTGTAGGGGCCGTAGGGTAACAGCGCTGGCTATGGGCGGCACAGTGGCGGTGCGGAGACACCGGCGCAGTCCGACACAGCGCCGAGGCGAGGTCGTTACAGGCCAGCGCAGTGATACGAGCTGGAGAGGTCGCCGATGAGCACGTTGTGGACACCGGAGGGTGAGCATCGCGTACCTCGCGAGGGCACCGGCGAGCCGTCGCAGGCTCCGCCCAGCGAGGCTGATGACGATGGCGGTGCGTACTCCGCTGATGACGACGGCGGCGCATTTGACATAGACCCCGAGACGGGTTTGCCGATCGATCCGCGTACCGGCGAGCCCTTCGATCCCGAAGAGCTGGCCGAGATGCAGGAGCGGCTGCGCGAGGCCCAGGAACAGCTGGTGTCGGTGCCGGCGGCCGAGATCGTGCAGAACCACATGATGGGACTGTTCGAGCTGGCGGCACTCCACCTGCAGCGGGATCCGCCTGACCTGACCGAGGCGCGCCTGCCCATTGATGCGCTGGGACTGCTCGTGGACCATCTGGCCGACCAGCTGCCCGCCGGTGAGACGCTGCGGGGCGCCTTGCAGCAGATCCGCCTTGCATACGTGGAAATCCACAAGCGCCAATCCGAAGCCTGAGCTGTCGAGTCGGCACACGGCGACAGCCCGCACGGCACGTCAAGAACTAGCACGGCAATAACCAGCACAGCTCGCAGCGGTGGCGCGGGTACCGTTACCGCCCGTGCTCAAGCTCGTGCTCCCAAAGGGCTCGCTCGAAGAGGCGACCCTGCAGCTTTTTGCTGATGCCGACCTGCCAGTTCGCAGGGGCTCAGCGGTGGACTACCGCGCAACGATTGACGACCCGCGCATCGACGACGTGCGGATCCTGCGGCCCCAGGAAATCCCGTCCTACGTTGCCGATGGTCTGTTCGATCTGGGCATCGCCGGACGCGATTGGATCGAGGAGACCGGCAGCGACGTCATCTCCCTAGGCGAGTTGCGCTACTCGAAGGCCACTTCGCGACCGGTGCACATCGTGGTGGCAGTGCCCGAAGCCAGCAGCTACCAGGCGCTCGCCGACCTGCCTGACGGGGTACGGGTGTCGAGCGAGTATCCCGAACTCACCCGTCGCCACTTCGCCGAGCGCGGCGTCGATGCCGATGTGCGGCTGAGCTACGGCGCAACCGAGGCCAAGGCACCCGAGATCGTGGACGCCGTGGTCGACCTCACCGAGACGGGGCGGGCCCTGCGAGCAGCCGGTCTTCGGATCATCGACGAGATCCTCACGAGTTACACCGAGATCTTCACCAACCGCGCTGCCTACGACGACCCGGCAAAGCGCCGAGCGATGACGCAGATCAAGACGCTCCTTGACGGGGTGCTCGACGCCCGCGGCAAGGTGCTGGTGAAGCTAAATGTGGCCCGCGAGCACCTCGATGCGGTGGTGGACGTACTGCCGTCGATGAAGGCGCCGACGGTGAACGAGCTGTGGGGCGGCGACGCTTACGCAGTCGAGACCGTGGCACCGAAGCACGAGATCAACGTGCTCATCCCGGAGCTGCTGGAACGGGGTGCGACGGACATCGTCGAGATGCCGATCTCCAAGATCGTCCCCTGAGCGCACCGCAGTTCGGGCATCTCGACGACATCAAGCCGGGCGAGATGCCGATCTCCGTGATCGTCCCCTGAACCCTGTCCTCTAGTCCGCGAGCGGGGGCGTCTGTTCGAGATCCAGGTCGCCCTGGGCCTCGTCGTCCATGAGGTGGCCCATGCGCATCTTCTTCGTGCGCAGGTAGGCCTGGTTGTGCGGGTTGGCTGGCGCCGTGGTCGGCACCCGCTCGACGATTTCGAGTCCGTAGCCGGACAGACCGCCGATCTTGTTCGGGTTGTTCGTCATGAGGCGCATCCGGTGCACGCCAAGCTCCGCCAGGATTTGCGCCCCGATGCCGTATTCCCGGCTGTCCACCGGCAGGCCCAGCTCCAGGTTGGCGTCGACGGTGTCGCGACCCAGGTCCTGCAGCGAATACGCAGCGATCTTGTGACCGATGCCGATGCCGCGGCCCTCGTGGCCGCGCAGGTACACGAGCACGCCGGCGCCCGACTCGGCGATGGCCTCCAGGCTGCCGTGCAGCTGTGCCCCGCAATCGCAGCGCATCGAGGCCAGGATGTCGCCGGTCAGGCATTCGCTGTGGACGCGCACCAGCACCGGCTCGGAGCCCATGACGACCCCGTAGGTGAGCGCCAGGTGCTCGGTGTCGTCGAAGTCGCGGAAGACGTGCCCCATGAACTCGCCGTAGATGGTGGGGATGCGGGCTTGCGCGATCGGATCCACGAGGCGCTCGTTGGCGCGCCGGTAGCGGATGAGATCGGCGATGGAAATGAGCAGCAACCCGTGTTGATCGCGGAACTCGACGAGATCCGGCAGGCGGGCCATCGACCCGTCGTCGTTGACCACCTCGCAGAGCACCCCGGCGGGATGGCACCCCGCCAGCCGGGCAAGGTCCACCGCTGCTTCTGTGTGTCCGGCCCGCTTGAGCACGCCACCGGGGCGATAGCGCAGCGGCAGCACGTGGCCAGGCCGGTTGAAGTCGTTTGCGCTCGACTTGGGATCGGCCAGCAGGCTCAGGGTCTGTGCCCGGTCTCCCGCTGAAATTCCGGTCGTGGTGCCTTCGGCTGCATCCACGGTGACCGTGTAGGCAGTGCGCATCGACTCGGTGTTGACGGTCACCATCAGCGGCAATGCCAGCTCGTCGAGTCGTTCCCCCATCAAGGGAGCGCAGATGACCCCCGATGTGTAACGGACGAAGAACGCCATCGCCTCTTGCGTGGCGTGCTCAGCCGCCATGATGAGGTCGCCCTCGTTCTCACGGTCCTCGTCGTCGACGACCACGACGATCTCGCCGCGTCCGATGGCGTCGATCGCATCGGGAATGGCAGCGAACGGCGATTGGGCGGGCGCCCCTTCGGCTGTGTTGTGGTCGGTCATGCCGGACTAGTCATCGTTGGTTCCGGGACCATTCTGCCCCAGCAGACGCTCGACGTAACGAGCGAGGACGTCAACCTCAACGTTGACGGGGTCGCCGGGCTGCGCGGTGCCGATGGTGGTCATCGCCATCGTGTGCGGGATGAGTGCCACCGAGAACTCGCATCCACCGGTGTCGTCGTCGTCGATGTCGAAACACGTGAGGCTGACGCCGTCGAGCGTGATCGACCCCTTCTCCACCAGGTATCGGCGCAATCCCCCGTCGGAACCCACAGCGACGCGCAGGTCAGGGCCAGGTCGCGTGATCGTTGCCACACCGTCCACATGACCCTGCACGATGTGGCCGCCGAGCCGGTCTGCATAGCGCATTGCGCGCTCGAGGTTCACTGAATCGCCCGCTGCCAGCGAACCGAGCGCAGTGCGACTGGCAGTCTCGGCGGTGACGTCGGCCTCCCACCAGCCATCCCCCATTGCGACGACGGTGAGGCAGCAGCCGTTCACGGCGATCGAATCGTCGATGGCGCTGTCAGCGAGCACGACGGCCGCATTGAATCGGTATCGCTCACTACCGCTGCCGGCGAGGCTGCCGAGTTCCTCGACGATTCCGGTGAACATCGCTGGTCCCTTCAGCGCGCCGTGCTAGGGCGCGGATCGGGAGTAACGGTACTGGCGGGATCGTCGCTGGACTGCGGCACGGGGTGCCCGACGGGGTGCAATCTGACGCGCAGGTCCCCGCCGACGTGGCGGACTTCAGCGATGTGGCCACGCCAGAACTCGCTGATCGTGGATGCGCCAGCGCCCGCGAGCAACGGGAGCCCGTCATCGCCGCCTGCGAGCGCAGGCGCGAGATACACGACGTATTCGTCGACCAAGCCAGACCGGTGAAACTCCCCCGCGACGTGGGCACCGCCCTCCACCAGCAGCTCGACGACGCCTTCCGCGGCCAGATCCCTCAGCACTCTGGGCAGCGGCCCGCTTACCTCGGTGCAGGGTTGCACGTTTGCGCCAGCCGGCGCTAAGCCGAGCACGAAGCGGCGCGGGTTGGTACCCGGTGCATCGCGGACGGTCAGTGACGGGTTGTCTGCACGCACAGTGCGAGCACCCACCAGCACCGCATCGCAGCGTGCGCGCAGCGCGTGGACATCGGCACGGGCTTCGGGCGAGGTGATCCACTGCGATGAACCGTCGGGCGCCCCGATGCGGCCGTCCAGGGTGGCGGCCAGCTTGAGCACCACCCAGGGCCTGCCGGTGCGGCGCTGCTGCAGGTAGGGACCGAGCGAGGCCTCGACATCGCCGAGACCTTCGATGACGTCGATTCCTGCGGACCGGAGCGCAAGCGTTCCCCGGCCTGACACGTGCGGATCGGGGTCGGCGACGCCGATGAAGACGCGGGCGATTCCGGCGTCGATGATCGCTTCGACGCACGGGGGCGTGCGTCCGGTGTGCGAGCAGGGCTCCAGCGTCGTGTACAGCGTGGCCCCTGCGGGGTCCGTGCCGGCCTCGCGCGCCGCGTCCAGCGCCACGATCTCGGCGTGTCGTCGCGGAGGCGGCTCGGTGGCCCCGTCAAACGCCTCGCCGTTCGCCGTGACGAGCACGGCGCCCACCCACGGATTCGGCGCTGTCGTGCCCCGGACGCTCTCGCCCAGATCGATGGCCGCCGCCATCTGCGCAGCGTCAGACTCCGTCGCCGGGTTCACCAAGCTCACCGGCTCGCTGTGGGGAGCCGGGTCATCCGGGCACATCAGTGAAGCCGTTCGCCTGCCAGCAGGGCCAGCGCGTGCGGTAACACATCGGCCACTGCCTCGAAGCACTCCACGCATCCCTTGGTGGAGCCGGGCGTGTTCAGCACGACCGAGCGACCGATGATGCCGGCGACGCCCCGCGACAGCCGGCCCAGGGGGTTCACCAGCCGCATCGCCTCGGCGAGCCCCGGCGCCTCGCGCTCGATGACGGCGCGGGTCCCTTCGGGTGTGAGATCTCGTTCGGTGAAGCCGGTGCCGCCGGTCGTGACGATCAGGCCTTCAAACCCATCGGACAGGGCCTGCAGCGCCTCGGCCACCGTCTCGATGCCGTCGGCAACCACACGGCGTTCGACCACCTCGTATCCCGCGGCAGCCAACGTCTCGCCGAGCGCTTCGCCGCTGCGGTCCTGCCGAGTGCCAGCGACAACGCCGTCGGAGACCGTCAGCACCTTCGCCGCGAGCCCGTGCGCCGGGTCGGGCTGATCGTGGCCATGATGATGCCCCGCATGCGATCCGGCCATCGCGGCAGGCTACCGACGGTCCGCAGAGCGTGACGCTGGCGACTAGCGCGCCCCCCGCTTCTCCGACACACCGGGATTGGGACGAGTCGGCCGGGGCGGCGCAGCCGGCCTCCCCGCTTGTGGCTGCTGTACCTTCTTCCGGTTCCGTCGTCTCTTCCTAAACACGGGCTGCATCTCCCAAAGCGATGATGACGCCGACAACTTCTACAGGCAACAGTAACAAGCCTCGGTCGAACCACTTCGACCTGGCGCTCAGCTGCTGACGATTGAAATTGGTCTGGTCACCGAGCCAGAGGGCCAGCTCACAGTGCAGTTCCGGCAAGTCAGCCGGAGGATCTCCTTCGACATATGAGCCTACGATCACACCGGCGTCGTGGACGAATTGACTCTCGCCAGGACGCCAGATCATGACCGTTGCCACCACAACTCCAGCAAGTCCCGCGACGGCAAGGACGGCTCCTGCCAAACCGAGCCAACTCATTCCAACTGGCCGGCCTTCGACGAAGAAGAGCCCCGCCGCTAGCCCACCTGCCACCGCCGCGATGGACAGCAACGCACCCGCTCGATCGCGGGTGTCGCGAAGTGTTGATGCTTGCTCACCCACGGCGTTGAGACCCGCTTCGTAGGCGAGCTTGTATCCGTCAGCGTCCCCGAAAGCCACCATGGACGCAACCTAACTCGGCAGCCCAATCAGCCAGCCAGGAATTTCCGACCACCTGAAACGGTCACTGTGCGCAGCCCGTCACTAACCTGCGGGCATGGCCTATGCGCGCAATCGGACTTACCTCGATGCCGACAGCCACCTCATGGAGCTGCCGGACTTTCTGCGGGCTCATGCGGACCCGGGCATCCGGGATCGCATCCCCGACATTGACTTCGCCAATGGTGGGCGTCTCACCGACGACATGGAGCTCGCAGCGCGAACCCGCGCCCACCCGTCCGAGACCGTCGCGGAGCTGACGGCTCTGGGAGACGACCTGATCGCGGGGCCCAAGGGGTATCAGGCGCTGGGTGCCTTCAACTCCGCGGAGCGCTCCACGGCGCTGGACTTGCTCGGGTTTGCCCGGCAGTTCGTCTTCGCCACGTTCAGCGTCGGCGTGGCGTTTGATCCCCGAACCGATCTCGACGTGCGCTACGGGGCAGCCCGGGCACACAACCGGGGCATGGCCGAGTTCTGTGCCGACGACGACCGGCTGATCGGCGTGGCACTGCTGCCGCTGGACGATCCGCAGATGGCTGCAGCTGAAATGGAGCACGCGCTCGAACTGGGATTGGGCGCGATGTGGATCCCCCACCGTCCCGCAGGCGGTGCGTCGCCCGGGCACTCAGACCTTGATCCGGTCTGGGCGCAGATGGCCGATGCGGGCGTGCCGTTCGTGCTGCACGTCGGCGGGGATCCGCTGCAGATCAAGCCCGAGTGGATGGACACCGGCCGCCCAGTGCCGACAGACTGGCTCGGCGGCGGCGAGAACGTTCGCGGCAAGGACATGGTTGCCCTCCATCACGCTGCGGAGACCTTCGTCGGCGTGATGGTGCTTGACGGTGTGCTGGCCCGGCACCCGAGCCTGCGTGGCGGTGTCATCGAGCTGGGTGCCGCCTGGGTGCCCCAGATGCTGCGCCGGCTGGATCAGATCGTCGAGATCTGGAAGCGATCCGAGCCGGATCTTGCGGCGCTGGGCGAGGCGCCATCGGACCAGATCACCCGGCAGATGGCGTTCACGCCATACCCGTTCGAGGATGTCGGCGCCATGATCCGCGACTCGAACGAGAACCTCTACCTGTTCTCCAGCGACTACCCGCACATCGAGGGCGGCCGCAATCCCCTCGGGCGGTTCAACTCGTCGTTGGAAGGGTTCGACGACCGAGTGCTCGACCGCTTCTTCGCCGACAACATGGCGGACCTGCTCGAAGCCCAGTCCTAGCGAATTCAGCCCTGACACCACTGATGGGTCCATTCGTGGTAACCCCGCGATGAGACCTGCCCCCGACCTGACCCAGAATCGAGACCGCCAATGAACGAAGTCCGTGAAGTCGCCTTTGATCTCGACACCGTCCGCATCGTGCTGCACGTGCTGGCCGTGACGGTGTGGATCGGCGGTCAGATCGTGGTCGGCGCAGTGGTGCCCGTCGTCAGCCGTGCCTACCCGGGCTCCGGCAAGGTCGCTGCGAAAGCCTTCTCGCGGGTGGCGTGGCCGGCGTTCGGCATCGCGGTCGCGACCGGGCTGTGGTCGATGCTCAGCATTCCGAGCGAAGAGACGAGCTCGGGTTGGGCGATGCTGCTCGGCATCAAGATGCTGCTGGTGCTCATCTCCGGTGTCGGCGCGCTGGTGCATCAGAACGCCGGCGACAACGTGGCCAAGCGAGGCATCAGCGCCGGTGTGTCGCTGTTGTTCGGTCTGACAGCGCTGCTGTTCGGCGTGATGCTCTAGGAGACCGCTCATTTCGACTGCGCATCAGCGGACAGCCCCGGTCCTCCTCGACTCTGCGCAGATTTGCCGCCACAGACGGCAAATCTGCGCAGAGAAGGCTTGGCGCAGCCGCTTCGCCTGACGACAGCCCCTACCAGACGGCGCCGGCAGCCTTGAGTTCGAGGATCTGCTCCTCGTCATAGCCGAGCTCGGCGAGGATCTCATCGGTGTGCTCGCCCTTGTCGGGTGCCATGCGCTCCAGTCGTGTGGGCGTCTTGGCGAACCGAGCCGGAAAGCGGGCGGTGCGAACCTGGCCGACGTGGGGCGTGAACCCCGCCGTGCGGGCGTCGGCGACGAATCCTGTGGTGTCGTTGGTTCTTGTCGCCGCCCACGGTGCGCCATCTGGGCATCAACGGTTCCACGCATGCCGACAGTGTCCCGCGCCCGCCCGCCCAACGTGAGCACCAACCACCGACTACTTCAGCACCCTGCTAAAGGTCGATCGCCAAGCCCGAGTCGTCTTCTGCGGAGACTTCGAGTTCTGCGGGAATGCCAATCGACTCGCCCGCGATTCCAGGCCCGTACGTGCGGCGCGCATCGAGAGCGTCGATGCCAAGTATCGCTCCGACTCGAGACCAGGGCATGCCGGCAGCGAGCGCCGAGCGCACCGCATCGGCGACCGCTTGCTCGCATTGCGCACGGGCGCGCGCCGCGCGCTCGAGAAGCAGTTCGGCCACGGGCACTTCGCGAGCCCGCTCCGGGAACTCGTTCTCGAACCAATCCGCCAGCTCGTCGGCTCGCTCCTCAATCTCCCCAGACGTCCAGCCCATGCGTTCTACTCCAGATAGCGAGGCCGCGCTGGCATAGCGTGGACGACGGTCTCGCGGCCTTCCTCGTCGGCGACGACGCCGACTTCGAGCGGTTGACCGCTGCGGTCACCGCCGATGTACATGATGAAGTTCTCGTCGTCCTCGTCACGGAAAGCACGCATGGGGTTGCGGTAGGCGTGAAGCATGTCCTCGTCGCTGATGCCGTGCCGTCGCGCGCTGTGCCGAACGACCGGATCCACTACGGCAGTGTAGGTGCATCAGTTGAGGGCGAACGGCCCGGCGCACTCGCGCCGCCAGTGGTTTCTCGGACGCAACAGCCGATCAGTGCGGGCGAGTGCTATCACCCGGTATCGGAGGCCCGCTTCTGGCAAGACGGCCGACTGGTCGCCACTGCGGTGCAGGAGGCACTGGCCCGCCTCTGACGTGCCTGATTGAGCGGTCCGCGCCATCGGCTCGGACATGTGCATGTCCTCGCCGCTCGAAGCCAAGGCTGTCGTTAGGATTTCGGAGGTGGCCGAGATGAGCGAAACGCTGCGACGGGTGTTGCAGTCGGCCGCTCGCTTGCAGTCGGTTGTCCCCGATGCGGTGTTGGTGGGAGGCTCGGCAGCGGCGCTGCATGCAGGGCATCGAGACTCGTTCGACCATGACCATGTCTTGGCCGATCTGGTCGATCGTTACGAGATGATCCTGGACGCCGTCGAGGCAACTGAGGGCTGGGCGACCTCGGTGCGCGCATCGAAGCCGCCGTTCACGATCATGGGCAGCCTCGACGGGGTCGAGGCCGGTCTGCGCCAGATGCGCCGCAGCCGGCCGCTCGAGACCGTCGAGATCGATGTCGGCCCCGGCGCGGTCGTCGTGGCGCCGACCGAGCCGGAGGCGCTGCGGGTGAAGGCGTTCCTGGTGGTGCAGCGCAACGTGGTGCGCGACTACCTCGATGTGGTGGCGCTGGCCGACCACCTCGGGTCTGACACGGCGATCGGAGTGCTGTCGGCGATCGACGACTTCTATGTCGACCGGTCGGGCGATCGGGCATCGGTGCTGACCTCGCTGGTGATGGCACTCGCTGAGCCGTCGCCGCGAGACACCGACGTTATCGACGAGTTGCCTCGCTACAAGGGACTCGACCGGCGCTGGCACCGCTGGGACGATGTGGTGGAGGCCTGCCAAGGGTTGGCCTTGCACTTGGCAGGTGCGGTGTGAGCGCGCTGCGGTTTCGCAATGTCGACGCCGACCCTGCCGACCCCGTCGGCGCATGGCCCTACGAGGCGCTGGTGGCCGCCATCGACCGGGGCACGGTGCCCGACTGGCAGCCGATCTTCGCCGAGATTCGGAGATCGCCTGCCGGGCCGGTGGCCCAGCGGGTGCAGCGCTACCTCGTCTACCGCCCCCACGACGCCGTCAGCACACTGTTCACGCTCGCCATCGAGTGCGCCGAGAAAAGCACCGGTCTCACCGAGCAGCGCTGAGCCCAACTCCGCAGACCGGCAGGTGTACGCACACCTGCACAGACTCCGCCACTCAGAGCATGCGCATCGAACATCAAATCGGGAACCGTGGGATCGTCCGGCCAACGCCGTGCTAGCGGACGAGGGTGAAGATCGGCGAGATGGCGTAGATCGGCCTGAACTCAGTGTCGTTGCCGGTCAAACGCCCCTCATCGAGATCGACGGCGCCGACAGGGCCAAAGTTGGAATTCGACTTTCGCTCTCGCTCTTGCTCATTCCCGTTCACGATGAGCGGATGCCTATTCAGCAGGCTGTCATAGCTCCTCGGCGAGCCCGCGGCCACCATCCCCATGCTGCTGCCCATGGGGAACAGCGGGTCCGCGTCCCCAAGAGCGTCGCATCCGGTCCACACCATCGCATTCTTCTCGAAATGGGCGGAGTTCCCGGTGGCATACGCGCCGTAGGTGGTGTTCTCCCACCCGTTGCCGTAGAAGTCGGCGTACTGCTCCACGATGAGGGTGGGGGTGGGATGGTCGTCCCAGCCGCCGTCGAGCCAGTGGACCGGCACGCCTGGGGCGCCCGCTTCGGCGATCTTGGTGTTGGTCACCGCGTCGACCCCAGCAGTGCACACCACCGCTGTGAACTGCGAAGCGACCCTGTGGATGACCGGATCGGTGTACGGCACGGCGACTGTTTCGCCCCGCACAAGGGTCCCCGCAGCTTCCTTTTGCACAAACGCGTTGTAGTCCTCTATGTCCCCCGACGTGGGCAGTATTCCGCGTTGTGTGACGAATACCAGCCTGAACTGGTCTCCCACCTCGGCACCGTCGGGGATGTGCAGCCAGCTCGTGGTCACCGGGACACCGCGGGCCACGAAGGGGGCATTGTCGTTGACCACGGTGTACACCGCGATCTCCAGCACATCGCCGTTTGTGTCCGCCGACAGGCTGTCGAGGCCCTTGCCCCGGTAGAGCGCGTCCGCCAAGCTGGCGCCCGACACCGCGCCCGGGTCCTCGCTGTTGCTGGAGGTCTTCGCCAGCCGGTGCGCGGTGCCGCGGTTGTGGCGCCACACCAGCACGTAGGAGGTGTCAGGCGCCAGATGCGTGTCAGGCGGCGCCTCGAAGAAGCTGTGGCCGGCCGCGAACTCGCTGGGGCTGAGGAGGTCGAACAGCTTGGCGCCCGGCAGCCCGCCCGCGTCGGCGTACACAGACACCGACACCGACGACGGGTCGTCGGGGAGCCTGCCGTCAGAGCCCTCGATGTTGACGCCGATCCCCTGAAGCCGGTACCCGTACAACGCGGCATCGGACTCGGAATCATCGGTCTCGCAGCAACCGGTGGTGAAGCCCTGGGTGAGCACTGTGTCGGCGCCGCCGGCGGTGGCGTGGCCGTTGTCGGTTTGTCCGAGGTTCTGGGCCATGGCGGCGAGGGGCTCGCCGAAGACGGCCATGATCGGCGGGTCGCATGCGAACTTGGTTGCGTCTGTTGTGCCGTCGATGCTCACCCCGGCCGCGGCCGGGATGTCCACCGCGGTGGAGGTGGTGCAGGCGTGGCGGCCCACCACGGTGCCGCCCATGCGTTCGAACGAGCTGATGTCCTGGAAGAGCACGTATGAGTTGCAGGTCTCTGCCATCGTCATTTCGTCCGTCGTACACCCTCCGGGCACGGTCGCGCCTTGGGGGGCGGTGAACTCGTTGATGCCGAATATCTGGCGTGTGCTGGTCATGCGGAACAGCTCGTCGCCTCCCGAGCGCACCTGCCACGGGTTGGTGTACAGCCCGTTGCGGGTTGTGGTGTCGTCGCCGGTGAAGGTGACGCCGCGCAGGAGGTAGCGGTCCGCGGTCCCGACGGTGAACGCGACGCGGGGCTCGTCGCCGACCGACACGACGTCCTGGCCGTCGCTTGATTGGGTGTAGGTGGAGGCCAGGATGCCGCTTGGGCGCTGGGCGCCGCTGACGGACAGGCGCAGCACGCCGGTGTCCGAGCCCTTGTTCTGGAGCGTGGCTGCGGTCTCGCCGCCCGCGTCCTCGTTGTCGGAGGCGGTCTCTTTGATCGACAACGACGCGCCGAAGCCCGACAGCACGACGAAGTAGTCGACGCCCTGGTACGCGAACGCGCCGGGCGGGGCGGCGAAGTCGTTGAGGCCCACGGCGAAAGAGGGCGGGTTGGCGAAGTCGAACAGCTTGGTGTGCGCGGCCGCGCTGTGGCCGAACCCGGGCGGGGGCCCCGCCCACAACGACACCGTCAGGTCCGACGGGGCCGCGGCCAAGTCGATCGACACGCCCGAGATCTCATAGCCCTGGCCGTGGGTGCCCAGCTTGAAGCCCATCGCGTACTGGGCGGTGATGTTCTTGGTGGCCGAGCTCGTCTGGGCGGTGTTGGCGACCAGCGCCGACGCCTCCAGCCGCGGCGCCAACGCGGCAAGCGGCCCGAACGGCAGGCTGGCCACCGCCTCGGAGGTGCCGCCGGGGTCGGTGAACGACACCACCACCTTGACCAGATGGCCGACATCGGCGGCCACGCGCCGATAACGGGCCGTCCCGTCGCCCACCTCGGTCTCGGCGCCGCTCACCGCGTCGACGCGCACCCACTGGTAGGAGAAATCGGGCTGGATGCCGGTGGTGTCCACGCTGCCGATATTGGGGAGCCCGTCGGGATCGCCCACGCGCGAGGCGTCCACAGCCAAGATGCCCGGGTCCTCTGCCGAGGCCACCACCCGCGGCGCGCCGGTGGCGTTTTGGGTGTGCCTGCCGTACACCGCGATCTTCAGCGCATTGCCGCCGGTGTCGACCGTCAGGCCCGAAAGGCTCGCGCCCCGATGGAACGCGTCCGCCAGGCTGAACCCGGCCAGCGCGCCGGCGTCGGCGCTGTTGCTGGCGGTCTTGGCCAGCCGGTGCGCGGTGCCGCCCAGGTGGGTCCACACCAGCACGTAGGACGTCTCGGGGTCCAGCGTGGTTCCCGGCGGCGCCTCAAAAAAGCTGTGGCCCGCCGCGAACTCGGCCGGGCTGAGCAGGTCGAACAGCTTCGCGCCCGGCAGCCCGCCGACGTCCGCGTGCACCGACACGGCCACCGACGACGGCCCGTCGGGAAACGAACTGCCCGAGCCCTCGATGCCGACCCCGACGCCCAAGAGCTCATAGCCGTCGGAGTCCGCGCCGGTGGCGAAGCCCTGGGCGAGGACTGTGTCGGTGGTGTCGGCGGCGGAATAGCCGTTGGCGGTCTGGGCGAGGTTCTGGGCCATCGCGGCGAGGGGCTCGCCGAAGACGGCCATGATCGGCGGGTCGCATGCGAACACGCCGGTGTTGCCGTCGAAGCTCACCCCCGACGCGGCCGGCTCGTCCACCGCGGTGGAGGTGGTGCAGGCGTGGCGGCTCAGCACGACGCCGCCCATCCGCTCGACGGTGCCGATGTCCTGGAACAAGTCGTACGAGCCGTCTCCCGCGACGGTGGCGCCCTGGGGGGCGGTGAACTCGTTGACGCCGAATGTCTGGCGTGTGCTGGTCAGCCGGAACAGCTCGTCGCCTCCCGAGCGCACCTGCCACGGGTTGGTGAAGCCCCCGTTGCGGGTTGTCGAGTCGTCGAGGCTGAACGTGACGCCGCGCACCAGGTAGCGGTCAGCGGTGCCGACACTGAACGCGACACCGATCTTGTCGCCGACCGACACGATCTCCTGGCCGTCGCCTGACTGGGTATAGGTCGAGACCAGGATGCCGCTTGGGCGCCGGGCGCCGTTGACGGCCATGCGCAGCACGCCGCTGCCCGAGCCCTTGTCGGCCAGCGCCGCGCCGGTCTCGCCGCCGGCGTCCTCGCTGTCCGATGAGGTCTCGTTGATCGACAAAGACGCGCCGAAGCCCGACAGCACCACGAAGTAGTCGGCGCCCTGGTACGCGAACGTCCCCTGCGGGGCCGCGAACTCGTTGAGGCCTGCCGCGAACGAGCCCGGGTTCTCGAACTCGAACAGCTTGGTGTGCGCGGCCGCGGCGCGGCCGAACCCGGGCGGGGGCCCCGCCCACAGCGACACCGTCAAATCCGTGGGGGCCGCGGCCAGATCGATCGACACGCCCGAGATCTCATAGCCCTGCCCGTGGGCGCCCAGCTCGAAACCCATCGCGTACTCGCCGGTGATGTTCTTGGCGGCAACGGGCGTCTGGGCGGTGTTGGCCACCAGCGCCGACGCCGACAGCCGCGGCGCCAACGCGGCAAGCGGCCCGAACGGCAGACTGGCCACCGCCTCGGGGGTGCCGCCCAGATCGGTGAACGACACCACCACCTTGACCAGATGGCCGACATCGGCCGCCACGCGCCGATAACGCGCCGACCCGTCGCCCACCACAGTCTCGGTGCCGTCATCAGCGTCCACGCGGATCCACTGATAGGAGAAGTCGGGCTGGATGCCGGTGGTGTCCACGCTGCCCACATTGGGGAGCCCGTCGGGATCGCCCACACGCGACGCGTCCACAGCCAAGATGCCCGCATCCTCCGCCGAGGCCACCACCCGCGGCACGCCGGTGGCGTTTTGGGTGTGCCTGCCGTACACCGCGATCTTCAGCGCGTCGCCGCCGGGGTCGACCGTCAGGCTGTCCAGGTCGGCGCCGCGGTGGAACGCGTCCGCCAGGCTGAACCCGGCCAGCGCGCCGGCGTCGGCGCTGTTGCTGGCGGTCTTGGCCAGCCGATGCGCGGTGCCGCCCAGGTGGGTCCACACCAGCACGTAGGACGTCTCGGGGTCCAGCGTCGTTCCCGGCGGCGCCTCAAAAAAGCTGTGGCCCGCCGCGAACTCGGCCGGGCTGAGCAGGTCGAACAGCTTCGCGCCCGGCAGCCCGCCCACGTCCGCGTGCACCGACACGGCCACCGACGACGGCCCGTCGGGAAACGAACTGCCCGAGCCCTCGATGCCGACCCCGACGCCCAAAAGCTCATAGCCGTCGGAGTCCGCGCCGGTGGCGAAGCCCTGGGCGAGGACTGTGTCGGTGGTGTCGGCGGCGGAATAGCCGTTGGCGGTCTGTGCGAGGTTCTGGGCCATCGCGGCGAGGGGCTCCCCGAAGACGGCCATGATCGGCGGGTCGCATGCGAACACGCCGGTGTTGCCGTCGAAGCTCACCCCCGCTGCGGCCGGCTCGTCCACCGCGGCGGAGGTGGTACAGGCGTGGCGGCCCAGGATGACGCCTCCCATCCGCTCGACGGTGCCGATGTCCTGGAACAAGTCGTACGAGCCGCCTCCCGCAACGGTCGCGCCCTGGGGGGCGGTGAACTCGTTGACGCCGAATATCTGGCGTGTGCTGGTCAGCCGGAACAGCTCGTCGCCTCCCGAGCGCACCTGCCACGGGTTGGTGAAGCCCCCGTTGCGGGTCGTCGAGTCGTCGAGGCTGAACGTGACGCCGCGCACCAGGTAGCGGTCAGCGGTGCCGACACTGAACGCGACACCGATCTTGTCGCCGACCGACACGATCTCCTGGCCGTCGCCGCTCTGGGTATAGGTCGAGACCAGGATGCCGCTTGGGCGCCGGGCGCCGTTGACGGCCATGCGCAGCACGCCGGTGCCCGAGCCCTTGTCGGCCAGCGTCGCGCCGGTCTCGCCGCCCGCGTCCTCGCCGTCCGATGAGGTCTCGTTGATCGACAACGACGCGCCGAAGCCCGACAGCACCACGAAATAGTCGACGCCCTGGTACGCGAACGTCCCCTGCGGGGCCGCGAACTCGTTGAGGCCTGCCGCGAACGAGCCCGGGTTCGCGAACTCGAACAGCTTGGTGTGCGCGGCCGCGGCGCGGCCGAACCCGGGCGGGGGCCCCGCCCACAACGACACCGTCAAATCCGTGGGGGCGGCGGCCAAATCGACCGACACGCCCGAGATCTCATAGCCCTGCCCGTGGGCGCCCAGCTCGAAACCCATCGCGTACTCGCCGGTGATGTTCTTGGCGGCAACGGGCGTCTGGGCGGTGTTGGCCACCAGCGCCGACGCCGCCAGCCGCGGCGCCAACGCGGCAAGCGGCCCGAACGGCAGACTGGCCACCGCCTCGGGGGTGCCGCCCAGATCGGTGAACGACACCACCACCTTGACCAGATGGCCGACATCGGCCGCCACGCGCCGATAACGCGCCGACCCGTCGCCCACCACCGTCTCGGTGCCGTCATCAGCGTCCACGCGGACCCACTGATAGGAGAAATCGGGCTGGATGCCCGTCGTGTCCACGCTGCCCACATTGGGCAGCCCGTCAGGATCGCCCACACGCGACGCGTCCACAGCCAAGATGCCCGCATCCTCCGCCGAGGCCACCACCCGCGGCACGCCGGTGGGGGACTGGTTCGGCGGAGTCTGGGCTTCGACGGTCCCGGACATGATTGCCAGAGCGGCGATGACGCCCAACCCAATGAGCAGTAGCGGGAGCGTCGCGCGACGCCGGACGGCGATCACGGCCTACCTCCAGCTAGCGAGAACCGAGAGCGGGGGGGGGGGGGGTCATCGATGTCGTCTCCTGCCGGGTCTCGTGTCGGTCTCGGTTCACGGAACGACGGTGAAGACCGGCGAGATCCCATAGATCGGCCGGTATTCGTCGTTGTTGCCGGTGACCCGCCCCACGCTGACATCGACCGCCCCGATGGGAGCGTTGTTCGCCGCGGGGTCTCTCGGCGAGCCCACAGCGACCAGCCCCATGCTGTTGGTGCCCATCGGGAACAGCGGATCCGCGGCCCCCGAGGAATCGCATCCGGTCCACACCATCGCATTCTCATGGAAATACGCAGAGTTCCCGGTCACATACGCGCCGTATTCGGTGTTCTCCCACGCGCCGCTGTAGAACCCGTCGTACGAATCGGCGATCAGCGTCGGTTCGTTATCCCAGCCGCCGTCCAGCCAATGAACCGGCACCCCGATCTCAGTGACCGGCATGGCGGTGTTGGCCCTCGCGTCCACCGAAGCAGTGCACACCACCGCCGTGAACTCCTCGGCGACCCTGCGGATCACCCGATCGGTGTACCGCACGTCGACTTCTTCGCCCCGCACATGGGTCCCCGCTGCCTCCTGGCGGACAAAATCGTTGTAGTCCCCGATGTCGCCCGACGTGGGAAGAATTCCGCGGTGTGTGACGAACACCACCCTGAACTGATCCCCCACACCGACGTCATCGGGAATGTGCAGCCACCTCTCGGTCACCGGATGGCCGCCGGGTATGAACGGAGAGCGAGGGGCTTCGGTGTTGATCACGCCGTACACCGAGATCTGCAACGCATTGCTGGTTGAGTCCAGCGCATCGCTGTTTGTGTCCTCGCTCAGGTTGTCGAGGTCGGCGCCCCGGTAGAGCGAGTCCGAGATCGAGAATCCGTCGACCCCGCCCGAGTCCTCGGCGTCGCTGGTGGTCTGATGCAGCCGATGCCCCGTGCCGCCGTTGTAGCGCCACACCAGCACATAAGAAGTGTCCGGCTTCAACTGCGTCCCCGGCGGCGCCTCGAAGAACCCGTGGCCCGCCCCGACGTCGGCGGGACTGACGAGGTCGAACAGCTTGGCGCCCGGCTTGCCGCCCACATCGACGTGCACCGACACCGACACCGACAACGGACCGTCAGGCACCTGAGCGTTGCCGTCGGTGTTGTCAGAACCCTCGACGTCGACCCCGATGCCCTGGAGCCGGTAGCCGTGCTCGTCGGGACCGGTGCTGAAACCCTGCGACACCACCTTCGCGCTCGCACCGCCCAAAGAGACGTAGCTGTTGTCGGCCTGGCCCACATTCTGCGCCATCGCGACCAGCGGCTCGCCCAGAACGGCCATGAACGTCCTGGTGATGACAAAGTTCCCAGTTGGGCTGCCGAAGGTCACCCCGGGCGCCGTCGGCTCATCCATCTCAGTGGACGAAGTGCCGAAATAGCGGGCGGTCACGACGCCTCCGAACCGGTACCCCGACACCGGGTCCGTGACTTCCGGCTTGAAGTCGTATGTCTCGCAGGTCTCTGTCATCGTCATTTCGTCGGTGGTGCACCCTCCGGCCACGGTCGCGCCCTGGGGCGCCGTCCATTCATTGATGCCGTTTACTTGACGTGTACTGACCAGCCTGAACAGCGCGTCAGTTCCGTCGAGCAGGTCGAACGGGTGGGCAAAGAGCCCCCCTGCAAAGGCGTCGTCCCCGCTGAAGGTCACACCGCGGATGAGGTAGCGGTCCGCTGTTCCCACAGTGATCCCGACGTCCCAGGAGTCGGCGACCGACACGATTTCCTGCTCGGCTGTGATCGGTGGCGTCGCGGTGGCGTCGGCAGTTTTTGCGTAGTTCGAAGCAAGGATGCCGCTTGTGCGCTGCGAGCCCTTGACGGCCATGCGCAGCACGCCGGTGCGCGAGCCCTTGTCCTGGATCGTCGCCCCCGTCTCGCCGCCTGAGTCCTCATTGTCAGACGTCGTCTCTGTGATCGACAACGACCGGCCGAAACCCGACAGCACGACGAAGTAGTCGACGTTCTGGTACGCGAACGCTCCCCGCGGGGCCGAGAACGTGTTCAGGCCGGCCCCCAACGAGGACGGGTTCTCAAAATCGAACAGCTTGGTGTGCCGCAGACCCGCGTCGCTCGACCCAGGAGCGCGGCCCGTCCACAGCGACACGGTCAGAGCGGACGGCGCCGCGGCCAGATCGATCGACACGCCCGAGATCTCGTAGCCCTGGCCGTGGGCACCCAGCTTGAACCCCATGGCGTACGGCCCGGAGACCACTGCGGTGGCCGACGGCGACTGGGCGGTGTTGGCGACCAGCGTCGACTCCGGCAGCGGCCGCGCCGGTCTGGGAACCGGGCCGAACGGCAGACTGCTCACCGTCTCCACGCCGCCGTAGTCGTCGGTGAACGACACCTCCACCTTGAGCAGCTTGCCGATATCGGCCTCGACACGCCGGTAGCGGCCCGACTCGATGCGTATGCCCGCGGCGTGCAGTTCTCCGGCGATCTGTCGGTAGTCGTCCGAGTCGGCGCCCACCGTGGTCTCAGTGTTGCCGTCGACCCGGATCCACCGGTACGAGAAGTCGTGGAGGATGCCCGTCGCTTCCAGGTCGCCCACATTGGGGATCCCGTCGGGGTCGCCGATGCCCGAAGTGTCCACAGCCAGCACGCCGGGGTCCTCCGCGGAGGCCAGCACCACGGGCCGGCCGGTGGCATTGGGCCGGCTTCTGCTGTACACCGCGATCTCCAGCGCATCGCCGTTCGAGTCCACTGTCATGTTGTCGAGGTCGACACCCTGGTAGAACGCGTCCGCGATGGCGAAACCTGCTCGCGCTCCCGCGTCCTCGCTGCTGCTCGAGGTCTTCACCAGCCGGTGCACGGTGCCGCTGTTGTGTTTCCACACCACCACATAGGAGGTGCTGGCGTCCAGCGTCGACCCCGCCGGTGCCTCGAAGAAACTGTGGCCTGCCGCGTATTCGCCGGGACTGACGAGGTCGAACAGCCTGCGGCCCGGCTTGCCCCCCGAATCGGCGTGCACCGACGTCGACACCGACAGCGGACCGTCGGGAAATCTGCTGTTGGAGCCCTCGATGTTGACGCCGATGCCCTGGAACTGGTACCCGTCCGGGTCGGGACCGGTGGTGAAGCCCTGCGACACCACCTTGACGCTGGAACCTCCGATCTCCCGGTAGCCGTTGTCGGTCTGGCCCAGGTTCTGCACCATCGCGAACAGCGGCTCGCCGAAGACAGCCATCAGCGGTGTGTCGAGCGAAAAGTCCCCGGTGGTGCTGCCGATGGCCACCCCGGTCGCCTTCGGCGAGTCCGCCGCAGTGGACGCGGTGCCGAAGTAGCGGGACACTGCGACGCCTCCCATATGGGGGTCCGAAACTTCCTGGAAGAAGCTGTATGTCTTGCTGGGTCCTCCTGGAACGGTGGCGCCTTGGAGGGCTGTGAACTCATTGATGCCGCTTATCTGACGTGTATTGATCAGCCGGAACAGCTCGTCGGTTGCGTCGCGCACCTCCCACGGGTCGGTAAAGGGCCCCCCCGTCGCCGTGTTGTCCCCGCTGAAGGACACACCGCGGATGAGATAGCGATCCGCTGCCCCTACGGTGAGATCGATACCGCTCTCGTCATTGGTCGAAATGATCTCCTGTATGCCCGGCTCTTGTGCGTAGGTCGCGGTGAGGATGCCGCTTTGCCGCCTCGAGCCCTTGACGGCCAGGCGCAGCACGCCGGTACGCGAGCCCTTGTCCTGGAGCGTCGCTCCCGGCTCCTGGTATTCGTCCTCGTCGTCTGAGGTCGTCTGCTTGATCGACAGCGTCGCCCCGAAATCCGACAGCACGATGTAGTAGTCGACGTTCTGGTACGCGAACGCGCCAGCCGGGGCGGCGAACTCGTTCAGACCGGCGGCGAACGAGGGCGGGTTCTCGAAGTCGAACAGCTTGGTGTGCGCTCCTGTGTCGCTCGACCCAGGGGCGCGGCCCATCCACAGCGACACGGTGAGGCTGGGCGGGGCCGCGGCCAGCTCGATCGACACGCCCGAAATCTCGTAGCCCTGGCCGTGAGCGCCCAGCTTGAAGCCCATGGTGTACGGCCCGGTGATCATCTCCGTGGCCGACGCCGACTGGGCGGTGTTGCTGACCAGCGTCGACTCCGGCAGCGGCGCCGCCGGTCCGGGAATCGGGCCGAACGCCACGCTGGTCACCGTCTCCACGGCGCCGTAGTGGTCGGTGAACGACACCTCCACCTTGAGCAGCTTGCCGACATCGGCCTCGACGCGCCGGTAGCGGCCCGACTCGATGCGTATGCCCGCGGCGTGGAATTCTCCGGAGATCTGCCGGTAGTCGTCCGAGTCGGCGCTCACCACGGTCTCGGTGTCGCCGTCGACCCGCATCCACCGGTACGAGAAATCGTGCAAGATGCCCGTCCCAGTCGCGGTGCCCACATTGGGGATCCCGTCGGGGTCGCCGATGCCCGAGGTGTCCACCGCCAGCACGCTGGGGTCCTCCGCGGAAGCCAGGATCACGGGCCGGCCGGTGGCGTTCGGGCGCGGGGCGCCGTACACGGCGATCTCCAGCGAATTGCCGCCTGAGTTCTCCGCCAAGTTGGCAAGGTCGGCGCCCCGATAGAACGCGTCCACGATGGTGAAACCCGCAATCGCGCCCGCGTCCTCGTTGTTGCTCAAGGTCCGCTGCAACCGGTGCGCGGTGCCGGCTGTGTGCTGCCACACCAGCACGTAGGCGGTGCTCGGGTCCAGCGTCGTCGCCGCCGGCGCCTCAAAAAAACTGTGACCCGCCGCGAACTCGGCGGGGCTGACGAGGTCGAACAGCTTCGCGCCCGGCTTGCCGTCCGAGTCGGCGGTGTAGACCGCTGCTGACACCGACAACGGACCATCAGGCACCTGAGCGTCCCCGTCGGTGTTGACAGAGCCCTCGATATTGACGCCGATGCCCTTCAGGTCGTAGCCGTCTGCGTTGGAACCGGTCGTGAAGCCCTGCGACAACACCGAGTTAGCGCTGTCGGCCAGGGCAAAGCTGTTGTCGGTCTGGCCCAGATTCTGCACCATCGCATGCAGCGGCTCGCCCAGGACAGCCACCAACGGCCTGCCCGCAAAATCCCCGACTGCTCTGGGGAAGGTCACGCCCAGCGCCGGCTTGTCCGCAACCACATCGGTTCCGGTGGTGAACACGCGCGAGAGCACGGTGTCGGCCGGTTTCGTGGTGTAGTTCTCGTAGATCAGGTATGAACTGCCTCCCGCCACGGTTGCGCCTTGGGGCGCCGCCCAGGCATTGATGCCTGGTCCGTAACGTGTGGGGATCAGGCTGAACAACTTGGTGCCCGCGGCGGTGATTTCCTCTTGGCCGGTGGGAGTGGGGTTCCCAGAAGTCCAGCCGCTGCGCACGTCGAACGGGTTGTACATGGGGCGGGGTTTGTCTTCCAATCCGCTGTCCGCGACCCAAGAAAAACCGCGGATGAGGTAGCGATCCGCGGCCCCGAGAGTGATGGGCAGACCTATCTCGTCGCCAACCGAGATGATTTCTTGGCTGGCTTGGGCTTGTGCGTAGCTTGAAGCCAGGATGCCGCTGTGTCGCTGCGAGCCCTCCACAGCCATCCGCAGCACGCTGGCGCGCGTGGTGAAAGTCGTCCAGAGTCCCGTCGAACCCAGCGCTCGCACGCTCGCGCTGTCCAAGAGGACGGCTTGCGGTTCGCCGCCTGGGTCCTCACCGTCTGACGTCGTCTCCTTGATCGACAGCGACGACCCGAATCCTGACAGCACGATGAAGTGTTTGACGTTCTGGTACGCGAATGCCCCTGGCGGAGCCGTGAACTTGTTCAGACCGACCTGGAACGAGGGCGGGTTCTCGAAGTCGAACAGCTTGTATGCCGCGCTCCCGTCATAGTGTTCGCCTGCGTGGTCAGCATGGCTGCCGATCCACAGCGACACGGTCAGGCTCGACGGTGCCGCGGCCAGATCGATCGACACGCTGGAGATCTCGTAGCCCTGGCCGTGATCGCCCAGCCTGAAGCCCATGGCGTACTGCTGGGTGATCATCGCCGTGGCTGCCGTCGTCTGGCCCGTGTTGGCGACCAGCGTCGTTGTGGGCGCCGAGGGAGGCACCGGCGGGCCGGCCAGTGCGGCGATCGGGCCGAACGCCACGCTGGTCACCGTCTCGGAGTAGCCGTCCCCGTCGGTGAACGAGACCTCCACCTTGATCTTGTGGCCGACATCGGCGGTGACACTCTGGTACCAGGTCGAGCCGTCGCCCACATTGGTCTCGGCCGAGGTGTCGCCGTCTACCCGGATCCACTGATAGGAGAAGTTGACATCATTCGAAGACAGGGCAAGTCCGTTCGGGTCGTCTATGCCCAAAGTGTCAACCAGCAAGATGCCCGCCCCCTCCGCTGACGGGTGAATGATCGGCTGGCCGGTGGGGGACTGGTCCGGCGGAGTCTGGGCTTCGACGGCCCTGGGGATGATTGCCAGTACGGCAAAGATCGCCAGTCCAGCGAGCAGCAGGGGGAGCGTCGCATGACGGCGGGCGGCGGTCACGGCCTACTTCCGGCCAGCCGAACCCCAGAGTCGGGGGGGGGGGGGGGGTCACTGTGAGCGCAGCGCACCGGGTAATCTGGGCAGAGGCGCTCAGCACTGTGTGAGGGATATTCACCAATAGCTGAAACTAGTGCATAATGCTCAGACTCGGAGCGAGATCCTGGGGGACCGGCGCCGATATCTGCCAATCAACTAGGCCGTGACAGGCACCCAGGAGATTCTTGCTCTGTCCGCGCTTGGGCGCGCTCTAGGGCGACCATCCGAGACTGCGTCGGGCATCAGCCACGACGGCGGTTGCCGACAGGGCTGGGCCGCTGATGGTGAACTCGAGGCGGTTGGACAGTTTGCGGTCGTCGTCGTCGCAGATGGCGCCGGTGTCGTCGCAGGCGTCTGGGACGGGCAACACGACGGTCACGTCGGCGGTGGAGCGGGGCTGGATCACAATCCGCCAGTGCGTGTTGTGGGGCCTGTCGAGGCGCCTGGCTTGCTTGACGGTTCCCCCGGTCACGGTGAACGCCTTGTCGCGCAGGGTCTTGTAGCTCAGGCCGAAGTTCTCGCTGAACTTCAGCTCGAACGAGAAGCGGCTCAGCCCGTCGTGGGACGTGGGGACGTTCTGGGTCCACGCGGTGAGCGTTACGGCTGCCACTTCGTCGGCGTCTGGCTCAGTCTCGGTGTCAGTCTCGGTTTCTGATTCTGTCTCGGTCTCGGTTTCGGTCTCAGACTCGGTGTCGGTGTCGGTGTCGGACTGGGTGGTCTGTTCTGAGATTGTTCCGGTCACCCGGATTTTGAAGCTGGCCGTCTCGTCGTAGGCAGTCCAAGTGCGAACCTCAGCGGTGACAGCGAGGTAATAGGAGTTGTCGGCTATCGACCAGCCGTCCGCGCCGCCGGGGTCCTCGTCGGTGGCAGCGGAGTCATCGGAGGGATAGGTCTGGGGGATGAGCGCGAACGCGTCGGTTCCGCTGGGGTCGGTCCACTCGATGGCGACGAAGTAGGTCGTCTCGGCCGCCAGCTGCGGGCAGGCGCCCTCGCCGGTGGGCGCGTCAAAGGCGACCACGCCCGGCGCGGAGAAGCTCGACGGGTTGGCCATGGTGCAGAGCGCGTCGCCCGGCCCATTGTCGCTCGCGGCGCCGATGATCGTCACCCGGAGGTCGTCTGCCGCGGTCGAGGCGTCGAAGAGGTGCGAGATCTGGATGCTGACCGAGCCGATTGGGTAGCCGCCGGTCCTCGGGCCCGTCGTGAATGCCTGGGCGAACCCTGATCGGGCGGCGTTGAGAGTGCGCTGTATGCCGCTGGCGCCGGTGACGCCTGCGTTCAGGTTGCTGACCAAGAACTGCGGCCTCTCGCGCACCTCCGCCGTCGCGGCGCTGGTCAGCGTCTCGCTGTTGGCTTTGTCGTCGATGAACGACACCTTGAGCTTGATCGCCTCGCCCTGGTCGTCATCGCCGAGCTCGTAGGCGGACTCTGTCGCACCGGCGATGTGGGCGTCGGCGCGCATCCACTGGTAGCGGTAGGAGACACCGTCGAGCCCGTCTTCGTCCTCGATGGCCGAGGTGTCCGCGGTCAGCGTCTCGCCCACCTGGGCCGTGCCGCTGACGGCGGGCTCGCCCGTGGCCGCGGAGTTGACCACCGCAGAGTTGGTCTCCGGAGCGGCGACATCGGTCGTCAGCACGATCCGCACCCGGATGAGCTGCCCGTCTTCCCAGCCGACGTCCACGCCTGTCCACTTGAAGCTGCTGGCGCCGGAGCTGCCGGCGGGAAACTCCAAGAAGAGGTCGCCGACCTGCAAGGTGTAGTCCGCGGCGTTGGGAACGCCGTCTTGGAACGCCAGGCGGAGATCTCGGTCCGGCACGTGGGACCAGAGCGACTTGATCTGGAGGTTCCCGCTGCCGCCAACATTGGAGAACAGGTCCGCGGTGGCCGCGCCGACCGAGACGCTGGTGTACTCCACCACTGTCATGTCGGCCGACCAGACCGGCTCCGCGGGCTCTTGGCTGCCCGCCGGCGTAGCCCACAAAGCCACGCCCACCAGCACCAACGCCGCCGACAGCGCCGCCCCGGCCACGCCGACAAACAGGCCCCGACCAGACAGATCAAACAAAGCCCCCCCTCGGGGGACAGAACCATTCATCTCAGTGCGTCTCATCGATGCCACCTCTCATCAATCCCGAAGCTCTAGGAGCCGTCGTCGTAGACGGTGAAGACGGGCGAGATCGCGTAGAGCGGCCGGTGCTCGTTGTTGTTGTCGGCCAAACGCCCCTCATCGAGATCGACGGCGCCAACAGGAGCATGGTTGGAGTTCTTCTTTACCTGTAACTCGTTGTCCGAATCCCTCATCAGCTCGCCGCCCCTCGGCGAGCCCGCGGCGACCATCCCCATGGTGCTGCCCATGGGGAACAGCGGATCCGGTGCCCCAGAAGCGTCGCACCCCGTCCAGACCATCGCATGCTCCTCGAAGTGGGCGGAGTTCCCGGTGACGTAGGCGCCGTATTCGGTGTTGGCCCAGTCGGCGCTGAAGAACTCGGAGTACGTGTTGGCGACCAGGGTGGGGCGATGGTCCCAGCCGCCGTCCAGCCAGTGGATCGCCACGCCGGCGCCTGGCATGTCGGCGTTTGTTCGGGCGCCTCTGCCGTTGGTGCAGACCACCGCTTTGAACCGCGCAGCCGCCCTCCGAATGATCGGATTGGTGTATCGCCCGTCTGCTTCTGGATACCGTTTGGACCGGCCAGAGGCTTCGAACTGGGCGAGGGCGTGGTAGTCGCCTGCGTCGGGGGACGTGGCCTGCGTGGCGTGGTGGGTGACGTACAGCAGCCTGAACTGGTCCCCCGCGTCGGCGCCGTCGGGTATGTGTGTCCAGCTCAGGGGCACGAGGATGCCGCCGGCCACGGGCGGCCCCTTGGTGAGGACATCGGTGTACACGGCGATCTCCAGCGCCTTGTCTGCTTCGGAGGCAGTCAGGTTTCCCTCGTGGGGGCCCCGGCGGAACACGTCCGCGATGCTGGCGCCGGTCAGCGCGCCCGAGTCTTCGTCCTTGTCGCTGGTCGTCTGCAGCCTGTGCAGGGTGCCGTCGAGGTGGCGCCAGACCAGATGGTAGGAGGTGTCCGGCAACAGGTACGCCCGCGGCGGCGCCTCGAAGAACCTGTCGCCCGCCCCCAGTTCGGCGGGGCTGGCCAGGTCGAACAGCCTCGCGCCGGGCTGCCCGTCCGAGTCGGAGTACACCGACACCGACACCGACGTCGGGCTGTCAGGCACCTGGGGGTCGCCGTTTACGGGGGCGGAGCCGTTGATGTTCACGGCGATGCCCTTCAGCCGGTACCCGAACTCGTCGGAGCCGGCCGTGAAGCCCTGCGACGCCACTTTGGATTGGCCGCCGCCGACGGAGCGCCAGCTGCCGTCGGTCTGGCCCAGGTTCTGCACCATCGCGTTGAGCGGCTCGCCGAAGATGGCCATAAAAACGCGGACGTGGTCTCCGTTGTTATCGGTGATATCAAAATCGCCTGTGCTGTCGCCGATGCTCACCCCGGCCGCCTTCGGCGCGTCCTCATCGGTGGAATCGGTGGCGTGGTAGCGGGACAAGACGACGCCTCCCTGCCGAAGGGGAAGGTCCTTGTGCTTGTAGAAGTTGTATTCCTCGCAGGTCACCACCATCGTCACCGCGTCGGTGGTGCAGCCTCCCTCAACGGTCATGCCCAGCGGAGCGGAGAACTCGTTGATGCCGTTTATCTGACGTGTGCTCATCAGCTCGAACAGCACGTCAGTCCCGTCGCGCAGCAACCACGGACTGGTGAAACCCCCGCCGTTCGCGGTGTTGTCCACGGAGAAGGTCGCACCCCGGATGAGGTAGCGGTCCGCTGCCCCCACCGTGAACTTGATGCCGATATTGTCGCCTTGCGACACGATCTCCTGATGGAGTGTTGTCGGTTTCTGCGCGTAGGTCGAGACCAGGATGCCGTGGTCCCGGCGGTGGCCCTTCACCGCCAGGCGCAGCACGCCGCTGCCCGCGCCCGTTTCGTCCGCGATCTCCGCTCCCGGCTCGCCGCTGCCGTCCTCGTCGTCGGAGGCGGTCTCTTTGATCGACAGCGAGTCGCCGAAGCCCGCCAGCTCGATGAAGTAGTCGAGGTTTTGGTAGACGAACGCCGCTGGGGGGGCCTTGAACTCGTTCAGGCCGACCCTGAACGACTTCGGGTTCTCGAACTCGAACAGCTTGGTGTGCGCACCGGCGACGCTCGACCCGTGAGAGCTGCCCGCCCACAGCGACACCCGCAGTGTGTCCGGCACCGCGGCCAGGTCGATCGACACGCCCGAGATGTCATAGCCCTGGCCGTGGTCGCCCAGCTTGAACCCCACCCTGTAGGACGCGTTTTCGTTCTCCGCGTTTTCGATCGTCGCCGTGGCCGACGGCGACTGGCGCGTGTTGCTGACCAGCGTCGCCGCCGGCAGCGCCCGCGGCGGCTCGCGAACCGGGCGGAACGGCAGGCTGGACACAACCTCGGCGACGCCATTGTGGTCGAAGAACGACACCTCCACCCGCAGCAGCTTGCCGAAGTCGGCCTCGGTGAGCCGGTAGCGGCCCGATTCGACGCGAACGCCGAGAGCGTTGATGGCATCGTCGAACTGCCGGTAGCCGACCTGGTCGGCGCCGACCACGGTCTCGGTGGCGCCGTCGACCCGGATCCACCGGTACCTGAAGTTGTGCAGGACGCCCGTCGAGTCCACGGAGCCCACACTGGGGATCCCTTCGGGGTCAGAAATGGGCGAGGTGTCCACAGCCAGCACGCCGTGGTCCTCCGCGGTGGGCAGGATCACCGGCCGGCCGCTGGCGTTGGGAGGCCCCTGCCCCGTGTACACCGTGATCTCCAGCGCATTGCCGCCGCTGTCGGAGGTCAGGCTGGCCACATCGGCGCCCAGGCGGAACGCGTTCGCGATGCCGGCTCCTGGTTGTCCCCCCGAGTCCTCGCTGTCGCCGGTGGTCTTCACCAGCCGGTGGTTCGCGCCGCTGTTGTGGCGCCAGACCAAAACGTAGGAGGTGCCGGCGTCCAGGCGCGCCCCCCTCGGCGCCTCGAAGAAGCTGTGGCCCGCCGCGTACTCGGTGGGGCTGAGGAGGTCGAACAGCTTCGCGCCCGGCGCCCCGCTCGCATCCGCGTGCACCGACACCGACACAGCCGACGCGTCGGCGGGAACCTGGGAAGTGCCCGACAATGCGGAGCCCTCGATGTTGACGTCGATGCCCTGAAACGAGTAGCCGCCTGTTCTGGAGCCGGTCGTGAAGCCCTGCGACACCACATCGTTGGCGCCCCCGACCGAGACGTAGCCGTTGTCGGTCTGGCCCAGGTTCCCCACGATCGTGTGCAGCGGCACGCCGTACACGACCATGTGCGGCGTGGGGCCTGCTGCGTCGTTGCCTGACAGGGCGCCGCCTTTGCCGAGGGTCGTGCCCGCCCCAGTCGGCACGTCCGAGCGGCCGTCGGCAGCCGTGTCGACCTGATGTGCCCGCGACAAGACGGCTCCGATCCTCTCTATCGTCTTGCCGTCATTTGTGAAACCGAGCTCCTCGTTGATTCCCATTTGGAGGGCGTAGGTGCTGTCTCCTGACACGGTGGCGCCCTGCGGGGCCGTCCACGTCGGCAGGCCGTTGACGTTGCGCGTCAGGAACAGGCGGAAATGTATGGCGCCGTCGAAGTCGTCGGAGCGGAAGTGCCACGGGTTGTCCATGCCCCCGTCGAGCGATGTGGTGTTGTCCATGGAGAACGCCACACCGCGGACCAAGAAGCGGTCCGCATCTCCGAGGTCGATCTTCCAGCCGACCTTGTCGCCGACCGAGATGATCTCCTGGTTGCCTTCGCTGTCGGGTTGCGCGAGGTTCGCTGCGAGGATGCCTTGGGTCCGCCTCGAGCCCTTGATGGCCAGGCGCAGCACCTTGGTGTTCCCGCCCGCTTCGTCGTCGATCATCGCTCCCGGCGCGGAGTCGTCGTCCTGGTTCGAGGTGATCTCTTTGATCGACAGCGACGAGCCGAAGCCCGACAGCACGATCCAGTATTTGCGGGCATGGAGCGCGTACACGCCCGCGGGAGCCGTGAACTCGTTCAGGCCGACAGCGAACGAGCCCGGGTTCGCGAACTCGAACAGCTTCGCCCGACGCGAACCCTCCCCGCTGCTCCCGGGAGGCCCCGAGGTCCACAAGGAGACGCTCAGGCTCGACGGGACCGCGGCCAGATCGATCGACACGCTCGATATCTCGTAGCCCTGGCCGTGGTCCCCCAGGTTGAATCCGATGGCGTAGTCACTGGTGATCATCGTCGTGGTCAACCCCAATGAGAAGCCCGTGTTGGAGACCAGCGCCGACGGCGACAGCAGGGTCGGTCTGGCGATGGGGCCGAAAGCCACGCTGGTCACAGCCTCGGCGTTGTTGGCCCGGTCCGTGAACGAGACCCGCACCTTGAACTTCTTGCCGAAATCGGCGTCGACGAGCTGGTACCTGGGTGAGTCGGCGCCCACGTTCACCTCGGTCCCGCCGTCGACCCGGATCCACTGGTAGGAGAAATCGAAAGTGAATTGGCCGTCGTCCGGCCCCCCGACTTCGGCATGGCCGGGAGTGAGGCCGTAGGGCAGCCCGTCGGCGTCCCTGATGTCCCAAGTGTCGGCCGCCAGAACGCCGGGGCTCTCCGCGGAGACCACGATCCTCGGCAGGCCGGTGGGGACGTTGTTCACCGGAGCCTGGGCGTGGGCGGGATTCTGGCCGTCAGCGAACCACAGGACGCCCGCCAGCGCGGCGACGACGCCCAGTCCGATAACCAGCAGCGGGAGCGTGCCAACACGCCGGGAGGCGGTCACGACCTACCTCCGGCCGGCCGAACCCCAGAGTCCAGGGGGGGGGGGGGGTCACCGGGCACGCGACCTGCCGCCGTGAGCGCAGCGCACCGCACGACCTGGCCCGAAACGTTCAGCATCACATGAGAGAGATTCACGAATAGTGGAGGCTAGTACACAGCGCTCGACCTCTCGACCGGGGTGCAAGAGGCCCTCGCTCGCCTCTGACTCCCGAATCCACCGATCTCGGCGGTCGCCAGATCGGCGGCATCGTCACTCGCTGAGTTTGTCCACCTTCTCTGCGATGCCGAGCAACAGCTCGGAGTGGCCAGCCAGCATCTCGGCCGTCTCGCACTGTGACGCCTGGATTTCGCGCTGTGAAGTCTCGACGCGTCGCAGGGCCGCGCGCTGGACTGCGAACGCAGCGTCGAGCGCCTCGCCTACCGGCGGGAGCGCATCGGGGACTTCGTCATCGGCCACGACATCACCGTACTGCGGTGCGCCACCGGCACCAAGCGCATTTTCCACCCAACGAGGCTCAGGCGATGATGCCGTCGTTGCGGAGCTCGGCGATGTCGGCGCCCGAGCGGCCTAGCTCGGTCAGTACCTCGTCGGTGTGCTCGCCGTAGTCGGCAGTGCCGCCGCGTGCGCCCCGGAATTCATCGACTTCGAGCATGGCCGGCGGGCCGATGAAACCGTCGTCGTAGGTCACGAGGTACTCGTTGGCCAGGATGTCGGGGTTGTCGGCGAGGTCCTCCACGCGATTCACCGGCGACACCCATGCCCCGCATCCGCGGATCGCCCGCCACCACACCTCGGTGGTGTCCGTCCTCATGTGAGCGGCGAACAGCGGGGTGAATTCGGCACGGTTGGCTACCACGTCCTCGAAGGTCGCGAACCGCGGGTCGTCCAGCCACGACTCGATGCCGACGGCCGGGGCCAGCCCTTGCCACTGCGCTTCTTGCAGGACGGCAATCGCGATCCAGCCGTCGGCCGTCTCGTACACCGTGAACAACGGGTTCCAGGCTCCGGTGACGTCGAAGCGATCCATGCGCTGGCCGACGTTGGCGGCCACGCCCACGGCCTGGCTCGTCAGCCACAGCAGCGCTTGAGTCTGCGACGTGCCCACCACGCAGCCGCGTCCGGTGCGCGCACGCTTGATCAGCCCGGCCATCACCGCCGAGGCCATGTTGGTGCCCGTCAGGATGTCGCTCAGCGCACCCGGTGGGTAGGTCGGCACATCGGTCGACGAGATCGCATCCATGAACCCGGCGTGGGCCATGCCGACGGTGTCCTGGCACAGATCTTCGGCCAATTCGCCTCGCAGCCCGAACCCGCCGCCCCGGCAATAGACCAACTGCGGGTTGAGCCCGAGCAGCGTCTCGGGATCTGCGCCATAGCGTGCCAAGCCGGCGGTCCGCAGGTTGGTGATGAAGGCATCGGCCTGGCTGATCAGCCGCTCGAAGACCGGACGACCCGCTTCAGACGCGATGTCGAGCACCAGCGACCGCTTGTTCCGGTTCAGTGACGCGTACAGCCATTCTTGGCCGCGCTCGTCGAAGGTCACCCCGAACAGGCTGGTGAAGCTGCGCATGTAGTCGGCTTGGCCGACTTGTTCGATCTTGACGACGTCGGCGCCGAGCGAGGCCAGGGTGAGACCGCTCGTGGGGCCCTGCACGTACATGGTCATCTCGACAACGCGGATGCCGGCGAGCGGAGCCTCGGCGGCAGTCTCGTCGTGCATCGATCCTCCAGCCTCCGTCGCCGCCGCGGACCCTAGCGCTGGGCCAGCGGCCGGGTCCCGAAGTGCGGAGGGGTCGCAGGGCGTCGGGGACCGTGCCGATGGGCACCATCGAAGCGGACTCGTCGTTCACGCGCTTGACTTGTGCGGACTTGCGAGACGGAAGGGGCGAGCCGATGACCGGATCCGACTACACCTGCTTCGACGTGGAAGTGCGCGACCACATCGCCAGCCTGGTCATGAAGCGCCCCGAGAAGGCCAACTCGATGATCTTGGAGTTCTGGAGGGAGCTGCCCCAGATCACCGACGAGATCTCGACTGGTACCGACGCCCGGGTCGTCGTGCTGTCAGCGATCGGCAGGCACTTCTGCTCGGGCATGGACCTCGCTGTGTTCGGCGGCTTCGAAGAGCCGGCCAGCGGCGTCGGCGGCGGACACAGCAGCCGGGCACGTGCGCAGTTTCGTAATACCGCACTGCGCGCACAGCAAACCTTCAACGCCTTCGAGCAGAGCCGGCTGCCGGTTATCGCCGCCGTCCAGGGTGCGTGCGTCGGCGGCGGTGTCGACATGGTCTCGGCCTGCGACCTGCGCTACGCCACACAGGACGCGTTCTTCTCGATCCAGGAGATCAACATCGGCATGACCGCGGATGTGGGAACGCTTCAGCGGATGCCCAAGCTGGTGCCCGAGGGCGTTGTGCGCGAGCTGGCCTATACCGGCCGCCGTATGGGTGCCCAAGAGGCACTCGACCGCGGCTTTGTGAACGCTGTGTACGACGACCACGCTGCGATGATGGAAGCGGTCGACGACATTGCTGCCCAGATTGCCGCGAAGAGCCCGATGGCAATCTGGGGCACGAAGCAGTCGATGAACTACAGCCGCGATCACTCGGTCGCCGACGGCCTGGAGTACATCGCCACGTGGAACGCCGCGATGTTCGACACCGACGACATGGGCGAAGCCTTCCGGGCCCAGATGGATCGCCGTGAACCTGACTTCCCCGATCACCGTCCCCTGGGCAAAGGTTTCGGCGCCTGACAAGGCGCGTCGGAGATACAGCACCTGACACGGTGCACAGGAGATACATCGCATGAGCAAGCTCTCACTCGTCCCCCTCGAATGCGGCTGGCTGTCCACCGCGACCGCCTCGGTGATCGCGGATGCGCCCGGCGAGGTGCGGCTGCCTATCCCGAGCTGGCTGGTGCGCCATTCCAGCGGTCAGACGCTGGTGTTCGACACCGGCATGCACCCACAGGTGCAGGACGGCGTAGGTACCCGCTACCCATTGATGGCAAAGGCCTTCACGGCCGACTACTCGGCGGGCGAGGAGGTCTCGTCCCGGCTGGAGGGCGTCGAAGTCGATCCGGCCGGGTTGACGTTCGTGATCTTCAGTCACCTGCATTTCGACCATTGCGGCGGCACGGAACTGCTGCCGAATGCACGGCTGATCTGCCAGCGGGCCGAGTGGGAGGCCGGACATCACCCCAAGCTCATCGAGCACGAGGTGTACAAGCCCTCCGACTTCGACCTGGGCCACGACGTGCTGCTCATCGACGGCCAGCACGATGTGTTCGGCGACGGCTCGGTGACGTGCATCCCGACACCGGGACACACGGCGGGTCACCAGTCACTGCGGGTGGAGCTGGACAGCGGTCCGGTGGTGCTGACCGGCGACTGCGTCTACTGGGAAGACGTGCTCGACCGGATGCTGCTCCCGCCGTTCGGCTTCAACCACGACATGCAGCTGGAATCAATGCGGCGGCTGAAGTCGATGCGCGACGAGGAGGGGTGCCGGCTGCTCTACGGGCACGACGACACCCAGTGGGCGACGCTGCCCCACGAGGGGCTCGGGCTGACCTAGCTCGCTGACGTAGCTCGCTGACTTAGCTCAGCGGGTCGACGCGGTAGAAGCGGCGAGCGGTACCGGCGAAGAGGTCGGCGCGTTCTGAGGGCGTGTAGCCGGCCTGATCGCAGATGCGCTGGAAGGCGTTGAATAGCACCGTGTACGAGCAGCCCTGCTTGTCCACTGGGAAGTTGCTCTCGAACATGCAGCGGTCGGGGCCGAAGGTCTCGATTGCGTGTCGGATGTCGTCGCTCCAGGTTGCTGCGACGTGCTCCGAGGAAGGTGCCTGAGGGAGTCGCTTGAAGCCCACGCCATAGATGCTCATGCCAATGCCACCCACCTTGACGGTGACCTGGGGGTGCCTGGCAAGCGCTTCGAGCGCTGGCCGCACGATGGCGCGCACCTCATCACGGCGGTCGGTGTAGGGGCCGATGCCCAGCGGGCCGCCGAGGTGGTCGAGCACGACGGGTGTATCGGGCACAGCATGAGCGAGGTCGACGAGTTCGTTCACTTGCGGATGGAACATCCAGCCATCGAAGCTGAAGCCCATCCGGCCCAGCGTGGCGAATCCGGTCCGGAAATCCGGAGCTCCGAGCAGGCCGGGCGGGGCCTTGGTGTGGCTCTCGCGGATCTGGTCGCTTGCGTCCCAGCCGTTGGCGTGACGGATGCCCCGAAACAGGCCCTCGCCGGCCTCGTCGTGCGCCGCCAGCACTTCCTCGACGGCGTTGCCGAGCGTCAGGTCGGCGAAGCTGACGATCGCCGAGATGGTTGCCCCGTCGGCATCGGCTGATATGGCGGCTTGCTCTGCGACGAACTCGGTCTCGCCCACCGGCCGCATGTGCTCGGGCCCGCTGGTGTAGTAGCCAGCCATGCACTCCACAAATACCGTCTGGGTGACGTTGTGGCCCGCACCGGTGTCGGCGTGGAGTTCAGGCACGAGGTACGTGCCCGCCGGGAAGTCCCAGAGGTGATGGTGCGGGTCGACGATCTCGATGTCGGGATCGATGGGCTGCTCGACGGTGGCTGCCAGCCATGCGTCCTTGTCGATTGCTGGGTCGTCGGCCACTGCTGTTTCCCCTGTGTCGTAGCGAACGGGTTGCGCGCGGCACCCTAGGCGGCGACGGCCCGCCGGGAATCCGCCGACGAAACGGTTCGGAAGCCGAACGGCGTTCACCGTGGTCTCCGCAGCCGGACTTGGTGGTTAGGTTCCGCTTGATGACGAAGCCGAACATCCTCTTGGTGATGGCCGACCAACTGGCGCCCCACTTCACAGGGGCGTACGGGCATCCGCTGGTGCAGACCCCAGCAATGAACGCTCTTGTCGAACGGGGAGTGCGTTTTGACGCCGCCTACTGCAACTTTCCCCTCTGCGCGCCTTCGCGGTTCTCGATGCTGTCCGGGCAGCCGGCCACAGCGATTGGTGCGTGGGACAACGCGTCGGAGTTCGCGGCATCGGTGCCGACGCTGACGCACTACCTGCGTCTGCTGGGCTACCGCACGACGCTGTCGGGGAAGATGCACTTCATCGGACCCGACCAGCTCCACGGATTCGAAGCGCGTCTGACCACCGACATCTACCCCTCGGGCTTCGCGTTGACGCCCGACTGGGACGCTGCCGCTGCACCGTTGAGCCATTGGTACAACATGGCAAGCCTGTCGGAGGCGGGACCGGTGCTGACCAACTACCAGCACGACTTCGACGAAGAAGCCGGATTCGCTGCCGTCCGGCACCTGTATGACCTTGCCCGCCGACCCAGCGACGAGCGCCCGTTCTTCCTCGTCGCGTCGTTCACCCACCCCCACGACCCTTACGAGGCCCGGCCGGAATGGTGGAACCTGTACGACCCCGACGACATCGACCTGCCGGAGCCGATTGCCGACCGTGAGATCGATGCCCACACTCGGCGCATCCGTCACGGCATCGGGGCCGAAACGCCTGGGTACACCGACGAGCAATGCCGCAACGCACGGCACGGCTACTACGCCAACACGAGCTACTTCGACTCCTGGTTAGGGCGACTCGTGCGGGTGCTTGAGGAGACCGGGCACGCCGACGACACGATCGTCATCGCCCTCAGCGATCACGGCGACATGCTCGGCGACCGGGGGGCATTCTTCAAGATGTCGTTCTTCGAGCGCGCGGCTCGGGTTCCATTGGTGGTGGCAGGGCCGGGCGTCGCCAACTGCACGATCCCGAACGTGTGCTCGTTGGTTGACCTGCTCCCGACCATTCTGGACGTTGCGACAGACGGCGCCGGATGGCCCGAGTTGCGCCCAGAGATGAGGCCGGACTCAGCAGGTCGCAGCCTGTGGGAGCTTGCATCAGGCGACCACGATGACGTCGACGAGGCCATCGGCGAGTACACGGCGGTCCTGACCACCCAGCCGATGTTCATGATCCGCCGAGGCCGCTACAAGTACATCCACTGCGAGGGTGACCCGGCCCTGCTCTACGACGTCGAGGCCGACCCGCTTGAGCGAACCAACTTGGCGACCGACCCTGAGCACGCCGAAGCAGCGGCAGTGTTTGCCGCCGAGACCTCGCAGCGCTGGGACGCGAGCGCGCTCCGCGAGCAGGTGCTCGCGTCGCAGCGAGCCCGGCGGGTTCTGAGCGCAGCGGCGCAGGCCGGCGGAACGATGTCGTGGGACTACAGCCCGACCCGCGATGTAACCGGCGAATACGTCCGCGACGGCATGGACTGGCTGACGACAGGACGCAGGAGCCGCATCATCGCGTCCGGCTGAGCGAGCGAAGTGCTGGCGGCTTGTCGAGGTGTTGCTGACGTGCCTTGCAGCAGCCTCAGATCTCACGATCCCAGGACTCGGTGGGTTCGAGCCCGTCGGGTGTGAGCTGCCACAGCGACGGCGTGGCCACGCCGTCAGCAATGTCGAGATATCCGACGGTGCCGAGTTGGGCGCTGAGGTTGCGAGGGAACGTCGGTGATCCGGGATTCACGCACAGCACGCCAGACAGCGTGTCGATGCGGTGAACGTGCGTGTCGCCGTACACGCACACGTCGAGTTGCTCGCCGCCGAAGTGCCGCTCGATGGCGTCGGCCACGGTGTAGAAGGACAGCTCCGGCACGGGCAGGTGGTGGGTGAGGCCGACCCGCACGCCGCCGAAGGTGTGCGCCCACGCGTTTGCCAGCAACCGATGGTCAGGCTGGATGTCGCGGCCCGACGAGCCGTCGTCGCCGTTGCCCCGAGCGGCCCAGGTCGGTGCGATCTCGTTGAGCCGGTCGACGACCGAGATGTCGTAGATGTCGCCGGCGTGCAGGATGGCGTCGCACCCCTCCATGGCTGCATACGCCTCGGGCCAGAGCTCCGGCGCAGCCTCGGGGATGTGAGTGTCCGAGATCAGCCCGATCCGCATCTGGTCACGCTAGGCGCGAGGTCAGCCGAAGCGGGTGCCAGGTGGCAGGCGGGCGCCGTTCAGCCATGCCTGGGCCTCGGTCGCTGCGCGGCCAGCGGGCTGGACGATACTCAAGCGCACGAGCCCGTGACCAGCGACGACGGCGTCACCGGCCAGCGCGCCAGGTGGCGCATCATGCTTGCCCGGCACCGGGGTGCCGGCGCGGATGATGAAGCGCTGGCCTTCGAGGGCGGTCCATGCGCCACCCACCCGGATCTGGCGATCGATGTGGGTTGCGGGCTGAGACCAATCGATCTCTCGATCGGCAGGGCTGAGCATTCGGGCGTACGTGGGCTCGCCCTGCTGCGTCTCGGGTGCGCCGAGACCGTCGTTGAGGGAGGTCACGAGACGCTCGGCACCCTCGTGGGCGAGGCGGCTGCGAAGGCTGGCGGCGGTGTCGGTTGAGCTGATCGAAACTTCATGGCGCCAGTAGACGGGACCGGTGTCCAGCGTTTCTTCCAACGCCATCAAACAGATGCCGGTGACTTCGTCGCCGGCGAGGAGTGCACGCTCCACCGGCGCTGCGCCACGCCAGCGCGGCAGCAGAGAGAAGTGCAGGTTGAGCATCGGGACCTGAGACAGCACGTCAGCGCCGAGCAGCCGGCCGTAGGCGACGACCACCGCGCAGTCGGCATCACAGGCTGCAAGGTCAGCCGGGTCGTGACTGATCGAGAGGCCTCGCTCTTCCGCTGCAGCGGCAACGGGGCTCGGAGTGTCATGCCCGCGTCGGCTGCGCCGGCGTAGCGCGCCCGTCACAACGAGGGGAATGTCGAAGCCGGCCTCAGCAAGCGCCCCCAATGCGGGCACGGCGTCGTTCGGGGTGCCGGCGAACGCGACGCGGCGCGGCCGGTTCGGGGGCAGTGGCAGAGTCGGCAACGGATGTGTCATGAGTCCTTCGGGCACCTCATCGCGACCGGCACATCCCGACTTTGCGCAAAAATGCCGCCACAGGCGGCAAATCTGCACAAAGAAGGCGCGACGCAGCCCCCGAATGCTCAGCCCGCCGCGCTGTTGCGGCCGACGAGAGGGACTGGGCCGCTCGCAGCGGGGCCCGGGGCGCCCGACTGCAGCTGTGCCAGCTTCGAGCGCCACTCTCGCAGGGCGTCCTTGCGCTCGGCCTTGTTGAGGTGGTCGATGAGCAGCACGCCGTCGAGGTGGTCGAGCTCGTGCTGGAACAGGCGTGCCGGCAGGTCGTCGGCCTCGATGCTGACCTCGTTGCCGTCGAGATCCAAACCCACGAGATGCACCTCTTTGGGGCGGACGATGTCGTAGGTCAGGCCCGGCACGGACAGGCATCCTTCGGTATAGGTCCACTCGCCGTCGCTCTCGACAATCTCGGGGTTGATGAGGGTCTGGGGGCCGTCGCCCTCGTAGAGGTCGAACACGAACAGGCGGCGTTGGATGCCCACTTGGGGAGCGGCGAGGCCGATCCCCTCGGCCTCGTACATGACAGGCAGCAAGTCGTCGACCATGCGCGCGACGCGGCCGTTGATCTCAGTGATCTCGGCAGCCCGCTGACGCAGCACCGGATCGCCCATCAGCCGGATCTCGAAGGTGCCTCCCATGGCTTTCGGAGGCTACCGGCGCGCCCGCGCGCCGAACGGCGGAGCGTTCGGCGAGCTGAATCAGGCACGCAGCGGGTCGACGGCGACCCGCAGCCGTCCCGATGGCCGTTCGGCGGCTGCCAGCGCGTGCAGCAATACGTCCCGGTCGTCGCTGCGAATCCTCCAGGTGCCCTCGGCAGGCCCGGCGATGTCGAGTGCGCTGGCGGGATCGCCGGCTGACAGGAGGTCGATGTAGGTGCTGGCTGCTGCGCCCGACACCAGCGCCCAGGCGGCAGCCGGCGGCTGGTGCATTTGGGATCGACGCTCGACTTCGGCACGGATCCAGTCGCCCGGATCGGCCTCGACAGCCGCCAACAGGGCGGGATGGGCGGGCAGGCGGGTCTGCACCACAATGCGGCCTCCACCAGTGCGCGGTCCCACCAGCCGCGCTGCGCGTACAAGCAGCGCGAAGGCCTCCTCGGCGGCCCGGTAACGAGGCGCCGTCAGCTCCTGATCGAAGTCCAGGAAGGCCACTGCATCTGCTGATGGAACCCGGTGCAGAACTGCTTCGGTGCCGATGTAGAGCGCAGGCCCATCGGCCAGCCGCGGCGAGGGCGCCTGCCGGTGCCTGTGGGTTGAGTCGGCAGTCGAGCCGGCAGCCGCTGCGCTCTCGCCGACGATCTGGATCACGGGGCGTCGAGCCAGGCGCTCCATCTCCTCCGCAACACCTTTCACGCCGACACGAGCGTGCCGGAACCTGATGGCGCCGCAGGATTCGCAGACCGCCGGTCGCTTCTCGCCGCTGCCGGGATCGACAAACTGCTCCTTGTCCAGTCGCAGTGCACGCCCGGTTTGCTCCGAACACGCCAACTCGCCACACGATGCGCAGTACGCGAGGCGAGCCCGCCCCGTGCGGTTCAGCACGCAGACCACGGTGCTATCGGTCCGCAGCAACGCGGCCAGGGCCTCCCCGCACCACTCCCCTGCGGTCGGGTCGTCCTGTCGCCGGTCGGCAATCTGCACCCGGGGCCAGACTCTGCGCTCGGACGGTCGTGGTGCGGTGATGAGCGCCGGGGCGGCCGCGGCACCGGGCTGGCGGGCGAGTACGACTGCGTCGGGTGAGGGCATCGGTCCGACGAGCAGGCACCGGGCACCGTCGCGGCGGGCACGCTCGACGGCGATGTCACGGGCGTTCCAAGTAGGAGCGGCTTCGGACTGGTAGGCCTCGTCGTGCTCGTCGAGCACGATCACGGTCTCCATGGGGCCGCACGGTGCCCAAGCCGCAGTCCGGGTTCCCACCACCGCCTGCGCCACGGTCGCGCCTGCCCAGTCGCGAGGAGCCAGCGCAGTTGAGACGCCGGCTTGTCGCAGCCGCCCTGCCAACCGCGCCGCCCATGCCACGGTGGGCATCAGCACCAGCAACCGACCGCGCCGCACTGCCGCCTCGATGAGCGGCCATTCGTCGGCGCACGGTCCCAGACGCACGACGGCCAGCGCTTTCCGGTCGGACGCAAGTGCGGCTGCGACCCAGTCCGGGGCATCAGCCGAGACAGGGGTCTGGGCGCCCTCGCGACGCCCCGAGACGTCCGACGGCAGGCCCGCTACGACCCGATCGGCACTGGCGATGCGCAGGAAATGAGCCCGAGTGCCTGCCCAGCGCCATGCGGCCCAACTCGCCAGCTCGACGATGTGCGGCGGCGGCCCCACTCCAACGACACCGCTGATCGGCACCAATTCCCGGCCGCTGGGCACCGGTGCTTCGAGCCCGGTCACCCAGCCACGCAGGCGGCGACGGTTGAGCACCACCCTTACGACGGTGCCTACGGTGACGGGCACCCGACCCGAGGCGAGCTCCGGCGGCAGCAGGTAGGTGAACTCGCGGTCGATGGCCGGCTCGTCGACCAGCACTTGGACCGCTTGGCGCATCGTCGCAGTCTGCCCCGCGCCGCCCGCACAGTGAGCGCCGATTGCGCGATGCCGCAGACCCGGCTGGATCTGCCTGTCCTGCTCGATGGCGCCGTCGCGCCCGCCCGCCTACAAACCCAGCGCTGACTTCAACTCGTCGACACGGTCGAGACGCTCCCAGGGGAACGACACGCCGTCGGATTCCCGGCCGAAATGGCCGTATGCGGCTGTGGCCTTGTAGATCGGTTGGCGCAGATTGAGTTCGGTCAGCAGGGCAGCGGGACGCAGGTCGAACACTTCGGCCACCGCTGACGCGATGGCGTCTGGGTCGACGCGGGATGTCCCGAAGGTCTCCACCAGCAACGACACCGGCTCGGCCCGGCCGATGGCGTACGCCACCTGGATCTCGCACCGGTCGGCTGCGCCGGCGGCGACCACGTTCTTTGCGACCCAGCGAGCGCCGTAGGCCGCCGAACGGTCCACCTTGGAGGGATCCTTGCCGCTGAATGCGCCCCCGCCGTGGCGGGCGTAGCCGCCATAAGTGTCGACGATGATCTTGCGTCCCGTGAGGCCCGCATCGGCGACCGGTCCGCCGCTGACGAAGCTGCCCGAAGGGTTCACCAGCAGCTCAAAATCGTCGTCGGCGAACGCCGCCGGCAGCGTGGGGCCAATGACGTGCTCGAGCAGGTCCGGGCGCATCATCCCGTCGATCTCGATCCCGTCCCGGTGCTGAGCGGAGACGACAACAGTGCGGAGCGCGATCGGCTCGCCATCGCGATATTCGAAGCTCACCTGCGTCTTGCCGTCAGGGCGCAGGTAGGGGATGCGGCCCGACCTGCGAGCTTCGGTGAGCTGCTCGGCCATACGGTGAGCGACATAGATCGGCAGCGGCATGAACGCCTCGGTTTCCCGGCAGGCGTAGCCGAACATCATCCCCTGGTCACCGGCCCCCTGTTCAGGAATGACGTCCAACGTCGCGGCAGCTTCAGTGCTTCCGAAGACGCCCTCGGTGATCTCGCTCGACTGCTCGTCAAGGGCGATCATGACGCCGCAGGTGTTGCCGTCGAAACCAAGCTCACCGTGGTCGTAGCCGATGCCGATGATGGTGTCCCGCACCACCCGCGGGATGTCGATGTACGCCTTGGTGGACACTTCTCCTGCCACCACAACCAGACCGGTCGTGACCAGCGTCTCGACAGCCACCCGAGCGTGGCGGTCCTCGGCAATCAGTGAGTCCAGGATGGCGTCCGAGATCTGATCGGCCATCTTGTCGGGATGGCCCTCGGTCACCGATTCTGAGGTGAAAGTCCACTGGCTCACCGTGGCTCCAGATTCGATCGTGATTGGCCAGATCGTGATTGGCCAGCCGTGTAGGCCCGTCGCAGCTGCTGATTGCAGCAGCGCGGCAAGGCTAGACGGCCTGAGCCGAAACCCAGCAGACGGTCAGCGGCGAAGCTCGGCGACAGCGTCGAGCACGGCGTCGGCCACCTCGCGCTTCGAGCACAGAGGCAGCGGTCGCACGGTGCCGTCGGCCAGCAGGATGGTCACGATGTTGGTGTCGTGTGCGAAGCCCGCGCCCGCGGCCGAGACGTCGTTCGCGACCATCACGTCGAGGTTCTTGCGCGCCAGCTTCTGTGCTGCGTTGTCGAGCACATCCGCCGTCTCGGCGGCGAAACCGACGAGTACCTGGCCCGGAGGCTTGCTGGCCCCGAGCCCGGCGAGGATGTCCGCTGTGTGCTCGAGTGCGATCACCGGCGGCGCACCGCTGTCGCGTGCGTCGCCCTTCTTGATCTTCTGAGGGGCGACTTCTGCGGGCCGGAAGTCGGCCACTGCAGCCGCCATGAGGATGACCCCGGCGTCAGCGTGTGCACGCACAGCAGCTTCCATCTCGGCTGCTGATTCGACCCGTACCTCCCGGATGCCTTCAGGGCAGGGCAGCGCGGCACTGGTTACCAAGGTGACGTCGGCGCCTCGGTCCCTCGCTGCGGTGGCGATGGCGTAGCCCTGCTTGCCTGACGAACGGTTGCCGATGAAGCGAACTGGATCGATGGGTTCGCGGGTGCCTCCCGCCGTCACCGTCACGTTGACGCCTGCGAAGTCCCGGCGCGCCACCAATGGCTGGCGCACCTCGGTTGAGTCCGGTTGTGCCCCAAGCACTGCGCCGACGGCGTCGAAGATCGTGGCCGGCTCGGCGAGGCGGCCTGTGCCGACATCGCCGCCGGCGAGCCGGCCCGCTTCAGGCACCACAATGTGCACGCCCCGGCCGGTGAGCACAGCGAGGTTGTGCTGCACGGCGTCGTGTTCCCACATCTCGGTGTGCATGGCGGGGCATACGACCACTGGGGCACGCGTCGCGAGCAGCGTGGCGGTGAGCAAGCCGTCGGAAATACCGGCTGCGTAGCTGCCGATGACCCGTGCCGTGGCGGGCGCCACGACGATGACGTCCGCTGTCTGGCCCAGCGTCGTATGCGGGATCGGATCGTCTTCACCGAAGATCGACGTGCGAGCACGCTCGCTGGCGAGCGCATCGAACGTGGCCCGGCCCACGAATCGCTGCGCTGCGGCCGTCATCACCGGTATGACGTGAGCGCCGGCGTCCATCATCAGCCTGCAGAGGATCACGGCCTTGTACGCGGCGATGCCGCCGCTGACTCCGAGCACCACGCGGCGCCCGGCGAACGGCGACTGTGCCCGAGCAGAGTCGGGACTGAGGCGATCGGCAGAGTCCGTCACTGCCGCGCAAGGGTACGCCCCGCTGTCAATTCTCGACAGCAAACCCCGACAGGGCTGGGTTGTGGTACGTGGCGCTAGGCCTCGAGGTCGGGAACAACCTCGAGCATGGCAGCGTCGGCCTCGGCTGCAGCGAGCGCTTCGGCTTCCAGCCGTGCCCGCTCTTCGGGATCGAAGCGCTCGAAGGTGATCTTGTCGGCCTCGATCTCCTCGAACGCGATCGACAGCGGCTTGCGAGCGACCGACGCCACCTGCGGCGGCACGACCGAGCCGATGCCGCCGTCGAGCTGGTTGTAGTACGAGCGCATGCGCTGGTCGCCCGCATCGACGTCTGCGCTCTAGGACGGAGCTGCAGCAGAGGCAGCACTCCGAGGCAACGCAGAATTGTCGCTGTCGATCTGCGAACAGCCCGAGCTGTTGCACGCCGCCACCCAATAGTAATTTTCGCCGGGATCAGGACTCGCATGGGTATAGCTCGTGCCCCTCACATTCCCCTCCAGCAGCTCGCAGAACGAAGTAGAGCCGCCCGCACGAACACGACACGACGACCCAAAGAAATCGTCGTAATACACCCGATAGAACGTCGCACCCGCGACCGCGTCCCAGCTCAACACAATCGACGAACCCTCAAACGCAAACCGCGCATCAGGAGCAGCAGGCACCGTGCCCGCCGACCTCGCCGGACGCTCGCCGTCGATCTGCGAACAGCCCGAGCTGTTGCACGCCGCCACCCAATAGTAATTGTCGCCGGGATCAGGACTCGCATGGGTATAGCTCGTGCCCCTCACATTCCCCTCCAGCAGCTCGCAGAACGAAGTAGAGCCGCCCGCACGAACACGACACGACGACCCAAAGAAATCGTCGTAATACACCCGATAGAACGTCGCACCCGCGACCGCGTCCCAGCTCAACACAATCGACGAACCCTCAAACGCAAACCGCGCATCAGGAGCAGCAGGCACCGTGCCCGCCGACCTCGCCGGACGCTCGCCGTCGATCTGCGAACAGCCCGAGCTGTTGCACGCCGCCACCCAATAGTAATTGTCGCCGGGATCAGGACTCGCATGGGTATAGCTCGTGCCCCTCACATTCCCCTCCAGCAGCTCGCAGAACGAAGTAGAGCCGCCCGCACGAACACGACACGACGACCCAAAGAAATCGTCGTAATACACCCGATAGAACGTCGCACCCGCGACCGCGTCCCAGCTCAACACAATCGACGAACCCTCAAACGCAAACCGCGCATCAGGAGCAGCAGGCACCGTGCCCGCCGACCTCGCCGGACGCTCGCCGTCGATCTGCGAACAGCCCGAGCTGTTGCACGCCGCCACCCAGTAATAGTTGTCGCCGGGATCAGGACTCGCATGGGTATAGCTCGTGCCCCTCACATTCCCCTCCAGCAGCTCGCAGAACGAAGTAGAGCCGCCCGCACGAACACGACACGACGACCCAAAGAAATCGTCGTAATACACCCGATAGAACGTCGCACCCGCGACCGCGTCCCAGCTCAACACAATCGACGAACCCTCAAACGCAAACCGCGCATCAGGAGCAGCAGGCACCGTGCCCGCCGACCTCGCCGGACGCTCGCCGTCGATCTGCGAACAGCCCGAGCTGTTGCACGCCGCCACCCAATAGTAATTTTCGCCGGGATCAGGACTCGCATGGGTATAGCTCGTGCCCCTCACATTCCCCTCCAGCAGCTCGCAGAACGAAGTAGAGCCGCCCGCACGAACACGACACGACGACCCAAAGAAATCGTCGTAATACACCCGATAGAACGTCGCACCCGCGACCGCGTCCCAGCTCAACACAATCGACGAACCCTCAAACGCAAACCGCGCATCAGGAGCAGCAGGCACCGTGCCCGCCGACCTCGCCGGACGCTCGCCGTCGATCTGCGAACAGCCCGAGCTGTTGCACGCCGCCACCCAGTAATAGTTGTCGCCGGGATCAGGACTCGCATGGGTATAGCTCGTGCCCCTCACATTCCCCTCCAGCAGCTCGCAGAACGAAGTAGAGCCGCCCGCACGAACACGACACGACGACCCAAAGAAATCGTCGTAATACACCCGATAGAACGTCGCACCCGCGACCGCGTCCCAGCTCAACACAATCGACGAACCCTCAAACGCAAACCGCGCATCAGGAGCAGCAGGCACCGTGCCCGCCGACCTCGCCGGACGCTCGCCGTCGATCTGCGAACAGCCCGAGCTGTTGCACGCCGCCACCCAGTAATAGTTGTCGCCGGGATCAGGACTCGCATGGGTATAGCTCGTGCCCCTCACATTCCCCTCCAGCAGCTCGCAGAACGAAGTAGAGCCGCCCGCACGAACACGACACGACGACCCAAAGAAATCGTCGTAATACACCCGATAGAACGTCGCACCCGCGACCGCGTCCCAGCTCAACACAATCGACGAACCCTCAAACGCAAACCGCTGATTCAGCGGACTTGGCGGCACCTCGGCCTTGTCGTCGGTGACCGTGACGCGGACGTTCTGCGTTGATGTGAGCAACCGCTCGATGCTCCCCGACGTCGCGGACAACACGACGTCGTAGACGTTGTCGCCGTCGGCGTCGCCGGGCGAGTCGTAGTCCGGGGCACGGGTGAATGCAAGATTGCCCACAGCATCCATCTCGAATGCGTCATGGTCGGCGCCTGCCGTGATCCCGTAGGTACTGACGTCATCCTGGGGGTCGTCATCGACCGCGGTGACGCTGAGGACATGCGTGGCGTTCTCGCGCACCGTCGCTGAGACCGGGCTCGTGAATCGTGGCGCGCTGTTGCTGACCGCAGGAGGCGCGGGGACGGCACCCACCGCAGCGCCCAGCGCACTGATCGCGGCATGCGGCTGAACGATGCCCCAGCCGAAGTCGTCGGTTCGCACGCCAGGCTGCGTGCTGCCGGGCTGCAAGGCCGTGGAAAGCAGCGCTTGGCGGATCTGCACCGCCGAGGCTTGGGGATAGCGGGCCTTGAGATGCGCCACTATGCCGCTGATCATCGGTGCCGCCATCGATGTGCCGTTGTTGTCGTCGCCTGCGCATCCTTCGGGGGGCTTGCACGGCACCGTCGAGTAGATCTGCTTGCCCGGGGCGGCGATGTCGACCCAGCGATTAGAAGTACTGAAGGCGGCCCTCGTGCCGCCCTGCGTGGTGGCCGCAACCGCGATCACGTCGGCATGGCTGGCGGGAATCTCCCTGGCGTTGCGATTGGCGAGTCGATTGCCCCGGTTGCCGGCCGCAGCGACCAACACCACATCGCTTGCCGCTGCCAAGTGGATGACGGTGTCCAGCGTCGTCGGAAACGGCCTGTTAGCTACCCAAGGGCGTCCGAACGACATATTGATGACGTCGGCGCCCTGCTCTACAGCTCTTTGGATCGCTTGTGATGCCGTCCAGATCTCTCGTGCGCATTCGCTGTCGAAGGGCGCATTGCCCAGCGGCAGCTTGACCGAGAGGAGCTTCGCACGCGGCGCGATGCCCGCCAAGGCGATGCCGTTGCCGGCCTCTGCCGCCACGATGCCCGCGACGTGGGTGCCGTGCGATGCCAGATCGCGGCGGTGACAGCTGTTGCCTGTGGTCACGACGCTGCCAGAGAGGTCGGCGTGGCTGGCGTCGACACCGCTGTCGATGACCGCCACGGTCACGTCCGCAGCGGCTGGCCATCCGTCCCACAACGCCTTCGCGTCGAACATCGGCAGGAACCACTGCCGGCCGGCATCGGGATCGCCGGTGGTGTAGTCATAGGGCCCGGTGACCCCGTAGCCGGTGAACGGCAGGTCGACGGCAACCACCGTGGCGTCCTGCGCCAAATCGCCTCGCGCTTGTGCCAAGGTCCGCCCATTGAGCGGTTCGTACTCGATCACAACGCAGCCGTCCACGATACGGACGATCTCGATTTGGTCGTTCAGCACGGCGGGCACTGCCGCGTCGGGACACCCTTCGGTGGCGTCGAGCGCACCTACCGACGACAGGAGACCGTCGATCCGGCTGTAGTCGACAGTTTCCAGCGGACCCGAAGTCGACACAGCCCCGCCCGAGATGTAGCCGTTGACCGACGCCTGTGAGACTGCGGCTTCGCCCCCGAAGACGCGCAGCTCCACAGCAGCCACGCCGCTGGATGCAGCCGACGCACGCGCCTCGGACAGGTAGCCGGCCGTCTCGGAGGGCACCAAGTCCCTGTCCGCCAGCAGCAAGGGGGCGCACAACAGGGCGAGCAGCGGCGCTGCGCTGAACGAGTCGAACGGAATGCTGGCACGGGCCAAGCCCGCGCGTTGGGAAGTGAAGCAGTCGTCGCCGTAGCTGCCCAAGACGAGTCCCGCTGCCTTCACCGCCGTCTCGTACCGGTTCTTCCCTTCAAGCCGTGTCACTTCGATCCCGAGAGATGTGACAGCGTCTTCGACGTCTTTGTGCAGCGCTCCACGGCCGCCCATGATCACGACATGGCGAACGCTGACACTGCGGAGGTAATCAGCCACGTCGGGGTGAAGCATCGCTGGCGGGGTGAGCAGCACAGGGTGAGAACCGCGAGCCGCGAATGTGCCCGCGACGAGGGCATCGGCAAATACCTCACCGCTGGCGATAATCGCAGTAGATCCCATATCGCCCAGATTGCCGGGCTTGCCGAGACGCCGCGCAGCCGCGACGCTGGTCTCGTATCGGCCCGCGTCGACGATCCGCTCCACGGTGATGCCCAACTCCTTCAGCGCCGTTTCCACCTCGGCGCCTACCCCGTCAGATTCGCTGGCTGCACCGATGATCAACGCATGGGACACCCCCGTGCGCTGCAAAAACGCTTCGGCATCGGCGCGCAACGCGTCGGGCGGCGTTGCCAGCACTGCGGTCTCCAGGAATCCGGCCAATGGCGCCGCCACAACCGCGGCGGTCCAGCTCTGGCCTGAAACCATGACTACTGAGTCGAGCGACCCGCCCGCATGAGCGGCCACTGCCTCGGCTGCGATCAACGACGTCGCGTACCGGTCCGCGCCTCCGAAACGCGTCACATCTACCCCGGCCAGTTGTTCAGCCGCACCAGCCGTTGAAATGGGTACCAGCAGGCTGCCCGCTGTGACCACTAACGCCGTGAGTGCTGTGGCCCACTGTCGTATCGTCTTTCGGCCGGATTCGTTGCGCTCATGCATATAGGTGCGACTCTAGCGTCGCACGACGCAGCACGATTCCTGACTAGCCCGACTGGGGGCGATGCGTACGGGTGCGGTCCACGAATGCCGCTATCTCGCCAACGGTGCTGGAGATATCCCGGTTGACCACAATCAGATCGGCCATCCGATAGCCCACCGGCAGCTCCTCATCCGATGAAACGCACCGGATCAATGGCATCGCGGGTGCCGCCCGCAGTGACCGTGACGCTGACGCCCGCAAAGTCGCGCAGCGCCGGCGAAGGCTCGCAGGCAGGGCTCGGTTCCGGAAGCCCGGCGAGCACCTTCCCGACGGCATCGAAGATCGTGGCCGGCTCGGCAAGGCGGCCCGTCCCGATGTCCCCGCCGGCGAGACGGCCCGCCTCGGGCACCACGATGTGCACTCCCCGGCCGGTCAGCACCTCGATGTTGTGCTGCACGGCATCGTGCTCCCACATCTCGGTGTGCATGGCTGGACAGACCACGACCGGTGCCCGCGTGGCAAGCAGCGCTGCAGTGAGCAAGCCGTCGGAGATGCCGGCGGCGTAGCTGCCGATGACACGCGCCGTAGCGGGCGCCACAACCACCACCTCGGCTGTCTGACCCAGCGTGGTGTGCGGGATCGGATCGTCCTCTCCGAAGATGGACGTCTGCACTCGCTCGCTGGCCAAGGCATCGAACGTGGCCCTGCCGACGAAGCGCAGTGCCGCGGCGGTCATCACCGGGATGACGTGTGCACCGGCATCCATCATCAGCCGACACAGGATTACGGCCTTGTACGCGGCGATGCCGCCGCTGACGCCGAGCACGACACGACGCCCGTCGAACGGCGAATCGGGGACAGCCTCGGGTTGATCGGCAGAGTCGGTCACTGCTGCGAAAGGCTACGCCCCGCTGCCAATTCCCGACAGGGCCTGCCTGATTCGAGGGACTGTCAGGCCAGCTAGGCCTCGAGGTCGGGAACAACCTCGAGCATGGCAGCGTCGGCCTCGGCTGCAGCGAGCGCTTCGGCTTCCAGCCGTGCCCGCTCTTCGGGATCGAAGCGCTCGAAGGTGATCTTGTCGGCCTCGATCTCCTCGAACGCGATCGACAGCGGCTTGCGAGCGACCGACGCCACCTGCGGCGGCACGACCGAGCCGATGCCGCCGTCGAGCTGGTTGTAGTACGAGTTGATCTGCCGAGACCGCATGGCCGCAAGGCTCACGAGGGTGAACTTCGAGTCGACCTTGGAGAGAAGGTCCTCGAGTCCCGGCGTGATCATGGTGTCGGTTGACTCAGTCATCGCAGGATGCAGGCTACCGGCGAGCAAGGCTCGCTCCATCGAGGCCGGTGCCAGTCGCCTACCGCTGGGAGTTCGTCACCTGATGCGCAAGGGAGCGCCGTCGGCGGCCCGCCCGCACCCCGCGTACGCAACCTCACCACGAGATCCACCACGAGATCCCATGGTCGAAGTGGTTCAATAGAAGATGATGACGAACTCCGTGACCGTCAGCGCGCATGCAAACAGCGAGACGATCAACCCGATGACGCCGAGTCGACTCGAGGCCTGCCCGTCTCGCTTTGCCGACAGAACGCTGGCCGTGCACAGTATCACTGCCGGTGTCGCTGTGATGAGTTCGATGGGCAGGATTACAAAGACAAAGAGGAGAAAGCCCGTGAGCCCCACGAAGACATCGTCGTTGTCCTCAGCGAACCCCAGCGCAAGCAACGCAAACCACAGGGGTGGGACAACTGCCACGATCGAGACGACGAATCCGGCGATCCCGAGGCCGTTCGAGTTGCGATGCGAGGACTCGCCGGAAGCACCGTCGCGCGGCGGGGCAGGCACCGGCTGAACTCCCGGAGGATTCGGCCCGACTTGATCGGGTGCCGGCCGATTCATGACCCGCGGCGGCGGGGCGGGCATCGGCCGATGCCGCAGAGGCCTTGGTTCGTCTTGATCGGGTGCCGGCCGATTCATGCCATCGACTCACGTTGCCCTGCGAGGCAGCCCGTTGGCACGGACGCTCTTTGGCGGACGCAATCTCATGTGGCTTCTGGAAGCGCCGCTCCAGGTATCAGTCTCGCTGCGGGCCGAATCTGTTGCCGCCCTGCGTACCTGGGAACGCCAGAAACACAAGCAACAACACAGAGCCCACGACCGGAATCAGCCTAGACAGGATCCACCAAGCTGACTTATCTGTGTCATGCAGTCGCCTCGCCTCCGCGGCGAGGAGCGGCAGCACAGTTGCGACTAAGTACAGCAAGGCAATCACGCCGAAGGCCGAATAAAGGCGCGAGAGCAGCAGCCCAATGATGAAGACAATTACCTGGGCCAAGAAAAAGAGCCAGAACTCCGATCGCCGATCTCGGCCTCTGAAGTTCGCATAGTTCTTCAACGCTCGGGTGTATGCAGCAAGCATCTCTCGGTTGTCCTTTCTGGCTTCCAAATTCCGGTGCAGCCGCAACCGGATGAGTTCCTCAGGCCAGCCGAGGCGTCCCCAACCGGCCGTCAGCCAGCGAACTGTAGCAGCCATGCTCCATGTTCATGTCACTGTGCTCTGCGTTCATACCGCGCCGATCTGGCCGAACGACGCGAGCCAGTTCAGGACTGTGCTGCAGGCGGGCGGCGGGAGCGTGTGCGGTCCACGAACGCGGCGATCTCGCCCACGGTGCTGGAGATGTCCCGATTCACCACGATGAGGTCAGCCATCCGGTAGCCCACGGGCAGTTCCTCATCGGCCTTGGCGAGCCGGCGTGCTACCTCGGCGTCCGGGTCCCCTCGCCGGCGCATGCGCCGTTCCTGCTCGGCGCGGCTCGGCGGAAGCACCATGATCACCAGCGCAGACGGATCGCGATTGCGCACCGAGACAGCGCCCTGCACGTCGATCTCGAGCACCAGATCCCTTTCGAGGTCGGGCGGCGGCATCGGGGTGCCGTAGCGATACTCGAAGAAGTCGGCCCATTCCAGGAATCCTCCCGAAGCGATCCGGGCCTCGAACTCGGTTGCCGTCACGAAGGTGTACGCCTCGGCTGGCTCCCCGACACGGCGAGGACGGGTCGTCCAGGATCGGCTCAGCAACAGGGTCGGATCCCGCGCCACCAGCTCGGCCACGATCGTGCCCTTGCCGGCGCCGCCGGGCCCGCACGCCACGTAGAGCGTCACGCCCCAAGGCGCGGCCGGACTCGCAGCGCCACTGGGCGCCGGGTTGGTCATGCGACTGTATTCACGCGCCTGAGGCGGAATCCTGTGCGAAGTGCTCGCTCAAACGGCGCCGCTGCGTATCGCCGAGACCCCGCAGTCGCCGATTGTCGGCGATGCCTATCTCGGCCATCAGGCGACGGGCCTTGACCTTGCCGAGACCCGGCATCGACTCCAAGGCGGCGAGTGCCTTGAGCTTGCCGACGTTCTCGACAGTGTCGGCTTCGGCCAGCAACTCGTCGAAGGTGAGCAAGCCCATCTTCAACCGGTGCTTGACGTTTGCGCGGACCTCGCGGGCCTCCTTGGCCTTGGCCAGCGCCTCGGCACGCTGCTCGTCACTGAGTTCAGGCAGCGGACACATTGTCGTGCAGTGTAGCTACGCCGCCCATAGGGCTTAGGGACACTCGATCGAATCGCCAAGACAGCTGTGGCGTTCTCCAACGCCGACGGCGGGGTGATCCTGCTCGGTGTCTCCGATAGGGGGCAGGTCATGGGCCTCGCGCTCAGTGGCGACAAAGAGATCGAGATCCACAACCGACTGGCTCGCCTCATCGGACTTGGCGACTACCAGATCCACCGGCTCAAAGCAGCAGGCCGAGATGTCGCTGCCATCGGATTGGATCGCCAACGGGACGGGTTCGTCCAGTCGAGCGACGGCCAGGTCAAGGAACGACGTGGCGCATCCAACCACACCCTCATGGGAACCCAACTCGCCGATTTCATAGCCCGCCGATTCGTGCGCGCCCCGGAAGCGACCGCGACTGGGGCGGGGCCAGACCAGATCGACGATGACCTCGCGCTGCAGCTCGCGACCGCCTGGGGGTGGAATATCGCAGGCGATCTGGACCTGCTCATGCAACGGCTGAGGGACAGCGCCTTCTTGGTCGGCACCGGCCACAACGAGCGATTGAGCGTCGCCGGTGCCCTGTACCTCGTCACGGATCCCGGCACGGTGCTCGGTAAGGCCTACGTGGAGGTGTTCCGGTACCGCGACGACGGCCTCGACTACGACCGCCGGATCGAGTTCCGAGGTCCGCTCCAAGAACAGGTCCGCAGAGCCGCCGAGTTCGTCCTAGACGAGCTCGGCTTCGATATGGCGACGTTGGGCGTCGACCGCCACGAACTCCATCGACTGCCTCACTCCGCTCTTCGAGAGGCCATCGCCAACGCAGTCGCACATCGCTCCTATGCCGCGACTGGTGAGGCAGTACGCATCGAGATCCGTCCGGATCGAGTCGTCGTGCGCTCCCCTGGCGCGCTGCCCGGCGGGGTCACATTGACCGATATCGCCGAGCGGTCCGTGCCGCGAAACATCCTGGTCATCCGCACGCTCCGCTTCTTCGGCATCGCCGAGGATGCCGGCCGAGGTGTCGATCTCATGTATCGACACATGGCTCTCAATCTGATGTCGCCACCCCGCTTCGCCGCAGATGACGCATCGGTGACGGTCACTCTGCGCCTCGGTTCAGAGGCGACTCCCGCAGAACGCGCGCAGCTTGCGCAGATGCTGGCAGGCGGGGATGACGCATCGACTCGGCCGCATTCTGTCGGCGAGCGGGAACCGACGGATGAGCGCACAAGCCCGCAGGATGCAAGGCTCCTGCTCCACGCCGCCAGGGGAAGAACGCTCACCAACGCCCGTGCGCGAGCATTGCTCGGGATCGACGTCCGAGATAGCCGGGCGGCGCTCCACCGTCTGCGAGATCGAGGCTTGCTCGAACAGCACGGCACCGACTCGGGGACCGTCTACAGCCTTCACTCCCGGTTCAGTGGTCCTGAAGGCGCCCGGACGCGACCCCGGGACTTCGTCGCCGAGGTGCTCGCGTTGTCGCGCGAGGGTCCCATCACCAATACGAGCGTACGAACCCGAACCGGTCTCGACCGGGCAACGGCCGTGCGGATACTCAACCGCCTCGTCGCCGAGGGCCGGCTGGAGCGGCGGGGCACCAAACGAGGCACGCACTACGTCCGCCGACAGGGATCTTCAGGACGAAACCGCAGCCGAAGAGGTTGAACGGGCACTGTTATGACATATTCGTTTGAAGCCCAATATGGTGGATAACGAAGTTGTCATAATTGAGTGGAATGATTCACCTTGGGCAATAATCGCACCCGAGCAGCACGATCGGCCCCGGGACCTAGGGTCCGGCCAGCTCGGCATCCACTTCGGCGACGATGGACGCAGCCGCGGCTTGCGGATCGGGTGCCGCGGTTACCGCACGTCCGATGACGAGCAGGTCGGCACCGGCAGCCAGTGCCGCTGACGGGGTGGCAACCCGGCGCTGATCGGCTGCCGGCACGCCGCTGGGTCGTATGCCGGGCACGACGCGGAGCAGCCCGGGCGCCGCCGCCGACACCGTCGGGAGATCTGACGCGGCGCAGACAAGGCCGCCACAGCCGGAATCGCGGGCCAGCGCAGCACGTTGCGCCAGCACCTCTGGCGTGGCTTCGGCGTCCGAAGTAAGGACAGTGACGCCGAGAGCAACGGGTGCGACGCTCGGCATCGATGAGCTGCTCGACATCTCAGCGCCTTCAGCCAGTCCGCGTGCTCCTGCAGCCAGCACGTCCGGCCCGCCCTGGGTGTGCACGGTGAGCAGCCAGATACCCAGCGCACCGGCACGCCGTGCAGCCCGCTCCACCGTGTTCGGGATGTCGTGCAGCTTGAGGTCCAAGAACACCCCGCAGCCCGTCGCCACGATGTCTCTCACGAGCGAGGGACCCTCTGCGACGAACAGCTCGAGGCCGACCTTCATGACGCCGAAGTCGGCTCCGAAGCGTTCCACCAGCGCCAGTGCCGCTGCCCGATCCTGCACGTCCAGTGCCAGTGCCAGCCGGTCTCGGGCTGCGCCGCTGCGGAGCGTCGCGGCCGATCCGGAAGTGGTCATTGCGTTCAACTGCTTTCCTGTCTGCTCTTGACCGCTGAGCTGGGCCCGGTTCGGCGGTGATGGGCCCGGCCAGTCAATTCGGCGGCCGCGAAGACTCCATGCTTCTTGCACCAGCGGCGCAACTCAGACACCACCTTGCGCGGAGCTCGCGGATCCCAGAACGATGCCGTGCCGACCTGTATCGCACAGGCTCCGGCCGCCATGAGCTCCACGGCGTGCTCGGCTGCCGCCACACCGCCGACACCCACGATCGGCACCTCGCCTAACGCCGCCCGCACGTCGAAGATGGCCCGGACGGCCACGGGCCGGATCGCCGGACCCGACAGCCCGCCGCCGACATTGCCGAGCGTGGGCACCGCAGTGACGGGATCGATGGACATTCCGAAGACGGTGTTGATGAGCGTGAGGGCTTCGGCTCCTGCGGTCAGCGCGGCGGCGGCGATCTCGACCAGATCGGTCACGTTGGGGGTGAGCTTTGCCCACAGCGGCACACCTGCAGCGGTCGCGGCGCTTATGGCATCGGCAGTAGCCGCCGGATCGCATGCAAACATCTGGCCCCGGCCCTCAAGGTTCGGGCAGCTGACGTTCACCTCCAGTGCCGTCAGGCCAGCATCGGCCAGGGTCCGAGCCGCTGCCTCATAGTCAGCCACCGTGCGGCCCCAGATGCTGGCCACCACCCGCGCCCCAGTTCGACGCAAGCGCGGCAGTTCGGTCTCGAGCCAGGCCTCGGCGCCGGGGTTCTGCAGACCCACCGCGTTGAGCATCCCGGCGGGCGTGCCCACAACCCGGGGCGCTGGATTCCCGGCCCAGGCGAACGGCGACAGCGACTTGGTCACCACCGCACCCAGCTCGGCAAGGTCGAGGTACGCGCGGAGTTCGGTGCCGTAGCCAGCGGTTCCCGATGCGGTCATCACGGGATTGGGCAGCTCGACGCTGCCGATCCGTACTGCCATATCGATTGACAGGTCGCCCGACATACTCATTGGGGCCTCAGGCATGTTCACGCCGCATCGACGCATCGAGGCTCGCGTGGAAGTCCTGCAGCGGTCGCACTTGCAGGTCGCTCGCGAGCCATTCCCGCATGCCCGTCGCCACTGCTCGTGCGGCGGCGACCGTCGTGAAGCAGGGAATGTGATGGGAGCGGGCGGCCGCGCGAATGTGGCGGCCGTCGAGTTGGGCGCCGCGGCCCCGGGGCGTGTTGACGACCAAGTCCACCCGGCCCGCTGCCATGAGCTGCACAGCGTCCTCGCCGGGCGAGGTCTCCTCGCCGTCGGCCGACAGCTTCGCCACCTCGACATCAACGGGCACGCCGTGGCTCCGCAAGAAGCTTGCCGTGCCGGCGGTGGCCGCTATGTCGAAGCCGATCTCAGCGAGCACCCGAGCCGCTTCCAGCCCCTCGGGTTTGTCTCGGTCCGCCAAGGTCAGCAGCACTGTGCCTTCGGAGGGCAGCACGTCGCCTGCGGCAATCTGGCTCTTCGCGAACGCCAGCCCGAAGGTGGCGTCGATGCCCATGACCTCACCGGTGGAGCGCATCTCGGGACCCAGCACGGTGTCCACCGAGGGGAACCTGCCGAACGGCAGCACTGCTTCCTTCACGGCCACGTGGCGCGGCGCAGCGTCAGGGTCCGCCCCACCGGCCAATGACGACCCGCTGTGCAGTTGCCCGTTGCGAGCCCATTCAGGCAGCATCCCGGCAGCGACGAGTTCGTCGAGCGTTTCTCCCGCCATCACCCGTGCCGCCGCCTTCGCAAGCGATACCCCCGTGGCCTTGGCCACGAACGGAACCGTGCGAGACGCCCGTGGGTTGGCCTCGATCACGAACACCTCGCCGGCTTTCACAGCGAACTGCACGTTCAGCAGACCGACCACACCCAGCGCTTCGGCCAACCGCTGCGTGTGCGAAACGATGACCTGCTGGACTTCGCCGCTGAGGCTCGGCGGCGGGATGGCGCAAGCGCTGTCGCCCGAGTGCACCCCGGCCTGCTCGACGTGTTCCATGATCCCGCCGAGCATCCACGCCCCGGTGCGGTCGCGCAGCGAGTCCACGTCGACCTCGATGGCGTCTTCGAGGAACTGGTCCACGAGCACGGGCCGCTCGGCCGACAGCCCGCCTTCTCGTCCCAACGAGGAGAACAGGGCGAGCTCGGCCATCGTTGCAGCCAACTCAGCGTGGTCATAGACAACCGTCATGGCTCGGCCGCCCAGCACGTAGCTGGGGCGCACCAACGCGGGAAAGCCGATCTGCTCGCAGATCGCGGCTGCCTCGGCCGGTCCCGACGCAGTGCCGCCGGGCGGCTGGGGGATGGCGAGCTCTGTGCACAGAACGTTCCAGCGCTCTCGGTCCTCGGCGAGGTCGATGGAGTCAGCGGGAGTGCCGCACACAAGCTCAGCCGGCAACTCGGAGGCCAGCTTGAGCGGCGTCTGCCCGCCCAGGCTCACGATGACGCCGACCGGCTCCTCGGCTTCGATGATGTTGTAGACGTCCTCGACGGTCAGCGGTTCGAAGTACAGCCGGTCGGAGGTGTCGTAGTCGGTGGAGACCGTCTCGGGGTTGCAGTTCACCATCACGGTCTCGTAGCCGGCCTCGCGCAAGGCGAAGCTGGCGTGCACGCAGCAGTAGTCGAACTCGATGCCCTGGCCGATGCGGTTTGGTCCCGAGCCCAGAATGATCATCCGGGGGCGGGTGCTAGGGCGGATCTCGTCCTCGTCTTCGTAGGTGGAGTAGTGGTACGGCGTGCGGGCGTCGAACTCGGCCGCGCAGGTATCCACCGTCTTGAACGTGGCGCGCACGCCGGCTTCGAGACGCGCGGCCCGAACCTCGGCTTCGCTCACGTCCCACAACCACGCCAGTTGCGCATCGGCGAAGCCGAACTGCTTGGCGCGCCGCCAAGTGCGACGGTCCATCGAGGCCACTCCCCCGATGGCTTCCAGTACCTCGCGCTCATCGATGATGGCGAGCATCTGGTCCACGAACCAGGGGTCCACGCCAGTGTTGGCGCTGATGGCATCGGGGTCGGCGCCTCGTCGCAGCAGCTCGCCCATCTCGAAGATGCGTTCGGGCGTGGGCGTCTCGATGGCCTCGAGCAGCTCAGCGGTGGAGCGTTCGGCGTACTGCGTCTCGCCCGCGTCGGCGTTCAGACCGAACCGGCCCTGCTCGAGGCTGCGCAGCGCTTTCTGCAGGCTTTCACCGAAGGTGCGTCCGATGGCCATCACCTCGCCCACGGACTGCATCTGCGGGCCGAGCACGGGTGCCGCGCCGGGCAGCTTCTCGAACGCCCAGCGCGGGATCTTGGTCACCACGTAGTCGATGGTGGGCTCGAAGCTGGCGGGGGTCTCGCCGGTGATGTCGTTGCGGATCTCGTCGAGCGTGTAGCCGATGGCGAGGCGGGCTGCGATCTTGGCGATCGGGAAGCCGGTGGCCTTCGAAGCCAGCGCCGAGCTGCGGCTGACCCGCGGATTCATCTCGATGATGATCCGCTCGCCGTTGGCGGGATTCACCGCGAACTGCACGTTCGAACCGCCGGTCTCCACGCCGATGCGGCGGATGCAGGCGAACGCTGCGTCGCGCATTTCCTGGTATTCGACGTCGGAGAGGGTCTGTGTGGGGGCGACCGTGATGGAGTCGCCGGTGTGCACGCCCATCGCGTCGAAGTTCTCGATGGAGCAGATCACCACGCAGTTGTCGGCGCGGTCACGCATCACCTCAAGCTCGAATTCCTTCCAGCCCCGCACGGACTGCTCGATGAGGATCTCGCTGATCGGGCTGGCATCGAGGCCCGTCGCTGCGGCAGCCTCGAACTCGTCGGGCGTGGTGGCGAAGCCGGTCCCCTCGCCGCCCAGGATGTAGGCAGGTCGGATGATGACCGGCAGGCCGATCTCGTCGATCGCTTGGCGGGCATCGTCCATGGAGTGCGCGATGGCCGAGCGAGCGCATTTGAGACCGATCTCGGTCATGGCCTGGCGGAAACGGTCGCGGTCCTCGGCAGTGGCGATGGCCTGTTCTGACGCTCCGATCATCTCGACGCCGTAGCGATCCAGCACGCCGCTGTGGCTGAGCTCGGTGGCCAGGTTCAGCGCGGTCTGGCCGCCGAGGGTGGGCAGCAGCGCGTCGGGACGTTCACGGGCGATGATCGCTTCGAGCACGGCGGCGTCGAGCGGTTCGACGTAGGTGGCGTCGGCGAATTCCGGGTCGGTCATGATCGTGGCGGGATTCGAGTTCGCCAGGATCACCCGGTAGTCCTCTTCGCGCAGCACACGGCAGGCCTGGGTGCCCGAGTAGTCGAACTCGCAGGCTTGGCCGATGACGATGGGTCCCGAGCCGATGATCAGGATCGAGGAGATGTCATCGCGGCGGCCCATCAGCTGCTCCCCCGCTGGCGGCCGGAACCGTTGCGGGTGCCTCCCCAGAACGTCGACATGAGGTCCGCAAAGCGATCGAAGAGGTAGCGCGAGTCGTGCGGTCCGGGGCTGGCTTCGGGGTGGTACTGCACGCAGAACGCGGGCAGGTCGCGGCAGGCGAAGCCCTCGAGCGCCCCGTCGTTCAGGCAGACATGCGTCTCGTCGACTCCCGGCACAGAGCCCGATTCGATGGCGAAGTTGTGGTTCTGACTGGTGATCTCGATACGGCCGGTGGACTCGTCGCGCACCGGCACGTTGCCGCCGTGGTGGCCGAAGGGAAGCTTGTAGGAGCGGCCGCCGAGGGCAAGGCCGAGCACCTGCTGGCCCAGGCAGATGCCGAAGATCGGAACCACGCCCAGCAGGTCCCCCAGCGCCGTGGTGACGCCGCCGGCCATCTGGGGGTCGCCTGGACCGTTGGAGAGGAAGATCCCATCGGGTTCTCGGGCCAGCACCTCGGCCGCGGGGGTTGACGCCGGCACGATTTCGACGGTGGCAATGCGCCCGAGATTCGTGGCGATGGCGCGCTTGATGCCCAAGTCGTACGCGACGACCCGCCACGGCCCGTCGCCCGCGGTGTACGGCTCGACGGTGGTGACCTCGCTGACGAGGTCGACGCCTGCAGTGCCGGGCTCGGCGCGGGCGGCGACTGCGAGACGTTCCAGCGCGTCGTCGTTGGGGGCAGGGCCGAACGCGCCAGGCATGGCGCCGTGGTTGCGGACGTGGCGAGTCAGCCGGCGCGTGTCCACGCCGGCGATGCCGGCGATGCCGTGGCGGACGAGGTACGAGTTGAGGTCTCCCTCGGAGCGCCAATTCGATCGACGCCTGGCTAGGTCGCGGACGATGACGCCACGGCAGAAGGGCCGGCTCGACTCGGCATCGGCGGCGGTGATGCCGTAGTTGCCGATGTGGGGGTAGGTGAAGGCGATGATCTGGCCCGCGTAGGAAGGGTCGGTGATGACCTCCTGGTAGCCGGTCATCACCGTGTTGAATACGACCTCACCGGAGGCCACCCCATCAGATGCTGTTGGGGGCGCGCCGATCATCTCGCCCTCGAAGACGGTGCCGTCGGTAAGCACGAGGGCGCCTGATGCGGGAACGCTTGACTGGTTCATCGTCCTGCCCCCGCGCTTCGGGCCGCGAACATCACGGCGGGCTCGCACGGCTGCCCATTGGCCACGACGAGATGCCCGGCGACGACTGTCGCGGTCACCATGGCGCTCATCGACCGGCCTCGGTGCGGGGTATTTCGCGCCATCGACACTGAGCCTCGCTCGGCCAGCGTCCAGGTCCGGTCGAGATCGAGCACCACGAGGTTTGCCGGTTGGCCCGGCTCGATGAGCCCACCGCCGAGGTGTGCGGCGCCGGCCAGCTCAGCCGGTCGCCACGACAGCGCGTCCAGCGCTGCTTCAAGACCGATCTCGGGATGACCGAGGGTGAGTGCGGCGCAGGTTTCGAGCGAGGCAATGCCAGGCGGCGCTTCATCGAAGGGCAGATCCTTGGACTGCGGCGGCACTGGCGAATGGCCGCTGACGATGGCGTCGATGGTGCGGTCGTTGACGCCGGCGATCAGCGCGTCCCGGTCGGCCGCAGTGCGGTACGGCGGCTCGGCGCGCATCAGCGTGTCGTAGCCGTCGGCGTGGGCATCAATGAACAGCAGGTGCTCGGCAGTGACCGAGGCCGAGACGTCCAGCCCTTCGGCCTTGGCGGCGCGCACCAGCTCGACGGTACGGGCGGCGCTGATGCGGTCGAGGTGCAGGCGGCCGCCGGTGAGCCGTGCAACGCCGATGGCGACGGCAGCTGCCAACTCCTCGGAGGCAGCGGGCTCGCCCGCCAGCCCCATCCGCGCCGAAACTGCGCCTTCAGCCATGGCGGCAGCGCCGGCGAGGTGAGCGGTGGCAGGGCGCACGGACACGACAGCGTCGAGGGGTCCTGCGTACTGCAGGGCGCGTCGCAGGAGGCCGACGTCATCGGGAGGCCCGACGTCGGTGAACCATCGAACACCGGCGTCAGCCAGCTCGGCCATCGGCGAGAGGCGGCGCCCGGCCCGCTCGGCCGTGATCGTGGCGGCGGGAATGATGTGGCCGCGGGCGTGCGCCGCATTGCGGCGGAGCTCGGCTAGCTGTCCCAGACGGTCGAGCGGGGGTTCGGTGTCGGGCTGGGCCATCACGGCGGTGAAGCCGCCCCGCACGGCCGCCGCGCTGGCTGTGGCGACGGTCTCGGCTTCCTCGTTGCCCGGCTCGCCCAGGCGTGCGAACAGGTCCACGAAACCCGAGACGACCACGCAGCCTGAGGCGTCGATCAGGCGTGCGGGGCCATCGACGGTCACGCCCGGCGGATTCACTGCCGCGATCTGGCCGTCAACCACGGTGATGTCGGCACGGCGCCGCCCGGCACGCTCGACGATCTCACCGCCCGTGATCACCAGGGCCGCTTCGGCAGCCGGCATCGGGAGCGTCTGGGTCTCAGGCATCGCTCTGTCCCGACGTGTCGGTCCCTGCCGATTCGGCCCCTGGCAGCGCAGTGCCCGATCCGATGAGGCGGAACAGCACCGCCATGCGGGCCGCCACGCCGTGGGACACCTGCTGGGTGACCAGCACCCGGCTGGCAGCCAAGTCTTCGAACACGGCGCCCGCTATCTCGATGCCACGGTTCATCGGACCCGGGTGGGTGATGACGGCATCGGGGCGCAGACGCTGGGCTCGTTCGGCGGTGAGGCCGTAGTGGGCCACGTACTCGGTGACCGAGCCGATCAGCCCGTCGGCCATGCGCTCGCGCTGGCAGCGCAGCAGCCCCACCACGTCGAGCCCGCCGAGCACGTCGTCGAGGCTGTGGGTGATCTCGACACGCTGTGCGGCATCAGGCGGCAGCCAGCAGTCGATCCAGTCGCGGGGCTGTGCTGGGAGCAGCGTCGGCGGTGCGACCAGCACGATGCTGGCGCCGAGCGCGGCATAGGCCTCGATGTCGCTGCGGGCGACTCGACTGTGGACGATGTCGCCGACGATGCCGATACGTCGCCCTGCCAGCGTGGGCTGTTCAGCCGCCTCGGTTCCTGGCGGGCTGTCAGGGGCGGGGCTGAAGTGCCGCCACAGGGTGTAGGCGTCCTGCAGACCCTGGGTGGGGTGGGCATGCCAGCCGTCGCCGCCGTTGAGGACGGAGACGCCTTCGTCGGCCCAGCGCGCGATCTGGGCGGGCACTCCGGCGCTGCGATGCCGCACCACGGCGGCGTCGATGCCCATGGCCTGGATGGTCTCGAAGGTGTCTCGCAGCGACTCGCCCTTGGAGAGCGACGACGAGGCAGCCGAGAACGTCAGCACGTCGGCCGACAGCCGTTTCGCAGCGGTCTCGAACGCCAGCCGGGTACGAGTGGATTCCTCGAAGAACAGGGTGGCCACGGTGCGGCCCCGCAGGGCGGGCACCCTGGGGATGGGCCGGCGGCCAACCTCCACGAAGCGGTCGGTGAGCGCCAGCAGCTCGGCGATGCCTTCGGTGCCGAGCTCGGCCAGCGTCAGCAGGTGCCCACTCACTTGCGCATCTCCCCCAGCAGCACGCCCTCGAGCGATACGTCCACCATTTCCTCGCGGCTGGTGGGCAGGTTCTTGCCGACGAAGTCGGGGCGGATCGGCAGCTCGCGGTGACCGCGGTCGATCACCACGGCCAGTTGCACGGCGCGGGGCCGCCCGAAGTCGTTCAGGGCGTCGAGCGCGGCGCGGATGGTGCGGCCGGTGAACAGCACGTCGTCGACCAGCACGACCGTCATGCCGTCGAGGTCGAAGGGGATGTCGGTGACGGCTTCAGCCATGACCGGACGCAGGCCGATGTCGTCGCGATGCAAGACGACGTCGAGCGTTCCGAAAGGCACGTCGGTGCCGTCGATCTCGAACAGCAGGCGCACGATGCGCAGCGCAATCTGCACGCCGCCGGTCTGGAGGCCCACCACCACGACGTTGTCGAGGCCCTGGTTGCGCTCGAGGATCTCGTGGCTGACCCGGGTGAGCGCCCGATGGACCCCGCTGGAATCGAGAATGGTGGTCCGGGCAACAAAAACGCCCCCATAGGGGGGCGTCATACGTCGCTCGCGGTCTGCCACGCGCAAGTCCTTCCTGTCCGTACGGGCCTCACAGGACCCGCTTCACGGTCAGATCCGCACCCTAGCGCGGGCATGTCTCGAACTGACGCGTATTTGGAGGCCGCGCGGATAGGTGACGTCTCGGAATGTTGCTGTCACGCTTTCTTTGTGCAATTTTGCCGTCTGTGGCGGCATTTCTGCGCAAAGTCCGGGCCGTGGGGCCGCCGAACGTCGCCACCTATCCGCTCACGTATTTGTTGTCCCGAACGTCCCTGTGCACGCGGCGCGTCAGGGTGGCGGCGCCGTGAGCGCGCTGCTGGATGCAGGAGGGCAACGTGGCTAGATGCAGGAGGGCAGCGTGGTACCGGCCAGGTCGTCCACGTCGAGTGCGTCGAGGCTGAGGGCGTGGCGACCGCGCGCCGGGGCGAGGCCGCGCAACAGCACCGGCGACCAGTCCAGCGACACGTCAGCCCGGATGGCACCGCCTCTCCAGCACACGGCGCAGTGCGGCTCGGTGCAGCTCTGCGGCGGTACGCATCGTCGGCGCTCGCCATCGCCGATCGCGCAGGTGTCGAGTGTGCTCACGGCGACCCGGCGGGCTTCATCCGCGGCCTGGTTTCTCAGGCCCATGACGTGCGCTGTGTCGGCGGCGGCTGCGCTGAACAGGGCGCACATCGCTGCAAGCGCCAACGCCAGCAGTGGTGCACTCATGGCCGAAGCCGCGGCGCGGGCGGTACCGGGATGGCGACGCGTGCGCTGACCGTGTCACGGAACAGCGGTGAGACAGCGAGCGGGCAGGTCACGTCGACGGTGACGGCTGCCGGCCGAGCATTGCCAGGTACCCGATGGACGCTCGCAGCGACGCTGAACTGGGGGTCGCTGGCATCGCAGTCGCCGATTGCGGCTGCTTCGACGACGCGCTTCGCGATGCTGGTTGCGCGCTCGTCCAGATCGTTAGGGCTGACACCCGTGGGCGGTGAAGCCACAGCGCTCGCCGTGTAGTGGGCGGCTTCAATGCTTGCGGCTCGAACGACCGTCGCGGCGCGGGAGGCATCGCCGGAGTAGTCGACGAGCCAGATGCCGAATACCAGCACGGCGACGACGCTCATCATGCCGACGGTCTCATCCATCAGCGGTTCTCCCTGGCACGCTCAACGAAGCTGAGCAGCCGGGCGGCTCAACGCAGCTGTTCAGCACGGCGGTGCCACGGGCGCATGCAGAACCGTCCCAACGCTGGAAGCCGGGCGACGGCAGGCCACGGCCAGCGCCGCACGGGAACCCAGCCAGCCGCTGGATGCAACTCGCACCGACACGATGACCGAGCACGTGCCGTCGGCCAGCACCTCGACCGCCGTGGGTTGCACCGCCGCAAGCTGTGCGGTGCGGTCCACTACGGCACGCGCAGCCGTAGCCGTCGCGTCGACTGGGAGCCCCGCTGCAGTGCAATCCCAGTCGGCTGGCACCTGGTCAGTGACCGCTACTGCTGCGGCATCGGCCGCTCCTTGCGCGGCTGCTGCGCCGACTTGGTGCCCGAACAGCGAGATCACCAGCGCCAAGAAGACTGCCAGCACGGAGAACAGGCGGAGGATCGAAAGCGAGCTGTCCATTGCTCACCAAAGACAAAGCGACCCTCGACAACGGCCGGGGCAATCCGAACTAGGCACACGGAGGATCGTCAGCGGCGGTCCATGTGCCGTCCACGGCAGCGCACAGCTCCGGGGTCTGGATCTTGTCGTAATCGACGCCGCCGTCGGTTGATTGCGGGGCGTTATCGCCCAGCGTTGTCCACATCACTGCCACCACCAGCACCGAGGCGGCGACGGCGGCGGCGATGAAGATCAGCTTGGTGACCGGTGAATCCATGTGTGTGCTCCTTGCCCGCTCCGGCGGGCGGTCGGAATTGTTCGGTTCAGGGATGCGATCAGGTGCTCAGGTCGACGGCAGTGTCATGACGATGGTCACCATGACCACGCCGGAGGCCACTACGGCGAGCATCGAGGCGGAAGCGCCGACGCTGCGCCCGAGGCGGTCGATCGACTCGCGGCGTCGATCGTCGATGGCCCGCACGACGCGGTCCAACACCCGGTCGAGCAGCTGAGAGGCTGCGGCGCCCGATCGTTCGGCGACATCCACCGTGCGCAGCAGTGACGCAGTCGGCGAGTCCGACAGCAGCGCCGCAACCGCGGCGAGCGGGTCGCGCCCGCTGATCACCGCCGCGTTGACCGCTCCGGCCGCCGGCGCAAACGCGGGATCGGTGATCCGCTCCGCGGCATCGAGCACGGCCACGCTGATCGGCCGTCCCGCAGCTACGAACAGCCGGATGCGCCGCAGCCACAACAGCACCGCCCCATCCAGCCGGCGGCGCTGTCCTGACAGCACGGCGCTTGTCATCAAGCCAGGCACTGCCCACCCGGCCGCAACGGCTGCGAGCAGCGACCACGCCAGAGCCTGTCGTGGCGGTGCGGCTCCCCCGCTGGGCAGCCGGAGGCCGACTACGAAGCCGATGGCGATCGTGCATACCGCTACGACGATCGTCAGCGTCGCAAGCCGCGCCGGGCTCCAGCCCAACGCAGCCAGCATTCGGCGCCCACGACGGCGGCGCTCGTTCGTTGCGAGCAAATGAACAGCGGCGAGCCCCCCGGTTCCGGCCATCGCCCACAGGGCAAGCGAACTCGCGGACGGCAGCGGCGCGCTCATCGCAGCATCTCCCACGCCGAAGCAAGTGGGCGGGCAGAGATCGCCACTGCAGCGGCGACCGCGGCAAGTCCGACTCGCTGACCCTGCGGTCCGGTCATCCAAGCCCATGCCGCAGGACTCACAAGCGCACTGCCCACGGCGACGGCAGCACCGAGCGCAGCGGCGAGCCCGAGTTGCGGCAGAGTTGACGCGACATGACGATGGAAGTGGCGGCTGGTCGCGGCCGCTTCGGCTGCTTCAGCTTCTAGGACTTCCAAGATCGGCACCCATTGGCCACCGCTTGCTGCGGCGACGGCCACCGCATCGGCCAGCCACGCCGCAACCGCGCCTTGGGCGCCCGCCGCAAAGTGCTGCGCTGCTGCTTCCACGCCCACGCTGCGGCACTCAGCAACAAGACGGGACGCTGTCTGTGCGATCGGCCCGGTTGCCAGAGGTGCGGAGGTCTCGAGCGCGTCAACCACCGTGCGTGAGACCTGCGCCTGGTTGGCCAGAACCGATGCGAACTGCGCGACCGACTCGGCAGCCACGACACGCCGCCGGCTGCGCACGACGTTGGCGGCGCACCACGAACAGATGCCGACAATTGCGCCTGACAACCCAGCGGCTGTCGGCCCGAGCGCCAGGCCTGAGACGAATGCAGCGACGCCTGTCGCCAGCCACGGCCACCGAATCGAGCCATCAACCGTGCGATCGGTGCAAGGTGCCGTGCCGAGCAGCGTCCACAGCGCGGCTCCTGAGCCAGCCAGACCGAGTGCCGCAACCCTCAGCACTTGATGCCCTCCGCGTCGGATTCCTCGCCAGCACTCGGACCTTCACGGGTGGGCGGGCGACGTCCAGCGGCCGTGCATTGGCCGAGATTGGGAACTGCTGCGCGGCACGTCCACGACTCATCGACCAAAGGCTCGTACGGCGGTGTCTCGTCGATGGGAACGAGCGGCCCGGGATCCCACAGGACCTCGCGTGGCTCGGCACCATCGTGCAACGGCGACCCAAACAACGGCTCGCCGTGCTGTGGCTCGTTGCATTGCGACGGGATGCGGGATGGGGGTTCCGCCGGCGCTATCGCTCGGCCGTCATCTGGGCGCACCGAGGCGCCGTCATCGGCGGGCATGGCCTCCGAGACAGCCTCGTTGTCGCACTCCTCACCGATCGGCGCCAGAGAATCGGATGCAGCAGCAAGCACTCCGGAAGTCGATGAAACAGGCATGTCGACGATCTGCGTGAACGCCTCAGGCAGTTCGTCATCACCGCCCGACTCCGAGAGGCCGGCAGATGCATAGACCTGCGCGACGCGTCCGGTCGGGCGGCCCACTGGCGTCGCCCAACGGTCACCCGGTAGCAGCGCCCACAGGCACGTCGTGGAGATGATCCCTGTCAGCTCGCCGATGCCGGTCAGCTGGGTTACGTCGGCGACGACACGCTCGCCCGCATCGTTGCGGCCCATCCAGACGCACAGATCCACGGCTGCGGCTATCTGCCGGCGGGCGTAGTCGGGTTCCGCGCCCTCTGAACAGGCGTAGGCCACGAGCTTCTCGAGCACACCCCTGCCGGGCTGAGAGTGCAGCGTTACGAGACACCCATCGAGGCCCGACGACATCGCGTCGAGCAACGCCTCGCAGCCGTCACCGCGGATCTCGCCCACTACGAGCTTGCTGGCATTCGCGCGCTTGGCATCGCGGATGTGGTCAGCCATCGAATGCCGGCCATGGCCGTCCTGGTTCGGGTCACGTGTCAGGCGCTCGAAGGTGTTGGGGTGAATGCCGTACTCGCCGAGACGCAGTTCGGGCGTGTCCTCGATCGTGTCGATGCGCTCGTGGTCGGGGACTGCCGCGAGCAATGCCTGGCACAGCGTGGTCTTGCCGCCGCCCATCGCCGCCGCCACCACCACATTGGCTCGGACCCGCCCGGCAATGGCTTCGATGAGCACGCTGCCGAGTGCCTGCGACACGATGCCGAGTTCGTCAAGTCGCATCCGGCCCGCCATGTTCGAGCGCAATACGACGTTCGGCGGGCTGGTCACGAACGCCTCGGCGTGAAGTCGCCAGCGATCTCCGACACGCACGTCGAGACGCGGATCCAGCTCGTCGAAGCGCTGCGGCCGATCGCCGGAATAGCTCGCCAGAAAACGCACGGCCTCGATGAGGTCTCCATCGGCAGCGAACGGCGAGGGTCGGCGCTCGACACGTCCGCCTGCGTACTGAACGAGCATCGATTCCCCGCCGCGTATCTGGAATTCCTCGACGTCAGGCTCGGCCAGCAGATCACTGAGTGCGTCAGTGGCTGCACGTGCTGCGTTTCGGCGTCGAACTGCACCGTCGGACCGGTCGAGCCGTTGAGGCGCGCATGCCGAGGTGACCAGCATGCGGCCGAGCCGGTGCAACTGCCGGTGCGCGCGTCGACTGCCGACGCGGCTGATGCGAACTACCCGCTGAACACCCAGTGCCGCCGAGAGCTCGCCAGTCGGGTCCGACCGGGCACCATTCGCTGCAGGGAGCCAGACCGCTATTCGCGGCGCTGTCACCGTCGCCACGGCGTGCCACACGTCTGCTTGGTGTTCTGCGCCGCCTGTGCTGCGGGCATGGCGGCCGGCAATTGCTCCGAGCAACAGCACAATCTGGCTCGCTGCAGCGGCTGCGGTCTCGATGACGTCGCGTTCCGCGCTGCTGCCCAACCAGACCACACACGGATCGTTTGCAGCGCCCGGCTCGGGAACGCCGGCAACATCGCCAACCAGAGCGACCTGACCGGCGACCGAGGTCAATCCCGTTCGCAGAGCGTCTCGGCACCACTCGCGTACCTGCGGCACGAGGGCGTCATCGCAAAGCACGAGGAGCACCGCTCAACTCCCTGCCGGATTGAAGCTCGGCAGCGGTGCGGGGGCGTCCGCGGCAGGTGTCGACGGCGCCAGGCGCGTCGAACGGCCCGAAGGGCACAGCGGCCAGCCATCAGGCGGCGCCGGCCAGACCACCAACCCACCCAGTTCCACGGCTGCCGCAAGACGGGCGGCAAAGGGCGCGTCCACCCGAACGACAATGCGACCGTCATCACCGTCGGCGAGCGTCGTCACATCGATCGCGCATCCGCCGAGCACCGTCGACAACACGGCCCGGCTTCCGGCGTCAGGCCCAGGTGCAGGCCATGCTCCCGTTTCGGCCGCGAACTGGATCAACGTGACAGCGCCCGCGACATCTTGAGGTGCCTTCAGCAGCGCAGGTGTGACGAAGGTGCCCGCAGGCACGTCGTGCGCTACTGCTCGTCCAACAATCGCGTCGGGATCGGCGAACCGGGTTGCAAGCGCCTCCGGTACTCCCACCACTTCGAACGCTCCGGGAGACTGACCTGCCATCCATGCCTCGGAGGTCACGGCTATGAGTGCTGGAGGTGGCTCAGTGTGCGGGCGGCCCCAGAGCCAGATCGCCGCAACCACGATGGCGACGATCGCCAGTGCGGCGCTGAGCCGCCAAGGTTCGGGACCTCGCTGAGGCAAGCCAGCCACCGCTGCCTGCTGCTCGTCGCCGAGGTAACCGGCGGGCGACGACAAGGTCACAGCCCTGCTCCGCTTGCGGTGACCGTCACTCGGCCGTCTGCGTAATCGCTCAGCGACCTGATCCAGTCCACGCCCGAGGCGAGGGTGACCCAGCACGCATCGTCGGCGAGCGGCTGAGGGCTTCCCGTGCCCGCCCACTCCGCCGCCTGTTGGGGCTCGAAGCACGCTTGGACATCCCAGGCATATACCCCTGGGTGACGGAAGAGCCATCCGCAGGCCGCCGCGGCTCCCGAGCTGGCGGCGTCTGCGGCCGGGCATGCAAGCTCGGCCGGATCCGCCCCCTGCTGGTGCCACTGGCGCAGCAACAATTGCTGGTCCTCGCCGAGTACATCCCAGCGGTCAACGAGATGACGGGCGCCGGCATTGCCCTCCATGAGCCGGCGCTCGGCGGCGATCCACGGCCGCATCTCGTGCCAGTTCGAGCGCAACCAGGTTGCGACCCAGCCGCAGTCCCCGTCGACGACATCCAGCGAACCGAGCGCCTGCATCCAGCCGCGGCCCGGCGCCACCAGCAGGAACTCTCCCCCACCGGGCATGTGCTGCTGGGGACTCGAGCCCCCAGAGGCCGCACGTACATGAGACGCCCACGCCAGCTCGTCGACGGCCGTTGCTGCGATCTCCGGAGTCGGCGATGCGGGGCATTCGTCGCCTTCTGGCCCAGTTGATCCGCCCGGTCCCGGTTTGTTCTCCGGGCGGGCGGTTGGACCGGAGCCGGGGCCGTCAGGACGCCCGGGATCGTGGGGAGCGACTACCGGCCGATTGATGCCGGGCCCGCCGTCGTCCTCTTCTTCGCTGTCTTCGCCACCGTCGTCCTCGCCATCGCCGTCCTCGCCGTCCTCGCCGTCCTCGCCGTCCTCCTCGTCGCTGTCCTCGTCCTCTTCGTCGCCGTCCTCTTCGTCGCCGTCCTCTTCGTCGCCGTCCTCGTCCTCTTCGTCGCTGTCATCGTCCTCGCCATCCTCGTCCTCACCGTCCTCGCCGTCTTCGTCCTCTTCGTCGCCGTCGCTGTCGTCGCCGTCGCTGTCTTCGCTGTCGTCGCCGTCGTCCTCGTCGTTCCCATCGTCCGACGGAAGGCAGCCGTAATCGAACGAACCGCTGATGCGGCTCCGCACATAGGAGGGCAGCGCAGCGAAGTCTGAGCAGTCGAACACGCACACCCGGTACGTCTCGGGACCGCGATCGGCGTGAACGTGCTCTTGGATCTGCGTATGGGAGAGCTCACCGATCGCTGGGCAATAGGTGCGGATGGTGGTCTGTTCGCAGTCGCCTGGCGAGACGCACTTGTCGAGCAGGTCGCTCTCGGTGACGCAGCTGCCGCCGTGATCCGGTCGGTACACCGTCCCGTCGATGCCGTCGCATACGTCGGGATCGGAGTCCCACACGCGTCCTGGAAGCTCGTCGCACGGAACGTAGGACAGCAAGCCGTCCGAGCAGCGATGTATCCCGAGTTCTGCAAGCCGCTCGTCATTCTCGCCCGCAAGGTGATGCAGGGGCCGGGCGGTGCCGTCCGGAGTCACCGAAGACCCTCCGCCGGCATCCTGGTCGGTGCCAGTGTCCACATCTGAACCTGGACTCGGCGACTGGCACGACAGCACGCTGAGGCCCATTCCGCCCACGGCGTCCGAGTAGCGCGGCACTGTCCCAGACGGGCAGCTCTGTTGCGGCGGTGCTGACGGATTTCCGAGCCTCGTCCGCTGACATTGGTTGCCAGCACGTACCCAGCCCGTGCGACACGACCCCCACGAAACAGACCGGGTCTGCCATTCGACCACGGTCTCGTAGATCGGCTCGGTCGTGTAGTGGATCGTCGGCACGCGATCCCAGTAGCCGGTCTCCACCTCGCTATAGATCGGCTCTTCGCGCCAATAGCCGGGGATGGTCACCGTATGGGATCTCCTCCATTCATACACAGGCACCTGTGTCGTCACGGTCTCGACAATCGGCGGGCCTGGGATGCAGCACTCCAAGCGCGTCCGAGTCTCGGAGTGCGTTTCCGTGATCGTCTCGTTCCAGCACTGCTGCCCAGCAAAGGGATCGAATGAACAGCGCCGAACGGTTCGCTGAGTCTCAACCTCCACCTCGTAGGTGACCTCGTACAACACGTCAGGACCGGGACGGGTCACGACGCTCGACTCGGTCCGCGTGCCGACCTGCACACGTACTGGCGGTACCAATGGCTCGAGCACATCTCTGGGTGGAACCCGGGTCCGACTCGTACCTGTCTGTTCCCGACGCGTGCCCGTTGGCACCCAGACGTCGTCGTAGGTGGTGTGGCTGTACACCTGACGGGTCCGGCCCGTGTCTACCTGTCGCGACGTTCGTCTCTGGCACTCGTAGCCGCCGTACTGCCCGGCGACACGGGTCCAACCCGACCGGCAGCTCGACGGGCGGAGCACTGTCTCGGTGCGGGGAGTGCGGCATTGCCCGCTGCTGCTGTCGAGCACCATGGAGCCGGTACAGCTCAAGACCGGCGCAACTGACGACTGTGCTCCCGCATCACTGCCGACTCCTGCGCTCACTACGACAACAGCCGTGAGCGCCGCAGCAACCACTCCAAGCGTCCGCCGGGCAGCCCGTCCGATTCCCACCCGAGCATCTGGGGGGGAGATGGAGCAAAGGGGCGCATGTTCATCGAACACCGTCACAGCGCCGTCTCCAGGAGGCTGGGCGCCAACGGCCACCAGTAGCGGTCGGTTTGCGGCGGCCAGCCGGCTTGCGGACACGGCGGCATGGGCCGTGGATAGGCGCGCTCAGCATCGGTCAGCGGTAGCGAGCCCGGTGGCCACGGTTTCTTGACCCGACGTTCAGGCGGTCGTTCCAGCGCCTCGGCAATCACCGCGTCGTCTGGCGGGCAGCCGAGGATCTCGGTGAGCGACTTGAACGGAGACAGGTACATGCGCTCGTGCCAGGTGGTGCCGGAATCCCACGTCGTGGAGGACAGCTCGGACGTCACGGCAGGGGCGTTCGCCGCGGCCTCCCGCAACTCCTCCCATTGCTCGGGCGCGCAGCGATCCTCCAATTCGGGTCGATGCAACTCGCCTTCAACCCGCACCCCGACGGGGATGCCCGTGCTGCACCAGAACTCCAAGTGCCAGTCGTGATCGCGGTGCGCTCGCCAGGCCTCCTGCTGGGGTATGTCGACCCATTCGCGGACCGCGATCCACTGATTGCGAACCCCCGAACCCCAGGCGCCGGGCTCGGTCCAGTCGATCGTGGCCGCATGCGCTTGCCGGGCCTGCGCCAACCACTGCACGGCCTGTCCGAAGACCTCGCTGTCGCAAGTGCCTTCGAACAACTCGTTGCGCAGAACGCGGTAGCTGAGACGGGACCAGGTGAGCCACATTGCTTCGACTTGTGGCCGATGTTCGGTTCCGGCGTCGAGCCGCTCCCCCGTTGATGCATCAACCAGGAACGACTGCCCCGGTGCATGGCAGACGACGGCGAGCGCATGACCGGCCGCCGACAGATCCACAACCCACGCCTGCTCGACTGGTGGCGTGGTGAACACCAAGCGCAGGCCGCGTGCCCACAGCGACTCCAGCTGCCGTGTGCGATGGGACTCGGTGTAGACGCCCGGCGTGACCGAGGCCAGATCGCTGCACGCCTCCCAAATCGTGCCGGGGCCGGTGCTGACCACTGCGTGACCGACGAGGGAATCGGTCACCGCCCCCTGAGCGGCCCGGCGAGTCAGCCACTGCTTGGCCTCGGCTGACCAGTCGCCCGGGACATACCCGAGATCGGTCAAGCTGTGACCGCCGAGCGCCAGTTCCATCGGCTCTCCGGGGCTGTAGACCAACAGCTTGGCGATGTCGTTGACCGTGGTTCCCCACGAGTGCATCGGACGGCGCCCGGGAGATCGCATGCCTGCGATGAAGGCCTCAAGCGCGGCGCTGGCCCGATCCCTCTCTGCTGCGGCTTCGCCGACATCGACGCCCAGTGCCTGCGGAGTCGGGTGCGGGGGGCACAGCGACACGTGGTCGTAGGCGGATCTGCGATCTGCGACCAGACGTGTCTCGTGTTCGAGTCCCGCGGGGTCCACGACCAACTCCCAGGCCGTCTCGGTTCCAGCACGCCTTCGCGCAACCCGCGTGCCGCCAGCGAATGCAGTCTCCGCGGCCCGTACGTAGGGCGGCATGGCCTCCCAGCGTGAACGCTGTGAGACGACGTGCCGGAAGCCCGCGTCCATGTCGGCGAGCAACGCCGACTGCGATCCGACCACTGCCACCGTGTCGTTCACATCCGAATCGGGATAGGGCGGCCACGGCACCCAGATGCGTCCGCCGCCGATCTGCACTTGAGACGGCAGCTCCAACGGCAGCTCGCGCAACCGCGACTTCGGGAACTCGCCGCTGCCGGCGACAATCGTCCGGGCCTCGGTGACCGGCAGTTCGAACAGCGGCGGAGCGGGCGCGTCGGCAGACGGGGTGCTGAGCGAAGCCACGATCATCGGCGCTGGATCCGCCGGCACCGCCACGTCCCGACTGCACGCCGCCAGCATTGAGACGAGCACCATCATCGGAACGCCTGCACGCAGGCATCCCGATACGGCCCTTCGGCATGAGATTGTGGCCATCGCGCAGCTCCTGCGGACTCCGAGCCCGCGGCCGCCTCGTTGAGTCGAGGCCGTCACCAGCGGGTCATTAGGAGTTCTAGGCGCGCGGTATCACCTCATTCCAATGATTTTCAATCACTATGAAACTCAGGCCGTGGCGCGTGCACCCAGAAGCTCGAAACGGCCGCCCACAGGCTGCTTTCAGCGCTCGGTGCCGGGACCTGTGATGGCCGTCGGCAAGCGATGTCTTCGCGCCCACAGCGCGAAGGCAAGGCTGATCGCTCCGTAGCCGGCGTAGGCCACCACCAGCGCCGTGGTGGCGCTGATGGCGCCCAGCAGGAAGACGAGCTCGCGTTCGGCGATCCTGCGTGGCCGCGGACCGCCGTCCGCTGTCACGAACTGCCCATAGCGGTGGCGAGGACTCCGTTCACGAGGGCCCCGCTGCGATCGGTTGCGCCCAGTCGGTGCGCCAATTCGACGGCTTCGTTGATGACCACGGCGGCCGGAGCAGCCCCGCGTTCGAGCTCGAAGAGCCCCTGAAGCAGGATCAGACGGTCGCAGATGCCGAGGCGCTGCGGCGTCCAGCCCTCGTTCAGCAGCCCAGCGAGACGCTCGGTGAGCGCCTCCTGCTGGGTGGCGACACCTGTGGCTAGCTCGTGCGCGAACGGGTCGAGATCGCTGATCTGCTCTGCGAGCACATCGGCCAGGTCACAGGACTTCATCTCGGCCTCGTACAGCAGCTCCACCGAGCGCTGGCGCGCCTCGCGCCGACGGGTCGGCTCGTCGGGGGCTGCGAACGGGTCGCTGGAGCGGGTCATGGCAGCGGACCTGGGCCCGTCTCAGCAACCCTGCGGCGTCAGCCGCGGGCGCGCTCGACGTAATCGCCGCTGCGGGTGTCGACCTTCAACCGCTCGCCAGCCTCGATGAACAGCGGCACCTGCACCACCAGTCCGGTGGACATCGTGGCAGGCTTGCGCGCACCCGACACCCGGTCGCCCTGCACGCCTGGGTCGGTATCGGCCACCTCGAGCACCACCGATGCGGGCAGTTCCACTCCCAGCACCTCGTCGCCGAAACGCACCACTGTTGCCATCTCGCCTTCGATCAGGTAGTTCATTGCGTTGCCGGCAGCGGCCCGGCTGACGGGAAGCTGCTCGTAACTGTCGGTGTCCATGAACACCAGGGAATCGCCGTCGGCGTACAGGTATTGCATGTCGCGGTGGTCGATGAGCGCACGTTCCATGCGCTCGCCGGCCCGGAATGTGCGCTCCACCACTGCACCGGTGCGCACGTTGCGGAGCGTCGTGCGCACGAACGCGCCGCCCTTGCCCGGCTTGACGTGCTGGAACTCGGCAAGCTGGAACAAGCCGCCGTCGAGATCGAGCGTCATGCCGTTGCGGAAGTCGGCAGTGGAGATGGCCATATCAACCTCTCGGAGTCAACCTGGGCGGATCACAGCGGTCGCAGCGGGACAGTACAAGCACGGCTCGCCATTACGACGGGTCGGCGGCCTCGTCGCCGGGGTCCGGCGTCTCGGCCGTCGCGGCTGCCGCCTCGATGGCAACTGCGACCGCTCGCGGGTAGCCAGCGCCGCCCTCCCCCGCAACCCGGGCGCTCGCCAGCGGCTCCACCACCGACAGGCGCCGCCATGGCTCGCGCTCGCGGGGCTCGGACAGGTGCAGCTCCACTACGGGTCCGTCGAACGCGGCGAGCGCATCGTGCAGCGACCAGCCGTAGTGGGTGAGCGCACCGGGGTTCACCACGATGGCCCCGACGCGTCCGATGCCCGAATGCACGGCGTCGACGAGGTCGCCCTCGTGGTTGCTCTGGCGGTGCTCGAGATCCCAGCCGAGTTCGGTTGCCGCTCGGCGTGCGGCCCGAACGTGGTCGAGCAGCGTGTCGGTGCCGTAGATCTCAGGTTCGCGGGTTCCCAACAGGTTCAGGTTCGGACCCGACAGCAGCAGTACGACGTGGCGAGCCATGGCCTCGATCACATCCGCTCGAGCGCGCTGCGCAGCACACTGGGGTCGACGTTGGGCACCATTTCGAGACCGTTCGGCCCGTCGAGCACGAACGTGATGCCGTCGGTGGCCTTCTTGTCTCGGCCGAACAGTTCGATGATCTCGTCATGGTCGACACCGGGGGGCAGCGCAGTGTCGAGCCCGTAGGCCTCGAGCACCCGCTCGTGCTCGGCCACACGTTGGTCATCGATGCGCCCCATCATGCGGGCCACCAGTGCCGCGTAACGCAGCCCGATGGCCACCGCCTCGCCGTGGCGCAGGTCGAACCGTTCGGCGATCTCGAGCGCGTGCGCCAGCGTGTGGCCGTAGTTCAGCAGCGCCCGGCGACCGCCCTCGGTCTCGTCAGAGCTCACAACTTCGGCCTTGATCGCGACGCACGCAGCGACCCGTTCGTCGATGGGCAGCGCGCTCAAGTCGTTCTTGCCCGTCGAGCTGAGCCAATGCTCGGCGGCAGAGCCGCCGATGAAGTGATACTTGGCCAGCTCTCCCAGCCCGGCCCGCAGCTCGCGCTCTGGCAGCGTGTCGAGCACTTCGGTGTCGCACAGCACCGCAGCGGGCTGCCAGAAGGCGCCGACGAGGTTCTTGCCCTCGGCGAGGTTCACCCCGGTCTTGCCGCCCACCGCGGCGTCGATCTGGCCCAGCAGCGTCGTGGCGACATGCACCACAGCCACGCCCCGGTGATACACGGCAGCCGCGAAACCAGCGACGTCGGTGACCACGCCGCCACCGACTCCCACCACCACATCGCGGCGCGTCAGGCCCATTCGGGCGAACTCGCTGCACAGCTCCCCGATGGTGCCCAACTCCTTGGCGTGCTCGCCGTCGGGAATCGTGAAGGTCTCGAATGGGATGCCCGGGTCGACTTCGAGGCCGATGCCCGCCTGGGTGACAACGGCGGCACGCCGCGCCCCGCCAGTCACGACGGTGTCTCTCAGAATCGGGGCGAGTTCTCGGCGCGCTCCAGCGCCGACCAGGACGGGGTACGAACGGTCGCCCAGAGATACGTCGACGCGGATGGTGCCCGACATCACCGGCGAGGGTACCGACGCGGCACCAGACGACTGCCTGGAAACTACACAGCGCCAGCGCCCGGCCGTCTGGCCGGGTGTCCGTCCAACGGCGCCGAATGAGGTGGCGATCACCCACTGCTCATGTGGCGAGGCCCGCCGGCGCCGACCACCAGATGACGGTGAGCGCGCCAGCGACCAGTGAAGGTCCGAGGGCGAAACGGTGGCCGCTGCCGCGGCGCAGCACCACCACGCCCGCGGCGCCAACCAGCGCTGCAATGGCGAAACCGGCCAGCAACCCTTCCAGCACTGTGGTGAGCCCGCCGAGTCCCAAGTGCATGCCCAGGTACCCGCCCAGACGCACATCGCCGTAGCCCAGGTCGCCCCGGGCGGCAAGCCAGACGAGGTGCATCACCCCCCACCCGACAATCCCGCCGATGGCTGCTGCGGCAACCGCTCGCGCCACTCCTGCAAAGCCGGCATCGATCGCCCCAGCCCCGCACACAAGACCGATGGCAGCGGCGGCAACCGCACGCAAGAGCCGCGTGGGTATCAGGTGGGTGCGCAGGTCGACGCCGGAGATGACCACACCTGCCCATCCGAACGCGAGCAACGGCGCGAGGTAGGCGCTGTCGCCGAGTCGTAGGACACCGGCGGCCGCGATCGTGACGCACGACGCGATCGTCAGAGCCGGGTGCAGGCTGACGCCGAAACTGCGCTGAGCACAGCGTGAGGCGACGATTCCCGCGGCTGTGCCGCCGAGCCCGATCGCCGCAACCGCAGAAAGGCCCAGGTCTGTCGTTGCAATGGTCACGCCGATGCCCCTCCGGTCGCCGGCGGCCGCCGGAGCCGCATGCGGGCCGGGGTGCTACCCGGCGAGTTCCAGGCCCACAGCCGCAGCCATCACGTCGATGGGTGCGTCGCGGCCGGTCCACATCTTGAACTGCCCGGCGGCCTGGTACAAGAGCATTCCGACACCGTTGAGCGTCAGGGCGCCCGCAGCGGCGGCCGCTTCGAGCAACGGGGTCCGTTCGGGCCGGTAGATGAGGTCGGCGACGATCTGGCGCGACCGCAGCAACGCCGGATCGAACGGCAGCAGATCGCCTTCAGACATGCCAAGCGGTGTGGCGTTGACCACCAAGTCGGCGTCGCGCACTGCCCTCGGGCCGCCGACCATGGCTGCGCTGGATGCAGCGATCCCTGCGGTCGCACCCGCCGCGGCGCCCAGTGCGGCCGCGCGCACGGCCGCGTCCGCCGAGCGGTTCACCACGGTCACCGAGGCTCCTTGTGACGCGAGCGCCACGATCACCGCACGGGCTGCCCCGCCCGCACCGAACACCACGGCGTGCATGCCGGCGGGCTCCACACCCGCCTGGATCCTCAGCGACGCCAAGAACCCGTCGCCGTCGGTGTTCTCCCCGATCAGCCGGTCGCCGTTGCGGCGCACGCAGTTCGCGGCCCCCAGCAGTGCAGCTGCGGGCGACAGCTCGTCGCAGGCAGCAGCAACGTCGTCCTTGTGGGGCATGGTGACCGACAGGCCTTCGATCCCCAGCACGCGCATCGCTGCCACCGCACCGGCGCCCTGCCCGGCGGGCACTGCGAACGCCGTGTAGACCCAGTCCAGCCCTAGATGCTCAAACGCTGCATTGTGCAGCGCCGGGCTGAGTGAATGCTGCACGGGGTCACCGATCACTCCGGCGACCTTCGTGCGCCCATTTAGGCGCAGCATCAACTCAGCGCGCCCACTTGGGCGCCGGTGCGCCTCTTCGTCGCTCATCTCCTCACTCTGCCCGACGCGACTCAACCGCAGAGACCCAATTCGACACACACGGCCTTGTCGCGCTGGAACTCCTCGTCGGTCTCGGAGAACGACAGGGTGCCGTCTTCCGACGTCAGCACGAAGTACATCCACGGCCCGTCCTCCGGATGCAGAGCCGCTTCGAGCGAGGCGCGCCCCGGAGCCGCAATCGGTGTGGGCGGCAGCCCCACGAGCACCCGGGTGTTGTACGGCGAGTTGACCGCCAGCAGGTCGGCGGTCAACTCCTGCGAGCCCACCACGTACACGACCGTGGCATCCAGACCCAGCGACCACCCGCGAGCGAGCCTGTTGTAGATCACCCGCGCCACTTTGGGACGGTCCTCGGTGCGCTGGGCCTCGCGTTCGATCATGCTGGCCACGATCAGCGTCTCGTACGACGTCAGGCCAATCCGGCGCGGCGCATCTGCGTAATCCAGTTCAGTGAGCACGGCATCGAGCCGATCGACCATGAGTGCCACCAGCTGCTCAGCGCTGGTCTGAGAGTCGTAGAAGTACGTATCGGAGAAGAGCTGTCCCTCAGCTGGTTCGATCACGCCTTCGGGCAGGACCGGCGGCGTCGGCGCGACCAACGACAGCACTGGCCGTTCGCGCACCGCTGTCAGGAAATCTCTACCGCTGAAGCTCAGGCCCTGCACATCGTCGAAGAGGTCGGCCATCTGCGCCAAGGTCAAGCCTTCGGGAATGGTGAGCGGCTGCTGGGCGGCCTGTGCGACGCGGCTCGGCCCGGCCTCGAGCACAGCCAGGGTTTCCCAAACCGACGAGTTGGACTGGAACGTGTACTCGCCGGCTTGAAATGCGGGACCCCCTCGTAAACGCACATACCACTCGTAGGCCCGTGAACTCGGTACGACGCCTTCCGTTTCGAGCAGATCGGAAATGCTGGCCGTGCTGGAGCCCAACGGAAGGGTGAGCGCGATCTCGCCCGTCGGAGCGCCGGGCGGGTCGAGCTGTTCGGTCACCCAGCGGTAGGCGCGGCTGCCCGCCGTCCAGGCGATGAAGCCGAGCAGCACCAGAATCAGCAGTGCGCCGAATGTGCCAGGTCCGCGTCGCGTGCTGACCACCTCGTAGTCGACGCCGCGGCGTCCGCTGACGGGCTGCGGACCGCCGGCGGCCCGCTCCTGGCTCGGCGCCGTTGCGGGTCTCTCGTCGGGCTGTGCTCGCTCTAGCAGGCCCGGTTCGACAACCGAGGATTGGTCAGCCGAAGCCAGACCTACGAGGCCAGCAAGTCGATTCGCCAACTTGCGCACAGCCGGAGGAGTGCGCAGCGCCGTCGCCCGCCCCGATTCGGCGTCGTCGACTTCGGACTCAGTGCTGTCGTCAGTCACGGGCATCGAGCCACGACTGCAGGATGACCGAGGCAGCCACCTTGTCGATGACCTTGCGGCGGGCAGGGCCGCGCACACCCTGTTCGGACAGGATGCGCTCGGCGGTGACTGTCGTGTAGCGCTCGTCGTGCAGGACCACCGGCACATCGAGTGCCGCCGCTATCTCGTCAGCCTCGGCCCGTACGCCAGCGGCGGCCGGTCCTTCGCTGCCATCGAGCGACGTCGGCAGGCCGATCACGACCACCTCCGCACCCACGTCAGCGACCATACCTGCGAGCGCTCGGTGGTCCCGGGCACGTTCGCCGCTGCGTTCGAGGACTTCGTAGGGCACCGCCACCGCAACATCGGCAGGCGCGAAGGCCACGCCGATGCGCTTCGAGCCGAGGTCTACGCCGATCGCCCGCTTCATGGGGCCCGACACGGCTGGCCTGTCTTGTTCCGTGGTACCCGGCGCCTCAAGCCCCGAGTGCCGCCACTCGGGCTTGGGCCAGGGCGTCGCCGATGCCGTCAGGATTGCGGCCGCCGGCCACCACCAGTGGCGGGTCGCCTTTCGCGCCGAATCCTCCGCCGACCGTCCGGGCCGCGTCTCGCAGGAGATCGCCTGCCGACAGGTCTCCGGCCGGATCCACTGCCGCCACTAAGGCCACTCCCCCGGCGGCGGGCGCAGAGGCCAGCACGACGGCTCGGATGCCTCCACGGTCGCGCACCGATGCAGCCAAGTCGCGCAGCGCATCACGCTCGAGATCGCCGAGGTCGGCGACGACCACGCCGTCCTCAGCCGTGGCGGCCAACTCAGCGGCCCGCGACGACGCCATTGTGCGTTGTAGGTCGCGCACCTGCCGGCGCAGCTCCTTGGTCTCGTCCAGACGCCGTTGCACCGCAGAGGCGATCTCATCTGGCTGAGCGTTCAACATCTCAGCCAGCGAATCCAGCGTGTCCTCGGCGTCCGCGAGCCGCTCCACGGTGGCAAGCCCGGTCACCGCCTCGATGCGTCGCATGTTCGAGCCGATGCTCGACTCCGAAACGATCCGCAGGTGCCCGATGTCGCCGAGGGCAGCCACATGGGTGCCGCCGCAGAGCTCGGTCGAGTGCTCCCCCGCTTCGAGCACGCGCACCACGTCGCCGTACTTGTCGCCGAAGAATGCGATGGCGCCGATGGCTTGCGCGTGGTTCATCGAGGTCTCGTAATGGCGGCAACGGCCGTTGGTGATGATCTCGGCGTTTGCGACGCGCTCGATCTCACGCAGCTGGGCGCGATCGACGCCCTCGTAGTGGCTGAAGTCGAATCGCAGTCGGTCTGGCGCCACCAGAGAGCCCGCCTGCTTCACGTGATCGCCCAGCACCTCGCGCAGTGCCCAGTGCAGGATGTGGGTGCCGGTGTGATTGCGACGAATGGCCGCCCGGCGCCCGTCGTCGATCTCGGCGCTGACCAGCGATCCGGCCTCGATGCCCTCACCGTGAACGCGCCCGATGTGGCGGTGCAGGTCGGCGAGTGCGTAGGTGCAGTCGAGCACCTCGATGCTGCCGTCGGTTCCCGAGATCGTGCCGACGTCGCCGATCTGTCCACCGCTCTCGGCGTAGAACGGCGTGCGGTCCAAGAACACCTCGACGAGGTCGTCGTCGCCGTCGTGTTCATCGTCTTGAGCTATCTCGAACACCGCCAGCACCCGTGCCGGCGACACCGCCGGCGTGTCCCGCACGAATTGTGTGGGGCCGAACTGCGCCAGGATCTCCCGGTAGCGCTCGTCGGCGAAGGTAGGTCCGCCCGAACGACCAGCCCGCGCCCGCTCGCGCTGGCGTTCCATGGCGGCCTCGAAGCCGTCACGGTCGAGGCTCAGGCCGCGCTCGGTGAGGATCTCTTCGGTCACCTCCACCGGGAATCCGTGCGTGTCGTGCAACAGGAACGCGACCTCGCCGTCGAGCACTGTGTTTGCTGCTTCTGTGTTTGCTGATTCAGGGCTTGCTGATTCGGGGTTTGCTGCATCTGCCCCCTCGAGCCCGGCGGTGGCTTCATCGAGGATCTTCTGGCCTGTAGCAAGCGTGGTGCGGAAGCGCTCCTCCTCGCGAGCCACTACGTCGGCAATGAACTGCCGGTTGGCAATCAAATCGGTGTAGTGGTCGCCCATGACGTCAACGACGATGTCCACCAGCCGGGGCATCACCACCTCGTCGACTCCCAGCACCCAGGCGTGGCGCACAGCACGGCGGATAATGCGACGCAGCACGTAGCCGCGGTCCTCGTTGGAGGGGAACACACCGTCGGAGATGAGCATCGCGGTGGTGCGGGCGTGGTCGGCGAAGATCCGCATCGAGACATCGGTCTCGGGATCGGTGCCGTAGGTCTTGCTGCAGATGCGCTCGGCCTCGGCCAACAGGGGCGCAAACAGGTCGATGTCCCACGCCGCCGGCACGCCTTGCAGCACTGCCAGGATCCGTTCGAGGCCGGCGCCAGTGTCGATTCCGGGCGCATCCAGCGGTGTCATCTCGCCGGTGCCGTCGGCTGCGAACTGCATGAACACGAGGTTCCAGATCTCGACAAAGCGATCCTCGCCGCCGTGCGCGGGGCCGCCGTCGGGGCCGTGGTCAGGTCCGATGTCGTAGAAGATCTCGCTGCAGGGTCCGCATGGGCCGACATCGCCCGCCGCCCACCAGTTGTCCTTGTCGAGTCGCTGGATGCGCTCGGCCGGCACACCCACCTTGGTCTGCCAGATCTCGGCCGCCTCGTCATCGCTGACATGAACGGTCACCCAGAGCTTGTCGCGTTCCAGACCGAGCACGTCGGTGACGAACTCCCACGCCCACGGGATGGCTTCGGCCTTGAAGTAGTCGCCGAAGCTGAAGTTGCCCATCATCTCGAAGAACGTGAAATGCCGGTTGGTGCGACCGATGTCGTCGAGATCGTTGTGCTTGCCACCCGCCCGGACGCACTTCTGGATGGTGACCATGCGCCGCGTCGGAGGCACCTCGGAGCCGAGGAAGTACGGCATGAACGGAACCATCCCCGCCACCGTGAACAGCAGCGACGACTCGTGGGGAATCAGGCTCGCGGAGGCGCGAACTTCGTGGCCCCGTTCTGCCCAGAACGAGCTGAACGCATCACGCAGTTCGCCGGCGCGCATCGGCGACAGGCTACTGACGCCCTATTCGACACCCAGTCGTCTCAGCAGTTGCCGCCTCGCGATCTAACACCGAAAATCATATAAATACATGAAATACTATTTCGTAGAGTCCGCGATGTGTATATCACTCTGTCGGCATTGTGCCACGGCCTCACCCTCGAGGAGATCGAGCACGCATGGGAATTGGCTGTCAGCGATATGACCCTGGACCAAGACCACGACCCTCCCAAGCGGCTGCGCGTCGGCCCCGACCACGCCGGGAATCTCTTGGAGCTGGTGTACCTTGAATCCGCTGGCGATGACCATGCGCACAGCATCACCGTGATCCACGCGATGCGGCTCAGAACCAGCCTCAACAACTACTTGAGGAGACTGTGACCATGACCAAGGCCAGCAAGTTCACGATCGTCCACGACGAGGACACTGAGAAGTGGACGAAGTGGTCGGAGGAGTTTGCGAAGCGCGAGTTCACCGAGGAAGAACTCGACCGCATGTTCTCGACTCGGCGGAAACCCCCTTGGCGAGACACCACGGCACCTGACAGCGCGCAGAACGATTAGCCAGCACTAGCTGCATCGGCAGTCGAAGTGAGCTTGGCAGTCACCGCTGCCTAGGCGGCCTCGCGGCGGTGACGGCGCTCGGCCCAGCGGCGGTCCCGTTCGTCGCGCAGACGCTGCTCGGCGTCTTGCATCTGTCGCTTGCCGTCCCGCCAGGCACTTCGCAGGTCGCGGCGCATCTGGCGTGCGGTGCCCAGCACATTGGCCGTGCCCCGAACTGGTGCGTAGCGGTCCAGGAGCACTCGCAGCCGCCGTTGAATCCACAGCGAAGCACCAGCGCCCAGTCCGGCGCCCAAAGTCAGCCAGCGCACCCGCTTCAGCATCTCAGCGCTCCGTGCTCTCGCTACCGGCAGCAGTGCTCCCGCTGCTGGGAGCAGTCTCGCGCCCTTCGTCGGAGGCCTTGCCCCGTCCTGTGCCCGATGTCTGCGCTCCGCGCAACGCAGAAAGAGCGGAGCGGACCTTGTCGACCGGCACCGAAGCGACGCGTGCCGTGGCTGCCCCGGCTGACTCAGCCAGTCCTGCGACTTTCTGGGCCACGTTGATCAGGTCGCGCAACCGGTTGATCTCGGTCTGGGCCATCTCGGCGGTGTCCGCCAGCTGGCTTAGCGCCGGTCCGACCTTGGCGTCGAAGTCCTCAAGCTTGCGCCGCAGTTCCCGCATCAAGGCGAACGCCTGCGTCAGCACGGCGATGAGCGCGACAAGCGCGACCACGACGCAAACCGTCACCACCACCGCTGCCAGATCGCTGCTGCTCATGATTCATCCTCTTCATCGTTGACGCTGTGCTTCAGCTCGCCGTCGCCGACGCTGTGCTTCAGCTCGCCGTCGCCGGCGACGATGGCCAGCCCCAACTCGTCGAGTTGAACATCGGAGATCGGAGACGGGGCATTTGTGAGCGGGTCGGCGCCGGACTGGCTCTTGGGGAAGGCGATGACCTCACGGATGTTCTCCTCGCCGCACAGCAACGCCGCCAGCCGGTCGATGCCGAAGGCGAAGCCGGCATGCGGCGGAGCGCCGAACCGGAATGCATCCAGCAGGAATCCGAATCGCTCCTGCGCTGCGGCGGGCTCGATGCCCAGCAGGTCGAAGATCTGCTGCTGGATGTCGCCCCGATGGATCCGGACGCTGCCCGAGCCCAGCTCCCAGCCGTTGAGCACCAGGTCGTACGCCTGCGAACGCACCTCGAGCAGCGTGTCGGCGTCGAAGCCTCCACCGGCCGCCATCCGCGTCGAGGCCGCTGCGACCGTTTCGAGATCGTCGGTGTGGGGCATCGTGAACGGATGATGCGCCGGTGCCGGAAGACCGTCGGCGTTCACGTCGTCGAACAGCGGGAAGTCCACGACCCACAGGAAGTGCAGCCCGCCCTCGTTCACCGGCGGACGGCCCAACTCCAGTCGCAGCAGCCCGAGCACTCCGCTGGCTCTGCGCCAGGTGTCGGCCACCAGGTAGCACATGTCCCCCGGCTCGGCGCCCAGCCGCTCCAGCACGCCGTCAATCTCGGCGTCGGACATGAATTTCGCAACCGGCGAGGTGACGGCCAGCCGGCCGCCGGCCGCGCTGCGGGCTCCGTCGAGGGGCGACTCGCCGGCGCTGACTCGCATCCAGACGAGGCCCTTGGCGCCCCAGCGCTGGCACTGCTTGGTGAGATCGTCGACCGCGTTGCGGCTGATGTCGCCGCCGCTGGGCACCCGGAGGCCCCGCACGGCGGGTGCCTTGAACGCATTGAATCCCGTCTCGGTGAACAGGTCGCTGAGCTCGACGAGCTCCAGCCCAAAGCGCAGGTCCGGCTTGTCCGATCCGTAGCGGTCAATCGCTTCGTGCCAGGTGATCTCGGGCATCGCTGCGGGGCGCACACCAGTGATCTCTTCGACAGCTTCTGCCACTGCGGTGCTGATCACGGCTCGCACCTCGGCACCGGTGGCGAAGCTCATTTCCAAGTCGAGCTGGGTGAACTCGAACTGGCGATCCGCTCGAAGGTCCTCATCTCGCAGGCATCGGGCGATCTGGTAGTAGCGGTCGATCCCGCCCACCATGCAGAGCTGCTTGAACAGTTGCGGGCTCTGCGGCAGCGCATAGAAGCGGCCTTGATGCAGCCGGCTGGGCACCACGAAGTCACGGGCGCCTTCGGGCGTCGAGGCCACGAGCGTGGGCGTCTCGACCTCGATGAACTCGGCGGCCTCCATCGAGCGCCGGATCGCTGCGTTGACGCGCGCTCGTTTCACCAGGTTCGAATGCATGCGGGGGTTGCGCAGGTCCAGGTACCGATGCCGGATGCGCAGCATTTCGTCGACGTCGCTGCGACCGTCGATCTGGAACGGCGGCGGCTCCGAGCGAGACAGCACTTCGACGGTTGCATCGCCAATCTCGATCTCGCCCGTGGCCAGGTCGGGATTCGCAGTATCTGCTGGGCGCTCCCGGACTGTCCCGGTCACCGCCAGCACGTACTCCGAGCGCAAGTCGTGAGCGTGATCCACGACACACTGCACAATGCCGGTCCGATCGCGCAGGTCGACAAAGGCCAGGTGCTCGCCATGCTCACGACGCCGGGAAACCCATCCGCACACGGTGACGTTCCGTCCGATATCGGCGCGGCTGAGCCGCCCGCAATAGTCGGTTCGCATGCCAGTGATCACTCGGTCAGTCCTTTGGGATTCAAGCTGGGTTCGAGCTGTCGCCCGAAGCGGGTGCCGGGGCGTTCAGCACGTCAAAGACGGTTCGCAGCGTGCCAAGCAATTCCGACCGCGGCACGGTCTGCTGCGGCATGTCTGTACTGCCGCCGTCGGCGTGTCGCAGCGGCCGGACCGTGACCGTGCCGGCGTCAATCTCGTCGGTTCCCACGATGAGCGCGATCTCGGCACCGGAGCGGTCGGCGGCCCGCATCTGCGCCCGTATGGATCGGTCGTCGAAGGCACGGTCGGCTCGCACTCCGACCGAGCGCAGCTGGTGTGTGAGGTCGCGTGCCGCAGCACCTCCAGCGGTGTCGATCACCCACACCTCGGCTCGCTGCGCTGGCACGTCGAAGACGCCCTCGGCATCGCATGCGAGCAGCAGCCGCTCGATGCCCAGCGCAAACCCGATGCCTGGCGTGGGCGGCCCACCGAGTGCCTCGACGAGGCCGTTGTAGCGACCGCCGCCGCAGATGGTGTCCTGGGCGGCGTCCAGGCTCGCAGCGCGGAACTCGAACGTGGTGCGGGTGTAGTAGTCGAGACCCCGAACCAGCTTGGGCTCGACTGCGTGTTCGATGCCCAGCGCGTCCAGTCCCGCGCGCACCCGTTCAAAGTGGGCGGCGGTCTCGCCAGACAGGAAGTCTGTGATCTGCGGGGCCTCAGCAGCCACCGCTGCGGTTGCGGCACGTTTCGAGTCCAGGATGCGCAGCGGGTGGCGCTCGATCTTGTCCCGGTCGGCGGGATCTACGTCGTCAGCCCGGCGTTGCAGGTAGGAGGTGAGTGCCTCGCCATACGCCAAGCGGGTGTCGGCGTCGCCCATGGAGTTCAACAGCAGCGGCACCCGCTGCAGCCCGATGGCACCGAAGAACTCGGCTGTTAGAGCGATGATCTCGACGTCAGCGTCAGGGTCGTCGGTGCCCAGCGTCTCTGCGCCGATCTGGTGGAACTGGCGGTAGCGGCCCGCTTGAGGCGCCTCGTAGCGGAAGAACGGTCCCTGGTACCAAACCTTCCAGGGCGTCGTCGGCCGGTGCTGGGCGAATGCGCGGCACACCGATGCCGTTCCCTCGGGCCGCAACGCGAGCCGTCGATCGCTGCGATCGGCGAATTCGTACATCTCCTTGCCGACCACATCGGTGCCCTCGCCAATGCGGCTGAACACGCCGATGTCCTCGAAGATCGGCGTCTGCAGGTAGCCGAAGCCCGCCCGGTCCGCTGCGCCGATGAATGTGCCCAAGAGCGCAACCCAACGGCCCGATTCGGGCGGGGCCAGGTCGTGCGTCCCGATCGGCGTCCGGAAGGATTTCCCGGCTGTTGGGTCATCACCGCCGGAAGGGCGCGCAGGCGTCGAAGGCGTACCGGACATGACCAGCGCAGGCTACGGCCCGACCAGCGCCAGTCCTAGCTCAGCTTGCATCGCCCCGACTCGGTGAATGGCGGCGGGAGCGCCGATTGCATATCGACGTTCGTGAGCGATGGTGTCGATTGACGAGATCAGGCTGCTGGATCGAGCAACTGGACGAGACGAGTCCTTTCGGCCCAGTCATGGATCGCTGCGTCTGTCGTCGCCAGCGTCAATCCGTGGAGCATGGCCGTGGCGACGATCACCTGGTCGGCGGGATCGCGGTGAAAACCCGAGTTCATCAGCAAGACCGACTCGACAGCGATGTCACCGTCAACGGGCAGCTCGCGCAGACCCGATGCGAGACGCTCCCGGCGCCATGTCGCCGGATGCTGGCCGAGGTTGATGCGGCCATGATGGTGCAGCCGAGTCGTCTCCACGAAGGTGATCGCAGAAACCGTCACCTCGCCGTCATCAAGAGCGCTCTCCACCGCGTCCTTGAACTCATTGCTGAGGTCGGCGCTGTCGGACACCAAGCGCAGCAGCACATTGGTGTCAAGCACGAGGCTCACTGCTGCGGGGCCGATTCGACCACCTGCTCGGGCCGGGCGATCATGTCCCAGTCCTCGGTTGGGATCGCCGGCTCGCTGTCGATATCGGCGAGAATTCGAAGCTGGCCCACACACGACCCCACCAGCTTCGGCCGTCCATCTCGGATTGCGCTCACTCGCACCACCGCACGCCGCCGTTTGGTGACGACGATCTCGGCACCGGTCTCGTGCACCTCGTCCATCAGGCGCAAACAGTTCGTCTTGAACTCGCCGGCTGGAACGACACGTCCAGCCAATGCGCCGTAGTGCCTGCTTGTTTCATCCCCTGCCATGAACACAGTCTAGTCACAACAAACACACCATGGTCACCAGTTAACGACCATACAACCAGCCCAAGGCGCACGGCGACCGCTGGGCCGGGCCCTCAGCAATTGGTGCGCACCCTCAGTATTCGGTGCGGGCGAGGCCTTCGATGGTGCGGTACGCGTCGAACACGCCATTGACGTCCCGCAACGCCGCCAGCAGCTGATCCAGCAGCACCGGATCGCCGACCTCGACCTCGAACTGCATCACTGCGACCTGATCGTCGCCCACGAACGTGTCGCAGCTCGCGATCGACAGGTCATGGCGGCCCGAGACCACGTTGACAACGTCGAGGAGCAGTCGGTTGCGGTCGAGGCCCCGAACCTCCAGCGCCGCGGCGAACTCGCCCGCCCAGCTCTCGTCCCACTCCACTTCGACCTGTCGGGCGTTCGAGGACGTCGCCAGCTCGGCCGCGTTGGCACAGTCGGCGCGATGCACCGAGAGGCCTCGCCCGCTCGTGGCGAAGCCCAGGATCTCGTCGCCGCGTACGGGGCTGCAGCAGCGGGCGAGGCGCACCAGCGAGTCGTCGTGGCCGTCGACATGAACGCCGGCGGAGCGGCGACGGCGTGAGCCGCGCTGGCGGGCGGGGCGGGCCGGCAGTTGCACGCCGTCGCCCTCGTCGCGCAGGTTGTCAACGAGTCGCTTGGCCACTGAATGCGACTGAATGTCGCCCTTGCCGACCGCTTCGAAGAGCAACTCGGGGTCGGCCCGGCTGAACTGCTCCGCCACTGCTTGCATCTCGTCGCCGTCGATGAGCAGCGACGCCTTCAGCCCTTGGGAGCGCAACTCGTCCGAGACGGCCTCCCTGCCGGCAGCTACCCATTCGGAGCGATCGGAGCGGGCGAACCAGCGCCGGATGCTGTAGCGGGCCCGGGGGGTGACCGCAGTCTCCAGCCAATCGCGCGACGGCCGGGTTCCCGGATCGTCTGACGTGAACGCTTCGATCGTGTCGCCCGAGCGCAGCTGCCGATCGAGCGGCACCAGCCGCCCGTCGATCTTGGCACCGATAAGCGAATCGCCGATGTCGGTGTGGATGGCGTAGGCGAAGTCAATGGGTGTGGCGCCGGTCGGCAGCGTCACCACGTCGCCCTTGGGCGTGAACACGTACACCTCTCCGTGGCCCAGGTCGCTGGCGATGGTGCGCATGAACTCGGCCGGGTCGTCAGACTCTGCCTGCCACTCGACCAGACGGCTCAGCCACGGCATGTCCGCCTCGGCGGCCGAAGCGCCATTGCGCTCCGCCTTGTAGCGCCAGTGGGCCGCCACCCCGAATTCCGCCCGTTGATGCATCTCGACAGTGCGGATCTGCACTTCCACCGCGGTGCCCGAGGGTCCCACGACCGTCGTGTGCAAGGACTGGTACAGGTTGAACTTGGGCATCGCGATGTAGTCCTTGAACCGGCCAGTCACCGGTTTCCAGGTCGCGTGGATCGAGCCCAGGGCCGCGTACGCGTCGCGAATCGTGGGGACGACCACCCGGATGCCCACCAAGTCGAAGATCTCGTCGAACGAGCGGTTCTTGATGACCATCTTCTCATACACGCTCCAGTGGTGCTTCTTGCGTCCGGTCACCGTGGCGTCGATCTTCATCCGGGACAGCTGCTCACGGACCTCGGTCAGCACCAGGTCGACGTACCGCTCCTGTTCGGGTGTGCGCTCGGCGAGCATTCGGTCGATCTCGGCGTAGCGCTTCGGGTACAGCGCTGCGAACGCCAGGTCCTCCAGCTCGTCTCGCACCTGCTGCATGCCCAGCCGGTTGGCGAGCGGGGCGTAGATGTCGAGCGTTTCGCGGGCGATGTCGGCCTGCTTGGTGCCGTCCAGAGCCCCGACCGTGCGCATGTTGTGCAGGCGGTCCGACAGCTTGATCATCAGCACGCGCGGATCGTTCGCAATCGCCACCAGCATCTTGCGCAGCGTGGCGGCCTGCTGCGCCTGCTTGGAGGCGAAACGCACCCGGTCGAGCTTGGTGACACCGTCCACGATGGCCGCCACCTCAGAACCGAACTCGTCGGACAGCGCGACGAGCTCGACGCTGGTGTCCTCGACGGCGTCATGCAGCAGTGCTGCGGCGATCGACGTGTCGTCGAGGCCGAGATCGGCAACCACTCCGGCCACCGCGACCGGGTGGGTGATGTACGCCTCGCCGGTCTTGCGCCGTTGACCTTCGTGCGCCTGCGCGGCAGCCTCGTAGGCACGGATCACGAGCTCGGGCGATCGCTTCGGCCAGAGTTGCCGGTAGCGCTCGACGACCGGCGAGATGTCGGCCGCGACCATGTTCGGCAAGCGCCGCCACGGCAGGACGCGCGATACCGCAGGCATGGTCCTAGCCAAGCTGACCGATGTTGCGTTCGACCCGAGCAAGGTCGAACCGGCGGGAACTCACACTCTCATTCTGCCGTGATTGACAAGGACCCCGTTGACAATGCCCGCCCGATCACGGGTGATGCGCTTCTGCAAGCGACCGGCCATGGGGGCAATTGCCGTATCTTGAGACTGTGGGGCGTGATTCGAGCCGGGGCATCACTGTCTTTGATCTGTTCGAGGCCGCCGAGCGCATGATCGAAGCTCGTCTGCGGCGCAGCAATCCGACGGTCACGCAGGCAGAAATCCGCGACGCCATCGACGAGTGGGCCTCGGGCGGCGACCGCCACCTCGACGCCGACGGCTACCTCCGCGAAATCCCCATTCCCCCGCACTTGCAGTGACGCGCCTCGACGACGCACTCGTGCGCGCAAGTGATGTGCTGAATGAACTCGGCAAGGGCTTTGCGCTGGTTGGCGGCATCGCGGTGTCCGGGTTCATGACGCCGCAACTGGCGTGGGCTTGGACCTGATGTTCGCCATGTGCGGGGTCGAGCCCGAGATCGTCGCCTCGGCCCAGCAGATCGAAGTGCTGCCCGGAACCGTCCTGCCAGTTGCCAGCATCGGCAGCTTGATCGTCATGACGCTGCTGGCACGTGACGATCGGCGCCGACCGACCGATGCCGACGACTTGAGATCACTCGCCGAGGTGGCGACCGACAGCGATTGGGCCGAAGCACATCGACTCGCCGATCTGGTGACCGTTCGCAATGCGCACCGCGAACGCGACCTCGCGGCCAGCTTGTCGCAGCTGCAAGCTCACGGCGCCTTCTGACAGCTGCGGCCACACACAGACCGACGCCGCTAAGAGGCCGCGCGGATAGGTGACGTCTCGGAATGTTGCTGTCACGCTTTCTTTGTGCAATTTTGCCGTCTGTGGCGGCATTTCTGCGCAAAGTCCGGGCCGTGGGGCTGCCGGACGTCGCCACCTATCCGCTCACGCTCTAATTCACACCTCATGTATACGTCGATCTGACGTACAATCGGTGCATGAGCACCAAGACCGAACGGTGGACGCTACGGGTGACGCCGATGCAGGACGCGATTGTCCGTCAGGCACTGCGTGCGACCGGAAAGTCGCTCAATGAGTATGTCGTGAGCTGCGCATTGGCTTCCGCCACCGACGATCTGGCCGACCGCCGCGTGTTCGCGCTCTCACCCGACGAGTGGGACCGGCCGGTCGGCGACAAGCCCAAGATCGCGTCTCTGCTCGCCGAGCCATCGGTGCTTGAACGTCTGGGGTGAGCGCCTACCGCGGTCCGGAACTGCTCTCGGCTGCGCACGATGTCGACGCCTTCGACTGCGGCGACCAAGCGCTGAACAACCGGCTGCGCCGCAGAGCTCTTCGCAACCAGCGCGAGGGCTCGAGCCGAACCTGGGTCGTCGCACAAGCGGACCAGGCGGTGGCGTACTACGCATCGAGCACTGCAGTCGTGGCCCGCTCCGAGGCGACAGGTCGAGCCGCGCGGAACCAGCCCGACCCGCTGCCCGCGATGTTGCTCGGCCGCCTCGCCGTCGATCTCGGGCACCAGGGTGAAGGCCTTGCCGCCGCCCTGTTGAAGCACTTCCTGCTCACCGCCCTCGAAGTGGCCGAACTCACCGGGCTGCGCCTCGTCCTCATACATGCAGAGGACGACCGGGTGAGTGGCTTCTACCGGCACTTCGGCTTCGAGCCGTCCCCCATCGGCGACCTCACGCTGCTGCTGCTCATCAAAGACATCAGCGCCAACAGCGTCGGCACACCTCGTTTGGCATGCTCACACCCATCGAGTTCGAGACTCGACATCAACACCAACCCGCAGCATGAATCCAGTAATCCACCTCCGCGAAACGCAGAGACCCCCACAGCCTGCGCAACACCCAGGGTGAATCAGTTTCGACCCGCTGCCCTACCACCGGGAGCCGCCGGTGGGCCCCGATGACGACTATCCCTACGCGGTCTTCACCGGAATGCGCGAAGACCCCTTCTTCCAGACGGGCCAGCGCAACATCGGGGTGCTTCGGCGCCGCGTACCGCGGCCGAGCCTCTTTCTCCACCCCGACGATGCTGCCCGCGAGGGTCTCGTTGACGGAGACTGGGCTCGGCTCGAGACGCCCACGGGCAGCGTGGTCGCCGCCATCGCAGTCAGGGACACGATGAAGGCGGGCCACGTGCGGGTGCCCCACGGCTGGTGGTATCCGGAGCTGCGGGGCGAGGCCGACTTGGCTGGCGCGTTCATCAACAGCGATGCCGTGTTGTGTGACGACGCCGACGAATGGCTCGATCACGAACAGGGCGTCCCCCACTTCAAAGGCTTCCCGGGGCGCCTGGTCAAGCTCGACGAACCTCCGGAGCTGTCCGAGCTGGCACTGACCGGCTGAGATGGCACGCTTCTCAAAGCGGGAGCGCCGGGCACGAATGATGGCCCGGGTCGCCAACCGGGCGTTCACCAACAATCCGAGTGTCACTGTTGGGTTTGCCGGCGCCTTCTGCCAGGGGGTTACGGTCCGGTTCCATGCTCGACGGTGACTCCACCAGACTTGTGGCCTTGTGCCTGTTGTCAGACGTGTCGCGTCGAGTGTGGGGCCGGCAGGAGCGCTCCTGTCTTGAAGGGAGCCTGACTGTCTCGACTCGGTTGTGACGAAGCGCCCCTGCCGTTCCCGGACCCACCGGAGTTTCACTTCCAGCAGGAGCACAGCATGACACCGCCAGTCGGGGGAATCGACCCCCACCAGGACACCTTCACCGCAGGGATCGTCGACCATCGCGGCGTCGAGATCACCCACGAGACGTTCGACAACACCGCCGCCGGGTACGGCGAAGCGATCGATCTGCTCGACGCTCACGCCGTCTGCCAGGTCGGCGTGGAGGGATCCGCCAAGTGGGGAGCGCACGTCGCGATCGCGCTCACAGCAGCCGGGTTCGACGCCCGCGAGGTCCCGGCGTCGCGCTCAGCGGCCCAGCGCCGCTCGCGTCAGCTGGGCAAGACCGACGCTGTCGACGCGGTCGCCTCGGCCCGGGCGCTGTTGGCCGAGCCGACGCTGGGACCCGTCCAGACGCTGGAGGTCTATGACCCTGCCGTGGCCGAGATCGAGGCTGTGCTCGAGCACCGCCGGGCCCTGGTGGCCGCACGCACGCTGGGTTTGCACCATGTCGCGGACCAGATCTCCAAGCTGCCGACCGAGATACGCGACCAGCTCACCACGAACGGCAAGATCGAAGCCAGGCTGCGCCGCCTCGAACACATCGACCCCGACACCGACACGACCCCCGCCGGCAAATATCGGCTCGAATGGCTCCAGGCGTTCATCGGCCAGGACCGCACAGCTCGCCGCGAGATCCGCCGCCTCGAACGCCTCATCGACGAGCTGCTCGACCGCCACGGCACCACCCTGCGCGACGAACCAGGCATCGGCCCGATCTCAGCTGCCACGCTGCTGTGCGAGGTCGGCGACCCGACCCGGTTCGACCGCGAGTCCAAGTTCGCCCGCTGGTGCGGCACCGGCGCCGTCGCCCTGTCCTCAGGCGAAGGCGCCGCCAACCCCGTCAAGCACCGGCTCGACTTCAGAGGCAACCGGCGCATCAACAGCGTGCTGCACATCGCGTCGGTCACCCAGCAGCGCAGCCAGCCCCAAGCGATTGCCTACCTCGCCAAAAAAGCCACCGAAGGCAAGACACGACGCGAAGCCAGACGAGCCCACAAACGCCAACTCGCCAACCGCGTCATCCGACGAATGTGGCGCGACGAACAGACCCGAAATCAGCCCTTCGCACTCGCCGCTTGACAAGGGAGCGTCTGACAGGCCCGGACCCTCACCGAGCTACTCCACGCGCAAACGCGAAGCACCGGTATGGGGACTGTCCGGCAGGTGAAAATGTGGGCTTGCTCATCTCGCTCGGTGAACTGCTGGGCGCGGGTTTGGGCGAAGTGCAACAGTTCGGCGCCGTCATGGAGCATGTGAGCGGTCGCGAGCAGCGGCCTGTCGCCTTCGTCGGAGCTATGACCGGTGTGGGTAGCCGATGTCGGCAACGGTGTGGAACTACGGGCTGCGGGAGGCGGCGGGCGCTCGGGCGGGCGGTCCGGTGCTGTGGGGTTCGGGTGGTCGCAGGCGGGGTCGTCCGTCGGGTGGGGTCTCGATCTGGCGGCCGTGTTGGTGGAGATCGCTGTGGCAGTCAAAGCACAGCGATGCCAGGTTCGGTATCTCGGTGGGGCCGCCGTTCTCGAAGTAGTCGATGTGGTGGGCTTCGGTGTGCTCGGGGGTGAGATCGCAGCCGATGCAGCCCTGGTCGCGCATTGCGAGGATGAGCCGCTGGGCGTCGCTGGCGTTGCGGGTGCGTCCCAGCGCGAGCTCTGACCAGTCGGCCTTGAAGATTGCGGGCAGCACGTTGGCGTCGGCGGCGTGGTCGGCGAGCATCTTGGCTGAGATCGGCGTGCCGTCGTCGAGGCGGGGGTTCGTGAGCCGGTCGTTGACCACGTCGTAGTCGGCCACGATCACCAGGCTGGTCCTGGCCCGACCGACGTTGGTGGTGCCCGCGATGAGGTCGCTGATCGCGTCCGCAGTGAGCTGCGCACGCGTCGGCACAACCCCAGCACCGCTGTCGTCCGTGCCGTCGTTCGCGTCGGGGCGGCCCGCCGCGGCATGGTCGACGGCGTTGCTGTCGTTGGCGGTGCCGTCGGTGTTCTCCGCGCTGCGGCGCAGCGATCGCACCATGGCCTGCAGGGCGGTGTTGACCTGGCGTCCGGCGCGGAAGTCGAACTTGCCGGCCAGATGCCACATGCCGTCGTCGCCCAGACGCATCGACCCCCACCGCTGCGCACGCTGCAACGCCAGCTCCGCGTCGACCGGGCCGAGACCCTCAGCGGCGGCCTCGGCATCGAGATCGGCGAACACCTCCTGGCTCCGATACGCCAGCGGATAACTGGCCACCTTGTCGGAGGGATACACCCGGCACAGCTCGATGAAGTCCGCCTCGCTGCGACGATGCTTCTTGGGCGCCTCGCGGGCGATCACCCTCGCATGGGACATCCCGATCTCGCCGACGCGCATCGCGTCCAGCGTCGCTGTCATGCCCTGGGAAACGAGGTCTTCGCCCAGACGGGCCTCGCTGCGGGCCTGCGACGCGTTCAGACGCGTCTGGTCACGCAGCACAAACGCAGCCGACTGCGCCCCGTTGCGCGACGCCATCTCACCCACCGCCGCCAGATAACGGCCCTCGACACGCGCCCGCTCAGCGGCCAGCTCGACCACGAGATCCTTCAGATCGCCATAGCCCAGCGACGCCAAGCCCTCGCTCCCGTCAACGCCGCACCCAGCCGCGGCAGTACCGTCGCTGCCGGCTGAGGGCCCGGGCTCGGCCACCGCACCCCAGCCGCCGTCCCGCAGCGAACCATCCCGCAGCGAACCATCCCGCAGCGAACCATCCCGCGTTGCCGCAGAACCTGCCATGTCGCCAGCATCGCCCGGCGACTCGGCCGCATCGGCTGTATCGGCGCTGCGGTTGTGCGAGTCGTCGAAGCGCCAAATGGCCGCTGGGTCCGGCCACGCCGACCCCATGCCGGCAGCGCCGGGACCGGTCTCGGCGGGCTCCGAGCCGTCGGCGTCGAGCCGGTACAGCAGGTCGGCGAACATGACAATAGCGTACACATGTACCGCGTCAATCGCACGCAAAAACAGTCACGAGTTTCGACGAATGTTCACCGAAAATAGTACGAGAATCAGGCCCCTCATCATGCCCGTCGCCTGCCGCCTCGACACCCTCACTCCACGCCAAAGCGCGAAGAGCCAATTTACGTCACGTGCTCAAGAAGGATCGCCGCTCGGAGGCGATCAGCGGGGCGGGCGCAGACCGCGGGGAAGCGGCCGGGCATGGACGACGGCGAGTTCCTTGTTGGCGCGGGTAAGGCTCGTGTAGAGGACGCCCTACCTGTCGAACTCTTGAATCTGCTTTTCCGCGCCGTAATTGACGGGGACCCGTTAGTTGGTCCAGCTGTCATCTTTGCGGTACACGCCAGTACTCACGAAAACAGAATCTCGTGCTTTTCAACATAACCGCAGCCACATACGGTCAACCTCAGCTTCTAGAGCATCTCAATGATCCCTGCTGATCTGAGGGACTCGACACGATCGTCGGTGTACCCGAGGATCTGCTTCAGCACCTCTGCAGTCTGTTCCCCAAGATCGGGCGCTCGGCCCTCAGACTGGCCAGGCGTGCAGGAGAGCATCGGAACCGGCCACGGAAGAAGTGAGCCGTCCGTGCCGCTGCGGTGGAGGCTGCGACTCTTCAGATGCGGGTCCTGAGCTGCATCGGCGGGCGTCAATATTACGCCGCAAACTAGTCCATTCGATTCCAACTTATCCACCACATCTTCTGCCGTCCGAACAGCAACCCAATCAGCCATCGCGCCATCAATGACTTCTCGATGTATGGTGCGCGAGTCGATCGTCTGGTACTCCGGTTTCTCAGTCCAATCCTCACGACCGATTGCTCGAGCGCATCGGTCGAACTGGTCATCGCCCTGTATTGAAATTGCCAACCACGTGTCGTCCTTAGTGCGAAAATGGCCGGTGGGTCCACCTCCAAGGCTGCGATTCCCGTGACGTCCGTATACTTCTCCAGATCTGTCGTACAGGGTGAGCAGCGGTGCCAGTACGCGGAATGCAAGGTCGTAGAGTGCGACGTCAATGACCTGTCCTCGCTCCGAGGAAAAGCGCTCTATGATGGCAAGGCATATGCCAAGAGCGCCCAGGAAACTCGTAGTAAAATCACATACCGGAATGCTGCCTCCTGCGCGCATTGGCGGCCCATTTGGATCTCCCGTCATGTAACTGAGACCGCTGATTGCTTGGGCAACCGGGTCATAACCCGGACGCGAACTATACGGACCGGTTCTTCCGAACCCCGATACATGCAGAGTAATCAAGCGCGGGTTCATAGATTGAAGCGTCTCATCGTCGAAGCCCCAGGTATCGAACAACCCCGGGCGCAGACTATCCATCAGAACGTCTGATTGCCTGATCAGATCTCCGAGAATCGCGCGTCCTGCCGTGTTATTCAGATCGACCACAACCGACTTCTTGTTTCGTGCAAGCATTGACCAGTAGACGAACTCTCCGTCAGTCTGGGGTCCAAAAAGGCGAATAAGGTCGCCCCTCTTCGGCCGCTCGATCTTTATTACGTCCGCACCAAATTCTCCGAGGAGAGTACATGTGAAAGGACCCGCAATCAGTTCACCGACCTCCAAGACACGAATACCCTCCAATGGCAGCCGCCGGTCCTCTTGCATGTGTAGCCTCCCGACATCCTGTCCGGCTATCGACCTTCGAATGCTGGCCGACGCTTTTCAAGGAACGCGAGCATCCCCTCTTGGTGATCCGACGAGAGAAACAAGGGGGCTTGCAACTGCGCTTCCAACGCGAGCGTCTGCTCCAACGTGGCAGTCGCGTTCAGTCTTGTGGCCCTCTTCGTTGCAGCAAGGGCAAGCGGCGGCAGAGCGGCACACTCGGCTGCCAGGCTGCGCACCTCGTCCGCGAGATCCTCGTCCGGCACGACCCTGTTGACGAGGCCGATGCGGTCGGCCTCCTCAGCGGTGACGCCGCGCCCGGTCAGAAGCAGCTCAAGAGCCCGACCTTCACCGATCGCCCTCGGTAACAGGTATGTGCCACCCATTGCGGCAGAACTCAGCCCGATCTTCACGAAGCTCGAGGCGAAGAGCGCGCTCGGTGTTGCTAGGCGGATGTCGCATGCCAGCGCTAGATTGCATCCTCCACCCATTGCTGGCCCGTTCACAGCTGCTATTACTGGGTAAGAGATCCCGCGCAGCCTGAATACGAGGTCCGAAAGGGCTGTCATCATTTCCAACAGACCTCGAATCGCTTCGCCAGAAGGTCGGGCCGCTCGCTCGACCCACTCCTCCGAGAAATCCTTCAAATCGGCACCAGCGCAGAACGCCGGGCCTACAGCATCTATCACGAGGCAGCGAACCTCCACCTGGCTCTCGAGCCAGTCGAGCGCTGTGAAGAGATCGGCCACCATCTCGGGGCGGATCGAGTTACGCTTGTCGGGACGGTTCAGCGTTATCGAGGCAACGTGATCATCGACGCTGACCAATACGTTATCCAACTTCATCGGGTTCCTATGCGCGGTTCATGCTAGGCGTCGTCTCCCTGGGAAGTCGATGCCGCAATTCGACTTTCTTCCTTCGCCAGACACTCCTCACAACGAATGAACCAGCGATAATCGATTGCGTGCCAACCACCTTCCGTGCACTCGTACACCTTCTCGCACGAAGGACATCCATGGGTATGTGACTTCTGCTCCAAATCCTCGCTCCTCCACTCGATCTACATATGGAATAAAGTGGACCGCAACCATTACCAGACCCGGCTCCACCTGCAACCTAGACAACCTTCACCAACACCAGTCTCTTTCCCAAGGCGGAATCCAAACGCCCTCCGCCTTGAGGATCGGCAGTACTTTCTCCGCAAAGTCGCGAATCGCGTGTTCTGACCAAATCGGAAAGGACAGCGCGAAGCCATTAAGACAGCCGACCTGATACATCTTCAGCAGGCCCTCGGCGATGGTCTCCGGGCTCCCGACGAGACGGAACAGGCCCTGACCGATTCCCCAGTGCTCGAGGATCTCCCTCCTGGTGAGTCCGGCGTACATGTCGGCGGTCTCCTTCACGCCTCCCGGGTCGGCCGCGGCGTCGTAGTACTCCGCGACCGCGCCCCAATCGAGTGAGTCGACGACCGACCGATAGAACTCCCTCGCCTCTTCGTCGGTGTCTCGCATGAAGATCAGGATGGCGAACTGCGAGACGACGTCGTCCTCCTGCCGTCCGTGCTGCACGGCCCGCGCCCGCGTATCTGCGAGGAGCTCGGCGCCCGTCTCCGGCTCCATCGCGATCATGAAGTTGTAGTCCGTGTGTTTCGCCGCGAACTCCCGACCGCGCGGTGACCCGCCGGCCTGGACGATCAGGGGCCACGGCTCCTGCAAGGGCTTCGGACCGACGATCTTGCCCTTCGATCGATGGAACTCCCCCTCGAATTCGATCGGCTCATCGGAGGTCCATAGCGCCTTGACGATCGTGATCAGCTCATCGGCTGCGTCATAGCGGTCCTGGTGAGACGGGAAGTCCACGCCGAAGACCTCACCGGTGTACTCGCCTCTGGGTGGGATACCGGTGACGACGTTCCACCCCCAGCGCCCACCGCTGAGCACGTCCAGATTTGCTCCGAAACGGGCGATCGCCGCCGGTAGGTACGTCGTGGTGTAGAGGGTCGTCACCACGCCGATGCGCTTCGTCGCGGCGAACAGGTACGGGGCGAGCATTATCGGCTGCAGCAGCGGATCCATGTGTTTGGCCCGCGTGCTCTCGGGCCCGTACGGGATCGGGAAGTCGAGCATGAAGATGTAGTCGAATCCAACTTCCTCGACGAGGCTCGCGAGTTGCTTGTGCATCTCGACGTCGAGCCAGTCGGGGTTCGCGTCGGCGACACGTTTGGACGTGGTGTGGAGGCACCCGGTCGGATGGAAGAACCCGAGGCGCATCGACTCGACGAACTTGTTCCTCTTTCTCACTGCCGTCTTGGTCAATGTCGATTCTCGACTCATGGTTGTCTTTCCTTTCGATCTGCGTTCGGAACGGTCTAGGCGCGAAGGCCCATCTTCTTGAGCCGCGGCATGAGCTCGTCTTCGACCTCGTGGACTCCCTTCATGGGGTCGAGGAACGACAACGCAACCGCGTCCTGCATGTGGTCGTCGGCGAGGTCTCGCAACTGCTCGGCGACGTCGTCGAAGCTGCCCATGAGGTGGATCCCGCCGAACCCGATGGCCAGCTTTCGGTAGTTCGCCGTACCGACGAGCTCCTCGAGCGAACCGTCGCCGAGCCGATCGGCGATGGCGGTGTCCAGAAGTCCTTCCGCCTCTGCGGGCTGCTCCAACGCCTCGGTGACGATGTTGTCTGCCGCAGTCGAGTCGATTGCCGCGACGAGCCCGTCGTATTCCGCCTGCGCCGACTCCGCGGTCTCTGCCATCGTCACGAACACCTGGACGAGCATCTTGAGTCGCCGGCCGTAGTTGTGCGCGGCGTAGACCCTCGTGCGTTCGACGTGGGGGGCCAGCAGACTCAAGTCGTCTTCGGGGGCGTTGCAGAGGAGCCAATCGCAGTGCTTCGCTGCGAAGTCCACGGCGCCTTCGGATGCATCGCCACAGATCAGGATCGGTCGCGGTTGACGCGTCGGCCTGGGGCCGACCATTCCGACACGGGTGGACTTGAAGTATTCGCCTTCGAACTCGAACGGCGTCGTCAGGGACCACCAGTGCTTCATCAAGGTGACGAACTCGTCGGCGATCTCGTACCGGAGGCTGTAGTCGTTGTCCAAGCCGATCACCTCGGCATCACGACGACTCCAACCGGGAACGATGTTCAGGCCCCAGCGTCCGTTCGACACGTGGTCGAAGTTGCCGCCGAACCTGGCGATGTGCAGCGGATGGGCATGCTCGTTCATGTGGATCGACGAGAAGAGCGTCAGGTTCTCGGTCACCTGGGCCAGTGCCGGGGCGGTCGTCAATGAGTCGAGGCTGTCCTCGTGGAAGCCGATCTCGCCGGCGTATCCGAAGCGCCGCTCGAATGGGAGCTCGAAATCGAAACCGGCGCGGTCCGCCGACTCCACCAGCGCCGAGGCCCGGGGCCATTGCCAGTAGTCCCGGAAGCGGTCGCGGTCCTCGAGGACCGCCTTCGACGCCACGGTTCCGCAGGACGCGTTCCAGCCCCAGAGACCCACCAAGAGGCGATGGGGGCTCTCGACGTCGGGCTGACCGCCTGGATCGAAGGGGCCTCGGGTGATAGCCACTTTCTGATGGAATTTTCGCTGCGGCTGCAGCGTCTGGAGCGCGACGGTCTGGGTGATCTCCTCTTCCGGCTGCTCCGCGCCCTCGGGCGAATGCGTCTCTGTCGTTTCCGATGTCACTTGCGTAGCCCCATCTTGCGAAGCCGGGGGATGATGTGGTCCTCCAGCTGATGGATCCCTCGCAGTGGATCGAGCCAGCAGAAGAGCTGACCCTCCTGTCCGTAGTCGGTGTGGAGCATCCGGATGTGCTCCGCGACCGAGTCGTAGCCGCCGACGATTTGACGGCCGGCGATGCCGAGTCCGTAGCGGACGAAGTTCTCGGCGCCGACGGCCTGCTTGAGCGTCGCCGTCTCGCCGCCGAGTGGCAGTGAGAACGATGCGCCTGTCTTGGTGCCCGGCTGGTCGAGCCCGCGGTACAGGTGCCAGCTCGTCGCCAGCTCGTCCATCATTCCCTGCTGCTCGGCGAGAAGGATCTCGGCCTTCTCGTCGGTCTCCTCCCAGATGCAGTAGCAGAAGCTCATCACTCGGACCTGGCGGTTGTACTTCTCCGCTTGCTCCTTGGCCCGGTTGGCCACGTCACCGAGGTCTTGCGGATCCCCGCTCGGGTTGGCTGCGAAGAGCCAATCGCAGTGCTTCGTAGCGAAATCCATGCCGGCCGGCGAGTAGCCGGCGTTGACGAGGACCGGCCGGGGCTTACGGCTGGGCTTTGGCGTGACCCAGATGTCCTTGCCGGTGAAGTAGTCGCCCTCGAAGTCGAACGGCTCGTCCGCGTACCAACAGTGCTTCATGAACGTGACGAATTCGTCGCACACGTCGTACCGGAGATCGTGGTCCATGAACGTCTCGCCGAACATCTCGACTTCGTCACGAATCCAGCCGGCGACGATGTTGAGACCCCATCGACCATCGGACATGTGATCGATGGCCGCTCCCCACTTGGCGAACTGCACCGGGTGATGCTGATACCCAATGTGCGCTGTCGACGGCAGGAGGATGTTCGAGGTCAGCGGGGCGAGTCCAGCCGCCACGGTGAGGAAGTCGAGAGTGTTCTCGTTGTACTCGGTGATACCGCCATGACCGAGCCAACGCCCGAACGGCACCTGGAACTCACAGCCGATTCGGTCCGCCTCTTTGATCAAATGGGATGCGGCAGGCCATTGCCAATAATCACGGCGCCTCTCTGGATCTTCCATCACAGCGATCGTCGGGGCTCCGCCGCCCGCAAGGTTCCATGCAAAAACTCCTAGGTAGACAGAATTCTGACTGTCGAAGTTCGGCTGCCCCTGCGGATCAAAAGGACCCCTAATTTGTTCTACTCGTTTTGCCATGATCTTCTCGCACACCTACCACTGCCAGTTACAATCTTGCGCCGTCTATCTCGCTCCCACTACGCGGTCAGGGCGCAATGACTGGCCAAATCTACTTGACAACATTCATCATCCGCTCGCGGTCGATCGTCGTAGCGACCGCCAAAATCACCACACATCCGATGATCATCATTCGAGTAAACGAACCGACGCCCATGATACCCAGGCCGTTGCTGAGAATACTGATTATCGCGACACCCAGAAGCGTCCTGTGGACCCCACCGACTCCTCCGCTTAGCGCTGTTCCGCCAACGACGATTGCAGCAATGCTGTCTAGGAGAAAGTTTGCACCAACCTGAGGTGAGCCTGAGCCAAGACGCGCCAAGATGAATGCACCACCCACGCCGGCAAACGCACCTGAGACCGTAAACGCGTAGATCTTGTATCGTCGAACACGAATTCCGGCTACGGTCGCCACGGCCTCGCCCGCGCCTATAGCCGCTATGTACCGGCCAAATCTGGTCCAGCTTCCAACGAAGATCAGTACGGCCGATGACGATAGAGCGAACAGCATCGCATTTGGAAGATTCGGGATGAGTTGGCCGATAGCTAGTTGCCGAAATGGTGGATTTCCAACGGGGACCGAGCGGCCTTGGAGCAGGTGCAAAGAAAGCCCGCCAAAGATCGAAAGAGTACCCAGCGTCACCAGAAAGGATGGAAGCCGAAAATAGGTCGTTATCAGGCCGTTGACGAGACCTGCCGCGATGCCGACGGCGATCGCGACAGGCATAGCCAAATACCCAATATCGTAGTCACGCACCAAAACCGCGGCGAGCGCCGACGCTAACGTTGCAGCCGATCCAACTGACAGGTCGATCCCGCCCATGAGTACAACGAACGTGGCTCCCAACGTGATGAACAATAATGGAGCCGCTTGGGACGCAACAATCGTGAAATTCGAGATAGTAAAGAATCGGGGTTCGAGTACGCCGAAGAATACGACGAGGACAACTACTGACACAAATGGCAGTATCTTATTCCTAAAACCGGACGGTAACTGGAAGGATGGCCCGCCACGAGCAGCTGGTTCGCGGCGCGACTCTGAATCCGTCTGTGTCGAATGACCGCCGTCTGTGCTCAAGAGTTGCCCATTTCAGCGAGCTGGAGCGCACCAATCATGTGGCGAACGATTTCTTGTTCACTTGGCTTTTGATCCGGTGGTGCGTCGACCGTTGTGGCGATATTCCCCGAGTTCAGCACAAGTATCCGGTTGCTCAATCCTACGAGCTCAACCAAGTCGTCGCTAATCAGAATTATCGCCACACCACTTCTGGCGAGATCTCGAATGATCCGGTAGATCTCGGCCCTTGCGCCTACATCGACCCCACGAGTTGGATTGTCGAGGATGAGGACCACGGGTTCTCGACGCACCCATTTCGCTACAGCTATTTTCTGCTGATTCCCGCCGCTCATAGTAGCCGCGAGGGCGCCAGGCGTACCCCTTATGCTGAATTTCTCGACAGAGTCTCGCGCCACTTGTCGTTCTCTGCCGAGGTTCCATACACCGAGCCTGTTGGTAAAGCCCAATCGATCGCTTTCGCCGCTCGGCAGGGAAATATTCGATGCGACGGAGAAATTCGCGATAATCCCCTCGAATGAGCGATCTGGTGGTACATAGCCAATTCCGGCAGCCTTAGCCTTCGGAGGCGTCAGTCTGTTTACTATTCCAGTGCCGTTGATCTCGATTGTCCCGCTATCCGGCTTCGACAGTCCGGCCAGTACTCGTCCAAGTTCAGATTTCCCGGAGCCAATCACTCCACCAAGGCCCAATACCTCGCCCTGCCTGACCTCGAAACTGATGTCCGACAACTCACCGGCCAGATTCAGGTCAGCGACTCTGACGCTGACCGGATTTCCGGTCACCTCGACCTGCTCACCTTCCAGGTAATAGTCCTTCTCTCTGACTCTGCCGACCATCAGCTCGTGAAGTTCAGTTGGCTCCGTCTCATCCGCCATGACTTCGGCAGCTAGGACTCCATCCTTCATTACATATAGGCGACTGCATACCAGGAAAATCTCGCTCAGCCGATGCGATACGAAGACGACAGATGATCCGCGCCGCTGTAGTTCGCGCATAAGAGCCAAGAGGGCCTCGACCTCAACGTGAGACAGGCTTGTGGTGGGCTCGTCAAACAGGACGACGCTCGACTCGAAGCCTAAGACTTCGGAAAGCATCGATGCTTTGGCGACCTCTAGGGCTTGCCGAACTGCGAAGTTGTACCGGTATGTGGGTTGAGTGACATCAATCTCGAGCCGCATCTCATGCACAATGCGTTTCGCCTCGCGAATCATCGCTCGCTTGTCCAGGACGGAGCCAAGTCGGGCGAACTTGTCTGCGTGACCTAAGAAGAGGTTCTCATAGACAGGTATCCCTGGAATAACTGCGGGCTCTTGAAAGACTCGCCAGATTCCTAAGCGGTTGGCCTCTAGATAGTTCCTCGGAGCTATCTCGCCGTCGCCGTTGAGCAGGATCTTGCCCGAGTCCCGACGTTCTGTCCCCGACAGTATGTTGAGTAAGGTGCTCTTTCCGGCGCCATTCTCACCGACGATGCCTACGATCTCGCCTCGGTTGATTTGCAACGAAACATGATCCAACGCGACTACTGCGCGAAAGGACTTACAGAGCTCACGGACCTCTAGGACTGGCGCTTCTAGCACAGGCACTCAGATGTCCCACCCTTCTGTTCTCTGCCTTGCGGCAAGATGACAGTTGACCGGCGTCCTCTCCTCAGGAGAAGTTATTCTGGAACCGGGACACCTTCATAGTCGAAGTCATCCATCCTGATCTGGTAGTGATCGGCATACATCTGAGTTACTTGTTCCATCTCGCCAGCCTCCAAAGCACGTACGTACTCAGGCGGGCCCCAACCGTCGGGCTTTTCAAAGATTGCCTCGCCAAACGGTGCCCAGTGCTCCTCGAGGACGAGAGCGCGGAGTTCGTGCATCGGGTCCCAATCGTCAGGATGGTGAACCTTCGACATCAATACTGGGTCGAATGGGAAGTTGTCCGTTTCAATGAAACGCCGCTTGACCTGCGCTACATTGTCCTGAAGTACGGGGATGGCCCCGGCTACTCCCATCTGCCTTTCGGGTGCTGAAAGCTTCACCCCGTTGAGAGCGTCGAAGCATCTCACAACCGGTGCCACTCCGAAATAGGCTGGTGAGTGGAATCCAGTCACATAGACACGCCCGTCTTCTATCATGTCAAGGACGTCTCGATTGCCGTCTTGCCCAGAGATAAGGACGTCAACGCCGGGCGTCATTCCGAGGCCTTCGACCGCTGCGACTGCGCCTGCTGCCTCGCCGTCGTTGTCGCACAGGATAACGTCAGGCATGCCGACCGCAGCGACCATATCCTCTACGGCCTTCTGCGCATCGACCGGATTCCACTTTCCGTCCTGGATGGCCAAGAGTTCAACGTTGGGGAACTCATTCTCCAGGACGTTCAGGGTCGTGGCTTTCCGCGTGGTTGCCACTGAGGCGCCGGTAAGGCCCTCAACGTATATTGCCGTACCCTCTCCGCCAATCGCATCAAGCACTATCCTGGTGGTCCGTCCAAGATTTTCCGACTCGAACAAGTCGAGATACCACACGTAGTACTCGCCTGCGTCAAATGGCGTGAACCACGGATCAGTAACGAACATGTTTGCAAGGTACGCCTCGTTCGCGGTACATGCTTCGACGATTGGCCGAAGGTCTGAACCATCAACATTGCCTTGGATAATCATCTTTGCACCGCCCGTCACAAACTGCTCCACCAGGCTGATGTGCTGAAGCACATCCTGATTTGATGAAGTTGCGGCGTAGTCGAGGCCGAGGATCTTGGCAGCCTTTTTGGCCCCATCGTCCTGATCGAGGAAGTAGGCCTGCTCAACCCGAATGATGTTGGCGACTTGCCCACTCTTCGGCGCAACGATTGCTGTGGTAGTCGGGCTGCCAGCCGCCGGTGTAGTCGTTGTAGTTGTGCTCCCTCCAGTGCTCGCCCCACCGCAGGCACTGAGTAGCGGCCAACTAGCCGCAGCAACTACACCTGCGGATGCAAGCTTCAGTAGATCGCGCCGAGACATATGACGCGCATCTAGCTCTTCGAGGATGGGGTCAGCAACCCTCTTGTCACTGAAATCGGGTATGTTGATTCTGGGCCGGTTTGGCATCTGCTCTAACCTCTTTCTGATATCTCTTTTTCTTTCATTTACTCATCCGGGATCCTAGATTCCGGGACGTCAAACTGTGAACTCATCGAGAAACTCTTGTGTTGTTATCACTCGCCCGAACTTGGGGATGATATTCTTGAGCGAGAACTCGTTGTCCACAGCATCGAAACTCGCGCAGCAATCCTCAACTACGATATTTGCGAAACCCCTGTCGGCGGCATCTCGCACTGTCGCCTCGACCACCATGTTCGTGGCAACACCGGCCGAGATAATTGTCTTGATTCCGGCAAGTCGAAGAACAAGGTCAAGGTCTGACTGATAGAAGGAACTGACTCGACGCTTGGGTACAACGATTTCGTTCTCGATCGGTGCAACCATTTCGTGAATTTCGGCACCCCAACTGCCTTCGGTCATTGCGTCTGCTGTCTTGATTGAGTCGAAGATTGCCATTCCCTGGCCTACCTCGGGGTGACCTGCTCGATACTGGTGAGCTACATGGACCACTAGCATCCGAAGCTGCCGGGCTCGCTCGAGAACCGCCTGGGAGTTCTCGAGGACGCCCCTCTCTCTGACGACATCTGCAAGCCCCGACTTTCCGAAGAGACCTTCCGGATGAATAACGTCGTTCTGGAGATCCATCAGTACGAGAGCAATCTCATCCTTCTTCATCTGTTTGTACCCACCATCTCTCTATTGGTCCATGTTCGGCACGCGATCGGCGGTCCCGCGTATGGTCCTCGAGCTGCTTGGTGACGCGGCACCTCGCACCAAGACGGTGGCCCGAGCAGATCCTTGGGCTTGAGGGCCTAGCCAAGCTCCTACCGACCCGGAGACTGCCGGTACCCCCCCTGGTGGTGCCATCGTGCTCTCTTCCCACGGGCCCGAACGGCTGATGATGCAACATTAGCACGCGACGCGTCCTTATACTTGCGTATAATGCATAGATGAATGTCCGGTACGCACGCGAATAGTCCTTGTACTTGCGTATAATGCATACATGGATGCACGGTACGTCCAAGCCGTCCTCGAGATTGCCAGAACTGGGAGCATGACCGTTGCGGCCACACATCTCAACATCTCCCAATCCGCCTTGTCTCGCCAGGTCCAACGGATCGAGACCGAACTTGGAATCGCTCTGTTTGACCGGGTCGGTCGTGGGGTCAGGCTCTCTGAGGCTGGTGAAGCTCTGCGGAGACACTGTACGGATTTTGTGCAGAGCGAGAGTTCATTGTTTGAAACCGCCAGGCAACTGCGTGGGGGACGACTCGGGAACTTCAGTATCGGTGCAACCCCGTGGACGATCGAACGGCTCATCGCTCCGTTCTTGCAGACCTTCCGCAAGGACTTTCCGAACGTGGAGTGCAAAGTGGTCGAGGCCGGAGGAGCGAAAGTCGTCGAGCTTATTGAGGCGCATGAGATCCGACTCGGCGTCGCATTCATAGGGCCGTCACCGCGACTTGTGCAGCATCCTCTCGTCGATCTCACCCTCATGGCCATCAGACCTCAATCGAGGTCTTCGCCTTCTTCGGGGCTAAAAGCAATGACATTACAACAAGCGTGTACCTTCCCTATTCTGGCTCTCAACGAGACGTTTGGGAGCAGACTTCTCTTCGATTCAGCCTGTCGCATCGAGAATCTCACCCCCGAAATCGCCTTCCAGACCTCAGCTCCAGACGCTGCGCTCGCCATGGCCGCCGCCGGCGAAGGATTGGCGATTCTCCCGTCATCTGTCGATCTCCGTGGCATGAACCTGGGGGCAGTCCCCCTCATCGCCCACGCTGGCGCGGCTCTGACTCTCCAGTTGGGCGCGGTGCACGACCCGCAGCGGAAAGACCCTGGCTATCTCGACGCGGTAATCAGCAGTCTCTCAACACTCGCTCGAGAAACCGTGATCTAGCAACAGGAGCTTCACGGTGGGAAGACAGCTCACGGCAGCCAACCTCTGACGCTCTCATGCCATGTGGCGACAACATGAGGGCTACGTGAAGGCGGGCACGGTGAGTTCTGTGGGCACGGCATCCATGCTGTCGCCGACGGCCGGCATTTCGGCGGCCTCAGCAGGGAAACTCCGCTAGAGGCCGAGGTATGTGTCGAGACCGATCGTGACGCCGGGATGATCGGCGATCGCCTTGCAGGCGAGCAGCACCCCCGGCATGAACGACACCCGATCGAGGCTGTCGTGGCGGATCGTGAGCGTCTCCCCTGCCGTGCCGAGCAGCACCTGCTGGTGCGCGACCAGCCCCCGCAGCCGGACCGAGTGCACCGGGATCCCCCCCGGCCCCGTGCCGCCCCGGGCACCGGGCAGCACCTCGTCTTGGGTGGGATCGGGGCCCCAGTCGTCTGAGGCCTCGGCCATGGCGCGCACGGTCTGCATGGCGGTGCCCGAGGGCGCATCGACCTTGTTGTCGTGGTGGAGTTCGATGACCTCTGCTGTCGGGAAGAAGGGCGCGGCGAGCTCAGCAAACCGCATCATGAGCACTGCCCCGATAGCGAAGTTCGGGGCGATGAGGCAGTTGCTGGCGGTGAAGGCAGCACGGCACCGCTCGTAGTCGTCAGGATCGAGGCCGCTGGTGCCGACCACGGCATGGACGCCGTTTGCCGCACACCACGCCAGGTTCTCCCGAGCCGCGGCAGCCACCGTGAAGTCCACGGCGACGTCGACACTCGCCGGATCCACATCTGCGGCACCGGCCACGATGTCGATGCTGTCAGTGGCATCGCGCTGGCCGGGCGCACCGGGGTCCACCCCGGCCACGAGTTCCAGGTCAGCATCGCCAGCGACCGCCTCGCAGACGGTGGCGCCCATGCGTCCGCCCGCGCCGAACACCAGCACTCTCACGGCAGTCACGCTAGTGGCGCCCCGAGGCTGAGCCGAAGGCGATGCCGTGGCCCGAGCGGCCAGTGACCGCAGCGAACAAGAGCGGGGAGCAATTGCTTCGTCAGCGGCGGCCGCGGCGGCGGCCTGAACCCCGTCCGGTTTGCTCGACTTCCGGTCCCAGGTCGCCGTAGACGCCCTTCGCAATCTGTTCGAAGTGCTCGCCGAACGACACGTCCTCGCGCGCTGTACCGCTGGGCGCTGATCCGCTCGCCGGGGCCACGTCGTCGCCGTCACCAGCGCCAGCCGATGCATCAGCACCGCCGCCCGCCGACACAGCGGCAGCCACAGGCGTACGGGACCGGCGTGTGCCGTTGCCTGTGCCGCCTCGATCGCTGGCGCGTCCGCGGTCGCGCCGCGGCGCAGGGGCATCGTCGCTCGACCCGTCATCGTCGCCTTCGCTGCCCCCGACCTGAGTCGGATCGGCCGGCGAGAGGCTGATCTTGCCGTTGGGGTCGATCTCCTCGACGATCACGCTGACCACGTCGCCGAGCTCGAGCACTTCCTCGACCGAGTTCAGCCGCCGCCTGCCGCCCAGCTTGGAGATGTGCAGCAGCCCATCGGTGCCAGGCAGGACGTTCACGAACGCACCGAACTTGGTGATGTTCACCACGCGACCCTCGTAGGTGGCTCCCACGTCGGGCGTCGGCGGGTTGACAATGAGCCGGATCTGCCGCTCGGCCTCTGCCACGACCTCGCGGTCGGTGGCGCCGATGCTCACGGTGCCGACGGTGCCGTCATCGTCCACGTTGATGTCGGCGCCGGTCTCTTCCTGGATGGAATTGATGACCTTGCCGCGCGGACCGATGACCTCGGCGATCTTGTCGATCGGGATCTCGAAGCTGGTGATCTTCGGTGCCGTCTCGCCGACGTCGGGCCTCGGCTCGGCAATCGCTGCGCGCATGACCTCGAGGATCTGCAGGCGAGCCTGTCGGGCCTGGCCCAGCGCCTGGGTCAGCACCTCGGCGGGAATGCCTTCGATCTTGGTGTCGAGCTGGAGCGCGGTGATGGCGTCTTGGGTGCCCGCAATCTTGAAGTCCATGTCGCCGAATGCGTCTTCGGCACCCAGGATGTCGGTGAGCGTCACGTACTGACCGTCGGCGTACACGAGGCCCATGGCCACACCGGCGACGTGATCGATGATCGGCACGCCGGCGTCCATGAGCGACAGCGACGATGCGCACACCGACCCCATCGAGGTGGACCCGTTGGAGCTGAGCACGTCCGACACCAGCCGGATGGTGTACGGGAAGTCCTCCTTGGACGGGACAACCGGGAAGATGGCACGTTCAGCGAGTGCGCCGTGCCCGATCTCGCGCCGCTTGGGGCCACGCATGAATCCGGCTTCGCCGGTGGAGTACGGCGGGAAGTTGTAGTGGTGCATGAATCGACGCCGGTCGGCAGGATTCAGGGTGTCGACGATCTGCTCCATCCGCGACATCGCCAAGGTGGTGACGTTCAGCACCTGGGTCTCGCCGCGCTGGAACAGCCCGGAGCCGTGAGCGGTGCGCCCGAGGTAGCCCGCAACTGACGAGAGCGGCCGAACCTCATCGGTTGCCCGCCCGTCGATGCGGAAGCCGTCCGCCACGATGCGCTCTCGCACGATCTCCTTCGACAGCGACCTGACGGCCGACGAGATCTGATCCTTGGCGCTGTCGAGGTCCGCGAATTCTGCGGCAACTTCTTCAATCACTGCCTTGCTGGTCACCGATTGTGCGGCCTCGCGCTCGGCCTTGTCGGCGATTGCCATCACTTCACGCATGCGATCGCCGGCGACTTCGCGCACGCGATCGAGCACCTCGTCGGAGCAGTCCTTGGTCGAGGTGTACTCCATTGGCTGGATCGGGCCGGAGGCTTCTTCGACCAGCCGGCGCAGCGACTTCTGCATCTCGATGATGTCGTCGATCCACTGCTTGGAGGCCTCGAGACCGCTCGCGAGCACGTCCTCGGTGACCTTCGGTGCGCCCTGCGCGTAGTACTCGAAGGACTTCTCGGTGCCGCCGGCTTCGACCATCATCACGGCGATGTCGCCGCTGTCGAGCTGGCGACCGGCCACGACCATCTCAAACGTGGCGGCCTCGGACTCTTCGTGGGTGGCGAAGGGGATCCATTCGCCGTCGGTGGAGTAGGCGATCCGCACGCCGGCGATCGGGCACTCGAACGGGATGCCGCTCAGCCACAGGGCCGCCGAGGCTCCGTTCAGCGCCACGAGGTCGTACTGGTTGACGTGGTCGGCACCGAGAATCGTGCCCACCACATGGGTGTCGTGGCGGTAGTCGCTGGGGAAGTTCGGCCGCAGCGGGCGGTCAATCAGCCGGCAAGTCAGGATCGCATCGTCGGATGCACGCCCCTCTCGCCGGAAGAACGAACCGGGAATCCGGCCCACGGCGTACATGCGCTCCTCGATGTCGACGGTGAGCGGGAAGAACGACGCTCCGTCGCGTGGACGGTTTGACGCCGTCGCGGTGACGAGCACTTGCGTGTCGCCGATGCGGGACGTGACCGCCCCGTTGGCGAGGCCGGCGAGCACGCCGGTCTCGAAGGTGATGGTCTTGTCGGTGCCCGCGATGGGACCGGTGACCGAAATGGCTTCAGCCATGTCTGCTCCTGTTGTGGTGACGGGGCCTTCCCGCCTGTTGGTTGTTGTTCATCGGGTGTTGCCCATGCATGGGGTATGCGACCCCGACCTGCATCCGTCGCAGCGACCGGCTAGCGGCCTTCGCTGCATGTGAGAACAGATGCGGCCGTAGACCCGCGTCAGCGCCGGAGGCCGAGCTTTGCGAGCAAAGCTCGATAGCGCTCGACGTCGTTGACGTTCAGGTAGTCGAGCAACCTGCGCCGACGTCCGACGAGCTTCAGCAGCCCTCGGCGGGTGTGGTGGTCTTTGTTGTGGGTATTGAGATGTTCGGTGAGGTGCTCAATGCGAGCGCTCAGCTGAGCTACTTGCACCTCGGGCGATCCGGTGTCGGCCTCTGAATGACGATGTTCGTCAATTGTCGAGGCCGCTGGGCTTGATCTCTTGGCACTCATGCCGTTGCTGTATTCCCTCTGTTGTGGCGCCGCATTGGGGTGGAGTGCCCGCTGGTGCAACGCGGCTGGTCGACCCAGCCCTGTTGATGTTTCTCTCTCATAACTGAGGCTACCAGCGCGGACAACACATGCCATCTGCACCGTCGCGGCGAACCCGTTGGATCCCGTTGGGAGGATCGCGCTGGAACGTGACCTGAACTCATACACTGCTGTCGCTTTGTACATCCTCATTTGCTCATGAAATTAGGCTATATCGTGCATCACGAATTCGAGGCGTCCGTCGCCAGCCCCGGGCGGGCCCATCTGCGACACGCGCTGACCCCCCCCCCCCCCCCGCACCTCGTATTCGTAGATCGCCCATGAAGCGGTTGTCTCGCCACGTACTGCCCAGAGTCGCGCTTGCCGTCGTGTTCGCTGCGACCCTCATGCCGGTCGACTCTGCGGGGGCCCAGGCCAGCACGGTGGAAACCGATGCGGGTGTCTCCAACATCGAACAGGCATCGGCAGGCGCGGTTCCAATTTCGGGGTTCTCCACATCTGCTCCAGACTTTCTGAAGCAGCCCTTCAGGACTGGATCGGACGCGGATTTCTACGAGATCTCTTCCGTCGAAGTGGCGCTGGGCAGCATCACCGAACCGCCTCCAGGAGAGGAAGCACTCCTCAACCTTCGAATACGGATCCTCGACACGATTCGAGAAGGCGGCAGCAGCGGCAAGATCAAGCCCCATAGTTCCATCTGCGGCAAGCTCACCCCGCCTCCCACGTTTGAGGCGAACGCAGTCAATACATGGACGGCCGACTCGGCGTGCCGTTTGAATCACAGTTCCACGTACTGGGTCGAACTCAAGCACATCACAACAACCCGGAATCCGTCGAACGTGTCGGTGGAGCTGAAGTACACGACCGCAGCGGAAGATCCAGTCAGCGGGGACTTTGCGTTCGACCCGAGCCATGACGACAACCCCGTCGACTTTGCCCAATCCGATGGCCAGTCTGCGGCGGACTGGAAGATTCCACTCCTCTACAAGGAAGTGTATAACGATACGACAGACGTGAGACCGATCGCGGGTCGAGCGCTGCTGATCGATGTCAACGATGTCAACAGTGCCACGGCGGTACTGCCGGGCTTGACCGTGGACCCCACCGAGCTGTCCGTCGTCGAGGACGGCACTGCCACGTTCGAGGTGGAGCTCGCGACTGCGCCCGCAGCGAACGTGACTGTCGCGGTGACCTCGGGCGACACCGATGTCGCCACCGTCACCTCCGGCGCATCGCTGACGTTCACGGCCGCGGACTGGAGCACTGCTCAGACTGTCACCGTGGGAGGCACCGCCGACGGCGACGTAGACGTCACCGCCACCGCCGCCTCCACCGACTCCGACTACGAAGGCTTGACCGGCACAGTCGCCGTCACCGTCACCGACAAGCCCGCGGTGACCGTGACCGTCCTGACCGACCCCTTCACCATCACCGAGCAAGGCGCCGACGGCCGCTACACGGTGGTGCTGGACGCGCAGCCCGCCTCCGATGTGGTCATCGACATGGCCGCATCGGGCGACGCCCGCGTGTCTGTGGGCGGGAGCACCCCCGCGTCGACCGCGTCGCTCACCTTCACCGACATGAACTGGAACAGCCCACAGACCGTCACCGTCACCGCCGTCCACGACGACGACGCCAACGACGACGTCGCGGAAATCACGCTCGAGGTCGACGCCGACGACAGCTCGGAAGAGTACGACACCGTCACCATCTCCCCGGTTGCGGTCAACATCACCGACGACGACGATGCCGGGCTGGTCATCGAACCCACCGATCTCGCCATCACCGAGGGGGCCGCCGCGGGCGTGGGCCACACCTACACCGTCAAGCTGGCGACCGAGCCCGATGCCGATGTCAATGTCGGGATCACGGGCCATGCAGGCACGACCGCTGTGCTCACAGGCTTCACCAATGACACGCTCACCTTCACCAGCGGCAACTGGCACATGGCCCAGACCGTCACCGTCACCGCCGCCGACGACGACGACGACGACGACGAGACGGTCACCCTCTCCCATGAGGCCAGCAGCACTGACACCGACTATGACGCGCTGGCCGGCAACGATGTCACGGTCACCATCGAAGACGACGACGAGGCCGGGCTGATCTTCGACATCAACCCACTCGAACTCGCCGTTGGCGAGGAGAGTTCTGCGGACTTCACCATCAGACTTGCGTCGCGGCCCCAAGCAACCGTCAGCATCACCTTCACGGGCCAGGCAGGCAGTGACATATCACTGTCGGGAGACGCACAGTCGAACATTCTCTCTTTCACCGCTGCGGAGTGGAACACCGATAAGACGGTCACCGTCTCCGCCGCCCACGACGACGACGGCCGCGACGACACGGTTGTCCTCGGTTTGACCACCTCCACCAGCGACAGCGCCTACGGCAATCTCGCCGCTGTCCAGATTCCGGTCACGGTCACCGACAACGATGAGGCCGGGCTGATCTTCAGCCAGAACCCCCTCGATCCTCTCGACCGTCTCGACCCCCTCGAGCTTGCCGTTGGCGAGGAGGTGCCGGTGAGCTACACCGTGCGGCTGGCGACTGAGCCGCAAGCGGCCGTGTCCGTGCTGCTGGGGTCGGATCCGGTGACCTCGTTGACGATGTCGGGCGACGTGGCGGATTTCGCGCTCACCTTCGAGCCCGGTGACTGGGACACGCCCCAGACCGTCACCTTCGAGGTCGATCACGACGACGACGGCCGCGACGGCAGCTTCAACCTTGTCAACTCTCCCTCCAGCAACGGCGACAGCGACTACAACGACCTCGCTGGTCGCAGCATCGCGGTCACCGTCACTGACGACGACATTCCCGCAGTGATTGTGGATCACACCGAAATCACCGCTGTGGAGGGGAGTTCCCAGAACTTCACCGTGAGACTCGCCACTGAGCCGTCCGATGAGGTCATCGTCACCATCTCGGGCCACACCGGCACCGACGCGACATTGTCAGGCAGCGACGTGACCAGTGACGCGCTCACCTTCGCCGTCGGCGATTGGGACACGCCCCAGACCGTCACCGTCACCGCCGCCGAAGACGTCGACAGCGCCGAAGACAAGGTCATCCTCTCCTACACCGCCACCAGCACCGGCGACACCGAATACGACAACCTCACTGACGACCTCGTGAAGGTCACCATCACCGACAACGACAGTCCTGCCGTCGCCGTCAATCCGACCGCGATCGACGTCGACGAGGGCGGTTCCGCTAGCTACACCGTGCAGCTCGTCACTCAACCGGCCACGGATGTCACCGTCACCGTCACCGTCCCAGCCAATTCCGGCGCGTCGCTGTCGGGCGGCACGCTGACACGCGACCTCACCTTCACCTCCTTGACGTGGAGCACGCCCCAGACCGTCACCGTCGTGGGCGCAGACGATGACGATGCCCGCGACAGCGCCCCCTTCGACATCACCCACACCTCATCGGGCGCCGACTACGACAACGTCACCATCGGCTCGGTGACCGTGACCGTCATCGACGACGACGAAGCCGGACTGGTCATCGAGCCGGCCGCGATCGACGTGGAGGAGGAAGGCTCGGCGGGCTACACAGTCAGGCTGACCACCGAGCCGTCGGCGGATGTCATCGTCGACATCGGCGGCCACATCGGCACCGACGCGTCGCTGTCGGGCAGCGACGTGACCAGCGACGCACTCACCTTCACCCCCGGCAACTGGGACACGCCCCAGACCGTCACCGTTGTGGCCGCCGCCGACGGCGACGCTGACGACGAAGCACCCGTCAACCTCACCCACAGCGCTTCCAGCGCCGACCCCCAATACGACACCCTCGCCGGCGATCCCGTCAGGGTCGCCATCGCCGACAACGACGATGTCGGCACCGTCGGGAGCGACACCGCCGCGGTGCTTGTGTCCGTCGACTCCTTCGACCTCGTCGAGGGCGAGTCGGACGACTACACGGTCGTCTTGGGCACCGAGCCGACCCAAGACGTGACCATCTCCATCATCGGCAACACCGGCAGCGACGTGTCCGTGACCGGCAACACGCTAAGCAACGACGTCACGCTGACGTTCACGGCCGCGAACTATTCCACCGCGCAGACCGTGACGGTGACCGCCAACCAGGACGACGACGCGATCGACGAGTCGGACGTGACGCTCACCCATGTGGCCGCCAGCGCGGACACGGACTACAACGGCATCAGCGGCGACTCCGTAACCGTCGCCGTCGACGACGACGACACAGCCGGAGTCACCGTGTCGCCCACCGAGCTGTCGGTGACCGAGGGCAGTTCGAACACCTATGAGGTGTCGCTGGGCTCCCAGCCGACCGCGGACGTCACCGTCACCATCGCCGGGCACGACCGCAGCGACCTGACCCTCACCGGCAACACGCTGAACAACGACAACGAGCTGACCTTCACAGCCGCGAACTGGGACACCGCGCAGACCGTGACGGTGACCGCCGCCGAGGACCCCGACGCCGGCACCGACGCACCGGTCGAACTGACCCACACGGCCGCCAGCAACGACGCCGACTACGACGGCGTCAGCGTCGGCTCGGTAACCGTCGCCATCGCCGAGAACGACACTGCCGAGATCACCGTGTCGACCGCGCAGTTGACGGTGGACGAGATCGGCACCGGCACGTACACCGTCGTTCTGTCGCATCCGCCGGTCAGCGAGGTGACCGTCAAGATCACCGACGCCGGCGACATGAACACCAATCCCACACAGCTCGCGTTCGACGCGTCGGACTGGGACACGCCCCAGACCGTCACGGTAATCGCCGGCAACGACGATGACGCCTACGACGACACCGTCGAGATCACTCACGCCGTCGTCGAAGGCAGCGCCGACGAGTACTTCCAGCTCACTGTCGCCGCCGTCACTGTCACCGTGACGGACACAGACACCGCAGGCCTGAGCGTCTCGTCCCGTGCCATCGGGATCCTCGAGGAAGGAACCGGTACCTACACCGTCGCGCTGACCAGCGAGCCATCCGATGAGGTGACCGTTGACATTACCGAAGGCGGGCCGGTGACGGTGGAGCCCGCAATCCTCACGTTTAGGGCGGACAACTGGGACACGCTCCAGACCGTCACGGTGACCATCGCCCACGACGACAACACCATCAGCGAAAACATAACTCTCGACCACACCACCGACAGCGACGCCCCCGACTACAAGGGCGTGATCGCCAGTGTCGCGGTCACGGTGAGCGACAACGATGCTGCTGGTGTGGTGCTGTCACCGCAGCATCTGACGGTGATCGAGGGCGAGACCGGTGCTTACAGCGTGTCGCTCTCCCAAGCACCCACTGCTGACGTGACCATCGAGGTCACAGGCCGGGCCGGCGTGGTCACCGTCAACGACGGCGATACCGCGAGGGTGACGTTCACCCCGTCGAACTGGGATCAGCCCCGCAAGGTGACAGTTGCGGCGACCCAGAATGACGATGACGCTAACTCCGACATCACGGTCCCGATCACCAACCGCATTGTTGCGGGCGACGCCACCGAGTACGGCAACCTCGCCGTTAACGACGTGACTGTGACCATCCTCGACGACGACGGTCCCGCACTCCGGATCAACACCGAGGAGCTCTCGGTCACCAGTGCCCGTTCCGCGGTCTACACCGTCAGCCTCAACAGCGCTCCCGACCCTGGTGCGGTGCTCACCAGCGTGCCGCCTCGGTTCGAGGCACCCGAGGTCAGGACCGACCTTGACCCCAGGCCGGCGACGGACGTGGACGTGACGATCTATGCATCAGGCGATCTGTCGGTGGAGCCGACGGTCCTCAGGTTCACGGCATCGAACTGGGATGTGCCCCAGAAGGTCAGGGTGACCGCCAATGGTGCTGCGGCCGGTACCAGGTTCACGATCGTCCATGCAATCGCAGGCCCCACCTACTACGCCGACGTCAGCAACGCGGGCCTCGGCCTGACAGTGCGACGGAGTTCGGGCGGCGGTTCCCCGGGCGGTTCCGGTTCGGGCAGCCGTGGCGGTTCCGGTTCGGGCGGCGGCGGCGGTGGCGGCGATCTCGATGTGGGTGTGGCGACGTTTGTAGTGGCGAATGGGTGGAGTGCTGCTGATGTGGGTGTGGCGTCGGTGCTGGCGGCGCGCACGTCTGAGGCGGTAGTGGTGTACACCGCGGGCAACGAGCTGTCCGAAGAGACCAGGGTGCTGCTGCGAGAGGCGCTGCCCGCCGAGGTGATCATCGTGGGCGGCAATGCTGCGGTGTCGCGTGACGTGCGCACCCAGATCCGGGCAGCGTCGTCGGAATCGGGCATCTCGCGCATCACAGGCGAGGATCGTTCCGACACAGCCGCGGCCACAGCACGCCGCATCCTGGGCGCGCCGTCCGCTGCGGGCCGCGTGACGCTGGTCGTGGCCAATGGCTGGTCGCCGCCTGATATCGGCGCAGCCACGGCGCTGGCTGCGAGCAGCGGGCGCTCTGCGGTGCTCTACACCGAGCGCGACAGCCTGCCTGAAGCCTCCGCGGCGCTGCTGCGCGACTACGACGTTGCGCGGGTGATGCTCATCGGAGGCACTGCGGCGATCAGCGGCGACGTGCAGGACGCGGTCGCTGCGGCGGCGGGCGATGCCAGCATCTCGCGGCTCACGGGCACCGACCGCATCGACACTGCTGCGCAGGCGGCACGGCGGGTGCTGGGCAATCCCGCCGCGGCTCCCGACGGCGTCACCCTGGTGATCGCCAATGGCTGGTCCGCGCCCGATGTCGGCGTCGCGGCGGCATTGGCAGCCGCGACGGAGAACGCCGCGGTTGCCTACACCGCACAGGGCGAGCTGCCCGAGACGACCGCGGCGCTGATCCGCGACTACCGACCCGGCCAGGTCATCATCGTGGGCGGCCGCGCAGCAGTCGCCAACGACGTGCGAACAGCCATCACCCAGACCGCCCCCGACAACGCCGACATCCGGCGCATCACCGGCAGCACCCGCACCGACACCGCCGTGCGCGCCGCACGGCGCATCCTCGCAAACCTCTGAGCACAGGACATTCGCGCTGACTGCGTCCTGCCAAGTCTTGCAGACGCCGTAGCCACATCCGACGGCAGCGCTGCTCCACCTAGTGCTGTCGTCAGGCACCGCCCCGGAACCCCACCGCACCGGGGCGGTGCCACCCCTCTCTCGTGGGGCCTCAAACCAAAACGTCGTTGGGCAATCCCGCGCCCGACGCTTGCTCGATGGTCAAAGAGCCCCAGTGGATAGGTCACGTCTCGAAAAGCTGCTGTCACGCCTTCTTTGCGCAATTTTGCCGCCTGTGGCGGCATTTCTGCGCAAAGTCCAGGCCGCCGGGGCTGCCGGGCATCGCCGCCCATCCGCTGGGGCTCTGAGTTTCCGGAGATAGGGCCGGTAGACATACACACATGCATTCGCAACATGTGAGTGATCGCCCGGACACGTCGTCGCCTCGCGCCGCCAACTGCGTATCGGGGGGGGGGGGGGGTCCCTCGTCTGCTGTCGTACGGCCGGCTGATTGATGCCGCGGCCGACCGATGGGAGAGGCCGACTGCCTCGACCGCTCAGCAAGACCGGCGCCCCGAGAGTCGTCGAATCGCCGCGGCCGGTGCTGTTCGTCCTGCTTGTGTTATTCGCGGTGTTCTCAGGCTTGGTGTCGCCGGCGTCGGCCCAGACGCCGAGCAACGATGCTTCGCTCAGCGCTCTGACGTTGAGTGCGGGGAGGCTGTCGCCTGCGTTCGCGAGCGGCACGACGATGTACACGGCCAGCGTCGGCTACACGGTCACGCGCGTCAGCGTCACTGCGACCAAGAGCGACAACAACGCCACGGTGTCATTCCTCGATGCCGACGACTTGCCGCTGGTTGACGCTGACAGCACCGCTGGTGGGCAGCAGGTGGACCTGGGGGTGGGCGTCACCGTGGTCAAGGTCAAGGTGACGGCGCAGGACACCACCACCACCGAGACCTACACCGTGACGATCACCCGGACCGTGCAGGACATGTCGCTGTGGTCGCCGGTCAGCGATCCGGTCGCGGCGTTCGCGTCGACCGCCGAGTATGCCGTGACCTTCCAGGGAGCATGGACCACCGCCGTCACGCCCGACGGCGTTCCGGGGGGTGCGCATTTCTCGCGTCTGATCGGCGGCGTCCACAACGCAGCCGCGGCCTTCGTGGAGAGCGGCGAGAGGAGCACCGCCGGAGTGGAGGCCATGGCGGAGGTGGGAGGCTGGAGGGGCCTGCGCGGCGAGGTGGTGGATGCCGGGCCGGACGCGCTCAGCACCTTGGTCGGCGACACCGATTTCATCCCCCCCACAAGCTCGAACAGCTTGACGGCCACGCTCACGACCGAGCATCCGCGGGTGACGCTCGTCACGATGATCGCCCCGAGCCATGACTGGTTCGTGGGCGTGTCGGGGCTGCCGCTGGTCGACGGCGAGGGCCGCTGGCTGGGTTCGCACACGGTGAGCCTGTATCCGTGGGATGCCGGCACCGAGGACGGAACCGACTTCGCGCTCTCCCCCAGCGACGCGACCGATCCTCAGGGAGTCATCGAGAGCCTGCGGGGCACCGGCCTGTTCACGACCGAGCCGATCGCGACACTGAGCTTCGCGCTGGCGTCGGTGGTCACGACGCGCAGCGTGGCCGAGAACACCGCTGCGGGCACCGGCATCGGCGCGCCTGTGGCGCTCGGCGGCACCAGCGGCACCGTCGCCTACACGCTGGGCGGCGCCGACGCCGCGTCGTTCGACATCGACGAAACCACAGGACAGCTCCAGACCAAAGCCGCCCTCGACTATGAGACCAAGCCCGGCTACGAAGTGACCGTCACCGCCACCGACTCCAACGGCACCACCGACACCACCGTGACCATCGAGGTGACCAACGTCGCCGAACTGGCATCAGAGGTGAGCGGGCCCGCCAGCGTGGACCACGCCGAGAACGACGCCGGCCGCATCGCGACCTACACCGCGTCCTCGCCGGTGGACCGCGACGGCATCGAGTGGTCGCTGTCAGGCGACGACGCCGCCCACTTCAGCATCGACGACCCCGCCGGCGCCCTCAGATTCCGCATCGACCCCGTCTCGCCGAACCTGTTCGCGAAACCGCCCGACTACGAGTCGCCGTCGGATGATGACACCGACAACGAATACGCCGTGACCCTCACCGCCTCACTGGCGGGATCGAGCACCACGGTGACCAAGAGCGTCACCGTCACCGTCACCGACACCGACGAAGCCGGGACGCTCACCCTGTCCACCACACGCCCCCAAATGGGAACAGAACTGACCACAACCTTGAGCGACCTCGACGGCGTAGTGGACGGCACCCCGACCTATGTCTGGGAACGCTCGATACGCCCCAACGCCTGGACAGCCATCTCAGGGGCAACATCGAGCACCTACACACCAGCGGCCGCGGACACCGGCACGTTCCTGCGGGCAACGGCCACCTACGAGGACAGCCACGACACCGGCCAGACAGCCACCGCACTCACCTACGAAGTGGTCACAGCCAGCCTGCTCACCGGCCTGGGGGCCACCACCAACGACTCGACAGCCAACCCGGACCGCGCCCTCTCGCCTGCATTCAGCGCTGACGTCCTCCACTACGCCGTCGGCTGCGCCCCCAGCGGCGACACCATGACCGTGACCCCGACCGCGGCCTCGGGCGTGCGGATCGCCGTCAACGGCACCCAAACCGCCAGCGGCACCGCCGCGACGGTGCCGGTCAGCCGCGAGAGCGACGTGCACGTCACCCTCACCGGCGCCGACGGCGCTGCCACCACCTACGTGGTCCACTGCCACATTCACCGCGAGCGGATGATCGAGGCGACCAAAATTCCGGGTGCTGACGGCATCCTCGAGGAACTCATCATGCTCCGGTTCTACGATTCCGTCGCAATAGTCGACAACAACGCCGTGCCCCGATTTCGCCGAGCTCCCGGACACAGCATTTGGGCCTACTTCCGCGTCGACAGAGCCGCCGGTGCCGATCAGCAGCAAGGTGACGAACTCGAATACCGGTACTCGTACGTGGACACCTCTGCGTGGCCCCATTTTGAATTCACGGTCCTGGACCAGAACCTGGAGATACTGGAAACGGGGATCACCACCGTGGCCCCGCTCGAAACGATCGACCAGCACGACTTCCGCGTTCTGCCCAACGGCAACTACCTGCTGCTGGCCTACGAGCCGGCACTGCGCGACCTCAACGACCTGCCGTTCGACCACCCCGATATTGCCGACAGCCAGCCCCAGGCGGTGAGGGATGCGGCCGTCCAGATCGTCACGCCGGCCGGGCGGGCGGTGTTCACGTGGAACTCCTGGGAGATCATGCCTTTGGAGGATTGCACCCAGCACCGGTTCGCAGCAGAGGAGCACCACAGCTACGCCCATATCAACTCGCTGCAGTTGGTGGACGGGCTCATCATCGCCTCGATGCGGGGGTGCTCGAGGGTGCTGGCCATCGACCCGGACCACGCCGAGGACCACAAGGTCGCCTGGAGGGTGGGGCGCTCCAACCTGACCGCCGAGCAGTGGGAGGCCCGAGGCGTGGGTCCGGCACCGATGTCGATCATCGGCGATCCCGCCGGCGAGTTCTGTGCGCAGCACGCCGCGCAGATCCTGCCCAACGGCAATCTCCTCCTCTTCGACAACGGCGTGCATTGCGTGGTGAACCCGTGGACAGGAGAGTTCGTCAGCCGAACGGACGGTGACTACTACAGCCGAGGGGTGGAGTACGCCCTCGACCACAGCAGCGGCGAGGCAGTCTTCGTGCGCGATCACTCATTGCGTGGCTCCCGCCAATACATCGGGACCAGCCAAGGCCAAATAGAGCCACTGGCCAACGGGGACTGGCTGATCAGCTGGGGCCGCGCCAGTCGCTCGGTTGCGCCCGACGACCCCGAGGTGCCCATCGAAGCGGTGACCCAGGTCGATCCCGACACCGGCGAGGAGAAGTTCTCGCTGAGCGAACCCGACAGTCCGCTGACCAACTTTCGTGCCATTCCTGTGCATCCGGTGGCGTTGTTCGCGGTGCCCGAGCCGTTGGAGGCGGTGTTCCCGGTCAGCAGCCATACGTCGCTGGCGACTGAGGGTCCAGACGATCGGCCGACGGTGGTGGTGGCGTTCAACCAGCCGGTGGTGGACCCGGCGGCCGCCACTGCTTCGGTCAGTGTGGCGGGGGCGACCGTCGAGAGCGTGAGCGCCCATGTCGTGGCCGGCGAGGCGGCCAACGCCTACATCTTCACGCTGACACCCACCGGGCACGGCTCGATCACGTTCGGCCTGGTCGCCGCCAGCCCCTGTGACCCGGGCGAAACCGGCGGCGTGTGCACCGCGTACGGGCGCACCCTCTCAGCGGTGCCCGACCCCCACCGCATCGCCGCGACCCCCCAGCCCTCGCCCGAGGCGCAGACTGCCACCGCGCTGGTGAAGAACACCGGCAAGACCGCCTCCCCCCCAATCTCCGGTTTCGAGTTGGAACGCGGGGACGGCCCCACAGTCGCAGCCCAAGGATTCACTACCGGCTCCAACCACGACGGCTATGCGCTGAGCTCGATCGGTGTCGGCTTCCATACCATTTCGCACACTTCGACCGCCGGCGGCAGGCTGACGGCCAGCCTGCACGACGCGGCTCCCGTCTCTGGCGGCATAGTCGGTCCCGGCCCCGTGCTGTGCATCCTCAACGACCCGGCGAGCTTCTCTGCATCGGGCCTGCACCACTTCACGGCCCCCACCTCAGGAACGGGGCTGTGCCCCACGCTCGAACCCAGCACGACGTACTTCGTCAGCGTCCAGCGGGAACGCGAGGTCCCCATCATCGTCAACAACACCATCAGCATCTATACAACCGACCCCTGTTTGGTTACAAACGACAGCTGCGAAGCGGACTCCGGCGCGGCGGTGGGCTGGTCACTCGACCACGGCCTCGTCTATGTCGACCCTGAACTCGGCTTGGATGTGTGGACAGGCACCTCCGCGAACATCCAGGTCGAGGTGAGGGGCGCCCTCTACCCCATCTCTCGCAGCGTGACCGAGAACACCGCCCCCGACCGCGACATCGGACCCGCGGTCGCCTTCATCGAACCCGACGGTGGCGCGCTGACCTACACGCTGGACGGCGACGACGCCGACTCGTTCGACATCGTGGACTCGACGGGCCAGCTCCGGACCAAGACCGGCCTCGACCACGAGTCCAAGTCCAGCTACGAGGTGACGGTCACCGTCACAAACCCGTCGGGCGTCAGCGCCGAGAACACCGTCGACATCGGTGTCACCGACATCAACGAGGCGCCGTCGGTGTCGGGCGGCACCGTGTTCAGGTTCGCGGAGAACGATCCGGCGACTGAGACTGTGGGCGTGTTCACGGCTGTCGATCCCGACGCAGGCGACACGGTGGAATGGTCGTTGTCGGCGCCGGGGTCTGATGAGGACCTGTTCTCGATCGCCGGGGGCGTGCTGAGGTTCCTGGCGTCGCCGGACTTCGAGACGAGGGTGGACGCGCAGGGCAGACACGTCTATGAGCTGGTGGTGAGGGCCACCGACGGCGGCGGGTTGACCGGGACGCTGACCGTGTCGGTCAATGTGTCAAACGTCAATGAGGCGCCCGAGATCGACGGACCGAAAGCGGCGCCTGAGATCGACGGACCGAACGCGGCAACCGTCACCGAGGACAGCTCTGGTGTCGTTGCCGTCTACACCGCGACCGATCCTGAGGGCACCGATGTGGGCTGGCTGCTGCTAGGCGACGATAGGGCCTTTTTCGAGATCGCCGATGGTCGCCTGAGCTTCAAGGAACCGCCCGATTTCGAGGCGAGGGCTGACGCCGACGGCGACAACGTCTACGTGGTCGAGGTGGAAGCGTCAGATGGCGATCTGGCGGCGTCGATCGCCATGTCGGTGACGGTCGACAACACCGAAGAGGACGGGGCGGTGTCGCTGTCCGCGGTGCAGCCCCAACAAGGCGTGGCCGTGACGGCGTCGCTGTCAGATCCCGATGAGGTGATGTCGTCGTCGGTGAGCTGGCAGTGGTACAGGTCGCCGAACAAGCAGCAGTGGACCGAGATCGACGCTGCGGTGTCGAGCTTGTACACGCCGGCCAGCAACGATGTCGACCGGTATCTGCGAGCCGTGGCGTCCTACGACGACGGGCACGGTTCGGCCAAGCAGGCACTGGCCGAGTCGCAGCATCGGGTGAAGGCGGAACCGGTGACCAACCAGTCGCCGCTGTTCGCAGGCGGGCCCGTCGTACGCAGTGTGGCTGAGGACGCAGCCGTGGGCAGCCAGGTGGGCGATCGCGTGACGGCGACCGACGACGACAACGATTCGCTCACCTACACGGTGACCCCCATCAGCGGGGTTCCGTTCGAGATCGTGGCTGCAACAGGCCAGCTGCTGACCACGGACGCCTTGGATCACGAGACCGCCGACAGCTACACGCTGCTCGTCACCGCCACCGATCCCTCGGGCGATTCGGATACCACGCAGGTCCAAATCGAGGTCGGCGACGTGAACGAGGCGCCCGCGGTGTCCGGCCTCGGAATCGTGCGCTTCGCCGAGAACAACACCGACGACGTCGCCACGTTCTTCGCGGCCGATCCCGAAGGCGACACCGTGAGCTGGGACCTCGCCGGCGCGGACGGGCGCCTGTTCACCATCGACGAGGGCGTGCTGCGTTTCAAGACACCGCCCGACCACGACAACCCAGCAGATCGGGGACTGAACAACAGCTATGAGGCAGAGGTCAGAGCCACCGACAGCGGCGGGCTCCAAGGAATCCTGGAGGTGGCCGTGAACGTGGAAGACGTGAACGAGCCGCCCAAGATCACCGGGGATGTGGCGGTGAACGTCCCCGAACGGCGCCAGGACGTCGCCGTCTACACCGCAGACGATCCAGAGAACGTCCCTGTCGGCTGGACACTCGATGGCCCCGACGCAGACCTGTTCAACCTCGACGGCGGCAAGCTGAGCTTCAAGAATCCGCCCGAGTTCGATACACAAACCCCCAGCAACAACGAGCATCACGTCACCGTGGAAGCGGCCGACGGTGTCCACACCAGCCGGCTCACCGTCGTGGTCACCGTCACCGAGGCCAGCGAATCCGGTGCGCAGTTCCCCTCGGTGGGCGGTTTCTCGGGCACGTCGGGCTCGGGCGGCAGTTCCGGCGGTGGCGGTGGCGGCGGCGGCGGTTTTGATGTGGGTGTTGCGACGTTCGTGGTGGCGAATGGGTGGAGTCCGGCCGATGTGGGCGCGGCGTCGGTGCTCGCGGCGCGCACCTCCGGTGCGGTGGTGCTCTACACCGCAAGCGACGAACTCTCCGAGCAGACGCGGGCGCTGCTGCGCGAGGCGCTGCCCGCAGAGGTAATCATCGTGGGCGGCACCGCAGCGGTGTCGCGTGACGTCCGCACCCAGATCGGTACCGCGTCGTCGGAATCGGGCATCTCGCGCGTCACCGGGCAGGACCGCTCCCACACCGCAGCGGCCACCGCGCGTCGCATTCTGGGGGCGCCGTCCGGGGCGGGCAGGGTGACGCTGGTGGTGACCAACGGCTGGTCGCCGCCCGACATCGGCGCCGCCGCCGCATTGGCCGCGCTCAGCAGCCGCTCCGCGGTGCTCTACACCGAACGCGACACGCTGCCCCAGGCGTCCGCTGCGCTGCTTCGCGACTACGACGTGGCGCGGGTGATCCTCATCGGCGGAACCGCAGCGATCAGCGACGAGACCCGCGACGCGATCGCCGCCGCGGCAGGCGCAGATGCGAGCGTCACCCGACTGACCGGCGCCGGCCGCGTCGACACCGCCGCGGCGGCAGCACGGCGGGTGCTGGGCAGCCCCGCCGCAGCACCCGACGGCATCACCTTGGTGGTCGCCAACGGCTGGTCGCCGCCCGATGTCGGCGTCGCTGCAGCACTCGCAGCCGCGACGCCCAATGCCGCGGTCGCCTATGTCGCACAAGGCGAGCTGCCACAAGCGACCGAAGCGCTGATCCGCGACTACCGAGTCGGCCAGGTCATCATCATCGGCGGCCGCGCCGCAGTCGCCGATGAGGTGCGAACAGCGATCACCGCGGCTGCGCCCGACACAGCCGACGTGCGCCGCATCACCGGCACCACCCGCACCGACACCGCCGCCCGCGCCGCACGACGCATCCTCGTGGACTCCTGAACCAGAGCGATCGCGCTGGCCATCTCGGTCGGCAGCGCTGCCCGCCCAGCGCTGCCCCCACGGCACCGCCCCCGGAACGACACCCCCAGGGGGCGGTGCCACCCCCTCTTCGCATCCGTCTGTTTGGCGTGCGTGGCCGATAGACATACACATATGCATTGTTCTCACACAAACGACCTCCCAGATGCATCGCTGTCCCGCTCCTTCGGCTGCACATATGCGGGGGGGGGGGGGGGTATTGCTTCCCCGTCTGCTGACGGCATAGCCGGCTGATTGATGTCGCTCCCCTCCGTTGGAACGGGCCCGCAGCCGCAACCGCGTAGGACCGACGCCCCAGGTGTCGTCGGGTCGCTCCGGCAGAGGCTGCTCGGTCTGTTTGTGCTGGTTGGGGCATTCGCGGGCTTGGTGTCGCCGGCTTCGGCGCAGACGCTGAACGATGCCGCGATCCCCGGGGCTCCGGCCATAGAGTCGCTGACCGTCGGCAACGAGGCGCTGACCGTTGCCTGGACCGCTCCCGCGAGCAACGGCGGGTCCGACATCACCTCCTACGACCTGCGCTACATCCGCAGCGACGCCGACGACAAGACCGACGGCAACTGGACGGTCGAGAACGGCGTGTGGACCACCGGTGCCGGCGCTCTGGAGTCCACCCTCAGCGGACTGGCCAACGGCACCCGATACGACGTGTCGGCCAGGGCGGTCAACACCATCGGCAACGGCGCCTGGTCCGCCACCGTCACGGCCACGCCCGCCACCGTCCCGACTGCCCCCAACCTGGGGTTCGCGTCCGCCGGCAGCGGCCGGATCACCATCACATGGTCGGGCCCGGCGAGCGACGGCGGGTCCTACATCACCTCCTACGACCTGCGTTACATCCGCAGCGACGGAAGCGACGGAGACGTCACCGACTACGACAACTGGGAGTGGGAGACGGGCTTCGCCAGGACGGCCGGCCAATACAGGATCGGGGGCCTGACAAACGGCGTCGCGTACCACGTGGAGGTGCGGGCGGTCAACGCCGCGGGCGACGGCGCCTGGTCCCAACGCCAGACCAGAACCCCCGTGGGGCCTCCCCGCATACCCTCCATCGACACGGTAACCCCGGGCGACGGATCGCTCGCCATCACCTGGTCGGCACCCTCCAGCAACGGGGGCTCGGACATCACCGGTTACAACCTCCGGTACGTGAACGATGCCGCGGTGTGTGAGAACTGCCTCTACCTGTGGAGCCAGGAGCCCGGCATCTGGACCTCCGGCGGCGGCGACTTGGAGTTCACCCTCAGCGGGCTGACCAACGGCGTCCGGTACCGGCTGGGCCTTCAGGCGGTCAATGGCGAGGGCGCCAGCGGATGGTCCGACTGGAGCGACCCCCGGACCGGCATCGCCGGAAGCACCCCGGCGGCGCCCGGCGCGCCCACCATCGACCGGGCGACCTCCGACGGCGCCAACGTACACGTCAGGTGGTCCGCCCCGTCGAACGACGGCGGCGCCGACATCACCGGCTACGACCTGCGCTACATCCGCAGCGACGGAAGCGACGGAGACATCACCGTCGACGCCAACTGGACCCCGGTGGACGACCTGACCGGCGACTTGAACCACACGGTCGAGGGACTGACCGACGGTGTCGAGTACGACTTCCAGGTGAGGGCGGACAACTCCGCCGGCGCGGGGTCCTGGTCCGAGACCGTCAACAACGCGGACCCCGAACCCCCGGGCGCTACCGGCCTCAAGGACGTCTCAGAGGAGACGCCCAACCAGCTCCGGGTCTCCTGGAGACCCCCCGCCGACGACGGCGGGGCGCCCCCCACCCACTACGACCTGCGCTACATCCGCAGCGACGGAAGCGACGGAGACATCACCGTCGACGCCAACTGGACCCAGGTGGACGACCTGACCGGCGACTTGGAGTACACGATCACCGGCCTGACGAGCGGCGTCAACTACAGGGTGCAGGTGCGGGCGGCCAACCGCGGCGGGGACGGCCCCTGGTCCCTCGTCGTGACCCTGCAACCCAAGCACGAGAGGCCCAACCCGCCCGGAAACATCTCGGCGACCCCCAGCAACGGCACGCTCACGGTCAAGTGGACCCCCGCCCCGGCCAAGGCGGGGGTCACCGTGGCCGGCTACAAGGTGAGCTACATACGGTTGGACGATCCGGACTGGAACGACTTCAGCGAATGGACGACCAGCGGCCTCATCGCGTCCGACACCCTGGAATACGCCATCACCGGACTCCAGAACGGCGTCCGGTACTCGGTAGACGTCTACTCGGTCAGCTCCGCAGACAGAACGAGCCCGCCGCCTGAAACAGTGCCGGCCCATTCCCCCGGCAGGGCCCCGGCCGCGGTGGGAAGCCTGAAACGAATCCGTACCTACGAGAGCAGCATCTTCATCCAGTGGACAGGCCCCACCGACAACGGCGGGCACACCGTCACCTCCTACGACATCCACCACTACCCCACCAGCGATCCCACCGCCGTCGTCAAGCATTCCCAGGACGCTCAGGAGATCCTTGGCGGGCCGGCGCAGACCAACGTCAGGTCGGTCGGGAACCTGATCCCCCATGTCGAGTACAAGATCCAGGTGCGGGCCCGCAACCGGATCGGCGCCGGCCCCTGGTCCAGCCTGACCCTGATCCCCCGGCGCCAGCCCGTCGAACTCACGATCAACTCGGTGACCGAGGGCGACGGCACGCTCACGGTCGCCTGGACCGACGGCGGCGACGACGAGATCACCGGCTATGAGCTGCGCTATACCCACTTCCGATTCGTATCCAGTGTGGCGCCGGCTAGCAGCGATTGGCAGTACATCCGGGACATCACCGGGACCAGTCCCCTGGAATACACCATCGACGGCCTGGTCAACGGGCGCTGGTACCAGGTGCAGGTCCGGGGGAGGAACAAGTACGGCCAACTGTTGAGCGACTGGAGCACTTGGTCCGCCCGCCCCAACGACGATCTGACGCCGTGGGGGGTCGACGCGCTCTGGGGCACGCCGAAGACCGTCCCGGCGGCGCCGGCCGTCAGCTCGGTGACGCCGGGCGACAAGGAGCTCACGGTGGCCTGGTCCGCGCCGGACGACGACGGCGGGTCCCTGGTCACGTCCTACAACCTGCGCTACATCCCCAGCGACGCCCCCGGCAAGGACGACGACGACAACTGGGAGAAGAGGACCGGCATCTGGAGCTCCGGCGCGCGGCTGTACGACCTCTTCGGCCTGACCAACGGCGTCCGGTACGACGTGCAGGTGCGGGCGGTGAACGACGTCGGCGGGGGGCCATGGTCCCGGACGGACACCGGCACCGCGCAGACGGAACCCGGCATGCCGTTCATCGGCGCGGTGACCCCCGGCGACCGCGCCCTGTCGATCACCTGGTCCGCGCCGGTCGATACCGGCGGGTTCGACATCACCTCCTACAACCTGCGCTACATCCCCAGCGACGCCCCCGACAAGGACGACGACGACAACTGGGAGGAGAAGATCGGCATCTGGAGCTCCGACACCCTGGAGTACACCCTCGACAGCCTGACCAACGGCGTGGAGTATGAGGTGGAGGTGCGGGCGGTGACCTTCGCGGGGGCGGGACCCTGGTCCGGCACCCTCTTCGGCACGCCGCGGACGACGTCCAGCGCCCCCACCATCAACTCGGTGATTCCCGGCGACCGGGCGCTCACGGTGGCCTGGTCCGCGCCGGACGACACCGGGGGCAGCCTGATCACCTCCTACAACCTGCGCTACATCCCCAGCAACGCCCCCGGCAACACCGACTGGACGGTGAAGTCCAGCGTCTGGAGCTTCGGTGCCCTGGTGCACACCCTCGACAGCCTGACCAGCGGCGTCAGCTACGACGTGCAGGTGCAGGCCGTCAACGCCGCCGGGGACGGCCGGTGGTCCGACACCGTCGTCGGCACGCTCCAGACGATTCCCAAAGCCCCCACCATCAACTCGGTGATTCCCGACAACCAGGCGCTCACGGTGGCCTGGTCGGCCCCCTCCGATAACGGCGGGTCCGCGGTCACGTCCTACGACCTGGGCTACATCCGCAGCAACGCCCTCAACAAGGACGACGACAACTGGGAGGAGAAGATCGGCATCTGGAGCTCCGACACCCTGGAGTACACCCTCGACAGCCTGACCAACGGCGTCCGGTACGACGTGCGGCTGCGGGCGGTGAACGCCGTCGACGAGGGGTCATGGTCGGCCGCGGCCTCCGCCACTCCCCAGACGGCGCCCGGCGCCCCGGCCATCGATCGGTTCACGTCCGGCGACCGCGCCCTGGCCGTGTCGTGGTTCGCCCCGGACGATGACGGCGGGTCCCCGGTCACGTCCTACAACCTGCGCTACATCCGCAGCTACGAGCCGGACCCGTACAAGGACGACGACAACAACTGGACGCCGAAGCCCAGCGTCTGGCACTCCGGCACCCTGGAGTACACCCTCGACAGCCTGGCCAACGGCATCCAGTACGACGTGCAGGTGCAGGCCGTCAACGCCGCCGGGGGCGGCCGGTGGTCCGACACCGTCGTCGGCACACCCCGGACGAGACCTACAGGCCCCGCGATCGACAGCGTGACCCACGGCGACAAGACGCTCACCATCAACTGGTCCGAGCCGGACGATATCGGCGGGTCCGCGGTCGCGTCATACGACGTGCGCTACATCCGCAGCTACAAGCCGGACCCGTGCAAGGACGACGACGACAACTGGACGAAGAGGACCGGCATCTGGAGCTCCGGCACCCTGGAGTACACCCTCCGCAGCCTGACCAACGGCATCCAGTACGACGTGCAGGTGCGGGCGGTGAACGACGTCGGCGGGGGGCCATGGTCCCGGACGGACACCGGCACCGCGCAGACGGAACCCGGCATGCCGTCCATCGGCGCGGTGACCCCCGACGGCCGCGCCCTGTCGATCACCTGGACCGCCCCGGACGATACCGGCGGGTTCGACATCACCTCCTACGACCTGCGCCACATCCCCAGCGCCGCCACCAACGCCAGCTGGACGGAGAAGATCGGCATCTGGATACCCGGCGACCTCCTGCAATACCGGATGAGCGAGGTCACGGGCTTCACCGACCTCATGAACTCGGTGAAGTACGACGTGCAGGTCAGAGCGGTCAGCGCCGTCGGGGCCGGCCCCTGGTCCGTCAGCAGGACAGGCACGCCGGTCTCCTCTGGCGGGTCATCGCGGAATCCCGGTGGCGGCGGCGGCAGTTCGGGCGGCGGCAGTTCGGGCGGCGGCAGTTCGGGCGGCGGCGGCGGCGATTTTGATGTGGGTGTTGCGACGTTCGTGGTGGCGAACGGGTGGAGTCCGGCCGATGTGGGCGCAGCGTCGGTGCTCGCAGCACGCACCTCAGGTGCGGTGGTGCTCTACACCGCGGGCGACGAGCTGTCTGAGGAGACCCGGGTGCTGCTGCGTGAGGCTTTGCCCGCTGAGGTGGTCATCGTGGGCGGCACCGCTGCGGTGACCCGTGATGTGCGCACCCAGATCGATGCGGCGTCGCCCGAATCGGGCATCTCGCGCATCACAGGCGAGGGCCGCTCCGACACCGCAGCGGCCACTGCACGCCGCATCCTGGGCGCGCCGTCGACAGCGGGCCGCGTGACGTTGGTGGTGGCCAACGGATGGTCGCCGCCTGACATCGGCGCAGCCACCGCGCTGGCCGCCCGCAGCGGCCGCTCAGCGGTGCTCTACACCCAGCGCGACCAGCTGCCTGACGCGACCGCGGCGCTGCTGCGCGACTACGACGTCGCACGGGTGATCCTCATCGGGGGCACCGCTGCCATCAGCTCGCAGGTGCATGACGCGATCGCAGCAGCAGCAGGCGGCGATGCGAGCATCTCGCGGCTCACCGGCGACGACCGCATCGACACAGCCGCTCAGACAGCCCGGCGAGTGCTGGGCAACCCCGCCGCCGCACCCGACGGCATCACCCTGGTGATCGCCAACGGCTGGTCCCCGCCCGACGTCGGCGTCGCAGCGGCACTGGCAGCCGCCACCGAGAACTCCGCGGTTGCCTACACCGAACAAGGCACCCTGCCCGACGCCACCGCAGCACTCATCCGCGACTACCGGCCCACCCAGATCCTCATCGTGGGCGGACGCGCAGCCATCACCGACGACGTGCGAACAGCCATCACCACCGCAGCACCCGACACCGCAAACATACGCCGCGTCACCGGCAGCACTCGCACCGACACCGCCGCCCGCGCCGCACGACGCATCCTCGCAAACCCCTGAGCACCGAAGCGAAGCGCTGACCTGACCGGCCCGCAGCGCTGCCCGCCCAGCGCTGCCCCTACGGCACCGCCCCGGAACGCCGCACGACGCATCACCGCCTATCCGCTGAGGCACAGAGTTCATTACATGAGTTAGCTACATGACTATTCTGCTCACGATGCATGGCGTCAACCATCACGCAACTGGCGTCGAGGTGTCGAGCCCGGACTTGGGGATTGAGCGCGACTTCCGGTGACGCCAGCAGCATCGCTGTCGGGTCATCTGCCGATAGGGCGGCTGATGCGCGTCGCGCTGGTGGTGTGCGTCGCCGCAGGAACCCTCGCGCTGGGGGTGCTGTCGGGCGATGACGCGCGGGCGCAGACGCCGCCGGCCGTCCCCGCGATCACCGCTGTGGCCTCGGGCGACACGGCCCTGACGGTGGCGTGGACTGCGCCGACCGGCGTCACCGGCATCGAGTCCTACGACGTGCGCTGGATCGAGACGAGCGCGAGCGCCACCGACAAAGCCGACGACGCCAACTGGACCGTGCTCGACCCCGCGTGGGAAACCGGGGACCTGCACGTCATCGTGACCGGGCTCACCAACGACACGTCCTACGACATGCAGGTACGGGCAGTCACGACCAGCGACGGCGACTGGTCGGCAACCTCGACAGGAACGCCAACCGAACCCGGTTCCTTTCGTGTGAGCGCTACTGCCATGGTGAACGAGTTGCCCGTGCAGGGCGTGATCGATCCATTCAGCGACTACGACTATTTCTCATTCCGGATCAGCGGCTCGCGTGATGTCTTCATCTGGACCACGGGTGACACCGACACGTACGGCAAGCTCTTCCTCAGCAGCGACAGCGGCCATACGGCCAAGAACGACAACGGCGATTTCGCTGACGGGCCGCTCAACTTCGCGCTCGGCGCCAGGCTGGAAGCCGGACTCTATTTCATCGAAATCAGCAGCTCCACCCAGTCTGCGGGCGACGACGCTTCGGGTCCGTACACGCTGCATCTGAGGACATCAGACGACACTTCGGGCCGCGACAACGCATCGCCGGTCGAACTCGGCAGCGTCACCTTGGCTGTTCTCCACGACACCGGGACGGCACGTGGGTGTGGCGGCGGGAATACCGACTACGGCGATGTGGACTACTTCAAGCTGGATCTGACGGCCGAGACCACGATCACCGTGCGGACGAGCGGGTTCGTGTCTGACACCGTGGGACAGATCCTGGACTCCGCCGGTGCGGCCATCGCCTCGAACAACGACGCGTATCTGGTGCGGAACCTCGGGCAATTCGCCCTGCGCGAGACACTGCCCGCAGGCGTCTCCTACATCAAGGTCAGGCCCCACTGCGATAACGACAGCGGTTGGTACTTCCTGCATGTCGCCGAGTCCGGCGAACCCGCCAGCTCGAAGGCATCAGCGGCTGAACTGCACATGAACGAGGCCGCAGGCGGGACAACCGACCCGGACGGCGACTGGTTCACCTTCACGCTCGAGGAGTCGACCCGTGTGGCACTCGCTTTGTCGAGCATCGCCGCAGACATCGAAGCCACCTTGGAGGACTCGGCGGGAACGGTCCTCGATGTGAACCAACGCGAGGTCTACCCCGCCGCGCCGGCTTCGGGGATCTACCCCAGTGCGATCCTCGACACGCTGGCAGCCGGCACCTACAACCTCAAGATCGACGCCGCTCAACCGGCCGACACCGTTGCCTACGTCGTGCTGCTGCAACGCGACGGCGGCTACGAATGGCTGCTCGGGGGGTGTCCCGGGGCACCCTCGGGCATCGACGACGAGCTGTACCGATGCCAGTGGCATCTCGACAGCACCGGGCAGTCCGGGACCACCGCCGGCGAGGACATCAACATCGAGGACGCCTCGTTGGGCAGCGTGTGGGACATCACCAAGGGCGCCGGGGTCAATGTCGCGGTGGTCGACACCGGTCTCGACTATCTCCACGAGGACTTGGTCGACAACGTGCTCGAATCCGGGCACCACAGCTACCGCGACGACATGGGGGTATTCGACGGCCCGCTGGATCACGGCACGCTGGTATCGGGGATCATCGCCGCCCGCGACAACGGCACCGGCATGCGCGGCGTGGCGCCGCGGGCGACGATCTATGCGTACAACCTGCTCGGCAACTTGAACACGGCCAATATGGCTGATGCGATGTCGCGAGGCCGCGCGACCACGTCAGTGTCCAACAACAGCTGGGGACCCACTCCAGGTCCGACGCCCCGCCGAGTCCACCGGACATGGGATATGGCGGTCGAGGCGGGCTTGAGCGAAGGGGACGGCGGCAAAGGCGTCGTGTACGTGTTCTCCGGCGGCAACGGCAACGACATGGGCGACTGGGCCTCGCTGAACGAGCACACCAGCCACTACGGCGTCACCACGGTTTGTGCCGTGAACGGCCATGGGAAGCGATCGGGATATTCCGAGCAGGGGCCGAACCTGTGGGTGTGTGCTCCTTCCAACTCTCCCGGCATCGGGACCACGCGGCGCTACAGCAGCTACACGAGCGGGTTCGGCGGCACGAGCGCCGCGGTGCCGATGGTGTCGGGTGTCGTCGCGCTGGTGCGCGCGGCGGGTCCGTCGCTGACGTGGCGCGACGTCAAGCTGGTGTTGGCGACGTCGGCCCGCCGCAACGATGCCGGCGACGCCGGTTGGGAGGCCGGTGCGCTGCGGTACGGCTCGGCGACCGACAGCTACAGCTACAGCCACAAGTACGGGTTCGGCGTCGTGGATGCCTCTGCGGCGGTGGCGCTTGCCGGAAGCTGGGCCAACGTGCCCGAGATGGGCACCGCGGCAGCGTCGGCTGACACGTCGCACAGCATCCCTGACACCGGCACCGCTGTTTCGAGCACTGTGCGGCTGGGAGGCAGCGTGGACTTCGCGGAGTTCGTCGAGATCAATGTCGATTTCGCGGCTCCGCGTTTTCGCAACCTGCGGATCGAACTCGAGTCCCCCCAGGGCGCGACATCGGTGCTGACGGCGCCGAACTCGAAGAACTGCACCGCCGCCCACCCCTGCCCGCTCACCGGTGTGTTCCGGTTCGGTTCGGCGCGGCATCTCGGTGAGGATCCGCGGGGTGTGTGGACGCTGCGGGTTGCCGATGTGGTTGCGGGCGGGGGGTTGAACTCGGTTCGGTCGTGGGATCTGAGGGTGTACGGCCATCGCCAGTCGGTGCCTGGGGCGGTGCTGTTGGGGTTTGTGCGGCCGGGGTCGGGTTCGCTGACGGTGGGGTGGGATGAGCCTGATGACACTGGTCTGTTCGGCATTGTCGGTTATGAGGTTCGCCATGTGCGCAGCGATGCCGCGGACAAGTCGGACAGTGCGTGGGCTCAGCTCAGCAGCACCTGTGTGGCCGGCTCGTGCAGTGCTGCGATCACCGGGCTGACTGATGGGGTGCGTCGTGATGTGCAGGTGCGGGCGGTCAGCACCCGGCCGGGCGCGTGGTCGTCTGTGGCACGGGGGACGCCGGGTGCCGCCAATGGTGAGCCGTTCTTCGTCGACGGGGAGCGCACGACGCGCGGTGTCAACGAGCACGCCGGTTCGGGTGTCGCTGTCGGCTCGGCTGTGGCTGCTCGGGACGCGGAGCCTGATGTGTTCGTCTACAGCTTGGCTGGTGACGACGCTGGGCTGTTCGTGATCGACGCTTCGAGCGGGCAGCTCACGACTGCGGACGGGTTTGTGTCCGATTTCGAGGGTGCGCGCAACAGCTTTGACGTGACGGTGTCGGTGAGCGACGGCAAGGCTGACGACGGCACAGCGAGCACGGCGGTCGACGATGTCATCGCGGTGACCGTTGCAGTGGTCAACGTGGACGAGCCGGGCGGGGTGTCGTTGTCGGTGTCGCAGCCGCGGGCGGGCAGGTCTCTCAGCGCGTTTCTGAGCGATCCTGATGATCCTGACCGTTTGATTCGGGGCACGAAGTGGCGGTGGGAGCGTTCGGCGCCGGGTTCGATGTTGGGGTGGGCTCGGGTTACCGGTGTGCCGCTGTGGGGGTGGCGTCACTCGACCTATGTTCCCAATGATGACGATGTGGGCCGTTTTTTGCGGGTGACGGCGTCCTATTCAGATCCCCAGGGTCCGGGCAAGTCTGCGGAGGTTGTCTCTGCGCTTCTGGTGCGGGCGGACAATGTGGCGCCGATGTTCCCGGCTGCGGAGACAGGCGTGCGCAATGTCGATGAGAGCGCCGGGCCGGGCATCGGTGTCGGTTTGCCTGTCGTGGCGGGTGATGATGACGGCGATGATTTGACGTATTCGCTGGGCGGCCCCGATGCGGTCTCGTTCGGGATCGTTGCGGGCAGCGGGCAGCTTGTCACCGAAGCGGCATTGGATTTCGAGACCAAGTCGTCCTATGCGGTGACGGTGACCGCGACGGATCCGCGGGGGCTGACCGGCACCCGGCCGGTGACTATCACCGTGGATGATGTGGACGAGGCGCCGCGGATCGTCTCGGGGCCGGCCAGCGTGGAGGTCCGCGAGGAGGTCGGCGAGGACCGTCCGGGCACCGTTGCGGTGTTCAGAGCAGATGATCCCGAGGGGGCACAGGTCGTGTGGGAGCTGCGGGGCGACGACCGCGACCGTCTGGGGATCGGGCGCACGACCGGCGTCGTCGAGTTCGTCATGGCCCCGGACTTCGAGGCGCCTGCCGATGCGGATCGGGACAACTTCTATGCGGTGACTGTGGTGGCTTCTGACGGAGGGCTGGCCGGCACTTGGCCGCTGGTGGTGGAGATCGTCAACGACGATGATCGCGGGAGCGTGGGGCTTTCGTCGCTGCATCCGCGGGTCGGCACTGAGTTGAGGGCGACGCTGAGCGATCCCGACGGGAGCGTGAGCGGCGCTGTGTGGAAATGGGAGCGCTCGCAGTCGGGTTCGCCGCAGGACTGGGACGTGGTCGGCGGCGCGGTCTCTGATTCCTACACGGTGGTCGATGACGATTTGGATCGTTTTTTGCAGGTGTCGGTGTCGTACCGGGACCGGCACGGTCCACACAATCAGCAGGATCCTCTCAAGGGGGCCAGCGTCGAGACTGCCAGCGCGGTGCTGCCGCCGGTGATGAATATGCCGCCGGTGTTCCCCGAGGACGAGACCGGTCTGCGCGAGGTGCCGGAGAACACTGAAAGCGGCGAAGACTTCGGGGATCCGGTCGCTGCGGACGATCCCGATCCGGGTGATCGTCTGACCTATTCGCTCGGCGGTAGGGACGGCGCGGCGTTCGATGTCGATGCCGGCAGCGGTCAGCTGCGCACCGAGGCGCCGCTGGATCACGAGAGCCGGTCGTCGTACGTGGTCACGGTGACCGCGACGGATCCCTCAGGGGAGTTCGCGGCCAAGCGTGTGACGGTCACGGTGACCGATACCGACGATCTGGGGATGCTGGAGCTGTCGACGACCCAGCCTGAGGCGGGCAAGCCGCTGACGGCGACCCTGGTCGATCCCGACAAGCCGTTGACTGGTCTTGAGTGGACGTGGTGGCGTTCTGGGGACAGCAGCGGACCGGGCGACTGGGTGCAGATCGACGGTGCAGCATCGTCGAGCTACCAGCCCGCTGCCGGGGACCCCGACGACGGGGACCCTGACGGCGGCGGGCACGTGGGCTTGTGGCTGCGCGTGCGTGTCACCTACCGCGACATCCACAACCCCGCGGACTCTGCGGACCCCAACGTGGCCCCTTCCGACGCCAAGATGCTCCAAGCCGTGACGGTCAACCCGGTACAGGCTCCGTCAAACCCGACTCGCCCCAGCGGTCCCAGCGGGCCGACGAACAGCGGCAACAGCGGCAGTGGCGGGGGCGGTGGTGGTGGTGGTGGTGGTGATCTTGATGTGGGTGTTGCGTCGTTTGTGGTGGCCAATGGATGGAGCGCGGCCGATGTGGGGGTGGCATCGGTGTTGGCGGCGCGTACCTCTGGTGCGGTGGTCGTCTACACCGCAGGCGACGGGCTGTCCGAAGAGACTCGGTTGCTGCTGAGGGAGGCCATGCCCGCTGAGGTGACCATCGTGGGCGGCAACGCAGCGGTGTCACGCGATGTCCGCACCCAGATCCGGGCTGCGTCGTCTGAGTCAGGGATCTCGCGCGTGTCGGGCGAGGACCGCGCCGACACCGCAGCAGGAACCGCACGACGCATCCTGGGCGCACCCGCAGCAGCGGGCCGGATCACGCTGGTGGTGGCCAACGGCTGGTCCCCGCCAGACATCGGCGCAGCGGCGGCGCTGGCGGCGCGCAGCGGACGTTCTGCGGTGATCTATACCGAGGCCGCCAGGCTGCCCGAAGCGTCGGCGGCTGTGCTGCGCGACTACCAGGTCGCGCGAGTGATCATGGTCGGCGGAACTGCCGCGATCAGCCAGGACACCCAGAACGCGATCGCTGGGGCAGCAAGCGGCGCCAGCATCTCGCGTCTGACCGGCGATGACCGCATCGACACCGCTGCTCAGGCAGCACGGCGGGTGCTGGGCAACCCTGCTGCAGCCCCCGACGGCGTCACCTTGGTGATCGCCAACGGCTGGTCCGCACCCGATGTCGGCGTCGCCGCAGCATTGGCCGCGGCCACCGACAACGCCGCAGTCGCCTACACCGCCCAGAGAGCGCTGCCCGACGCGACCGCAGCGCTGATACGCGACTACCGGCCCACCCAGGTCATCATCGTGGGCGGCCGAGCAGCCATCGCCAACGACGTACGCACAGCCATCACCCAGACCGCGCCCGACAGCGCCGGCATCCGGCGCATCACCGGCACCACCCGCACCGACACCGCCGCCCGCGCCGCACGACGCATCCTCGCAAACCTCTGACAACCCGCTCCGGCACGCTCTAGTTCTGCGTCCTCAAGCGTTTGCGTTGTCGCTCGGGGGAGGCGTCGTGATGCCTCGCAGCGTTTGGGCGCTGGCGGCGAAGCTGGCAATGGCGGTCACGACGGTGGCTGTGGATGGCTCGGCTGAGGCTTTCGTGATGCTCCTATGGTTTGTCAAGCGGCGGGTTGTTGGGTGTTGAGCCAGTCGCGGTAGGCGGGCACGAGGTGGTGGTGGGGTAGTTTGCCTCGTTCGATCATGGAGACGGTTGCGGGCCACGTGTTGAGCTGGTGGGCGGCGTGGGCGAGGCTGAGGCCTGCTGCTTGTCGTCGGTGTCGCAGCTCGCCTGGGTCGTCTGTGTGGGTGGCCTGGTGGGGGTCGGCGAGCAGGGCGAAGACTTCTCGGGCGATGTAGCGCTTGAGGCATCGGATGATCTCGCGGCGTGATTTGCCTTCTGTTTGGCGTCTTTGGGCATAGGCGCGTGTTCGGGGGCAGGTGGCGAGGCGGACCATGGCGATGCGCCACAGGGCGTGGTTGGCCTGGCGGTTCCCGCCGGGGTTGAGGCGGTGGCGGGTGGTCTTGCCTGAGGACGCCTCGACGGGTGATGCGCCGCACAGCGCTGCGAACGACGCTTCGGTGGTGAGCCGGGCGGGGTTGTCGCCGGCGGTGATGAGCAGGATCGACGCCGTGTCGGTGCCGATGCCTTTGGCGGCTCGCAGCGCCGGGTTGGCGGTGCTGGTGAGCTTGTCGAGATGGCGGCGCAGCTCGGCGAGGTCGGCGTCGAGGGTCTGGTATTGGCGGGCCAGGGTGCGCAAAGCGATCTTTGCCGCCTCGGCGGGCTGGGCGGGGTCGTCGGGACGGAACCGGGCGCACCGAGCCGCCCGCTGCGCAGTGGTGAGCGGCTCCAGGGCGCTGCGCAGCCGGTCGGGAGCGGTGACGATGAGATCGCGGATCTGATTGGAGATGCGGGTGCGATGGGCACGCGTCGAGCACAACGCGACCCGGATCGCCCGGATCGACTCCACGATCCCGTCGCTGCCCTTGGGAGCGGTGGCCGCCTCACCGCTGAGCGCAGCGCGGGCCGCGGCCTCGGCGTCGACGACATCGGACTTGCCGCGGCGGCGACGCGTCTGACGGTTCGGCCGGTTCACCTCGACCACCTCGACGCCCGAGCCGACCAGATAACGCGTCAGCCCCGCCCCATAGGAGCCGGTGCCCTCCACGCCGACGCGCACCAGCGGCCCGAACGACCCCAGCCACTCTGCGAGCCGGCGATATCCCGCCGGGTCCGCCCCGAACGATGCCGTTGCGAGCACCCGGCCCGTCTGGTCGGCCGCCGCAGCGACGTGGACCTCCTTGTGAGTGTCGACGCCCCCGTAGACGCCGACTGGCTGATCAGCCATGATGAACCCCTGCCTTTCTCCCGTCTGGGTCAGTCAGGCACCATCGGCCGGGACGGCGGACAGGACAGTCAAGGTGTTCTCCAAGGCTCCTATGAGGTCACGTCCGCCCGACCGGTCGGTGCGCGCCAGCAGCCGAGACACCAAGCCGACAGATCACGAACAAGGCACAGGGCCCGTCACACCCAGGGTCACACCCGGGCCCGACCGCTGACCCTCCCATCATGACTGTCACACCGCCTGTTTACAGTGATTGTCATGAAGCGCACGAACGTTTGCAGCGATCTGACGGCCGGAATGCCGTCCGGCTTGATGCCGGAGAGCGACCCAGCTATGACAGTGTCGGCTGTGTCGGCTGTGTCGGTGCACCCTGCCGAGCTGCTGTCACCAGCCGCGCCGGTCCCACCATCCGAGCCACCATCACTGAACGAACTGCGGTCGCCGACCGCTTCGGCGCACCCTGCCGATCTGCTGTCACCAGCCGCGCCGTTATTGGGGGGCGGGTCGGTGTTGTCGGTGTTGTGCGGGGCTCGTGAGGTGGTCGCTGCGGCGTCGCAGGTGTCGTTGTGCGGCGAGAGCAGCGAGACGCTGAAGCAGGTCATCGCCGCAACGGCGCGTTTGCGATCGGTGACCCAAGCGCTGCTCTTGGGCGCGACCGCTGCGCTGGAAGCCAAACGCGCAGGGTCGGGCCGCACAGCGCTGCGCGACCGGGCGCGTCTTGGCTCCCGCAACGCCAAGCGCACCGCCGAGGTCAGCGAGCAGTTGGCCCGGATGCCCAATGTGGCACGCGGCCTGTCGGTGGGCGATCTGACCCCAGAGCACGTCGAGGTGCTCGCCGAGGCTGCGCGGCGCACTAGCCCCGAAGCTGTCGACACCGCCGTCGAACTGCTCGAAGCTGCCGCGCAGGTCGCGCCCGAGGTGCTGCGCCGCGACGCCCAAGACTTCGCAGCCCGTCACGATCCCGATTCCGTGCGCACGGTGCTGGATCGTCAGCGCCGTGAGCGCAGGGAGTGTCCGATGTTCTGTGTAAGCGGGCCGGTCGGTTGGTCATTTTAGGTGAGCGGGAGTCGTCCTGGGTAGCGGACGGCGAGCTGGTTCAAGCAGCGTTTCCATCCGATGGTTCCTGTTCCTTGTGGTCCTCCTCTGTTGGTGGTGATGTTCCTCACGGCGAGGTAGAGCAGTTTGAGGGCGGCTTGCTCGTTGGGGAAGTGCCCTCGGTTCTTGGTGACCTTTCTGAGCTGGCGGTTGATGGACTCGATCATGTTGGTGGTGTAGATGACCCGGCGGGCTTCTGGGGGGTAGTCCAGGAACGGGATGAACTGTTCCCAGCTCGACCGCCACAGGCTGACCACGGCGGGGTATCTGGCGCCGATGCCGGCTTCGAACTCATCGAGCGCCGCCTCGGCGGCTTGGGCGTCGACGGCGGCGTACACGGGCCGCAGTTCCTTGGCGACTTGTTTGCGGTCGTTCCAGGTGACGTAGCGGTGCGAGGCTCGAAGCAGGTGCACCACGCAGGTCTGCACGGTGGCCGCGGGCCAGGTCGCCTCGATCGCGTCGGGGAGGCCTCGCAGGCCGTCGCAGCACACGATCAGCACGTCTTGGACGCCTCGGTTGCGCAGCTCGGTGAGCACCCCCAGCCAGTACTTGGCGCCCTCGCCGTCGCTGTCGCCGATCCAGATGCCCAGCACATGCTTGCGGCCGTCGAGATCGACGCCCACGGCGAGATAGGCGGGCCGGTTGGCGACGTGGCCGTCGCGGATCTTCACGTTCAGCGCGTCGATGAAGATGATCGGATAGACAGCATCGAGGGGCCGGCTGCGCCACGCCTCGAGCTCGTCGAACACCCCGTCGGTGACACGGCTGATCAGGTCATGGGACACCTCCACGCCGTAGATCTCGGCCAGATGGGCCGCCACGTCGCGCACGGTCATGCCCCTGGCGTACAAGGCGATGATCTTGTCGTCGAACCCTTCCAGGCGCGATGTTCCCTTGGGCACGATCCGAGGCTCAAAGGAGCCGTTGCGGTCCCGGGGAGCGTCCACATCCACGGTGCCGACGCCGGTGTGCACCCGCTTGGGCGTGACGCCGTTGCGCGAGTTGCCCGACCCCGCTCCCGCAGGGTCGCCCTTCTCATAGCCCAGATGATCGGTCAGCTCCTCCGCGAGCGCCCGCTCGAGCACCGCCTTGGTGAGCTGGGTCAAAAGCCCGTCCGCGCCCAGCAGCTCGGCGCCCTCGGCGCGGACGCGTTCCATCACCGCGTCCAGCGCCCCCTCAGGCACCAGCGGCGTCGTGTCCGCCGCCGGCCTCGCCGGCAGCCTCTCTCGATAATTCTCAGTCATTGCGGTCCTTCCTGTCGCCTCGGCATCCATCACCGACACGACACTCTCAGACCAACCCCCTTACACAGAGGATCTGACACTCTCTGAGCGCAGCGCGGCGCTGTTCATCGACGAGCGCACCGGCATGGGGTCCTCAACGCGAAGTTCGACCCGGTCAGTTTCGCATTGGTGCAACAAGCAGTCGAGAACTACAACGACGCTCTGTGGCGCCTCGACGGTGGACGCGACGGAACCCCGCGCCAAGTGCGCGACAACCGCCAGCGCCTCGCTGACAGCGTGTTCGAGATCCTCACCGACCGCAACGCCCTGGCCACCATCGAACACCCCGCAGCCCAAGCGCCCAACACCGCACCCGACCACACCAGCAATGCCGCACACGACCGGGGCGACGACCGCGCCACACCCGACCGCGGCGATGCCGAACCGGACCGAGGCGACGACCGCGCCGCACCCGACCACACCAGCAATGCCGAACACGATGTCCTCAGCGTTAACGGCCACGGCCACCACGGCGATACCGAACCGCACCGGCGCGACGACCGCGCCGCACCCGACCACACCAGCAATGCCGAACACGATGTCCTCAGCGTTACTGGCCACGGCCACCACGGCGATGCCGAACCGCACCGGGGCGACGACCGCGCCGGACCCGCCCGCGGCAGCGGTGCTGTCGTGGAGCGGCCGGCGGGACGTTCGATCGAGCGGTGGCGGGCCGCCCAGGCACCCAACCAGCTCATCATCGTCGCCGAGATCGGCGTCATCGACGGCACCAAGCCCGACGGACGCTGCGACATGCTCGGCGCTGGACCGGTGCCCCCTTCGATCCTCAACCAGCTCTCACCCGACACACGCATCAGCGGCGCACTGTTCAACACAGCCGGACAACCGCTATGGCTCGGACGCAGCCGCCGCCTCGCCAGCGTCGCCCAACGTCTTGCCATCGCCATACGCGACCGCGGCTGCGTGCTGTGCCGCGCCCCCATGCACCGCTGCAACGACCACCACATCGACGAATGGCAAGCCGACAACGGCACCACCGATATTCCGAACCTCGCCGCCCTGTGCGGCGACTGCCACGACAAGCTCCACAACAACAACCAACGCCTCCACCAACACCACGCCACCCGGCAATGGGCCGCCAAACCCCGCACCGACAACAACACCGGCACCAGCCGCAGTGGCACCACCCGCGCGAACGCTGCCAGCGCTGCGAGCGACAGGGACGACACCACCCGCCGACGCACCACCAAACCCCGCACCGATACCACCCGCAGTGGTACCGACAGCCGAACCCAGGGAACCGAGCCGCCATGACAGCAACCAACCGCTGCCCACACCGACACCACCCACACCGACACCACCCACACCGACGCTGCCAGCGCTGCGAGCGACAGGGACGACGCCACCCGCCGACGCACCACCAAACCCCGCACCGATACCACCCGCAGTGGTACCGACAGCCGAACCCAGGGAACCGAGCCGCCATGACAGCAACCAACCGCTGCCCACACCGACACCACCCACACCTACGGCGCGAGACTGCCACCCAGTTCGTTTCGGGGGTCAGCGAGCGGCTAGCTCAACTCCTTGGCTCAACTCCTTGGCTCAACTCCTTGGCTGAACTCCTTGGCTGAACTCCTTGGCTCAACTCCTTGGCTGAATTCCTTGACTCAACTCCTTGGCTGAACTCCTTGACTCAAGACAAGGTCACCCACGCAAACGTTGCCTGACACGGCGCTAGGGGACTGCTGATTTATTTGGTTTCGGCCATTGCAGCAAGCCTCTGACCTGCGGTTTTGTCACTGTGATGTCACCGATTCAGGACTTGCTCAGCAGACTCCTAGTTCTGTATCCGGATACGTGTGGTGGGTTGATGTCCGTGGAGCATCCGCAAGCCCACCGCCAACACCCTCGCAGCGCTGCGCGATATCCGCGCCCGCCGTCTGCACGACTCTTTGCGCTCGCGCGTTGCCGCGACCGGCTCAGGTCTGCAGGTCTGGCGGCGGATCGAACTCAGATGATCCGGGACCTCAAGTGTGCAAACACTTGGCCGCGTCTTCGATGTCGCGGCGAAGCTGGGTCTTCAATTCATCGATGCCGTCGAAGCGCCGTTCGGGCCGCAGCCTGCGGACGAAGCGCAGCTTGGCCGTCTCGTCGTAGAGGTCGCCGCGGAAGCCGATCAGGTGCGCTTCGATCAGCGAACGCTCTGCGAACTCATAGAACGTCGGCCGGCGGCCGATGTTGACTGCAGCCGGGTATTGCGCTCCATCAGGTCGCACGTACCAGGCGGCGTAGACACCATCGGCAGGAATCTGCAGGTCCGGGGTCGTGGGCAGGTTCGCCGTGGGCACCCCGATCTGGCGGCCGCGACGGTCGCCGAGGGTGACGACCCCGCGCACCTCGAACGGCCGACCGAGCAGCCGGTGCGCTCGCTCCACATCGCCAGCAGCAAGTGCCTCGCGGATCGACGTGGACGAGATGATGTCGCCGTCGCCGGTCATCTGCTTCACCAGCGGAAGCCCGACCACCTCGTAGCCGTACTCGGCGCCGACTTGTCGCAGCGTCTCGATGTTGCCTCGGCGTCCCTTGCCGAAATGGAAATCCGCACCGACCACCACGGCACGAGCGGACAGGCAGTTGACGAGGATCTCGTGGGCGAACTGCTCGGCGGGAACCGCTGCCTGCGCCTCGTCGAAGGTGACAACGAGCGTGAAGTCGACGCCGGTCTCGGCCAGCAGCTCCAGCTTGTGGCCGAGATTGCACAGCAGCGGCGGTGCCGATTCCGGTCGCACCACGGTGGCGGGGTGACGGTCGAAGGTCACGACCGCTGTGGCGCAACCCCGCTCGGCGGCCAGACGATGCATCTCTGAGATCACCGTGCGGTGCCCGCGGTGGACGCCGTCGTACTCCCCCACCGTCGCGACGCTGCCGTGGTCGAGCACCGGACACCAATCCAAGTCGCGGATGACCTCCATGCGCGCAACGCTACTCAGAGGCTGAGCCGATGGGCGAAGCCGTGGCCCGAGCGGCCCGTGAGCACAGCGAACAAGAGCGGGAAGCAATGGGTTCGACCGCGGGCGGTGTGCCTATTGGGGCGCCCTCTCACGCCGGGCCCGTGCGAGTCCGCCCGCCCAGAGATCACTGCGGGATCGCTGCGGGATCACGACGGGATCACTGCAGGATCACTGCGGGATCACGACGGGATCACTGCAGGATCACTGCGGGATCACGACGGGATCACTACGGGATCACGACGGGATCACGACGCGATCACTACGGGATCACGACGGCAAGACCGTGGCACGCAGTCGCCCGTCGACGCGCTCATGCACGGCCACGAGCGCTCCTGTGGGGTCGACCAGCGCCCACGGACCGGAGCCGTCGTAGCGAGCGTCCACGAGATGGACACCGCTTCTAGCCTGAATTGCCTCTGAATCGGACACGAGAATCTGCACCAGATCCCGCACCAGCTCGAGGGGCGTTCGCAGTTCGGCCTCGGTCGGGGGACCCGCCTCGGACAGCGTGAACGAGCCGCTGCGCGTGCGCCGCAGCGCTCGAATATGCGCCCCGCCTCCCAGCGCAGTACCCAAGTCGGCACCGAGAGTTCTCACATAGGTGCCGGCGGAACAGTCGACCACGGCCCGGTAGACGAGCGGGTCGTCGGAGGGCTCCACTTTGAAGCGATACACCTCGACATCGCGTGGAGCGCGTTCTGCGGTCTGCCCCGAGCGGGCGATCTCGTGCAAGCGGCGGCCTCCGACGCGCACTGCAGACACCATCGGCGGCAGCTGCGAAATCGCGCCGATGAAGCCCGCAGCGGCAGCGCCAACTTCGGCCGGATCCAGGTCCATGTGCCAGGTCGTGACCGGCTCGCCGGCGGCATCGAGGGTGCTGGTCTCGACGCCGAACACGATCTCGCACTCGTAGCTCTTGTGGGAGGCGGTGGCGAATCGCAGCAACCGGGTCGCATTGCCGATGCCAATCACGAGAACCCCCGTCGCGGACGGGTCGAGCGTGCCGGCGTGGCCGATGCGTCTCTCGCCGAAGCGGCGCCGCAGCATGCCCACCACGTCGTGCGAAGTGGGTCCCGGCGGCTTGTCGACGATGACGGCGCCATGGGTGGTCGCTGGACGGCGCCGTGCCATGGCTGTCAGGTTTCGTCGTCCCGCTCAGCGGCGATATCGGAGACCTGCGCCTCATCGGGCTCGCCGGACAAGCCGGCCAGCAGGTCTTCGATCCTCTCGGCGTTGATAGGCCCCTGGTCCCGGCGAAAGCGGAGCGCCGGTGTGCGCCTCAAGCTGGTCTGGTCGCCCAAGGCTCGCTGAAGGCGGTGATGGTGCTGATCGAACGCCGCAGCCGCCGCCGCCTCGGATTCCTGATCGCGCACGTCGTAGTGCACCACTGCGACACTCAGCTCGCGATCAACGTCCACACCGGTGATCACAATGCCGTCGAACACCTCGTCGAGCCGTTCCATCTGCGAGGCCACGACGCTGCGCACCAACTGGGCGACGCGGTCGGTTCGCTCGTACTGGTGCGCAGTCGGCATCGAGTGTCGCCGGCGACGGGGGCGACGAGCCATCGGGTGAGCGCTCCCTCAGGCGACGCGGGCGATCTCGCGTTCGGTATACGTCTCGATCACGTCGCCTTCCTTCAAGTCGGTGAAGTCGCTCAGACCGATACCGCACTCCATGCCCGCGGACACCTCGGCGACGTCGTCTTGGAAGTGCCGCAACGACTTGACCGATCCCTTCCAGATGATCGTGCCGTCGCGCAGGAACCTGACCTTGGCGCCGCTGCGCACGTTCCCGTGGTCAACGACGCAGCCAGCCACAGGCCCGACGCCTGAGATGCGGAAGACCTGGCGCACCTGCGCCTCGCCCACCACGATTTCCTCGAACTCGGGCTCGAGCAGGCCGACCATGGCGTTTTGCACGTCTTCGATGAGATCGTAAATGATCTCGTACAGCCGGATTTCGACGCCCTCGGTCTCGGCTGTCTGGCGCGCGTTGCGGTCCGGGCGCACGTTGAAGCCGATGATCGTGGCCTCGGAGGCCGCGGCGAGCTGCACATCGTTCTCGTTGATCCCGCCGACGCCACGGCTGACGAAGGAGAGCTTCACGTCGTCGCGCTCGAGCTTGCGCAGACTGTCGGTCACTGCCTCGAGCGAACCGTGCACATCGGCCTTGAGCACGAGGTTGAGTGTGGTCGTCTCGCCAGCCTGCACCTGCCTGAAGATGTCCTCCAGCTTCGCGCCGCCGCCGCTCCCGCCAGCAGTGCCGGCCAAGCTGGCCTGGCGCTGCCAATGCTCGCGGGTCTCGGCCACCTTGCCTGCGGTCTTCTCGTCGGGGGCGACGACGAACAGGTCGCCTGCACGTGCAACCTCGCCGAGGCCGAGCACCTCCACTGGTGTGGACGGACCCGCCTCGCGCAGCGGAGCACCGCGATCGTCGGTCATGGCACGCACGCGGCCCCAAGCCGCGCCAGCAACCATCGGTTCGCCGACACGCAGGGTGCCCCGTTGCACCAGCACCGTCGCGACCGGACCCCGGCCGCGGTCGAGATGGGCCTCCAGCACGATTCCGACAGCCCGGCCCGATGATTCGGCAGTGAGCTCCTCGAGCTCTGCGACGAGCAAGATCCGGTCGAGCAGTTCGTCGATGCCCTCGCCGGACATGGCCGACATAGGAACGGTGATCACTTCGCCGCCGTAGGACTCGGGCACGAGGCCCCGTTCCGCGAGCTGGGCGCGCACCCGGTCGGCGTCGGCGCCGGGACGGTCCATCTTGTTGATGGCAACGATGATCGGCACATCGGCCGCATGTGCGTGATCGATGGCTTCGGCAGTCTGCGGCATGACACCGTCATCAGCCGCCACGACCAGCACGACAACGTCGGTGGCCTGCGCTCCCCGGGCCCGCATCGCCGTGAACGCCTCGTGGCCCGGCGTGTCGATGAACGTGATTCGGTAATCGCCGCGAGAGGTCTGATACGCGCCGATGTGCTGGGTAATGCCACCCGCCTCGCCTTCGACAACGTTGGAGGAACGAATGCGGTCGAGCAGCAGTGTCTTGCCGTGGTCGACGTGGCCCATGACGGTGACCACCGGCGGGCGAGTCTGCCCTTCGGCTTCAGAAAGGTCGACCTCGAGGGCCCGCAGCAGCTCCTCTTCCTGCTCGGCGCCGGGCTCGGTGATACGCACTTCAGCGTCGAGTTCGACAGCGAACAACTCGATCATGTCGTCGCTCAGCGACTGCGTAGCGGTCACCATCTCGCCCTGTTGCAGCAGGAACCGGACGATGTCGGCGGCGGAGCGATTCAGACGGGCGGCGACCTCCTGGGCCGTCGAACCCCGCTCGATGACGATCTCGCCTTCGGGAACGGGTGCGTCGATCGGCGTGTAGGCGGTGAGCTGCTGGGGCTGCAATTCCTCGCGCTGGCGACGGCGGCGACGGCGAGGGCGCCCGCGGGCGCCGCGTGGTGCACCACGCGGACCTCCCGGGCGTGCACCAGGCGGACCCGCTGGGCGTCCGCCAGGCGCTGACGGGGCTCCTGCGTGAGGACGACCGCCACCAGGCTGCCCGCCATGGGGACGCTCGCCACCGGCCGCTGGACGGCGGAACCCGCCAGGGGGACCCGAGCGGTAGGGGCCGCCGCTGCGTGGAGTGGTGCGTGGCGGACCGGGCGGCGGGGGAATCGGCTTGCCCGAACCCGAGCGAGGCGCCAATGGCGGGGGCGGAATCGCGCGGCCGTCGGCAGCCTTCGAAGTTACCGGCAATCGAGACGGGGGCGGCGGCAGTTCTGGGTTGGCCGCGTCGGAGGGAGCTGGTCTCGAAGGCACCGCCGGTTCGTCGGTTCTAGCCGCCGGTCGCTGAAGTGGCGGAAGAACCGGCCGCGCGGATTCTTGGCCGCTTGAAGTGACCAGACGCCGCGGCGGCGGCAAGTCGGGCGGGAGGGTGCCCGGCGGCGGCATTTCCGGCGGGAGCGGTGGTGCGGACTCGGCTGGTGCCGCCGGCCGAGGCCCTGTTGGCGCTGGCGCTTCTGCGGTAGGAATGGGTTCAGGCGTCTGCGGAACGGGCTCCGGGGCGGGCGCAGATTGCGGACGTGGCTTCGATTCGGCCGGGGCGGGCCGGGCCGGGCGAGCCGGACGAGCGGCTGGTGTGGATCTGGGCGCCGCTGGGGACTCTGGACGTTGTGGCGCTCGCTCGGCCGCATCGGCGGACTTCGCGGGTGCCTTGCGAGTCCTGCGAGCCTTTGGCTTCGATTCTTCACGAATCAGTCCCTCACGTGCGGCCTTACGCCGGACGCGGTCAGCCTGAGCGTCCTCCATGCTGGACGAGTGCGTCTTCACACCGATGCCCAGCGACTCGCATACGTCGAGCACCTCGGTGAGCGTTATGCCCAGCTCTTTGGAGAGCTCGTGAACGCGAACTTTCTTCGGCAAGCGGTCGGTCTTTCTTTCGGGAGTTCTGTCGTAAGTTGATGGGGCGCCCAGCAGGACTCAGGAAATGGAACGGGGACGCGGCGAGACGGGCCATGGGCCTCAGGGCGTCGCCGAGTCCGATGGAAGCGTACTGGGGTCGGTGTGGGCCTCTGCAGGGGTCTCATCGGCGCCATCGCCAATCGGAGCGTCATCGCCGACCGGAGCGCCATCGCCAATCGGAGCGTCATCGCCGACCGGAGCGTCATTACCAATCGGAGCGTCATCGCCAATCGGAGCGTCATCGCCGACCGGAGCGTCATTACCAATCGGAGCGCCATCGGCGGTCTCGTCGACCTCTTGCTGTTCGGTGACTGCCTCGGACCACTGGCCTGCTGTGATCGCTTCGCCGCCGTCAGCAGGAACCCAGGTCTGCTCGCCCGTATCCGGGTTCGTCACCCACTCTCCCTCGGCCCACTCCTCTCCTGAGTAGCCGGCCTCCTCCTCGGCAATCTGCGTTTCGCTCTTGATGTCGATCCGCCAGCCGGTCAACCGGGCCGCCAGGCGAGCGTTCTGGCCCTCGCGGCCGATCGCCAGCGACAGCTGGTGGTCGGGCACGATGACCTCCGCCACACCCTGTTCGGAGTGGAAGCGGACCTCCCGGACGCGAGCCGGGGACAGCGCCTTGGCCACAAAATCGTGGAGGTCGTCAGAGAACGGGACAATGTCGATCTTCTCGCCTCGCAGCTCGTTCACGACCTGACGGACGCGGCTGCCGCGGGCCCCGACGCATGCGCCGACCGGATCGATGTTGGAGTCGTTCGACCACACAGCGATCTTCGTGCGATGGCCGGGTTCGCGCGCACACGCCTTCAGCTCGACAACACCGTCGGAGATTTCGGGGACCTCCAGCTTGAACAGCTCACGAATAAGTCCCGGGTGCGTGCGCGACACGACGATCTGCGGGCCCTTGGCGGTCTTGCGCACCTCCACGATGTATGCCTTGAGGCGGCTGTTCGGCTCTGGCCGCTCGTAGGGCACCTGCTCGGATTGGGGCAGCAATGCCTCGACGCGACCCAGGTCGAGCAGGGTGTAACGAGCATCGTTCTGCTGGATGATGCCGGTGACGATGTCGCCCTCCCGCCCGGCGTACTCGTCGTACTTCATGTCGCGCTCGACCTCGCGGATGCGCTGGTTCAAGACCTGCCGGACGGTCTGGGCCACGATCCGCCCGAGATCGTGCGGTGTGTCGTCCCACTCCCGCAAGACAGTTCCCAATTCGTCGACTTCCTGCGCGTAGACCGTGATGTTGAACGACTCGTCGATGATGACGTACGCCTGCTCAGCGGCACCCTCGCGGCGCTTGTAGGCCGATTCGAGGCCGTTCGCTACTGCCTCGAGCAACACCTCGGTGCTCATGCCCTTCTCGGCGGCGAGTGCTTTGAGCGCCTCCATGATCTCGGGGCTGTTCATCGTCCCTGCCTTCCTGGCTTACTACGAGGGCCTGACTTGCTGTGAGGGGTGCTGGGCGATGCAGGCTTGCCCCGCGGGCGCGGACCCCATTCAAATGTCGTGCGGGCCTTGGCGATGTCGTTGAATGGCACCGTCAAGATCTGGCCAATCTCATCCGGTCGGGCTTGGGTGTGGCTCTGCTCTCCACTGGAAATCTCCTCGACGCGGACCGAGACGCCGGAGGGGTCGGATTCCAGAATCTCGCCGACGATACGCCGCCGCGGCGATTCGCTGGTCCGGATCACCACCTGCTCGCCGACAGCACCTGCAAAATGTTCTGGGCGGCGCAAGCTGCGCTCGAGCCCAGGGCTGGACACTTCGAGCACGTACCGGCCCTCGATCACGTCGGCGGCATCGAGAGCCGCGGACAGCCTGCGGCTCAGTCGGCCGAGTGCCTCGACGCCGATGGCGCCCCCGGTCATGGCAGAAGCCAGCACGACCAGGGTCCCGCCTCGCCATTGCACGTCGTAAAGGGCACAGCCGATCTCGGTCGCCACCGGGCCAGCGAGCTCCGCTATTTCGGCGGGGTGAGCACTTGCGGGGGCGCGCGAGGCCGCAGCGGTGTGAGTCATCGCAACCTCCCTGTCCGCGTCGCCCCAGCCGCCCTCGGGGCTGTGCCTGCGGAACCGGCGCTTGCACCGGATCATGCAAGGACGCTTGCGCAGAGCCCACGACCAGCCGAAACTGTCCTGCGGACCCCACGCTACCAGTGCGGTCGTGGGGTTCCCGACTGCGGAGACGGGTTTGTGCGCGGCTAGCGGCCCCAGGGCCCGAGCGGCCCGTGAGCGCAGCGAACAAGAGCGCGAGACAACAGCCTCGTCAGTGGTGGCCGCATGTGGCGCGGCTAGCGGCTCCGAATGAGGGCAACGCGCTCGGCGGCGTGGTTGACATCGTCACCCTGCTCGCTCGCCTGCGCAGCTCGATCAGCTTCAGCTGCTGCTGCGGCGCCGGCCTCGGCTCTCCCAAGTGCGGCCTCGACGCCGTCGGCCGCCACGATCTTGGCCCACTTCACCAAAGCCGCGACCATCTCGTCCTCGGGCACTACGGCCACGACTTGGCCCTTGACGAACAGGTGACCGCGCGAGCGGCCTGCTGCTATGCCCAGATCGGCGCTGCGGGCCTCGCCGGGCCCATTCACCACGCAACCCATGACGGCCACCTGCACGGGCAGATCCAAGCCTTCAAAGGTTGCTTGTGCCTCTTGGGCCACCGAGATCACGTCCACCTCCGCCCTGCCGCACGAAGGGCAGGCAACAAGATCGGTGCCGGAACGCTCCCGCAGTCCGAGTGCCCCGAGCAGCTGCTGGCCGGCAGTGGCCTCTTGGACGGGGTCGGCCGTCAGGCTGTAGCGAATGGTGTCGCCGATGCCCTCGTTCAGCAGGGTCGCGATGCCAGCGGTGGCCTTCACCAGGCCGGCCGGCGGGGGTCCAGCCTCGGTGACGCCGAGATGCAAGGGAAAGTCAACTGCGTCGGCGAGCATCCGGTAAGACTCCACCATCAGCGTCACGTCGCTGGCCTTCACCGAGATCTTGACGTCGTCGAATCCCACCTCTTCGAAGTACGCGAGCTCTCGCTTGGCCGATTCCACCAGCGCGGCGGGAGTCATGCCGTATCGCGCCTCGATGTCGGGATCGAGGGACCCGCCGTTGACGCCGATGCGGATCGGGACGCCGCGGTCCCGGGCCTCGGACGCCACGGCGCGTATCTGGTCAGGCTTGCGGATATTGCCTGGATTCAGCCGCAGGCAGGCCACTCCGGCGTCGAGCGCTGCCAGCGCGAGCCGGTACTGGAAGTGGATGTCGGCCACCAAGGGCACGGGCGAGCGGGGAACGATGTGCGCAAGCGCCTCCACAGCCGCAACGTTGTTCGCGGTGCAGCGGACGATGTCGGCCCCGGCCCCGGCCAGCGCATAGATCTGGGCGAGCGTGCCGTCGACGTCCGATGTCTTCGTCGTCGTCATCGACTGCACAGAAATGGGTGCCCCACCCCCGACGGCGACCGAGCCGACGTTCACTTGGCGTGTGTGGCGCCGGACGTAGCGCCCAGATGACTCAAGCGTCATGGCCACCTCTCTCAGATCCACCGGTCACAGGTCCACCGGGTTGGCGATATCGAGATACAGCAGACCTACTGCCAGCAGTGCGAGTGCGGCGACCACGACGGTGGCGAGCGGCGCAAGTTTGCTCGGATCGATCAAGTATCGGCCGCGACCCCCGCGTTCTCGCCAGCGTTCATAGGTAGCGACAGCCACATGACCTCCGTCGAACGGCGGCAGCGGCAACATATTGAACACACCGAGGAAGACGTTCACCAGCGCGAACATCAGCGCGCGCTCGGACCAGCCCCAAGATGTGTCCGACGCCAGGTCCACGATGCCGTAGACCCCCAATGGACGCATGCCCAGGTTGCTGTTCGCCGAAGGATCACCGGGCGGCGACACGATGCGGTCGACAACGTCGCCGAAGTTCGCGAACAAGCCCCAGATGCCTCGTACAGAGTCGACTATTGAGCGCCCAAGGTCGACCAATGCCTGGACTACCGCAGTCGGCAGACCGACGGTCTCGTAGACGATGACCCACTCGGGCCGAACACCCAAGAGCCCTGACCCAGTACCGGGATCTGTTGCCAGCTCTGCCTCTACGGTGCGCAGGACGCCATCTCGCTCGATCTCCAGCGACACCCGCTCGCCGGGTCGGGACTGCACCTGGGACACGAAGACGTCCCATTCCTCGGTGGCTGCACCGTTCAACTTCACGATGCGGTCGCCGGCCTCGATGCCTGCCGCATCCGCCGGGAATGTGACTCCGTCTCGCTGTGTGACCACTTCGGCGACCTGCCAGTTGTTCCCATCGCGAGTCGGCGCGCCGAGCGCTGCATGCACCACTCCGAACGCGACGAGCGCGAGGCACAGATGCATGAGCGAGCCGGCGCACACGACCAGCAACCGGCGCGGATAGGTCTGGGTGCGGTAGGCCCGGCTCTCGTCGCCCGGTTCCACGGGTTCGGAGCGCGACATGCCGATGATGCGCACGTATGCCCCGAGCGGCAGCGCGCGCAGTCCGAACGACGTCTCTCCGCGTCGGAAGCTCCACAGACGGGGGCCGAAGCCCAGAAAGAAGTCGGTGACCTTCATCCCGACGGCACGAGCGGCCGCGAAATGGCCGAACTCGTGCATGAACAGCACACCGGCAAGCACCGCTGCGGCACCTACGGCGAACGGGTAGCTCCAAGCCAGCACCACCAGCGCCACGAGCCCCACGATCCAGCGAGCAGTGCGCGCCGCCGAGCTTGGTGCCGCGGGTTCTGGCTCGTCGGTGTGGCCTTTCATGATCGGATTCCCACCACTGCGTCGGCGGCTCGGCAGCGGCCAGCTCGATCAGCTGCGATCACGGCGTCCACGCTGTCAGCCGCGGCGCCGTCATGGTGCTGCATCGCGCTGTCGATAACGGTGGCGATCTCGTGCCACCGCAGCCGGCCATCCAGGAATGCGGCCACGGCCTCTTCGTTGGCCGCATTGAGCCACGCCGGGGCGGTGCCTCCGGTTCGGCCCGCCTCGTAGGCAAGGTTCAAGCAGCCGAAAGTGTCGGTATCGGGCAGCTCAAAGGTGAGGCTCCCCAATGCAGACCAGTCAACGGCCCCAAAGGGTGTCCCGATGCGCTCGGGATAGGCCAGGGCGTAGCCAATCGGGAGACGCATATCGGGCAGCGAAAGTTGCGCGACGGTGCTGCCATCAGCGAAGGTCACCATCGAGTGGATCACCGACTGGGGTTGGATGACCACATCGATCTGGTCGTAGTCCACCCCGAACAGTTCGTGCGCCTCAATGACCTCGAGGCCCTTGTTCATGAGGGTCGACGAATCGACCGTGATCTTGGGTCCCATCGACCAGGTGGGGTGTGCCAAGGCGTCTGCGACTGTCACCTCACGCAGCGCCGCAGCGCCGCGGCCCCTGAAGGGCCCGCCGCTTCCGGTGAGAATCAGCTGCTCCGGCGCCGAGGCTTGGCCGGCGAGGCACTGGTGCAGGGCGCTGTGCTCGCTGTCGACCGGAATGAGCTCGGCGCCCGGCACGACTCGCAACGGCTGTACCAGCGGACCCGCTGCGATGAGGCTCTCCTTGTTGGCGAGCGCGAGGCGCCGTCCGGCCCGCAGTGCTGCCAGCGTGACTCCCAAGCCCGCGAAACCCACGATGCCGTTCACGACGACGTCGGCCCGGCCTGCCAGATCGGCGAATGCGTCGGGACCCGCCAGCACCTCGACGCCAGCAGGCAGCGCAGCCCGCAGCTCCCGAACCAATCTCGGATCGCCGATGCCGACGGCAGCCGGTTTGAACTCCGCAGTCTGCGCCGCGAGCTCGCTCACCGAGCTGTTCGCGCCAAGCGCGATGGCCCGGAACCGGTCCGGCTCAGCGCGCATCACCTCCAGCGTCTGGGTGCCGATCGAACCTGTCGATCCGAGCACCGCGACGGTCGTCGCGCCCATGGGCCTATCCCAACACGTATGTGCCGACGAAGTACGCCGCTGGCAATGCGAACAGCAGCGCGTCGAAGCGGTCGAAAACGCCGCCGTGACCGGGCAGCAGATTGCCCATGTCCTTCACGGCCACATCGCGCTTGACCAGCGACTGCGCCAGATCCCCGAGCGGCGCTGCGAGCGCGATGGCGAGGCTCAGCCACAACGCATCAAGCAGGCTTCCGGTCCACGGGAACACCCCGGGAAAACGGTTCAGCACCACAGTGGTGACCACCACCGACAGCACGATTCCCCCGATGAGCCCTTCGTGGGTCTTGTTGGGGCTGATTCGTGGTGAAAGCCGGCTCTGGCCGGTCGTGCGGCCGATGACAAAGCCGCCGACGTCGTACACGGCGGTCCCGATCACGGCGCCGATCAGCATCGAGTCGCCGTTGGGTTCGCGCAAGATCAGCGCAGCGAATGAGCCCAATCCGCCCACCCACAACAGACCGAGCGCGGTAATTGCCAAGTTCGCAGTGGGATGATCCCGCTCGATGCCGAGCAAGAACCAGCAGAAGATCGTCACGGCGGACACGGCCAGCACGATCGGATAGGCCTCTACGCCACGCAGGTGCACCCCGACGGTGAGGCCAGCGACGCCCGCGAGTCCTGCCAGCGTCGCTGGGCGGTATCCAAGCGGCCGGGCGGCCCGGTAGAACTCCGCTGCAGCCAGCACCAAGACAATCACGACGAGCGCGACGGTGGCGGCCTCGCCGAGCCGAAGCGCGCCGAAGAACAGCGCAGCCAGCACCAACCCGACGACGATGGCGGCGGGCAGGTTGCGACCGCTGCGGCCTGCATCAGAGGGGCCGTTGTGAAGGACGGTTCGGGTTTCGTCGCTCACGACTCCACGCTCCTCGTAGTCCTGGCTCCCCTCGCGCCAGTGCGAGGCCGACGCATCGAGCCGGGCCCATTGAGCGAAGCGATCAGGTTCAGATGTCACCGCGCCCGCCTCCGACGGTACTTCGCTTACGGCTGGCGCTGTTGCGACCGGCGCCGATGCGGCAGCGGTCTCAGTCCCGGTGTCTTGTGGCATCTCGGCCGGAATCGGCTCGATGTCGGCCTGCGGGACCTGCGGAGTTGTCTCGTCGTCGGGGGAATCGAACAACGGCTCATAACCAGCAGCATCGGGTGCGTCGGTTGGCGTTTGGGTCTCGCCGGCGAGACGCGGGTCGTCGGGCAGCTGCGGAAACAGTCGCGAACCCCCGCGACGCGCTGACTCTGGGGCACCAGAGTCCGGCGCAGGCGGATCCGCAGGCTCAGCCGGATCTGGGGGCGCGGGAGGGTCAGTCGACTCGAAGTTCACCAGCGGCCGGGTCGAGCCCAGCGGATCATCAGTAGCCGCTGGATCGCTCGGATCCCCACCAGGGTGCGCCGGCGGATGCTCGCTGCTCTCGGACATCTACATCCACACCTGTTCGGTCACACCTCGAGGAGTTCTTGCTCCTTGGCGTCCAACGCCCGATCAATGTCTCCGACGAACTTGGCGGTGTCGGCGTCGAGCTCCTGTTCGAAGCTGCGCTTCTGGTCGGCGGAGATCTCCTTCTCCTTTTCGAGCGTATCGAGATCGTGGCGAGCGCTGCGACGCAGATTGCGCACCGCGACGCGCCCGTCTTCGGCCATCTGTCTCACCACTCGTACCAGATCCTTGCGTCGATCCTCTGTCAGCGGGGGGAAGAGGAGGCGCAGAACATGGCCGTCACTCGATGGGTTGATGCCCAGGTCAGACTCCATGACCGCTTTGGAGATGGCGTCGAGCGCAACGCGGTCAAAGGGCTGGATGACCAGCATGCGAGCCTCGGGTACCGAGAATCCCGCCAACTGCTGCAGTGGAACGGCCGCGCCGTAGTAGTCGACCTGAAGCTTCTCGACCAGCGCCGGCGTTGCTCGGCCAGTCCGGACCGTGCCGAAGTTGCCGCGGGTGTGTTCGACGGCGCTGCGCATGCGCTGGCGAGCGTCTCCGCAAATCTCGGCGGCGAAATCGCTCACCTGACCAGCGTACCGGGGCCCGTTCGAGTGTCGCCGTCACTCACAAGCCCAGTGTTAGCCGCTGAACCGATCAACGCACCAGCGTGCCCAACGCTTCACCTTCGACGACGCTGCGGAAGTTCCCTCGCGTCATCAGATCGAAGACCACGATGGGAGTGGCGTTGTCCTTGCATACGGCGATGGCTGCGGAGTCCATCACTGCCAGCTCCCGGGAGAGCACTTCGAGAAACGTGACCTCGCTGAGGAGCTGAGCGTCGGGGTCCGTTTGCGGATCGGCCGTATAAACGCCGTCGACGCCCGAATGGGTGCCCTTCAGCACGACATCGGCGTCGACTTCCGCGGCACGCAGCGCCGCAGCGGTATCGGTCGTGAAGAACGGGTTGCCGGTACCTGCCGCGAAGATCACCACGCGACCCTTTTCCAGGTGGCGCACAGCGCGACGTCGGATGTACGGCTCTGCGATCTGAGCCATCCCGATGGCGGTCATCACCCGGGTGGGCACCTCCCGCCGCTCGAGGGCATCTTGCAGCGCGAGCGCATTGATGACGGTGGCGAGCATGCCCATGTAGTCAGACTGGGCGCGGTCCATGCCGCCAATCGAGCCTGCCATGCCACGCCAGATGTTGCCGCCCCCGACCACGACGGCGATATCGACTTCCAAGGAGGCCGACACATCGGCAATCTCCGATGCCAGCGCGTCGACCACCAAGGCGCTCACGTTGTGACCCCCAGGTTCAGCCAAAGCTTCGCCAGACAGCTTCAGCACCACCCGCTTCCACTTCGGCGGGCCTTCCCAACGACGGGGCCTCTGCGGCTCGTCAGACACAGCCGCAGCCACCGGAGCGCTCAGCGGCCGATCTCGACCTGTACGAAACGCGTCACGGTTGCCGACCCGACGACGTCGGCTACCGATCGTTTCTCGTCCTTCACGAACTTCTGCTCCATGAGCGTGTGCTCGCGCAGATAGCCCGTCAGACGGCCTTCGACGATCTTTCCCAGTGCCGCCTCCGGCTTGCCCTCATTCCGGCTGATGGCCTCGAACGTGGCCCGCTCGCGGTCAAGCACGTCCGCAGGTACATCCGAGCGCCGGATATAGGTGGGGCGGCTGCTGGCGATGTGCAGCGCAACGTCGTGGGCAACTTCGGGGGTCGCTCCGTCGAGTTCCACGAGTACAGCATTGACGCCACGGCCGTTCTGCTGGTGGACGTAGGCGTCGATACACGAACCGGCTGGTGCCTCGAAGTGCTCGACCGAGCCGATAGCAATGTTTTCCTTGAGCGTGATCTTGAGGTCGTCGATGGCTCCGGCCGCATCGGCAGCGGCTGACGGGCCGCCCGTGATCACATCGCTCAGCAGCTGATCTGCCATCGACAAGAACCCATCGGACTTGGCCACGAAATCTGTCTCGCAGCGCAATTCGACGAGGGCACCAACCGGGCCGTTGCCATTGGGGACCACGCGTGCCACCACGACGCCCTCGCTGTTGTCGCGACCGGCTCGCGCCGCGGACTTGGCGATGCCGTTCTCACGCAGCCATTGGGCCGCGGCCTCGGCGTTCCCGTCGCATCGGGTCAGCGCGTTCTTTGCATCCATCATCCCGGCGCCGGTGGCCTGGCGCAAGGCCTGGACATCCTTCGCGGTGAACGCAGCCATGTCAGCTGGCTCCTTGCGTTCGGGTTGACGCGGTGACGGTTTCGGATTCGCCAGTCTCAGCGGCAGGCTGTTCGGCAGGCTGTTCGGCAGGCTCGACCTCAAGGGTCTCCGCAGCGTCATCGGAGGACTCGTCGTCGCTGCCGGCATCGGGGGATGCAGCAGGAGCCTCCGCGGAGCGCATGTCAGGAACCGCCGCGGCGGCAGCCGCCTTGGCGGCTTGGTCGGCAGCGATACGTGCTTCGCGCGCAGCAGCCTCGGCCATTGCCGCACGTTGTGCCTCGGCCTGCTGCGCGGCGATGCGCGCTTCTTCGGTTGGCGAACGCTCCCCTGCTGGGGCCACTGCCACACCGCTGCGCTCGGCCATGTACCGACCTTCCCGGGCGGCATCTGCCATGACCCGGCACAACAGTTCGGTCGAGCGGATGGCGTCGTCGTTGCCCGGGATAACGTAGGTGATCGGGTCGGGATCGGAGTTCGAGTCGGCAACGGCCACCACTGGCAGCTTCAGCCGGACGGCCTCGGCAACTGCGATGTATTCCTTCGGCGTATCGAGCACGAAAACGGCATCAGGCAGTTTGTCCATGTCCCGTATGCCGTGCAGGTTGCGTTGCAGCTTGGTGAGTTCGCGGGTGTGGAGGAGGGCTTCCTTCTTCGGCATGTTGTTGAAGTCACCGGCTGACTGCATCCGCTCGTACTCGAGCATCTTGGTGACACGACCGCGGATGGTGCGGAAGTTGGTCAGCATCCCGCCCAGCCAACGCTGGTTCACGTACGGCATGCCGCACGCGTCGGCGTGACGCTGAATCGGATACTGCGCTTGGCGCTTGGTACCGACGAACAGAATCGTTCCACCTTGCGCCACGGTGTCGCGTACGTACGCGTAGGCGTTCTCGAGGAGATCCAGCGTCTGCCGCAGATCGATGATGTAGATGCCGTTGCGCTCGCCCCACAAGAAGCGTTCCATCTTCGGATTCCAACGACGGGTTTGGTGGCCGAAATGGACGCCGGCTGCGAGCAGGTCGGACATGGTCACGACAGCGGACATGGGTTCTCCTCCCCACGGTTCGAAACTCTGCGCCGAGGACGACGCCGCTTTGGGAAGCGGCGACCGCAGGGTCGCCCCGGCTGGTCAGTCAATAGGTGGTGGTGCTGCGGTCCCGAAGAGACTGCGCCTCCCGAAGATTGGGCCTCCGGGCGACTGGGCCTTAGAGCACCGCAATGCCAGCGCCGGAGTGTAACCAGCGCAGTTGCAACCGGTACACCGAGGTTGACGCGGGCACGAGCCTCGGACGGCTGAGGGGTGGTCGCACGCCTGTGCTGGCGTCACCGTCGAAGATCAGGACTGGGTCGAGGTAGACCTCGCCCCGGCGCACGCCGACGTGGAGCCGGTCGGCCGTGGTACCGAGAAGCTGTCCCTGATGCACCCGTTCACCTCGTTTGACGCCGATGCCGGCAACCCCGGAGTACGAGACCCGCAAACCATCAGGGTGGCTCACGGTGACGTGCAACCGGCCTCCCACGGGTCCTGCGAAGCTGACAACGCCGCGTGCGGCTGCCCAGAACGATGAGCCAGGCTGGGTCGCAAACTCGAGGCCGCGATTGCCCGGCCCGTATTCGTGCGCTGGCGGCCTGAAGTGATCGACGATGGTCCCGTGCACGGGCCAGATGTAGGTCAGCGCCGGCTCAGCCTGTGCTGACGCCGGAGCGGTTCCGGCGGCCAAGACAGCCGCGCACGCGGCAGCGAACGCCACAGCTACGCGCGCGGGTGCGCCGACTCGTACACCTCTCGCAGTCGTTCCCTGCTGAGGTGGGTATAGATCTGCGTCGTCGCGAGCCGCTGGTGGCCGAGCAATTCCTGCACGACGCGCAAGTCGGCTCCCCCGTCGAGCAAGTGTGTGGCGTAGGTGTGTCGCAAGGCGTGCGGATGGGTCGGCACAGCGGAGTGCCGATCCAAGATCCGCTGAACGTCGCGTGTACCGAGCCGGTTGCCGCGCAAGTTCACGAACAGCGCAGCAGGGTCGCGATCGGCTCGATTGCGCAGACGCTGCGCATCGAATTCGTCGCTGCCGCCGTCCCTCCATGCTGCGAGCAGCGACACGGACGGCTCGCTGAGCGGCACACGGCGATGCTTGGCACCCTTGCCGATGACCTCGATGTGACTGTTGCCTGGCCGGAAGGCGCCGCGGTCGAGCTGGCACAGCTCGGCAACCCGCAGGCCGCTGCCGTACAGCATCTCGAGCACGAGCCGATCGCGTAGCTCCGTCGGGTCTGCGGGCACCGTGCCGTCGCCGAGCATCTCGGACACCTCGGCTGCGCCGAGCACGCGCGGCAAGCGTCCTGCGCCGGCGGGCGCGGCGAGCCCGAGCGTCGGATCGAGGTTGATCGCGCCGTCGCGCACCAGCCAGCCGTAGTAGCGCCTCAACGCCGATGCCTTGCGGGCCACGGACCGTCGCGACAGCCCGCGAACCGTCAGAAACGCGACGTAACGCCGAAGCCAACGCCGGTTGATGTCGCCTGGATTGCCGTGGCCGGCTCGGGAGGCCCAATCGGCGAATTGGCAAAGATCGGTCCGATACGCGCGCTTGGTGGACTCCGATGCCGCAGTGAGCGACAGCAAGAATTCTCCGACTCGCCACTCCGGGGGCGCTAGGTCCACCAGATCCACAGTACCGAGGAGTGCCCGCCCCTTCGCAAGCGCGATCGCGGCGATGCGGATATCTCATCTGGACTTCTCCCACCATCCGCCCGTCTCGGTGACCCAGCCTGAGAGCTGCAGCCGGCCGAGCGAAGATGCCAGTTCCGCCAGCGTCGCTTCGACTCGCAACGCCAGCTCATCGACCGAGCGGGGTCCGCCGATCAGCTCGTCCAGAACCTGACGGCCGAGATTGTCTTCGGGTGCTTCGGGCACGGCAGCCCCGGCCGGAGAGCCAGCGTGCTCTCCCAGAGCCAGCAGGACATCGGACACGTCGCACACGGGCGCACATCCGTCCGCGAGCAGACGGTTCGTGCCGACTGACGTCGCGCTGGTGATCGGCCCGGGCACCGCCATCACGGGCCGATCTTGCTCAACAGCAGCGTCGACGGTGTACATCGAGCCGCCCGAGGCACCCGATTCGACCACGACCAGTACCTCGCTCAGCGCAGCCACGATGCGATTGCGAGCGGGAAAATGCCACTGCACGGCCGGAGTGCCGAGCGGATACTCGCTGAGCAGCGTTCCGTTCTGCGCGACATCCGCCCACAGCGTCCGGTTGGCGGCCGGGTACACGCAATCCAGACCGCTGCCAACGACACCGATGACAGGACCGCCCGCATCCAGCGCGGCACGCTGCGCGATGCCATCTATGCCAGTGGCAAGACCTGACACCACCGCTACCCCATGGGCAGCCAGGCCCGTCCCGAGCAGCTGTGCCACGGTGCGGCCGTATGCGCTGCAGCGACGCGTACCGACAATGCCGACCCGCCTGGGGCCCGGCTCTAGCGGCGCTCCCTGCCCGAACAGCACCGCTGGAGGCTCGGGCTCCGATTGCCACAGCTCGGCAGTGCCGTGACTGTGGGGAACGTGCAGCCAGACACCCGCTCTCGTGTGCGCTTCGAGCAAGTCCGCCCCGATCGGCCGCTCGCCGCGTGCAGCTCGGTCAAGCGCTGCGGCTGCGTGCCGCTGCCACGTCGCGATCAACGTTGCGTCCACGCCCCGGCAAGCGCTCAGCGCGGCAACCGTTGCAGCCCGACCGCAGCGCAAGTCCTCGACAGCATCGAGTGCAGCGCGGTCACCGAGCAGGGCCCGTAGGCGCGCCGGTCCAATTCGGGGCAAGGAGCACAATTCGAGCAGCGCTCCGAACTCTGACCGCTCGCCGGCATCACTCGATTCAAGGTTCATGTAGCTGCCGCGGGAACGTGCAGGCCTCTGACGCTCGCACGCAGCGCTAGTGCTTCGTTCAAGCGTTCAGCGTCGATGACCGGCTCGTCGCCGTCGAGGTCGCACAACGTCATGGCGACGCAACGGACACGGTGCAATCCCCGGCCACTGAGCAGTCCGGTGGCCAAGCGCATTCGCAGTTCGCGGCGGGCGGCCGCGGTGATCGGGGCGTGACGCTCCAGCTGCTGGGAGGTCAGCTCGACGTTCGTCGCCACGCCGCGGCCAGCGGCCCGGGCACGTGCCGCCGTTACCCGTGCGCCGACCGCCGCGGTGGATTCGCCACGAGCGCCGTCGAGCAGCTGATCGGGTTCGGGACGCTGAACTTGAACACGAAGGTCAAAGCGATCGAGCAGCGGCCCTGACAGCCGGCGCAGGTACCGCAGCCGGGCATGGTCGGAGCATCGACAGGAATCGGGGCGGCCGGCTTGCCCGCACGGGCATGGGTTCATGGCAGCCACCAACAAGAACCGGGCGGGAAAGGTGCAGGCCCCCGACGCGCGACTGACCCGCACAACACCCTCTTCGAGTGGTTGGCGCATGGCGTCGAGCACACTCGGTGCGAACTCTCCCAGCTCATCGAGGAACAGCACGCCGCGATGGGCCAGCGAGATTTCTCCCGGGCGAATGGCCGTCGAGCCGCCGCCGATGAGTGCAGTCACGGTGGCGGTGTGATGCGGGCTGCGAAGTACGGGGCGGGTCGCGAGGCCCGTCGGCAACGGCAAGCCAGCGGCCGATTGGACCCGCGTCGCCTCCATCGCGAACTGGCGGCTGAGCTCAGGCAGCAGACCCACGAGCCGTCGAGCCAGCATGGTCTTGCCTGCACCGGGTGGTCCCAGCATGAGCAGGTGGTGACCGCCAGCAGCGGCAACCTCGACGGCTCGGCGGGCGAGTGGCTGGCCGATCACGTCACCGAGATCAGGTACTGGCACTGCGGGCGGTTGGGGCGGATCGGGCGGCGGATCTGGCCACGGCGCGCGGCCCGCGAGCACTGAGGCCAGCTGGCGCAGCGTTTGAACAGCGTGGACATCGCGAGGACTCGCAGCGAGAGCAAGGTGATACGACTCGGACGCGACGACGACGGCCCGGTCACGAAGCGCGTCGACAAGCGGCAGCACGCCCACCCCGCCCCGGATGACACCGTCGAGACCCAATTCGCCCAAGAACGCTTTGCCGCGTAGCGACTCGGCCGGAAGCTGCTCGGTGACGGCCAATACTGCGATGGCCATCGCCAGGTCCAAGACGGCGCCGCCCTTGCGCAGACCCGACGGTGCCAGGTTCAACGTGACGCGCCTGTCGGGCCAATCGAGTCCCGACGAGAGCACGGCGGCCCGGACCCGGTCCCGGGCCTCACGGCACGCTGCGTCAGGGAGACCGACGATGGTGAACGACGGCAGACCGTTGGAAACGTGCACCTCGACGGTGACAACATGACCGTCGACACCGACAAGCGTCGCGGCCGTTGCAGTAGCCAGCATGGGTCTCCTCCGGCAGTTCGGACCGGACGCAACCACACAGGGCGCTGTCCAGCGTTGACGGGGAAGCCCGCTCGGGGCCACGATCGAGTTGGCCTGTGGTGCGCCAGCGTGGTCGTGTTGCTCGCTGCCGCATGGACCTCTCCGGGACCGTAGATCACGCTCGCGCATCCCAAGGAAGGGTTTTCTGCCGGTCTGCGCCACGCCGATGCCGCGCTTGGAGGGCGATACTGCTCTCATGGGCTACAACCCGTATCGCGAGCACCGCACGACACGACTCGACTACGTGCTCCTGGCCGCAGCTGCGATCGCGGCGGCCGGCCTGGTGCTGTGGGCGTTGTTGGGCTGAGGTCTCAGATGCGCAAGCTTGAGCCAGTACCGGGCTTCGAAGTGCGCCGGGTGCAGCCGTATGAGGCAACCAAGCGGTATCTCTGCGGAGGCTGCGCCCACAGCATCGAGGCTGGTGTGGGTCACGTGGTCGCAGTGCCGACCGACAACCCTGATCTGCGACGCCACTGGCATTGGGGATGCTGGCAGGCCCGGGGCCGGCGACGGCCGGTGGGCTGAACGCCCTGGCTGTCAGAACGCCCCGCTGAGCACCTCGACGTTGCGACCCATGACCGCGGCTGCGTCGAAACGCACCGGCCCTTTCCAGCCGCCGCGCTGGCGCACATAGTGCGCGGCGAGGCGCCGGACTTGCTGCTGCTTGCGAGCAGTGATCGCCTCAAAGCCCGTCCCGAAGCGATCGCTTGAGCGAGTCTTCACCTCGCAGACCACCAGCTGTGTCCCGTCGGTGACGACAAGATCCAACTCGCCTGCGGGGCAACGCCAATTTCGGTCCAGCACGCGGTACCCACGCTCGATGTACCAGCGCTCGACAAGATCCTCGCCGTAGCGGCCAAGCGCTTGACGCCGAGCGGTCATACGCGCATCGCGCCCAGCCCCCGCCAGCGCGACCGAAGCTGGCCCGCTAGAAGCGCTTCTCGGGAATCCGGGCTGCCTTGCCGACGCGATCGCGCAAGTAGTAGAGCTTCGCCCTGCGCACATCGCCCACGGCCACGCGCTCGATCTTGGCAATGGTGGGAGCGTGCAGCGGAAATGTCCGCTCGACCCCCACGCCGAAGCTGAGCTTGCGTACCGTGAACGTCTCGCTGATGCCCGACGAATGGCGGGCGATCACATAGCCCTCGAACACCTGGGTTCGCTGCCGGTTGCCCTCGACGACCCGCACGTGGACGCGCACCGTGTCACCGGGGCCAAAGTCAGGATGATCGTCGCGAAGACGAGCCTGGTCGACCAGATCGGTGCTTCCCATAGCGATCCGACTCCCGTGACAGGCGTGACGACGATCACTGGAGGCTAGTGGTCCATCGCCGGATTGCCGCAGAGATGTGCCGTGACAGCCGCAATGACTTCAGCCGGATTCTCCGAGCTCCAGGTCGAACTCAGCGAGGAGCTCCCGGTCGAGGTCGCTCACGCCCCGCACCGCCAGCAGGTCGGGGCGCTCGCGTGCGGTTCGGACGAGCGCCATGGCTTGGCGCCAGCGACGGACCCGGGCGTGGTCGCCGCTGCGCAGCACTTCGGGCGCCTCGAGCCCGCGGAACGACGCAGGACGGGTCCAATGGGGATACTCCAGCAGACCCGCGGCAAAACTCTCGTCCGCGCTGGAAGCCGCATTGCCGAGCACGCCGGGCACCAACCTCCCAACGGCCTCGACGACGATCATGGCTGCGAATTCGCCGCCTGCCAGCACGACATCGCCGACGGAGATCGAGCCGTCCACGAGGTCGGTGCGGATGCGCTCGTCAACTCCCTCGTAGCGGCCGCACAGCAAGCTGAATCCGCCCGATGCCGCCAATTCGGAGGCCATGGGTTGATCGAATCGCCGGCCACCGGCATCAAGCAGCAACAACGGCCGCGGCGGCGAGACCGTCTCGACGGCAGCGAAGACGGGTTCGGGCATCAGGATCATGCCCGGGCCCCCCCCGAATGGAGCATCGTCAACCGTGCGGTGGGCGTCAGTGGTCGCCATTCGCAGATCCCTGCAGCGGATATCCAGCAGTCCTTCGGTGCGGGCCCGACCCAGCACGCTCAGCTGGCACATTGCGTCGAGCTCGGCAGCGAAGATCGAGAAGACGTCGATGCGCAGCCCAGTGGCGGGACTGGGTGCCGGAGCGGGCTCAGTGTCGATCGAGCTCGAAGAGCCCATCGGGCACCTCCACATGGACCGTGCCGGGCTCGCAGCGCACGACGAATGTCAGCGGCACGAGGTGGCCCGTGTCGAGCTCGAGCAGGTCCGCGGCCGGATTTGCCACCACGCTCGCGACCACGCCGGCGTCGTATCCGTGCTGATCGATGACTGAGCTGCCGCACAGCTCATGCACCCACAGCTCGTCAGGATCATCCAGCGGCTCGGCGAACAACGTCGTGCCTGTCAGCGCCGCCGCGCCATCACGGTCAACGATGCCGTCGAAGCTCACCAGCCAACGGTTGCCGTCACGGCGGGCGCCCGACACCACTCGCTCGCCAGCGGCGGTCACGAGCGTCGAACCGACGTCGAAACGCTCGAATCGGTTGGTGACCGGGTGCACGGCAACCTCGCCGCGCAATCCGTGTGCGCGTCCGATAGTTGCGATCTCCAGCAAGTCTGCCGGACGGATGCGCGGACTGACGAGCCTGCCTGCTTCCGTACCTGTCGTCTCCCGCTCTTGTTCGCTGCGCTCACGGGCCGCTCGGGCCACGGCTTCGCCCTGCGGCTCAGCCTCCGGACGGCGGGAATCAGTCCCGGAAGTCGACTTCGACCTGGACGCCATCGCGGTGGGCTGCGGCGCGCACCAGCGTGCGGATGGCGTTCGCGACGCGTCCTCGCTTGCCGATGACCCGACCGATGTCCTCTGAGCTCACGGTTGCCGTCAGGCTCAATTTCGATCCCGACTCGGCAATCTCGACTTCGACCTGGTCGGGATGCTCGACGAGCTGGGCAATGAGGTACAGCAGGACCTCTTCGGCGGTGGTGGTCTCGGTGTCTGCGGTGGTGTGGGCCTCGGTCACTGGACCTCCCCAGGTTCGGGTGTCTTCGGCTCAGACGCCGCAGGTTCGCCCGAGTCTTCTGTCGCCCCATCTTGTGGGGGGACTTCTGCACTGGGCTCTGGGCTGTCGAGCACCAGGTCGGGCTCCGGCGGCGGCGCGGGAGCTTCAGGGGCCGATTCTGTGGCCACGTCGGCGGGCTGGGGTGAACCCGGAGAGCGGAATTCGTCCCACGCGCCGGAAATCGTCAGCAGCTTGGAGACCGTTTCGCTCGGCTGGGCCCCGTGGTTGAGCCAGTGGACAGCGCGCTCATTGACGATCGAGATCGCAGAGGGCTCCTGCCGCGGGTCGTACGTTCCGATGACCTCCAGCACACGTCCGTCACGAGGCTTGCGACTGTCGACAGCGACGACGCGGTAGCTGGGCTGCTTCTTCTTGCCGGTGCGCTTGAGGCGCAGACGTACGGCCATGTTGCTCCCGGTTGGGTGATTTCGAAAGGGGGCTCGTTGTGGGGCGGGCGAACCGGCACATGAGGCATGACACATGGGGTTTGGTGAACCGATGGGCTGCCGCGCCGACGGCTGAGCCTAACGGGGCATCGCCTCGCAACCCCTTGATCGTCGAACCCGCAAAGGACGCAGCGACCGTCGGCGCTCAGCGGCCGGGCAGCTTCAGGTCCAGCGCATCCCAGTCGATGTCCTCGAGTGCGGGCTTCGTGTCGAGCTTGCCGGGCGACGGCGAACCCTTCGGCGACACGCGTCCTCCGCCCCCGGTGCGGGAGCTGCCGCCAGATCGGGTCGGACCACGCCCTCGCTTGCGGGCGGCCTTGCGGCTCGCTGGACGTCGCTTCGAGCCCATCCCCATCATGCCGCCCATCATCTTGCGCATCTGGGTGAACTGCTTGAGCAGGTTGGAAACCTGTGCCGACGACGTGCCGCTGCCTGCAGCGATGCGAGCCCGGCGAGAAGCGTCGATGATCTCCGGCGACACTCGCTCGGCTGGCGTCATCGACAGCACGATGGCCTCGGCGGTGTCGATCCGATCGTCGTCGATCTCGGCATCGCGGACCTGGTCGGAGATGCCTGGCATCATCTGCACGATGCTCTGCAAGCTGCCCATCTTGCGAAGCTGCCTGAGCTGATCCACGAAGTCGTCGAGTGTGAATGTGCCTTCGGCGAGACGTTGCGCTGCCGCAGTCGCCTCTTCTTCTTCGTAGACCTGCTCGGCCTTCTCGATGAGCGTGAGCACGTCGCCCATCCCGAGAATCCGGCTCGCCATCCGATCTGGATGGAACTGTTCGAAGTCGTCGATCTTCTCGCCGACTGAGGCAAACGCCACCGGACGGCCGACGACCTCGGCGACCGACAGCGCCGCTCCGCCACGAGCATCGCCGTCGAGCTTGGTCAGGATGATCCCGTCGACTTCGAGCGTGGCGTGGAACGCCTCGGCGGTCGCAACAGCGTCCTGGCCCACCATCGAGTCGACGATGAGGAACGTGTAGTGGGGTTCGACAGCGTCGGAGATGCGGGCCACCTCGGACATCAGCTCGACGTCGATCGCCAGCCGACCCGCCGTGTCGACGATGAGCACATCGCGGCCGGCCTGCCGGGCGTGTGCCAGGCCCCCGGCCGCGCAGGCGACAGGGTCACCCGGTTCGCTCCATACCTCCACATCGATGCTGCGGGCGAGCGTCCGCAGCTGCTCGACCGCTGCCGGACGCTGCAGGTCGGCTCCGACCAGCAGCGGGTTTCGGCCCTGGGACTTGCACCACTGGGCCAACTTGGCAGCCGCGGTCGTCTTGCCAGAGCCCTGAAGCCCAGCCAGCAGCACGACCGTCGGCGGCTTCGAAGCGAACTGGACGTTGAGCGGGCTGCCGCCCAAGATGTCGATGAGCTCGTCGTTGACGATCTTGGTGACCTGCTGGCCGGGCGTGAGGCTGGCCGTGACCTCGCCGCCGACGCTGCGCTCGCGGACCCGTTCTACGAAGCGGCGCACCACCCGAACGTTCACGTCGGCTTCGAGCAGCGCCAACCGGATCTCGGCCAATGCCTCGTCGACGTCGGCGGGGCGCATCCGCCCGCGACTGTGCAGCGCCCGAAGGGTGCCGGACAGGCGGTCAGTCAGCGTGTCAAACATCGCTCAGTCCTCCTCCCAGGATGCTGATTGCGGGGAGGCTGATTGCGGGCTGGCGGGGAGCAGTGCATCGACGTAGCTGTGGGGGTCGAAGTCGATGAGATCGTGCGCGCCCTCACCGAGGCCCACCAGCTTTACCGGCAGTCCCAGCTCGGCTTCGATGGCGAAGACGATCCCGCCTTTCGCCGAACCGTCCAGCTTGGTGAGCACGACGCCGGTGACGTCGGTGGCCTCGGCAAAGGCTCGTGCTTGGCTCAAGCCGTTCTGTCCGGTGGTCGCATCGATCACCAGCAGTGTCTCGGCGACCGCGCCAGGCTCCCGATCTGCGACTCGGCGCACCTTGGCCAGCTCGTCCATGAGGTTCTTGCGGTTCTGCAGCCGACCGGCAGTGTCGGCGAGGACCACGTCCGCATCGCGGGCCGCCGCGGCGGTGATGGCATCGTGCACGACGGAGCTGGGGTCTGCGCCTGAGCTGCCTGAGACCAGCTCAGCCCCGCACCGATCAGCCCATGTCTGCAACTGGGAGGTGGCTGCGGCGCGGAACGTGTCGCCGGCGGCCATCACGACACTCCGGCCTTCCTCGGAGAACCTGGCGCCTACTTTGCCGATCGTGGTGGTCTTGCCCACGCCGTTGACTCCCACGAACAGCCAGACCGGCGTCGCGCCTTCGCGCCCTGGGGCCGACACGGCGAGCGAACGGTCCGCATCCAGGCATGCGCGCATCTGATCCCCGAGCGCGAGTACCAGTTCCCCAGAGTCAACGATGCCCAGATCGGCAGCGGTGCTGCGCAGGCGCTCCAGCGTCGCCATGGTGGTCGCTACGCCCACGTCGGCCCCTAGCAAGGCCTCCTCGAGTACCTCCCAGGTGTCGCCGTCGGGCCGCCGTCCGCGGATCGAAGCCAGCCGATCACGCAGCGACCGGCGGGACGAAGCCAGACCCGAGGCAAAGGTGACCCCGGGACGCTCTGGCTCAGCGTCGACTGTCGCAACGGACTCATCATGCGGTGCCGGCGCTGCTGTCGGCACATCTGCGGGTCGGGCCGATGGCCGTACCGCCGAGGGGCGCAAGGGCCGTGATGTGCGACCCCAGCGGCGCTGAACTGCCCGATGCACGAACGGCACCAAGGCCAGCAGGACAATCCCTGCGAAGAAGGCGAGAAAAACGATGCCGTACGAATCTGTAATCGCGTCGCCTTGGAACATCAGAACGATCGCAGTCAAGAAGACGATGGTGGCGACTGCGCTGCCGATTGCCGTGGTCCTCACTGGCGGGCAGGCTACCGAGGCGTCGTTGCGGGCTCTGCGAGCTCAGAGGTCCCGTCTGCGGCGATGAGCGCCGCTGCTCGCTCGGGCCGCTCCGACACGACCACGCTGGAGCCTCCCGGCGGCATCGACACTCCGTACAGGACGTCAGCCGACTCCATGGTGCGACGTTGATGGCTCACGATGATGAGCTGTGACTCACGCCGGAATTCCGCCACGAGATCCAGGAAACGCTGCAGGTTGACGTCATCGAGAGCTGCTTCGACCTCGTCGAGGACGTAGAAAGGCGACGGACGGCTGCGGAACACCGCAAAGAGGTACGCCAAGGCGACCAGCGAGCGTTCGCCGCCCGACAGCAGCGACAAGCGGCCAATGCGCTTGCCGGCAGGCCGAACGTCAAGCTCCACACCGCACGTGAGGAGCTCGGAGGGCTCGGTCAACGAGAGCTTGCCGACCCCACCGGGAAACAGGGTGCCGAACAACTCGGCGAAGTTCCGAGCGACATCTTCGAATGCGGTCGCAAACGTCGCCACGATCTCGGCGTCGATGGCACGAATCACCTTGTGCAGCTCGCGCCGGCTGTTGCGCACGTCAGCGAGCTGGGCGGCCACGAACTCGAAACGCTCGGAGGCGGCCTCATACTCGGACAACGCCAGGGGGTTCACCGGCCCGAGGCGATTGAGGTCGGCACGCAATGCCCGCTCGTGGGCCCGAGCACTGACGCCTTGCGGCAGCGGCGGGGGTGGTGCTGCGAGCGCCGCTGCCGGGTCCGCAGCAAGATCCGCACGCAGCACCGAAACCAGGGCGTCTCGCTTGGTTCGCCGCTCGGCATCGGACACGTCAAGGGCTGCCAACTCCGTGCGAAGTTGCTCCTGGCGTGCAGACGCGGCGTCGCGCTCGTGCCGGAGCGCTTCGAGGCGGTCCGACAGCTGACGCACCAACTCCGTGCGCGCGTCGTGGCGTGCTCGCAAGCGCTTGAACTCAGCGTCGAGTCGCTGGCGCCGCTCCGACAGCAGCAGCGCAAGCTGATCCAACGCCGCCACGATGGCCTCAGCGCGCGCCAGCCGGGCCCCGGCAGCCGCGTGAGAGCTCTCATGGCCAGCCAGCCGCTCCGTGATCGCCCGGAGTCGTTGCTCAAGGCCCGATCGGCGCTGCAGCTGGGACTCGGCCCGAGCCTCACGCGCCTGGGACTGCGCGGCCCGCCGGGCTGCAGCAGCTGCGACCTGCCGTTGCAGCACATCGGCCGAGCGCTGGACGCCTCGGAGCTCATCGAGTGCCTTCCGGTGCGCCTGGTGTGTTGAAGTCCACGCCTCGGCGGCCAGCTGGTGCTGGCGCTTCAGCTCGTTGATGTGCTCGCGCGTCTCGTCGAGCGCGGCGGCGGCCGCTGCCGGTCCCGCACTGCCGATCCGCCAACGACCTGGCCCGAACCGGTCACCGCCGGCCGTGACGAATACTGCGTCTCGATCGAGCGTTGCGCGTTCGAATGCGCTGGCCCAGCCGCCCCGAACACGCACTGCTGAACCCATCACCTCGTCAAGCAGCGTTTCCAAGCCGGGACGGCTCCACTCGGGAGCGTCAGGTCTCACGTGAACGTGCGGCCGAACAAGCTCCATTCCTGCCCCCGATGGCGGTTCGCCGCCAGGCTGGGACGAGAGGCCGTGGGCCCCCACGCCGATGAGCGAGACCACCGACCCGCTCACACCGGCCTCGGCAAGCGCGGCGAGTGCATCAGCCGCTGCGGTGTCATCTCTCACAACCACAGCGCCCAATGCGCCGTCCGCGCCAGCTTCGGCGGCAGCTTCCCAGCCCTCGTCGATGGTCACGAGGTCGGCGAGCACGCCCAATAGGCCCGCAACGTCATTCAGCGCTGCGATGCCGGACTGGGCCTGCGCCGTTTCCACTGCGGAGGTCAAGGCCTCGGATCGCCCGATCCAGCGCTGCAACTCCTCCGCCACCTCGCGCTGTCGTTTGTCTGCGGTCCCCACCGCCTCGGCGGCTACTGCCACGCCTGTCTCGGCCTCGGCGACTGCCAGATCCGCTTCTTCAGCGGCCGCTTCGGAGGTGTCGGATGTCTGGCCGGCTTGCTCGCCTGTCGGGACACTCGCATTGCCGCCCTGCGACGGCGCCTCAGCGACCGCGTCTAGGTCTGCCAACTCCGCGGAGATGCGAGTGTGCTCGTCAGTCAGCGTTGCGACCACGTCGGAATCGAGCAACACATTTCGCTCTCGCTCGACCGAGCGCATCCGCTCGTAGGTCTGACCGATGAGGCCGCGTGCCCGTTCAGACAGCGATGCCACACGCGAGAGCCGGTCCGCTGGTTCTGAGGTCAGTTGTGCGAGCTGCGACTGCGCGTTGCCGATCGCACCGTCGACGTCGCTGATCGACGCAGCAGCGGCTTCCTGCTGCGCCGCGAATTCGGCCCGTCGAGCATCAGAGGCACTCTGCGTCTGCTGATGCGCCGCCAGCTCGCGCCCAGCGTTGTACAGCTGAAGGTCAGACAGTTCCGCGCTGAGCTCTCGGTGCCGGCGAGCGGCCTCTGCCTGGCGTTCGAGCGGTCGCAGCTGGCGGCGGAGTTCGCGCTGCAGGTCGACGAGGCGCGTCACATTTGCCTCGGTGCCCTCCAGCCGCCGCTCTGCCCGCTCCTTGCGGCGGCGGAACTTGAGCACGCCCGCGGCCTCCTCGATGAGCGCGCGCCGATCTTGCGGCCGAGCTGCGAGCACCTGGGTGATCTGATCTTGGGCCACGATGATGTGCTGCTGGCGCCCGACGCCAGCATCGTTCAGCAGTTCCTGCAGGTCGAGAAGCCGGCAGGGCGTCCCGTTGAGTGCGTACTCGGAGTCGCCGGAGCGGAAGAGCGTTCGGGTGATGGCTACCTCTGCTGTGGGGGTCGGCAATGTCTGCGATTCGTTGTCGATGACCAGAGTGACCTGCGCTCGACCAAGCGCCACACGGCGATCGGTGCCGGCGAAGACGACGTCGTCCATCCGCTGGCCTCGCAACGTGCGCGGCCCTTGAGCGCCCAGCACCCAGGCGATGCCATCAACAACGTTCGACTTACCGCTGCCGTTCGGACCCACCACCACGGTGACGCCTGGTTCGAACGTGAGCGTGGTGGTCTCGGCGAACGACTTGAAACCGGACAGTGTCAGGGAGCGGAGGAACACGGGAGCTCGATGTGCCGAAGTTGACGTCTACACCTGATAGTCGCAGTAGTGGTGCGTCATGCCCCGGATGACAGCCGTGAGGACATCGCCCCGGCCATTGCGGCATCGCTCCCCTGCCCGTCCATAGACCTCGAGGTACGAATCGAAGCCGCCTGCCTTGCCGAAGATGTCGCGATGACCGCCGACCGAGGCGCCCCGGTACTTGATCGAGTTATGAACCGTCTCGACGATGGCGCGGTAGAGCCGCCGGACCTCCTGGGTGTTCAGCTCTCTCGCAAGGCGCGCATACCCCAGGCGAGCCGCGTGCAGTATCTCATCGGAGTACAGCGGCCCCAGCCCCACGACGAACGTCGGGTCCAGCAGCAGGTCCCGAATGGTGTCAGAACGACCTCGCAGCATGAGAGCGAAGTCGGTCCATGGCATCGGCATGTCCACCGGGTCGAATCCCAAGTCGGCCTGGGATGGGTACACCTTGTGGTAACGGGCTCTCGCGATCACGCGCATCGTCACATCGGCACCCGAGTCGAGTACGCGCAACTGACCGCCGGTGGTGAAGCCGAGCACCACCTTGGTACCGGGGATCTGCGGCGTTCTTGAGGTGGCCCGACGCAACGAGCCAGTGGCACCGAGGCGCACCACCATGACCTCGTCTGGGCCGAGGTCAAAAAGCAGCAGCGTGCCATCTCGTGCCACAGACAGGATCTTCTTGCCGACGAGGAGATCGGCAAACTGCTGCTTCGAGCGCATCGCGGGCAGCGATTTCTTGGTGCCGGGGACATCGACAATCTTGATCCGGCGGCCCGCGATCTCCTTGTCGAGATCGCGTCGAGCGATCTCGATCTCTGGCAATTCAGCCATGGGCGGGCTCCTCCGCAATTGTCGGTCGGTCACTGCGGTCTTTGATCAATCGCAGGCACGCAGCTTGCGCTGCGCGACGCTCCGCGGCTCGTTTCGTCAGACCCTCTCCACGACCCCAAACGTCCGCATTGATCCGCGCTTCGGCTACGAAACGTGGACTGTGCGCGGGTCCGGAACTCAACACCTCGTAGGTGGGTTCGGTTCCATAGCGCCGAGCCACGAGTTCCTGGAATCGGGTCTTGGCCTCGCCAGCGCCAGGTTCGACCGCTGCCTCCGCGATACGTGGGCCCAGGAGACGTTGCACGGCGCTGCGAGCCGCGTCGAGGCCACCGTCGAGATACACCGCACCCAGCACCGCTTCGAGTGCGTCAGCCAGGATCGACGCCTTGTCGGCTCCCCCGGTCGCCACCTCACCGCGACCGAGCAACAGCGCCGGTCCCAGGCCGCAGTCTCGGGCTGCGTCCGCCAAAGCCTCGGCGCTCACAATGGCCGACCTCACAGCGCTCAGTTCGCCCGGGCCGAGTTCGGGCGAGTTGGTCATGGCAACCTCGCAGACGCAGAGCCCCAGCACGGCGTCGCCCAGGAATTCCAAGCGCTCATTGGACGTGGCGCGATGGTCAGGGTCCGCCGCGCCGTTGTGCTCGTGGCACCAGCTTCGGTGCGAGAGGGCCTCGGTCAGAAGGCTGGCGTCAGTGAAGTGATGCCCGACACGCTCCGCGAAGCTGTCGTGGGAGGCACGTTCGGCGACAGCAATCTCCACGTCAGTCGACGCGCTCCATCACATAGTCGATGGCATCGCGCACAGTCTTGAGGTCTTCGAGGTCCTCGTCTTCGATGCGGAATCCCACCGTGCGATCCGAGAGCTCTTCTTCCAACGCTTCGACAAGCTCGATCAACGCCAGCGAGTCTGCACCGAGATCGTCCACGAAGGAAGCGGACTCGGCCACTTGAGAAGGTTCCAACTCCAAGATGTCGGCGAGCTGATTGCGAATGAGATCCAAGACCTCCTCACGCTCGGGCGGATTCTGGCGCACATGAGTTTCAGCGGGCATGGCGACTCCTGCCCCGGGGGCGTTTCGACGCCACCTCGGCGTCGTTCTGGCACAACGGACAGGTCTGGGCTATCCGGGCTATCCATTCTGCGGATGCGCGGGCCAGCCTACCGGTGGTCAACCAAAGGAGATGGGAGGCTGACGGCTGCGAGCTCGCCCAACAGGTCCGCCTCGACCATGCGGTGAGCCACCCTGATGGCGTTCGTCACCGCTCTGGGGCTCGACGAGCCGTGCGCGATCACGCAGACTCCCCGCACGCCGAGCAGCATCGCCCCCCCGACGCTGTCGGGGCTCATTTCGTCGGCGAGCGGCGCAAGCAGGCGGAGCGCTTCGGCACCCGCTGGCCCGCCTTCGGAGAGCCGTTCCAGAATCAGCCGGACAAAGAACGATGCCGTGCCCTCGAGGGACTTCAGCAGCACATTCCCGGTGAAGCCATCAGTGACTACGACGTCGACGGGACCATCGAGGACGTCGCGCCCCTCGATGTTGCCGAAGAAATCGATCTCGCTGTCGGCCGCGAGCAGCTTGTGGGTCTCCTTGACAAGCAGGTTGCCCTTCTCGGGCTCCTCGCCGATCGAGAGCAGCCCGACACTCGGTGCTGCCACACCGAAACGGATGCGGCTATATGCCGAGCCGAGGCGGGCGAACTGGTGCAGCCATTGGGCATTGCAGTCGGCCATGGCGCCTGAGTCGAGCAAGACGCGTTCCGTGCCGCCGCCGGGCACGGGAAACGCGGTCGCGATGGCGGGCCGGGCGACTCCAGGCAGGCGTTTCAGCCGCAAGAGAGCCGCCGCTGCGACTGCGCCAGTGTTCCCGGCGCTCACCACCGCCGAGGCCTCGCCGTCGCGTACGGCATTGACAGCGCGGGCGATCGAAGAGTCCTTCTTTGTCCGCACGGCGCGGCTCGGCTCCTCGGACATCTCGATGACCTCGGAGGCCGCGATGATGTCGAGCGAGTCGCCGCCGGCAGCAACGATCGCGTCGCGACGCCCCACGAGGACGACGTCGAGGCCCTCCCGTACTGCGTCCAGCGCCCCCTCGACGACCGCGCCGGGTGCATGATCGCCGCCCATGGCGTCGACAGCGACCGGCAGCGTCATCAGCCCCGACGCCGATCTATGTTCAGGCGATGTCGAGGGCTTGACGGCCGCCGTACCAGCCGCATTGACCGCAGACCCGGTGGGGCAGCTTCGCGGCGCTGCACCGAGGACACAGGCTCCGTGGTGGTTCCGAGAGCCGCCACGCTGCTGCGCGACGCGATCTCGTCTTGCTCTTGGAGGTCTTCTTCTTGGGGACTGCCACAGCTGAACTCCTCGAGCAATGGCGGCTGTGGGGCTTTGCCGCAGCCTGGGGCGGCACTGGTGCCAGCGAAGGAATTGCGGCCCACGGTGATGCACCGCCATGCGGTGCCGACGGGTCGCGATCGAAGCAGCCTAGCCATCAGGGCTCTCCGAACCGACCCGGCGAGCATCCTCAGGAGGACTCGTCTGGGTGGCCCCGCAGCGCTTCCAGTGCCGCCCAGCGCGGATCTGCGAGTTCGGCCGAGTCGTCGAGCGCCGCATCGTCGTGAACCGAATCGTCGTGAACCGAATCGTCGTGAACCGAATCGTCGTGAGCTGGTGCGAGTTCCGACGGGAGATTCGGGCATGGATCGGCGTGCGGGCACGGGATCGCCTCGATGGGCAGCTCCAGCAGGACCGCCTCCCGCACCATTGGAACGAGATCGGCGTGTTCGGGATCGAGTCGGTATTGCTCCCCTTCGCGGGGTTCAGCGGTGAACACTTCGCGGATTGTCGTGCGTACCTCGCCGTCGATCGGTAGCCAGCAACGGGCGCACGGACCCTTCCAGGTCGCGGTGAGCTGGCCCGCGACGCTGAGTCCACCGCTGATGCGCTCCAGCGCCAGCTCCACACCGACGGCGCTGTCGAGCGGCACCTCCACATCGGCGATGCGCAGGGCGTCCGGTGAGTCACGCTCGGCCAGGTCCGAGGCTGCCACCGTCGCAGACCACTCGAGCTCCCCGTCGCCGACCAGTCGCAGGGGCACCGACAGGGACCGCTTGGGGTCCCTGCGGCTCACGTCTGATCCTGGTCAAAAACCACCGGGTGTGTGTCGGGACCGCTGGCGGAGATCCGCGGGGCTCTGGTGCCGACGGCAGGTCCTCCGTTCGGTACAGGTGGAGCAATCGGCGATGCGGGCGCCAACGGCGTGGCGACACGCTTGCCGAGTTTGCGCCGCGCCGCCTGCACAGCGATCTGGATCTGGTCGACTGCGCTCGCAAATTGCGCGAGTTGCCGCTCGCAGTACTCGTCGACTTCATGGCGGCGGCGACGGGTCTGGATCTGCGCGTCGTCGAGCAACTGGCGTGCACGGCGCTCCGCGCTGCGCACGACCTCGGTGCGCTGGACCATATGGGCCACGCGGCTGCGTGCTTCATCGATGACCAGGTTGGCGTCGACACGCGCCTGGGCAAGCACCTCGTCGCGCTCTCGAAGCAGCCAGCGGGCCTGCCGGGTCTCGTCGGGCACGGCTGCCAGCGCAGACTCGAGCAACGTCATTACCTCGTCGCGGTTGATCATGACCGAGGTGGACAGCGGCATCGGCCGTGCGGCGTCGATGATCTCCACGGCCTCACGGATGAACTGCTCAGCCGTGACCGAGGGGCGGCGGGGCGCCAGCGTTCCCGGATTGCGAGACTGCGACGGCGTCGGAGTTTCCTCGGTAGGCGCAGCTTCGGTCCCGAACGGGGTTAGCGGTTGTGGCACTCCCGGGTGCGCATACGGCTGCGGTGGCGCCTCGACGCCCCCTTCAGACATGCTCATGTGGCTGCCTCCTGCGCTATGCGCTGCCGGAGTCGATCGGCCACCGGGGGCGGCACCAGATGCGAGCAGTCGCCGCCGAACTTGGTGATCTCCCGGATGTAGTTGGCGGCGATGAAGAGATGCTCAGTACGGGGCGGGACGAAGACGGTCTCGACGCCTGTGACTGAGTGATTCATGTGCGCCATGCGAAGTTCAGACTCGAAGTCACTCTGGCTGCGAAGCCCCTTCACGATGACATCGGCACCGAGGCGTTGGGCGAGGTCCACAACCAGTTCTCCGAACTGCACCACCGCGACGTTGCCGAGGTAGCCGGTCGACTCGGTGATCATTTCGACACGCTCGTCGTCAGAGAACAAGGGCGTGGCCTTGGACGGATTCCGCATGGCCGCCACAACGACCGAATCGAACAGCCGAGATGCCGCCGCAATCACGTCAAGATGCCCGTTGTGCACAGGATCGAACGAGCCTGGATACATCGCCATGACCACCGAAAACGGCTCCTCCGGATCGATCCGTGTCCAGTGGGGCGACCGTACCGCGCGGCGGTCGGGAATCGAGGGACCCCCGGCAGCAAGTGCCCAGCTGGATACACCCGGCCGGATGTGCTCAACCGGATGTGCTCAACCGGATGTGCTCAACCGGATGTATCAGCGTCGGAGACGATGAGGTCCCAGCGGTCGCCGCAGTCAGCACAGCGGTAGGTGGCGACGTCTCCGGGCCCGAAGCCCCAGTCCGGCTCGGGCAGGTTCAGGAGGCCGCAGCGCCCGCCGCAGTCGACACAGATGATCTCTGCGGGCACCTCGACGCCACCCATGTCGCCATGCGCATTCGGGGGGATCGCCACTACCGCAGTGTCTCACGCGCCGGTTTTGCCGCCTGCTGCCACACCGTAGGCGTGCCGCCTGCTGCCACAACGTAGGCGTGCCGCCTGCTGCCACAACGTAGGCGTGCCGCCTACGGTGACGCCATGCGTGTCGTCGGCGGGGCGTTGGGCGGTCGCCGCCTCGAGACTCCCGCCAGCGATGCGATCCGGCCGACTTCCGATCGGGCCCGCGAGGCCATCTTCAACATGCTCGTGAGCCTGCAGCCGCCGGACGGCGCCACCGTGCTGGACCTGTTCGCCGGCTCAGGCGCACTCGGCATCGAGGCGCTGTCGCGAAACGCCGTGCATGTCACGTTCGTGGACTCGGACGCGACCGCTTGCCGGACCATTGATGCGAACCTGGCCGCGCTCGGACTCACCGAACGGGCCACGGTGGTTCGATCCGACGCTCAGGGATTCTTGGCCGGACCCCGGGACCCGGTGGACTTGGCCTTTGCCGACCCGCCCTACCGATTCGATGGCTGGAACGATCTTCTCCGTGCGGTGAACGCCCAGGTGCTGATCTGCGAGTCGGATCACGAGATCACACCCGCTCCCGACCACCGCTGGCGCACTTCTCGGGTACGCCGCTACGGCACGCCCGTCGTCACGGTCTTGCTGCGTAACGACGAGGCCGCTGCCGAGGGGTGAGCGGTCAGCTTCTAGCTGCGCTGCAAGTAGTCGGAATCGCGGCGACTGGAAAACCAGTCGATCTCATCAACCAGCGCCGGGTGGTCATCAAGATCCCCGTCGGCCTCAATAAGTTCAGTGGCCGCGTCGCGGGCAGCCTGCACCCAGTGCAGGTCACGGGCCAGCGACGCCAGCTTCAAGTCGCTGCGTCCCGATTGCCGTTCGTCGAACAGCGTGCCCTCGCCGCGCAGTTCGAGGTCACGCTCGGCCAACTCGAACCCGTCGGATGACTCGTAGAGCGCAGTCAGCCGCTCGACGGCGGTGGGGGTCGGATCGTCGTCGCTCACGAGATAGCACGCCGACGAATGACTGCCGCGACCCACCCGACCCCTCAATTGGTGCAGCTGTGCGATGCCGAATCGATCTGCGGACAGCACGACCATCACGGTCGCGTTCGGCACGTCGATCCCAACCTCGATGACCGTCGTCGCGACCAGCGCGTCGAGATCTGCTGCTCGGAACCGGGCCATCACCGATTCCTTGTCGGCCGATGGCATGCGCCCGTGCAGCAGGCCGACCCGCAGGCCGGCGAGAGAGCCCGCCACCAGCTCCGCATGCATTTGCTCGGCCGAGCGCGCGTCGAGGCTCTCGCTCTCGGTGATCAGCGGACACACCACGTAGGCCTGACGACCGGCTTCGATCTCGGTGCGCACGCTGGACCACATGGCTTCGGCGGCAAGGGGCCCACGCACCCAATGAGTCACCACGGGCGTCCTGCCCGGCGGAAGTTCGTCGAGCACCGAGACATCGAGGTCGCCGTACACCGTCATCGCGGCGGTGCGCGGGATGGGTGTAGCCGTCATGACCAGCAGGTGAGGGAGACGGCGGTCGTCGCGCCCGCTCTCGCGGAGCCGTGCACGCTGCGACACGCCAAACCGGTGCTGCTCATCCACAACGACGACGCTGAGCGAGCCGAACTTCACTGATTCTTGAAGCAGGGCGTGCGTGCCGACAACGATGTCTGCGGTCCCCGTCGCTATCTCCACCAGCACCTCGCGGCGATGCGTTGCCGAGCCCGAACCGCTGAGCAGGCGCAGGTTCAGCGGCCGTGTTCCGCTGAGTCGTGCACCATCGGGCACTTCGAAACCGTCGAGCAATGCCCGCACAGCGATGAAGTGCTGTTCGGCCAGCACTTCGGTGGGCGCCATGAGCGCACTTTGATGGTTGTTCTGTACGGCGACGAGCAATGCGTGCAGCGCTACCAGCGTCTTGCCAGAACCAACGTCGCCCTGCAACAGCCGGTGCATCGGACGCACGGTGCTCACGTCGGCGTCAATCTCGGCCATGGTTCGCTGCTGTGCACCTGTCAGGGCGTACGGCAGGCGTCGATGGAACGCATCGACGAGATTGCCGGATGGGTCGTGCGCGATGCCGAGCTCGTGTGCCTCGCGCGCCAAGCGCTGGCTCCGCAGCACAAGCTGGACTCGCAGCAGTTCATCGAACACGAGACGATTTCGCGCTGTGGTGCGCTCGGCCATCGAAGACGGCTCGTGAATGTCAGCGAAGGCCCGGGACCGCTCGGTGAGTCCCAGCCGGGTTCGCAGCCACCTCGGCAGTGGATCGGCAATGCCCCGAGGCGAGCAGCGCCGCCGCGCCTCCGCGACCCAGCTCGCGACATCCCACGTGGCGATGCCAGCGGTCTCGGACTGGGGATACACCGGCACGATCTTGCCGGTGCGATCCCCGAGCAGGTCGACCACAGGGTTCGTCATCTGCTTGCGCCCCCGGTAGTTCTCCACCTTGCCGAACAGTGCAACGGTGAGTCCCTCGGCGAGCTGGCGCTCCCGCCACGCCTGGTTGAAGAACACCACGCTCATGGAGCCGCTGGCATCGCCAACCTCGACGGACACAAGCTGTCGGCCGCCACGCAGGCGGCGGCTCGACGCTGCGGCCACATCGGCCACGACAGTGATCTCGGCGCCGATCGTCGCCTCGCTGATCGGGGCTTGGGCCGTGCGGTCCACATAGCGCCGGGGGTAGTAGGTGATCAAGTCGAACACCGACTCGACGCCAACATCGCGCAGGGCCTTACGGCGGTGCGGGCCGACGCCGTTGAGTCGTTCGACGCCGATCGCGTCGAGTTCGCGCAGCGTCAGCGGGTCCTTCGCCGCCGCGGGCTGCGGATCGGTCTCGTCGGCTTCGACCACGCCCTCAGCCCGGCCCCCGATGGGCTGGCCGCGACGGCGAGCGTTCATTCGATGCCGAACAGATACGGGTAGTGGTCCTGGCCGCCGATGTGCCGTTCGACTTCGACATCGGGCCAGTGCTGCGCGAGCCACGAGACCACTTCGTCGGTTTCTCCCGCCTGAGCGCTGGCGCCTTCGATCAGCGTCAAGATCTCGTGCTCTGGTTGCAGCAGGTGTGCGAGCAAGCCAACGGCAGCATCAGCGGCAGTCTCGCCTGCAGCCGCAATTCCGTTCGAGTCCAGGCCAATCCATTGTCCAGCGGTGACAGGACCGGTCGGCGCCGCGGTGTCGCGCACGGCTTGGGTCACCTCGCCCGCCGCGACCAGGGCCGCAGTGTCGCCCATCGATGCGGCATTGGCGTCTGCCTTGACACCGGGGTCATAGCCGATCAGGGAAGCCAGGCCGGCGGGCACTGATGTCGTGGCCACCACCGCCACGGTCTTGGAGGTGTGCTCGCCGACCTGCCGGGCGACCGGAACAATGTTGGAGTTGTTGGGCAGCACGACGACGTGCTGCGACGGTGCCGCCTCGACGGCCGCGAGCAGCTCGGCGGTCGAGGGATTCATCGTCTGGCCCCCGGTGACGAGTTCGTGGCAGCCCAGCGAGGCGAAGAGCTCGTCGAGCCCGGCCGATGGCGAGACCGCTACCACGGCACATTCCACCATCGGGCGGTCGTCGGTTGCGGCGCCGGCGACGGCACTCGCGCCCGGGTCGCCGTGCCCAGCGTGCGCACCGAGTCCCGCGTGCGCACCGTGCGCACCGAGTTCGGCGACCTGCTCGTGCAAGTCGGTGATCTGGATGCGATGCGGCCGTCCGGCATCGATCCCTGCCTCGACGACGGGACCGATGTCGTCGGTGTGGATATGGCAGTTCCACAGGCCGTCGCCGCCGACCATCACTATCGAGTCGCCAAGGGAGTCCCAGGTGGTCTTGAATGCGTCGATCTTGGAGTCCGGGGCCGCCAGCAGGTACATCACCTCGTAGCGGGTGCCAGATGGGTCGTGCGCGTCGTGGCCGTCAGCGTCACCGGCATCGAGATGGCTATGCATCTCGGCGCGGCGTTCGGCTACCGGATCGTCGGCATCGCGCTGCACGCTCGCGCCGGCGTTGCCGTGTGCGATGACGGCTGCCACGTCCGCGGGCAAGTCCACTTCGGCAGGCAGCGGTCGCCCGTCGACGACTTTGAGGAGAGCGTCGAGCAGCAGCAGATAGCCAGCGGCTCCAGCATCGACCACCCCAGCGTCGGCCAACACCGGCAGTTGCTGCGGTGTCGCCTCGAGTGCGGATTGACCAGCCCGGCGCGCCTCCTCCAGCACCCCGACCAGGCGCTCGAAACCATCATCGCCTTCGTCGGTGGCGATGGCCTGCTGCGCGGCGTGGGCCGAGGCACGTGCCACGCTCAAGATGGTGCCCTCGACCGGACGCATGACTGCCCGATCGGCTGCCACGCTCGCGGCGACCAGGCCTTGGGCGAGCAGGTCGGCATCGATCATCGGTGCGGCCCCCTCGTCGCCGTCGGAGGGAGCCAGCGTGGCGGCGAGTCCTCGCAAGAGCTGACTGACAATGACTCCGCTGTTGCCGCGCGCCCCCATGAGAGCTCCGTGGGAGATGGCCTGGCAGACCTCGGCACGCTCAGAGCCCGCCCGATCCAGCTCCTCGCTGACCGCTGCAAGCGTCAGCGCCATGTTGGTGCCTGTGTCGCCGTCGGGCACCGGGTACACGTTGAGACGATCGATCGTGATGCGGTGCTGATCGAGTGCTTCGCCATAGGTGCGTATCGCTTCGACGAACGCGTTCGTGTCCAGGGCGCGCGCGGCGAGATGAGTTGCAGACTGTGCAGCAGCCGCACCGCCCCCACTGTCGCTCACAGTCGCCGAAGCTACAACGCGCTCGCAGCAGTCGGTTGGTAGCTTTCGGGTGCTGCACGGGCTGGCACGCCAGTCCTGCAGATTCCCTGCCACTGGAGGCGCGAGTGCAAGGCGTCATCAAGTCGTACGACCCGGCATCGGGAGTCGGCGTCATTACCGACGACGTCACGCGCTTAGAGCACGAGTTGGCCCTTGACGCCTTGGAGGGCTCTATCTTTCGGATGGTGCGGCAGGGCCAGCGAGTGATCTTCGACCTTGACGAACGGGGGCTCGCCACACGGCTTCGTCTGGGCTCGGAGGTGGACCTGGGAACACCCGACTGGATCACCACCGGGGGGAAGACAGCGTGATCTGAGGCCGGGGCAACCGCACTGGCCAATGAGCGAAGCGAGTGGGACAACTTGCCTGCCACTGCCAACCGCCAGCTGATCGATTGGGTCGATCATTGGGCCCGCGTGCTTCGGCCCGACGCGGTCCATTGGTGCGACGGCTCCGAAGCCGAATTCCAGCAGTTGTGCAGCCACATGGTGGAGTCAGGGACACTCATCCCGCTCGATCCCGAAGCACGTCCCAACAGCTATCTCGCTCGCTCCGACCCCGGCGATGTCGCCCGGGTGGAAGATCGCACCTTCATCTGCACCGAGCGCGAGTTGGACGCGGGCCCCAACAACAACTGGCGCGCGCCCGACGAGATGCGCGATGAGGTGCTGAAGCTGTTCGGCGGCTCGATGCGCGGCCGGACGATGTATGTGGTGCCGTTCTCGATGGGCCCGCTCGGCTCGCACATCGCCCACATCGGTGTCCAGCTCACCGACTCGCCCTATGTGGCGGCCTCCATGCGGATCATGACCCGCATGGGCCAGGGTACGCTCGACGTGCTCGCAGACGGCGAGTTCGTACCGTGCATTCACTCGCTCGGCGCCCCGCTGGAACCGGGCCAGCCTGACGTGCCGTGGCCCTGCGACGCGGCGCGCAAGTACATCGTCCATTTCCCCGAGACACGCGAGATCTGGTCCTACGGCTCCGGCTACGGCGGCAATGCCCTGCTGGGCAAGAAGTGCTTCGCCCTGCGGATCGCGTCGACCATGGCGCGCGATCAGGGCTGGCTGGCCGAGCACATGCTCATCGTGGGCGTGACGCCTCCCGAAGGCGAGACGGTGTACGTGGCGGCCGCTTTCCCGTCGGCCTGCGGCAAGACGAATATGGCCATGATGATTCCCACCCTGCCGGGTTGGAAGGTCGAGACCATCGGCGACGACATCGCCTGGATGAAGTTCGGCGACGACGGGCGGTTGCACGCGATCAATCCCGAGGCAGGCATCTTTGGCGTAGCTCCTGGCACCGGTGATGACACCAACCCGAGCGCGTTGGCGACCATGTGGGGCAACTGCGTGTTCACCAACGTGGCTCAGACCCTCGATGGCGACGTCTGGTGGGAGGGCCTGACGCCTGAGCCGCCCGACGATCTCATCGACTGGCGCGGAAACCAGTGGTCGCCTGCGGTGGGCACGCCCGCCGCTCACCCCAACGCCCGCTTCACGGCTCCCGCTACGCAGTGCCCCACGATTGCTCGCGAATGGGAGGATCCGGCTGGCGTGCCGATCTCGGCAATCCTGTTCGGCGGCCGGCGAGCAACCACGGTGCCGCTGGTGGCCGAGGCGCTGGACTGGGAGCACGGGGTGTTCTTGGGTTCCCAGATGTCGTCGGAGAAGACGGCTGCCGCGGCGGGGACCATCGGCGAGGTGCGGCGGGATCCGTTCGCGATGCTGCCGTTCTGCGGCTACAACTTCGGCGACTACTTCCAGCACTGGCTCGACATCGGCAACACCCCTGGCGCGCAGCTGCCCAAGCTGTTTTATGTCAACTGGTTCCGCAAGGATGCCGACGGGAAGTTCATCTGGCCAGGATTCGGCGACAACTCCCGGGTGCTCAAGTGGGTGCTCGAGCGGGTGGCAGGCCACGGCGAAGCAACTGCCACCCCCATCGGTCTGGTGCCGCCGCCGGAGGCCATCGACACCGACGGACTCGACCTGACGGACGAGCAGATCAAGTCGCTGCTCACGGTCGATGAGGACGACTGGCGCGCAGAGATGGACATGATCGAGACGCACTACCGGTCGCTGGGCGAACGGCTTCCCAAAGAAATGCGGCGCCAGCTCGATCGGCTCGAGGAACGTCTCGGCGTCTGAGGATCCACTTCGACGCGACAGCAGGAGCGGTCGCTGTGCTCGGGTCCGTCAGCTTCCGAGAAACATGGCCCGGATGGCGAGCCCCAACGGAGCGATGTCGCTACATCCCCTCGGTACGCTCTGACAGCGTGAGCCTTTCAGTGGCGCTGTCGAATCTGGGACCGCTCAGGTCTGCAAACCTCAACGTGGCTGACCTGACATTGCTCACAGGCGAAAACAACACCGGAAAGACGTTCTTTGCGACGGTGATACATCGCGTCCTAGATGCCGCTCCCTCGAACTCGCCTGTTCCGCTTCGCGCTATGGATGACTCGCCACCTCAAATCCGTGACTGGGTGGCGCGAGTGCTGGACGAACCGGACGGCGATGACGATGCAGAAGAATCTTGGGAATTCGATCCAACTCAAGACACGGCCCGCTGGGCTACGCAGCTCTCAATGGAGATGCTGGAGTCATACGGTAGGGCGGTTCGCTATGGCATTTCTTACGCATTTGGAGCCGAGCCAAGCCAGCTACGCAGGAAGACGCGTAGCCGGCGAGCTACCGATTGCTTTTTGACGATCAAAGCACACGAGCCGGCATGGGAAGTAGAGATTCGCTTCGACGGCGACGATGTGTCCGTCACACCTCCCGACCCGCGGGCATGGCTTACAACTGCTCTTGACCCAGTGCGCATCCGGCGCGGCAGAAGTTCCTACTCAGGCATGCGTCGGCGCGTTTCCCGAGACGCCGAGACCTACTATCGGTTCTACCGGTTGCCGTTTGCCCCAAGCATGCAATCCGTTCTCTTCGATTCGTGGCCTCGGCATGCCATTCACCTGCCTGCCGACAGAACCGGCATCATGCAAAGCCACAATGTCCTCGCCGGTGCGACTGCGCGGCAATCGGCGAGGGCTGGAATCAAGCCAATACAGATCGAAACGCTCTCGGGGACATCTGCTGACTTCCTCGCGCTGGTCCTAGAAATCTTGGAGATGATGTCCTCAGAGGGAGGCGACCGGCAGCCACTCGATCCCGTCATTCGCGGCTTTGAAGAGCATCTGCGTGCTGCCATCGATGTCGACCAGCGGGCCAACGGCATGGAAGCAATCGTTGCAACAACGCCCGAGGGTTCATTCCCCATGGGCCGATCGTCGTCGATGCTGACCGAGCTTGCGCCACTGCTGCTCGTATTGAAGGCACCGCACTTGGCAGTCGATCACCTGACTATCGACGAACCCGAGGCGCACCTGCATCCCGAGATGCAAGTGCGCGTCGCCTCGTTCATCGCGGAACTCGTCCTGCACGGCATCCGTATTACCGTCACAACGCACTCGGATTTCTTCGTCTCTCAGCTCAAGAACATGATGCGGCTGCACAGTTTGAGGGCAGCAGGGTGCGAGCCGAAGACAATCGATCTTCCGACGGTCGCGCCTTCGCAGGTCAGGTCGCTGCAGTTCAGCCGCGAGAACGGATGGTGTGTCGCACGCGGGCCGACATCTGATGGAATTGATGGCGTCGATGAGTCAACATTCACGCAGGTCATGCGCGACCAGTACGCCGTCGCTGCTGATCTGATCAACGAGCTCTTGGCGACCACCTCAGTCGAGTCGTAGTGCCGCAGGCCACAAGACTGCTTTCATGCGCGGATTCACTGTGTGCAGTGTGCAACCTGCAGGCGGACCTGCTAGCCGATGGGGCTGAATCAGTCGACTGGCGGCACCTAAGCGAGAACAATTGCGAGCTCTTTGTCGTCGCGGACGCCGTCAACCGATGCGCATTTGGTCTCAAGCTTGATCCGGACAATGCGAATTATCGCCGCATCAAGAAAGGCGAACAGACGAGAATGTGCGACTTCGCAGTTGGCGGTGTAGCTGCGGCGGTAGCTCGACTCATTGCAATAGAACTGAAGGAAGGTGCTGGTTACGCGGACCAGATCGAGCAGCTAGTCCAAGGGTTGAGAGTGCTGCACCGCTATTTTCCCGACCAAGGGTTCTCCCCGCGGCCAGAAGCAGTCTTTGTGGTCGGGCGGGAAGCGGACAAGCTCGCGTTCTCTCTTCGTGACCAGCTCGAGAGCCTGAGATTTGGCGAGGTTCACGTCAGGCTGCGCATCCTCAGCAGCGGAGATGTCCTGGAGCTGTAGGTGTGCGTTGGTGCGACGGTGGTCAGCTTCCGAGAAACATGGCCCGGATGGCGAGCCCCATGATGAACAGCGCCCCGAGGCCGAACAACTCGTAACGCCGGTGCGCCAGTTGCTGCCGGTAGGCGTAGACGAAGAGGACCGCGACCGCGCAGCAGGCCCCATAGAACACATGGAAGGCCGGGGCATCGACGGCAGCAACTCGCATGAGGATGACGCCCGCGGTGAGCTGCACGAAGACCAGGACCCACGCGGCCCCCAGAAACCACCACAGGCTGCGATGTCGCAGCGCGTGCCAGCGGATTGCGCCGAGCGACCAGAGCCCCGCAGCGCCGTTCGACAGCACCAGTGCCCAGCCCAGCGCAGTGTGAACCGTCGACCAGATCCCGGCGCTCACTGCTGCGGCGGCGGTTGCGATCGGCGTTCCCGCATCGGCGGCGACTGCAGCCGATGGTCTCGCCGCGCCGGCGGCGAGACGTGCTGCGTGAACAGGTGAATGAACATCAGCAGGTTCTGGGCGTCTCCGTGACCATTTGCGAGATTGAGCTCACCGGGACGGCGCGCCTCGGTGTCGCTCAGCTTCATTACGTCGAGCGCACGCAGCAGCCCGACGGGGGCTCCGGCAGATACCAGCTCGCCGATGTCGCGCACGAGGTGGCGGCCCCGAAGCCCTTGGGACTGAATGAGGCTGCGCAGCAGCAGGCGCGCCAGCGCGCAGGCACTCGCCGGAGACACGTCGGCGACTGCGGCTGCTTCTTCGTACAGCGGGACCAGCTTGCGATCGAGTCCCGCAGGCGCGTCATGCGGCTCTCTGCGTTCCGGCTCGCCGGCACTGGCCGCGCTGGGCGCATCGGCCCCCGTCTCAGGCGACGGCACCGGTGTCGCGCAGCTTTGCGATGTCGTCAGGGTCATAGCCGGCAATCGCCAGCACCTCGTCGGTGTGCTGGCCAGAGTGCGCCGGCGGCCCCTGCACAGCCCCGACGGTGCGGCTGAATCGCGGCGACGGACTCGGCTGGATCACTCCGGCCACTTCGCAGAACACCTCGCGATGGACGTTGTGGGGATGCTGCGGGGCCTCTGCCAACGTCAGCACCGGGGCGAAGCACACGTCGGTGGCATCCATGATCTCGCACCACTCGTCGCGGGTCTTCGACCTGAAGACTTCAGCGATCCGCTCTTTGAGCTCGGGCCACCGGCCGCGTGAGTTCTGCTTGGCGAACTCCCGGTCCCCCTCAAGACCGGTGAGACGGAGCAATTCGGCGTAGAACTGCGGTTCGATCGACCCCACCGAGATGTACTTGCCGTCGGCGCATTCGTAGACGTCATAGAAGTGGCTGCCGGTGTCGAGCAGGTTTGTCCCCCGCTCGTCGTTCCAGACGCCGAGCGCCCGCATGGAGTGGAACATGGCCATGAGCGTTGCGGCGCCGTCGACCATGGCAGCGTCCACTACCTGGCCCTGGCCCGAGCGCTGGGACTCGAACAGGCCGCAGGCCACCCCGAACGCCAGCAACATGCCGCCCCCGCCGAAATCGCCCACGAGGTTGAGCGGCGCGATCGGCGGCTCGCCCTGGCGGCCGATGGGGTCGAGCGCACCCGCCAATGCGATGTAGTTGATGTCGTGTCCGGCACCCATGTGGTACGGACCCTCCTGGCCCCAGCCGGTCATCCGGCCGTAGACCAGCCGCGGGTTGCGTGCCAGACACTCGTCGGGACCGATGCCGAGCCGCTCCATGACACCGGGACGGAATCCCTCGATGAGCGCATCGGAATGCTCCACCAGCCGCAGCAGCGCCTCGACTCCGTCAGGGTTCTTGAGATCGAGCCCGATCGAGGCCCGACCTCGGGCCAGAACGTCGATCGGCGGGGCGTCAGGGTCGTGGTCGGTCACGTTGGCTGAGCGATCGATGCGGATGACCTCTGCGCCCATGTCGGAGAGCATCATCCCGCAGAAGGGTCCCGGGCCGATGCCCTGCAGCTCAATGACTCGCACACCTTCCAAGGGTCCTGTGCCCATATTTGTTCCCTTCGTCATTGGACGGTCACGCTACTTGGCGCTGTCTGCGGGGGTCCTTGCTGGCGCAGCGCCCGTTTCACAGTTTCGGCCACCCGCACGACCGCGCCGGGTGTACGAGTGCCCCACCAGAACAGGTCCTGACCGTCGATCACATGCGTCGGCGCTATCTTCGCCAGCTCGTCGAGATGGCGCAGGTGCCACGGGTAGGGCTCCGTCGGCGCGAGCACGATGTCGAAGCGGTCCGCGGACAGGTCGCCGGCGTCGATCGTTGGGTACGTGCCCCGATCGGCGAACGCCACGTCGACCCCGCACCAGGTGAGCAATGAAGCGCCGTACGTACGTGCACCGATGGTCATGTAGGGCCGGCGCCAGATCGGAACGAAGACGCGCACGTTGCGGCCCGACGGGTGCTCCAGCGACGCGTACGGCTGCGGGAGCGGCTCGGCTGACCACTGGACGCCGATGCGCGCCGCCAGGCGACCGAGTTCAGGCTCGACATCGTCCAGCGATGCGACGTGCAGGGCTTGGACGTCGATGCCGTTGGCGACCAGCGCGTCATAGTCCTCGGAGCGGTTCTCCTCACGATCGACCACGACGAGGTCTGGTCGCAGTTCGGCGATGGCCTCGATGTCGGGGTTCTTTGTGCCGCCCACATGTTCCAGATCGGACCGCTCGCAGAAACGAGTGCATGCGATCGGGTCGGCGCCCCAGGCCGCCAGCGTTTCGGTGACGCTCGGAACCAAGCTGACGATGCGCACTGCCGGCAGCGTATTGGCGGTGACTATGCGCGTCGCCGGCAGCGCATTGGCGCTGCGGGTGCGTATTGCCGGCAGCGTCACGCAGGCCGTCGCCTCGGTGCAGTTCCTCCGTGCACTTCCTCTAGATGATGAGTTCCAAGGGTTTAGTGGTCGTAGGCGGTCAGTGACCGTGCTAGTCGGCTGTGTCGGACGCTCGGTAGGTCTCTCAGCCGACAGGCACTGTCCAATAGGTGGAGCAGCGACGGCTGGATGTGCGCAGGATCGCGTCGCGCAGCGCGGTATCCCACTCTGCTGACCAGCAGCGACGCTGATGCCCGAGCCGACGAGCAGGGCATACGCGCCCGGCCCCGCGTGGACACTGGACGCAAGCACTCACCTTGGAGCACCTCCCACTTTACTTCCCATCACGACAATTGGGAAGTAAGGTGGGAACCATGGTTGACACACCCTTCGGCCCACCGGTCCTCTCGGTACCGCTGTCGCGCTCGCCATTGAGCTTCGTCGTCGCCCGGGTCCAGTTCCCGCTTGTCGCCTCGATCTCCCAGGAGCACTTCGTCGCCGATTTCCAAGAACAGATTCGCGCTGAGTATCCCGACCTTCGCAAGGACATGGAACAGCAGTTCGTCATCGGTCCGGACGGCGTGCAGGCGCAGAAGCAAGGGATGGTGTGGCGCTTCACCGATGATCACAGCGATTGGCAGGTCGCGCTCGGGCCCGAGTTCCTAGCGCTGGCCTCGCATCGCTACACGAACCGCACCGACTTCGTCGCACGGTTCGGGGTTCTGGTCCACGCTCTCCACAGGTGGATCACGCCGTCAAAGGTGCGGCGGCTCGGGGTCCGATACGTGGATCGCATCGGCCCGGAGCACTTCGAGCGGCTGCATCAGATGGTGCGACGGGAGGTACTTGGGCCGCTGACCATGGACGACCCCGAACATATTGAGCTGCAGCACAGCCTCACCGACTGCCAGTACGCATTCGATGACGGCACAGCGCTGCGGGCGCGCTGGGGCCGCGTGCCTGCCCAAGCCACGTTCGATCCCGTCATGGAGCCGTTGGACACGCCGTCATGGGTTCTCGACCTCGATGCTTCCCACGACGAGCGTCCGTTCGACCCCGCCAAGCTCCGCGAACAAGTGCAGGTCTTCTCCGATCGCATCTACCGTTATTTCCGATGGGCGATGACCGACGATTTCCTGACGACCTTCGGAGCGGCTACGTGACGACACTCGGTGCGCCGTCAACCCCCGCGGTCCACATCACTGAGGAACCGGCGAAATGGAGGCTTCTCCACTCGTGCTGGAACTCTTGGGTGCGCGAGTGTTTGGACTTCGGCACGACCGATCACTTCGGAGTGCCTGACGCGCATCGGTTCGACGGTCCCGCTGGCGTTACCGATTGGGTCGTTTACAGCAGGTCCGGTTCTCCGAGCGTTGCGGTGGAGGTCAAGCGACTGCGCGATCACGTCGTCCACCGCATCGGCTTGAGCAGACAGGAGATTGCGCGTGCGATCGGAGTGGACCGGAGGTCACTCTCGGGTTATGTGGCTGGCGAGATTCGCCCAACTGAGTCTCGCATGGAGGCTCTGCGCACCCTGGCGGAGACCGCCACATGGTCCGAAGCCGAGTTCGGCGAACGTGCCCGCGAGGTGTTCCAGTCCTCGGACGATGGCTCGGCGCTGCTGGACCGAATTGCTGAAGGGCACACTGACATCCGCTGGGAGGTTCGAGAGACAGCCGCTCGGATCGGACTGGCGGCCGGACCAGTCGTCACGACACGCACCCGCGAGACGCGACGCCCGCTCTATCTGAACGCAGTCGCGACGTGGCGCAGTGAGAGCCGACTACCAGAACGTCGAGGGACGCCTCGGGACGCCTCCGTGTACGAACAGGATCTGTCACAGGCTCCCGCAGGCGTCGCGCCTCCCGAGCGACCCCGACGACGGAGTATCTGAATGTCGGCGGACGAGTGCTACGAGACGGCCGACGGTCCGCTCAAGCAGGGCGACATCCTGATCGCCCCTGTGGCGCGAGTCTGCTCAAAGGACTTCTTCGTTCCCGACAGGTGGGATCGACTCGATCAGACCGAGAACACTGTCGACCGTGCGGCCGTCGGCGAACAAGATATCTACGTCGCATCGGGTCGCTCGCTCGTCATGGTGACGACGCACGATTGTCACCACGACAAGGAGTGGAACCAGGAGCGCACGCGGCTCATCCGAAACGGAGTCGACCCAGAATTGGCATCGACGATCGCCGAAGACAACAACAAGCTAGACCGCGCATTCCAAGCGAGTCCGCTGGTACCGCTAGAAGACCTCGATGCAGGGCGTCACGGTGACCTGAGAGCAGGCCGGATCGCCGGCTACTTCCCGCTGCCGCCACCGTCAGACGGTGCGTTTCCAGAATGCGTCGTCGATCTCACCTACCGCTGCACCATCGACCGCAAGTCCATCGAGCAGCGGCGATGGGGCTTGTCCATCCCCGCACGCGCTCGTTTCCGCTTTGCCATAGCGAGCTTCGACTCGTTCCGGACATTCGAACTGACCGAACAGATCGAAACAGTGATCGGCAAGACCATAGAGAGCGTCAACGTCGGTTCAGCAGGACCGCTCATGGTGGAGCTAGTACTCAGCGACGGCGCGACCCTGCAACTGGTTCAGTCGCCGATCGAACCCGATCCAGGCGGCAGGCTGCGTCTGTGATGCTGCAGCGCCGCTCGGGCGCTCCAACTGACCACGATCCGAGGCCCCACGGCCCGGCGCAAAGTTCCTGCGGCCCCTGCGCCAGATCATCGGGTCGATCAACCAGACCCTCAAAGGCCAACTCACCCTCGAACGCCACAAAGGACGCACCCGCTCCGGCGTCGCCGTGCGCAGCGGTGCCCGCCTCCTCGCCCTCACCGCCGCCTTCTGGCACAACGAGACCTAGCGACACACCCGACCAGCACGCTCACTGACCGCCTACGACCACTCACCCCTTGGAACTCATCATCTAGGTTCGCTCTCGTGAACGATGCGGCTCTCGCGGCGCCTCCGGATGAGCCACTGCCGTCCGACGACGGCCTCGACGCCGCGCAGCGTGCAGCGGTGCGCTCGCCCGCGGCCGCGCTGCTGATCGTGGCCGGTCCGGGAAGCGGCAAGACCCGTGTGCTCACACAGCGAATCGCCTGGCGAGCCGCCACCGAGTCGGTGCAAGCACGACGCGCTATGGCGGTGACGTTCACTCGCCGGGCTGCGCGGGAGCTTCGGTCACGGCTGCGGCGGCTCGCCGTCGACGACATGGGGCCGGTCGGCACGTTTCACTCGATCGCACTCGCCCAGCTACGCCAGTACGACACCGACCGCGGCCGCTCCGAGCGGAAGATCTTGCCGAACCGGGCGTCGCTCAGCGGCGAACTGTCAGAGCACCTCCAGCGGGCGTTCGGGCCGAGGCCGCCGATCACCGTCAGCACTGCTCTGCGAGAGATCGACTGGGCGAAGGCAAGCGACCTGTCGGTTGCCGACTACCGCGAGGGGCCTGCGCTGGCGCGGCTGGGACGCGAGGGCGGCGAAGCAGCGGCGGAGCTCTTCAAGCACTTCGAGCGCACCAAGTCCCGTCGCCGGCTGCTGGACTTCGACGACCTGCTCGCCGAGTGCACCCGCCTGATGCGTTCCGACGAACACTTCGCTGCGGCTCAGCGTTGGCTGCACCGACATTTCTTCGTCGATGAGTTTCAGGATCTGAACCGGCTGCAGTGGAACCTGCTGTGGGAGTGGATCGGCGGCGCCGAGGCAGTGCACAACCAGACTGCCGATATCTGCGCTGTCGGCGACATCGACCAGGCGATCTACGGCTGGAACGGCGCCGACAGCCGCTACATCGCCGAATTCGACCGGCACTTCGAAGGAGCGCAGATCATCCGGCTCGAGCTCAACTACCGCAGCCACCCATCGCTGGTCGCAGCGGCACAGGCAGTCATGGCAACCGAGTCCGACTCGGGCGTCATAAGCGTCGGCGGCCATGCACAAACGACGGCTCGCCCGCACGAGATCGGCCCTGTACCGACAGTGACGGCATTCGACGACCCAGCGGCAGAGGCCTCCGGCATTGCCCGCTGGATCAACGATCGCCATGCCGGACGCGTGCGCTGGGACTCATTCGGAGTGCTCGCACGCACGAACGCCCAACTCGAAGATGTCGCAGCTGCCCTCGATGCACGCGGCATCCCCTCTCGCCTCAGCGGGCAGCGAAGCTCATTCCTGCAATTGCCGGCTGTCCGGGAGTTGCTCAAGCGCCTCAGCACGGCAGATGCGCACTTCTCTACGGTCGTCGAGGACCTGCGTGCCGACGCACTCGATGCCGAGCCGGGCACGGCCCCCGAACCAGTGCTGATGCGAGTGCTCGAACTCGCCGATGCCTACCTGACCGAGATGTCACGAACCTCCGGTCGCCAATCGGGGCGCAGCGGCCCCACCGGCGAGGGCTTTGCGACCTGGGTGGGGCTGCTGTCGGGCAGCGATCGCGAACTCACTGCCGACCTGTTCGACAGCGACCGATCAGGCACCCCCTTCCAACCACGCGACGGTGCCGTGGCCCTCGCAACCTTCCACGCCGCCAAGGGTCTGCAGTGGCGCAACGTCGTCATCGCCGGCGTCGAGGACGGTCTCGTGCCCTTGCGCCGCGACGACCCCGAGGAACGGCGGCTGTTCTACGTTGCCGTTTCGCGGGCCACTCACACGCTGCATTTCACCTGGGCACGCCACCGCACTGGACGGGGTGCGGCGGACGGGCTGCGCAACCCATCACCGTGGCTGGAACTCATCTCCGCGGCCACCGCAGAGCCCCCGGCGCTGTCGCCTGACGACGCCGCCTCGCGGGTGGCTGCCGCCCGGGCTGCGCTCGACGCGGCTCGGCCTCGCTGAGGCTGCGAGAACAGGCGCACAGCGGACCAGCCGTGTCCGCGTGTGCGGGTGTGCTGGCGAAATGGCTGATACATGCGCTGTTCTCATGTGTGATTGAGAAGTCTTGGATAGGTCGTGTAGGGTTCTGTGATCAGCAGTCAGTTCGGGTCCCTAGTGCTGTGCGGCGTTGGGCCGCTTCGAGCCTGTTCAGGGTCCCAAGTCCGTCCTGGAGTTTGTCCGTGATGATTGACGCCCGCCTGTCTCAGACCCCCCCCCCCCCGCGGAATGAGGCCCCCCAGGCGCAGATGGGCTGTGTCCGCAGCGTTTGCTGCGGTGGCGCTGCTGGCGGCGTTGTTGTCGCCTGCTGTGGGGGCGTCGTCTAGCTCTTTGCATCCCAAGGGGCTGTCCGCGTCGCTGGCGGGCAGCGACGTGTCCAACGACGCACTTACTTTCACCACCTCGAATTGGGACACAACCCAGACCGTCACCGTCACCGCTGCCGACGACGGCGACGACGACGAAGCACCCGTCAACCTCACCCACACGGCTGCCAGCGGCGACGCCGACTATGACGACAGCAGCGTCGACTCGGTCAGGGTCGCCATCGCCGAGAACGACACTGCCGAGATCACCGTGTCGGCCGCGCAGCTGACGGTGGACGAGATCGGCACCGGCACGTACACCGTCGTGCTGTCGCATCCGCCGGCCAGCGAGGTGACCATCAAAGTCACCGGCGCCGATGACGTGAGCACCAATCCGTCCCAGCTTGTCTTTGACGCGTCGACATGGGACACGCCCCAGACCGTCACCGTGATCGCCGGCAACGACGACGACGCCTACGACGACACCGTCGAGATCGCTCACACCGTCGTCGAGGGCAGCGCCGAGGAGTACTTCGAGCTCACTGTCGCCTCCGTCACTGTCACCGTGACGGACGCAGACACCGCGGGCCTGAGCGTCTCGCCCGGTGGCATCGGGATCCTCGAGGAAGGAAGCGGTACCTACACCGTCGAGCTGACCAGCGAGCCATCCGATGAGGTGACCGTTGGCATTCCCGGAGGCGGGCCGGTGGTGACGGTGGAGCCCGCAATCCTCACGTTTACGGCGGACAACTGGGACAAACCGGTGACGGTCACAGTGACCATCGCCCACGACGACAACACCAACAGCGAAAACGATGCTCTCACCCACACCACCGACAGCGACGCCCCCGACTACAAGGGCGTGAACGCCGACATCGCGGTCGACGTCACCGACAACGATGCTGCTGGTGTGGTGCTGTCACCGCTGTATCTGACGGTGAACGAGGGCGAGACCGGTGCCTACACCATGTCGCTCGCGCAAGCACCCACAGCCGACGTGACCATCGAGGTCACAGGCCCGGCCGGCGTCGTCACCGTCAACGACGGCGAAACCGCCAGCGTGACGTTCACCCCCTCGAACTGGAATCGGCCCCAAAGGGTGACAGTTGCGGCGGCCCAGGACGACAACGACAACGACGGCACGTTCTCGATCTCGCACCGCATTGTTGCGGGCGACGCCACCGAGTACGACGGCGTCGCCGGCAACGACGTGGTTGTGACGATCCTCGACGACGACGGTCCCGGACTCCGGATCAACACCGAGGAGCTCTCGGTCGCCAGGGGCCGTTCCACCGTCTACACCGTCAGCCTCAACAGCGCTCCCGACCCTGGTGCGGTGCTCAACAGCTCGCCGCCTCAGTTCGAGGCGCCCGAGGTCAGGACCGACCTTGGCTCCAGACCGCCAACCGACGTGGACGTGACGATCTATGCGGCAGACGATCTGTCGGTGGAGCCGACGGTCCTCAGATTCACGCCGTCGAACTGGCATGTGCCCCAGCAGGTCAGGGTGACCGCCAATGGTGCTGCGGCCGACTCCAGGTTCACGATCGTGCATGCAATCGCAGGCCCCACCCACTACGCCGACGTCAGCAACGCGGGCCTCGGCCTGATCGTGCGACGAAGTTCGGGCAACGGTTCCGGCTCAGGCACTTCCGGCTCAGGCACTTCCGGCTCAGGCACTTCCGGCTCAGGCACTTCCGGCTCGGGCGGCGGTTCGGGCGGCGGTGGCGGCAGCAGCGATTTTGATGTGGGTGTCGCGACCTTTGTGGTAGCCAATGGGTGGAGTGCTGCTGATGTGGGCGTGGCGTCGGTGCTCGCGGCGCGTACCTCCGATGCGGTGGTGCTCTACACCGCGGGCGACGAGCTGTCCGAAGAGACCAGGGCGCTGTTGCGCGAAGCGCTGCCTGCTGAGGTGGTCATCGTGGGCGGCACTGCGGCGGTGTCGCGTGATGTCCGCACCCAGATCCGTGCCGCGTCGTCGGAATCAGGCCTCGCGCGTGTGTCGGGCGAGGACCGCGCCGACACCGCAGCGGCCACAGCACGCCGCATCCTGGGCGCGCCGTCGGGGGCAGGCCGTGTGACGTTGGTGGTGACCAATGGCTGGTCGCCGCCTGACATCGGCGCAGCCACAGCGCTGGCTGCGCGCAGCGGCCGCTCAGCAGTGCTCTACACCCAGCACGATGTGCTGCCTGAAGCCTCCGCGGCGCTGCTGCGCGACTACGACGTTGCGCGGGTGATCCTCATCGGAGGCACCGCCGCGATCAGCGGCGAGGTGCACGACGCGGTCGCTGCGGCGGCGGGCGATGCCAGCATCTCACGCCTGACGGGCGCCGACCGCGTCGACACTGCCGCTGCGGCGGCCCGGCGGGTGCTGGGCAACCCCGCCGCGGCGCCCGACGGCGTCACCTTGGTGATCGCGAACGGCTGGTCCGCGCCCGATGTCGGCGTCGCAGCGGCATTGGCGGCAGCGACGGAGAACTCCGCAGTCGCCTACACCGCACAAGGCACCTTGCCCGAGGCGACCGCGGCGCTGATCCGCGACTACCGGGTCGGCCAGGTCATCATCGTGGGCGGCCGCGCAGCCATCGCCAACGACGTACGAACAGCCATCACCCAGACTGCGCCCGACAACGCCGACGTCCGGCGCATCACCGGCCAGACCCGCACCGAAACCGCCGTGCGCGCCGCACGACGCATCCTCGCAAACCTCTGAGCACAGGACACTCGCGCTGACACCGTCTCGGGCCTGACCCCGGGCACCACCTACACCGCCGAAGCCCTGTTCCGGCTCGTGTCCGAAGAGAAATACATCGGCGGCCAAGGCGCCGGCGTCAAGCCTGAGAACTTCATCCCCACCTTCGACGGCGGCTTCTACCCCGGCGGCATCTGGTCACCCGCACACCTCGTCGGCACCGTCACCTTCACCACCGACCCATAACCGAACAATCGGCACCCTGATCTGTACTGTCAGCCGGGTGATGCGCTTCGGGTCTGTCGAATGTGCTTGCGCGCGGCGCTGATGGATGCGAGGCATTCGCTGGTTCGACGTTGGACTCGCTGTGCGAATTCTTCGGTCTCGGACGCTGTTTGCAGGTCGTCAGGCAGGGTGCGTATTGCTGAGTCCATGGCGGCGGGCAGTCCCGAAGCGAGTTCTTCTGCACGTTGCGCGAGTTCTCCTGGGGGAAGCCGCAGCCGCTTGGCCATGTCCCCGAGTGCCTGTTTCGAGCCGGCCGAATAGACCGTGAACGTGCTGCCATAGCGCATCGCCATGTTCGCTTCGCCGATCTTGGGGCGTCTGAACATCAGCGAGGAATTGACGTCGTACAACGGGGCCAGATGGATCGTGCTCGGGGTGTGCACGATGCTGTAGTTCCTCGCGTGCGCATCCCGGTTGATGACCAGCCACGAATAGATGAGAGCATCGGCGAAACTTCGCAGGTCCTTGTCAGGATCAGTGGAGTTCTGTCGAAGCAGATCGCCGATCTGGGACATTCCCGGACCGCCGCTGTGCTCGTACTTGCGGTTCCCGTCCAGGCCCAGCGCTTGGCACAGGTCCTCTTGGTGGATGCGTGCCCACAGCCCGTTGCCGTATGCGCGGTCGTAGCGTTCCACGACGAGTGCCGTCGCGGTGCCGTGCCGCTCGAGATGCGACGGCGCTGTGTTCAGACCGAGGCGGCCCGCAGCGCTCAGACACAGGTGCTCGCCAACAGCGACCATGGCGCCGGCGCGGGACCTGGGCTTGAAGATGTGAGTCGTCGGCACATTGCCGTACGGGCGGCCCCATCCCCCGTCGACTCGATGCAATGCGATCTTCGATTGAAATCCTCCGAGGCTGAAGTACGGCTCGACGTCGTTCGAGTGCCATGCGTCCGGGTCGGCGACGACAGCGTCGAGTTCGCGTTCGACCTGCGCTGTGCTCAGTGCATCGATGCCGCTGGCCCGATCCGCGAGAAGGTCCTCTGCGCCGGCCGGGCAGAACTGCACAGCGCCGGCGCAGTCGAAGCCGATCTTCGTCGACAGCAGGCCGAAGGGGGATCGCTGACGCACATCTTCCCTCGCGTACCAACGACTCAGGACATTCGGGTTGTCGGGCAGCAGCGAATGAACCCAACGCTCGACTGTGCGACGTCCGTACGCTCGATCCGTGAACGGCATCGAGAGCGAGAGCGGGACGGCCGCGGGAACGTCCATGTAGTCATCCGCGTATGCGATCGACAGGCCGCCATCGATGTTGCTGCTCAGTCGGGCTGCGGCGTGCCCGTGCATCAGGACCGTCAGGTCCGCCGAGCCGTTCATGGCGTCGGGAGCTCCTCGAATGTGAGGCTGAGGTCGAGTGCTCTGGTGAGGCGCATGATGTTGTCGAGCTCGGCGCCGGTGTGGCCGCGTTCGAGCCGTCCGATCCATCGTCTCGAGACGCCTGCTTGGCGGGCGAGCTGTGCTTGGGTGAGTCCGGCGGATTCGCGCAGCCTGCGTACTTCTTGGCCGAACTGGCCCACTGTCCGCATGGGCCTGAGACGCCGGGTGGGCATGAGCACATCGTATCGTGTGGCACAGATATGTCCCACTCGGCTGTCTGGCACCGATCTGTGTCATCAATGGGGATGTAATCGATCTGTGCTATCCGAGCCGCGCTCGACGCGGCTCGGCCTCACTGAGCCTGCGCGAACCGGCGCCCAACCGGCCTGCGGATCTGAGTGTGCGGGCGTTCGGGTGCGCGTCAGCCGCAACCGCGGCGACAGGCGAAATGGCCGATATATGCGGTATGCTCATATGTAGTTGAATTGTTCTGGATAGATCCTGTAGGGTGCGGTGGTCAGCAGTCAATTCGGGTCCCGGGTGCTGTGCGGCCATGAGCCGCTTCGAGCCTACTCAGGGTCCCAAGGCCGTCTTGGAGTTCGTCCGTGATGTTCGACGCCCGCCTGTCTCAGACCCCCCCCCCCCCTCGAATGAGTCGGCTCAAGCGCAGACGGTCGGTGCCCGCGGCGCTGGCGGCGATGGCGCTCGCAGCAGCAGTGCTGTCTCCTGCCGTGGGGGCGTCTGCTAGCTCGCTGCATCCCAAGGGGCTGTCCGCTCAGCTCCAAGACGGCGTAGTCACCCTGAGCTGGAACGCGCCGGTCGACGACGCCGGGTCGGTGACGGGCTATCAAGTGCTGCGCCGCCGCCCCGGCGTGGACGCCGTCGGCACGTTCCATGTCGTGGCCGACGACACCGCCACCGGCGACGTCTCGTTCGTCGATCGCTGCGCGGATCAGCCCGGCACCGCGTACACCTATCGGGTCAAAGCGCGCCGCGGCGACCAGCTCAGCCGCTGGGGCAACTACTCGCGAGTGAACCTGGCCGCCGACTACGTCGCGGCTGACCCTGTGACCGGCTGCGACCCCGACACCGGCGCACCCCCCACCGACCCCGACCCCGACAACAGCGACAACGGCGACCCCGACAACGGCGAACTCGCACCCGAACCCGAACCCGACCCTGACCCCGATCCCGAACCCGACCCTGACCCCGATCCCGACCCTGACCCTGATCCCAGCAACGACGACGGCGATCCCGACAACGGCGACGACGGCAACGACGGCGATCCCGACGACGGCGACGGCGGCGACGGCGACGGCGGCGATCCCCGCTCGGCGGTCACGGTGGACACCAGCGACCTGCCAGACAAGCAGTTCGTGCCTCCGCCCGACGACGGCGAGGAAGGGGTCGTGGTGCGGTCCTCGCATCCGAGTTCGACAGCGGTTCCTGAGAACTGGGCCCTCACGCCCAGCGGCCTCAACGTCGGCGACGAGTTCCGGCTCTTGTTCCTCACCCATACCGGCAGCCGCCGCCCGAACTCTGCTGACATCGCCGACTACAACGCCTACACCCAAGGCCAGGCCAACGCGGGCAGCGCCCATTCGGCCATCAAGCCTTACGCGTCGGGTTTCCGGGTGGTTGCCAGCACCGCCGACGTCGATGCACGCGACAACACCTCGACCACCTACACCGACACCGACAAGGGCGTGCACATCTACTGGCTGAACGGCTCCAAGATCGCCGACGGCTACCAGGACTTCTACGACGGCTCCTGGGACGACGAGGCCAACCCCAGGCGCCGCCAGGGCACCCGCTGGGTCCCCGTGAACCGCCGTGTGTGGACCGGCAGTTTCAACAACGGGACGGCCAAAGGCTCGACCGCGCTGGGCAGGAGCAACGTCGAGGTCGGACGTCTCAACAATTCGGGCCGTGTCCTGAGTGAGGGGTTCGTGCCCAATACTTGGCCCAGCACCCCCTATTACGCCCTGTCGGAGGTGTTCACGGTCGGCGCTGCCACCAGCACCCCGGTGTTCGATGACCGCTCCACCATGCCGGGCCTGCCCGCGAGCTACCCCAACACGCTGGGATACGACCCCGGCGCTCCCCCAGCGTTCGCCAGAGAAGATGCGCTGACACCCGACAACGAGAACGACCCCGACCGGGTCGCTGAGATCACCGGCCATGGCGCTTCGGCGTTCGTTCCCAGCAATGTCACCGTCACGGCGGTCTCCAACGGCATGTACATCACATGGCAGCCGCCCTCGCAGCGCTCCGCCTGCGCCGACTACGACATCGAGCGGGTGCCCGGCCCTCAGACCTGGCACTCCGCGAGAATTTGGCAAAACGGCGTCCTGACCGATTACGTGCGCCGTTGGGTGGAAGAGGATCGCACCAAGAGCTACTGGAAGTACACCTGCACCGACAGGCGCCCCATCAGGGGCTATGAGATCTACCGCACCTCGTTCGGACATGTCCACACCGGCGGCGGCACCGTCGTCGACCTGTCCGACAGCGGGCCGCGCCTGATCGACACCGAGAACCACAACGGCCGCGGCACCTACGCCGTCCTCGACATCAGCGGCGACGCGAAAGTCGGCCCGCGCCACCACAACTACCAGATACGCGCCCTGTACGGCCGCAACGCCGACGACAACCCCGACCGCGACTTCGGCAGCCGCCTGACCGAGGGCACATGGATCGAACGCGAGCGTGACGCTGCGCGGCCCAACGCGCAGTCCCCCCAAGGCCTGACCGTGTCGATCCCCACCAAGCAGGCCGTCGCGGACGGCACCGCGTTGGCGATCAACCTGGACTGGGACCCGCCCGCATCCGACGCCTCGTCGGTCACCGGCTATGTGATCCAGCGCCGGTTGGTCACCCAGTCCGAGCGTGCACTGCCCTTCGCCGACGTCGCCACCATCACCGGCAGCGCTGTCACCGCCTGGTCCGACACCAGCGCCGGCAACTTCGTGCAAACCGCCTCGTATCCCGAGATCGCTGCGCTGACCCAGTTCTCCTATCGGGTGATCGCTGTGCGCGGCACCGCCCGCAGCAACCCCTCCAAAGCTGTGTCGGTCGACTCCACCCGTCAGCTGCCCGCAGCCGGGCTCGTGACGGTCACCAATGTGTGGCGCACCGGCGCCACCATCCGGGTCAACATGACCGGCGCCGACGCGGCCGGCAGCCAGCTCGGCAATCACGCAAAGGACCACCTCGCATTGGCGCCGCCGCGCGGCGGTCCTGAGAACCGGCTGCTGCACGTCGGCATCGGCACCAAAGGCTGGGGGCACAACACCTGCACCGCCATCCGCGACAGCACCGACACGACCGACAAAGTGAAAGTGAGCAAGGCATTCGTGGAGCTCACTCCGGGATCGACGACGACCTACACCATCACCCTCGATCCAGCCCCCGCCACAGTTGTGCACATCAAGCTGAACACTCTCGTCTCCAATCGCATACGCATCGAAGGCGCTTCGGAGACGACCCTGGTATTCAGCCCCGCTGACGCAGTCGGCGGAAAGATCACCAAGACCGTGACCGTGAGCAGCTTGGCGAATGAGGGTGCCAACTATGCGGGATGGATCAGGCACACCGTGGTCGACAGCGCCAGCGACAACGCCTTTGACGGGCTCTCCATCGACCCGGTGATGGTGGTCGTCAGCGACGCCGACGGCCCCTACGGCTACCAAGCCGCCCAAGCCCGCTACCTCAGCCCCGCTCTCGACTGCACCCACACCAACGACTCCTATGTCACCGTGTCGGGCCTGAACCCGGGCACCACCTACACCGCCGAAGCCATCTTCCGACTCGTGTCCGAAGAGCAATACATCGGCGGCCAAGGCGCCGGCGTCAAAGCCAGCAACTTCATCCCCACCTTCGACGGAGGCTTCTACCCCGGCGGCATCTGGTCACCCACACACCTCGTCGGCATGGTCACCTTCACCACCCGCCCATAGGACGCGAGCCGGCAGGCGGCCAACCGCGGGTCACAGCATTGCCCGCCCGCGGCCTCGCGGCGCCGACGAGCACCCACCCACGCGGCTCCCGAACCGAACAATCGGCAACAGCCGAACCCTGCTAGAGCGGATCGATGCTGCCCGGTGACTCGTCACGAGCAGCTTGTTGCCATGCGGCGAGGAGTTGTTCTTCGCGTGCGGCTGCCCATTCGGTCACGAGGCGAGCCTGGCGCGGAGGCAGGCTTCCCTTCATGATCCGCCTGCCTTGGATCGACATCTGCATCTCGTGTTCCGCGTACTCGACGTGAAAATGCGGAGGCGCGTGATCGCCCATGTACATCCTGATGACGATGCCTGAGAACCGGCAGAGTTCAGGCATCTGCCGGGGCCCGCAGGCCCGGCATGATCTCCTCAGGGGCGCAGCCGGTGATTTCCGCGTACAGGGCATCGGCGCACAGTTCTGCGTCGGCAGACCAGCGGATCGTGCGATGCGGCGAGATGGTCGCGGATTCGAAAACCCCGCGCTGTTTCCAAATCTTGAAAGCACCCCGACCGGCGCGTCCAGACAGGTCTATCTCGCCTTCGGCGCCGTCATCGAAACGGACCCACAGTCGGTAGCCGTTCCGAGCCTCGATCGCGACGGGATGCAACTGCTCAGCCGACATCATGACTTCCCTTGAGAACCTCTGTCGATGAAACGTTGACGCTCGCCTCGCTCGCCCCACAGCCTAATGCGAGCACGCGAGGATGGGGCCACAACACCTGCAAGGGCAGCCCGCCGGCGACTGCACCCACACCAACGACACATCTGTCACCGTGTCGGGCCTGACGCCGGGCATGCTGATCGCCGCACCCGTAGCTGCTCGGGCGCGTCGATCAGCGCATCCCAGCACAGCAATCCGCGGCAGCCACAGCACACTGCTCGCCGGCCGAGGCGACTACACCACCCCCGCCGAACACGAAGCCGCCCACAAGCGTCGGGGTATCGGGCCATCCACATCCACACGCGATACCACGGCCGGCGAATCGAGGTGCAACTCCGCACCCAGGAAGTGGAGGTCGTGCTGTTGGGCGCGGACTCGATGGACGCCATCAGGGTTACCCACTCCAACTATTTCGAAGACACCGTCGATGCTCTCGACAATCTGTGCGCAAGCCTGGGTGTGGATCCAACCCCAGCACCCAGTTTCTGATCAGGCGCTGCCCGCTGCGCCATAGGCGACCCGACTGCCCCGCCTGACAGCCCGGCAGGTAGTCAACGGCATCAGCCTCTCGACGGTCTGCGGGCACACCGCAATGCCCCTGCCGAGGGTCAGCTCGGCGTGGACCCGTTTGCGCAACGCCACAAGCTCTCCATGCTCAACGGTCGTCATGGCGGGCTCGAACCCGGCATCGATACGCGCCCGGCGGTGCTACATGCAGATCGACTGGCCGCTGATCCCCAGCTCAGCCGCAACCGCGGCGACAGGCGAAATGGCCGATATATGCGGTATGCTCATATGTAGTTGAATTGTTCTGGACAAATCCTGTAAGGTGCGGTGGTCAGCAGTCAATTCGGGTCCCGGGTGCTGTGCGGCCATGAGCCGCTTCGAGCCTACTCAGGGTCCCAAGGCCGTCTTGGAGTTCGTCCGTGATGTTCGACGCCCGCCTGTCTCAGACCCCCCCCCCCCCCCTCAATGAGTGCCCGCAGGCGCAGACGGTCGGTGCCCGCGGCGCTGGCGGCGATGGCGCTCGCAGCAGCAGTGCTGTCTCCTGCCGTGGGGGCGTCTGCTAGCTCGCTGCATCCCAAGGGGCTGTCCGCTCAGCTCCAAGACGGCGTAGTCACCCTGAGCTGGAACGCGCCGGTCGACGACGCCGGGTCGGTGACGGGCTATCAAGTGCTGCGCCGCCGCCCCGGCGTGGACGCCGTCGGCACGTTCCACGTCGTGGCCGACGACACCGCCACCGGCGACGTCTCGTTCGTCGATCGCTGCGCGGATCAGCCCGGCACCGCGTACACCTATCGGGTCAAAGCGCGCCGCGGCGACCAGCTCAGCCGCTGGGGCAACTACTCGCGAGTGAACCTGGCCGCCGACTACGTCGCGGCTGACCCTGTGACCGGCTGCGACCCCGACACCGGCGCACCCCCCACCGACCCCGACCCCGACAACAGCGACAACGGCGACCCCGACAACGGCGAACTCGCACCCGAACCCGAACCCGACCCTGACCCCGATCCCGAACCCGACCCTGACCCCGATCCCGACCCTGACCCTGATCCCAGCAACGACGACGGCGATCCCGACAACGGCGACGACGGCAACGACGGCGATCCCGACAACGGCGACGACGGCAACGACGGCGATCCCGACGACGGCGACGGCGGCGACGGCGACGGCGGCGATCCCCGCTCGGCGGTCACGGTGGACACCAGCGACCTGCCAGACAAGCAGTTCGTGCCTCCGCCCGACGACGGCGAGGAAGGGGTCGTGGTGCGGTCCTCGCATCCGAGTTCGACAGCGGTTCCTGAGAACTGGGCCCTCACGCCCAGCGGCCTCAACGTCGGCGACGAGTTCCGGCTCTTGTTCCTCACCCATACCGGCAGCCGCCGCCCGAACTCTGCTGACATCGCCGACTACAACGCCTACACCCAAGGCCAGGCCAACGCGGGCAGCGCCCATTCGGCCATCAAGCCTTACGCGTCGGGTTTCCGGGTGGTTGCCAGCACCGCCGACGTCGATGCACGCGACAACACCTCGACCACCTACACCGACACCGACAAGGGCGTGCACATCTACTGGCTGAACGGCTCCAAGATCGCCGACGGCTACCAGGACTTCTACGACGGCTCCTGGGACGACGAGGCCAACCCCAGGCGCCGCCAGGGCACCCGCTGGGTCCCCGTGAACCGCCGTGTGTGGACCGGCAGTTTCAACAACGGGACGGCCAAAGGCTCGACCGCGCTGGGCAGGAGCAACGTCGAGGTCGGACGTCTCAACAATTCGGGCCGTGTCCTGAGTGAGGGGTTCGTGCCCAATACTTGGCCCAGCACCCCCTATTACGCCCTGTCGGAGGTGTTCACGGTCGGCGCTGCCACCAGCACCCCGGTGTTCGATGACCGCTCCACCATGCCGGGCCTGCCCGCGAGCTACCCCAACACGCTGGGATACGACCCCGGCGCTCCCCCAGCGTTCGCCAGAGAAGATGCGCTGACACCCGACAACGAGAACGACCCCGACCGGGTCGCTGAGATCACCGGCCATGGCGCTTCGGCGTTCGTTCCCAGCAATGTCACCGTCACGGCGGTCTCCAACGGCATGTACATCACATGGCAGCCGCCCTCGCAGCGCTCCGCCTGCGCCGACTACGACATCGAGCGGGTGCCCGGCCCTCAGACCTGGCACTCCGCGAGAATTTGGCAAAACGGCGTCCTGACCGATTACGTGCGCCGTTGGGTGGAAGAGGATCGCACCAAGAGCTACTGGAAGTACACCTGCACCGACAGGCGCCCCATCAGGGGCTATGAGATCTACCGCACCTCGTTCGGACATGTCCACACCGGCGGCGGCACCGTCGTCGACCTGTCCGACAGCGGGCCGCGCCTGATCGACACCGAGAACCACAACGGCCGCGGCACCTACGCCGTCCTCGACATCAGCGGCGACGCGAAAGTCGGCCCGCGCCACCACAACTACCAGATACGCGCCCTGTACGGCCGCAACGCCGACGACAACCCCGACCGCGACTTCGGCAGCCGCCTGACCGAGGGCACATGGATCGAACGCGAGCGTGACGCTGCGCGGCCCAACGCGCAGTCCCCCCAAGGCCTGACCGTGTCGATCCCCACCAAGCAGGCCGTCGCGGACGGCACCGCGTTGGCGATCAACCTGGACTGGGACCCGCCCGCATCCGACGCCTCGTCGGTCACCGGCTATGTGATCCAGCGCCGGTTGGTCACCCAGTCCGAGCGTGCACTGCCCTTCGCCGACGTTCACACCATCACCGGCACCAACACCACCGCATGGTCCGACGCCGGCTCCGAGGTGACCGTCGAGGTGGACCGCAGCATCTATGACAACAACGGCGACTTCGTGCGCACTGACACCTTCGACGAGATCGCGCCGCTGACACAGTTCTCCTACCGGGTGATCGCGGTGCGCAACACCGTCCGCAGCAACCCCTCCAAAGCGGTGTCGACCGACTCCACCCGTCAGCTGCCCGCAGCCGGGCTCGTGACGGTCACCAACAGGTGGCGCACCGGCGCCACCATCCGAGTCGACATGACCGGCGACACGCTGACATCTGTTCACGCCGCGCATCACCTCGCTTTGGCCGCGCCGAACCAGCAGCAACAGAACCGGCTGCTGCACGTCGGCATCGGCTACAAGGGCTGGGGGCACAACACCTGCATCGGCGACCCCGGCCCCCGAGACCTCTCACCACGGGCACTGGAGGCCCTCGGGCTCATCACCAACGCCGACACCGCGACAGCCCAGCAGCTCGAGATCGCACACGGGACGATCGACCAGTGGCTCGATGCCGTGTTCGGACGACGGCTCGCCGACTTCCAAGGCAGCGGTTCAGTCAAGGCCGACGATCCCCAGTACAGCCTGTACGGCCGCAACTTCGCCACGCTGTTCGGCAGCGAAGGCTGCATGCACGAAGACGACTCATACGTCACCGTCAGCGGCCTGACCCCTGGCACCACCTACACCGCCGAAGCGATCTTCCGGCTCATCAGCGAAGAGCAATACATCGGCAGCGGCGGCTCGGGCTTCATGCAGCCCGAAGACTTCATCCCCACCTGGGACGGAGGCTTCTACCCCGGCGGCATCTGGTCACCCACACACCTCGTCGGCCGGGTCACCTTCACCACCAACCCATAGCCGCTCACGCGCGACGGCAGTATGACGAACGGCTCGCGCCTAGCGGGCGTCGGGTCGGGCGGCGTCGGCTATCTGGCGGCTGGGTCGGTGCTTCGCCAAGCGTCCAGCGTGCGTCTGGTCAGGATGCGAGCCCTTTGATCACGCGGGAACCACGCGATTTCTCGGTTTCCGCCGGTGGCTGCGGATCTGCAGTCGACTCCGTTCATTCCTGCGTCGAAGGCTGCTCGGCCGATGGGTTGGCATTGGTGGTGGGGCACCGGTTGCCCTTTGCCGTCTAGCGGGTATGTCGATGGCAGGCCGACCGCGGCGATGCCTTGGGGCGTATATGCATCTGCTGCGGAGCCGGGCGGCAACTCGACTTCCAGTATCACCGGTGAGGTCGCCGGGTCCAGGAAGCGGACGTATGGGAACGGGTCGAACCTGAGCCGGAGGTTTGCTTCGACAGTCTGGCGGTCCTGATTGAGATACAGGCATGGCATGCCGGGCGGATTCCAGCGCTGTCCGTTGCCGACTGCGGCGTGCGAGCCATCAAGCGGATCGGTCCAATGAGCATCTGCGACGCGCAGGTAGCCACGCCCGCCGATCTCGACAGGCTGCATGTTCACGCCACGTCGGTGAAGTCGAAGCTCTTTCGCACGCTTGCGAGCAACCACCCATGCTCGTCGTCAGCGAACATCTCCAGCATGCTTCGGTCGCCGTAAGCGTCTGACTTCATGCGAGCGACGATTGGCGGGGTTCCCGGCCGCAGCCTGTAGTGCAATATGTCGGCGATCTCGGCGAGCGCGCCGATCTTCTCTCGCCGATCAGAAGGAGGCCCCCCGAGCAGCCACTTCTCCACTGCTTGGCGGGTCACTCCCATCACGTCAGCGACATCTGCGCTCGACAGGTCGAAAATCGCCATCGCTCGTTGCAGCGGAGCGCCGTAGGTGCGCTCGAGCTCCACACCTGCGAGCGCTTTGCGAACCCAATCGAAATGGTGCTCGTCGATGCCGTCGCGCGCCCTGACGCACTGGTTCGGGATCCCGCCGAAATGCCCGCGCAGGCGGTCGACGACGACCTTGACGAACCCGATGCCGTCGGGCGTCGGGGCGAGCCACACCAGGACAGGGATGTCGCGTTGCATCATCTGGCCGATGACTCCGAGGCGAGCCTCCGCAGCTTGCGGGGCACCCGCAGAGATGCCGCCATCGGGAGCGCCGACCAGCGTGCGGATCGCTGCGTCTGCCAGTGCGTAGTAGCGCCTCAGCACGGGGATGCTGCACTCGCTCGAAACCATGGGCACGATGAGGTCGAACGCAGCTACGACATCAGGGACTGCCGCCGCTGCCACTGCCGCCGCTTCGTCCAAGTCGCCTCTGAGAATGTCCTCCACCGTGAACATGGCGACACGTTACCGGAGCAGGCCACAAGAGTGCAACCTATTCCCTTTGCACATACGTTGCGACGGGGCTCGGGACCGTCATGACCTGGGCTCGGAGGGGCTGCCGGGAGCTACCCGAACTCGCTGGGGTTCGATCCCGGCGCTTCCCCGGCGTTCGCCAGAGAAGATGCCGAGACGGAGGACAACGAGGGCAACCGGGTCGCTGAGATCACCGGCCATGACGCTTCGCGGTTCGCGCCCCGCAACGTCACCGCGGAACTGACCGATGACGGCATCTTGATCAGCTGGCAACCGCACCTCGTTCGGGCACGTCTACCGCAACGGCACCGTGGAGCTGCTCTCGGACAGCCAGCCCCACCTGATCGGCACCGTCGTTGGAGAATCTGGCATCCGCAGCTTCACCGACACCAGCCGTGACGCGCTGGTCGGCCCGCGCCGGCACATCTACGCGCACCGGTGCGACGATCCGGGTCGACATGACCGGCACCGGACTCACCTCTGTTCACGCCGCGCATCACCTCGCTTTGGCCGCACCGAACAAGCACAAAGAGAACCGGCTGCTGCATGTCGGCATCGGCGCCACAGGCTGGGGACACAACACCTGCATCGGCAACCCCGGCACCAGCGACCTCTCACCGGCCGCACTGGAAGCCCGGGGGGTCCTCCCCAACGCCGACGCCGCGACAACCCAGCAGATCACGGACGCACGCCAGAGGATCGACGACTGGCTCGACGCCGTGCCCGGACGACGCCTCGCCGACTGGGACGAAGGCATCTGGTCACCCGCACACCTCGTCGGCCGGGTCACCTTCACCACCGACTCATAACCGCGGGCCCATGGCCACATCGGACTCGGTGTGAACCGCCGTTGCCAGGCAAGCTCGGCGTACCAAGCCGAGCCAGAGAACTGCATCGCAGCACGAGCGCTTGCTGCGCTGCCGTCTCAGGACTCTGCCAGCGAGCATTCGCCTGCTGTGGTGTATTCGCTTCTGAGGCCTGCGTTCGTGCAGCTGCCATGGATCGCGCCTTCCGCTGACGGGATCGGCGTCATCACCGTGCTCGTCGACAGGGTGCGCGGCCTCGTCGGAGGGGTACCGCATCAGTGCGTACGTGCACGCAGCGACATCGACGAGCATTACCTGTCGTGGTTCTCCAAAGCCATGGGCGACATCGATTTCGAGCGCAAGAGCGCCACACCGCTGCGCAGAGCGATGGACACGCTGGATCTGAACAGCGGCGCGATGGCGGAGCTCACCGGGGTCACACGCCAGGCAGTCGACAGATGGCTTGCCAACGGACCTCCGCCCGAGCGGATGCCCAAGATCGGCACCATTGTGCGAATCGCCGACCTGCTCCGCTACCGGCTGCGTGAAGGAATGCCGCCGATCGTGGCGCGACGCACGGCCCCTGCGTACGGGGATCGCACCATGCTCGAACTGATCGCCGCCGATGAACACGACTGGCTGCTCGGTGACATCGAGGAGATGTTCGACTACGCAACGGCACAGCCGCAGACGCATTCACCCAATCCGGGCTGACATCACTCGGACTGCCGGCCAGCTATCCCCACGAAGCCGATGGAACCATCGTGCCTCACAGCAAATGCCAACCGATAGGCCAAGCAGCCTTCGATGCCGGGCACAACGGAGTCGACTGCCGATCAGCCGCCACACATGGCGGGCGAGAACTCGCATGGTTCCCCGAGACATTTGACACCGTGCGGATGCTCACGGCGATATGGGGCCTCCCGATCGCCGCTGTCGCAGCGGTTGTCTGGGGCATCGTGCGCTGGCTGCGACGCCAAGAGCGCACTCGCCGAGGTGCAACATCATGAGAGCAGCAGTCGCCTCTGTTGGCGTCGTCGCTCTGCCCGCCGAGCCCCTCGCTCAGGGTCCGAGCGCCGTGAGAGGCACCACGGCCAGGCCGTCAGGACGGTCGTAGCAGTACTCGCCGACGACAGCAGTCTGCAAACTCTCGTGGACCGCTGCGCGGATCAGCTGTGGCGGCCTGCTACACCGCGATGTCAGCGAACACTGGGGTGTGGTCTGAGGGCTTGGTGCCCTTGCGTGCATTTCGGTCGATCAAGCAGAACTGCGCGGCCGCCACCACCGGCTCAGTGCCGAGCAGCAGGTCGATGCGCAGGCCATGGCGCTTGTAGAAGGCACCGTCGCGGTAGTCCCACCAGCTGTACAGGCCCGCATCGTCGTAGTGCTCGCGGAAGATGTCCCGCAGCCCCCAGTCGCACACGTCGCGGATCGCTGCCCGCTCGCGCTCGGTGACATGGGTGCGCGGCTCGGGATTGTCCGGGTCCCACACGTCGCGGTCGTCGGGGCACACGTTGAAATCACCCCCCACCAGCACCGGTGCAGCCGGATCGCAGGTGGCCTCGAGGTGTGCCCGCAAGCGCCCGAGCCAGTCGAGCTTGTAGTGGTAGTGATCGTGGTCGACGGCTCGGCCGTTGGGCACATACACCGAGCTGACTGTCACACCGCCGCAGCGGGCAGAAATGATGCGGGCGTCGGGGTCAGGCTCTCGGCCGTCGGCAAAGCCGGCAATCGGGTCTTCGATCCCGACGGTTGACAGGATCGCCACACCGTTCCAGCGCCCCTCGCCATGGTGGATCGAGGCATAGCCCTGCGCCTCGAAGTGCAGATGCGGGAACTGCTCGTCGGACATCTTGGTTTCCTGCAGCAGCAGCACATCGGGCTCGGCATAGTCCAGCCACTCGTCGACCCGCTCCAGCCGGGCATTCAGGCTGTTGACGTTCCAGGTCGCGATACGCACCACGCTGACGCTAACGGCCCACCTCAGCGGGCGAGCGGCCTGTAGGTGATCCGGTGAGGTCCCGCGTCAACAAGTGAGGCATCAGCGCAGGTCGAAGCCCACGAGGGTGGAGAGCTCACGCAGCGCCGCATCAGGATCGGTCACCTTGATCGCCTTCATGCCCATGGCGGCGGCCGGCTTGCAGTTGATGCCCAGGTCGTCCAGATAGGCCGTGCGGACCGGGTCGATGCCCAGCTTGGAGCACGCCAGCTCGTAGATGCGCGGATCGGGCTTGCGAAGTCCGACAACCGACGATTCGATCACCACCCTGAAGAGCTGCATCACCTCCGCTACTGCGGCCGCCGTGGCGGCATCCCGGGCCATCCCCGCACCATGGCCGGACCGCACGTTGTTGGTGATGCAGCCGACCGGCACACGCTCCACCAAGATCTCCAGTGCGCGCACCATCTGCGGTCGCAGCCCGCCGCTGAGGCACGCCAGCACCTGTGAACCCGACACCTCGAATCCCCGGTCGGCAGCCTCCGCCTCGAACAGGCCAGCGAATTCGTCGACGCTCACCTCGCTGCGCTCCAGCCGTGCCCACGCGTTGGTGTCGGGATTGGTGGCGTTGATCTGCCGGATGGTGTCGCGAGGCACGCCAATGCGGTCCTCGTAGCGGTTGAACGACTCGAAGGGGCTCTCGGTGATCACGCCGCCGAAGTCGAAGAGCACCGCGTCGACTGTGCTGGATGGGCCTTCGGACACGGCCCGGCACGCTATCTGGGCCTGTTCGCCGCCGGGCACAGCCAGCAGACAGCGGCCGAGACCGCGCGCCTAACGCGCGAATTATTGCTCAAAGTCGCGCGAAAAGTACCAATAATCGCGCGAAACGCGCGAATATCCACCCTGATCGCGCGAGCGTTCGCTAGGGTCCCGCCATGGCTACGGACACAACGACGTCGTCATCTCCGACTCCAACGCAAGCGCCAGCAACGAAACACAAGCGATGGAAGAGCCGGGCGGTGTCGCGGACCGTCGACGCGGGCAATTCGGCCTATTGCGCCGTGTGCGACGAACTCATCAAGTTCCGGGCGCGCATCAGGGCTGAGCAGATCATCTGCAATGTGTACGCGAAGAACCGTTGGGATCGTGTCGAGCACTACCACCCAGCGTGCTACGAGGAGGCAGGCAGCCCCTACGGTGAGCCCAACGGCTGAGCCTGCACCGTCAGCAGAGCACTGTCAGTAGAGCACTGTCAGCTACGGCGACCGTGGAGCCCGCTCGGCCCGGCTAGAGCACCTGGCTCAAGAACAGCCTGGTGCGATCTTCGGCCGGATCGGTGAAGAAATGGTGGGGCGTACCCACCTCGACGATCTCGCCGCCCTCCATGAAGATGATGCGGTCGGCGACTTCTCGGGCGAAGCCCATCTCGTGGGTCACGACCATCATGGTCATGCCCGAGCGTGCCAGCCCTTCCATCACGTCGAGCACCTCTTTGATCATCTCGGGGTCCAGCGCCGAGGTGGGCTCGTCGAACAGCATCACGCGGGGCTCCATCGCCAGCGCCCGGGCGATCGCCACGCGCTGCTGCTGACCACCTGAGAGCTGGCCGGGGAACTTCTGCGCCTGCTCGGGGATGCCGACTCGTTCGAGCAGCGACTCCGCCAGTTCCTCGGCCTCGGGCCGCGACTTCTTGCGCACCCAGATCGGCGCCAGTGAGATGTTGTCCATCACGGTCAGGTGCGGAAACAGGTTGAACTGCTGGAAGACCATGCCGACTTCGGAACGGATCTTCTCGATGTTGCGCAGGTCGTTGGTCAGCTCGATGCCGTCCACGATGATCTGGCCGCTCTGATGGGCCTCCAGCCGGTTGATGCACCTGATCCAGGTGCTCTTTCCCGAGCCTGACGGCCCGAGCACGACCACGATTTCCTGCTCCTTGATCGTGGCAGTAATGCCGCTGAGGGCCTGAAAGTCACCGAACCACTTGTCGACGTCGCGGCACACGATCATGTCGTCGCGCGCCGCGAGCTCGTCGGACACCGCAATGGTGGCGTCGCCGTGGGCCGATTGTGCGCTCGAACTCATGGTCAAGTCCCCCTTATCGCCGGCCAGTCGGCCGGTGCTTCATTCTCATCGCTGGCCCAGTCCCACTCGCTGCTCGAGTCGTTGGCTGTACTTCGACATGGCGAACGCCACAACCCAATAGACAGCCGAGACGAACAGCAGTCCCTCACGTCTAACACCCAGGAACTGCGACTGGTTCGGGACCACCGAGTTGGCCATCCGCAGGAAGTCGAACAGCCCGATGATGGCGAGCAGCGACGTCTCCTTGAACGTAGCGATGACCTGTCCCACCAGCGGCGGGATCGACACTCGCAGCGACTGGGGCAGCACGATGAATCCGGTGCGCTGGGTGGTGGTCAGCCCGACGGCGTCGGCCGCCTCGTACTGCCCGCGGCGGATCGACTGCAGCCCTCCGCGCACGTTCTCGGCCAGGTACGCGGCCGAGAACAAGGTGTAACCGATGATCGCTGCGGCCAGTTCCGCTAGCTCCATGCCGTCGGGCAGGAACAGCGGCACAACGCCGGAGAAGAACAGCAGCAACGTGATGAGCGGGACGCCGCGGATCACCTCGATATAGACCGTCGACAACACCCGGAAGATCGGCAGGCGGGAGGTTCGTGCCAGCGCCAGCAGCACCCCGATCGGGAACGACAGCATGATCGTCAGCACCGAGACAAGCAATGTGACGCTGAATCCCCCGACGAACATGTTCGTCGGCGTCTCCACAGTCGACGGCGAGTTGATGACCGTCGCGCCGTAGAAGACGAGCAGCACAACGAACAGCCACGCTCCCACCAGCCTGCGACGCTGGGCGGCAACGCCTGCGAAGTTGGGCGCCAACAGCCCTGCGACCGCCAGCAGAACGAATCCGATGCGTGCAACCTGCAGCATCGAGTACCAGCCGAAGAACGCCGCAACCCACTGGAACGCGGCCAGCAGCAGTAGGCCGATCGCTGCCAACCGCCCGAACTCGCCGGCGTCGGTCCGCGTCATCCACCACAGCGCCGCCGAGCCCGCTACTCCGAAGGCCAACCCCATCGGCAGCATGGTCGAAAACACATGGGCGTAGTCGATCTCGGGGTCGCGCATGACGACCCAATAGAGGAAGAACGGGCTCAGCAGCCACAACAAGTTGACCGTTGCACGTGTCTTCGCCAAGGATCTGCGTGGCAGCACCGATGCGGCGTCCTCATCGGCGCCGTCGGCGTCGTCGGCGTCCGCGGCCGCCTGTGACAAGGCGATGGCGCGGTCGCGTGCGAGTCGCCCAAGGGCAAAACAGCCCACCAACAGCAGCCACATGACTGTCCACGGCAGCCTTGTGCTCATCGCCACGATGCGGCCAGGCTCAGCGATGAACTCGCCTTCGGTGAATCCGTAGTGACCGTAGCGAACCACCCAGGTGGACGCCACCAGCAGACCCGGCACGCCGAAGATGAGCCAGGAGACCGGGATCGCGGTCGTGCGACGGCGCAGATCATCGAGTGACAGCCACAGGGCCAGACTGATCCCGAACAGCACCAACGCAAGGACCCACCACACCCATCGATCCGCCATCGCGGAGGCGAAGGACTCGCGCACCCGCTCGCCGGCACCGTCGCGCAGCGCCTCGCCCGCTGCATCGGTGAGCACGCTCGGCTCGCGCAGCACCACGCCAGTCGCGATGAGGGCGGCCCCTGACATCAGCCAGCCCATCAATCGCTTTACGGTCACCCCGCCCCAGCGAGCCCAGATGCCGGCACTCACTCCCGCGAGCACCATGATCGTTCCGACCACCACCCAGATGCGCACGTACTGGTGCTCGGGGTAGGCCTGGGTGAACAGGAGACGCAGGTTGGTGCGCACGGCAATCCAGGAGCGCTCCTCGCTGAACACGAAGTTCAACAGGCCGCGGTACGCAAACAGCGCTATGAGGACCGCCAAGACGGTGAGAATCGAATTGCGGGTGTTGGGGAAGAGGTTCTCGCGGATCCAGCGACCTGGCGGCAGGCTCGGGCGGTCAGGCGGGCTCGTCGCCGGGCCCACCGGCTCGGCCGCCATGACCGTCAAGGCAGCGGGCTGCATCGGATCGGTCACCTCAGCGCTCCACGATCCGCAGCCGGATGTTGAAGAAGTTGACGACCGCGGAGATCGTCAGCGAGCACGCCAGGTAGAACAGCATCCACACCGCCATGACCTGCAGCGTCTTGCCGGTCTGGTTGTAGACGGTCTGGCCGATCTGGACGAGGTCGCTGTAGCCCACGGCGATGGCCAGCGACGTGTTCTTGGTGAGGTTCAGGTACTGATTGCCCACCGGGGGCAGGATCACCCGCAGCGCCTGGGGCAAGATCACCTGCCGCAACGCCGTCGAGCGTCGCAGACCCAGTGCTTGTGCGGCTTCGCTCTGGCCCTTGGGCACTGCCAGGATGCCGCCGCGCACGATCTCTGCGATGAACGCTGCCGTGTAGAAGACCACGCCGAAATAGACGGCGGCGAAACCGATGGGCAGGTTCAGACCGGCGGGTCCGTAGTTGGGAAAGTTGCCCGGCTGGGTGATGTCGGGCCTCATTGCATCGATAGGCGGACCGGTGCGGCCATTTCCGAACTTGTCGGCGAGCACGCCGAGGCCGTCAGACGATGAGTTGACGACCCAACTCGACAATCCGGGCCACAGCACCGCCACGAAGAGCACGACAATCGCCGCTGCCACCACGGCGAAGATCATGCGGAACCAGTCGTCGTCGGTGAGCCGCGTGAGGCCTGCGGGCGTGCGGTGCTGAGCGAGGAAGCGGCGTATCCACCACACCGCCACCGCTACCGCAGCGACGGCCGCGACGAGTTGCACAGCTCCTTGTGGGATGGCTCCGACCGCATCAGCCAGACCGCCGAGAATGTTCCCCAACCAGCCAAAGATGGGATGCACCCACCAGCCCACGATGGCGAAGACAGCAACGATTCCGGTGGCCCACGCGCCAGCGTTAGTCTGCGCGCCGGTCATCTCCCGCTTGGTTGCGAGCCGCCGGAATACGAAGTGGGCGATCACCGCGCCGATCACCAAGATGACGGCCCACTGGTAGAAGCCATCGGCGACGAAGACGCGCGGGATCGACAGGCCCTTGTTGGACAGGTGCACCCAACCGGGAATCGGTCCCATCCCGAAGGAGACATTCGGGAGCGTCGCCAGAACCGCGGCGTACACCAGGATCTGAACCAGCAACGGAATGTTCCGCAGGGTTTCCACGTACACGCCCGCCAGACGGCGGAGCGGCCAGTTGGACGACAGCCGCGCCAGACCCACCAGCACACCGACCACCGAGGCGAGAGCGATGCCTGCAGCCGCCATGCGGATGGTGTTCACCATGCCGACCCAGAGCGCTCGGCCGCCCGAATCGGGATTGGTGTCGATGCCCCAGCCGACCTTGATGCCGATGTGGTCGGAGATGAAATCGAAATCGATGTTCGCGCCACGAGCGCGCAGGCTGTCGCCCGCCTCGGTGGCAAGGAACCACATGGCCGCCAGGACCAGGATGAGCGTGCCGACCTGGGCGATCCAGCGCACGACGGTGGCGTCTCGGTAGAACGGCGGACGGCTCCCCAACGTGGCAAGGGAGGCGTCACGGGCCGGTGCTCGTGGGTCGCTCACCGCAGGTCACCCTACGCGACGGAGTTTCTCACGTCGGGCTATTGGGCTTTTCTACTCATTGTGCTCATACAAGCGACGGCCCCCGATCCGGTCGGATCGGGGGCCGTTCGCTTGTCATGTGTTCGCTCACCCACACGACTGGGGAGGTCCCCAGCCGGCAGGCTCAGCGATTAGCGAGCAGGTGGTGCGTAGATGAGTCCGCCCGCAGTCCAGCGCGCGTTCGCCGAGCCGTCACGGCTCAGGCCGACCGGGCCGAGGTTGCGGGTGTAGATCTCGTCGTAGTTCCCGACCTGGCTGATCACGTTGTAGAACGCGTCGGCCGTCAGACCCATCTTGGTCTGCAGCTCACCCTCGCCGCCGAGCATGCGGATCGCCTCGGCGTCGAGGCTGCCGCCCGAAAGCATGGAGTCGATGTTCTCCGACGTGATGCCCTTCTCATCAGCGATGATCGTGGCGTACACCGCCCAGTTGACGACGTCGCCGAAGGTCGACTGGTTCTGCGGGTAGACCGGACCCAGCGGCTCCTTCGAGATCGGCGTCGGCGGGAAGATCACCCACTCCTGATCGCCTTCCTGCTTGACCTTGCGGCCGACGAGCGCGGAGCCGTCGGTGGTGACCGCATCGCACGCACCTTGGATGAAGTTGTCGGTGACGATGTCGAAGTCCTCGAACGTCGACAGCGTGATCTCGATGCCGGCTGCGTTAGCCGCGTCAGCGATGTTCTTCTCGGTGGTCGTGCCGGCGTTGGTGCACACCGTGGCGCCATCCAGATCCGCCACCGTCGAGGAGGCCGAGAAGTTGTCGCTCACGCGGGCCATGATCTGCTGGCCGTCGTAGTAGGTGGTCGGTCCGAAGTCGAGCACGAGGTCGGTGTCCCGGCTCTGGGTCCAGGTGGTGTTACGCACCAGCAGGTCGATGTCGCCGGTCTCCAGCGCGGTGAACCGCTCGGCCGCGGTCAGCGGCACGAAGTTCACAGCGCCCGCATCACCCAGGATCGCTGCTGCTACTGCACGGCAGTAGTCGGCGTCGAAGCCGGTCGTGCTGCCGTCGGGCTGCGTTTCGGAGAAGGCAACTGCCGAACCGCTGACGCCGCAGTTGAGCGAGCCGCGATCCTGGACCGTAGCCAGCAAGTCGCCTGTGTCCTGTACCAGGGCGACTTCGGTTTCAGGCTCTGCCGCCTCGGTCGTGGCAGCTGGCTCGTCGCCATCGACATCCTGGTCGTCGCCATCGCCGGAGCCGCACGCAGCGGCCATCAAGGCGAGCGCAACAAGCACGCCGCCGAGTCGCAGTGCAGACCGCCGGGAAATCGGCGCGATACGTCTATTCATTGAGAACGTTCCCTCCATCGGTAGTACAGAACGCGGGTGCGATACGCGCTATTACGCGCTCCACTGCACCCGACGGTCCGCGAGACTACCCGCCCGCATTTGCGGCCCGGGACCGTTTACGAAGAAAAATGAGACAAATTAAGAAGAAACATGAGATAGAAGCATGAAATTCGTCCTCGGAGCATTCGGTCTTGGAAGGTTCGCAGAGGGCTTGGACAGCTCCCGAGCGGGCCTCTCATGTGGTGGCGGGGCATCGAGGGGGCACACTTGGCCGATGGCCCAGTCAGCCGACCACACCCTTGCCGCGAGCGTGGCCACCGAGACCGGGACCCTGCTGGTGGAGATCCGTGAGCGGCTCTTCTCATCGGGAGCCGGAACCTGGGAGGTCCGCGACACCGGCGACAACGAGGCCCACCGGCTCATCGTGAACCGCTTGTCCCAAGCGCGGCCGGGTGATGCGATCCTGTCCGAAGAAGGACGCGACGACCTGGCGCGACTTACCGCAGATCGAGTCTGGATCGTGGACCCGCTGGATGGCACCCGCGAGTTCTCCGAACCGGGGCGCACTGACTGGGCTGTTCATATCGCCTTGGTCGAGAACGGCGTGCCGACCGCAGCCGCGGTGGCACTGCCCGCTGTCGGCCAGACGCTGTGCACCGAACCGGCGCCGCCGTTGCCGGAGCCCCACAACGGCCGTCCGCGCATGGTCGTCAGCAGATCGCGCCCGCCAGCGGCAGCAATCATCGTTGCCCAAGCCCTCGACGCCGAATTGATGACGCTCGGCTCGGCGGGCGCCAAAGCTATGTCAGTCGTGCTTGGCATGGCCGATATCTATGCCCATTCGGGTGGACAGTTCGAGTGGGACAACTGCGCCCCCGCTGGGGTGGCGCGAGCAGCCGGCCTGCACGCCAGCCGGTGCGACGGTTCGGAGCTGGCGTACAACTTCGCCGACCCTTGGCTGCCGGATCTGCTCATCTGCCGCCCCGAGTACGCAACAGACGCCCTCGAGGCGTTGAGAAAGGTGATCGAAGGCGAAGCCTGAGATCGCCGGCTGGCCCGCAGCCAAAGGAGGGATCCGTGGAACTGAAGGCAACGAAGTACGCCATCGACGGTCCCGTCTCGACGTTGACGCTGTCACGACCGAACCGCCGAAACGCGTGGACCGGGCGGATGCACACCGAGTTGCGCTGGGTGCTGGAACAAGCGGAACAAGACACGCAGGTCCGGGTCATCGTGATCACCGGCGAGGGTCGCGACTTCTGCGTGGGCGCCGACACCCAGGCGTTGGAAGGTCATGGCCAAAAGGGCGGCTACGACCCGGGCACGGCCCCTGACCTGGCAATGCCGGGCTATGGCGTGGCGCCGCAGTTCGACCAGAACTTTGCGTTCATGATGGCGCTGGAGACCGTGACCATCGCAGCCGTGAACGGCGCTGCGGCGGGCGCTGGGCTCGTGCTGGCCTGCTATTGCGACCTGCGCTTCGCTGCCGCGGACGCCAAACTGACCACCGCGCACGGCCCGCTCGGACTGCCCGCCGAGTACGGCCTGTCATGGGTGCTCCCCCGCCTGGTCGGCATCACGCGATCCAACGACCTGCTGCTGTCGAGCCGCAAGTTCCTGGCATCGCAGACCGAAGGCTGGGGTCTGTTCAACGAGATTCTCGAGGGCCCCCAGCTCATGGACCACGTCTACGCGTACGCGCACGACATGGCGGCTCGGGTAGCGCCCAGCTCACTCGCCACGACGAAGCGGCAGATCTATCTGGACCAACACCGGGACGTGGGCACCGCCGTCTCGGAGTCGGATCGACTGCTCGACGACATGATCCCCAGCCCCGACTACCTCGAGGGTGTCCAAGCACTCACCGAGCGACGCTTGCCAGACTGGCCGTCCCGCTGAAGGCTCTCGCCCTGCGTCACGCCTCGAGCACAGTGATCACGCCAGTGTCGCCGTTCACTTCGACGAGCGCGCCATCGGGGATGCGTCCCGTCGCTCCGGTCGCGGAGATGACGCACGGCAGACCCAGCTCGCGGCTCACGATGACCGAATGGCTGAGCGCCGCGCCGACGTCCACGACGACAGCGCTCGCGCTCACGAATAGCGGAGTCCACGACGGGTCGGTGAGCGGCGCCACGAGCACATCGCCGGACCCCAGCGCCGTCGGGTCGCTGCTGTCGAGCACCACGCGAGCCCGGCCCCGGGCGATGCCTGGGCAGCCGGGCAGCCCTGCCAGCACCTCCCCCGCTGCGAGCTGGGGCAATTCGTTCGCACCCCGGAGCGGCCACTGCGACATCGGCGGCGGGTCACCGACGATGACGAAGGGCTCCTGTCGTGCATTTGCGTCATCCCAGACCGCTTGGCGCTGGGCGATGACGTCGGACCAATCGGCCGGGTCGTCCATCATCTCGTGCATCTCGCTGAACCGCAGCATGGCGAAGTCGGTTTCGGACGAAGACATCCCGCGCTCGACCAACCTTCGTCCCAGCACACGCGAGGCGACGCGGGTCTCGTTGACGTAGCGCACGCAGTTGGTCTTGGTGCGCTCACGCCCGGGCAGGTACACCGCAGCAGCTCCCCGAGCCAGGTCGAACTGCATCTGAGTGTCCGGGTCGCCAGCGAGTAACTCTGAGATCTCTGCGCCCAGAGCTTCGCGCTGTGCCGCGAGCTCGGCGCGGCGTCGTGCGGGGTCTACGTCCGCTGGAGCGAGACGCATGCGGTCGATCGCTGCGAGTGCGATGTCGGGATCGGTCTCCCACGATGGGCAGCTGATCTCCCACTCGTTGGGACCTCGCGAGCCGAAGTCGTACAGGAACTGTGCGAAGGCCTCGCTGAATGCTGCTGCGTCGCCGCCGGCATCTTCGGCCGCTGCCGCGCTGAGGCGCTCGGCCAATCCGGCTGGGCCGCTGTCGAACAACTCGCCGAGCGTGGTCGACGCTGCGACCTGCCGGCCGAGCTGCCACATCGCATCCGACGGCGCTGCTGAGGCCACGTCGCCGTACCCGGCCACCAGCTTGAGCGTGTCTTCGGGGCGACCCAGTGCAATGCACACCTGCTCGAGCGCGCCCAGCGGCACAGCTGCGAGGAACGACACCTTCAGGTGGCGCGCGAACAGCTCACGGAACCCGGCGCCGTCCACGTAGCCCGACTCGAGGAAGTGCATCATCCAGTCAGCGATCTCGTGGTTGCCCATCTGCGCGAAGTCAGGCCTTTGCGCGCGGATCTCGGCAATGTTTCGTTCGTCCTCGTGAACCTCCGGCAGCGCTGGTGCTGTGAACAGGAACAGGAACGTCTCGCCGATGCGCTGCTCGGCTTCGGGGCTGGGATCGTCAGGATGGGACTCGTAGGGAGGAATCCCGGGCTGTTCACCAAAAAAGTTGCGGTCGACCGTCTCCACGTCGATGCCGGGAGCTCGGGCGCCGAAGACGCGCCCGACGGCTGCGTTCAGGTACGTGTAGCCGCCGAACACGCCGAGGAATACGCATTCGTCAGGGTCGAACTCGTCGTAGGTGAACGCACCGATCTGCACGTAGGCGTCCCGGAACGCCAGCTCGGACATGCGGATGCCCTCGTCGTTCTGGAACGCGAAGTCGAAGGTGCTCATCTTCACCGGGTCGGGAAAGACCTCGCCGACGTTCGCTCGTGTCCAGATCGGGAACCGGTCTGACGGCTTGGTACCGACGAAGTAAGCGCCGCTCGCATCTGTCTGCCCTGACATTTCGCCTCCCTCGCGCGCCTTCGGTGGGCGCGCAATGCACCGCACAGCCTCGCGCGGCGTCGCGGCGGTACGTACCACGTCGATCGAAGGGACGCGGCGTGGCCGGAAACGAAGCGGGCCGGGCAGCCACTTCCCCCTCATGGCGGCTGCCCGGCCAGGCCGTGATGTGATGCTAGGCCGAAAGGGACGACTTCGAACCATGTTCGCCGCGGCACGCTCGCAGCCAAGGGCGCGACGCCAGCAAGTCGACCGGCTGGCGCGCCTACCCTTGCCATTCCGGCCCGGGACTTACCCCGCGCCCGAAGCCCGCGCAGCACGTGGGCCAATCACCACAGGAGAAGTGGCCGATGCCGGTGACCATCGAGCACTACCGGGATCTCGGCGAATTCGACTACGGCGCCTGTGATCAGGTATCCCCGCTGATCCGCCGCGTCATCTGCAAGAATCCAACGCCGTTCACCTATCGCGGCACCGGCACGTACATCGTCGGCCGCGGCGAGGTGGCGGTCATCGACGCCGGTCCGCCGCTGGCAAGCCACCTCGACGACATCCTGGGGGCACTTGAGCCGGGCGAGGCGGTCAGCGCCGCACTGGTGACCCACACCCACAGCGATCACTCGCCCCTCACTCGCGATCTGGTCGTCGCTACTGGGGCGCTGAGCTATGGCTACGGACCGCACGCGAGCGTGTGGAAGCTCGATCCCGACGACCGCGTCGATTTCTCCGACTACATCAGCGCCGAGGAGCAGGAGAAGTACCAGGCCGAGTTCGACGAGCTGCCCGACGAACTCAAGCGGGAAGGTGCCGACACCGACTTCGTGCCCGATGTGGCCCTGGTCGATGGCGACATCGTTGCCGGCGACGGCTGGACGCTGCGCGCCGTGCACACGCCTGGACATTGCTCGAACCACCTGTGCTACGAGCTGCTGGAGGAAAACTCACTGTTCTCAGGCGACCACGTGATGGGTTGGGCGACGAGCGTGGTGGGGCCACCCGACGGATCGATGCAGGACTACCTGGACTCGCTGGCGAAGCTGCTCGAGTTCGACCATGAGCGGTACTGGCCTACCCACGGGCCGCCCATCGGGGAGCCGACGGCGTACGTGCGGTCGTTCATTGCTCACCGCAGCGACCGGGAACGCCAGATCATCGAATACCTCCGTCAGGGCCCGTGCCGTATCGCGGACTTCGTGCCGAAGATGTACGAGGCCTACGACAAGCGGCTGTGGTATCCCGCCGCAAGCTCGGTGTATGCGCACTTGCTCCATCTCACCGAGAGCGGTCGAGCGCGTGTGCTCGATGACGGCGGTGAGCCGAAGCTCACGTCGGTCTACGAGCTGACCGCAGCCGCCTAGAAAATGCGCGGATTGCTCAATCTTCCCGCTACGGCACCTGTCGTTTCCCGCTCTTGTTCGCTACGCTCACGGGCCGCTCGGGCCACGGCTTCGCCTGCCGGCTCAGCCTCTTAGTTCATTGCGGCTGGTCATCGCACGCTGCACGGTCGACTACTCGGGCCGGCTCGACGCGCACCTGCCCTCCGCCGTGCGACTGATCATGGTGAAGGCCGACGGCTGCGTGGCAATTCATGCCGACGGGGGTGCCTACAAGCCGCTCAACTGGATGAACGCGCCCAACCGGCTCGTCTGCGAGCCCGATCTGTGGCGTGTCACGAACGACCGGGGCGAGCGCCTCGAAATCCACATCGCCGAGGTGTTCAGCGACACCACACATGAAATGGGCATCGATCCTGGCCTCGAGCGGGACGGCGTCGAAGCCCACCTGCAGGAGTTGGTGGCCGCGCATCCCGAGACTCTGGCCGAAGGCACGGTGCTGGTGCGCCGCGAGTACCCAACCGACATCGGTCCGGTGGACCTGCTGTGTCGCAGTGCGGACGGCGGCACCGTGGCTGTCGAGATCAAGCGCCGGGGCGAGATTGACGGCGTGGAGCAACTGTGCCGGTACCTCGAGTACCTGAACCGGGATGCTCGCCTGGCGCCCGTGAACGGCGTCTTGGCCGCGCAGGAGATCAAGCCCCAGGCCCGCGTGCTCGCGGCCGACCGGGGCATCCGCTGTGTCGTGCTCGACTATGACGAGCTTCGCGGCATCACCAGCGACACCCTCAAGCTGTTCTAGTTGTGCCGCCCCAGGGGCGGTGACGCGTCTCTCAGGCGTAGGTGCACAGACCGTTGTCGATGACGACGCGCTCGGAGTCGGTGCCGCGCCCTGAGATCGTGCGATAGATCGCGCGGCCCTCGCCGTCGTCCCACACCTGAATGGTCAACTCGTCACCCGGGAACACTGGCGCAGAGAACCGGGAATCCATTGAACGGAAGCGGGCAGGGTCACCGTCGCACAGGGTGTGCAACAGCGCTCGACCGGTGAAGCCGTAGGTGCACAGTCCGTGCAGGATCGGCTTGGGAAAGCCGGCGAGCTCGGTGGCGAACCAGGGGTCGCTGTGCAGCGGGTTGTAGTCGCCGCTGAGTCGATAGGTGAGCGCCTGATCGGAGCGCGTCTGGTAGACGATCGCAAAGTCGGCGTCGCGATCGGGTGCGCTGACCAACGGCGCCGTACTGCCCGGCTCGCCGCCGAAGCCGCCCGAGCCGCGGATCACGACAGACGAGCGCAACTCGAAGATGACGTCGCCGGTGTCAGGGTTGACCGCACTGGCTTCGGTGTCGATGATGGCGTTGCGGCCCTCGCCCTTGTCCCACATCCCGGCGATGCGATCGGTGATCTCGACCGATCCCTCGGTCGGGATTGGCTGGTGCACGCTGATCCCCTGGCTGCCGTGCAGCAACTTGCCCCAATCGAGGTCACCAGCGTTGGCCATGGCGCCGCCGGCACCGAAGCCGATGACGACGCCCTGAGTCGGGAACGCCTTGTGAGTGATGTCCTTGGAGTTGTGGGTGGTGAATTCCAGCTCGGATCCGAAGGGATCCTGCGCGCCTGCACCGATGCCGACGGCGTAGAGCAGCGAGTCGCGGAAGGTCCACGACCGCTTGGTCGGCGTACCGGTGGCGCCGACTGCATCCGGATTGAGTCCCATGTTCGATGTCCTTTCCGAGAAGTTCGATCTGAAGAGTCTGATTCGAAGAGTTCGAGATGAGTCTTGTGGCCAGCGGCAGCCGCGAAAGCCGGTGGCTCAGTCGGCCACGCCGCCGTCGGCAGGCTGCCCGCTCATCCCGCTGTTGAGGCGAGCATCGCGCACGAGCTGCCGGGCTGCGTCACCGATCTTGGTTGGGTCGTCGATGGCATCGATGGTCGGACCCCGCTCCCAGCCCTCGGCGACTGCCAGCAGCCGGCCGGAAGCCTCGAAGACTCGACCGGTGACGCCGGCCGCTTCGGCTGAACACAGCCACGTCACGATCGGTGCGATGTAGCGCGGGTGCATCATGGCCTGGTCCTCCTCGGAGGCCTCGCCCATGCCCAGGTCCTCGGTCATGCGGGTGAGCGCACCCGGCGACACCGCGTTCACCCGAACGCCGTAACGCGCCAATTCACGCGCAGCGATGATCGTGAACGCCGCGATGCCCATCTTGGCGGCGCCGTAGTTGGTCTGGCCCGGATTGCCGTAGATGCCCGAGACCGACGTCGTGTTCACGATCGACGCGTTGACCTGCTCGCCTGCCTTCGACTTCTCTCGCCAGTAGGAACTGGCCCAGCGTGCAGGTGCGAATGTGCCTTTGAGGTGAACCTTGATCACCGCATCCCACTCGGCCTCGGTCATGTTCACCAGCATGCGGTCACGCAAGATGCCGGCGTTGTTCACCACGCCGTGCAGGTCGCCGAATGTCTCGATGGCCTGGTTCACGAGCCGCTGAGAGCCTTCCCAGTCCGATACATCGTCGCCGTTGGCGACGGCCTCTCCGCCCATCGCCTCGATCTCGGCGACCACCTCATCGGAGGGACTCATGTCGGCACCAGTGCCGTCTCGGGCACCGCCGAGGTCGTTGCAAACGACCTTTGCCCCATGCTCGGCAAGCATGAGGCAGTGCTCCCGCCCGATGCCCCGGGCACCCCCGGTCACGATGACGACCCGACCTTCGCACAGCTTGCTCATGACGTTGTGACTTCCTTCGGTGAATGTGGCTGCAGACGCGAAGCGGCACCGTTGCGCAGCCTTCCCTGCAGTGCCGGCGGCTCGGAGTATCGCACGCCTGCCGTGCATTCCGCAGAGTTGGAACGCCGCGGGCAGTGTTCGAGCCTGACGCTTGACAGCGGCAGCTGACACGTACGCTCATCGGTCGTGCACTGGCCGACGTGGGCCCCCCGCTGGTCGATCATCACTGCGGCCGCAATCCTGGTTGCGGCGATCCTTGGAACGGCCGTGCTTGCCGTCACGAACTCGGCGGATGCGCCCGATCCGACTGTCCCTGTCGCAACTGATGCACCTACTGCGACCAGCGTGGTGATGGTCGCTCCGACGGCGGATGCAGGCACGCCATCGCAGGTGAGCTCCGATGCGCTGCGGCTGCGCATTGCGATGCTTGCAGCCGAGCTGGCGAGCACACCGATAGTGGTGCGCACCGACGCCGGCGAGGTGGCCCTGACGGTGGCCGACCTCGGCATCACGCTGGAGATCGACGCCTCCTACGACGCAGTCCGGGAACTGCGAGCTGCTTCGGTTGACGTCGCTGGCTCGGCAGAAGAGCCCTGGACCGCGATGTCCACTGACCCGCAGTTCAGCGAGCGCCGCTTCCGCGTTGACCGGTCACAGGCACGATCCACGCTGGCCAACGCCACCGATCTTGGCGTGACCGCAACTCCCCCAGCTGTCACCGTCGTCAACGACACGCTGGCCGTCGACCTCGGCCAGCCCGGTCAGGTCGTGGATGCGGATGCAATCGTCGACCAGGTCCTCGAGGGCATAGCCCGCTCGTTCAGCCGCATCGAGATCGCTGCCGAGCTGACACAGAGCGAACCGCTCGCCTACACACCCGAGCTGCAGCAGGCCGTCAACACCGCCCATGAGAACTACGGACGCAGTCTCGTCGTGGCTTACGGCGAGGTGACCCACGAACTCACCATCGAGACGGTGGCCGGCTGGCTCAATCTGGACCCGAACGCAGTGCCACCGGTGATCACCTTCGACGACACTGCGGTTGGGGCGTACCTCGAAGAGGCGTTCGCCGCAGCGTCGGCACCCTTCGCTGCTGCCGCCATGACCGTCGTCGACGGCGTGCCGAGGGTGGTGGCGAGTGATGGCAACGTCGCCTGCTGTGCCAACGAAGTGGGACCCCTGATCGAACAGGCGATCATCGGACGCATCGAGGGCCCGCTTGCACTGCCGACGCGCCCTGCGGTGAGCCGCGAGGAGCAGGCATACCTGGAATCCCTCGGCATCGTCGAATTGGTCGCCACGTTCACCACGAGGCATGCCTGCTGCCAGTCACGTGTCGACAACATCCACCGCTTCGCCGAGTTGATGCGCGCCGTGGTGGTCGAACCCGGCCAGAGCCTGTCGCTCAACGGTCACGTCGGCAGACGAACCACCGAGAAGGGCTTCGTGGAGGGCGGCTTCATCGACAAGGGCGTTCTCGTCGACGACATCGGCGGCGGGGTGTCGCAGTTCGCCACCACGATCTTCAACTCCCTGATCCTGGCGGGCATGGGCATCGACGAGTACCAGACGCACTCGCTGTACCTCAGCCGCTACCCGTTCGGGTTGGACCCCACGATCTCGTACCCGAAGCCCGATCTGAAGTTCACCAATCCCACCCCGTACGGCGTGCTGGTGTGGCCGACCTACACCGACACTTCCATCACCGTCGAGCTCTATTCCACCCGCAACGTCCAGGTGAAGATCGGTGAGCCCGAAGAGGACATGCAGGACTTCTGCCGCCGGGTCCGCACTGATCGAACGCGAGTGTTCTCAGACGGCACCGTAAAGAAGGACACCTTCAATGCTCGCTACCGGCCCGAGGAAGGCCGCGACTGCGACGGCACACGTTCGGTTCCGCGCCAGTGCGTGGACCCGCTGCTGGTGCCCCCCGAGTCCCCCGAAGGCGCAGAGACGCCGGACGGCGCTGAGGGGGCACCCGGCGATAGCGAGCTCGAAATGGTCGATGACGGCAGCGAGCGCGCTGATGGATCCATCGTGGAGTGCCCGTCGATCGAGTGCGAAGAACGGCCCGGAGAACGCGACTCAGAAGTGCCGCGCTATCCCGACGATCCCTGCCTCGGCGTCGATCTGAGCACGCTGGTCCCACCCGACGAGTCGGGTGACGACGGCGACGGCACCGACGGCGAGGACGACGAGACCGAGCCCGGCGACGGCACCGACGGCGGGGGCGACGAGACCGGCGAGGACCCGGTGGATACGAGCGAACCAGACAACCCAGACAACCCCGATGGCTCTGTCAACGAGCAGGCCAGCAACAACGACGGGAACATAGAAACCGGCGAGCTCGAGGAGTCCTGAATCGATGTCGGTCGTAGATGTCTTGGTCGTGGGCGCCGGCCCGGCTGGCGCATCCGCTGCCGTGTCGGCCCGGCGCGCAGGCCTCGAGGTGATGCTCGTCGACCGCGCAGCGCCAGGACGTGACAAGTGCTGCGGGGACGGCCTCACCGCGCTCGCACTGCGTGAACTCGAATGTCTCGGCCTGCGGCCTGAACGGCTGGACTCGTGGATGCATGTCGATGCCGCGAGTGTGCGTACGCCTCGCGGGCGCGTCATTCTCCTGCCGCTTCCCGGCGGACGGGGGCAGTTCGCCGCCGTGTGCCGCCGCACCGAGCTCGATGCGGCGCTCGTCAACCTCGCTGCAGCAGCAGGAGCCGATGTCCGCCTCGGCATCGCATTCGATGGCTTCGAGGACTCCGGCGAGCGAGCGAACACCGCCTCAATCCGGCTCAGCGACGGCAGTCGCACACAGGCCCGGTTCGTCGTGGCCGCGGACGGCGTCTATTCGAGCGTTCGCAAAGCGCTCGGCATCGGCCCACTCCGTTACCGGGGCGATTGGCATGCGTTCCGGGGCTACCTGCACGCAAGCGGCGAAGCGGCCCACAACATGTGGGTGTGGTTCGAGCCCGACCTGCTGCCGGGTTACGCCTGGTCGTTCCCGCTCGGCGACGGACGCGTCAATGTTGGTTTCGGTGTGCCGAGACGCACCGGCGGCAACGGCGCCCCAAACGGCACGGGCACACTCGCCGGCAGTGAAATCGCGGCTGTCTGGGCGAGCCTCACCGAGCGTCGCCACATCGCGGGCGTGCTCGGGCGCCACGAGCCCGAGGGGCCGACGCGAGCGTGGCCGATTCCTGCGCGACTGGGAGATCTGGAGCTCGCGCGAGGGCGCACGTTGCTGTGCGGCGATGCTGCGGCGGCCGCCGACCCGCTGACAGGTGAAGGCATTGGCCAAGCCCTTCAGATGGGACGGATGGCGGCGGCGGCGATCGCTCGCGGCGGACCCCCACACAGCGTGACCGCTCGCTATGCGCGCGACGCGCAGGCCGAGTTCACGCTGGACCACGGGTTGGCGCGCAACCTCAGCCGCGTGCTGGCACACGAGCGGCTGGCCGAGCTGGCACTGGGTGCGGTCGACCTGTCGGGCTGGACTCGCAGGCAGTTTGCACGCTGGATGTTCGAGGACTACCCACGCGCAGCCGTCGCGACGCCTCGGCGCTGGCACCGGGGCATGGCCAAACCGCAGGGCGCCTACGGTCCCAATATTGGACCAGTTGCGGACGACACCATAAGTTCGCCAAGCTAGGCGGGTGACGGACGGCGCAATGCTCGAACCGGGCATCGATGACCGGCATTGCAGGTTCACTCGCGAGCAGTGGGCGAAGCTGCGAGATGCCACGCCGCTGTCGTTGACCGAGGCCGAACTCGAGGCACTGGCCGGACTGGTCGAGCCGGTGACGCTCGACATGGTGCGGGACATCTACCTGCCGCTGTCACGCCTGCTGAATCTGCGGGTCGCTGCCAAGCGCCATCTGCGCGCCACCACCGAGGGCTTCTTCGGAAGGGTGTTGCCGCCGAGGCCCTACCTGATCGGCATCGGCGGCAGCGTGTCCGCCGGCAAGAGCACCACTGCACGCATCCTGCAAGCCGTCTTGGCCTCGTGGCCGGACCATCCCGAAGTGGATCTGGTCACCACGGACGGGTTCCTGTTGCCCAATGCCGAGCTGACTGCGCGCGGCATTCTTGGGCGCAAGGGCTTCCCGGAGTCCTACCGCCGTAGCGAGCTGCGGGACTTCCTCCAGCGGATCTCCAGCGGTGAACCCGACGTTGCCGCGCCGGTGTACTCGCACAGCCTGTACGACGTCACCAACGAGGTCCAGCTCATCAACCAGCCAGACATCCTCATCGTCGAGGGTCTGAACGTTCTCCAGACCGGATCGCCGTCGAACACGCCGTTCGTGTCGGACTTCTTCGACTTCACCATCTACGTCGACGCCGAGGCCGAAGACCTCGAGGAGTGGTACGTCGAACGCTTCCAGCAGCTGCGCAAGACGGTTTTCCGCGAGCAGTCTGCGTACTTCGCGCAGTTTGCAGACCTGCCGCCGTCGGCTGCTGACGCCGTCGCTCGCACGATCTGGCGCTCGATCAATCTCGTGAACCTGTGCGAGAACATTCTTCCGACGCGTGCGCGGGCCGACCTGGTGCTGGCGAAGGGCCACGACCACGTCGTCGACCACGTCGAGCTCCGGTACCACTAGACGGCTGCGATCCGGTCCCTCGGTGAGCTTTACTACCCCTGATCAAACGACTGCGGACCGGATGCCGGGCTGCGCCTTCTGTTCGATCGCTGCTGGCGATATCCCGGCGTTGCGCTTCTACGAAGACGAACACGCCGTGGCGTTCATGGACCGCCTGCCCATGACCGTCGGTCACTGCCTGGTCATCCCCCGCCGGCACATCACCGATGTCTGGGATCTCACCGATGACGACGCCGCGCAGGTGATGCACGCGGTGCGGCGGGTGGCAGACCTGGTGCGCGAGCGGCTGGCGCCCGCGGGCGTGAACCTGCTGAACAACAACGGTGCCGCAGCAGACCAGACGCAGTTTCACTTCCACGTCCACGTCATTCCCCGTTATGGACGCGACCGGCTGCTGCACCCGTGGGAGCGGATCTTCGCACCGCCAGGCGAGATCGAATCGGCCTACCGGATGCTCAGCGCAGCGGACTCGCAGCCCCGGGCGACCGCCACCCCAGAGAATTAGGGCGCATCAACATCGCTGCGAGTCCGCTTCATCACCACTCGCAGCCCCGGGCGACCGCCACCCCAGAGAATTAGGGCGCATCAACATCGCTGCGAGTCCGCTTCATCACCGCTCGCAGCCCCGGGCGACCGCTGTCGAAGGCAACTAGCGTCAGCCTTCATGAACGACCGTTACGCATCCTTTTCCGCGCTCCAGATCACGGGTCCCGACGACGACGGCGTGCTCGAGATCATGATCGACACGCCGGGTCGTCTGAACTCAGTCGACGCGCCGAAACACTTGGCGCTGGCCGATGTGTGGCGGGAGGTCGACACCGATCCCGACACGAGGGTGGCGGTAATCCGGGGAGCGGGCGGCACATTTTCCGCCGGCGGCGACCTGGACATGATCCAGGAAATCATGGACGATTTCGAGACGCGCCAGCGGGCCCTGCGCGAGGCGAGAGACATCGTCTACAACATGATCAACTGCTCCAAGATCATCGTGTCGGCGATCGAGGGCGTGGCCGTCGGTGCCGGTCTCGCGGCGGCACTGATGGCCGACATCTCCATTGCCGGTCGCAGTGCCCGGATCGTGGACGGGCACACCAAGCTCGGCGTTGCCGCGGGCGATCACGCCGCGATCGTGTGGCCGATCCTGTGCGGCATGGCCAAGTCGAAGTACTACCTGCTGACCTGCGACACCATCACCGGCGAAGAAGCCGACGCCATGGGCCTCGTCAGCAAGGTTACCGATGACGATGCGGTGGTCGCCGAGGCCTTCGCCGTCGCTCGCAGGCTGGCCAAGGGCAGCCAGAGCGCCATTCGCTGGACGAAGTACAGCCTCAACAACTGGATGCGGATGGCGGGACCCATCTTCGACACGTCTGCGGCCCTGGAGATGCTGGGTTTCACGGGCTCCGACGTTCGGGAGGGCCACGCTGCGATCGTCGAGAAGCGCCGCCCGAACTTCGCCTGATCGCGGCGCGGCACCTCAGGGACGACAACATGGCACTGCTTGACCCACCCGACAGCGATCACCTGACCGCACACGAGCGGGTTGCCCCGATGGCTGCCCACAACTCAGGTCCGCTTCAAGGGGTGCGCATCATCGACTGCACCCACGCCCTTGCCGGGCCGTGGTCCACGATGATGCTGGCCGACCTGGGCGCCGACGTCATCAAGGTGGAGCCGCCGCGGGGAGAGCTTGCCCGCAAGATGGCACCGTTCACCCGTGAGGACTCCGAGCGGAATTTCGGCGCCGGGTTCGCCAACTACAACCGCAACAAGCGCGGCGTCGCGCTCGACCTCACCGACCACGGCGACCGCGAGAAGTTCCTGCAGCTCGTCGACAGTGCCGACGCGCTGGTCGAGAACATGCGCGCCGGGGTGATGGATGCGCTCGGCGTGGGCTGGGAAGTGCTCCACGAGCGCAACCCGCGGCTCGTGTACGGCGCGATTCGCGGCTTCGGCGACCCGCGATCGGGTGAGAGCCCCTACGTGGACTGGCCCGCGTACGACGTCGTGGCCCAGGCCATGTCAGGCATGGTCTCCGCCACTGGCAGCGGCCCCGACGACCGCCACGTGGTCGGTCCCTACATCGGCGACACCTACCCAGGCACGATCGGCGCCATGGGGGTGCTCGCGGCGCTCTTCCACGCACAGCGGACCGGCGAGGGCCAGTTCGTGGACGTGTCCATGGTGGATGCGGTGATGGCCCTCTGCGAAGTCGGTGTCACCCGCTACAGCGTGATGGGCCAGCCCGACACGCCGCCCAGCGGGAACCGCAACCAGTACATCGTGCCGTTCGACGTGTTCTCCACGTCCGATGGTGCCGTTGCCATCGGCGCGCCGACCGACAACCACTGGCGTGAACTTGCGGTTGCCATCGGGCGGCCCGAGTGGGCCTGGGCAGAAGAGACCCGCACGCTGCGCGCGAGGTTCCACCACCGGGAGGAGATCATCGGCGCGCTGACGGAATGGGCCGCGTCGCACACCAAGGCCGAAGTGCTCGATGCCATCGGCGGCAAGGTGCCCTGCGGGCCGGTGAATCACCCCGGCGACCTGTTCGAAGACCCCCACGTGGCCGCTCGCGACATGCTGGTGGCGGTCGACCAGCCGATCGGGCGACCGATCGTGCAGATCGCCCCGCCGATTCGCATGAGCGCCACGCCGCCGGGCATCTACCGCCGCGCACCCAAGCTCGGCGAGCACAACGACGAGGTGCTCGGCGATCTCGCCGAGGACCATTGACACAGCGCTCAGCTATCTCCCCGAGCAGGCGGGCACTCAGTTCGACAAACGCAGCCCTGATGGCGCGCTCGCGAAGCACCACTGGCTCACGGGTAGCGTGACGACAATGGGCAGGCGCAAGCGTCGGGTGCCAGCGGCGCGCATGAGACCCTCGGGATTCGAGCCGGTGGTCGTCGGCCGGGTCGCGCCGCGCAGAGCGGTGCCTGCACATATCGATACGCCGCCCTACGCGCGAAGCGGCAGGTCCCCAACGGCCACGAACGCCATTGGGCCCTCGGACAGCGCCACGATCGAGGCAATGCGATTGGCGGGCTCGGCTGCGCGGCGTGTGCTGACGGCCGTGGCGGCCGAGATTGCCCCAGGTGTCACCAGTGAACATCTCGACGAGGTGTGCCACGAGACCTGCATCGCCGAGGGCGGTTACCCGAGCCCGCTCAACTACAACGGTTTCCCGAAGTCGCTGTGCACCTCGGTCAACGAGATCATCTGCCACGGAATTCCCGACGATCGACCTCTGCGCGACGGTGACATCGTGAACTGCGACGTCACCATCTTCGTCGGGGGTGTCCACGGAGATCACTCCGAGACGTTCTTGGTGGGTGACGTCGACGCTGAGTCTCGACGGCTGGTGGAGGTGACTCGCGAAGCCATGTATCACGGCATCGCCGCGGCAGGGCCCGGAGCCCAGGTGTGCGACATCGGCCGTGCCATTGCGATCCATGCCGAGGCCGCGGGGTACGGCGTAGTGCGCGAGTTCGTCGGGCACGGCATCGGGCAGATCTTCCACCAGCTGCCCAACATCCCCCACTACTACGACCCGGACGCACGCACCGAACTAGTTGAGGGTTTGACCTTCACCGTGGAGCCGATGATCACGATGGGTACGCCACGCGCCCAGCTGTGGCCCGACGGTTGGACGGCCATGACCGTGGATCGCAGTCGAACGGCCCAGTTCGAGCACACGGTGGTGGTGACTGCCGGCGGCGCCGAGTTGCTGACCGTGACCGACGACGAGCCGCAGCCCTTCGTGGCCGGAGATCTCGCCGCTCGGCTCGATCCGGGCAACTGGCCCCGGCAGCTGAACACTGCGGCCGTACGGGCCGGCTGAGCGATGCGGCGGTTTCGTGCCGTGGCAGCAGCTGCGTGCGCGGCGGTGATGCTCGCCACGGGTTGTGCCTCAGAGCCCGACGCTGAGCCGATCCCGACGACGCTCCCCGTGCTCACGACATTGCGTCCCCAGCTCACGACCACGACGATCGCGCCGCCGCCCCCGCAACGCCGGATCTACGTGGTCCAGCCGGGCGACACGCTCAGCAAGATCGCCAACGGCTTCGGCGTCTCGGTGCAGGCGCTCATGGAAGAGAACGGCAAGGAAGACACGTTGCTGCGGATCGGCGAGCAGCTCGTCATCCCGCCGACGGTGGTCGGTGCCGACAACTGACCGTGAGGGAGGCGCGCGGTGTTCTCACAGCAGGGCGACGAGGTGTGACGGCGGTGGCTCTCGCGCTTGGCGCTGCCGCCATGACGAGCGGTTGCACCCTCCTGCCGGGCGAGCCGCGCACGCAGGTCTCCGCCACGACAGTTCCCACTCCGGCGATACCGGCCTCGACGACCACAGAGCCGGGACTGCTGACGCCGTACACCGTCGTGCGTGGTGACACGCTGATACAGATCGCGGACCGGCACGGCATTCACCTCAACGATCTCGTGCGCGTGAACAACATTGCCGATCCGACCAAGATCTTCGTCGGCCAGATCTTGCTGATCCCGCCGCCGCCCGATCCGAACGCCGGGCCGGCGCTCACCATCGCTCCCGCCACCGACCCCGTCCTTCCGCCGCTGCTGCCGACGACCACGGCGCCGCCCGTCACCGCCCCAGGATCTGGCTGATGTCCGCAGCACGACAGATCGCCCGTTTCGACAACGCCGTCGACCGGTGGTGGGAAGTCCTGCGTGGCCGCAAGTGGGTCGACCGCGTCATGTACGGCGCTTCAGACGTCGGCGAGTTCAGCCAGCTGTGGCACGTGCTGGGTGCGATTCGGGCTCTGGGGCCACGCCGGGAGGCCTCCGATGCGCTGCGGTTCAGCGCGCTGATGGCGCTCGAATCGTTGGTGGTGAATCAGGGCATCAAGCGGCTGTTCGCCCGGCGCAGACCTGACACCGCCGCCGACAACCCGACGAACCATCGGCTGCGGCAGCCCATTACGTCCAGCTTCCCGTCGGGGCACGCGTCGGCGGCGTTCTGCGCTGCAGCCGTGCTGTCGCGCAGGTCTCGGCTCGGACCGCTCTACCGTCTGGCGGCCAGCATCGTGGCCACATCACGCATACACGTGCGCTTGCATCACGCGAGTGACGTCATTGCCGGGGCGGCCGTGGGCGAGGTAATCGGGCGCGTTGCCGCTCGGCTGATGCGGCGCTGAGCGGGAATCAGGCCCGGGCGACGCCTTGGTCGCTCTTGGAGATGGCGGGCACCGTGGCGGCCTCATCACCACGACGCAGCAGCGTGCGCACATCGAGGAGCACATCGGTGATCTCGCCCGACGAGACCAGCTCGCGTTGGAAGAAGTCTCCCAGTGCGCTGTCGATGACTTCGAGCGCGTCGGAAATGATCCGGGGCTCAGCTATCCGAGTCGGTTCGGTTGTCTCGGTCATCTCGGCTCCCTCCCCGCGCTCGGCGCCTGGAAAGGCGTCGCTGCTGGTTGTGTTCCTCACCCTATCTCGCACCTGACGCCCGCCACCGTCAGTTCACCAACACGTCTCACAACTGCTCCAGGCAGCCCTCAGGCTCTCGGCGACCCGCTCGGGAGGCGGGTACGGTGCCCCGCCATGAGCACGACTGAACCACGAGGGCGGCCGCCCTTGGGCGTGACGTTCGGCAGCTTGGGAGTGCTGGGTCCGGCTGCCATCGTTGACATCGCCCAGTCCGCGCAAGCCCAGGGCTTCTCATCAATCTGGACGGTCGAAGCCACCGGAACCGACGCGTTCTCGATGCTCGGCGCCGTCGCGCACGCCGCTCCGGGTCTCGATCTGGCCACCGGCATCATTCCGGTGCAGCTACGCGCCCCGACTCTCGTGGCCATGACAGCCGCCACGCTGCAGTCGCTCAGCGACGATCGCGACGTGCTCGTCGGCTTGGGTGTGTCGGCACCCGGCATCCTCCGCCAGCACGGCGAGTCGCCGACGGATCGACCCATTGCGATGATGCGTGAGTACGTGACGCTGCTGCGCGAGTGCCTGAACGGGGAGCCGGTCACATTCGAGGGGGATTTCTGGCAGGTCCGGCGATTCCGCCTCGGCGTGCGGTTGGGCGAGCGCCGCCCCAAGATCGTGCTGGCGGCGCTGAACCCGCAGATGCTGCGACTGGCGGGAGAGGTGGCGGACGGCGTGCTGCTCAACTACCTGCCGGCCTCGCACGTTCCTGCGGTGGTGCGGGAGGTACGCGCCGGTGGCGATGCGCAGATCATCTGCTATGTGCACGCTGCCGCGGGCGACCTGGAACGCTCGGCGCGTTCGGCCCAGCGCGACTTGCTCAGCTACGCGATGGCCGACGGCTACGCCAACGCCTTTCGTGCGGCCGGCTTCGGCGACGAAGTGGACGAAGCCCGTGCTCGCCAGTCCGAGCGGGATCGCGAAGGCGCGCTGGCAGCGATCTCGAACGAGATGATCCAGGCGATCGACTTCATCGGTTCGCCAGCGGAGATCGGTGAGTTCGCCCGGACCTATGTCGACGCCGGCGTGGAGCACCCGGTCCTGATGCCGCTGCCGTGGGGTGAGGACAGGCGCGCTGTGGCCGACGAGACAATGGAAGCGTTCGCCAACGCGTTCGATTGACGATCTATCAGGCGCTTGGCTGCTCAGTCGGCGGTTGCAACCCCAACCGGGCAGGTCTGACCGGTGCTGCCCAAGCCGCAGTAGCCCCATGGGACCTTGTGCAGGTACTGCTGGTGATAGTCCTCGGCGTAATAGAAGGGCCCGGCCAGGCAGATCTCGGTGGTGATGGGGCCCAGTCCGGCACGGTCGAGCACCGCCTGGAACATGTCCCGCGACGACGTGGCCAGTGCCAGCTCGTCTTCGTCCGCCACGTAGATGCCCGATCGGTACTGCGTGCCGATGTCGTTGCCCTGCCGCATGCCCTGCGTGGGGTCATGACCCTCCCAGAACGCCTTCAGCATGGCCTCATTGCTGGTCATGGCTGGATCGAAGACAGCCAGCACGGCTTCGGTGTGGCCGGTCAGACCCGAGCACACCTCTTCGTAGCTGGGATTCGGTGTTGTGCCGCCGGCGTAGCCCACGGCTGTGGTGTACACGCCGGGCAGCTGCCAGAAGATGCGCTCGGCACCCCAGAAGCAGCCCATGCCGACCACGAGGTGTCCGAACCCCTCGGGGAATGGCGGCGTCATCGGCGTTCCGAGCACGACGTGCGCTGGGGCCACCGGCATCGCTTGGCTGCGCCCTGGCAGCGCCCCCTCGGCGTCCGGTATCTCCAGCTTCCTCGACCACAACGCCACGCTGCTTCCTCCTGCTGCGCCTCAAACGCTAGCGACCTAGTGTCAGGAACATGAGCGAGTCGCTGATTCCAGCCGAGTCGCTGGCGCGCGTCGGCGAGGTGATGTCGGGGCCGGTGACCGTGGTCATCGACCGCCGGGAAGCGCAGCGCTATGCCTACGCCGTCGGCGACGAGAATCCCATCTACTTCGACGAAGCTGCAGCCCGAGCTGCCGGGTACCGGACATTGGTGGCACCGCCCACCTACGTCACCCATGCGGTGATGCAGCCGCAAACCGCATCAGACCTGCGCACGGACGGCCTGTACCGCGATGGCACCGGCGTGCGGCTGCTGGTCAATCGGATGATGTTCGGCGGCGAGGAATGGGACTTCATCGAGCCGGTCTGCATCGGCGATGAGATCACCGCCGTCACCCGGCTCGCTGCGCTTGACCAGAAGGAGGGACGCAAGGGGCCCTTCGTCCGGCAAGTTCGCGAGACGACCTTCGTCAACCAGTTCGGCGACGAAGTCGCCCGTTCCCGCCTGATCGGCATCGCCCGATGACACAGACAATACGGATTGCACCATGAGCACACTCGACAACGATCTCAACGCAACGGCCCGTCTTGCCGACCTCAGCGTCGGAGACGAACTGCCGACGATCTACAAGTTCCCCGACGAGGCGCAGCTCTTCCTGTACAGCGCGGCGAGCCACAATCCGCATCGCATCCACTACGACCGCGACTACGCCCGCTTCGAAGGGTACGAAGACATCCTCGTGCACGGTCCCCTGCAGGGCGCATGGCTCACGCAGTATGTGACCGACTGGGCCGGACCGCAGGCACGCCTCGAGAACGTCACCTGGCAGAACCGCGCCAGCGCGCTCGCGGGCGAAGATCTGGTGTATTCGGGCACGGTGACCGCGGTGGATACCCAGAGCGGTGTCGTGGAGCTGGAGATCGCCGAGCACACCTCCGACGGAAAGCTGCTCATGCCGGCGACAGCTAGGGTCCGCCTGCCCACTGCATCCGATTGAACACAGGCCCGATTGAGCACAGGGCCCGAGCCGGAGAACAACCACGCATGAAGATCGCCGTCGACTTCCCGTCGATCGTCTTTCGGGAAGGACCCCAGCGGGTGCTCGACTTGGCGAAGGCCGTCGAGGACCTGGGCTACGACGAGATCGCTGCATTCGACCACGTCGTGATGGGCCATCCGGGCGAGGGCCGCTACACCATCTATCCCGCCAACATGCCGATCCTCGAAGCGCTGATGCTGCTGGCCAACGTGGCAGCCGTGACCGAGCGGGTGTCGTTGTCCACCGAAGTGCTGGTGCTGCCTCAACGTCAGCCCGTGCTGGTGGCGAAGCAGATCTCGACGCTGGACACGCTGTCGGGCGGTCGCGTGCGGCTCGGCATCGGCGTGGGCTGGCAGGACTCCGAGTACGACGCGCTGGAGGAGGATTTCCGCACGCGTGGCAAGCGGATGGACGAGGCGATTGACCTCATGCGGACCTACTGGACTGGCGGTTGCATCGAGTTCTCCGGCGAGCACTACAACAGCCATGACATGGGCATGGAGCCCGTGTCGCCACAAGGCGCTGGGATCCCGCTGTGGATCGGCGGCGACAGCCCGGCTGCGCTGCGCCGGACCGCCCAGAAAGGCGACGGCTGGATGGCATCTGGCGTCAGCGACGAGCGAGCGCTCGAGTGCATGGCAGCGATTCGCCGTCGAGCCGAAGAGGACTTCGGCCGAGATCCCGCGTCCATCGGCATGCAGCTGATGCTGGCCCCGCCACCGCGTACCGACGCCGACAAGGGCTTCTACAAGGACCTCGATGCAATCGGCGAGCGAGCCGCAATCGTTGCCGCGATGGGATTCGACTGGGCTTCGGTGAACGTCACGGCGATCTTCCAAGCCGGTGCGCGCTCAGTGGATGCCATGATCGAGCGGCTGGGCGAGATGCTGGAGCGAATTCGAGCCGAGGCTGGCTGAGGCTTGAGGCAACAGCCACTTCAACCCCTGAGACCACAACACGGACAACACGCAACGGGACGGACCTCATGAGCCAGCCACAAGTCATCATCGAAAACCTCAAGGCCTGCTGGGCGAGCTGCAAAGAGTTCTACGGTTCGCTCGACGGCGACCAGTGGCAGGTGCAGTCGCACTGCCCGGACTGGACGGTCCACGGCGTGCTGGCCCACCAAGTCTCGGTGGAAGAGGCGCTGTCGGGCTGGCTGCCTGAATCGATCGAGACGCCGCCACCGTTCGGCGACATAGCGGGGTACACCTCAGCCGCCATGGCCATGAGCGGGCCCGACCTGGCCGAATTGGCGACCGAGGTGTGGGACGGGCGGGCCGCGCAACTCGAGGCCCTCGACGACGAGGTCTTCGACCGCGGATCGATCACCCCCGTCGGTCCGGGGACCTATGGCCGCTTCATGGCGATCCGGGAGTTCGACCATTGGATGCATGAGCGTGACTGCCGCACCCCGCTGGGGATGCCGACCGACAATGGCGGCCCCGCCGCCGAGATGGCCCTGAACGAGGTACATCTGTCAATCGGCTACATCGCCGGCAAGAGGGTGGGGCTTCCCGATGGTGCCTCCATGCGCTTCGACATCACCGGGGCCGTGGAGCGCGACATCTATGTGCAAGTGGAGGGCCGGGCCCGCGAGGTCGACCATGTCGAGAACCCGACCGTCACGCTGCACTGCGACTCGATGGCGTTCATGGACCTCACCTGCGGTCGCATCGACCCCGAAGTGCCCATCGCTGCGGGCCTCGTGAGCTGGTCGGGGGATGCCGAGATCGGTGCCCACGCCGCCCGCAACCTGCGCTTCACCATGTAGCAGCACTTGCCGCCGCCGCATCGTCCACGTCTCAACCGACAAACCCATTACGACAAGCCCCGAATCTCAACAAGCAAGGAGCACCCGATGTCCGAGACTTCCCTGCCCGTCCGGCACCTGTTCACCATGGCGATCGACGCCGACCTGTCAAATGCGACCCGCATCAGAGGCGGGCCCGCCGGCAGCCGAATGATCGCGTCAGTTGACAGCGGCACTGTCACCGGTGAACGCATCAACGGCACCATCTTGGGCCCCTCAGGCGACTGGCTGTACCGCTCGGCCGACGGCACGATGCACCTCGATGTGCGCATCTCGATCCGCACCGACGACGAGGTCGACATCCTGATGGAGTACAAGGGGAAGATCCTCGACGACGGCACTCCCCGGTCGGCGCCCACGTTCCAGACGTCGATGGAGGGCCCGTACGCCTGGCTCAACAAGATCCAAGCGGTCGGCATCGGCTCGATCGACGACGGCAAGCTCGCCTACGAGGTCTACGAACTGCTCTAGCCACCGGAGCTGGAAACGGCCCGCGGCAGCGTTGGTCAGGGCGCTGCGGGGCGCTTGCGGGGGTAGGCGAATCCCATGAGCGGGATGCAGAGCGCTTGCAGGCCGCCAAGCAGCAGCCACAGCCAGTTGTAGAGGTGCACCTCGTGGGTGCCGCCCAGAACTGCGATGGACACAGCCACGCCGATGCCGCCGACGCTGTACCGCAGCGATTGATGCACGCCGTTCGCAGTCGCGAGGGCGGCAGGCTTGATGTCCACGAGTGCCGCTGAGTTCAGGTGGCTGGCTAGCAGGCCCATGCCCAGGCCGAAGAACACGGTCGCGGGAAAGAACGCAAACCAAAAGCGCACGTTCTCGTCCAGGAAGAACAGCAGCCACAGATGGCCGAATGTGGCGATGAGCGACGCCAGGGCCATCATCCCCCGAAACCCGTGCTTGTCGGCCCAGCGACCGCCGAGCACCGCCATGACCGCCGAGATGATCGGGGCCGGGGTGAACGCCAGACCGACGGCCCACAGGCTGTAGTCCCAAACGCCCACCAGGTATTGGGGCCACAGAAACCAGCTCGTGAAGGCTCCGATCATCGCCAATGACACCGCCATGTTGGCCACGGCGAAGCTGCGAACCCGGAAGAGCCGCGGATCGAAGAGGGGCTCGTCGTGACCGGCGGAGCGCCACAGAAACAGCGGCAGCAGCACCGTGGCACCGATGAAGCACGCGAGCGTGCCGACCGTTCCCCATCCCCAGAAGCGGCCCTGCAGGGTTGCCAGCACGACGAGGAACACCGCAGCAGTCCCCATGGCGACTCCGAGCAAGTCCAGCGGTCGGCTGCGATCGGGCTTGGCTGTCTCGCTCAAGAACCAGATCGAACCCAGGAATGCGAGCGCCGCTATGGGAGCGATGGCCAGGTACACCCAACGCCAGTCGGCGATCTCGAGGATGCCGGCGGCCATGCCGGGAGCGATGCCCGACGCCGCCATGCCCGCGGAGGCCCAGACGCCGATGACGCTCGCTTGGCGCGCTGCGGGAAACTGCGGCAGGACCAGCGCAAGCGAAGAAGGCACGGTCAGCGCTCCGCACAGCCCCTGCACCGCCCGTGCTACGAGGAGCAGCTCGATGCCGGGCGCCAGGCCGGCGGCGATCGATGACACGAAGAGGCCGAGCACTCCGAGTCGGAACACCACCAGTCGGCCGTAGCGATCCGCGAGCCGACCGCCGATGATGATCGTGGAGGAGAACGCGAGCGCGTAGCCGCTCACGATCCAGCCCGTAACCGCCCCTGACACGCCGGGGAAGGCCCGAACGATGTCGGGAAATGCGACGTTCGTCACGGTGACGTTGACAGTTCCGAGCACGAACGCCAACGAGCCGGTGGCGAGCGCCAGACGTGCTCGACTCGAGACGCGTTGGTCAGCATTGTCTTGTGGGTGTGGGCGTGGTGACGGTGTCGGCGTCGGCGTCGGGCGCACTGGCGCAATGCGCTCGATGCGTGGCGGGAAGGCGTCGCCCGCGCTGCGTGCTCCGACGATCGGCGTCAGGCGCGGCGCGCCGTCAGCAAATCGAAGTCGGAAGGCCTGCGGTGCGGGGTTCGACGCTGAAGCGGTTTCCTCAGTCATCGCCCGCCGGGGGGCGGCGTTCGCGGAGGCCACTCAGCCGGGGAGGGTGCGCTGCGAGAGCCTCTTCGATGGGCTCGGTTCCCCAGCCGGGCGCATCGCCGAGCATGAGGTGGCTGTCGACGTAGTTCGGCGCGACGGTCACGATCTCGTCGTCCCACGGAATGCGGTCGATGTCGGTTTCCATGATGATGATGTTGGGGGTAGCCGCCGCCCAGTGGGCGTTCATCATCGTTGCGAGATGCCCGTAGAAGTTGTGCGGGGCGACGCTGTGGCCCATGCCGTCGGCCATCGCGGCCATCTTGGAGGACTGCCAGAAGCCGTTCCAGATGCCGTCGATAATCGGCACGTCGAGCGACCCGGCAACCAGGTACGGGTACAGCTCGCGCACGCCGAACAGCGACTCTCCACCGCTGATCGTGCATCCGGCCTTCGAGCGGATGTGCGCCATGGCGTCGGGATGGTCGGAGTCGATCTCGATCCAGAACAGCCCAAAGTCGGCCAGCTCTCGCACGATGCGGGCGTAGCCCTCGGTGCGAGCGTTGAAGTTCAGGTCCAACAGCAGGTCCATGTCGTCGCCGGCGCCGTCCCGGAACGCCTGCAAAGTCGCCCGGATCTCGTTGATGAGCTGGCGCGACACGTTCAGCTCGGGCGCGAACGGCGTGCCGAAGCCCGGCAGCCAGCCGCGCAGCCCGTCCGGCGTCTGGCGGAAGATGTTCGTCTTGAGCGCCGTGAAGCCTCGCTCGGCAACCTCGGCGCCGAGCGCACGCACGCCGTCGAGGTCGGTGATGCGGTTGTCGTAGATGTGCGCGAGGTTGATGCGCCAGGTCCCGCAGTGCGACCAGTACACGCGGATGCGGTCGCGCACCTTGCCCCCCAACAGGTCGTAGCAGGGCACTCCCAGCGTGCGAGCCTTGGCATCGAGCAGCGCGTTCTCGATCGCGCCGAGCGCTTCGCCGATGACGCCGCTGGCCGCTTGGCGGGTACGAGCGAAGAGGTACTGGTAGGTGGGCTCGTGGTCGAAGACTGAGCGCCCGATCACGAGCGGCACCAGCGCTTCGATGGCGGTGGTGAGGCCGGGTGAGGAGAAGCCTTCGTCGTACTCGGCCCAGCCGACCACGCCGTCGGCGGTGGTGACCTTCAAGAAGTAGTAGTTCCGCCACGCCGCATCGCACGACAGGGTCTCGATGCGTTCGACCACTGTTCCGCTGTCGGCGGAACCAATGCTCGATGCGGCATCAACCATGGACTGCTCCTTGGGGTGCTCGGAGTTGAGGGCCTTCTGGCCCCGGGTGAGTCTTGCCTGCCCGCGGCGCGCTCGCCAGATTGCCGACGCATCAGCAGCTCATGTGACCCGGCTTCGCAAGGCCGAATCGCCACCCTGAAGCCACTTTGGGCCGATGGTACGATCCGTCCATGACGGCTGTCACGCTGAACATCGAACCTGTCGATGCCACGTTCGGAGCGTGGATTCACGACATTGAGCTGCGGACCATCAACGACGTCACCTTCGAGGCGCTGCACGAAGTCTGGTTGGAATACGCACTGCTGATCTTCTCTGGTCAGTTCCTGACCAACGACGAGCAGGACGCATTCGCACTGCGTTTCGGGAACTTGGAATTCAATGCGGCACCAATCTCGAACGTCGGCAAGGACGGCCAAGTCCACTACGAGCCCGCCGACGAACTCGTGAAGTCGCTGAAGGGCAATTGGGGTTGGCATCACGACAGCACCTACATGCCGCTGCAGGCCAAGGGCGCCGTATTCACTGCCGAGCTAGTGCCCAAAGACGGCGCCGACACCGGCTGGGCCGACATGCGGGCCGCGTATGAGGTGCTGTCCGATGAAGATCGCGAGCTGGTGCACACGCTGGAGGCGCACCATTCGCTCTACTACAGCCAGGGCCGGGCAGGCTTGCTGCCGAACAAGAAGGATGACGGCACCTACGGCATGTACGGCTACCACGACATGGACATCTCGGTCCGGCCGATGGTGAAATACCACCCTGACACCGGCCGGCCCAATCTGCTGATCGGCCGCCACGCCCACGACATTGTCGGCATGGACCCAGAAGAGTCTGTGGCATTGCTGGACCGGCTCAACCGCGAGGCGTGCCAGCTGCCACGCATCTACCAGCACGCGTGGACCGAGGGCGAGGCCGTGATCTGGGACAACCGCCGCCTCATGCATCAGGGCGTGCCGTTCGACATGTCCCAGCCGCGAAAGATGTGGCATTCCCGCATCGCCGGCGAAGTCGAGACCGAGCTGGCGCTCAACCACACACCGGAGTCAGCGGGCTTCAAGCACGGGCGCGACGCCATCCTGAACTCGGTCGGCTAGCAGCCGGCGCAACACGCAGTCGTCTGCTGGCGGATCCGGCACCTGCACCGAAAGGAACACCGTGGCTGCATACGTGATCACGCGGGTCAACGTCACCGATCCGGACCAGTACGAGAAATACAAGGCGCTGTCGCCGGCCGCTGTCGCCGAGAGCGGCGGGAAATTCATCGTGCGAGGTGGTGAGTCGGTGACCCTCGAGGGCCCCGAGGAGAACCGGCGTCTGGTCGTGTTGGAATTCCCCGATATGGACTCGGCGAAGGAGTTCTACGACTCCGAGAAGTACCGCCACGCCCGCCACGTCCGGGCTGGTGCCGCCGAATTCCAGATGGTCGTCGTCGAAGGCGCGTAACCCGCGCGCCGACAGCCGAATCTTCCCGTGCCTCGCGCATCCTCGCGTAGGTTTGCGGGCACGACCCGAGCAGGGGCTGAGCATCAGCCGCAGAGGAGAACTCGCGATGGCACGCACGTCGATTGAGATCGAGAGCTTCCAGCACGCCAATCCGATTCCCGCTGCGACGCGTATCGGACCGCTCGTGGTGAGCAGCATCACGCCGCCGACCAACCCGGGCTCGCGTGACGTTCCCGACTCCCTCGAAGAGCAGATCGACAACCTGTTCACCCATGTCGGCCAGATGCTCGAGGGCGCCGGTGCCACCTGGGACGACATGGCGAAGATGACGTTCTACGTCACCGACCCGACTGCGTCACGCCCGGCGCTGAACGGACCGTGGCTGGAGCGCTTCCCCGACCCGGACTCGCGGCCGTCCCGTTACAACATGAAGGTGGAAGGCAGCGGGCCCGCAAAGATCTCCTGCGATTTCGTGGCCTACGTCGAAGACTGAGCTGCGCCATCTACGTTTGCGGCGCACGGACGGACTCTCGTAGTGGTGTGCATACACACCTGTGTATATGCACACCTGTAGATGTGAGCACACTTCTATAGAGCTGACCCGAGTCGCTGGGGCTCAATCCTCGGGCAGTCCGACGCCGAAGCTGATCTGGCCGAGGGGGCCGAAGTCGGCGACGACGGCGTCGCCGGGGCGGATTGTGCGGGCACGGATGAACGAGCCGGACAGGATCGCGTGGCCGGCTGACATCGTGACGCCGAACTCGTCGAGCTTGCGGGCCAGCCAGGCCACCGAGTTGAGCGGATTGCCCATCACGGCCGCTGCGGTGCCGGACTCTTCCAGGTCGCCGTTCAGGTACAGGGCTCCGCCGATGTGCCGGATGTCGATGTCGGTCAGCTTGGTGGGGCGGCCGCCCACGATGATGAAACCGCACGATGCTGCGTCGGCGATGCTGTCGGCCACGCCGGCTTGGGTGCTGCGCCGGTTGTAGCGCCGATCCACCACCTCGATGCCGGGCAAGATGAAATCGGTCGCCCGCATCACGTCGATGGCGTTGGTGTCCGGTCCGCCAAGGTCCGACTTCAGCACGAAGACGATCTCGATCTCCACCAGCGGCACGTTGAGGATCGAGGCCGGCACGATGCAGCCCTCGTCGAGGAACCAGTTGTCGAACAGCGTGCCGTAGTCGGGCTCGGTGGCGCCCGAGGTCGAGCGCATGGCCTTCGAGGTCAGCCCCACCTTGTGGCCCTTGATGACTCTGCCGGCGGCAACCTTGGCGTCGGTCACCATCTGCCCGATGGCATAGGCGTCCTCAATGGTGGCGCCTGCGTAGGTATCAGTGATCGGGTCGATCCACTCGCGGGTGTTCTCGGCATGCAGCAGTGCCGCGGCGGCCTCATGCCGCTGCTCGTCAGTCATCGCCATGTCGCCCTCCCCATCTCTGGTTTCTCAGCGCGTCGAGTCGCCAGCCAGCAGAGAACGCTAGAGCCTCCGCTGTCCCGCCCATCCGCCGACGGCCGCCCCCGCCTTGGCTTGATGAAGTTCAAGCCCTACGGCTCGACCCGCTCGACGCTGCGCACGCGGTCAATGCCGCGATCGAAAGAGGCGATTCTGCTGATGCCCGTCACCTCAGCAGAAGCCACGAGGTAGGCATCTGCGAAGGCCAGACGATATGTCTCGTAGATCTCGATCGCGCGAAACAACAGCGCGGGATCTTCTACACGAACAGCTCCTGTGGCCAACACACCTCGAGTCAATTCGGCCACGCGTGCCCGCGGCATGGCATAGAACGACTGGAGCACAAAGATCGTTTCAGCCAGAATCAAATCCGGCAGCAGCAGCGTCTCTCCAGATGCCAGCAGCCGTGCGGATGCGGCTGCGGACTCAGGCGGGCTCCCTGTGAGCTGACGGACGAGGACGTTGGTGTCGACGAACGCCGTCACGACTCGTCGATGTCCATTGCCTCGCGGGCCCAAGCTTCATGGGTCTGCGCGAGCACTTCTTCCCACGGTGTGTCGCGTTTCTCCGGGGGCACCTCCACGCTTCCCGCGAGTTCAATGAGATCGGGGATGCGCTGCATGACCGCCCGTTCAGACTCGATCCTGAACAGCACGGCATCGCCGGGATTGATGCCCAGCGCGTCGCGGACTCTCTTGGGAATGGTCACCTGCCCCTTGGAAGTGACCCGCGCCATGACAGCCATGTCCAATTCCTTACTCTGATCATTAAGTAAGGAAATCTTACCGGTCTCCAAGGTATGCGTATGCGACATGGAGCATGTCATAACGCGCTGAGTCATTGACTTCCAATAAATTTCATACAGCGACGGAACTGGGGCTATGCGAAGCTGAAGACCGGCGGGAAAGCCACGACCACAATGGCGGCCCAGGCGGCGTACGCAGCGAGGTGGGCGGTCTGCCAGCGCACGATGTCGTCGAACTGACGACGTCGACGCCACAGCGCGAGGTACAGCCACACGCTTCCGGCCAGGTTCACCGCGAAGATGGCATTGATGCCCAAGAGCGCAGTTCGGTTCGGGCTCCAGCCGAAGTCCGCAATGCGCCCGATGACGGCCACCAGGGTCAGGACACTGGTGAGCAGTCCAGCGCTCGCCAGCACAGCCGAAGCGCCATCGAAGAATCCCAGCCGGTCGCTCGGGCGCCTCGCGGCGCCGCAGAACAGCAGCAGACCGACGACGATGCCCAGCAGCACGTTGAACAGGATGAGGGCTTCGCGGTCGCTCTCGATGCTGCGGCCAGACGCCGGCACCGCCACCAGGAACACCACCAGCATCGCGGCGAAGAGCGGCGTGAAGATGTACGCCAGCATCGAGGCGATTCTCGAAACGGCGCCGGCCCAGAACTCGACAAGCCAGGCGGTGACGACGACCGCGCCGGCCGACCCGGCGACCATCACCCACTCAGTCATCCACCTGGTACTGAGATCCAAGGCAACGAAGGCACCGACGGTCAGGGCGCTGAACACCGCGCCTGCCAGCGCAATCAGGACGCCGTACACGATCCATTCGCCCGTGAAGCGCACATAGTCCATGCGCTGGGCTGGCAGCGGCCAGAGCGCTCCGGCTCGTGCGAGGCCCCCGACCAGCCACAGCAGGACGGGCAGGTGGAGCACCGCCAGCACGAAGGTCGAGCCGCCGCCGTCGAACGGATAGGCGTTGATGACCGCCGCTGAGACTGCGAAGACGGCGCCGATCACAACAGCCACCTGAAGCGGCGGTCGCTTCAGCCACACGAACCAGCCGGCCAGCGGGGGCAAGACGAGCAGGCTGTAGTTGAGTGCGTAGAACTCGGCATCCTGCGATTCGGTCAGTTCGAAGCCGAACGCCTCGGGCAGCCGGATAGCCACAGCCGCCGCGACGGCGAAGGCTGCCATAACCCAGAATCCGCGCTGCCCGGTACCGCGCATGTCGGCATCAGGCGCAGCTTCGGTGATCAATGAGCCGGGTTCGGCGGCAGTCTCGGGAGGCATGGCCGGCGCGTCGGCATCCGCCGACGCTTTGTCGGGTTCGTCCCACAGTTCCGCGAAGCGCTCTCGCGCTAGCTCGCGCACGACCGGGTCGCTCACCGATCGCCGCTTGGCAGCGATCAGATAGGCCTCGTCGGCGGCCAGTCCGGCCGCTCGCAACGCCTCGCAGTCCTCTGCCAGTAGGTCACCCAAACGATCTGGGACGGATGCGGTGGGGTCCACGTCTTCAGGCATTCAGAACGAGCACCCGCCGCTCGTCGCCTGTCAGCGAAGCCATTGCCTTGTCGAAGGTCGCTACACAGCCGCCGTGACGTTCGGCCAAGGCGATGAGGTGTGCGTCGGTCACCTGTCGATAGCCCGTGAGCCGCTCTAGACCGCGGGAAAGTGCCTGGGATGGATCGATGTCGTCGATCCAGAACTCGTGGCCTTCCACCGCGGCAAGTGCTCGCATGACCGAGGCTGCCTCATGGGGCGAACGTGCGTCGGGCAAGACTCGCCGATTCGACGAGACCCGTATGAATCCGAGCTGCACGAGCGGTGTCGTCGCCCATGGTGCTCGGTGACGAGAGGTGAACCAGTCGATAGCCGCAGCATGATGGGTGTGGGTCGGCCAGGCCAAGGCGACCAGCAGGTTGACGTCAAGGAGAGGCGTCACCAATCCTCGCTCGCCGCACGAACCATCTCCGGCGTGATCGGGCCGCTGTCGGCGTCGACCTCGAACCCGGGCACTCCTCCAGAAGCAGCAGTCGGGCGTTGCCGGCAACCGCGACGGGCCAGTTCCGACATGGCCGCCCCAATCGAAACGCCCCGCTCCTGTGCCAGCGAGCGCGCTACGGCCAGTACGTCATCGTCCAAGTCGAGTGTCGTTCGCATCGCATCATCATAACATCACAACATCACACCCGATGGCCCGCGCTCAGCGCCTCGTTCTGTCGTGGCGCGGTCTAGTAGGTGGCGTTGCCCCAGGTCTCGTCGAAGACGATCTCCGACAGCGGCAGCCGGTCGAGCTTGCGCGGGAACGGCGTGGACCGGTAGCCGACGGCGATGTGGGCCGCAGTGGCCACGCCTTCGGGGATGTCCAGCATCTCGGCGACCTGCGGCTCGTACATGCACAGCAGCGTGGTCAGCGCCGTACCGAGGCCGGCCTCACGGCAGCCGAGCAGGAAATTCTGCACTGCGGGGTAGATCGAGCCGCCGCCTACGACGCTGAGGCGGCCCAGCTCGGTGTCGGTGGGGTGGACGCCGTCGATGTAGCCGCAGGCCACGACGATCACCGGCACCTCAGCGAAGTGCTCGGCGAAGTAGTCGGCGCTGTCCAGCAGGCGCTTCGCCTTCTCGCCGACGATCTCGATGTCGCCGCTGCGGGCCAGACCGAGGTAGGCCTTCCACGGCTCCAGGTACCACTCCTGCAGCTGCCGCTTCTTCTCGTCATCACGCACGACGATGAACCGCACCGGCTGGCGGTTGCCGCCCTGGGGCGCGTGGCGTGCGTAGTCGAACGCCCGCTCCAGGGTTTCGTCCGACACCGGGTCCTTCGTGAAGAACCTCGTCGTCATCGACGTCAGTGCTGCCTCGCCAAGTTCCATGAGATTCCTCGCTTCTTTGGATCGTTGGCCGCAAGCTCGTCTTTGCGGGTGAGCTGCGTCCGAGTGCCGGGGCCAGCCCGACGACCACGCCACAGTAACCACCGACCGGCCGTCTGGCCGTCCGCCCGGGCCGGCGCTCACAGACGCCCGGAGGGCGGCTCGAAAACCATTGCGGACTACCGAGGTCTTTCAGCTATACCGGGTGCCGCGACCGCTCAATCGAAGGAGCCGCCGTGGCTATGGTGACTGGCATGGATCCCGAGGCTGTGGGTGCTGAGTCCGAACAGCCGGTGGATCCGGCAGCGCCTGCCGCCGCCGCACTCGATGCAGACCTTCTCGCCAAGCTCGTAGCGCAGGCGGTCGCCGCCCAGAGCCGGCCGTGGCGCTCTGCGCTGCTGACCGCGCTGGCAACCACCATTCTCGCGGGTCTCATCGCGGTGGCCGCAGCCGGGTACACGGCTCTGCGCGCTGACATCACCGCACTGCGTGTCGAAATCAGCGGCGTCGAGACTGGCTTACGATCCGAGATCGACGATCTCGAAACACGCCTTCGCACCGAAATCCAGGATTTTCGCGCTGAAGTGAACGCAACCCTTCTGGATCACACCGACGGCCTCGCCCGTCTCGAAGCTGTGTCGCAACTCAGCCAACCGGCCCAATAGCAGACTCGCCGAAGGGGCGCTGTACCAACGCCGTTCCGGACTGCGTGACCCAAGCGCCCATGGTCGACGCCAAAGTCTCCTCGCGCGGCAGATCAGAATCTCACCAGCCATCGTGCAGACTCTGAGGTTGCTCAGTCTTCTTCGGTGAGATCGGCGGACTCGGCCGACAGCTTGTCGATATCTGCCTCCTCGATTCCCTCCAGCGCGGTGCTCAGAATTATTTCCCACGGAACGGTGTTGAGGCTGTAGCTGTGGCCCAGTCGCCCCAAGGCGCGCAGGGCGCCTTGGCAGCGGATCTTTCTGAGGCTCGCCTTGACCCCGTTGTCAATCGTGCCACGTTGACCAAGTGCCACGATCGCAGCGGCGCGTGCGCGGGGCGCGTTTAGTGAGGTGATTCGCTTCACAGACAAGCCTGTGAGTTCGGGCCAGATGTTCGGGTCGTGCAGCAACTGGTGGGCGGTCTCGAAGTCGATGCTGTTCGACGGTGCTTCAGCGACAATTTCGCGTGCGGTTCGTACACGCCACCACGCCGTCGAGATCGGGCAGTTCACGAGGACACTGACTTTTCCTCGGACCCGTTCGAGACCTCCTGTGCGGCGCAGGAAATTGCGGGTCCGAGCCTCGGCGTTGTCGGCCTTGGGGCCTTCGAGAAAGCCGGCGACGAGGTCGTCGAAGTTGCCTTGCTCTATCCAGACGGCATGGCAGGCGGCCCAGAAAGCGGGGGTAGCTGCTTCTGCTGGGGACATTGAGAGGCTCTCAGCGATTCGCTCCTCGGCGTACCTGGGCAGGCGCAGCAGTTCTGATGCCGTCAGGGGATTCGGCAGCGACGGCACGGCCGATCTCAGCGCTTCCTCGTCGGTCACGCGAAGCTGTCTCAGCAGGTATCGCGAGCACTCGGCGGAGCCTGCTGCGACTGCAGCGACCAGTTCCAGCTGACGGGCTTTGACTTCGCTGCGGTACTGCTGCTCGTCGCTGGAGTCCTCTTGGGGTGGGTCGGAGCTGTCGCCTCCTGCGAGGGAGCCGTTGGCTTGACCTGCAGATGACTGCTCATCAGAGGCACGCACTCGGTTCTTCTCATAGATGATGTGCTGTTGCCAGGATTGGTAGGCGACCTCGTCGACCAGCGTCAGCACGCCGTTTGTCGTCACTCGTCGTCTCCTGTGTCGATCCAGAATCTCTCCATCGATGTGGCTGCTCTGGCGGGATCGAAGAACTCGCTGTCCCAGTCCGACAGGGCAGCGTCTTCGAGCCTTGCCCGAAGCGCTTGAGCGAGAGGGCAGTCAGCGTTCACTCCGTCATCTTCCTCGTCGTCTTTGCCTCTTGCCATGGTGCTGCGAGGAAGCTGCCCGAATGCGGCGATCAGCGCAGCTATCTGGATGTCGCGGTGCTCACGGCGATGGTCGTACAGCTCGGCTGCGAGCGTCACCTTGAAGTACGGGTTGCCGGACAGTTCGGCTTCCTCGACAGACATTGTTCCCGGTTTGAGCCGATCGTCTCCGTCCTTGACAAATCTGAGCAAGCTGACAAGAAGCGGTTCGAACTGGTACTCGCCGCCGCGTGCCAGCCACCAGCCCGCTGGAATGTCCACAGCGGCTCTTTCCCCGCGGACGAGCGGATGCAGTCCTGAGGCTGAGATGGAGGTGTCGCGGACGGCGACGATGCCGGGAATCAGATACAGGTCATCGTTGCGCTCAGCGTCGTGCAATTTGACGACTTGGCTGGTGCCTTCTGCATGCTCGACGCGGCTGAGCATCGTACGCGGGCAGCGAATCTCGGTCGCGTAGATGGCGTCGCCGTTACTCAGAAGCGTCTCGATTTCAGGTGCGTCGCGAAGCTCGTGGATGACGGCGCTCGCCTGCCGTTGGAGCGCAACGGTTGCTGAGTACCGTGCTGCGACCCAGTCGAGCCGAGACCCGTCGTGAACCAGAACTGGCAACGGCTCGGCGCTCGTTTCGATCGCATTGGTCGTGGACATCAGACTTGTTGCTCCGAGATTGCGTAGTGCTGGCCGACCCGCGTTGCGGGCTCATGGGAATCTGGGGACTCAGAGTCGTCGTCTGCATCGGCCGGTGATGGCCGAGCGCGCTTGACGATGTCGATGCTCAGCAGGTGCGGAGCCGCCGCGAGTTCGCGAGCTTGGCCGTCGGCGAGCCTGATCCGCAGGGTGCGTTCGCCCTCAGAGGCAGGCAGCACAAGCTCGGTCTCGCCATCGCTGCCCCCAGTGGCTGCAACGCCGATCTCGGAATCCTCCACGGAGGCGAGCGGCAAGTAGTCGTCGGGGAATGGCTGCTCGCAGGTGCCGTCGGCGCCTGAGGCGCGGCGCACTCGGATTCCCATGGAGTGTTGGTCGTCGGTGTTCTCGTCGTAGTCCAGCCGGACCTCGACAATTCCCCGGTCGGCATCGGATCGCAACGCATGCCGGTAGCTCGGTATCGACCCAGGCCGTGGAGTGCCGCGACGGCGTTCGCGTTTGACGCCGCCTGTCTTCTTGTTTCCTCGTTCGACTTTGGTCCTCTGGCTGCCGCCTCCCGCTTGGCGCCGCGGTCGACGAACGGGTTCCGCCTTGCGGATGTGGTGGCCGTCGAGTGTCGCGAACGACTCAGGCGTGTATTCCTCTTCATCACTTCGCCATCCGACAGCGACGCGCAGGGCGTCAACGATTGTTGCGAGGTGTTCTCGCAGCAGTCGCTTCTGGTCGTTGTCGAGTCGTTGGCGTTTGATTCCGCGGTGCTCGGGGCCTTCTGATGCGCGGACCAGCTCTTCGAGTTCGCCGTCCGTGAGTGTCACAACGGCATCAAAGGGCCAAGTTGAAGCAAAGTCGCGCTTCAAGAGCCGGTCGACGCGTGACGAAATCCACATTCCCTTGCGGTAGAGGTGAACTTGGGTCTGTTCGCCACGAGCGGCATCAAGGGAGCGCCACGCCACTCTCACTCCCGGCAGCGGAGTCAGCTGAGCGCCGTCACGCAATGTCATCCAAGCTGCATGCGCCTGCGAGCCTGCAATCTGTCCCGCTGGCGAAGTCTTGCGGTTGGCGATCGCCTCTAGTGCAGCAGTGAGAGTTTCTCGGTTGGTGATGCTGCTTCGGCCTTCTCGGTCGACGATTTCCACGGTGAGGCGCCCCTCGTCGACCGCTGCTGAGAAGTTCGCGGCTGCGACGCGCATGATCTGCTCTGCGGCGGTCGCGTCGTCGTGGTCGCGGTGGAAGTCGTTGAATCCCGCGATTGCGACCACAGTGCCTGTGGTGTCTTGCTGCAGATGCGACGCGAGCATCTCGGGCATCTCGGTCGGGAATTCGTTGCCGTCTTGCCACAGCTGGCCTGGCCATCTGGCGCGGCGCCAGTAGCCCTCTGAAGCGAGCAATTGGCCGTCTCTGTCTGTTCGTGTAGCCAAGATCGCGTGGCCCGAAGCGATCGTCCCATTGGAGCCGTTGTGGCTGTATCTGCTTCCGTACAGCACATAGCGCAGGTCAGAAGCCCCGAACGCAGCGTGATGACCCAGGCCGAATGACCCTGCCCCGCCTTCGCCCTTGTCGGTATTGCCGACGGTAAGCAGCGAGATCATTCGCTGAGGATCCAGTCCGCAGCCATTGTCCGCGCAGAGCAGCACAGGCACCTCTTCGCGAGAGATCAGGCCGCCGATGCGCTCGACGATCATCTTCTCGTCATGAGAGGGTTTGGTGCGTCGCTTCTGTCTCTCGCTTTTTGCCTGGGAGAACGCTTCGCAATATTCGGGCCATCCGGGCAACTGCGTGGTCGCGACATCGGTGATGACGAATCGCACTTCCGCGGGCCGTCCGGCTTTGTCTGCGGCGTCGAGGCAGTTCTGGATCAGTTCGCGCACGACAGGCTCGGCCGACCCGTCGAACTGCGACACTTGCGCGCTCGTGAAGCCCACGGGCGCGTGCGTCATTCCGAAGTGCAGTTGTCCGTCAGTCTGTGCAGTCACAAGCGGGGGTTCCTTGTTCGTAGCGGCTCAGGCCGTCTGTGCAGCCCTGGGCCAGGTCGTCAAATGTTCCGGCGTTCACGCCGAAGAAACCGAAGGTGGAGATGCCGTCGCCGTTGCGTCGGGGCTCAGTGCGCATGTGGCGCTGCTCGATCTCTGCCCACCAGCCGATGTCAGAGGGCGTGCCCGGCCTTCGTCGACGATCGGGAGTGGCTGACAGCTCAACGAGCTGCTTTGTGCCCTTCATGAAGCAGAAACTGCAATTGCCCGCACCGGGCGGAATGTCGAGATCGAAGTTGCGTCCGTTCCAGTAAGCCGCGACGGCATCGGCGTCGATCCCGGCGTTGTGGAGCGGGAAGTACGGTCGCTCGCCCGGGGGCTGTGTCTTGACGGTGCAGCCTGCAGCTGTGGCGCCTTCCGCGTACAGGCAGCGCAGCAGCACGCGATCGACGCGTCTCGGCTCATCGGCACGAAGACCCAGCAGGCGCACATGCTGGGCAGCTTCCAGGCCCCGCATCGGAGCTGGACGAGGCTCCACGACAAGCCCTTCGCGTCGGTCGCTTTCGCGATCGTCGAGCGGCGCATCGGTGAAGTCGGCGAAACGCTGTGCAGAACGCTGAGATGGCAGCGACGCCAGATGCTCAGCTCGACGCAATGCCTGTTCCCGCGGTGCACTCCCGCCGCGTCGCACATAGCCATCGGCGAACTGCTCCGCACAAACCAGGTTCGCCCCAAGCTCATGACCCTCGGCAGGCCAGTGATGACCAGCATGCGCTGGTCCCAGGGTTCCGCCGATCCAATCCGCCAACAGCTTGTGCGACGGATACAGCTTCAGCTTCGCAGTGCAAGTGCGGGAATGCGGGTTCGGCAGCATCCCCTGCCAACTGAGCAGCTCCTCGAACACCTCACCGCTACTGCGATACCCCTCAGGATCATCCTCGATGGGGATCGACTTGACGAGACGGTACGAGTCGCGCCGCCAGTATTCGCCCCTCCAGGCATTCTCCACAGTGCAAAATTCGAGCCACAAGAAGGGCAAGCCGAATTCGCTCTCGATCCGTGACTTGCACTCCGCCGCGAACTCATAGGTACCCGGGTGTTCAGCCGAAGTATTCGCGAACAACAGCAGGTCGCCGCGCTCAGGGCGCAGCAAGCCCTCATCAGCAGCCATGAACGCCAACGCAGCCGACGAACGGCCGCCCGAAAAACTCAGAATGTGAGGCAGATCACGATGAGCGTCGTCGCGGTACTGCAAAGGGCCGAGCCGCCGACACGACTGAACGGCAAGACTGCCCACGGACACCACCTCCTGATCGAGCCACGGATGCCAGTTGGTGCGCACATATTATGCAATTATCTCATGTTCTCGCTCCGAAAGACTCATAGGTCCATATTTGCGACAGGAAGTACACCGGCCTCGGCGCACCAGACCCGCTAGCGCCGTATCAGCGATCTCGTTGACGTTGATGACATCGCCTCGTCTGCTGGGCCAAACCATGCGACGCCTCTGATGCTGAGAGTCCAACTTCAGTCCGGGATCGGACTTCACTCTCGCTGCCAGTAGGACACGACTACCGTGCAACGTGCCTTCCGTCGAGCCAGTACTTGGCGAGTGGCAGCGGTACGTCAGGATCAACCGAATGACGACGGAATCGACAATTGGCACAGATGCCTGGATCAGTCGCGTACTGAGGACCACTCGGTATCGATCGAAGTCCGGCACGAGGGCGCCATACAAGCCGCTGTTACTGCTGTGGCTCGTCGGCCGCCTAGCGAACGGCCAAGGAACCGCAGCGACGTTCGCAGAGGCGGAGGACGAAATCGGGCGGCTCTTGAGTTCGCATCGCGTGGCGGTGACGCCGCCGTCAGCAGTGAACCCGTTCGTCTACCTGGCCAGCGATGGCGAACTCTGGTCAGTGCGCACGGCCGAAGGCGACGACATTCGGACTATGCCGCAACAGGTCAGGGAGAATTCGAAGTTCCTCCGTGAACATGCGATCGGCAGGTTGGCACCGCGTTTTGCGGCTGCGCTCGATGATCCCGAGATGCGAGACCGTCTGGTAGGTGAACTTCTACGCAGTGAATTTCCTGAAACGCTGCATGAAGGCATCTTGGCCGAGGTTGGCCTCGCGCAGCACGTCCGGCTCGCGTCTACTCCCCGGGATCCAAAGTTCCAAAGAGTGGTTCCCATGGCATACGAGTTCCGTTGCTCGTTTTGCGATTTCAGCGCACTCATGCTCGGCGAGCACGTTGGACTGGACGCAGCACACGTGCGGATGCACAGCAAGGACGGACCTAGCACCATTGAGAACGGCATCCTCTTGTGTGCGCTGCATCATCGGCTCTTCGACAGGGGCGCTCTCGGACTCGACGAGCATCGTCGCATCCTCGTGAGCCAGCAGCTCTCGATTGCCGATGGCAGGTCGAATCGCAGCCTGCTTGACCTCTCCGGCCGCCACATGCGCCCGCCACAGCGCTCGTACGTTCCGCCGGCGATCGAGCACATTGAGTGGCACCACGAGAATCTGTTCAAGAAGCCAGCGCGGGTGCCCGCCTAGCCTGAACGCGTCACCTCGAATCGATGTCGGACGATGGTGAGGAGATTGCCCGGCTGGCTCGCGCGGGCGGTGCGAACATCGCCGCCTCACAGTTATCGGTCGTTCCGGCGATTCCTCGGCCGTGCCGTCGCTAGCGGATGGTTCTGCTCCGGCTGGGCGGCCTCAGCCACGGACGGGCGCTGCTCGACACGAGCGAGTTTGCACAGATCGCAGATGCACTCCACCTGATTGAGGTGATCGGGCGGACACTCAACCTCGATGCCGAGGTGGGCCATATGTCGATTGAGCTCGCCTACCGTCAGCCCTTGGTACCTCTGCCCTGTGCCGTCAACAAACTCAACGTATGTGACGGGCCCGAAGTGGCAATGCACCTCGCCCGACTCATCGTCCGCAAACTCAACATCACCCCACCACGAGTGCCAATCGACGACGTCGGCTGCGCTAGGAGAAGCGACTTCACCGGACATACGCATCCTCACTTTCTGTGACCGCGATCCCATGCTCGCAGTGGGGTGCAACACCAACGGAGTCGATCCGGGCTGCCCAAGACTGTGCTCGCCGCCTTAAGCACCCCTTAGAAAGGCGGCGAAAGGAATGGGGATAGTGTGCGAACTGACCGGCGTCAGTGTGAAACCGCAGGTCAAAGCACTGCGGCGAACACTTGTAGGCCCCCCTCAATAGAAACGGAATAGAACGGGATGCACGGGAGCGTCGGGTCGCGGACGTGCCGACGGGGATCATCCGTAGACGTCTGTGCGACCGACGCATGCGAGCGCATACCCAGGGAGCGCGACCTTGTGCCCCGGACCGATCAGAGCCTCGGCGATACTGGCAGGCGATGACCCCCAAAAAGAACGGGAATAGAACGCGAACAGTGCGAGTACTCGCCGCCCAGGGGTAGTACGGCAGGCCAGCGGGCTACCTGGCACCGATGAAGCTGTCGTCCGCGGGACAAGGAGGCCTAGCGCGCGCCGACTGCCACTAGCAGCGAGAAATTCTCAGCAGTCCGCGAACATCGGACTCGTAGTGTCCCGTCGATGGCCACTCGGCTGCTGTTCTTGGACGACTCGGGCAAACCTGCGGCGAACGACGGCACCATGGCGGTGGTCATCGGGGGCTTCTCGATCGCCTCCGAAGACGTACCCGTTCTCAGTCGGAGAATCGTGGGCGCCAAGGCGCGCTTCTATCCGAATCGCGGGAACCCGACGGACTGGGAAGTCAAGTCCACAGACGCGATCTCGCCGAATGCATGGAGGCGCCGCAAGAACCGCGACTTCATTGACGAGCTGACCCGCATCCTCGAGCGACTGTCATGCACTTCGTACACCGCGGGCATCCGCAAGGCCAACATGCTGCATCCGATGACGCTCAAGACCACCGTCCCGTTACAGCTGCAGGCGCTCGTCGAACACTTCGCGGTGGAGTGCAAGACGCAGCAGGCGACCGGAATCGTGGTTTCGGACTGGTCCAATCATCAACTCGACGAACACGCCAGCCGGTGCGTCGCGAGCTATGCCGCGTCGTACCGGCTCAACATCCATCCCGGCGTCTACTACGCCAGCTCCCACACGGCCCAAGCCATCCAAGCCGCCGACCTCATCGCAGGCATTCGGCGCAGGGTGCTCGAAGGCGATCAGCGGTTGGCAGCAGTCGGGCGCCGACTCTCATCGCTGAGCGCCGTTGCCGACGGAAGCGCGCATCGCACCCATGCGTGGCGCACATACACGAATCAGATCGTCCTGTTCTGAGGGGTGCGATCTGGTTGTATCTCTTCGTGCCCGCGCCTACAGTGGGCTTCGCCGAATGGTCCGGTTAGTAGGCGTGAGCCGAATGCAACCGACATACCGCGGCGGGCGACGGGACCCCGGACCGCACGGGGTCCCTTTTTCTGTCCTACACCCAGTGATGCGGCAACGCTGCCCCGCATATCACGCAAATAGTGCGGGCCGGCATGGCCGGTGCAGGTGTCGGCCGCTCCAAGAGAACAGGGATAGCGCGAGCGCTCGATTGCGCCCGCCTAGGTTCGGGGACAAGCAGAGCGGGACAACCTGGGAGGGCGGGTGAGCGAGGCAACCGACGCGGAAGAACGCGAAGTGATGGACTGGAGGCGCTACGGCGTCGCTGTGCGGGAGCTGGCGCAGATGATCGCCGACGACGGCTACCGGCCCGAGATGATCCTGGCCATTGCGCGGGGCGGGCTGTTCTGCGCTGGCTCGCTGGGCTATGCCCTGTCGGTCAAGAACATCTACGTCATGAACTGCGAGTACTACACCGGCGTGGACGAACGCCTCGAAGTGCCGATCATGCTGCCGCCCACGCCCGATCTCGTCGACCATCGCGACTCGGACATCCTCATCGCCGACGATGTCGCCGACACCGGCCACACGCTCAAGATGGTGTACGACTTCTGCCTGCCGCGAGTGCGCAGCGTCCGCACCGCAGTGCTGTACGAAAAGCCCTGGTCCACGGTCAGCTGCGACTGGGTGTGGCGCCACACCGACCAGTGGATCAACTTCCCCTGGTCGACCGAGTCGCCGATCGTTACTGACGAGCAGGCTCGGGCCTGAGCTCGACGCGACCGTCACCGGGCGCCTCCACTGGCGCCAGCCGCCCGCCAAGACGTATCGGCGAACGCGAATTCATCCTGCTCATGGCGCTGGCAAGCGCCATGGCGGCCATCGCCATCGACACGCTGCTCCCGGCATTCGAGCAGATGCGTCCTGCGTTCGGTCTCAGCGCCGACTCCACGCAACTGTCGCTGACGCTCACGCTGTTCTTCGCCGGCATGGCGGTGGGCACCCTCTTCTATGGCCCGCTCGCCGACGCCATCGGTCGCAAGCCGCTGCTGTTCTTCAGCTTGGGGCTCTATGCCGTGGCAGCCGTGGTGGGCGCCTTGGCCCCATCGCTGGAGGTGCTGCTGGCCAGCCGATTCGTATGGGGCGTTGCCGCAGCAGGCCCGCGCACACTCACCCAGGCCATCGTGCGAGACCGCTTCAGCGGCACCGCCATGGCCCGGGCGATGACGCTCATCCAGACCGTGTTCTTCCTGGGGCCCATCCTGGCCCCGATCCTCGGCAAGGGCCTCGTGGCGCTGGGGTCGTGGCGCTACACCTTGCTCTTCGGCGCAGCGAGCGCAGGCGTGCTGGCGCTGTGGTCGCTGCGGCTGCCCGAGACGCTCGCGGATGAGAACCGCAGGCCGCTGAGCTTCGCCACCACGCTCGCCGGCTTCCGCAGCGTGATCGCAAACCGCACGACCCTCGGGTACACGCTGGCAGTCACGTTCGGATTCGGCGCGCTCTTCTCGTTCCTGGCCAGCTCAGAACTCATCTTCGTCGACGTCTATGGGCGGCCGAGCTGGTTCGTTCCGTACTTCTCCACGATGAGCGCAATCGCCGCAGGCGTGTCGATCGCCAACAACCAGATGCTGCGCCGGGTTGAAGCGCGCCCGCTTGCACTCGTTGCCGGCGTCGCTTTCACGGCGACCTCGGGTGCGCTGCTGGCTGTCACTGCCGCATCTGGCGGTCTGCCCAGGATCGGAGTGTGGATCTTGCTGTTCAGCCTGGCGAACGCTGCGATGATCGGGTTCTTTCCCGTCGCCATCAGCCTCGCGCTCGAACCGATGGGCGCACTGGCGGGCACGGCTGCTGCAGTCGTGGGTTTCTGCTCGACCGGGCTGGGCGCATTGCTCGCTGCGATCACCGATCGAGCGATCGCCGGCGACGTGATGCCGATTGGCGTGAGCTACTTCGTCTATGGCGTCCTGGCCCTCGCCTGCCAGCTGTGGGCACGGCGCGCATCTGGGCGTGCCCGCTTCTGACCTCGGTTGCAGCCTGCTGGAGCCCGCCGACACTGCGGGGCAGCGCGGATAGGTGACGTCTCGGAAAGTTGCTGTCACGCCTTCTTTGTGCAAATTTGCCGTCTGTGGCGGCATTTCTGCGCAAAGTCCAGGCCGCCGGGGCTGCCGGGCATCGCCGCCTATCCGCTAAGGCTCTTAAGTGCGTGGGCGGGAGCTGTCCCGATCCAGGTGGTGGTCTTCGGTGCAGTCGGCCTCGGAGCGCTCGAGCTGCAATGTGAGATGCGAGATGCCGTGCCGATCCTTCGCAATCGCCCGCAGATCGCTGAGCAACCGGTCGGCATCGGCGCCGAGTTCGGGATCGGTGACCACATGGGCGCTCATCTGCACGTAGCCCGACGTCACCATGCGCACGTGGATGTCGTGCATCACCGTGACGCCCGCCACTCCCTCCATGTCCGAGCAGAGCGCATCCATGTCGAGATCCGAGGGCACGCCGTCGATCAGCACCTCGAACACCGACGTGGCGAGCTTCCACGAGCTGATCACCACGAGCACCACGATCACGATGCTCAGTGCGGGGTCGACCCACCACCAGCCGGTCAGCAAGATGATCGCCGCCGAGACGATCACAGCGACCGAAACCAAGAGGTCGGCGAGCACGTGGCGGAATGCTGCCTCCACGTTGAGGTTCCGGGTTGATCCCGAACGCAACAGCAGGGCCGCAACGGCGTTGACGGCGAGCGCGATGCCGCCGACCACCAGCACCCAGCCCGCTTCGACCTCGACCGGGTTGCCCCGAAAGCCGTCCAGGAACCGCAGTGCCGCCGACCAGGCGATCCACACAGCCACCGCCCACAGCGCAACGGCGTTGACCGCCGCCGCCAGCACTTCGGCACGCTCGAAGCCAAAGGTGCGCTTGACCGAGGCCGGCTTGCGTGCCGCCCAGGAGGCCAGCAGGGCCAATCCGATGGCGGCGCTGTCGGTGAAGGCGTGACCGGCGTCGGCGAGCAGCGCCAGGCTGCCCGACAGCGCAGCACCGAAGACCTCGAACCCGGCGATGGCGAGTGTCAGCCCAAACGCCACGGCCAATCGCCGACGAGACACCTCGCGCAAGTCGTGATGATGCTGGTGTGAGATGCAATTCAGCCTATGACGGGCGTGCTGAATTGCCGGGCACGGGCCTGGTTGTGACGCAGTTTTCTTGGCATTCAGCCGCAGCGCACGGCCTCAGCGCACAGCTTCAGCGGCCAGCTTCAGCGCTCAGCCTCGCAGTCGCCACACCGTCCGTAGAGGTCCAGGTTGTGGCGCAATGGCATAAAGCCTGATTCGCGCGCGGCAGCAGCGAGCGCATGGTCGATGCGGATCTCGGTCTCGCTGTCCAGCTCGATGTCGGAGATCGCTCCGCAGCTCACGCAGATCAGGTGATGGTGATGACCCAGCAGCGATTCGGCCAGCTCGAAGTAGGCGCGCTCGCCTCCGGTTTCGAGGCGCTGCACGATCCCGCATCGCTCAAGCGCCTCCAGGTTTCGATACGCCGTGCTGCGGGCCAGATCGGGCACCATCGACTCGATGTCGGGGAGCCGAACCGGCCTGGCCGCACGCGCCAGCGCTTCCACCAATCGACGTCGGCCGTCGGTGTAGCGCTGATCGGCGTCTCGCAGTCGCGCCGCAACACTGTCGTGCAACTCGCCGAGATCCCTCGACCACGTGTCGGCTTCATTGGGCTGCTTGGTCACGGCCGCGTCCGCGGACTGCTTGGTCACGGCCGCGTCCGCGGACTGCTTGGTCACGGCCGCGTCCGCGGACTGCTTGGTCACGGCCGCGTCCGCGGACTGCTTGGTCACGGCCGCGTCCGCGGCCCGAGCGACCACACCCCTTCTCCAGCGATCTGGCTCGCGCGGCCGAAGTCGGCGTCGCGGGCAGGCCCGGGCTCCTCCAGAACGAGCAGCGACGACATGTCGTCGCCCTCGCCGAACTCCAGCCGGGTCACTGCATTGGCACCGAACGCGGCGGCCATGTTCTCCTCGTTGAGCACCTGTTCGGGCGTGCCGTCTGCGAGCACAGCGCCGTTGAGCAGCACGATCCGTTCGCACAGGCGGGCCTCGCTGAGGTGATGCGTCGAGAGCACCACCAGCTTGTTGCGCATCCGCTCGGCATCGACGACCTCAAGGACAATGTCCTGGCTCGGGATGTCGAGGCCCGTGATGGGTTCGTCGAGCAGCAAGCAATCCGATTGAGAGGCCAGTGCAGACGCGATCAGCACGCGCTGGCGCTGCCCACCCGAGAGCTGACCGAACGACCGCCTCCGCAGATCTGCCACCTTCAATCGCTCGGCTGCCACGTCCATCGCATCACGATCGACCTTGCGCATACGGCCGAGCAGACCCCGCTCACGGAATCGCCCGATCATCAGCACCTCATTCACCGTCATCGGCATGAACGCGTGTGGGCTGTGGTGCTGGCTGACGTAGCCGACCGTGATCTCGTAGTCCTTGCGAACGTCGCCTGAGGTCGGTGCAAGCAGGCCGCCGAGCAGCCGCAGCAGCGTCGTCTTGCCCGAGCCGTTCGAACCCATCAAGGCCACCGCAGCGCCCGAGTCCAACCTCATGGAGTCGATGTCGAGGACCTGTCGGTTGCCGAAGGACACCTTGATGTCATTGAGCGTGAACATCGCAGCGTCGTACCTCGCCCTTCATCTGCCCGCTCATCCGGTCACAGGATTGAAGATGAGAATGAGTCTCACTATAGTCACGGCCGTGCAGCCGTCCATGAGTGCTTCCATGCGTCCCCGCAAGCGGGTGTCGCCTCCGCTTCACTCCAATGGCTCTGGACGCCGCCGACGGCGCCAAGCCACCCGTCTCACGGCGATGATCTGTGCCGGATTCCTGCTTGTCGCTGCGTGCGCGGGCGATGATGCGACTGGTTCCGGCGCTGATGCTGGCACTGATTCGGACACTGGCTCCGGCGCTGATTCTGGCGTCCCCACGGTGGTCACGTCCATGAGCATCTGGGCCGATGTCGTGGAGAACGTCACTTGCAACGGCCTCGTTCAGGTCGAGTCGCTCGCGCCGCCCGGCGTCGATACGCACACCTACGAACCGTCCCTGCGAGATCGCGCCAAGATGGACGACGCGAGCATGATCGTGATCAACGGTCTCGGGCTCGAAGCCACGCTCGAGGACACGCTCGATGCCGTCGCCGCTGACGGAACGCCGGTGTTCGTTATCGGTGACCACATCGAGCCCCTCACCGCCGCCGACAGCCAGGACGACCAGTCCGACGACTCCGATCACGACGACGAATCAGATGATCACGCCGAGGCGGACGATCACGACGAATCAGATGATCACGACGAATCAGATGATCACGCCGAGGCGGACGAGCATGCCCACGACCACGAAGGCGGTGCAGATCCGCACATCTGGTTCGATCCCGTGCGGATCTCGGGCACCCTCGATGAGCTTGCGCACGAAATCGCTGAGGCCACGGGGCTGCCCGAGGCCGACCTCGCGGCCTGCACGCAGGACTACAAGGACGCATTGCTCGACGCCCACACCGACGTCGTCGAACTCGTCGAGACCCTGGCCCCCGAACAGCGCGTGCTCGTCACCAACCACGACTCGTTCCGCTACTTCGCCGACAGGTACGGCTTCCGGGTGGTGGGCACTGTGATTCCGGCCGCCACGACGGCAGCTGAAGCCAGCATCGCTCGCCTTGAAGAGCTGGCACACGTCATCGAAGACGAAGGCGTCCCGGCGATCTTCGGCGACACGACCCATGCGTCGGCAACGTTGGAGGAATTGGCCTCACAGGCGGGCGTCGTGGTGGTGAGACTGAACACCGACAACCTCGGGCCTGAGGGCAGCTCGCACAGCACCTACATCGGATTGCTGAGGGGCAACGCCGAGGTCATCGTCGATACGTTGCAGTCGGGCGGATGAGAGCAGCGATGTGGAATTCCTGACCGACCCGATTGCGTGGTGGATCGACCCATTCGTTGACAACCCCTTCATGCGCAACGCGCTGTGGGCCGCTTTGCTCGCGGTGCTCACGACGTCGGTTGTCGGAACCTGGGTGGTGCTGCGGGGCATGACGTTCCTGGGCGATGCCTTCGCCCATGGCGTGCTGCCGGGCATCGCGCTCGCCTACATCATCGGCTTCAGCACCACGATCGGCGCGCTGGCTGCGGCGCTGTTGATGGTCGGCGGCATCCACATCATCCGCAACTTCTCGCCGCTGTCAGAAGAGACGTCGATCGGCGTGCTGTTCGTGGGGTTCCTCGCACTGGCGGTGGTGATCATGTCCACCGGCGCGGGTGCCTACTCGGGCGATCTCACCCGATTTCTCTTCGGCTCGATCACCGGAATCGACGACGACGACCTTCGCCGTCAGGCAATTGCTGCGGCAATCTCGGTCGGCGCCACTGTGCTCTTGCATCGGGCGTTCTTCGTGACCACCTTCGACGAGTCCCAAGCGCAGATCGCCGGAATGCGTCCGAGGCTGGCGCACGCGGCGCTGCTGACACTGCTGGCCATCGCCATCGTGTCGTCGTTCGAGGCGGTCGGCAGCCTGCTCGTCTTCGCCTTCCTCGTGGCCCCGGCGGCGACGGCAAGCCTGCTGGTGCGACGCGTGCCACGCATCATGATGACCGCCGTCGGGCTCGGCGCTGTCGCGGCTGTGGTCGGCCTGCTGGTCAGCTACCACCACGACACGGCCGCCGGCGCCACCATGGCGCTCGCCACTGTTGTGATGCTGCTGATGACGCTGCTGGTGACGGGCGTCATCAGGGCGCTGCGGCGTCCGAGCGACCAGGCAACCGAGGCCGCGCAGGACGAGCCTGCACACGACCACGCTGCTTAAGAGCCCTAGCGGATAGGCGGCGATGCCCGGCAGCCCCGACGGCCTGGACTTTGCGCAGAAATGCCGCCACAGACGGCAAATTTGCACAAAGAAGGCGTGACAGCAACTTTTCGAGACGTCACCTATCCGCGCGGCCCCTAAGCAGCGCTGGAGCAGCGCTGGATCGGCGCTATTGCTCTGCGTCGGTGAAGCTCGCCCGCAGGGTCGGGTTCTCGAGGTTGGCGAGCTGCTGATTGCGGTGATTGACGTCGGCGAGCAGCTCGGGATGGGACAACACCCAGAAGCGTCGCCCGTACATTGCCTCGATCACTTTGGCGGCGACCTGGGACGGGTCCATACCGCGTTCCAGCGCCGCCGCGATGTTCGCGTTGCGCCGGCGGGCGTCGGCGGTCTCGGTGCGAGCTTCACCGGCCGGCCGCTCCCGCCGTTGCCGGCGCAGTTCTTCTGGCCGGTTCCGCTGAGAAGTGGCGATGTTGGTGCGCACCACGCCCGGGCACAGCACCGAGACACCGACGTCGGCGTTGCGATCACGTTGCATTTCCAGGTGCAGCGTCTCCATGATCGCCACCACGCCGTACTTGGCGGCGTTGTAGGGGCCGAGCCCTGGCACCGACATGAGTCCCGCTACTGAAGCGGTGCTCACGATGTGCGACTCGGGGGCCTCGATGAGATGGGGCAGGAAGTGATGGACGCCGTGGATCACGCCCCACAGGCACACGTCGACCACCCACTTCCAGTCGACGAGTTGCTGATTGCGGATCAGCCCTCCCCCGCCAACACCAGCGTTGTTGCACACCATGTGCACGGCGCCGAAGCGGTCGATGGTCGCACGCGCCAACGCTCCGACCGAGTCGGCATCGGTCACGTCGGTGATGACGCCTAGGGCTTCGACCCCCCGGTCGGCGACCTCCGCCTCGGCAGCCCGCAGCGGGGCCTCCTCGATGTCGGCCAGCACCACGTTGGCACCCTCGGCCGCAAAGCCCAGCGCCAGCGCCTTGCCGATTCCTGACGCCGCGCCCGTCACCACCGCGACGCGTCCCTGCATGGTCTCCATGGCTGTGCCCCCCCGCGAGCCGTGTATGGCCAGCCCGAACAGTACGGGCTGCGATGTCCGCAGCGCCGAGACGAAGTACGAGCTAAGAGTTGAGCTGGTCGAAGCGGTCCATCACGTCGAGGTACTCGCTGATCATCTCTTCCACGACCCTCGTGGCGGAAATGGACTCGTTCAGCTGACCGACCACCTGGCCAACGAAGTAGTTGGCGAGCTCGACGGCGCCCTTGTTGGAGGGATTCATGGCCGCCCGGTCGATGCGGCGGCTTGCGGCGCCGATAAGCATCGGCTGCAGCGGCATTGGCAGCGTCCCCGGCGAATTGTCGCCTTCCCATTCGTCGGTCCACGCCGAGCGAAGCTGGCGGGCCGGCTTGCCGGTGCGAGAGCGCGACCGCAGCGTGTCAGACGATCCTGCAGCCAGGAACTTCTCCTTCACGACCGGGTGCGTCTCAGCCTCTTGGGTGGTGAGCCACACCGAGCCGCACCACACGCCCTGCGCGCCAAGTGCGAGCGCCGCAGCGACCTGGCGGCCGTTGCCGATGCCGCCAGCGGCGAGAACGGGCACCGGGGCAATGGCGTCGACCACCTCGGGCACCAGCACCATCGTGGCGATGTCGCCCGTATGGCCGCCGGCCTCATGGCCTTGCGCGATGACGATGTCGACGCCCACAGCCACGTGCCGCTCAGCGTGAACCTTCTTGCCGGCCAGCGCTCCCACGAGCACGTCGTTGTCGTGCGCCCGCTGGATCATGTCGGGAGGCGGCGGACCGAGCGCATTCACGGCCAGCCGGATCGGGTACGAGAAGGCCACATCCATGAGCGGAACGGCCTGCGCATAGGTCATCGGCGGTTCGGAGTCGTACGCCGACGCCTTCTCGCCGTCATCCGCGGGCAGCGGCGGCACGTCGTAGCGATCCATCATGTCGTCGAGGAACTGGCGATGCTGGGGCGGGATCATCGCCTTGAGGTCTTTCACCGACAGCTCGCCCTCGGTCTTGCCCTCGTACTTGGCCGGCACGATGATGTCCACGCCGAAGGGCCGACCGCCCACCTCGTCAACGATCCATCCCATGTCGATGTCGAGTTCTTCAGGCGTGTGACCCGCGGCACCGAGCACGCCGAAGCCGCCCGCCTTGGTCACTGCCGCCACCACGTCCCGGCAATGGGTGAATGCGACGATCGGAACGTCGCAGCCCAGCATCTCGCACAAAGGTGTCTTCATGCCCCGAAACTACCGGCGCAGGCACGCCCGCCGCAGCGCTGCTGCCGGGCGCGGACGCAGTCGCCCGCCCGCTTAGGGGATTCGTGCAATGAACCAGCGCTGTTCCCCGGACACCTCACTCCCGACCAACGTGTCCACTCCATTTGCACTGCCGGCTTCCGATGCTCTCGACTCCATCGGGCCAAAGACCGACACGGAGGCAATCACGAAGTCCTCGCCGACGGCAACGATGGCCTGTGCGTCTGCGTCGCCGAGTTCGAACGCATCCGGGACGGCCTGCCATCCCCAGTCCATGCCGTCGGCCGACCACCCCACCCACATGTCGTCGAAGGGCGATCCCGATGAGTCGAGCTGGTCACCAAAGACGGCTTCGAGATCCTGGAGCGTGAAGGTCACTAGATCCTCGCCAGTACCGGGATCGGAGAATGTGAGCCTGGAGGTGTCGCCGTCGTCCACCTCTCGGACACCCGCGGGAGGCTCAGTGCTCTCGAGGGTCTCCGGACCGAACTCGTACACGGCTTCGTCCGCAGCGAGGTCCCACAGTGAGACGCCCCCCTCGGGCTCTCCGTAGCGCAACTCGTAGCCATCCTTGGCAACACGACCAATCGGCAGGCCCCATTCGTTCCCGCCGCCTGTCGGGAGCTCGCGTCGCGACGGCACCGCCGATACCGCGAGACCAGCAGGTCCAACATTGAACTCGTCCAAGTGGCTGAAGTTCCCCAGCCATGCGCTCTGGACGTCTGCACCGCCGTCACTCCAACGGATGAGGTGGCTGTCTGTCCCGTCCGATCTCGCTATCCACGCGGTGCCGTCGGGCTCGAATGCTGCGCCGGCGAACCAACCGCGAGCCAACGACGGATCGAGCGTTTGGATGCGCCAGTGCTGGCCGTCTGGAGACGTGAGCATGGTGACTTCGTCACTGCCGGTCTCGACGATCACAACGAAGCCGTCGTCGTTGCCAATGCCGCTCACGCGCCCGCCATCCAGCGCCAGCACTTCGGCGAGCCCGGCTCCAGCGCCCGAGAACACGCGGATGATCTCGCTGTGGCCGGCGCGTTCCAGAGTCACTAGCTGCTCGGCCGACAGTTCGAGTTCATCCACAGCAAACCTCACCGCGTCGTCAGGCGTCTGCCGGACGAAATCCGATTGCGAGCCGCCCCCAGCAGATTCGGGACGCAGCCAGACGTGGATCTCGTCGCCGAAGAGCGACCATCCGACTGCCTGGACGTCGTCTGGAATCAAACCCCGGCCCGACATGAGCGCTCCGATGTCGAGATCCTGATGCGTCCTGACGAGCGCGACGACCTGCGTCCCGGCAGTGGCGACTGCCGTCACGTTCGACGTGGCGAATCCGTACTCGGGTAAGTCGCGTGGCTCAACCTGAAGTGCAGCTTCGAGCCAAGACAAACCCTCGTCGTCGGAGATGTAGACGCGGGCCGAGTCGTCGGCATCGCCCGCATCGTCGTATGACCACCCAGATGCCGCCCAGCGCTCGCCTGTCAGATCGAGGCTGTGCGGCCAGATTTCAGTCGGGAGGTGCAGCTCCGACCAATCGGAGCCGTTCGAGGTGACAATGAAGTACGGCTCCCCCGAGGGTGTCTGGCCTCCGATGACCACCCGGCCGTCCCCTGTGGAGAACAATGCGCCAGCTCCGCTGATGCCTGGGTCGAATTCAGTCCATTGCAGGATCGGCCCGCTGGACGAGTCATCAGGAGAGGCGCCATCGGCCGCAGCACTCTCTGAGTCCGCAGATGTCGCCGAGGATTCCGTTGCCTCGAGCTGCTGGCTCGATTCGGAGGTCGACGCTTCCGTTCCGACGGTCACGACCTCTTGCTCAAGGGTGCCTGGAGCCGGATCGATGTCGTCGGATTGCGCGGCGTCGCCGCCCGCCGCGACACGATCGACGTCGCTACGGCCACAGCCCGTCGTCGCCCACATTACGACAGCACAAACCAGCGCCAGCAGAAGCGCCGCTGCGCCCAATCGGCGACCACAATTCACTCAGCCGAGCCTATGTGTGGGCATCTCACCCGAAATGTCGCGCCGATGCCCGCGTTCATCAACGAGGGGTCGGCAACGAGGCAGTGAACCAGCGAGCTCCCGAGGCTCTTGAGCCGGTGCGACAAACGAGGGCGGTGCGGCTCAGGCCAGTCCTAGGAAGACAACGAGAGCGCGTTCAAGCCTGATCATGTCTGAGCCAGCGAGCCTGCCGATGCGATCACGGAGGCGAGATCTGGGAAACGTGACGATCTTGTCGACCATCAAGTGCGATGCGCGTTCAAGACCATTGCGATCATCGGGTTCAACGCTCAGACGAATGAATGGCGCGACGGTCGGGTCGGTCGTGAAGGAGCACACCGTCACCGAGTCGGTGGCCTCGAATCTGTCGTCTTGAATGATCACTACTGGTCTGGGCTTGCCGACATATCCGCCACCGCCTGCAGCGGTCCAGATGTCACCACGTCTCATGCATCTTCGGCGGACAGTGAGTCGATGAATGCTTGATCCTCAGCAGCATGCTTGCTTGCGGCTACTGCAGCGGATTGCCGCCGAGCTTCCTCGGCGAAGTCGGAGTGCCTCGTGTCGGGGACCCACATCTGGATCGGCCGCAGACCTTGCTCGCGCATTCGCTTGCGATACCTGCCGACCCGGGCTGCCACGCCTGAAGTGTCCTGCTGCTTCGCCACGTCTCCATCCTAGACACATGTCGTTACATGTAACGCTGGATTACTGCCGCGGTCCTTGCCTCACGGCGTATCGGCGACTAACCAGTTGTGCTCTGCGAGCGCGAGTGTCGCTGTATCGGCGGTGTCGACGCGGAATCCGGCGACGGGTTGGCGACTTGCGATGGCAGGATGCGCCCATGAGCATCTCGGGCAGCATCAGCGCCGTTGGTCACAGCTATCTGGACGCGGCATCGGGCACACGGCTCGACGCCTGGTTCCCTGCGGGGGCTGCTGCCGACTCGCCACCGGCCCGGTCATGCCTGGCGGTTGAACTCGGCGTCAATGTCGGCGAGACCGTGACCGTCACGATCGAGGACCTCAACGCTCCGCCGGCGGATCTCGCTGACGGTTACCTGCGCCTCCACTTGCTGAGCCGCCGTGAGATCAGGCCCCACGACGCCAACCTCGACGGCGTGTTCGGCTTGCTCACCAACTGCGCGTGGACCAGCGCTGGGCCCGTGCTGCCGGATCGGGTGGACGCCCTTCGCACGGCCGCTGCAGGTGTCGGCCAGCCTGTCACCGTCACGGCGGTCGACAAGATCCCGCGCATGGTCGACTACGTGATCCCGCCGGGCGTCCGCATAGCCGACGCCGATCGGGTGCGGCTCGGCGCCCACCTCGCCGACGGCACCACGGTCATGCATGAGGGGTTCGTCAACTTCAACGCCGGCACGCTCGGTCCTGCGATGGTCGAGGGGCGCATCTCCGCAGGAGTGGTCGTGGGGGCGCACTCTGACCTCGGCGGCAGCGCTTCCACCATGGGAACGCTGTCAGGCGGCGGCAAAGAGATCGTGTCCATCGGCGAGCACTGCCTGCTGGGCGCCAACTCGGGCATAGGCATTGCGCTCGGCGACTACTGCACCGTCGAGGCCGGCCTGTACGTCACCGCGGGCAGCCGCGTCACGCTGCCCGACGGTTCGGTGGTGAAGGGCCGGGACATCTCGGGCCGCTCGGGCATGCTGCTCATCCGCAACAGCACCACCGGTGCCATTGAGATGCGGGTCGCCGACCCCGGCCGCTGGAAAGGCATCAACCCCGAACTCCACAAGAACTGACCGGCTGCGGCCATTGGGATGTCAGTCGGTCATCACTGTTGACAACATGTGAGTCAACTACATGGACAATTCTAGTAGTAGTTAGTGAAATTTTCCTAGCTACACTGCATTGATGAGCCCGTTCTCTACGTCATCGTTTCAGTGACTAGCAGTAGCAACGACCGCGAATATACGGACACCCATCCATGGATCAACTTCGACGCGGGAGTCGTCAGCCGCCTCGGTGCTCGCTCGTGGATGCAAGTCGGGGAGGCCTTCGCGCTGTGTGTCGAATTGTCGGGGACTCCGCTTAAGCCAGCTGTGGCGGAAGCGCTTCACCAACACGCACGCATTCGCGGTGCCCAGGCAACCGTGGCCATCGAGGGCAACACACTCACCGTTGAACAGGTCGAGAGCATCCACGCCGGGACCTTCTCGGCACCCCAGTCGCGCGCATACCAAGAGCGAGAAGTGCGAAATGCCCTCGAAGCGTTCGCACGACTCGACGACATGGTTATGGAAGACACCGAACTTCGTCTCAGCGCTGGATTGATCTGCGAGATGAACCGATGGGTGCTCGAAGGTGTCGACCCCGACGCCACTTCCGAACCAGGCACCACTCGCACCCATTCGGTTGTCGTCGGTGCTTACGTCGGTCCTCCTGCGCGGGACTGCTGGCACTTGCTCGAGCGGTTGGCCGAGTGGCTCGACGGAGCAGATCTTCGACCCCGGCGCGGGGACGTAGCTGAACGGCGGGATGCCTTCGCACTCACTGTCGTGAGCGCCCTGCTCGCACACCTGTACATCGCGTGGATCCACCCGTTTGCCGACGGCAATGGGCGCACAGCCAGGCTGCTTGAGTACCTCATCCTCGCTCGCTCGGGAATGATCCCCTTGGCTGCGGCAAATCTGATGGCCAACCATTTCAACCTCACCCGCGACAGGTACTACCAGCGCCTTGCCGCTGCGAGTCGGGAGCGAGATGTGCTCGGCTTTCTGGCGTACGGCATCGAAGGGCTCGTCGACGGACTGTCCGAACATTCAGCGGCTGTACGAGAGCAGCATCTCCATCTTGCGTGGGAGAGCTACGTCGCAGAAGTGATGTCGACGTTCCCGACAAGCCCTGCGTCGGAGCGCCAGCGCGCATTGGTCATCGCATTGAAACCAGGAGAGTCGGTTCCACGCGCAGATGTAGCCGGGCTGACACCCCAACTGGCTCAGATGTACGCCCCCACCGGACCGCGCACCCTGGCCCGAGATTTGAACCGCCTCAAGGACGCAGGCCTGATCGAGGTCGACCGCAGCGGTGTGCGCCCTCGGATCGATCTCATGTCAGCCTTCCTGCCGCCGACGTCGAATTGAGTGACGAGGGTCGGAGCGGCGCCGTATGGCCGGCTCGGAAGGATCGAGGGGGCCTCGGGTAATGTCGAGTGCGCCGCAGGGGAATCAGGGAGAACTGCCATGGCCTACGTCGAGGACAGGATCATCCACGACGCTGACGCCCACACCATGGAGCCCCCGGAGTGGCTGGAGCCGTTCGCCTCGGCCGAGGTTGTTCGCTACGCCCTCGACCACTTCTCCATCGGCGACAACGAGAAGGCTCTCGCCGACATCGAGAAAGCCCGGGCTCGCCAGTCTGACCCTGAGTTCCGCGCCGGGGCCGCCGCCGAGGTGATGCTGCGCAAGAACTACCTGGCGCCCGGTGCCTGGGATCCGGCCGATCGCTCCCAAGCGCTCGACGATCTGGGGTTCTCCAGCCAACTCATCTTCCCCTCCATGCCGAACACGCTCATCGAAGAGATGGAGCACAAAGCCGAGCCCGATCTCACCTACGCCACGGCAACGGCGGCGAACCGTGCCCAGATCGCGTTCTGTTCGAGCGATCCGCGCCTGCTCCCGGTGTGCTCGGTGCCGCTGCAATCGATCTCCCACGCAGGTCCGCACGCCCGCCAGACCATCGACGACGGCGCAGCGGCGCTGCTCATCCCGAATCGGATGCCCAAGCACCACGCCCACAGTCACATCGGCTTCGACCCGGTGTGGGCGGTCGCGCAGGAGGCCGGCATCCCGGTCGTCATGCATGTCGGCATCCCCGATCTGGTGATGCCGCCTCAGCATCGCATCAACGGCCTGCCATCCGTGCCTGACTTCCATGGCGGCGGCGAGAACTTCCGCTCTGTTTCGTACATGGCGATCTGCGCCGCCCCGCTCCAAGCGCTGTCGATGTTGATCTTCGACGGGGTGCTGGAGCGATTTCCCGCGTTGAAGATCGGCGTGATCGAGCTAGGGGCGGTGTGGCTGCCCGGTTTCCTGCGTCAGCTCGAGGCCGCGTTCGACGCCTTCGAACGACACGAGCAGCGCTTGGGCAAGCTCAGCCTGCGCCCGTCGGAGTACGTCCGGCGCCAAGTGCGGGTCACGCCGTACCCCACCGAGTCCACCGGCTGGATCATCGAGAACTCAGATCCCGAGATCTGCATGTTCAGCTCCGATTTCCCCCACGTGGAGGGCGGCCGCAACCCGCTCCGCCGCTTCGACCGCGAAGTGGAACACCTGCCCGCCGATGTCCAAGAACGCTTCTTCCGGCTGAACTTCGAAGACCTCATGGGTACGGCTGCGTACGTACCGGCCGCTGCGGCCTAGCGGTCGGGCATCGGGACGGCATCTGGCAAGCCCCGCAGCGGTCGGGCATCTGGCAGACATCTGGCGGGCCACGCAGGGAGCAACTATGGGAATCCGACTCGACAAGCCGTGGCAACGGCTCGATGACGAGGCGATCGAAGCGCTGCCTTCGCAACTCGGCGTGTACCACGTGGCCGGTGCAGACGGCACGGTGCTGTCGGTCGGCTACGCCGGTGCCCGTGAGCCGTTCGGCATGCAGTCCGCGCTCCGTCGGGAAATCGAGGCACCTGGCTCCGCCGCAACGCAGTTCCGGTGCGAGTTCACTTCGAACTACCGCAGTCGCTGGGACGAACTGCTGATGCTGCACCTCGCCGACTACGGCGAGCTGCCGGCGCCTCAACGCGATCAGGCGCAGCGCGTCGGTCGCCTCAGCCCTGCCTGATCTGCGCCGCTGGGCTAGTCAAATATGGGGCCGCACGGATAGGTGACGTCTCGGAAAGTTGCTATCACGCATTCTGTGTGCAAATTTGCCGTCTGTGGCGGCATTTCTGCGCAAAGTCCAGGCCGTCTGTGCTGCCGGGCGTCGCCGCCCATCCGCTCAAGCTCTAGGGGACTGCTGATTTATTTGGTTTCGGCCATTGCAGCAAGCCTCTGACCTGCGGTTTTGTCACTGTGATGTCACCGATTCAGGACTTGCTCAGCAGGCTCCTAGGCGGTGGTCAGGCAGGCGCTGGTCAGGCAGGCGCTGGTCAGATCACGCCGTCGGCGGCCAGCTCAGCCACTTCGCCGGCGCTCAGTCCGCACAGCTCGCCGTAGACCGCCTCGTTGTCGGTGCCGACCGATCGGCCCTTCTCGAGGGACCGCATCTCGGAATCGTGCCAACGCACCGGGCTGTGCGGCAGCGGGATCTCACCGAGCCCGTCGTGCTCGGTCCACTGCAGGAAGCCGCGCTCGTTCAGGTGGTCGTCATGCACGATCTCGGGCAGGTCCCGGACCTCGGCGATGGGCACCCCAGCGCTGGACAATGCCGCAGCTACTTCGGCCCGGGTCCGCTTCGACGTCCAACTCGACACCAGCTCATCCACTTCGCCCATACGAGCTGCTCGGTCCCCGTTGCGGCGGTAGCGCTCATCGCCAACCAGATCCGCTCGTCTGATCACTTCGAGCAGCGAGTGCCAGTGGCGGTCGGCTGCGGCGATGAGGGCGATGTGCCCGTCGCTGCACGAGTACACGTTCGAGGGTGCCACGCTCATCGCGGCATTGCGATTGCCGGTTCGCTCAGTCGTGCCGCGCAAGTGCCAGGACTGCAGCGAGGTCGTGAGCGTGAAGTAGGCGGCTTCGGCCATCGAGGTCGACACCATGGGGCCTCTCCGGTGCGTTGCGCCTCGAACAGCGCCGTCACCACCGCCCCGTACAGATGCGATCCGCCCAGGAAGTCCACGAACGCAGCGCCGGCCTTGGTCGGAGGCTGGTCGGGAAAGCCGGTGATGCTCATCGAGCCCATGTGTGCCTGCACCGCCAGGTCCATGGCTGTTCGCTGCGAATCCGGTCCGTCGAGGCCATAGCCGCTGGCCTGCGCGAACACGAGCCGCGGGTTGGTCTCCCACAGGGTGGATGCGTCGATGCCCAGCCGTTCCGGCACGCCCGGAGCGAAGTTGCACAGGACCGCGTCGGCGGCCGTTGCGAGCTGCAGGAACAACTCGCGGCCACGAGGCGACTTGAGATTGAGCGACACGGCCTCCTTGGCGGAATTGAGCATGGCGTAGGGCAGCGAATGGAGGCGCGACCGCAGCGCCTCCCCGCGCACGGGCTCCACCTTGATGACCCGAGCGCCGGACATCGCCAGCAGGAAACCGGCGTAGGGGCCTTCGTAAATCTGCCCGAGGTCCAGCACCGTGATGCCGTCAAGGGGCAGCGGGCGGGATGCCGTCTCTGGCTCGCTGCCGACTTCGCTCACTTGAAACTGCCACCAAGGATGTCGCGGGCCATGATCAACCGCTGCACCTCGCTGGGGCCTTCGCCGATCCGGCGGATGCGCAGCTCCCGGTACCAGCGCTCGAGCGGCAAGTCCTTGGTGACGCCGATGCCGCCGTGAATCTGAATGCAGCGATCCACCACACGTCCAGCAGCCTCGGAGGCGACGAGCTTTGCCATGGCCGCTTCAGTGCGGAAACGCTCGCCCCGGTCGGCCTTCTGGGACGCTTCGAGCACGCACCACCGCCCGTGGCGGATATCGATCTCGTTGTCGACGATCATCCACTGGATTGCCTGCTTTTCGGCCAGAACCGATCCGAACGTCTCTCGGCTGCGAGCCCATTCGATCGCCATCTCCTGCGCCTTGATGGCCGGACCCAGACAGCCCGCCGCATACGGGATTCGCTGACGGCTCAACCGGTCGTTGGCAATGCCGAAACCGCCGTTCAGCTCGCCGAGCACCTGGTCTTCGGGCACCCGCATGTCGACGAACTCCAGTTCGGTGGCGTAACGGGTTGCCCGCAGCGTGTGCACCACCCGGCGAACGTTGAATCCCGGGGTGTCGGTGTCGACGATGAACGCTGTCACGCCGTTGCGCCCCGGGTCGTCGGACGTCCGGGCGAACAGCAGCGCGTAGTCGGCCTTGTCGGCCCCGGAGATGAACAGCTTGGAGCCGTTCAGCACCCATTCGTCGCCGTCCTTGAAGCCCCGGGTTCGGATGGCTCGACCCGGATCGGAGCCACCCGACGGCTCGGTGAGGGCGAAGCAGCCGGTTTTCTCGCCTCGCAGGGTCGGGTAGAGCCATCGTTCCTTCTGCTCGTCGGTGGCCTCGTAGAGCTGCGCCAGACCTGCGCCGCCGAACACCCCGTAGCACGGGTTGTAGAGCCCGGCCCGATGCTTGGACATCTCTATGGCCATGAGAGCCCGCGTGGTGGTGTCGAGGCCAGGGCCGCCGTACTCGGCAGGAATGTCGAGCCCGTAGAAGCCCATGTCGCGGGTCATCTGCGTCAGCCGGGCAGCATCGTCGGGCGCCAGCTCGCCGGCGTCGGGATCCAGGTCGGCTTCGAGAGGAATGATCTCGCTCTCCACAAAGCGCTGAACGGTCTCGACGATCATCGCCTGCTCGTCGTTCATGGAGAAGTCCACGCCGTGCTCCCGCGTCTCGATCATTCCGTGTCGCCGGTCGATGCTATGTCGCTTGCCGCTTCCCGGCCTTAGAGACCGCGCGGATAGGTGACGTCTAGGAAAGTTGCTCGCGCCTTCTTTGTGCAAATTTGCCGTCTGTGGCGGCATTTCTGCGCAAAGTCCAGGCCGTCGGGGCCGCCGGGCATCGCCGCCTATCCGCTAGGGCTCTTAGCCAGGCGACCAGGCGAGTTGGGCGAATGCGGGTGCGACGACGAGTCGGTCTCCGACCGTCACCGACAGATCAACGCTGAAGCCGGCGTCGTCGACGGTCGCAATGGTGCCGGCGCACGACACCGTGTCGCCGGCCAGGACGGGGGCTCGGTTTCGGTAGGCCAGGCGGGTGAGGCGGGCGCCCGGTCCGGCGAAGCGCAGCACGCACTCGGCCAGCAGTGCCCCGAGCATCTGGCCGTCCACCAGCGGGGCCGGTGCGCCCAATCGGCGGGCATGCTCGGCGTCGTAGTGCAGCCGGTGCCAGTCCCAGGTTGCTGCGCCGTAGGCGACCATGTCGGGCAGCGCGATGCGGCGGTTCAGCGGCGGGATTTCGGTGCCGACGTGTGGCCACTCCCCCGGTGCCAGCCGTCGGGCGTGGGAGGCGCTTGCCTCGGGTTCGCCCGCTGATGTCAGCTGCTCGGTGTGGGGAGCGCTGGCCTCGGGATCGCCCGCTGATGTCAGCTGCTCGGTGTGGGGAGCGCTGGCCTCGGGTTCGCTCCCAGATGCCGTGGCCTCGGCATCGGAGGCTGCCCCCTCGGGCTGAGCGGATCCGAGCGGACGGAAGATCATCGTCTCGGCGTTCGTCGCCAGGAGATCGTCACTAGCCGTGTAGGCGGCCTCGGCGGTCACGAACAACAGCGGATCGCCTGCCCGATCGCGCCGCTCAGTCGCATCAACAAGGGTCCACGAGGTGCTGATCACATCGTCGAAGCGGGCAGGCCGGAGGAACTGGTAGTCGTTGCCGCCCCGGAACATCGCGCACGGCCGCGGCAGCGGCAGCTCCCAGGTGTGGCCGAGATACGAATTCCCGTCTGGTGCCGAGCGGCCCGTCAGCTGTGCCGTTTCGCAGATGAGCGTCGGCGGCGCCTCGTCGCGCCACCGCTCGGGATCGGCTCCGATGGCCAGCACGAAGTACCGGATCGAGGCCCGGCTGAGCTGCTCCGGTGCGACATAGGTCACGGAGGTGCCGAGCGTCGCTCGCACCTCTTCGGTCAGCAGCTGTGTCATGCCCCGGTCATTCCCCGGCTCAGGGCATCAACGCGATGGCTTCTACCTCGATCAGCCACCTGCGACTCAGCAGCCCCGAGACCACAGCACCGGTCGAAGCGGGGAACGGCCGCCCGAGCACGTTCTGGCGTACCTCTCCGACAGCCCGGTAGTTGTCAACGCCGCCGGGTGTCACGTACTCGACGGTCTTGACGAGGTTGTCGATCGAGGTGCCCGCCAGCTCGCAGATGCTCGCGATCTCGCTGTACACGAACTCGGCCTGGCCGCCGATGTCGCCCTCGGCCACGGTCTCGCCCGTCGACATGTCGAAGGCGGTCGTACCGGAAATGAACAGCAGCCCGCCGGCCTCTACGGCGGGGCTGAAAGTCAGCGACGAGTACACGTCGGACTGGTACGGCACGACCGTCTTGGGATGCTCAGATGCCCACACGTCAAGCGCGACAAGCGCATCGGGATGGGGCAGTTCGGGCATCAGCAATCCGGTCGAGGACGGGAATTGCGGACTGAGCAGCCGACGCCGTGCCTCGGCCGTCTCGTTGTACTGGCGGCGCGTGGCCGGTGTGGTCTGCTGCACGACCCGCACCACATGGGACAGATCCATGCCGTGATGCTCGAGCCGTCGTCCGGCCTCTTCGAGCGCCCATTCGCACTGGCCGACGAAGTCGCCGGGCAGCACCACGTTGCCGTCGTCGTCCACCGGCATGACCTGCGGAATGTGGACAAGGCCGTCAACCTGACCGGCCACCACCTCTACTTCGACCAGTGCCTCGGGCCGCACCAACGCCTCCACGATGAATGTCGAGGGTTGCACCCCGCCGACCGCCGAACCCAAGCTGTGGGGTCGCTCCCCCGCGATCGCATCACGCTCAGGGGCGCCGGCCACCGTGATGTACTCGGTGACCTCGGTGCACGCGCTGATATCTCGACCGGCCGCGTCGAGCACGGCTTCTACCTTGGCCCAGCACACACTGGCCTGTTCGGCCCCATCGCCGCGCACTGTGACCCGGCCCGTCTCGGCGTCGTACGCACCCGCGGTCTGGCCCGCCAGCCACGCGGCGCCTGCGGCCTCGATGCCCTGTGAGAACGAATAGCGACTGGTGTCCAGCCAAGGGAAGGGCTCCGGGGCGATCTCCCTCCGGGACATGGTGTGCGCTCCTCGTGCACGTGCGACCGCGCGGCCGCTGCCGCTCGCACCTTGTCTAGTGCGCGCAAGCGTTCTGCGCTAGGACAGTCGCCCCCGCACTCATGCGAGATAGTGCAAGGCTGCGCCGGGTTTGGCAGGCAGCCCTGCTCGCCGCCGCGTGAATCAGTTGCCGGTGAAGTTGGGCGCGCGCCGCTCCACGAACGCTGCGATGCCTTCGCGCCCGTCGTGGGTGCGCATTGCGGCGGTGATCGTGGTGCCCTCCACCTCGCCGGCCTGTTCCAGCGGCGTGTCGAAGCCTTCGTACACGATGCGCTTGGCGTGCCCGAGCGCCCATGCCGGGCCGTCTGCGAGCGACTGGGCCAGATCGGCGGTGGCCGAATCGACCTCGTCGTCGGGCACCACCCGGTTCACGATGCCCCACTGCTCGGCTTCGGCCGCGCTGAGCGTGCGATTCGTGAGCGTCAAGTCGAGCATGCGACGGACGCCAATGTGCCGGGCGAGGAAATAGGTGGACGTGCCGTCGGGAGTGACCCCCGCCCGTGTGTAGGCCATCGTGAAACGGGACGACTCGCCGGCCACCACCAAGTCGAAAGCACTCACGATGGACATGCCGGCGCCGCCTGCCGCGCCGCCCACGCCGGCAACGAATGGCTTGGGCACGCGGTTCATCTTGTAGATGGCGCCGTGGAAGTCGACAAGCATGTCGGAGGCAAGCTTGGGCAGGCCCTCGCCCGCTGCGTGGAATTCCTTGAGATCGCCACCGGCGCAGAACACCCGGCCTTCAGCGGTGACTGACACGGCCTTGGTGGCGTCGTCCCACTCGATCTCGAGCATCACGGACCGCAGCTCACGTGAGAACTGTGGATTGACCGCGTTGGCACCCTCGGGACGGTTGAAACGCACGTGTGCCACGCCGTCGCGCACCTCGTAGGTAATCGTTGACAGGTCCATGGTTGCTCCTCTGGTGTTTCCGCGGGTGCTCGGGAGACTACGCGGCTTCGCGGCGGGCCGACCGGCCTAGCGCCGGGCTGCTGGCGAGAGATCGCGGGCGGCCTGCACGGGGTCGATGCCGCCAAAGGGCATGATCGATATGGCCGAGACATCAACGCCGTTGGCGTGATAGCTGTCGATGTGCTCCCGGCACGCTTCTGGGGGGCCGTGCACCAGCAGTTCGTCGACGAGGTCGTCGTCGATGACGTCGAGTGCGCCCTTGCGGTCGCCTTCGGACCAGCGTTCCCACATGGCGGCGAGAAGCTCTCCGCGGCCGAGCCAGCGGTGGAACTCGGCATAGACGGGAACGTTCAAGTACGCGGCAATCGCCCGCTTGAAGCCTGCGCGCACGACGTCGGCATCAGGATTGGGGCACACGAAGATGCGTGCAACGATTTCCTTGCCGTCGCCGCCCTCGTCGACGTACGGCCGGACGGTTGCGACGTCGTCGGCCGAGAGCCAGTTGATGATGGCGCCGTCGCCCTCGGCACCTGCAAGCCGGAGCATGCCGGGCCGCAGGGCCGCCAGCAGGATCGGGGGCTGGATCTCGGGTGGGCGGCCGAGGCGGAAGCCCTGGATCTCGAAGGTGTCGTAGGACTCGCTGATCCTCTCGCCCGTGAGGGCTTGTCGTAGGAACCGTGCGGTGTCCCGCGTGCGCTTGAAGGGTTCGTCGAAAGGGATGCCGTTCCAGCGCTCCACAATGACGTTGGAGGAGGCGCCGATGCCCATGGTGAAGCGGCCGGGTGCGGCCTCGCACATGGCTGCTGTCTGCTGGGCCAGCAGTGCCGCGCCACGGGTGAAGGCGGGGATGATGGCGATGCCGAGACGCACGTCGGGCACCCATTGCGAGGCCAGCACCAGTGGTGTGAAGCCGTCGGTGCCGTCGGCTTCAGAGCTCCAGAACTCGGTGTAGCCGAGGTCGGCAAACTCGCGGTAGAGGTCGGCTTGAGCGTGCAGCGGCTCGCCGAAAGGAACCGTGATGCCGTAGTGCCAGTCATGTTGATCGTCCGTCACAGCGCGCAGGCTAGTGAGGTGGGCTGAGGCGAGTCTGCGAGACGGCTCGCCGGCGCTGCGGCGCGGTGTTCGACGGCTCGCCTGGCTTTCGTGTTACACCCCCTGTCCACACTGGGCACATGGCAGAACAGCTTGATCTCGGGCCTCAGCTCCGGTTGGTGTCAACCAGTCGGGTGCCGCACCGGCTCAACAGGGCAACGCGCCAAGTCGGCCTGCAGGGCGTAGCTCGGGCACGCGCCGCACTGGCCGCCACGCCGCGCCCGCCGGAAATCGATCTTGACGCCGCCTGATGCGGGTTCCGGCCGGCAACCGATGGGCATTTCGCTGGGCGGGGCTGGCGTAGGCGCAACTACAGTGCCGACCATGAGCACCGCACCTGCGACACAGCACCCCGACGACATCGTCATTGTCGACGCCGTTCGTTCTCCCGTCGGCCGACGTGGCGGCGACCTGAGCGGCATCCACCCGTCCGACTTGCTCAGCGACGTGCTCACCTCGTTGATGGAGCGTTCGCAGGTCGACCCTGCCAGCATCGGCCAGATCGTGGGCGGCTGCGTCAGCCAAGCCGGCGAGCAGACGGCCAACATTGCGCGCACCGCGTGGCTCGGCGCTGGCTACCCGCTCTCAGTGGCCGCGACCACCGTCGATGCGCAGTGCGGTTCGAGCCAGCAGGCCACCACGCTGGCCTACGGCCTGGTGCGCAGCGGCATGGTCGATTCGGCTATCGGTTGCGGGGTCGAGTCGATGACCCGCAACCCGATGGGCTCCAGCTACAAGAAGGGCCAGCGCACCGCGACCTCCCGCTACAAGGAGCACTACGAGTACACGACACAGTTCCAAGGCGCCGAGCTGATGGCCAAGAAGTGGGCCATCAGCCGCGAAGAGTGCGACGCCTTCGGTCTGCGCAGCCAGAACAATGCCGCCCGTGCCTGGGAGGAAGATCGTTTCGGGACCCAGCTCGTCGAGATCGATGCTCCCGTGCTCGACGACGAGGGCAAGCCCACCGACGAGATCCGCCACGTCGTTCGCGACGGCGGCATCCGGCCCACGACGGCCGAGGGGCTCGCCGGAATCAAGCCGGTGATGGACGGCGGCGTGCATACCGCAGGCAGCTCCTCCCAGATCAGCGACGGCTCCGGGGCGGTGCTGCTGATGCGTGCCGGTCGGGCCGCTGAGCTGGGTCTGCGTCCGCTGGCCCGGATCGTCGATACCTGCCTGGTCGGCAGCGACCCGGTGCTGATGCTGACCGGGCCGATCGAGGCCACGAACTACCTGCTCGAACGCAACGGCATGCAGATGTCCGACATCGACATCATCGAAATCAACGAGGCATTCGCATCGGTCGTCCTGGCCTGGCAGCGCGAACTGAATCCCGACATGGACGGCGTCAATCCCAACGGCGGCGCGATCGCGCTGGGTCATCCGCTCGGTGGAACTGGTGCGATCCTGCTGACCAAGGCGGTGCACGAGCTGCACCGGGCCGACCGCAGCACGGCACTCGTGACGATGTGCTGTGGCGGCGGGCTGGGCACCGGCACCATCATCGAGCGACTCTGAGCGACGCGCCAGCAAGCCTTCCGCCCGACGAGGCCGATCACCGGGCCGGCCAGCGGGTCGGCCGTGGGCGCCGCCTTGGAGGCCCCCGTCACAGGCTTCGCGACCGAACCTCAGTTCGTGTCGCGGCGCTAGCGGCCGCCGGCGCCGCTGCGTGGGCCGGCTGGCAGTACTTCGACCAAGCTGAGCCTGCGCCGGATGCTGCGTCCCCCACTGCGGCACAGTCGGCTGTCGGGGACGCTGCGCCGGATGCTGCGGCATCCACTGCGGCAGGGTCGGCTGCCTCCGACGCTGCGGCGGATGCGGGAGGTCCTGCGCTGGAGCCGAATGCGGTGGTGTTGGCAGTGATCGACGGCGACACCATGGACGTCGATCTTGGCGGGCGCCGCGCAACGGTGCGGTTCATCGGCATCGACACGCCCGAGAAGACCGGCGGCTACCTGCCGGCCGAGTGCGGCGGCGATGCCGCCACCCTGCGAACGGCCGAGCTGCTTCCTCCCGGCACCGAAGTGCACCTGCAGCGCGACCAGGAGCTCTACGACCGGTACGACCGGCTGCTGGCCTACGTCTACCGGGCCGCTGACGGGCTGTTCGTGAATCGTTACCTCGTGCTCGACGGATACGCCGGCACCATGCACTTCGAGCCCAACACACAGCACCGGGCTGTGCTCGACACCGCCGAGGCCGCGGCTCGGGCCGCCGGTCGAGGAATCTGGGTCGACTGCGGCGGTCCGAACCAGCAACTCGAGGGCGCCAGTTAGCGTGTCGGCGTGGCACCGCTGTCCCAGCGGCTCGGATACGGCCCCGACGACAGACTGCTGATCATCAGCGCGGCTGGACTCGGCGGCTGCCATGCGATGAACGAAGGCGTGTACGCGGCTCTGCGGGACGGCCTGGCAACCACGGGGACACTGCTGGTGCCATGCCCGTGGTCACGCGAGGCAGCGGCGAGGTTCCGGGGCGAGGACATCGGCGTCGCGCTCACGCTGAACGCTGAGTTCGAGTTGTACCGGTGGGGGCCGATCACCTACGCCCCGTCGCTGCTCGACGGCAACGGCGGGATGCCGAGCACGGTGGGCGATGTGTGGGACCACGCAGATCTGGACGAGGTCCGGCGGGAATGCCGAGCACAGATCGAACGGGCAATCCTGTGGGGCTTCGACGTCACGCACCTCGACAGCCACCTCGATGTGCTGAGCGTGCGCCCCGAATTCTTCGACGTGTACTTGGAGCTGGCGGTCGAGTTCGGGCTGCCTGTGCGGCTGATCTCTTCGGAGGCTCGGCGGCAACTGGGTTTTCCCGTGGAGGAACTCATCGCGTCTGAGGGGGTAGTGACCCCGGATCGGGTCGTGCGCATCGCGCCCGGGACAATGGGCCGGTACCGGCGCATCGAGGCGCTGCTGGACTCGCTCGAACCTGGTTTGACCGAACTGCAGGTCCAGCCGGCGGCGGACCTGCCGGAGCTGCGGTCGCTGACAGCCGACTGGGGATCGCGTGTGGAGGACCTGCTGCACCTGCGAGACAACGCCGAGCTGCGCACCCATATCGAGCGCAGCGGGATCCGGTTGATCGACTATCGGGAGCTGCGGCAGTTGCAGCGATCCGGCCCTGCCTGAATCAGCCCTATCTGAATCAGCCCTATCTGAATCAGCGGGGCGATCCGAGCGAGCCAGCGGCACACCAGGCCGGCAGCAGCTCTAGCCAGAGCGCCATGTCGCCGGAGACCTTGAGATCGCCCGCCATGTAGTGCTGCGCGGGGTCGGCGTCGCCGCAGACCACGTCGGCAGCGAGCTGCCAGGGGGCTTCGAGCGTCAGATCGGCTCCCCGGGTGGTGCCAGGAGCTGCAGACTTCAGGAAGCCGGATTCGAACGTCAAGCTGGCGCTGACTTTGCCGTCGGGACCGCCAGCGGTCTTCATCACCACAGTGCCCGACACGCCGCCGAGCGGCTCGTGGCCGGCTGCGGCCCAGCTCGTCAAGAACTCCTCGTCGAGGAAGCTCACCGGCGCAGCCCGGCGAACAGATCGTTCTCCATGGGCGGGGTCGAGATGCGCGACTCGAGCAGCATGTACTCCTCATAAGGATGGATGGAGTCGGCCACGTCGTCGGGCAGGCCGAACCAGAACGGCGAGTTGGGATCGACCTGGGTGGCATGGGCCAGCAGCGCCTTGCGCCGCACGGCGTTGTTGACCTCGACGACTGCGGTGATGCGGTCGTCGCGGCTGGGCCGCCCCAGCCACTTCTCGTCGAAGGGCGATTCAAGGTTCAAGTCCAAGAAGGCCTGATGGATGAGGCGCATGCGCTTGTGGGACCACACCGGCGCATACATCTTCATTGGCGTGAAGGGCGGGCCAAACTCGGGGCGCCAGGCGGGCTCGCCGGCGTGGGCGAACGCCGGAATACAGATGGCCGTGACCTGCAGATGGTCGGGGTGCGGGTAGCGGGACTGCACCAGCGGGTAGGTCAGGATGACCTGCGGGCGAACTCGCCGGATCACCGTCACCAGCCTGGCGACTGCCTCGTCGAGGTCGGCGTTGGCGAAGGCGTCAGGGTGGGCGTTGGGTTCCGTATCGGGCATGCCCGAGTCGCGGTAGCCGAGCATGACCACCTCGTCGTAACCGATCTCCATTGCGGAGGCATCGAGCTCGGCACGCCGGATCTCGGCCAGGTTCTCTGTGACTTCGGGCCGGTCCATGGCCGGGTTGAGGATTTCGCCCTCCTCGCCGCCTGTGCAGCAGACGAGCGTCGTGCGGATGCCCTCATCGGCGTACCGGCGGATGGTGCCTGCCCCTTTCGACGCTTCGTCGTCAGGGTGGGCGTGCACCGCGAGAATTGACAGTCCAGTGTCCTGCGACATCGGCGGTCAACTTATCGGGGTCAGCTCCGTTCCGACCCTCCGTCGGATGCCGCCCGTCAAGATCTCGGCGGAAGACCTACCGGGGTCAGCTCCACGTGGCCGGTTTCCTCATCGATGTCCATTGAGTAGCCGAAGATCGCAGCAAGACGGTCGCGGCCCTCCTCGGGACCCGACGCGATCAGCTCGTCGCCGACCCACAGCCGCACCGTGCGGGGCGGGTTGTAGATATAGCTGGCGGCGCGGCGGATGGCCAAAATGTGATAGCCGGGGTCCACCGGCAGCCCGAGCGACCCAAGCGTCGAGTCGTCGGCCTCTGACCCGGGCGCCACCGGCACCTGGACCACGACATCGTCGGTGTCGCCAAGCGCGAGCGCCAGCACCGGGTGTATGTCCTCGTCTTCGAGCACGAGGGACACGATGTTGCGGGCCTGATCGCCGATGTCCTCGGCAGCCTCGGCGACGTGCAGCAGGCCGCGCAGTCCCGCAGGGTCGGCCTCTGCCGCGTGGGCCATGTCCGCAGCTGCGCGCAGCACCCAGGTCTGCATGGAGACCTTCATGCCATCGAGTCGCTCTTGCATGGATCGCACCTCGCGGGCGAGCGACAGATCATCCAGCACGAGCGCGGAATATGCCAGTCCGATGGCCGCTTCGGACAGGTTCTTCATCTCGACGAGTGTGTCCACGGCCCGGTCGAGATCGCTGAGCACCGGCGCCGCGTCGGGTTCGGGCGGGTTCCAGCGCTCCATGGCCGCCAGCTCGCGCAACCGCACGATGCCCGCCGGATCGCCGCGCATGAACAGCACATCCCCCGGTTCGATGATGCTGTCGCCGCGAACATCGGTCAGCCAGCGGCGCCCGCGCTGGATGGCAACCACGCGCATGCCGACCGCCACGGGCAGCTCCATGTCGCGCAGCGGCCGGTTCGCCAGGTGGCTGCCTTCGGCCACCACGAGCCGGTGCGAGACTTCAGCGGCCTGCGCCAGATCCACGATGAGCCCCCGGGGAATGCCCAAGTGGTGCAGGACGATCTTGGAGATGTCGACGGCAGCGTTCGCTATCTGCTCGATAGACGACACCACCTGCAGCACCGAGCTCATGCCGTCCACTTCGCGCGGATGCCGGACGGCCAACATCGCCAGCGATCGCATCTCGTGCACGAGGTTGGACATGTTTTCTTCGAGTCCCAGCACGGCATCGGCCATGCCCTCGTCGTCGAAGTAGAGCGCGGCGTATGCCAGATCGACCATGAGCTCGGAGGCGTCCTTGGCCTCCGAGAGCATGGACTTCAGATTTCGAGGTTTCTCTTCAGGGTCTGATCGCATTTCAGATCGTCAGCAGGCAGCGCGACGAGCTCCGTTCAACTTGGGGACACGATTGCGCCGCTGCCCACAGCGTAGGCACAGCGGCAAGGGGGCGGGGAAGGCGATCACGACAGCCGGTCGCACCTCGCCTGTCACGACAGCCTGTCGCATCTCGCCTGTCACGACAGCCGGTCGCACCTCGCCTGTCACGACAGCCGGTCGCACCTCGCCTGTCACTACAGGCCGACCCAACTGACGGCTAGCACGAGCGCTGCGGCACCGGCCAGGTCGACCGTGCTGTTCACGAGCGGGATGCCGTAGGTGTCTGGGTCCACCCCGATGCGCGTGGCGAGGACCGTGCCGTAGTAGGCGATTGCACCCGCCAGCGCCGTGGCGATCATGCCCCCGATCAACGAGATGGCCACGAGCCGCAACAGGCCCGGCGACGACATCGAGAACACAAAGGCAAAGACGTTGGCGAGCACGCCGTTCAGCACGAATACCGGAACGGTGAGGGTGAAGGCGAACAGGATGTCGAGGCGGGCTCCTCGCTGCGGCAGCGCTCGGGGCTCGATGACGCCGAGATGCAGCTTGCTCGACAGCCGGCTCGACAGGATGCCGCCGATGGCGCCCGCAGCTGCGAGGCAAGCGGGCACCAGGATGAGCACCGCCCGCTTTTCCACGAAGTCCTCAAGGCGGTGCTCGATCACGACACCCGCCACGATGAGCACCAGCCCTCCGACGCTCAGAACGGGTATCGATTCGCGCAGGATCGCCCAGAGCTGTTCCAGTCCTGACCGCCATGCCCAGACCAACGTGGCGGCGGCCCCGATGACGCTGGCTACCGCAATGAGTGGCGTGAGGGCGCTGATTCCCACCAGGTAGCTGGCCAAGAACAGCGCAGGCAGCGTGACGACGTCGCCCACGGCGGAGATGAGGGGGGCGCTGACGTTGTCGAGATCCCATCCGCGCCGCGTAGAGCTCGCTGCGAGTCCGAGCGTGACAACAAGCACGACGACGGATGCCAGCTCGGCCCCAACGACCGACACCACGATGAGATCGGTGATGCCGATGATGTTCGACAGCCCGAAGACTGGGGCCAGCACCTTGGTCATCACGCCGAGCGTCACGGCCGTCACCAGCGTCAGCACGGCCGCGGCAATGACGTTCTGGCCGACGATGGTGTCGCTGCGAGCCGTGGCGCGGAAGGTGCCGGCGTGAATTGTCGTGGCGAGCCGGCTGCCGAGCGCGCCGAAAATGTCGCCGCGCATGCCGATGGCAGCAGGTACCAGCACGAGCAGACCCGGCAGGCGCTCGAGCGTGCCGGTGGCCGCCGCCAGCAACACGCCAGCTGCGGTGGCAGTCAGGCTGCTGACGGCCAGCGCGGTAAGGCTCTGGCGGGCGCCGGTGACATCGGGGCCGAGCAGACCGCGCAGGAATCCCAACGGGTGCAGCCTGACCACCGGGCGAAGCACCCTGGCTGGTCCGAGCACCCCAGCACGACCGATGAGCCGAGCGCTCTCACGACCCAGCCGGACGCCTCCGCGGCCGAACCGGGCACTGTCGCTGCGCAGCCGATGAGTCTGTGCGACCCGCGGCGCGGCGCCCGCTCTATCCCAGCGCTGGCGCAGCAGCCCACGGCCAGCAGGCCGCCTGCGGGCGGCCCCCGCAGCGGCGCGCCGCGTCTGGCGGCTCGTGCGCTTCGGCGCGCGGCGCGGCGCGGAGTCGCCTTCGGCCATACGCCAAAGGGTGGCAGCCGCAGGACCCGACGCGCGAGATGTGATCCGGGCAGTCGGGAACTTGCGGTCGGGGCGAGATGAGCGGTCGAGTGAGAATCAGGCGGAAGGTTCGAGCAGCGCCGCAAAGAAGGCGGCGATTTCGGTCGGCCCGACATTGCCGGCGAACCGCAACACCACAGCGTTCTCCGCATCGATGGCCACGAGGTATGGCACCGACGCCAGGCCGAATGCGTCGACGACCGACATCGCCGGCGTGTCGGCGACGACGGGGTGTTGCCAGCCTTCGTCGTGCAGCCATTTCTCTGGCGGGTGATTGCCGCGGGTGGGGTCTTCGAGGACCGATACGGCGAAGAAGTCCACGCCGACGGGCAACTCGTTTGTCTCCAGCCACTCCGTGAGATCGGCCACCTCGGCCTGGCAGTGCGGGCACCAGTGGGCGTAGAAGGCCACGACCATCGGACGCCCCTGGCTCTCGATACGCACTGCTTCGCCCGTGAGCAGGTCGGTGCCGACCACGACTGGCGGTGTGCGGCCCACGGCGGGGTCGTCTTCCAGTTGCTCGAACTTCGGCAGCACGGTGCCGGACACTTGCGTCGGGCCTGGTGTCACGTCTTCCACGGATGTAGTGGCCGCGGACGTGGCTGGTGCGCCCGTGGCTGGTGCGCCCGTGGCTCCAATACCCGTGTCAGCGGGTGGCGCTGTCTCTCCACCACCGCAGGCCGCTGCCAACGTCACCGCACACAGACCGATCAAGGCTCGCCGCACAGCCGACAAGGCTAGGCACCACATCGACGGCGCCCGACTTGGGCGCGAGACGGGAGCTCGGGGGTTGATGGACGGCCGATGGCAGACTTGGCCCGTGGAGACCCGCCAGCTCGAATCGACACCCGGCTTCGTCATCTATGACTTGCCCGGCGCCCAGCACTACGTCGGGGAGACCCGCCTCGGCAGCCGCCTCATCCCCGGCAACGCGACGATGCTGCTGCGGCACATCACCTACGTCTTCGCCACCCTCGAGCAACAGCGCAGCGGTGCCAGCGTCGGCTTGAAATCCGACCCGTCCGACGCCGCCAGCGCCGTCGAGGCTCTGGCCACCGAGCTGGTCGACGATTTCACCAGCGGCAAACTCTCGACCGGGCCGGGTCTGCGGCTTGATGCCGAGCTGCTGGCACCGGTGCTCGCGCACGACCAGCGCAATCTCATCGGCAACGACGACTGCGACGGCATCTCGTTCAACAGCGAGCTCATCGGAGTCGGTGCCACTTCGGCGGCGGCCAGCCTCGTAGGCGGCCTCGACGGCAAGCGCATCGCCATCGAGGGATTCGGTCCGGCCGGTCTCGGCATCGCACGCGAAGCCGCGGCCGCCGGTGCCATCATCGTCCGTGTCGCCACGGCGAAGGGGTGTGCGAACGGCCAGCTCGACCCGGTCGCGCTCGCCGAGGCCTGGCTGGCCGACGGCGAGATGTGCGTGGCCACGCTGTCGGGCAATGGCGAGCCGGCAAAGCCGTGGACAGTCTGGAAGGACGACGTCGACGTGCTGTTCTGCGGCTCGAAGCCTGCGGCCATGTCTGGCGACGGCGCATCGACGGCGGGCGCCACACCGGTGATCGCGTTCTCGGCCGCAGCGGTGTCGTCGAAGGCGCTGGCAGTGCTGCGCGCCGCTGGCACCCCGGTCGCTGCTGACTTCGTTGCCGCCGTCGGGCCGGCGCTGGGGTGGTGGGCTGACCCCGCGCTCACACATGACGACCTGCGTGCCGCTACGGCTGACACCGTCAATGCGGTCATGTCGGAGACCGCCAGCCATGACGACGGCCCGTTCATGGCCGCCTGCTACCGGGCTGAGGCGTTCCTGACGACCTGGCAGGACGAGCTGCCGTTCGGCCGACCGCTCGGCTGACCCGTTGCTGAGCGCCCGTTGCCGCGGGCGTGATCTATCGACGCGGTCTATGACCAGCCGAGCATTTCGTGGCACCGGGAGCAACCGAGTTCGTGCACGGCACCCCGTTCTTCGTCGGGGCTCCGCAGATGCCCGTGCCCACGGTCTGCTTCGCTGCCGTCGAAATCGCTTTGCGAGCGGGTGCCTCTAGGAGCGCCGAATCGGCTCTGGCTCGCTGCTCCAAGTCGCGCTGGTACTCGGCCTCGCGCTGTTCGAAGTACTCGGCTGCTTCCGCAAGCAGTTCTTCGGCATTGGGATGCTCTCGGACGAACTTCTCATGCCATTCGGCAGCAGGACGGAGGTCAAGCGGCCGGCGCCTGCGGAGTATCGCCATCACCTTCACGCTAACGCCAAGAGGCAACTTGAGCTGCAGCATCAGGAGGCACGTAACTCCTTCATGTTGGCGTGCTTTGATCCCGTCACTGCATCGACGTACGGTCTGCCAAGGAGTGGCCCTTGGGCGGCGAGGAGTTTCTCGAGGAACGCAAGACGTGCCTGATCTCGAACAGGCAACGACTCACGCCAGTCTCGGTACTTCTGAGTGTCGAGGATTTCCCACATCTGCTCGCCACTGTAGGAAGGGGTGAGACAGAGCAAGCGTCCAATTTCCGCGTACTGTGATTGCTCGGTCTGCGAACTAGCGGAAGTCGCGGCTGGCTACCGAAGCAGCCACATCGAGCGCTTCGAACTTCTCGGCGATCACGTTCGCCACACCCTCATGACGCTCGAGACGGCCTGATACCACCAGCGCGGGCAGGTCCCTCACTACCGAGCGGTACCGCATCCAGCATCCTTTCGATACCACTACATTCACCAGGCCTGTCTCGTCCTCAAGATTCAGAAACGTTGTGCCTCCAGCCGTCATGGGGCGCTGACGATGCGTGACCAAGCCGGCGACGCGGATCTTGCCCGCTGGACAAGAGAGCAGTTCCGCTGCCGTGCGGATCCCTGCCGCTGACAGCCCGTCACGCAGGAATCGCGTGGGGTGACCATTGGGAGAAACACCGGTCGCCCACAGATCCGCAGCAGCGGTCTCGATCCCCGACATCGACACAAGCGGCGGCGGCGATGCCCCGGTCACAACCCCAGGCAGCCGATCCGCACGTGCTTGATGTACGGCCCCTGCCGTCCACAGTGCTTCGCGTCGCGACAGCCCGAAGCAGTCGAACGCTCCAGCGGTGGCCAGCGCCTCCAGCGCCCGCAGTTCCACATCGGTCTTCTGGCACAGATCCTCCATATCGCGGTAAGGACCGCCGGCAGCAATCCGCTCGGCAAGCTCGTCACCCACCCCCCGCACCGACGACAGGCCCAGCCGGACTGCCACTCCCCCAGCAGAGACACCGCACAGCTCCAGCGTGGCCATCTCGGAAGACAGGTTGATGCAAGGCGTGTGCACCACCACGCCATGACGGCGAGCGTCCTGGCAGAGCGAGTGCGGCGAGTAGAACCCCATCGGCTGCGCGTTCAGGAGCGCAGCGCAGAATGCTGCGGGATAGTGCAGCTTGATCCACGCCGAGGCGTACACCAAGTAGGCGAACGACACCGAGTGGCTCTCGGGGAAGCCGTAGTCGGCGAAGGCGATCATCTTGTCCCACACCTGCTCGGCCACCTCGCCGACCAGTCCCCGCTCGGCCATCCCACAGAAGAGTCGCTCACGCAGGCGACCCATCCGTTCGCGAGACCGCTTGGAGCCCATGGCCTGACGCAGCTCGTCGGCCTCGGCGGGAGTGAACCCGGCCACGTCGATGGCCATCTGCATGAGCTGCTCTTGAAACAGCGGGATGCCAAGCGTCTTGACCAGGGAGTTCTCCATCAGCGGATGCAGGTAGGTGACCGGCTCAGTGCCGTTGCGCCGCCGGATGTAGGGGTGCACCGAGCCGCCCTGGATGGGGCCGGGGCGGATGAGCGCAACCTCCACCACCAAGTCGTAGAAGCAGCGAGGGCGCAGCCGCGGCAAGGTGGCCATCTGGGCACGTGACTCCACCTGGAACACGCCGATGCTGTCGGCCCGGCAGAGCATGTCGTACACCTCGTCTTCTTGGGGCAGCATGCCGAGGTCGATATGCATGCGATGCGCGTCCGCTATCAGGTCGACCGCGTAGTGCAGGGCCGACAGCATCCCCAGTCCCAACAGGTCGAACTTCACCAGCCCGACCACCGCGCAGTCGTCCTTGTCCCACTGCAGCACCGAGCGGTTGACCATGGTTGCCCACTCGGTGGGGCAGACCTGCGTCACCGGCCGATCGCAGATGACCATGCCGCCTGAGTGGATGCCCAAGTGGCGCGGCGCTCCTTCGAGCGCGGCAGCCAGCTCTGCTACGTCGGCGGGAATGCTGGGCTCGTTGCGACTGGGCTCGTTGCGACTGGGCTCGTTGCGACTGGGCTGTTCGACTGTTGGCTCGGGCCCCGCGTCACGCCAGTCGCGCTCACGCGGACGATTGCCCGAGCGCTGAGGGGAGTCGGGCCCGCTCACCGAAGGCAACGGGCTGTACCGGTCCAGCGATTTCGACCAGGCATCGGCCTGGCCGGATTCCCACCCCAGCGCTCGGGCCATGTCACGCACCGACGAGCGCGCCCGGTAGGTGATGACGTTCGCCACCTGCGCTGTGTGAGCGCGGCCGTATCGCTCATACACGTACTGGATGACCTCTTCACGGCGGCCGCTCTCGATGTCAATGTCGATGTCAGGCGGCCCGTCGCGCTCGGGCGACAGGAAGCGTTCGAACAGCAGCCCCAGCGCAACCGAGTCGACGTTCGTGATGCCGAGCACGTAGCAGACCGCCGAGTTCGATGCCGAACCGCGGCCCTGGCAATAGATGTCGCTGCTGCGGCAGAACGACACAATGTTGGACACCACTAGGAAGTAACCGGCGAAGCCGAGCTGTTCGATGAGGTCGAGCTCGTGGCGGATCTGCGCCCATGCGCCCGGCACCCGTTCGGCATCGGGCTTGCCGTATCGCCACAGCGCCCGCTTGGTCACGAGATGCCGCAGGTACGACATCTCGTCGTGGCTGTCGGGACAGGGGTACGGCGGCAGGTTCGGCGCTATCAGCGACAGGCTGAACGCGCAGTCGCGGCCGAGCTGCGAGGCCGCTGCCACCACGCCCGGCCAGCGGGCGAACCGGCGGGCCTGCTCGGCGCCGGATCGCAGGTGTGCCGTGGCCGACGGCGGCAGCCAGCCATCCAGCTCGTCGAGGCTGCGCCGGGCACGCACGGCGGCCACGGCAGTGGCCAGCCGCCGCCCTGTGGGAGTGGCGTAGTGGACACCGTTGGTGCAGATCGGCTCGACCCCGGCCCTGATAGCCACCGAAGCCAATGCGTCGTTGCGCTCGCTGTCGAGCGGGTCGCCGTGATCCCACAGCTCGACGAAGACGTTGTGGCGGCCGGCTGCTTGCGTGAGCCGGTCAAGCTGGGCTGCTGCTGCGCGCGGCCCTTCAGCGATGAGTGCTGCGGGGACGGCGCCCTTGCGGTGCCCGGTGAGGATCGCCCACTCGTCGCGGTGTGTTACCGCGGCTGCCAGGAACTCGTTCGTGTCGAGGCGCGGGGCGTGCTTGCGGCCCGCCATCTGCGCTGCCGAGATCAGCTCGCCCAGCGAGGCGTAGCCGGCCGGCGAACGCGCCAGCACCACCACGTGGGATCCCGCAGGGTCGGCGCACCCGGTGCGCTGCGGCTGTACTCGGCGCTGAGTGCCGGGCATCAGCTCGCCGGCGCCATGCGCGTCGAGCGTCAGCTCAGCACCGAACACCGTCGGCAGTCCGGCCTCGGCGGCAGCCTCCGCGAAGCGCACCACGCCGTAGAACCCGTTGTGATCGGTCAGCGCCAGCGCGTCGAGCCCCAGCCGCACTGCTTCGTCCACCAGCTCAGCCGGGCTCGACGACCCGTCCAGGAAGCTGAAGTTCGAGTGAGCGTGCAGTTCCGCATACGGCACCACCGAAGGCGGGGCTTGCGGCCGAGCGGCAAGTTCGAACCGCTCGTCGTCGACAGCGACGCTCTTGCCATAACTGTGCTCAATGCGCCGACCGTTACTGGGCCGGCCGCGGGGTGGTGGCCGGTCGGACAGCCGCCGCTCCAGTTCCCGCCAGGAAATTCCCGGATTCGTGAAACCCACGGCGCCACACTAACGAACAAAAGTTTCTAGAACAAGAGTTCTGAGAACAGAAGTTCTATCGCCTCGCTTGCCTCGACGCGGTCACCGCGCCTCGTGACCCCGAGACCGAACCGAACTACGTTGCGCCCATGGCCCAAACCTCACCCACTGGCGCATCAACTGGCACATCCACTGGCGCACCAGCCGAAGACCTGCCCGACGGCGTGGCCACCGCCGAGCTGTTCGCCTCGGGAAAGGCCTCAGCCGTCGAATTGCTCGACGAGGCCATCGCCCGGGCCGACCGGGTGAACCCCGAGATCAACGCCATCATCGGGAGACTCGACGACAGTGCACGCCGAGCGGCTGAACGGCTCGATGCCGCACGCGACGCAGGCGAGGCGGACGGCTCTCTGGCAGGTGTCCCGTTCCTCACCAAAGACCTGACCTGCACAACCGAGGGCCAGCCCTACCACGCCGGCAACGCAGCACTCAAAGAGGCCGGCCACACCGCATCGAGCACCGCTCACCTCGCCGCCATGTTCGCCGAGCTGGGCCTGGTGAACTTCGGACGGACGAACACGCCCGAGTTCGGCCTCACCATCACCACCGAACCGCTCGCGTACGGCCCCGCCGCCAACCCCTGGAACACCGGTCATTCGACGGGCGGGTCCAGCGGCGGGTCCGCCGGGGCGGTTGCTGGGGGCATCGTGCCCATCGCCCACGCCAACGACGGGGGCGGCTCCATTCGCGTGCCGGCTGCAAACTGCGGGCTGTTCGGGCTGAAGCCGAACCGGGGGCGGGTCTCGCTGGGGCCCGATTCGGGCGACGGCTGGGCCGGTTTCAGCGTCGACGGCGTCGTCAGCCGCAGCGTGCGTGACAGCGCCCGGGTGCTCGACGGCATCAGCAGGCCGTGGCCGGGCGATCCCTACTGGGCGCCGCCGCCGTCGGGCACGTTTGAGTCCGCAGCGGGGCGCGAACCGCCGTCACTGCGGATCGGCCTGTGCATACATTCTGACTGGGGCCCGGTGGAGCCCGAGTGCATCGGTGCAGTCGAAGACGCCGGGCGCCTGCTCGAAAGCCTCAGCCATCAAGTCGACTACTCAGCGCCCGACGAGATGTTCCATGAGGACTTCTTTGAGCACTTCCGCACGATCATCTCGGCGTGCAACGTGGTGATGCTGGCGGGCATCGAAGCCGCCGTGGGCCGACCCATGGCGCGTGTCGACACCGAAGGCGACACCTGGGCGCTGATGGAGATCGGCCGGAAGGTGACCGGTGCACAGTACGTATCGGCCGTCGAGTGGTGTCATGCGTGGACGAGGCGGCTGGCCGACTGGTGGAACGACCATGACGTCCTGGTCTCGCCGATCATGACCGAGCCGCCCCCACGGCTGGGCGAGCTGCGCAACCCCGAGACCGGCCGCGGCCGGCTGAACGACCTGCTGCAGTTCACGCCGCAGTGGAACGTGGCCGGGCAGCCGGCGATGTCGGTGCCGCTGGGTTGGACTGCGGGCGGCCTGCCGGTGGGCGTGCAATTCGTGGGCCCACATGCCAGCGAGGAGATGCTGCTGTCGTTGGCCGGCCAGCTCGAGCTGGCGGCCCCATGGGCGGGCCGCACCCCGCCCGTGTGGGCGGGGACTGGCTGACGCAGCCAACATGCCTGCTGATCGCCGCGACCACGACGCCACGGCGCTGGCAGCGGCATTCGCAGCTGGCAACACAGATCCGGTCGAGGCGACGCAGGCTGCGCTCGACCGGCTGGAGCGGCTGAATCCCGCCTTGAACGCAGTGATCCATCCGAGGCCCGAGCGGGCGCTGGCCGAAGCTGCCGAGGCGTCGCATCGCTGGGCGAAACGGCGCGATGCTTCCAGCGATCACGGTGACATGCCGCTCGACGGCGTGCCCATGGCAGTCAAGGACCTCGGCTGCGAGCAAGCGGGCGAATTCCATCACGCCGGGGCACGATTCCTCGTCGACCTGGAGTGGCGCGGCACGCTCGACAGCCACCTGTACCGGCTGCTGCGCGACGCAGGCATGATCTCAGTGGGGCGCACGAACACGCCAGAGTTCGGCACCACGATCACCACCGAGCCGGCCGCCTATGGCCCGACGGCGAACCCGTGGGATCTGACCCGCTCGCCGGGCGGTTCCAGCGGCGGCTCGGCGGCCGCCGTGGCAGCGGGCATCGTGCCGGTCGCGCACGGCAACGACGGCGGCGGCTCGATCCGTGTTCCCGCCGCGGCATGCGGCCTCGTGGGATTGAAGCCCACCAGAGGACGGGTGTCGACCGCACCACGTCTCGGCGAGCACCGCGGCGGCTTCGCCGTCGACGGGATGCTCACCCGTACGGTGCGCGACGCTGCGCGGTGCCTCGATGTCATCAGCCGCCCGGCACCCGGGGATCCATATGTCGCCCCCCCGCTGGAGCCGGGTGCGTCCTTCGCCGACGCACTGGTGACCCCGTTGCCGCGGCTGCGCATCGCAGTGTCAACAGGAATCCCGAACCGTGCGAGCGAACCGGTGCGGCGGGCCACCGAGCAGGTCGCAAGCCTGCTGGACGGATTGGGCCATCGCATCGAGACCGACACGGCGCCGGACGGCTGGTTCAGCCCTGACATCGCGGACCAGATGATCGTGGTGCGCACCGTCGGCATGGCCGCTGAGGTTGCTGGGTGGGCAGAACGGCTCGGCCGCCCGATGACCCCCGACGACATCGAGCCGGCCAATTGGTGGTCGGCCGAACTGGGCAGGTCGCTGCCCGCCTCCGCCTATGTGCAGGCACTCGAAGAGCTCGCCCGCTGGCGCAGGCGCGTCATGTCGTTCTGGGAGCCCAGCCCGTTCGGCCGACCGGGGACGCCGGGCCACGATCGCTGGGACCTGCTGCTCACGCCCGTGCTGGCTGATGTCACACCGCCGCTCGGCTACCTGTCCGATCCGCTCGACGGCGCCCGGCGCATCGCTGACCTGGCGCCATTCGTGAACCAGGCGAACGTGAGCGGGCAGCCGGCCATCTCGCTGCCGACTGCACATGACCCCGACGGCCTGCCGCTGGGAGTGCAGCTGCATGCCGGGCACGGCAATGAGCAGATCTTGCTGGCCATCGCCCAGCAGATCGCTGATGCCGGCGGCCTGATCCCCCTCGGCGACCTGCCGCTGGAACTGCCGTGAGTCCCCCAGAGCGGGCGCTCGCCCGAGCAGTGGAGCTGCTCGGCGAGGCCGGCGTGAGGGTGCGCAGCGCGGTGGTGGTCACCGATGCCGAGACCGCCCGGGCACACCGGCGCGTCATGACCGTCCGAGTTGCCGGTTTCGCCGTGGGCGCTGCCCTGGCGATTTCATGGGGCATCGGCTGGTTGCTGATTGTGGCCGCGGTGGTCGCTCACCAACTGCTGTTCAACGTGCTACGCCTGCTGGCGGCCACCGACGAGGGGCTCGTTCTGGCCGACATCAGCTTCCGCCGGGCCGTCATCGTCGCCCGCTGGCAGACCGGTACCGACGCCACCTTGGTGCTGCGCACGGACAGCCCGCGGGTGGAAGTCACCGTCGAGCCGCCGGTGGACAACACGGGCGTCGGCGAGCCTTGGATCGGACACGTGAGCGGATCCGACCTCGACGGCTTCGAAACCACGATCCGGGCGGCCGGCGGCGAACCGCTGCGCCGGACGGCGACCGACTGAGTCTTGCTGGGGGCCGCCGCCACGTTCGACGACCCCGATTTCGGCGCAGCCAACAACTACGGTGACGCGCCGTGAGATTGCTGCGCTACAGGATTGGCGAGGAAAGCTCCACCCGCATTGGCCTGGCGACCGCCGATGGCGTAGCGCGACTCGACGGCCTCGAAGCGGGCGGTGAGCCGATCACCACCATCGGAGAGGCGGTCGCCGCCGCCCTGACTGATCCGGCAGCTCTCACACAGGCACCAGTCGGTCACGCCTGGGACGACATCACGTTCGCCGTCCCGATCGATCCCGGCGCCCGCATGTTGTGTGCCGGGGCGAACTATCACAAGAAGTACCCGCTGGGCGGCAACGTGCAGGCCCCGGCGCAGCCGGTCTACTTCAACAAGCCTCCCGGCACCCTCGTCGCCCACGGCGACAATCTCGTCAGGCCGTCGGTGTCGATCCAGTTCGACTACGAGGTGGAGCTGGCGGTGATCATCGGTCGGGCGGGCCGTCACATCGACATCGTTGACGCGCTCGACCACGTCGGTGGCTACTCGGTGCTGAATGACGGCTCGGTGCGCGACTGGCAGCGCCACAGCGTGGCGGCAGGCAAGAACTTCTTCCGCTCCGGTTCCATGGGTCCGTGGATCACCACCCCTGACGAGATCGCCGACCCTGCGGCGCTGGAAGTCATCTGCCGTGTGAACGGCGAGGAACGACAGCGGGCCGGCGTCAGCGAAATGATCTTCTCGGTCGCCGAGATCATCGCTTACATGTCAAGGGTGATGCCGCTCGAACCTGGCGACGTCATTGCCACAGGCTCACCCGAAGGCACCGGCGGGTCGCACGAGCCGCCGCGCTGGCTGGTTGCGGGAGACGAGATCACCTTCGAGGTCCCCGGAATCGGCGTTCTGCGCAATCGAGTGATCGACGAGTAGTCCCGCTCAGCCCGGTCTGGACTCGTTTGCTCAGCCCATGAGCCACAGCATTGCCAAGACAGTGGTGAGAAGCGGCTGAGAATCTCGAAGGGCGACACCCACAGCCGACAGGTCATCGGTACCTTGGGCCGAAGGTCGCGGTCGTCGCGTGCGATGACCACGGGCGACCGCAGGCAGACGACGTCGCCAGCCCCAGGCTGGCTTCAGCGAGGACGCGCCCCGGTGCGAGGTTCACGGCGGCAATCGCCCCCGCAATCGGCACGCCGAAAGGTTGCACACCGAGGTGCGTCACGCCGCTTCGTCGTGGCAATCGCGTTTGCCCTCGTGGTGAGCGTCGTGCCGATCGCCGGTACTGGAGCGCAGTCCCAGCCCTCTGACGCTGAGCTGAAGAAGCGCCAGGAGCAGCTGGAACAGCAGCAGAAGGAGCTGGAAGCTCAACTCGCCGAGGAGCGACGCATCCGCGATGAGGCCCAGGCGGAGCTGCTTGCGAAGATCGGCGAGGTCGACCTGGCGCAGGCTGATGTCAACGAGATCCTGGAGGCCTTCGACCAGCTGAAGCTGCTGGTGAACGAGCAGCGGGCCGATCTCGACCGGGCCGAGTTGGCCCTCGCTGCTGCCGAGGCGTCGGTGGAGGCTGCGGTCGGGCGGGTCATCTCGCTCGATGCCCAGCACGACGAGCTGGGCCAGCGCGTCATCGACCTCATCGTGCAGACCTATATCGGGCACGACGCTTCGGTCGAGGGTTCCTACGGCTTGGTGCGCACCGGTGACATTTACGACGCCGCCCGCATCCGCGTGCTGATCGGCGCGGCGCTTGGCGACCTGAACGAGACCGCTGACCAGTTGCGGGCGCTCACGATCGATGCAGAGCTGGCGGTGCGCGAATTCCAGCGCGCCGAGGAACTTCGAGACATCCGCCGCGTGGAGTCCGAACGGGCGCTGGAGGATCTGCTCGACGTCGTGGAACTAGAGGCGATCATGCTCGCGCAACTCGAGCACGAGTTCGAGAACTTGCTGTACGAGCAGCAGGCGCTGCAAGAATGGAACGATGCCGCTGCTGCAGACGTCGCCGAGACGGCCGACCGTGTCGCCAGTGCCATCTCCGAGCAAAGGCGCATCGAGTCGGAGCTGAAACGTCGCAAGGCAGAAGAGGAACGACGTCGGCGCGAAGCGGAGGAGCGGAGGCGCCGGGAGCTCGAAGGCACCGTCGGGCAGCCCACCAGCAACAACATTCCTGCCAGCGATCTCGCTTGGGTGGGCGGCATCCGAGTGCACGTGTCGATCGCCAACAAGGTGCAGGACCTGCTGGAGCACGCTGCCCGCGACGGGGTCAGGCTGACCGGCGGCGGCTATCGCAGCGCGGCCTCGCAGATCGCACTGCGCCGGGCGCACTGCGGCACAAGCCAGTGGGCGATCTACCAGAAACCGGCCTACCAGTGCCGCCCGCCCACTGCCCGGCCCGGTCGATCCATGCACGAGCGCGGCCTCGCCATCGACTTCCGGCACAACGGCCGCTCGATCGGCAGCCGCAACTCGACAGCATTCAGGTGGCTGAAGGCCAACGCAAAGACCTATGGCCTGTACAACCTGCCCAGCGAGCCCTGGCACTGGTCCACCAACGGCAACTGACCCAAACCCGGGTCACCAAAGTACGTCAGGCTCCCCCGACGGCGTCACGACAGAGAGTAGGACCCGCAGCGTCCTCATCGCAGCGTACGGACAGCTAGCCCCAGCCCGCCTCTTGGAGTGCTTCAGCGGCTGCTTCGGGGCAACGTCGTACCGCAGCTTTCAGTTGGCGAAGGTGGAAACGGCTCCGTGCCTCGCTGAGCACGTCTTCCCATCCCGCGTGGTAATCAACGAGACCTTCGGACACGCAGAATTCGATGATGTCTTCAAGGCACGGCCGAAAACGCCGTCCGCCGACTGGAAGGTGGAGTCGCCGGGCAGTCCTTTCTGTCTGGCCGGACAGGTCGAGCAGACGTTGGAGAGATGCCGATTCGCCGTCGATGTGCAGGTGGGCCTCTGGGTACACGTTCGGGGCTGGCCGCACGAAGTCGTACGTGAGAATTGCCTCTCCGTCTGCGGTGGCGAGCGCATAGGCACTCTGAGTGTTCCGCAAGTACTTGGACTCATCATCGAGTGTGAGAGTGTGGAGGATGCGCAGACCGAGGCGGGCCGGTTTCTGGGAAATCGTAAGCGGGATGAGATCGTCCAGACCGTTCGGACTATTGCCCCAGTAGCGGATGATTGCGCTTCCATGCCGATCCATCTTGGACGACAAGCGGATTCCATGTGTGACCGTCTTGTTCAGCAGCCCCGTGATCTCCGCAGCGAAGTCGCGGGCCTGCCGCTCAAGGTCACCCTGCGGGCGGGTCAAAGGATGAGACGAGGAACCACATGCGTCGGGCAAGCTCACTCATGAACTCGCCACACGCGGCCTGCTGATCAAGTTCCTCCCGTGTGCAGCCAGCGGCGTCAAGGGCATCGCTCACGAGCTTGCCCACATCGTCGTCGGTGAGATGAACGACCTCGATCTCGTTGGGGTCTGCCGCGTAGGTGGGCAGTTCATCCAAGGTGCGGCCAGCGATCGTCAGTGTGGACATTGCACGGTTCCTGTGTCGAGAGTGGCGGCGATTGTCACGCCGCATCGCCCGGCTCTGCGGGAGCCACGCGCCACAGGATATTCACAGGGGGTGACATGACACGACGTATATCTGACCGATTATTCGGGGGGATAACATGTTGCACCACGTCTGACCTACATGTTTAGGTTCCACCCCAAGTTATCATTGCCGCTCGATTCCGTTTGTAATGGTGGACGCATTTACGCGCGTGCAGCACGCAAACCGCAGGTCGCCCAGCCCGCTCAGTCGTAGGTGGCTTCGCGCTGCCAGCGGCCGCCCTCGACAGCGCAGAGATGGGCGGTGCCGTCGTCGAGCACGAGTTGGAACCGCGCCTGGCGTCGTGATCGGGAGCTCCACCAGCGTTCGTCCAGCGGCCAGGGTCCTGCCCATGCTGTGACGGCGCTGGCGCACCCATCGGCTCGGCGCAGCACGGCGGGAGGTGCGCTGACCTGCGCCCTGCCGCTCACGCCCACCGGCTCGCCGTTCGCATCGAGCACCGCGAGCGGCTCGGGTTCAGCCAGCACTTCAGCAGGGGCCGGTACACCCAGCCGTCCCGGCCACGGGGGCGCTGTGTTTGATGCGCCGGCCCCACGAGGGCCAGCTGTGTTCGATGCGCCAGCTGTGCTTGAGTCGGCTTGGCCAGTGGTGCCGAACGGGAGGCGCTGTTCGAGATCGGCAAAGCGGCGGCCGGAGCCCAGGCGGCCCACGGTGACCCCGTCGAAGCCCACCAGCGCCTGTACCCGGCCCATAGCTCGCTCGGCCCGCTCGTCAGCCTCGGACTGACCGCCCCAGAAGCCGAGCTGGCGTCCTTCATCGGGAGCTGTCTCGGCCACTGCCAGCCCGATGAGCGAGATACGGCCGCTGGGTCGGCTGCGATTGTCGCTGCGCCAGCCATCGAGCTGCCAGCGCACACGGTCGACCATATCGGGCGGGCTGAAACGGAACCCGTGACACCACCGCCTGCTGGAAGTCTCGCCGTGCTCGGTCTCGGCGCTGATCTCCACGCACACCAGCGCTTGGCCGAGCCGGGTCAGCTGGGCATCGAGCTGATCTGCCAGGGACTTCGCCATGAATGCCACCGTGTCGAGCCGGTCCGCTGGCGGATCGATCTCGGTTTCGACGCTGAGCTCGGGCCCCGCAGCGGCAGGTTGGCTCAGCCGGAAATCACGCCCGCTGGCCAGCCGGTGCGCCCACTCGCCCTGCGTGCCGAACCTGCCGATGAGGTCGGCGGTTGGCAGGGCCGCCACGTCGCCCAAGGTGCGCAAGCCCAGCCGCCTGAGCACATCGGTGAAGTCGGCGGCTGCGTCAGGGTCGTCTCCCAGCGGCGAGAACGCTCCGGCCAGTGTTCGCTGCGACAGCCGGCTGAGGAAGGCTGCACTGGCGCCCACAGGCACCACCATCACCTGCGTCGATGGATCTCGGGCCGATGCCAACCGGGCGGCAAGACCGGCGGCGAACAGGCCGTCAGCGATGCCGACACGGATGGTTGTGTTGGCAGGTACGTCAGTCTGTGCATCGACCAGCACCCCGGCGGCGGTCTGGCGCACCAGCTCGGCCAAGGCCTCGTCGCCGCCGTAGTAGCGCGATGGGCCTCGAGTGGCGACGACGCAGCATCCAGGTGCCAGCACTTCGACTCTTGGCGTCAGGTCTTCCAGCGCAGTGACTACGGGAGCGAAGCGTCGAGCGTCGAGATCAGGATCGTGTTCGACGAGCTCCAAGGCGGGACATTCGGATTGGGCTTGGCGGCGGCGCATTTCCGTGCGGACCCCGGCCGCGGCGGCAGCGGGCGTCAGCGCGGTGATCCGCCCGGCAGACACCACCGCTGCAGGCGTGGCCGGATCGAGTCCCGCTGCGATCGCAGACCAGTGCTCGACCTCCACCACCAGCATCCGCGGTGGGATGCCGACAGGGCTGCCCGGGTTGTCTCGGCTATCCCGCACGGCGCTGCAAGGGGACGACGACATCGGAGTCGGTTTCGGAGATGCCGGCCGCTGAGATGCCGGCCTGGGAGGAATCGGCCGGGGCAGGCCAGGAAGAGGCAGGCCAGGAGACAGTGTCAATGGCACCACAGACGGGGGCAATGCGTCCGGTGGCATCGGGCAGCCACAGGACAGCCCGCCGCGGCAGCGACGCCGCACCGCGGCCCACTGCGACCACCTCGGCCCGACGTTCGCGCAGCCGACCGTGCCCGTGCCCGAGACCGGTCCACGCCGCACGTTCCACCGTCAGGGTCACGTCTGGGCTGAATGCGCCGACCCCACGAGGGCCGGCTGGGCTGAATGCGCCGACCCCACGGGCATGCCCCTCGGCGACCTCGATCACCACGGTCCCCCGCTCCCGCAGGCGGGCACGCAGGCGCCGGCTGTGTGCGTCTGCCAGCCGCACACCGGCAGCCAGCAGGATCACATCGACGTTGCCGATCAGGGCGTTCAGCACCTCGGCTGCGACATCGCCGGGCTCGTCCACGAACACCCACCGGTCCAGCGACGCCCCCCGTTCTGCCACTGCCGAGACGCCCATCCGTCCCAGGCCCACCGCGGTCACCCATCCGCCCGTGCGCAAGACCTCCGCCGCGAAAGCCGTTGCCAAGGTCAATGCTCCCGGCCCCTGAGCGGCCAGCACCGACCCCCGCACGAGGCCTGGTTGTGTCAGCAGCGGCGCCAGCTCGTCGGCGACGGGCAGCAGCCGTTCATCGTGCCCGAGGTCCACCGCACGCTTGACATCTTGAAGCTGCACTGCCATCGCGACAGACTAGACGAACAATCGTTTCTAGGAGTGCTTTCCTTGCGGGCCTCCGCGAAGGCCCGCCGGTGAGCACCAACCGATGGTCAGGAACTTGCGAGGATGCGCCGCGCTGCTCGCGCGGCGGTGTCGGTTCGGGTCTGGCCGGCAATGCGCCGCACGTCGGCGCTGCTGAGAGCTGTTTCGGTGGTGGCTGCTCGTACGTCGTCGGCGACTGCTGCACGGCCGCCCACGATGATGACCTGGCTCGGCCGGTAGTCGCGTATCAGCGCAGCCGTGGCCTCCGGCAACATGCCTTGCGATGTGTAAGCGACTGCGGCATTCTCGCTAGCTGCTGCCAGTGCTGCCGCCACGCCGACATCAGGCGGAGACCAGCCGTTTGCGATCACCAGGGTGATGCCGTCGGGCGCGGCGGCGGGATTGCCCAGCACGCGCCGCGCTGCCTGCGCAGCGGTGCCGACACGGTCAGCGCCCGTGAGACGCGAGATGCTGGCGGCGCTCGCCGCGTCCGCGATCGCGTCCTGCACGCTGTTGTCGATCACAGCGGTACCCCCGACCAGGATCACCCGCGCCACCTCGTAGTCGCGCAGCAACGCCGCAGACGCTTCAGGCAGCTTGCCTGCCTGGGTGTACAGAACTGCGGCCCGCCCGCTGCGCGCAGCAAGCGCTGCTGCGGCACCGATGTCGGGCGGAGACCAGCCACTTGCGACGATCAGCGTCACCCGGCCCGCTCCCGAAGGATTGCCCAGGATGCGCCGCGCCACGCCTGCCGCAGTGTCGGCACGATCCGCGCCAAAGACTCGCGACGTGCCCGAATCAGGCGACGCAGAACGGATCTGGGTCCGGACATCACGCGATACCGCCGCTGTCCCGCCCACGATGATCGCCTCAGCGGGCGAGGCCTCCCGCAAAAGCGCCCTCGTCTCCTCTGACAGCTCCTCGCCCGCCGTGTAGACCACCGCCGCGCCATCAGTGCGTGCCGCCAGCACCGACGCCACACCCACATCCGCAGGCGACCAGCCATTGGCCACCACCAGCGTCGCCACACCCACATCCAGCTCGCCGCCACCAGAACCGCCGCCACCAGAACCGCCGCCACCCACAGTCCTCCCGCCCGGGCCCGCACTGCTCGCCCTCCTCACCTGCACCGCACCCGACGACTCCGCTGTCAGCGTCTTGACCCCGCCGTGCACATCGGCATAGCTCAACGTCACTCGCAGCCTGAAGCCGATGTCCTGCGTCGAGGGCACATAGCTCGACCCGCTGGCACCGTCGATCCGTTCCCATCCCGCACCGGCCGACGAGCGCTCCCACACCCACACTTGGTCGCGCAGCCCACCGTCAGGCTCAGCCAGTGCGGCACTCACCGTCGAGCCTGCACGCGGCACCGCAGGGGTCAGCTCCACCACTCCGGGCTCATCCACGTCGGACACCGTGACCACGAGATCCGCCGTCACGGTCGTCTGCCCGTCAAACGCACGGATCTCCAGCTCGTAGTCGTTGGCGCGACCGATGTCCGCAGGCTGCTCGAAATCGGGCGGCGTCTTGAAGCGAACCGAACCGTCGGCGTCAATCTCGAAGGCTTCCCGGTCCCGCCCCCCAAGCGACCACGTCACCGGCACGCCCTCGGGATCCGACGCGCTGTAGTCCGCCACGACTCCCGTGTCCCCTTCCACGTACAGCGCAGCCGCAGGGCCGCTGATCATCGGCTGCTCGTTGGTGTCTGTCACCGTCACATGCACGCTGTGCCGAGCCGCTCTCACGCCGTCGTCGGCCACCACCACAATCTCGTAGGCGCCGTCGCCGCCGACGTCAGCAGGAGACTCGTAATCGGGCGGCTCGTAGTCCGGCGGACCGCCGAAGCGCACCACGCCGGACTCGTCGATGTCGAACGCCGTGCTGTCGGGCCCCTCCAGCGACCACAAGATCGTCTCGCCTTCGGGGTCGCGCGCTGAGAACGACGCGACTGGGTCGCTGCGATGCTCGCCGTAGTTCACCGCAACCGGCCCGCCGAGCAGCGGCGGCTCGTTCACGTCCTCGACGGTGATCACCACCGGCTGCGTCGCCCGCTCCCCCGACGGGTCCGCTGCGGTCACCGAGACCCGATGCGTCTGCTTCGTCTCGTAGTCCAGCCCCGCACGAATGCGGATCTGACCGCTTGTGGCGTCGATCTCGAATGCCGATGCATCCGAGCCGCTCAGCGTGTAGCCGAGCACATCGGCGTCGACGTCGATCGCAGCGACCGGCGCGCCCAGGCTGGCGCCCACCGCGGCGTCCTCGGCAACAGTCCGGGTGCCGGTCTCGGTGGCCGGAAAGCCCGGAGCGTGGTTGACATCGGGCGCGAGCCTCACGGGGTTGGCCAGCACGATGCTGACCGACTTGCCGTGGCCGTGGCGGTCCCGATAGGTGGCCGTGACGCGCAGGTACTGCCCGATGTCGGCAGGCTGCTGCGGCGTGTACGACGATGTCGTGTTGCCGCTGATCGGCGTCCATGTCGCCGAGTCGGCGGACAGCTCCCACAGCCAGGCGGCCCCGCCCACCACGCCATCGGGGTCGCTGAGCATCATCACCAGCATCGTGGAGTCCTGCGGCTGCTCCGACGAGGGAATCAGCCTGCCCGGCTCGTCGGCGTTGTTCACCGTCACGGTTACAGCCAGCGTCGCCAACTTGCTGCCGCCCGTGGCATTCACCGTGACTTGGTAGATGCTGTTCCGGTCAGCGTCGGCGGGCTGCTCGAAGTCGGGTTCGTTCACGAATTCCAACACGCCGGTGTCGCGGCCGATCCGAAGAGCGCCATGGTCGTTTCCGGTCAGCGTCCACGACACCGTGTCCGCAACGTCGGGGTCGGACGCCTCGTATGCGGCGAGACTGCCGACAGGGCCCTCGGTGACCGTCACGCTCGCCGGCCCCGAGGTGATGACGGGCATCTCGTCGATGTTGGTCACTGTCACGGTCACCGAACGCGAGTCGGTGAGCTGCATGCTGTCCGCGGCACGCACCGTGACGTAGTAGGTAGTGCCGCGGCGGGCCTCGTGGTCAGGCGGGCTGTCGAACGACAGGCGTCCCGCTGCGTCGATCGAGAACAACGAGCCGTCGGGGCCCGACAGCGACCAGGTCACCGACTCGCCGCTCTCGGGATCGTTGGCGGCGAAGAAGGCGACTGTCCCGCTGCGGTTCTCCACCACGTTGACCGTCGGCGGTCCGGTGATCCGGGGCGGCTCGTTCTCGTCGGTCACCGTCACCGTCACTGCTTGGGAGTCCGACAGCGTCTCGTCGGCGGCGTTCACGGTGACCCTGTAGGTGTCGCCGCGGCCGGCCTCGTGGTCGGGCGGGCTGTCGAACGACAGACGTCCCGATGCGTCGATCGAGAACAACGAGCGGTCGCGGCCTGACAGCGACCAGGTCACCGACTCGCCGCTCTCAGGATCGTTGGCGGCGAAGGAGGCGACCGTCCCGCCGCGGTTCTCCACCACGTCGACCGCAGCGGGTCCGCTGATCTGCGGCGGCTCATTCACGGCGACCACGGTGATGCTGAGGTTCACGACCGTCTCGCGCGGCCCCGAGGCCCGACTCCTGGCGACGGTGAGCACCACCTCGTAGACGTTGTCGCCGTCGGCATCGGCAGGCTGCTCGTGGTCGGGAACCTCGACGAAGCTGAGCATGCGCGTGCTGCTGTTCCTCGAAGCGAGCTCGACGCGTGACGCATCCGGCCCGCTGAGCTCGAAGGTGATCGGGACATTGGAGTAGAGCGAGCCGAGCGGGTCGGTGACGGTGTAGGTGCCGATCGGCTCGGTCGTCTCCTCGGCGGGCATGGGATCGGTCGGGCCGTCCACGACGAGATCCTCGTCGATGTCGGTGACGGTGACCTGCACGTCGAAGGTTCCACGGGCCTCGCCGTCGCTGGCGACGATCGTCACGTCGTAGACATTGTTGCGCCCGACGTCTTGAGGCTCCTCGAAGTCGCGCAGTGCACGGAACCGGATCTGGCCGCGGTTCGCATCGTTGGCGTCCTGCTCCCACGAGAACTGCGCGCCGTCGGGTCCTTTCAGCGACCACTGCTCGACATCGTCGCGTTCGGGATCGCTCGCCTGCCAGCTCCCGAACTCGCCGAACTGGAATTCGGTCCGGGTCAGCGACATGTCGCCGGTGATGGTCGGTGCTTCGTTGACGTCGAGCACCCCCACGTCCACGTCGATGCTCACATCAGCGGTCGTGTCCGCGGCGCCGTTGCCGTCCTTGCCGTCGTGGACCGAGACGGTCACGTCGTAGGAACGGCGCGTCTCGTAGTCCAAGGCGGTTCGCAGCAGGAGCTGCCCGTCGCCGTCGATCTCGAACGAGGACGCGTCCGTGCCGCTGAGTGCATAGGTCATCGTGTCGCCCTCTGCGTCACGGGCCGCAATCGGGGCGCCGACCGAGGCGCCGTCCGCGGAGAGCTCGGCGATCTCACGCCGTGCCGCCGCGCCGTCCACGAAGAACGGCTCGCTGTCGGTGGTGCCTGGCACGCCCCGAGCGATCACCGACCACGGCCCCCCATTGCGGCTGTTGACCGCTCGCACCTGCACGTCATAGCGCACGCCGTGCATCAGGCCCGAGATCGTGTAGCTGCTGTCGCTGTCGGTGCCTGCGCCGGAGATGACGGTCCACTGCGAGTCCGACTTGTCGGCGGCATCGCTGCGAACGTGCCTCACGTCATAGCCGCTGAGAGGGCGCGCGCCGCTGTCGTCGGGGGCTGTCCATGCCACCGTGAGCGACGTGGCGCCGGGCGTGACCGAGTCCATCTGCGTCGCCGTGGGTCCGTGCCGGTGCCCGTACAGCCTCAGCCTCCAGCTCTTCAACTGTTTTGTCCCTCGGCCCCTCAGCTCGTCGATGAACCGCAGCGTCCAGCGCCCGTTCGGGTCCTCACCGAGGTGCTTGGCGGTGCCGAAGTTGAAGCGGCCCGACAGCGAGCAGGAGAACAGGTTGCAATCGGTGTTGTTCGGCACGGACAGGTCGGACACGGTGCCGGCGGGCGAGATGAGCTGCATGCGCAGGTCGCGGAACCGCAGGGCGTTGGCGTCCACGTCGACTTCGACGTATTCCACGAAGTCCATCTCGGTCGAGATCTCGACGCTGGTGTCGGCCGGGTTGGCGGCGCTGGACTGTCCGAGATTCTTGGTGCCGCCCGAGTAGCCCCATTCTGCGGTCACCATGGCGGGCACGTTGGTCCAATCCTGCGCTATCTCGACGGCCGCCGACGCGTCGACGACGCCGAAGCCGTACTGCTCGTTGAAGCTGTACAGGCCGGTGTCGCCGTCGTAGCGCGGCGCACCTGCCTGCCAGCCCGCATCGGCGGGATCGTTCTGGCGCGCCGACGCCGCCAAGATGAGTTTCACGTCACGCCAGGTCAAGGCTCGGTTCGCCGCACGGATGAGCGCCACGACCCCCGAGACGATCGGCGCAGCGGCGCTGGTCCCGCCGAAGCCGTCGATGTAGCCGTTGTAGCGCGCGGTGGTCGTGATGCCGACGTCGCCGTCACCCGAGTCGCTGGGGGCGCACACCCACAGATTCGGGCCATGGACCGAATAGATCGACGACGTGCCGTCAAGGTCGACGCTGCACACCACGACCGGTCCGTAGTGGGTCTTGTACTCGTCCAGCGGGCCCCACCCGCCTTCGTCTCGCGAGTTGCCTGCGGACCACACGTACACCACGCCCCGGCCGCCGTCACCGTTGATGAGCGCATGGATGACCGCCTGTCTCCAGACGCTGCTCGCGCGCCGCGGACCGGGTCCGCTCACCGATCCCCAGGAGTTGTTCGACACCGAGGTCGTCTCGTGATTGCGTCTCATCGCGTCCGCCGACCGCAGGTGCTCGGCCATGGCCGTGTCGCTGCCGAGCCGGTCGGCGAGCAGGTCGTAGCCGTAGATCGACGCTCTCGGCGCCACGCCGCGCACGCCGCGGCTGTTGTCGCTTGCTGCGATGAGACCGGCCACCGCCGTCCCGTGCTGCGCGTCGACGGCCAAGATGTCCCCGTCCGGTGCGAAGTAGCTGTGATTGCTGGCGAGCACCACGTTGTCGCTCAGGTCGTCGTGGAGGTAGTCGAAGCCGTCGTCCACGACAGCGATGTTGATGCCGTCTCCCTTGTTGGTGTCCCAGACCGAGCCGAGGTTGATGTCCTCGCCCGCCGTCGCACCGAACTGCCCCGTGTTGGAGAGGTGCCATTGGCATCCGAACGCCGGATCCTCGATGCCTGCGGGCGGATCGCCGCAGTACGGCATGAAGTACTCGTACTCGAACCCGTGCGTGAGGTGCATGAGATAGTCGCCCTGCACGAGATGGCCGCTGTCGGTGGTCTCGGCCTCGATCCGCACCAGGTACGTGCCTGCGTCGAGGTGGCCCCGGATGGTTGCATCCCTGCCCACCAGGTGCGTCGGGCGTCCGAGCATGTAATGCGGGACGTCGACCGCGGTGCCGTCAGAATGCTGCAGTTCCACGTCGAAGAAGGGCTTGCCGATGACGCGCAGCTGCATGCTCGCCGGATCGTCCAGCGTGAAGGTGTAGTAGTGCACATCGGTGGCCGAATCCAGGGTCCCGCCGCTGCCGCTCCCGACGTGCAGCGTGCCGGCAGTGGCATCGGTGGTGCCGGGCGTCGGCGCGACATCGGCCTGAATCGTGTACCAGCCGCGCCCGAACCCGGTCACTCCCAGCACCGACAGGATCCCTGTGATGATGCCGGAGACGACCGGTTCGACGACGACGGAATAGGTGCCGGCGTCGAGCGTCTCCTTCACGGCGAACCCGTAGCGAGGGAACAGGTCTCCGTCGTCGTTGGCGGCCACTTGATTTCCGTCCGAGTCCAGTATCCGGACCTTGGTGTCAAAGCCGTGCAGGAGGTCGATGTCGTAGTCGTCTGTTCCCGCCGCCGAATCCAGCACGCCCCCGCCGCGGATGAAGACGTCGGACTGCTCGGTGAGCACCAGCCGGTACCAGTCCTCGTCGTCCCAGTTGTGCAGCATGCCGAGAACGGGCGGTCCCAGCTGGAGGCTCAGCGCATCCGCGCTGCTCGAGGGGTCCGCTATCGAGCGCACCAGCAGTGTGTAGGCGCCCGTGGCGGCACGCTGGCCGCGGACCGCGACGGCGATCTCTCCCGATTCCTGCTCGGACTGCACCAGCGCGGCGTCCGCGATCAGCAGCATCGCCCGTCCGTTGGGCGGCAGCCTTGCGTCACCGCTCGCTTCGAGCGGGCGGCCGCTGCCGATGGCGTACAGCGTGCCGGCGGTGTCGAGGCCACCCTCGGTGAGCACCACGTACTTGCTGTTCAGCGGCGGCGTGAAGGTGAAATAGTCCTCGTCGTCTGTGCTGTCGATCGCGGCCGCTACCGGCACGTCCATGACGATCGGCGTGGCGTCTTCGAGGGTCGCGGCGGCTTCCGCGGGTGTGCCGGTCACAGTCGCCGACCAGCTCCCCTCCACCGTGGTCTCCGCACGCACCCCTATGTCGTAGGACGTGTCGTTCGCCAGGCCGCTCACGATGGCGTGCAGGCCGCCGGAATCGGATCCGGCCTCCGCAGCAGTCCAAGCCGCGTCGACGACCTTCCACTTGACATCGGACTTGTCAGTGGCGCTGGTCTCGATGTAGCGCACGTCGTACTCGACGATGTCAGCGGTATCGACGCCGTCGGGAGCGCTCCACACGACGCTCAGTGCTGCTTCACCGGCCACGACATGGTCGATGGCGGGCGCTGCGAGCGTCTGTGCTGCTGCGATGTAGTTCGGCAGGGTCGTCACGGCTGCGGCCGCGGCGACCAGCACGACCAGCGCCGCGATCACCTGCCGTCGTGTGCCGCGCCTGAGGCTGACGGTCCGGCGGCGGGCCGGGCGGGCCCCGGTCGCGTCAGCCCCGACGTGCCGGACTCCCCTGGCACCGCCTGTCAGGCTGGAGTGCTGCCGGCTCACTGTGCCGTCACCGGTTGCAGGGTTCGGTGGCCTGGTCGGCTGGCCCCCCAGGAGTGGTCAACCGTTGTCGCAGCGCGGTCACCGCGTGCTCAGCTCTGAGGCCCAGTTGGGAACGGCCAGCTCGACGCCGGGCATGGCGACCAGCGCACTCGCGAGATCAAGCGATGCGAACCCTGGCTCGGTCTCGATGAAGTAGCCGTTGGGGAGGTAGTCCAGTTCGGCGGCCAGATCAGGGTCGATGCTGTTGCGCTCGAAGAATGCTGCGACGTCATCGGCATTCCAAGCAGGGTCGAGGCTGATCAGCACGCCCCCGGGCAGCATCATCAACTGACCCGAGTCGGATCTGAAGACCGGATAGCTCTTGGCCTTGGGGTCCTGCTCGCTTGCCGTGCCACGGGAAGCGATCTCGGAATCGACGCGAATGATGACGCCGAGACTCGACTGGACCACCACATCGCCTTGGGGCACGCCGTCAGCGGAGGCGCGGACCTCCAAGGAGGGATCGAGCCAGACGTGCAGCGTTCGTTCGCCGTCCTGCCAGGTGTAGGGCTCGGCTTCGGCGGGGATGGACCACTCGGGGATCGAACGCGTGCTCTGCCCATCGAGCTGGCCCGGCTGCTGAGCCTGCTCTCGTTGCTGTGGCTGCTCCTGATCTTGGCCCCATGTCGCTTGCGGCGATCGTGCGGACGCTGTCAGCGGTGCAGCTCGACCGTGCGGTGGCTGCACATTCTCACTTGTTGTTGAGAATGCGTCTGCTGCGGTGACGGTGCGTGCGGCTGCATCGCCGCGGCTGCTCGACGCCGCCGCGACGACTACCCCGGAATCTGCGGCACTGTGCGCAGCGCGCTCAGCGTCGCCGCAAGCGGCAGCCGAGCTGGCAGCCAGAACCAGCATGGTCGCGAGTGCGCCCGCCGCACAGCGATTCGTGCCGAGACTCGGCGTAGTGCCGCCCGTGCGCTTTCCCATGGCCGCAGCGGGGCGATGTCGGGCGGGCGGGCGTTCAACCGGCAAGTGCGGCTCGAGACGCTCGCCGGGCGTGTCCGGCAGATGGCACGATCGTTCGGGTCGCCGTCGGTGACGCCTCCACCATCAACCTCCTGCGCCTCAGCAGCACAGGCACACCCGCCTGCCCACTGTGGATTGCCGCATTCGCCTATGGGCTATGCCGACATGAAACACATTAGCTATTTCGATGAAGAAGTCTAATTGGCGAGTGGTGGCACTCCCCCCGTGGGCTTGTCAGGCGGTGAAGTCCGAGGGAAGACACCGAGCCCTTTCTTCGACGAGAAGAGCCTCTTGCAGAGAACTACGAGAGAACCAAGGCCATGAATCGCCTTTGGACAGCATCTTGTACCTGGCCACGATGTACACGACTGCTGCGAGCTAGCGACTGTGCCTGTCGCTACCGCTAGCGAGCTAGCGACTGTGCCTGTCGCTACCGCTAGCGAGCTAGCGACTGTGCCTGTCGCTACCGCTAGCGAGCTAGCGGTAGTGGGCAAACAGCTCTTCGATGAGATCGACGATGCCCTCGGAGGTGTGGCCCCGCGAGATGTCGACGGTGGCGACGTTGCCGTAGACGTGTATGTGGTCGACGCCACCGCGCTGGAACAGCCGCCATGCCAGCAGATCGGCCGGGTCCTCAGCGCTGGCCGCATCGTCGGCGCTGTTGTAGTAGCGGTGGCCCGCCCCCGTCAGCGGACGGTTGGTCTCGAAGCGCACCGTGCCCGGACGTGCGGCGGACGGTCGTTCTGCTACTCGAACGGGCTGACCCATGGCCGATGAGCGTAGCGAGATAAGCCAGTAGCTTGGGGCCGCTCACAAGCCGGACTTCCCCGCAGTCCTACCTATGAAACAGGAGCCCGACATGGCCGCTGCCGACACCGCCGAGATCTCCGAGGAGCAGTTCACCGCCGAGGCAACAGCGTTCCTCGAGGCCAATGCCAAGCGCAAGGCCGAACGGCGGGAATTCGTCTGGGGCGAGGGACCCGACAATGCAGCGCTCTTCGAAGAGATCGACCGCGAGCGCGAGCGGCAGGAACTTGACGAGGCGAAGGCGTGGCGAGCCACCAAGTTCGACGCCGGCTATGGCTGGATCGGCGGGCCGACGGAGTTGGGTGGCAGTGGCCTGCCTCGCAAGTACGAGCGCATCTGGGGCCAGCTCGAGAGCCAGTTCGACACACCCGACGGCGGCTTCTTCGGCATCGGCCTAGGCATGGTGGCCCCCACCATCCTGACGCACGCCAATCCTGAGGTGTCCGCTGACGTGCTGCCCAAGATGTTCCGAGCCGACATCGTGGGCTGCCAGCTGTTCTCCGAGCCGGGTGCGGGATCCGACTTGGCCAGCTTGCAGATGCGGGCCGACCGCGACGGCGAGGAATGGATCCTCAACGGCCAGAAGGTCTGGACCTCGGGCGCGCACTATTCCGAGATCGGCGAGGTGATCGCCCGTTCCGACTTCGATCTGCCCAAGCACCAGGGCCTGACCGGGTTCATCGTGGACATGAACGCACCCGGCGTGGACGTGCGGCCGCTGCGGCAGATGACCGGCGGGGCGAACTTCAACGAGGTGTACTTCACCGACGTGCGCGTGCCCGACAGCCACCGCCTCGGCGACGTGAACCAAGGCTGGGGTGTGGCGCTCACGACGCTCATGAACGAGCGCGCAGCGATCGGCGGCGGATCCGGCAGCGGGGGCAGCTTCACCAAGCTGGCAGCCATGGCCACCCACTACGGCGTGAGCGGCGACGCCTTGACCCGCCAGAAGCTCGCCGAGATCTACACCCACGGCAAGGTGCTGGGCTGGTCGAACCAGCGCACGATGGATGCGCTGCGCGCCGGCCGCACGCCTGGGCCAGAGATGTCGCTGTCGAAGATGGGGCTGATCCGCCAGATGAACGCCACCTGCAACTTCGTGAGCAACACGCTGGGGGAAAAGCTGGCGGTCGATACCGGCGAGTGGGGCACGTTCTCGTGGGCCGGATACGTGCTGGGCTTCCCCGCCATGCGCATCGCCGGGGGCTCGGACGAGGTAATGCGCAACATTGTGGGCGAACGCGTGCTGGGGCTGCCCAAGGAGCCCGGCATCGACACCACGAGCCCGTTCCGCGAGCTGAAGGTCGGCACCCAGCGCGCCGAATAGTCAACACGGCCGCCGCCGACAGCAGCCCCCTAACGACTTCCCAACCGCCCAGGACGGCTGTCTGAGCGGTTCTCTCTCGGCGTCGCCGAGTTGTGCCCATCGTGCGAGGTCACAGCGCTCTTGGGTGTGCTCCCCGACGAGCGTTGGCGACCAGAGTATCTGCGGCCTGCATATGTGAATCAAATGCATGTTTACATGCGCTATCGTTGAAGCGTCATTCAGTCAACGTCAGTTCGAGTCCCAGCGTGGTGCTGTGCGGCAGCGAGCTGTTGTGGGCCTGCAGCAGGCCCTGAAGTCCTCTTGGAGTGAAGCCCGTGACCTCTGACGCACTGCGTTCGCATACCCCCCCCCCCCCCCCCGCGGAATGAGGCCCCGCAGGCGCAGATGGGCTGTGTCCGCAGCGCTGGCGGCGATGACGCTCGCAGCAGCAGTGCTGTCTCCTGCTGTGGGGGCGTCGTCTAGCTCTTTGCATCCCAAGGGCCTGTCCGCGTCGTTGGCGGACGGCGTGGTGACGTTGAGCTGGAACGCGCCGATCGACGACGCCGGGTCGGTGACGGGCTATCAGGTGCTGCGACGCCGCCCCGGGGTAGACCCGGTGGGGACGTTCCATGTCGTCGCCCACGACACCGCCACCAGCGACACGTCGTTCGTGGACCGCTGCGCTGATCAGGCCGACACCGCGTATACCTATCGGGTCAAAGCGCGCCGCGGCGACCAGCTCAGCCGCTGGGGGAACTACTCGCGAGTGAACCTGCCCGCGAGCTATGTCGCTGCTGATCCTCTGGCCGGCTGCGACCCTGACACCGGCAAACCCGCACGCGACCCAGAGCCAGAACCCGACCCCGACCCCGATCCTGATTCCGGCGACGACGGGGGCGATCCCGACAACGGCGACGACGGGGGCGATCCCGACGACGGCGACGACGGCGAGGGCGGTGTTGCTGGTTCGGCGGTGTCGGTCCGGTCGGATACGACCCAGCAGCAGGACCCACAGCAGGACGACAAGCAGTTCGTGCCCCCGCCCGACGACGGCGAAGGGGCGGTGGTGGTGCGGTCCTCGTCGCAGGTCACGGTCCCAGCACAGTTCCAGGACCGCTCCACCCTGCCGGGCCTGCCCGCGAGCTACCCGAACTCGCTGGGGTTCGATCCCGGCGCTCCCCCGGCGTTCGCCAGGGAAGACACCCTGACACCGGAGAACGAGAACGACCCCGACCGGGTCGCTGAGATCACCGGCCATGACGCTTCGCGGTTCGCGCCCCGCAACGTCACCGCGGAACTGACCGATGACGGCATCTTGATCAGCTGGCAACAGCTCGAACGCCCGGAGTGGTGGGCCTGCGCCGAGTACGACATCGTGCGGGTGCCCGGCCCTCAGACCTCGCACTCCGAGAGAGTCAACCGCAGAGTTTGGGCGGTAATAGACGGCGTCGGCCGCTGGTTCCAGAACGATTACATGCGCTATTGGGTGGAAGAGGACCGCACCAAGGCCTACTGGAAGTACACCTGCGTCGACCGGCGCGTCTATGACGCCTATGAGATCTACCGCACCTCGTTCGGGCACGTCTACCGCAACGGCACCGTGGAGCTGCTCTCGGACAGCCAGCCCCACCTGATCGGCACCGTCATCGGACAAACTGGCATCTTCAGTTTCACCGACACCAGCCGTGACGCGCTGGTCGGCCCGCGTCGGCACATCTACCAGATGCGCACCCTGTACGGCACCGATGTCGACGTGTTCGAAAACGACCGCGACTTCGGCAGCCGCCTGTCAGCCGGCACCTTCATCGAACGCGTCGAGGACGCCGCACGACCCAACGCGGAGTCCCCCCAGGACCTGACCGTGTCGATTCCGACCAAGCAGGCCGTGGCCGACGGCACGACGTTGGCGATCGAACTGGACTGGGACCCGCCCAGCCAGGACGCGTCGTCGGTCACCGGCTACGTCATCCAGCGCCGCCTCGTCACCCAGAAACAACGCGCACTGCCTTTCGCGGACGTCGCCACCATCACCGCCAGCAGCATCACCGAATGGGCTGACACCGGCAGCGACGTGACCACGACCGCGAACAAGCCCGTCTACAACAGCGCAGGCAACTTCGTGCAAACCGCTTCCTATCTCGAGATCGCTGCGCTGACCCAGTTCTCCTACCGGGTGATCGCGGTGCGCGGCACCGACCGCAGCAACCCCTCCGCAGTGGTGTCGGTCGATTCGGAGCGTCAGCTTCCCGCAGCCGGGCTCGTGACGGTCACCGACACCTGGCGCACCGGCGCGACGATCCGGGTCAACATGACCGGCACCGACCCGAACGGCAGCCAGCTCGGCAACCACGCGAAGGACCACCTCGCTTTGGCACCGCCGCGCGGGGGTCCTGAGAACCGGCTGCTGCATGTCGGCATCGGCTACAAGGGCTGGGGGCACAACACGTGCCTCCGCAACCGCGACAGCACCGACACGACCGACAAAGTGACCGTGAGCAAGGCATTCGTGGAGCTGGCTCCGGGTTCGACGGCCACCTACACCGTGACACTCGAACAAGTCCCCGCGACAGTTGTGCACATCGAGGTGAACACCTTCGTCTCCAATCGCATACGCGTCGACGGCTTTTCGGAACAAACCCTGATATTCAGCCCCGCTGACGCGGTCAACGGAAAGATCACCAAGACCGTGACCGTGAGCGGCCTCGCGGGTTCCTCAGATGTCAACTATGCGGGGTGGATCGGCCACACCGTGGTCGACAGCGCCAGCGACAACGCCTTTGACGGGCTCTCCATCGACCCGGTGATGGTGGTCGTCAGCGACGCCGACGGCCCTTATGGCTACCAAGCCGCTCAAGCCCTCTACCTCAGCCCCGCCGGCGACTGCACCCACACCGACGAATCATCGATCACCGTCACGGGCCTGACCCCGGGCACCACCTACACCGCCGAAGCCCTGTTCCGGCTCGTGTCGGAGGAGAAATACATCGGCGGCCAAGGCGCCGGCGTCAAGCATGAGAACTTCATCCCCACCTGGGACGGCGGCTTCTACCCCGGCGGCATCTGGTCACCCGCACACCTCGTCGGCACCGTCACCTTCACCACCAACCCATAGCAGCCAGGCATCTGCCGGGCCTGCGGGCCCGGCGCGCCGAGACAGGTCCATCTCGCGTTCGGCGCCGTCATCGAAACGGACCCACAGCCGGTAGCCGTTCCGAGCCTCAATCGCGACGGGATGCAGCTGCTCAGCCGACATCATGACTTCCCTTGAGAACCTCTGTCGATGAAACGCTGACGCTCGCCTCGCTCACTCCAAAGCCTTGTGCGAGCACGCGAGGATGGGGACAGCACACCTGCATCGGCATGCACGCCGACGACGCGTACGTCATCGTTGGGGGCCTGGCTGCCGGCACTGCCGACACCGCTGAGAGGCTGAGCCGATAGGCGAAGCCGTGGCCCGAGCGGCCCGTGAGCCCGTCTCGAATAGGCACTGGGAACAAGAGCGGGAAACAACAGGTGCCGTACCGGGAAGGTTCACCTATCCGCGCATCCGCTGAGGCCCTGTTGTTGGTTCTAGCGCGGCGGATAGCGGTGCTGGCCGATGTGGCCTTTGGGGAGCCAGCAGTGTTTGTTGGAGCGCGGGCCGAGGTAGCCGCATGCTGTGTGCGTAAGCGGTGTGTGCGGCGATGGCGGCGGCGCGCTCAGTGCGGTGCCGCGATGATGAGGCAGTCCGCCGTCGGGGGTCATGCGTCGCAGCATGCCGACCATGTCGGGAACGGTGTATCTCCGATTGCGTCGGCCACCTGTGGGACTGACAATGCCCGCTGCATCGAGAGATGCCAGTGCCGCCCGCGCGGCCCTTTCGGTCATGCCCAGCCTCTGGGAGGCCATCCGGGCATCGAGCACCGGCATCGACGGGAGCGCTTCTAGGAGTATCGCCGCTGTGCTGTCGCGGCGGAATGTCGCAGCCTCCTGCCATCTGGCGACCATGCCCTCGACGGTCTGTGTCACAGATGCCGCTTGCCGGTTGGCTTGTTCGCATGAGTTGCTGAATACCCTCAGCCAGTCGTGCATGGCAAAGCTGCGGGTCGCTGTGTCATGGGATTCGCACACGACCCGTGTCGCGTTGAGCGCGTCGTAGTAACCGGAGCGGTCATGGCTCAGCGCAGCGCTGATCGGAACCGCTGCGCGTGTCACGCCAGCAGCGATCAAGACGGTGTGGACGAGAGCACGACCCGTTCGGCCGTTGCCGTCTTCGAAGGGATGGATCGTCTCGAACTGGGCATGAACGACCGCCGCCCGCAACACCGCTGGGTGGTCGCTGGTGTTGAGATAATCGACAAGATCGCTCATGAGCTCGGGCACATGCTCGGCAGGCGGCGGCACAAACGACGCATCGTCGACAAGACACCCAGGAGGTCCGATCCATATCGGTTCGTCGCGAAAGACCCCCCCGATGTCGTGTTCGCGTGTCTCGGCGAAGAGACACCCGTGAACATCAACGATGTCCTCCAGCGTGGACATGGTTCCAGCACGCATCTTCCGTCCGAGTTCCACTGCGGCTGCTACCTGTTTTGCCGCACCGAGCGTGAGCGCATCGTTCTCATCGTCCACAGGCCTGCCGGCCTGACTCAGATAGCGCGCCCACTCCAGGCCGGGCTCTGTGGCCGCGACGCCCTCCATGACGCTCGAGCGGATGCTCTCGTCACGAGCCATCATCCAGTCTGCAAGCGTGCCGCCCAGAGTCGTATGAGGCAGTGCCGCGGTCGCAACGAGCGCTCTGTCGGCGACGGTGACTGCGTTCATGGAATCGACGCCTAGGCTGGGATCCCATCCTGCCAGCGGGTGCGGTACGAAGGCGCGGTATGCCCTTCGCCCGAAACCGGTCGGGCTAGCCAGCCACCCTTCGGCATCGACATACCTGCCCACCCGCCGATTATATCTGGTCGTATGAGCTACTCGACTGTTTTTGGCGACGCGAAAACGTTGCTATATGGTCGTATGGGCTATATGGGCACGCACCTCGGTTGTTCATGTGGCCAGTCGACGCGTACAGCAACGAACTCTCCGACCACGCCACCTGCCACTTCGAGGAGGAATGCCTTGGAGGCGAACCAAGTGCTGGTCAGCTTTGTCGGCGACTGAGGCACCGCACAGCCGTCGGCGAGATGGGCCTTGTTCGAGTGCGCTGGGTATATGTGTTGTGCTCATGTGTTGTTGAATTGCTATGGATAGGTCGTGTAGGGTTCCGCGATCAGCAATCAGTTCGGGTCCCTAGTGCAGTGCGGCGTTGGGCCGCTTCGAGCCTGTCCGGGGTCCCAAGGCCGTCTTGGAGTTTGTCCGTGATGTTCGACGCCCGCCTGTCTCAGACCCCCCCCCCCCCGCGGAATGAGGCCCCGCAGGCGCAGATGGTCGGTGCCCGCAGCGCTGGCGGCGATGACGCTCGCGGCAGCAGTGCTGTCTCCTGCTGCGGGAGCGTCGTCTAGCTCTTTGCATCCCAAGGGCCTGTCCGCGTCGCTGGCGGACGGCGTGGTCACTTTGAGCTGGAACGCGCCGGTTGACGACGCCGAGGGAGTCACCGGCTACCAGGTCCTGCGTCGCCGCCCCGGGGTGGACGCAGTCGGCACGTTCCACGTGATCGCCGCAGACACCGCCACCAGCGACGTCTCGTTCGTGGATCGATGCGCTGATCAGCCCGGCACCGCGTACACCTATCGGGTCAAAGCGCGCCGCGGCGACCAGCTCAGCCGCTGGGGCAACTACTCGCGCGTCGACCTCGCCGCCGGCTATGTGTCGGCTGACCCGCAGACCGGCTGTGATCCCGACACCGGCGCACCCCCCACCGATCCCGACCCAGACCCCGACAACGGCGACGGCGACGACGGCGACGGCGACGGCAACGGCGGCGATCCCGGCAACGGCGGCGATCCCGGCAACGGCGGCGGCGACGACGACGGTGAGGGCGGTGTTGCTGGTTCGGCGGTGTCGGTGAGGTCGGGCACGAGCCAGCAGCAGGACCCACAGCAGGACGACAAGCAGTTCGTGCCCCCGCCCGACAACGGCGAAGGGGCGGTCGTGGTGCGGTCCTCGCCGCAGGTCACGGTCCCAGAGCAGTTCCAGGACCGCTCCGCCCTGTCGGGCCTGCCCGCGAGCTATCCCAGCACGATCGGCGGTTCTCCGGCATTCGACGACTATCCCGACGGCTACAAGTACGAAGTGCTGGAGGAGTATGACGATGAGAGCTTCCTGCCCCGCAATTTCGCCGCGGAGCTGCGCGACGACGGCATCAAGCTGACATGGGACGAACCGAACGAGGTGCTGGCCTGCTTGGAGTACGACACCGAGCGGGTGCCCGGCACCCTGGAAACCGTGCGATATGTCCATCCCAGCGGCTACAGGGCGTGGAAGACCACGGAGACCGGCGGCTACTGGAGGTACACCTGCGCCGACGAGCGCGGCTTGGCGGGTTATGAGATCTATCGCACCTCGTTCGGGCACGTCTACGACGTCGCCGCGGACACCGTGAGGCTGCTGTCGGACAGCGAGCCTCTGCTCATCCACACCTTCGACAGATCACAGCCTCACACCGGGTTCGAGTTCACCGACAACAGCCGCGACGCGCTCGTCGGCCCGCGGGCGCACATCTACCGGATCCGCTCCGTGTACCTAACTCTCGGAGCTCTCGACCGCGACGTCGGCGGCCGCCTGTCCGAGAGCACGTACGTCTCCCGTGAGCGCGACGCCGCTCGGCCCGACGCCGAGTCCCCCCAGGACCTGACCGTGTCGATTCCGACCAAGCAGGCCGTGGCCGACGGCACGACGTTGGCGATCAACCTGGACTGGGATGCGCCCAGCCAGGACGCGTCGTCGGTCACCGGCTACGTCATCCAGCGCCGCCTCGTCACCCAGAAACAACGCGCACTGCCTTTCGCGGACGTCGCCACCATCACCGCCAGCAGCATCACCGAATGGGCTGACACCGGCAGCGACGTGACCACGACCGCGAACAAGCCCGTCTACAACAGCGCAGGCAACTTCGTGCAAACCGCTTCCTATCCCGAGATCGCTGCGCTGACCCAGTTCTCCTACCGGGTGATCGCGGTGCGCGGCACCGACCGCAGCAACCCCACCAAAGCGGTGTCCACCGATTCTGAACGCCAGCTGCCCGCAGCCGGCCTCGTGACCGTCACCGACACCTGGCGCACCGGCGCCACCATCCGGGTCAACATGACCGGCACCGACGCGGCCGGCAGCCAGCTCGGCAACCACGCAAAGGACCACCTCGCCCTGTCACCGCCGCGCTCGGGCCCCGAGAACCGGCTGCTGCACGTGGGCATCGGCGCCAAAGGCTGGGGGCACAACACCTGTCTGCCTGAGGTGCCGGTGGTTGTGCGGCCTGCCACCGTGACCTATGGCCGGGTGGAGTTCAACACCGGCGCCTTGACCCGAACGGGGGTTCGGATACCGTCCGCGACGGCGAGTCTGTCGTTCGACGAGGGCGGCTCGAAGAGTTACTGGATGAGGCTCAAAGCGGCGCCGGACGCCGACACGGTGATCGACATCGCGCCGAGGGCGGGCAGCGACAGCGATGTGTCGGTGTCGCCGTCGAGCCTGACGTTCACCGCGTCGAACTGGCGCGGCTGGCAGGAGGTGACCGCGACCGCACTCAGGGACGGCGACAGCGACGACGACATCGTGGTGGTGACCCACAAGCGCAGGTCCGGCATCGACGGCTTCACCGTCCCCGATGTGACGCTCTCCGTGAACGACGTATTCGGGGTGACCGTGTCCCCGAGGCGTCTGTCGATCAAAGACGACACCTCCAAGACCTACACGGTGGTGCTGAGCGAGGCGCCCACCAGCGGCAACGTGGTGATCCAGGTCGGGCAGAGCGGCACACAGATCAAGTTCGGCGGGACGGGCAATCTGGTCTTCACGCGGGTGAATTGGTCTGTGCCGAAGACGGTGACGCTGAGTGCCGTTGAGGGGGCTTCGGGATCGTCGGATCGTGCTGTGACGTTCACCCACACCGTCACCTCGAGCGGCAACCAGTACGACAACCTCGTGATCGACAGCGTGCAGGCGATCGCCTACGCCCAGGACCCCGCGCCCGACTACCACGCCAACCAGGACGCCTCCGATGACGCCCTCAACGAAGGCTGCACCCACACCGACGACGCATCGGTCACCGTCAGCGGCCTGACCCCGGGCACCACCTACACCGCCGAAGCCATCTTCCGGCTCGTGTCGGAGGAGAAATACATCGGCGGCCAAGGCGCCGGCGTCAAAGCCGAGAACTTCATCCCCACCTTCGACGGCGGCTTCTACCCCGGCGGCATCTGGTCGCCCGCACACCTCGTCGGCACCGTCACCTTCACCACCAACCCATAACCCCACGCCTCAGAGCACGCCTCCGACAGCCGCGTGACGACCGCATCTTTGCGGGCAGCGCGGTCGACGCATGGAGCGTTGAGGCTGGAAGACAACGCCTCGGGATCGTCCGTCAATTGCCTCTAGCGCCGGGCTCTATTGAGCCACAAGCGGCACATAACGAGATCCTCATTCCAGTCGTGCGAGATGCTCACGAACTCGTCGTCGTTTACCGGTTTCTCGCGGTCGGCTGACACTTAGCTTCCCAAAGCGGCGATTCAGTCGATCCCGCGCCGCCGGACGCAAGTGGCTACGTGCTGATCGCGACGGCACCCCGCACGGCTCGGTGCCGTCGAAACGCACGGGCATTCCGGCAATGCGTGACCGGTACAGACGACAGTCAGCAGCGCCTGCTGAGGATCATCGGCCGTATGCCGCTCGCGAGCGTCGAGAATCTGACGGCGGTCATCGATGTCGCAGCACCGCAGCTCCGCCAACAGCTCGCTTCGCTGCGCAACGCAGACTTGGTTGCGTCAACCCGGCGCGGGATGAGCGAGAACTCGCAGGATCGCTGGTTCTTGACGAGCCAAGCGATCCCGTGGGTGTACGCAACCGACCACACGCATCTCACTCCCCGGGAAGGGGCTCGCGCCCCACGGGCCGCACGCCTTCGTTGCGACGCTGGTGTACCCAGCGCACCCAGAGGGGTTTTCGCGTCGGATCATGAGCACCTGGCACACCTCGAGGAGCCGTTCTTCTCGCCCTTCGTCCCCCCGGTCACCGCAGGCAGCACGTCGACAAGCCTCCATGAGCATCCGCCGTGGACAGCAACAGCACGAGGCATCAGAACGTGCCTGCGGCGGCTGCCCATGCTCGAAGCGGTGTACCGGATCGCGCCAGACCTGATGCGCAACGGTTCGACGATCTGGCCGGCGGACGGCGTTCCCGCGGACGCCGAACTGCACATGACCGACTTCCGCCTGCTGCGACATGGCGGCTTTTTCCACGCAGTCGCCCGCTACGGCGAGCCGATCTGGGTGACTTTCACCTATGTGGGCCTGCACGCGACAGAACGAGTGCTGAGACGCAAGCAACAACACCGCTTCTGGGGAATCGACTGCTACGTCGCTCATCAAGACCGCTGCTTCCGCATCGCAAACCGGGTCTTCTACGAAGATCCGGAGCAAACGGTCGAGCCTTCGGCGCAGGTCATCGTGGCCGCCGACGCTTGGGCGGCGGATCTTGTTCGCCGCACCCTTGTCGAGACAGCGCCCACGCTCGTCTGCACCGCCGACGGACGATGGCGAGATGCCGTGGAAGTACGACCGTCCCGCGACCGGGTATCGGATCCGCCGGGGCATCCTCAGCTCGGCTGCGTGGAAGACATGCAACGCTGGACGTCTGCGAACTTCGATCTGGAAGCGATCGACGGACCGGCCGCATACCGGATCTTCCTGACGATCGCGCAGTTCCCGGCAATGCGCGCAGCGTGGCTCTCCGAACTGGTGCGCGAGTCAGCAGAGGCTGTCGACGAGTTGCTTGCCCGCTTCGTCGATCTCGGGCTTGTCGCCGAATTCGACGGGCGTTTCTATCTTGCGGAGCGAGGCATGCTGCGCGCGGCCAACCTGAGCCGGGTGCTAACGACGGTGATTCACAGCCGCCATGGCGCCCTGCTCGAATCCGACTACCGACAGCATGAGGCAGCGCACAACGACGGGATCAATCGGCTCGTCGTGCAGTTCGCGCGCGAAGGGGTCCCAGCCTTCGGCGGATGGCGCGCGGAGGTCAACCTGCCGAACATCACACAGGTCAGGCCAGATTTCGTCGTCCTGGTCGCCGAGGGGCCCTTCGGAGCAGGCGGCTACTGCGTCGAGTACGAGCGCAATGCGACCACACCGTCAGAGGTGCACCGCAAGCTGGGTCCGTACCGCAAATGCGCATGGCAGGGACAGCCGCTTCCGCTTCTGGTGGTCTGTGAGACCGAGAGAGCCGCGTACAACTTCCAGAACACGATCTTCGGCTTGCCCCTGCTTGTCACCTGTTTCGACGCTGCATTGGCCGGGCCGCTGACCGGCGACGCCACGGTGTGGGCACGCGAGGGCGAGACAGTCGCGCTGCATTGTCGTGAGCATGTGACGCTGGTGAGTGATGCGGCTCAGCAGACCGAGCGGACGATGGACATGTCGAGCGCGGCGACTCAGTGAGCCGGATTCAATCGCCGACCGGCCAGTGTTGGAGGTCGAGTTCTGGCATGGGGAAGTCCGCGAGATTCGCTGTGGCAAGCGACGCGCCTGCGCCGACTGCCGCAGCGGCAATGAGGCAGTCCGCTTGGTGGAGCGTTATGCCACGATGAATGCGCTCCGGCGCCGGGGTCCAGCTCACCTGTCTAGCTCAGCGGCTGGAGCGTCCTCAGAGGCGGGTGTGGAGATCGGCGAGGGGGACCAGCTTGGCTTGGGGGGTCTCGATCTCGCCTTCGGGCAGCATGAAGCGCCAGAAGGCGATGCCGAAGGGGCGGCCCTCGGTATCGAGCCAGTTGGGAGTGCCGGGGTCAGTGTGGGAGATGACGGCAGTGAATCGGCCGTCGGCGTCGGCAACCATCTGTGCCCGATTGAGCGAGATCGAACGGTTCGCGTAGTCGAGCGACTGCAGGTGGCGGTTCCACAGGCTCACGTTGGCGTAGCGGCAGCGGGGCCAGCGGGCCCGGATCACCAGCGCCTCGTCGGGACCGAACACGAACGGCGCCAGGGCGTATGCGGCGTCGGTGGCGGCGAGGCCGAGGTCGCCGGGCATGCCGGGTGGCGGGAACTCGTTCGGCACCAGCGAGACCCACGAACGGGGTTCGCCGTCGATCATCGGCGGGCGGTCCACGGTGAGCTCGCGCACCAGCGCGGCAACCCGACGGATGCCGGCGCTGACCGAGGCATCGGACGGTCGGGGCGGGGGCGTGCCGTCGATGACCTCGATATGCATTGCAGGCACTCGGTCTGGATCTGTGCCCGCATGCGTGACGTCTTCGAAGTAGTGGCGGCAGATGATCGCCCCTTCTTGCGGAGGCAGCGCCAGCCAGTTGTGCTGCTGGGGCTCGCCGCCGAGGAGGAGTTCGAAACGGCCGTCGGCGTCGATGTCGAGGGTCGTGTCGTTGATCACGCTGAGCACCTGGTTGTCCATGGACCCCCACCCAACGCTCGACTCGACGGTGATCGACACGTAAGTGGCGTCTTTGGTCTCGCCCCGCACGCGGTATGCGTAGTCGGCCGACACCGGGGCCTCGAAGTAGACGGTGTCGGGGTTGTCGCCCAGCAACTTGCGGTTCGGTGTTACCAAGCGCTCGAAGCGAGGGGCGGACGGGTCACGCTCGAACAGCCCGACCAGCCCCCACTGCAGGTAGTGCATGAGGGCGCGGTGGGCCTCGACGGCGTCCTCGTCGGTGTGCAGGTTCCACGCCGGCGAGATCCAGCGCTCGTCGGCTTCGCGCAGCGTGTCGATGAGCTCTGCGAGAGCTCGGCGGGAATCAGTGTCCATGGCGGGCCCGGCTCAGCCTTCGGGAGCCAGGTCGAAGCGCTCGATGTAGGGAGCGGTGGCGGCGCGTATGCCGTCGGTGGTCAAGCCCCAGTCTTCGGGCTGGTAGCGGTGCCTGCCGTACTTGCCCTTGGGCTTGTGGGCCAGGTAGTCCCGCACGGCTGAGGCGTAGGCATCGGTCAACGGCACGCCCATTTGTTCGAGCGCCGGACCCAGCGTGGCCACCGGGTCGCTCACGAGCTGTGTGTAGTTGATGTCCACGAAGCGCTCGTCGGGCACGGCGCCGGATTGACGCAGGCTCACCGAGTCGTTGAGGGCGAAGGCGAAGGCATCGTGCACGAATTGGGCGTTCCCGCCGACGTCCACGTTCTCGAAGCGCATCCAGTGGACCATGGCGGTGATGCTGGCGGTGGAGGCCATGGTGCGAGCCGGGTCGCGATGGGTCTGCACCACCCAGGCGTCATCGAAGGCCTCGAACAGCTGCGGCAGCACGAAGAGGTGTCCGGGCGTCTTGAGCACCCATTGCGTGCGGCCGGCACCGTGCTGGAGCACTTGGAGGATCTGGCGCTCGTAGCTGTAGTTCACCGCCAGGTCGGGAAACCACCCTTGCAGCGGGGCGATCATGCTCCAGTGAAAGCCGGCGAAGCTGCCCTGGGTGAGGGTGATGCACTCGACGGGCAGGTCAGCCCGGAATTCGTGCATGGCCAGGAACTCGGGCTGGATGTCGGCCCAGAACTCCTGCTCGCACTCCCCCATTTCGGTGGGATCGGCGAGGCCTGCTTCGGGCAGCGGCACCGGATGCAGCGCCTCGGCACCGATCGGGGCGCGCAGGTCAGGGTGCAGGTCGAGCAACTCGAACAGGATCGACGTGCCTGATCGGGCGGGACCAGCGATGATCACCGGAGCGGCCACCGGTTCGGCGGTGATTTCGGGCACGGCGTCGATGGCGGCGGTGAGCAGCAGGCGCGTGCGCAGTGAGCGCAGCAATTCCTGCTTGGTCATCAGCCGGCCGACCAGGTGCATGGGCGAGGCGTCCAGGTCGGCGACCAGAGACTCGAAGCGTTCCTGCCAGCCGGGATCGCCAAGATCGCCTGTCGGCATGCCGCCGACCGAAGCAGTGGCCTGTTTCAGCAGCTCGCCGGCGTCGATGGGCACGAGGTCCCCGGGCCGGCCGCCGACCGAGTCGGCCATGAGGTTGATGCGCCGAACCCAGTCGGGCCGGGTGAACCGTTCGGTCATGGGCGCAGGCACAGTGGAGTCTTGAGTCATATGAGCGAGGAACGTATCAGTGCGCCGCAATAGAGCACGCAAACTCGATCCGGCACCGGGCATGATGTACAGATTAAAAAATCGCTTTTGTACATTTTGGTTCCACTGGTACGGTCTGAATATGAACGTTGCAACGACGGAGTTCCGAGCGAGGCTGCGTCACTGGCTGGACTGCGCCCGCTCTGGCGAAGAGGTGGTCATCACCGAACGAGGCGTTCCTGTCGCAAGGCTCTCGGGTATCGACTCGGCTCCGACCATCGAGCGACTGACTGCGCAAGGCGTGATCTCGCGACCCGTGCGAGGCGACCGACCCAAGGCGACAGGACAACGGCGTCCTCGTCCTCGCTCGCCCTTGTCGGATCTGGTGAGCGATCAGCGCCGCTGAGCAGTGGCCATCGCCTACTTCGACGCCAGCGCGTTGGTGAAGCTGATCGTCGACGAAGCCGGCAGCGAGATCGCAGAGGCGATCTGGGACGGATGCGACGCAGCCGTGTCCAGCAGGCTGGCCTTCACCGAAGTCTGTGCCGCGCTCGCCGCCGCTGGCCTGCGAGGCGACCTCGACGAGACAGAAGTTGTGGACTGCGAGCAGCGCTGGCAACAGGTTTGGGCAAGCGTCCAGCCGGTCGAGCTCAGCGAGCGAGTAGAACAGTCCGCTGGCCAGCTCGCGCGACGCCACAGGCTGCGGGGAGCCGACGCCGTCCATCTGGCGAGTGCGCTGGTGCTCGACGCCGCTGACCTCGTGGTTGCGGTGTGGGATCGCCGCCTCCACGACGGCGCTGTAGCCGAGCAACTTGCCGTCGTGCCTGCCACCTTGCAACGCCTGACGAACAACTGAGAGCCGCGAAGCTTGAGATCAGGTTCGCCTCCATGACCATATGTCCTACCATATGGTCATGGCTCGGCGTGAAGTATTGGTTCAGCTCGACGACGAACTCATCGAACGACTTGCAGAGATCGCGACCGCCGAGGGAACGAACAGGTCCGCGTTGCTTCGTCGCGGTGCACGCGCTGTCATCGAAGCCACCGATCTGGCCGACGCCGATGCAGTGCTCATCGCTGCGTATCGCCGCCAGCCGCAGGATCCGGCGTTCGTCGAGGCGGCAGCACGATTGGCGGCCGAGACAGCGCCGCCGTGGTAGCGCGCAACGAGATCTATTGGGGTGATCTCGGGGAGCCCGGCGGGCGACGACCCCTGTGCGTCCTGACGAGGGACGCGGCGGCTTCGGTGCTGACAGCAATCACTTGCGCTCCCGTCACGCGCACGATGCGCGGCATCCGCTCGGAGGTGGAGATCGGCGTTAACGAGGGACTGCCAGCGACGTGCGTCATCAGCTGCGACAACATCGTCACCGTGCCGATTGCCCGGCTGGATGCCGAACCAGTGGGCCGGCTCGATGCTCTCAAACGGGCACAACTCGACCAGGCACTTCGCTACGCACTGGACATCGTCTACTGATGAGCCCCGTCCCGGAAACCGAAGATGCGCTCGGCCTGCTGCGCAAGCTGACCGGAGACCCACAGGCCGAATTCCGCGATGGACAGCTCGGTGTTATCCGTCGTCTGGTTGCGGAGCGTGCGCGAGTACTTCTGGTGCAGCGAACCGGCTGGGGTAAGAGTGCGGTCTATTTCATCGCTACCCGGCTGATGCGCAGTGCAGGCTCCGGCCCGACGCTGCTGGTATCGCCGCTGCTCGCATTGATGCGCAATCAGATCGAGGCGGCGCAACGCCTCGGCGTACGCGCCGTCACCATCAACAGCTCCAACCGCGATGAATGGGAAGTGGTCATCGCGCAGATCGAAGCCGACGAAGCGGATGTCGTGCTGATCTCACCCGAACGGCTGGCGAACCACGAATTTCGCAGCGAGGTGCTTCCGGTCATAGCTGCGCGATGCGGTCTGCTCGTCGTCGACGAGGCCCATTGCATCTCCGACTGGGGTCACGACTTCCGGCCGGACTACCGACGGCTCGTTCGCGTGCTCGATCTGCTACCGCCACAGATACCGGTGCTGTGCTGCACCGCAACGGCCAACGACCGGGTCGTTGCCGATGTCATCACGCAACTCGGGTCCGAGTTCGAGACAGTGCGCGGGCCACTCGGCAGGGACAGTCTGCGATTGCACGCCCTGACGATCCTGTCGCCACCGGAGCGTCTGACATGGCTGGCGGCGACGCTGGCGAAGCTGCCGGGTACCGGCATCGTGTACTGCTCCACCATTCGAGACACCGAACGCGTCGCGGGCTGGCTGGTCTGCGAAGGCATTGATGCTGTGGCCTACAGCGGTGGGACCGAATCGTCCCGGCGACCCGAGATCGAACAGGCACTGCTCGGCAACTCGGTCAAGGCAGTCGTCGCGACCTCCGCGTTGGGCATGGGTTTCGACAAGCCAGACCTGTCGTTCGTGATCCACTATCAGTCGCCGGGATCGCCAGTCGCTTACTACCAGCAGGTCGGACGGGCGGGCCGGGGAGTGCCGGAGTCGTGGGGCATCGTGTTGCGGGGCACCGAAGACGCCGACATTCAGAACTATTTCATCGAGACGTCGTTCCCCAACCCCCGGCTCGCTGAGCATGTCGTCGGACTGCTGGAAGAGCGCCACGAGCCGATGCGGCTCAACGAGTTGCTCCCGGAGGTGAACGTCGGCAACAAACGTCTCGAGAATCTTCTGAAGAATCTGGAAGTGGATGGCGCAATCGAACGCGTCGGCAGCCGGTGGCAACGGTCGCTCCGACCTTGGAGCTTCGATCACGACAAAGTCGAAGCGGTCACTGCGTTGCGCTGCGCCGAACTCGAACTGGTGCGCCAGTACATCGACACCGACCAGTGCCGAATGCAGCTCCTGAGGCAGCATCTCGACGATCCGGTAAGCGAGCCGTGCGGCTCGTGCGACAACTGCACCGGCGACACCATGGCGCTGACGTTCGATCCGTCCGAGGTGCAACGGGCAGTGGAGTTCTTGCGCAGCGAGAGCATGGTGATCCAGTCCCGTAAGCAGTGGGCGAGCGCCAAGTCGATCCCGGCAGAGCTTCGACTTGAAGACGGTCGAGCGCTGTCGAGATGGGGTGACGGCGGCTGGGGCAACCTGGTGCGCAAGGGCAAGCAGTCGGATGGCCGATTCGACGACCGCTTGGTGGACGCTGTCGCAGAGTTCATCAGCGACCGATGGCAGCCCGTACCCTCACCGACCTGGGTCACGTTCGTGCCATCGCGCCGTTACCCAACACTCGTTCCCGACTTCGCTACCCGGCTCGCGGACGCGCTCGGGCTGCCGTGTCACGATGCGGTCGTGCAGGTTCGCGACACGCAGACACAGAAGTCGTTGCGGAACAGCCATCAGCAGTTCCGCAACGTTGACGGGGCGTTCAGTATCAGCGCCCCGCTGCCCGAAGGCCCGGTGCTCCTGGTCGACGATGTGGTTGATTCCCGTTGGACGCTGACGGTCGTGGGAGCGCAGCTGCGCACCGCCGGAGCGGGTCGTGTGTTCCCGTTGGCCTTATCCGAGACGTCCGAGAGGGCGGGCGGGTGAGGCGAGGAGACGACGCTCTGGCGACGATCTCTCTCGTCAGCCGCCTGTGTGCTGACCGAGTGCGGCCGCTGAAGGCATCGGAGTTCTGGAAGCTGTCAGCTCGCCTGGGCACCGGACCGAGTTGCCTGCTCGGAATGAAGGCCGACGATCTCGCAGCGGCGCACGACTTCATAGGCGATTTCGCTCATCGCATCGGTGCTCTGATGGGCCGAGCCACGGCACTCGCGTTCGAGTTGGAGCGGCTAGAGCAGTCGGGTATCCGGACGCTCACCCCATTCGACGAGCACTACCCGACACGCTGGCCCGAGCGCCTCGGGCCCAAGGCGCCGCCTTTGCTCTATGCGGCGGGCGCAACCGAACTGCTCGGTATCGCAGGTCTCGGCGTAGTGGGCAGCCGCGACGTAAGTCCGCTTGGCGCCGAGGTTGCCGTCGAGGCTGCCAAGTGCGCAGTCGTCCGCGGTATTCCTCTCGTGTCGGGCGGGGCTCGAGGCGTCGATCAGCTCGCAATGAATGCGGCACTGGATTGGGGAGGCGCAGTTGTCGGCGTGCTGGCGGACTCGCTGTCACGCAAACTCCGCAACGCCGACGTCCGCGCAGCGATTCATGATGGACGGGCCGTCATGTGCGCGCCCTACAGCCCCGACGCCAGCTTCAGCGCCGGCAACGCAATGGGACGCAACAAGCTCATCTACGCCCAGGCCGCAGTCACGCTTGTGGTCGCTAGCGACCAGGGCTCAGGCGGTACCTGGACTGGCGCAACTGAGGCACTCGACCGCCAATTCGGCCGGGTCGCGGTCTGGCGAGGACCCGGCGAAGGCCCGGGCAACGAAGATCTCGAACGACATGGTGCAGTGCCTATCTCCGAAATCGAACAGCTCGACACCCTGCTCGACGGTGATGACGCTGACGCCAACATCGACGCGCCCCCACTCGCCGCCCGCCCCGCGCAGGGAACGCTCTTCGACGGTGCGAGACCGGCATCGATATAGAACTCATTGTTCTTGCCGAAGTCGCTAGTGCGGCGGGCACCCGGGACCCGGTGGAGCGACGGTGGCCCGACAGCCAAGGTGTCGTGCAGCGATAGCTTCACGCCATGAGCCAACTGGATCTGCCGCGATACGACGAGTTCATGATTCCGGTCCTCGAGGCGCTCAAGGAGCTCGGGGGCTCAGCACGGCGCGACGAGATCGTCTCCGCGGTGGCCAGTCGCGCAGAGCTCTCCGACGAGCAACTGGATCTCCGTTACGAGACCACTGGCGTGTCTGTGGCGGCTGATCGGATCGGATGGGCACTGACTTATCTGAAGAAGATCGGCGCAGTGGACAACTCCCGACGCGGCGTGTGGGCGCTCACCGATGGCGGCCGAAGAATCGAATCGCACTCGGAGATCGACGCGCAGCTGCGCGTGGTTCGCGCCGAGCTCGCAGCCCGTACTGCCCAGCGGAAGCTCAGCGAGCGGCCCGGCACCGCCGAGGACGACGAACTTGACCTCGCCGAGGACTCCGATTCAGACTCCCAATGGCGGGTGACCCTGCTGCAACAGCTTCTGGAGATATCCCCCGCCGCATTCGAGCGGCTCACTCAGCGGTTGCTGCGCGAGGCCGGGTTCAGAGAGGTCGAAGTGCTCGGCCAAAGCGGTGACGGCGGTCTCGATGGCGTTGGCGTCTACCGCCTGTCCCTCGTGTCGTTCCCGATCTACTTCCAATGCAAGCGCTACAGCGGTTCGGTCCCGTCGAGTGCCGTACGCGACTTCCGAGGGGCTATGGCCGGACGCGGCGAGAAGGGCCTCCTAGTGACCACTGGCACCTTCACCCGCGGCGCACGCGACGAAGCAAGCCGAGACGGTGCTCCCCCGGTACAGCTGATCGACGGCGAAGATCTCTGCGACCTGCTCAAGGAATACGACCTCGGCGTCACGACGCGCACCCGCCAGATCGAGGACATCGAAATCGATGCCACATGGTTCCAGCAATTCGAGCCTGCTTGAGTCGCATCGCAGTCTCCGACTCGGCGAGCGACCGATAAGACAGGTAGCTAGGCGAAGAGTGGTGGCCGCTCCGGGGCGTTGAGGAACTCGAGAACCGTCCCGCTCGGATACGTTCGCACTATCTTGCGCGAGCTCAGACAGCGAATCAAGCTCTCTTCTTCCAGTGAACGGAGCACCCGTTTGTAATGGCTCTCCTTGTAGTCGGTATGGACAACCACAAACTCGTTGATCTCGTCGACGCTCGCAGTGCGTGACCCAAATTCATCAAACAAGGCGCGGCGGAGCGCGGATAGGTCTACGCTCGGCTCAAACAACATCGACTGATTTCCGGCGAAACCCGAGAATCGAATGCCATTGATGGGGTCAATGTCCCACATGGCATCCTTCATTGCCTTGAGTCCTTTGACATCCCGGGTGCCAAACATCAAATAATACTCCGTGCGATGTCGATCGACATTCAATATTTCGAATGGACGCACATATGTAAAATTGGCGATGTCACGTAGCTGTGATGCGTAGAGATCTCGAAGAAATGCTTTCCGTTTCTCGCCCGACAAACTGCTTACATGGCGATGTTCGCTGTTAGTGGTTCCAAACAACTCCTCAAAGGAGTGGGCGATACCGGGACGCCGATCATTGACAAATCTGTTGACATGGTCGAACATGAAGTTAAAGATAACTTCGCACTTGTCAGATGCCAGCAGATCGGCGATGATATTGATCGGCACGCCGGACCAACCGAAGGGGTCCACAAATGCCAGAGTTGGCGCCAACCGGCCAGGTCCGATCTCGGCGATTCGACTGGCAACTTCTGCGAATGCGCCGTGGATGATCTTCACGACAACATTATGGGGCCTACCTTCGTTTGATTTCCAGTATCCGTCGATCTCGTCTTTGAGGTTGTTGCATCTACTTTCCTCGGCCTCAACAAAAATGAACACGAATTCCGTTGAGGACAATTGTGGGAAATAGTTGTGACGGACGAGCGTATCAATTGCAATCAAAGGCGATCCCCACTCACCATTCTCGTACACACCAGGGCCTGCGAAGCCGTCAAGAAATATGACCCGGGTATGGGATTGCCCGAGAATCGGGTACCACGCCTTCAAGTAACCTTGCAACAAGAGATGCTTGGCGCGAGTGTGTTCTGGAATTGTCCAAGTCGTTGATGTCATGCCGCTGTGTCCAGTGAGCGGGCAATCTCGACAGGGACCTCCTTGAGCATCGATTCCTTCTGAGGCATCGAGCCGTAGGTCAAGCCATCGAGTTCTCGGCCGCCAGCCTTGGGGGTGCGGCCTCCCCACTGCTTGAAGAAGAACTCGACAGTGGCGTCTGCGCACTGATCCCGCAGGTCTCTGACCCAATCGGCTTCCATCGATCGGGCGCCTGGACCGCTCTCGCCTCCGGCAATGAGCCAGTGAATGTCAGTGAGATCGAGATTCGGCAGCGCCTCCAAGAGCGGTTCGGCGCTAATGAAACGCACCGCAGCGCCTACCGAGCGCAGATGGTCGATGCGGAAGGCGTAGCGGGGCGTCTCAACCGTGACGCCCATCCAGACGTTCGAAGGCCATTCCAGATCGCCTGCGACAGCTGCAAGCCGCTTCGACCGCTTCGTGAGCACTTGGTAGGTGTGCTGCGGAGTGTCGGCCATCACCTCGAACACCTTCTGGATGAAATCCAGTGGCACATCGGGATGAAACAAGTCGCTCATCGAGTTCACGAATATCAAGCGGGGTCTGCGCCAACGCCGCGGCCGGTCGAGCAGGTCGTGATGCAGGGTCAGGCCAAAGCCTGGTCCACTCAAGGACGGGTCTCCATCACGTTGGTAGCGGGGGTTGCCCATCGCCTTCAGGCGCTTCGCCAGCGTGAGCGCGTAGCAGTTGTCGCAACCCACAGAGGTGCGGTCACAGCCTGTGGTGGGATTCCACGTCGCCTCAGTCCACTCAATGCCGGTGCGGTCACTCATGATCGCTTCCCTTCGGCAGATAGACGGTCGGACGGTAAGTCGACGTGTGCGTCGCTCAAGACAGCGACCTGTCGGCGGTTGCACGAACGTCAGCGTGCACTAGGGGTGTGACAAGAATCGTCCACGAGAGTACGACGGTTCTGCCGCCGGCGACAAGCTCCGCCTCGCCAATCGGATCCACCACAGCCAACAGGGACGGTTGGCTCAACCGGATTCGGATGCGGCGGCGAGGGATTCGGCCAGAGCTTGGATCTCGGCGAGGGCGGATTCGAGGTCTTCAGCGATCTCGGCGGCGAGGAGGGCTGGGGGTGGGAGGTTGTCGGTGTCTTCGAGGCTCTCGTCTCGCAGCCAGAAGAGGTCGAGGCTGACCTTGTCTCGGGCGATCAACTCGTCGTAGGTGTAGCGCTTGAAGCGCTCAGACTCCTCGCGCTTGTGGCGAGCGTCGGCCCGGTAGCAGGCAACGAAATCGTCCAGGTCGGCCCTCGTGAGCGGATTCTGCTTGAGCGTGAAGTGCTTGTTGGTGCGCAGGTCGTACACCCATAGCTCGCGGGTCCACGGGTCCTCGGCGCCCTCGCGGCGGCGGAAGAACAACACGTTGGCCTTCACCCCCTGCGCGTAGAAGATCCCAGTCGGGAGCCGCAGCAGGGTGTGGACCTCGCAGTCGTGCAGCAGCCTGCGACGGATGGTCTCGCCAGCTCCGGCCTCGAAGAGCACGTTGTCAGGCACGACCACGGCCGCATCCCCGCCGATCTTCAGCAGGCTCACGACGTGCTGGACGAAGTTGAGCTGCTTGTTGCGGGTCGTCGCCCAGAAGTCCTCCCGCTCGTAGCTGTCCGACGATGAACGGCCGAACGGCGGGTTGGTCAGCACCAGGTCGAAGGGCTTGCCGGGAGAGTCCCGCAGGGCGTCGTCCACGACGATTGGCGAGTCGGATTCGGGGCTCTCGATGCCGTGCAACAGCATGTTCATGGCGCACAGACGGGCAGGCAGGTCGGCGATCTCCCAACCGGTGAACGCCCCCGAGCGCAGATGAGCGGACTGGTCGGGCTCCAAGTGCGGGAACCGCTCGACGATCGACCGATACGCGCCCAGGAAGAATCCGCCGGTGCCGCACGCGGGGTCGCAGATTCGGTCGTCGGGCTCGGGCCCCATCACGTCGACGATGGCGCTGATGAGCGCCCGGGGCGTGAAGTACTGGCCCGCTCCCCTGGCACCCTCCTGGGCGGTCTTCTCGATCAGGCCCTCGTACGCGTCGCCCTTGAGATCGGCGTCGTAGCTCATCCACTCGTGCTGGTCGATGAATTCCTTGATGAGCTGTTCCAGCTTGGCGGGCGTCTGGATGCGGTTGCGGGCCTTGTGGAAGACCACGCCGATCATGTCCTCGCTGGTGCCCAGTGCGGCCAAGGCATTGCTGTAGTGGGCTTCGAGCTCCGCACCCGACCGGCTCAGCAGCGACTGCCAATCGTGCTCGACGGGAACGATGCGGTCGCCTCCCAGCATCACGTACTGCTCATCGGCCATCTTCAGAAACAGCAAGTACGTGAGCTGTTCGAGGTAGTCGCCGTAGGACAGTCCGTCGTCGCGCAGTACGTCGCAGAAGTCCCACAGCTTCTGCACCATCGCCTTCGGGTCATGGGCGGGCACCGGCTCACGCTATGCCATCGCTTCTATGATGTCCGGTGGTCCGAATCACGTTGGCTGGTGTTGCAGCCTCGCGGTTCAAGCGCAAAGCCATACCAGGTCCGCCAGGTGCTGCGAGCCATCGATGAGCTAGGAAATCACAATGGCCACTCTTGAGTTCCAGCATGAGTACCGCTTCCGGACCGAATGGTCCGAGGAAGATCAGGAATGGGTCGGCCTGTGTGACGCCTTCCCTCTCATGAGCTGGCTGGAACCCGAACGCGATGCGGCTGAAGCCGGCATCAGAGCGGTCGTCGCCGAGGCCGTGGGTCTGCTGAAGGCAGAAGGAAGCGTGCCGCCGCCTGCCGAAGGCTGAACGGCACACATCAGCATCCGCCCGCCCACAGGAGTCCCCGTCACCACGGCGAGGCCGAGCCGCGGTATACCGGGGGTCTCATGACCGCGTTGGAGGGATGGCCGCAGCTATGACAACCAGATTCGTCGCAGCGATGGCGTTCACAGCGCTGGTGCTATCGGTACTGTCGCTGTTCGTCGCATTGGGTGCCACCGACGATCAGGTGACTTCGCCGGCCACCGAGGTCGCCCCGCCGACAACCGCTTCTGTTGACGTCGAGGCACCAAGCACGACGGCCGCCCTCCCGGCTGCGAACGTGCCGGACGAAATCGCACCCGTCACGGTGCCCGCTGCTGCCGAACCGCCCGTGACGGCTGCCACGACACCGCCCACGACCGCACCGCTTCCCGGCACGCCGTCGGCAGTCGGACCAGCAGGGGGCACGCAGCTCGGCGTTGTGGGCGTCAGCCATGACGATTTCCTCAACGTCCGCGACGTGCCCAACGGCAATGTCGTCGCCACGCTCACGCTGCGCATCGCAAACTCGGCCAGTGGTGAGCAGTCGATCCTGGTCGGAAGTCCCGAAGCCACCGAGACAATTGCGACACTGGACGTCGTAGGTGTGACAGCCACAGGCCGCACACGCGACCTGCCCACCAGCACTTGGCACGAGATACAAGCCGGCCCGATCACCGGATGGGCCAGCAGCAACTACCTCGCCCCGCTGTCGCCCGACACCCGGCTCGATATGACCGCACAAGTCTTGGGTGCCATCGGCCCCACCCCATCGGCACCGACCATGACCGAACTCGCCACCCAGGTCGCCGCCGAATTCGCCTCCGACGAACCACCGTCACGCATCAGATTCACGTCCGCGACGACTGCGTTCGAAGCCTTGGCCGAACTCACTGTCGATGTGGTCGGCCAACCCGACGACGCAGTACGCGGCTATCGCTTGTGGATCACCGCTGAGACCGCCGGAGACTGGATGGCCGCCCTCAGCGACGGCGACATCAATACCGATGCAGGCCCATACACGCTGCGAAGCGTTGCGGCCACACCCCTGTGCTACAGCCACCGCGACATTGGCAACGACGGTTCCTGCAACTGACGCCCCAGCGACCGACGGGGCCCTTGCCGTGCAGCTCGTCTCGGCCGCGATGTGAGCTGCGTCCCTGCTGGTAGGGATTCAGCTCTTTGTGTCTCGCCTGCGCTCACCGGCCCGACGGCGCAACAATAAAAACGACTCTGGTATGAAGCCATAGTTGGCGGTGATGCTCTCGACCCGCGGAATGTCGCCGAGCACAGATCGCGACATCCCCTGAGCGCTCACGCCTTGGCCCGAACTTCGATAGTTCACTTCAGCCTGCCAAGACCTATGTTCCTGAGTCAGCGTGACCCAATTCGGTTCGGTCGGTTGGCAGAGGTTGTAAGGGATGCCAGCATGAACTTGGATCTCGTCCCCGCAGAGACGTTTTCGCCCGGTGAGCACCTGAGAGACGAACTCTTGGAACGTGGCTGGACGGTTTCACACCTCGCCGGGTTGATGGGCAGGCCAACGAACGTGGTTTCGTCGATTCTCGAGGCGAAGATTGCGGTCACGCCAGACCTAGCGCACGCACTCTCTGCAGCGCTCGGCACATCGTCCGAATTGTGGCTCAACCTCGAGCGGTCTTACGGTTCGACGGCTTCAGCCCAAGGCAGTCAGCAGTCGTAGAGCCCCAGGCGTTGGGCTTCGGCGGTCAACTGATCAGCTTCGTTCATGCGGCGGAGTGCGTCTGCAATGTCTTCGACGGTGTGGTCGGTCGAGGCGACGGTCATGACGAGGTCGTAGACCGTTTCGTTCGAAGCCGTGCTCACGCTGGCGTCGTTGAGTTCTAGGAACACTGCCGTCGCGAGCCAGCCGAGTCGTTTGTTGCCGTCGACGAGCGGGTGGTTGTTGACCACCGAGTGCAGCAACGCTGCGGCCTTGGTCCAGATGTCGGGGTAGGCATCTTCGCCGAACGCCGAGGCCTGGGGCCGTGCCGCTGCCGCTCCTAGCAACCCGATGTCGCGCACTGGCACTGAATCGCCCAGCAGCCGGCGAGCCAGCTCCAAGAGATCCTCAGTGGAGAGGTATTCGACGTCTGCGTTCACTCGCCGAGACGCCGAAGCGCGTCTGCATGACGGTCCATGATCGAATCAGCCGCCACTGCGACGCGATCGCGATGCTCTGCCTTGGCGACGTACTCACGCACAGCCCGTCGGGCGGCCTCCTGCATCGAGGTGCCGTCGAGCGCGGCTCGCCGCCGCAGGGCTTCCTGCTCGTCGTCGGTCAGCCTCAGCGTCATCGCCATGCGTTGAATGGTATCAATCAGATACCGATACGCCGTCGATGGCCGTGTGAGCGAGCAGCGGCGGCGTGGGATCTCGATACCACATCGGTGCGGGCAACAGTCATACACCGCGCGTCGCGACTTCACTTGAGTGTCAAATGAAGTCAATGACTGCATAGAGTGTGCGAACGGCATCGCTGTGTGGGAGAGGGACATGAGCCAGATCACCGCCCGAGTGCCCGACGAGCTCGTAGCGGCGTTGGATTCTGCCGCAGCTCAGCTCAAACGCAGCCGTGCCGAGATCGTCCGGCACGCGCTGGAGCGCTACTTGGAAGACTTCGACGATCTCGACATCGCATTGCAGCGCCTGCGCGACCCGTCTGATCCGGTGATCGATTGGGACCAAGCCAAACGTGCGCTACTCGATTCAGATTAAGCGCAGCGCCGAGCGGGAACTCGCCCGCATTCCCCGCCCCCAGCGCCAGCGCATTATCGCCGCAATCGACCAGCTCGCCGCCCAGCCGCTCATCGGCAGCCATCTCAAGGGCGGTCTGCGGGGTTTGCGCCGGATTCGAGTCGGCGACCACCGGGTGGTGTACGAGTTGCTCGACGCAGAACTCGTTGTGCTCGTCGTGCGTGTCGCCCACCGACGAGAGGTGTACCGCCGCAGGTAGGCGTCAGCTTCGTCGCTCACCCAGACGACGCCTGCCTCATTGGCCGCGGCGGTCTTGTCGCGCTGCCGGTCTGTGGCGTCGGTGCTGTCGCGCATCTTGTAGCTTGACTGCCGACATCTGTAGCGGCGGGTCGCGGCGCAGTGCGTCCGGCAATATGGCGGGTGCTCCGGGCGCTTCTTCTGTTGGCACAGATGCGGCCGATCCCGATCAGCGATCGAGTTGTCCCCATTTGCCTTCCGGCTGTCCATGACGTGGCTGTCGTTCATCAGGAGACAGCGATGAACCGACCTGCTCACCATCCCGAAACGGCTGCTTTGTTGGCCGGCCGGAGCGCCGACGACGGACTGGCACCTGCACTCGAGCCATCTACAGCGTTTGAGGCCGCGGACGCGGCGGATGCCGCGCGCAGAGCCGTGCGTCCCCGCGTCACCGATTTCTACGGGAGGTACGGCAATCCCACGGTGCAGGCATTCGCCGACGCCGTGGCCGAACTGGAGGGTGCCGAGGCAGCCATCTGCAGCTCCAGCGGAATGGGCGCCATCTCGACGGTCGTTCTCGGGATGTGCTCGCAAGGCAGCCATGTCGTCACCCAGCGTCAACTGTTCTCTGGCACGTTGCAGCTCTTCAACCAGGTATGCCCGCGATTCGGGATCGACGTCACCTTTGTGGATGTGGACCAAACCGAGGCATGGCTGGCCGCCGTCGAGCCGGGCCGCACGACATTGGTCTTCGTCGAGTCGCCTAGCAACCCGACGCTTGGGTTGGCCGATCTCGATGCGTTGGGCGCCATCGCCGGCCCGATCACCGTGGTCGACTCGACGATGGCCACGCCGCTCATCCAGCGTCCGTTGGACTACGGAGTGGACCTCGTGGTCCACTCGGCCACCAAAGCACTGTCGGGCCACAACGATGCCACTCTCGGGGTGATTGCCGGCGAGAAGACGCTGGTCAACGAACTGTGGGGCTATGCGGTGGTGCAGGGCAGTTCGGCGTCGGCGTTCGACAGCTGGAATGCGCTGCGCGGCCTCAAGACACTCGGGGTCCGCATCGAGCGCCAGTGTGCGAATGCTCTGCAGGTTGCCAACATTCTCAGCGCCCACGGCGCCGTCGCCGAGGTGTTCTACCCCGGACTCGACCGGCATCCTCAGCGCGAACTCGCGGCCCGACAGATGGCATCGGGCGGAGGCTGCGTCACCTTCGAGCTCGTCGGGGGTTACGAGGCAGCCTGCACGTTCGTGGATGCGCTGCATCTGGCCTACTTGGCGCCTTCGCTGGGCGGCCCCGAGACGCTCGTCAACCATCCTGCGTCGATGACCCATGTCCAGCTTGCACCCACTGAGCGTGCAGCAATCGGCATCGGCGAGGGGATGATCAGGATGTCGATGGGACTCGAGCATCCCGACGACGTGACAGCCGACATCTGCTCGGCACTGCAGGCTGCACACACCTGCTAATGATCGCCACTGTGTGAAATCTCGGACCGATATCAGGCTGGCCAGACCCGCCGCAGCTAATTCCTGACTAACTCGATCATATTTGTCGGTAATATAGCTGCTGCCTATGTCAACACCCGTGTCAACACCCGCCACGCCCCTTGCCGACCTCAAGCCTGTTCCGGTGGCATCGTCGCCTCGCGCCGTCGATGTCGACCCATGTGCTGCCCAGGTCCGCCCACGCGGCGCCAATCATTCGCGTGACGATCATTCGCGTGACGACTGGCACTCGTACCCCGTGTACCTCGACCTTCGCGGCCGTCGGGTGCTGGTGGTCGGCGCAGGCGTCGTGGCCGCACGCAAGATCGAGCGCTTGGCGCCCACTGGTGCGGCAGTCACCGTCGTGGCACCGACTGCTGTGCCCGCAATCGCCGAGCGAGATGACGTGCGATGGCACCGCCGGCCCTACCAGCAGGGCGAAGTCGCGGGCTACCGGCTGGCGTTCACCTGCACGGGCGAACTCGAGGTGGACGCGCAGGTGTTCGCGGACGGCGAAGCGAGCGGCGTCTGGGTCAACTCGGCCGACGACATCGACAATTGCTCGTTCATCCTGCCGGCTGTAGCGCGACGAGGCGCTCTGTCTGTCTCGGTCAGCACGCAAGGCATCTCTCCGGCGCTGGCGTCGTGGCTGCGCAGCCGCTTCCAGCGCGAACTCGACGACGGCGCAACCGAACTCGTTCGGCTCTTGAGCGCTGCACGGGCTGAACTGCGCGCAGCCACGGGGACTTCGGAGCATCCGGGCTGGCGGGAAGCCCTCGACGACGGCCTCCTCGACGCCGTCAGGGCGGGCCGGGGCGCGTGGGCACGTCGGCGGCTGCGCGCCGCCCTCGGCCTTGACGCAGTCGCCGACGACGACGCTGACACCGACAACGACGCAGCCGCCGACGACACGGAGCGGACGCAAGCGGTGACGCTTCGATGACGGTGTATCTGGTCGGCGCAGGACCTGGCGACCCGGACTTGCTGACGATGCGGGCAGCGCGACTGCTGGGACGGGCCGATGTGGTGATCCATGACCGGCTCGTCGGATCGGGCGTGCTCGATCTCATTCCGTCGGGAACACCGCTGGTCGATGTCGGCAAGCGACCGGGCGATCCGCGTCGCGCCCAGGCTGACCTCAACGCCCTGCTGCTCCACTACGCAGCTCTCTACGAGGTCGTTGTCCGGCTCAAGGGCGGCGACCCTTATGTGTTCGGCCGAGGCGGTGAGGAGGCCATCGCGTTGCGCGACGCCGGTCATCGCACCGAAGTAGTGCCCGGCCTGTCGAGCGCCACTGCTGCTGCCGCGGCCGCCGGCATCCCTCTGACCCATCGAGGCCGATCGAATGGCTTCACCGTAGTGACCGCTGCCAGCGCCCACGACGCGGCGGGCGTGGACTGGCTCGCCCTCGCCCAGCTCGATCACACGCTGGTGGTGCTCATGGGGGTGCGCTTGGCGCCTCACATCGCCACGGCGCTGATCGCAGGCGGCCGGTCGCCCGATGAGCCGGTCGCGGTGATCGGCTCAGCCACAACCGCATGTCAACAGGTGGAGCGCACCACCCTTGCCCGGCTCGCACAGGTCCGAGTTCCCGCCCCGGCAACCATCGTGATCGGCGATGTCGCGGGTTTTGAAGGGTTGCCGGTGTGGCAAGGCGACCATCTCACCACCCACCACGGCACTGCTCACTACAGCACCATCCACCACGGCACTGCTCACCACAGCACTGCTCATCACGGCGCCCTTGGAGGCACAGCATGACAATTCTCGACCGACCAGCTGCTCTCGGGCGGCCCATACCACGCGACACCGAGCTCGCCGAGCCGTTCTTGGGCGACATCGTCAAATGGGAGTCGATCACCCAGCAGTACTTCGACGGTCACCTCGACGAGGACGTGTACAAGACGTATCGACTGACCAACGGCGTCTACGGCCAGCGCCAAGGCGGACGCAACCAGATGGTGCGCATAAAGGTGCCGTACGGGTCGATCCGGCCCGAGCAGCTCGAGATGCTCGGCTACCTCGCCGAGCACTACAGCCGGGGCTGGGCGCACATCACCACACGTCAGAACTTGCAGATGCACTACGTGCAACTCGACCAGATCGGCGAAGTGCTGCGGCTGCTGGCGAGTGTGGGCCTCACGACGCGGGAGGCATGCGGAGATACGGTGCGCAACATCGGGGGCTGCCATCTGGCCGGTGCGTGCCCGTATGAGATTCTGGACATCTCGCCGTGGGCCGAGGCCGCATACGAGCACTTCGTGCGCAACCCCATCGCCCAGCGGCTTCCCCGGAAGTTCAAGATCAACTTCTCGGGCTGCGACACCGATTGCGGCCAGGCCATGTTCAACGATGTCGGTGTTGTAGCGGCCGTCGACATGAACGAACACGGCAAGCCCCAAGCCGGCTTTCGGGTGTATGTGGCTGGAGGCCTTGGGGCCAACCCCCATGCCGCGCTGGCATTGGAGGACTTCACTCCACGCGAAGACCTGCTGCCGACGATCGAAGCGATTCTGCGGGTCTTCGACCAAGCAGGCAACCGCGACAACAGGCTCCGCGCCCGCATGAAGTGGCTCGTGGACACGCTAGGGATCGACGAGGTCCGGCGTCGGGTGCTCAGCATCCGCCGAACACTGATTGCGTCGACGAGCTGGCCCGGCGGGCTTCCCGATGCCGTGGTGCTCGACGGCGACGAGCCCGCGGGGCAGGCATCGGACGGTGTCAGCCTCGTGGGCCACGGCGCTGCATCGGTCCCTGTGACCATTGCTGCCCGCCGCCCGGTTGACGGGGCGAGCGCATACGCCGACTGGGAGCGGGTCAACGTGGTGCGCGGCACCGCCAACGGCACCGTGTCTGCCTATGCACATGCCCCCCTCGGCGACATCACCACGGCACAATTCCGCGCCCTCGCAGACGCCCAGCGCGCCCTGGGGGCAAGCGTGCGGCTGACGAATCGTCAGAATCTCGTCTTCCGAGACCTGCAAGAGCATCAACTGGGAGACCTCTACCGCCGGCTCGCTGAGATCGCCATGGCCTCCGCCGGCGCCGAGCTGCTGCGCGACGTGGTGGCATGCCCGGGTGCCGACACCTGCAATCTGGCAGTGACCCAGTCGAGAGGGCTGGCAGAAGCGATCACCGATGCGGTCGAAGAAGCCGGACTGGCCGAAGTGCCAGGGCTTCGCATCAACATCTCGGGCTGCATGAACAGCTGCGGTCAGCATCATGTGGCCGACATCGGCTTCTTCGGCATCGAGCGGCGCGTCGAGTCCAAATCGGCACCGGGATACCAGTTGCTGCTCGGTGGTCATGTCGGCCAAGAGCAGATCAAGTTCGGGTCCCGGGCGCTGCGACTGCCCGCCAAGAATGCGCCGCAGGCGGTCGTGCGAATCGTCGAGCGCTACGTCGGGGAGCGGGATGCAGGCGAGACGTTTGCAACCTGGCTCGAGCGAGCGGGCGGCGCATCAGCGGTGGCGCGCAGCCTGCGAGACCTCGATCGCTTCGACACCGAGGAGCACTTCGCCGACTACAACGAGACGAGTCCCTTCGCGGTTGCCGTCGGCGAGTCCGAGTGCCTCTGAGCGAGTGATACAGGCGCGGTGCTCACAAGAGCGTGGTGTCGGGATGGGCGGAGTCGCCGATTGCCTTATGCGCCAGCACGTCGAACAACATCTCGACAGCGGCACCGGGTATCTCCAACTCGGACCCAATCGGTTCCCCGCCGTTGAGGATCGGATCGGCGAGCGACCACTAGAGCAGCGATGCGGCGTCCGGGTCAAGGACGATCGTCGCGCTCGCATGGAGCTGCAGAGCCGAGGCGGGGACGGTCCCGCACGGCGGGCCGTGCACCGCACTCGCGACAGCTGCGGCTTTGCGTTCGCCGCAGGCGAGCAGCAACAGCTCAGCCGCCGCAAGGATGGTGGAGATCCCCTGCGTAATGGCCCGCTCAGGAACGAAACCGCTGTCGGTGAAGAACGCCGCATTGTCCGAACGGGTCTGCTCGCTGAGGGTGACGATGCGAGTGATGCTGTCAAGAGCAGAACCGGGTTCGTTGAAGGCCAGGTGCCCGTTCGACCCGATGCCGAGAATCTGCAGGCCGATAGGAGCGCTCCGGACCACGTGCTCGTAGCGACAGCACTCGCGTGCGAGATCGGGCGCGTCAGGATCGAGGCAGTGAACTGCACCACGGCGTAGGTCGACCTGCTGCGCCAGCTCCCGCTGCACGACGCTGCAGAATCGGCGCGGATCGCCAGGATCGAGGCCCACGTACTCATCAAGCAGGTACACGTCCACACCAGCGAAGCTGAGACCCTCGCGTCGATGGCGTCGAGCCAGCTCGCCATACAGCGACTCGGTCGTGCGCCCGGTCGCAACCCCAAGGCGTGCTCGTTGCTGATCGCGCACAAAACGTTCAACAACGTCCGCTGCGCATTCTGACGCCGCCGCTCGATCCTCAGCGACGATGATCCTCATTGCGTGATCGGCATGTTGGCGCCATCGCCATTGCCATCGCCGCGGAGCCCCTCGACGATCCCGAGTGCGCCCTCGGCTTCGATGCCGACCATGGCGGCGACTGCGGCACCGACGATGCCGGCATGCATTCCTCGGTGTGCGACCGTGATCGGCTTCGAGAGGTCAAGCTCCGAGACGAACCGGTCGAATTCATTGCTGAGCCCACCTCCGACGACCCAGCAAGACGGGTGCAGCATCGTTTCGATCATCTCGAAGAACGGCTGTGCCCGTTCCGCCCACTGACTTGGTGTGAGCCCGTCGGTGGATATCGCACGCCCAGAGGCCACCTCTTCGAAACAAGCCCCGCCGACGATCAGGCCGCCCAACTCGGAGTTCGGGATGAGACTGCCGTTGTGCAGCAGCGCGCTGCCGACGCCGGTCCCGAAGGTCAGCACGATGGCGAGCCCGGTCGCCCTCAGCGTGGCCTCGCCGTATCTCAGTTCTGCGAGGCCGGCTGCGTCGGCGTCATTGATCAGCACCGCGTTGGCCCCAGACGCCGCACGCAAGCAAGACAGTGCGTCGGCGTCCTCCCAGGAACCACCAAGGTTCGGCGCATGTCGCAACGACAGACCGTCGACTACACCCGGCAGCGCAACACCGACTGGCCCCGACCATCCGACCGCCGACGTGATTCGACCGATTGCCGCCATCACGTCATGCGGTGTCGCCGTGGGAGGCGTGGCTTCGGTCAGGACGGGCCCTGACAGCTCCCCCGCGGCGACATCCACGACAGCTCCCTTGATGCTCGTTCCGCCAACATCGATGCCGATCTGCAGCGAGCTGTTGCCGGCGAAGGTTCGCGAAGATCCGAAGTCGCTCGCATCTCCAACCCTCGATTCTCCTCGGACGCCCAGGTCGTCGGTCATGGCCCCGGACCGTCGTGGCGGGAACCGGTGATGTATGCAACAAGGTCGTCCTTGGTCACCGCGCTGACATCGACCTCCGCAGCTGTGCGCCCCTGACGCAGCACCACCACCCGGTCGCACACTGCCATGACCCTGTCCATGTTGTGGGTGATGAGCAGGACGGCCACGCCGGCGCTGCGCAATCCCCGAATGAGGTCCAGGACGCGTGCAGCCTGCTCGACACCCAACGCAGCGGCGGGCTCGTCGAGCAGCACGATCTGCTGTCCCCATGCGGCAGCCCTGCCGATCGCGACTGCTTGGCGCTGGCCGCCCGACAGCGCGCTCATCGGTCGCCGCAGCGAAGGGAGTCGGATGTCGAGGCGACCCAGAATCTCCCCGGCCTCGGCGCGCATGCGCTTCTTGTCGAGCACTCCGAGCCATGACCCCAAACGTCCCCCACGCGTGTGCTCGCGGTTGAGGAACAGGTTCTCCACGACATCGAGCGGGTCGATCACCGCCAGCGTCTGATGCACCGTCTCGATGCCCAGCGATCGGGCCCCTTCCGGTGATCCGATCTCGCGCCTGTGTCCATTGACGAAGACACTTCCGGCGTCAGGCCGGTACACCCCAGCGATGCACTTCACCAATGTGGACTTGCCGGCTCCGTTGTCGCCGAGCAACGCGGTCACCTCGCCGTAGCGCAAGCTCAGCGTGACATCGTCGAGCGCCCGCACAGCACGAAACGACTTGCAGATGCCCGTGGCTTCCAAGGCTGTGGCGGCAGTCATGTCGAGCTCACTTCGACCCGATCCCCGAAGCCGTTCCACACTCCGACCACCCGAGGCTGGCCTTGCGACACTCCCGACAGCCCAGTGACCAGCGCCCTGGTCACGAACGCCTGGATCCTGAAGCCGAAGATGACCGTCGCGCCTTCCGTCACGGTGTGGCCAGAGTCGGGGTGCAAGCTGGCGTAGTAGTCGATCGCTGCCGGATCGGGCATGTCCACGGGCACGGGTGATGTCGAAATCTCTGCAGCGTCGTGAGCCACGACTGCATGGACCTGATACTCGCCGAACACCGGATCGACGTAGAGACCGCCCCCGAAACAGAGCGGCACACCTTGGTGAATGTGGGCCACCTCGCTGAGGTACAAGACCCCTGGCTGCTCAGGCAGATCCCGAACGGCGTGCAGCGGCGTGGTGCCGGTGAGTCCGTGGCCGGGCTCGACTTGGGTGGCCCCGGACTCGGCGAGCAGCCCGAGGACTTCGGTGGAGGTGGTCCCCGGCAGGTTCATCTCGAGCTGGGCAGGGCAAGCCGAGTGCCGTCGGACGAGGTCTGCTGCCCGTGCCAGCGTCTCGACGTTTCGGGTGGCAGCGAGGCTGCCCCGTCGCTCATCGAAGAGCATGGCCGGAAAGGTCGTGAGTCCGGCGAACTCGGCCCCATCGAGCGCTGCGATGACGTCGACCGCCGAACCGAGGTCGCGGAGCGGCACACCTCCTTCGTGACCGGCATAGAACGTGTCACCCGGATCGAAGACCCGCAGCAGGAGGCGCTGAATTCGACCGTTGGCTCGTGCTGCTGCCGCGGCCTCCGTCGCCTTGTTCGCAGAGAAGACCGTCCAGTAGTCGGGTGCCATCGCGGCTGCCTCGCCAGCTTCGGCGCGAGGAACCTGAACGAGGTGTCCAAGGTGACCGAGTCGGTGGCCATTGCGAGTGATGGGACGGGCACACGCCATGTCGACCGCAACAAATCCGTCCACGCCGCCGGCCGCCATGGCTGCCATCGCGCCGGCGGCCCTGCCGATCTGCTTGGTCATCGCGTACACGGTGAGGTCGAGTGTCCGGGCTCGCGTGCACAGCACACTTGTGTTTGCCTCGATGGCGTCGAGGTCCAGCACATAGCTGTTCGCCGGGATCTTCCCCGCCTGGTGCAATTCGACAGCGGCTTGAAGGAACCCGGGATTGCGGTCGAGCAGGGATCGAAGGAACATCTCCTCAGCGCTCCCGCTGCTCGCGCATGCTCAGCGCGACCGCCAGGATGATGATGGCGCCCCTTGCGATCAGCTGATCGGCAACTCGCAGCCCCATCAGGATCAAGCCGTTGTTGAGCATGGCCATGATGACCGAGCCCATGATCGCCCCGACGACCGATGCACGCCCGCCGAACAGGTTGGTCCCGCCGATGACCACGGCGGCTATCACCGTCAGCAGCAGGTTCTCGCCGAGATCGTGCCGTCCGATGGCCAGGCGGCCAGCCAGCAGCACGCCGGCGAATGCAGCCGCGGCAGCGCTGGTCACCAGCGCCGCTATGCGGATGCGGTCCACGTTGATGCCCACCGCTTCTGAGGCAGAACGGTCGGCTCCGACCGACAGGACATGGCGGCCCCAGCGAAGCTGATGAAGCGCCAGATGCCCGATGAGGCCAACGACCACGATCCAGATGAGCAGTGAGGACACGGGGCCCAGCGAGCCCGCTCCAAAGACCGCAGAGAACGTGTCGTTTCGTATCGGCAGCGACTGCAGGTTGTTCATGTTGCGCGCTATGCCGCTGACAATCCCGAGCATTCCCAAGGTGACGAGAAACGACGGAATACGCACCTTCACGGTGATCAGACCGTTGACCAACCCGATTCCCGCACCAACGGCGACTGCCGCCAGCGCTCCGGCAAGGAATCCGTACCCGCCGACCGCTTCTGCGGCCACCAACGACGACAGCGCCGCAATCGAGCCGACGGACAGATCGATTTCGGCGGCAGCGAGGGCGAACGCCATCCCTACTGCCATGACGGCTATCGGTGCTGCCTGCCGGCCGATATTGAGCAAGTTGGACGCGCTGAGGAACCCATCGTCGTACAAGGTCACCGCGAAGACTCCGAAGATGAGCGCCGGCGCCACGTAAACGACGTATCCGCGAGATCCTGAGTCCTGTCGATTGGACAAGAGCCGCCCAAGACCCCTGGGAGGGTTTGACTGGCCCGGGGCGCCGAAGTCCTGCGTCACGATGGGTTCCTCAGCTCGCCCCCGAAAGGACGAGTCTGCATCAGTTGCCGAGAGCCTCCAGAACCTCTGGCGGGGGTTCCGCGGCCAAGGACTGACGATAGGCGTCGACGATGTTGTCGGCCGTCACCCCGATGGCGGGCACCACGACAAATGCGGGAGCTGCCTTGCCCAACAGGCCGTAGGCGCCCTCGAATGCCATCGTGCGGCCGAGGTTGTAGGCCTCATCGGCAGCGATGCCGACGATGTTGCCACCCTCGACGAGATCGAGCGACACGTTGGTGTCCAGATCCATCGTCACTACGGCAACATCAGATGCTCCCGCAGCGCGAAGTGCCGCCAGCACTCCGTCGGCAGGGCCGGCGGACCAGGGCGCATAGATGCCGTCGAGATCAGGGTGGCGCGTGAGCAGCGCCGCTGCGATCTCCTCCGCAGCGGCCGGATCAGCGAGTCCCTGCTCGGCGACGATCTCGATGCCTGGATAGTTGATCTCGATCCATGACTTGAATGCCTGATCACGCTGGTTGGTGACGTAGTAGGCAGCGTCGTGGAAGATGAATCCCACTTCGCCTTCGCCACCGAGGGCCTCGCCGAGCAGGTTGGCTGCGGTGATGCCCATCGCCGCGAGGTCATCGGTCACGATGCCGACGTAGTCCTCGCCGTGGACGTACCCCTGCGGGACGTTCGAGAGGAACACCAACTGCACACCGGCTTCGGTTGCAGGACGGAATGCTTCCGCACCGGCGTCGGGTCCGATGGCCAAGCTGATGATGATGTCGGGATTCTGCGCCATGACCGTCTCGACATCGTTCGCCTGCTGAGCCGCGTCGAACGAGGCATTGGTCTCGGCGATCACCTCGATCCCCAGTTCTGCGAAGGCATCACGAGCGCCTTGGCTCACTGCATCGGTGAACGCGCCCGCTGTGTGCCAGAGCAGAGCGGCCGTGTAGCCACCTGCCTGCACCTGCGCAATCTCGTCATCGCTGAGCGTGATCTCGCTCGACGCGACCGCTTCCTCGCCACCAGGGCCTTGGGTGACCGGTGCGGTGGCCGCGTCATCAGCCATGTCGTCATCGGCCATGTCGTCATCGGCCATGTCGTCATCGGCCATGTCGTCATCGGCCATGTCGTCATCGGCCATGTCGTCGGCGGCGGCAGGGGCGGTGGTCGCCGGCGCGGCGCCGCTGTCTGCATCGCCGTCGGTGTCGCCGGTGCACGAAGCAGCGAGCAAGGCGAACACGGCCAGCAAGCACAAGAGCAAGAGCCGCCTCGGCGCTCGCACTCGGGACTTGGTCGTGTGTCTTTCTGATTTGGTTCTCATGGGTCCCTCCTCCGGGTCTGGCTTATGAGTCCTCGACACCGCACCACTCGGCAATGAAGTGCGCGAGCGTGCGGGTTGCGGTCACCAACTCGTCGATGGCGACCCGCTCGAACGGTGTGTGGCAGTGCGAGATGTCTCCGGGAGCGAAATAGACGCCAGGAATGCCCAGGTCCCGCAGGAATGGCTTTTCCGACCAGTAGGGAGCGCCCTCGATACGGGCCTGCTCGCCGGTTACCGAGGTGATCGATGCGGCGAGAGCGGCCACTCCCGGATGGTCGGCGGAGACTTCGTCGGGTGTGCCGCCGACGACGTGATCCCGGGGAGCGCTGAAGTCCACGCTGCATTCCACGGAATGCTCTGCCGCTACGTCCGTCACAACGCTGCGAATCTGCTCAGCGGCCGCGTCGAGACTCTCGCCCGGATTGATCTTTCGAATCAGCGACGCCTCGAAACGCCCCGGCACGGCGATGTTGCCACCCGAAGAAACCGACGTAACCAGCAGGAAGGCTTCGCCGAGCAACTCATGGGCCGGCACCGTTGCTCGCAGCTCGTCGGAAAGCTCCCACAAGCGGCTGAGCAAGCTGTGGCCGGCCTTGAGCGCATCCACACCGAGTTCGGGTCGTCCGAAGTACGCAGACTTGCCAATGCAGACGATGTCGGCGATGAGGAATCCCATCTGCGCGGTGTAGATGGCCGATGTCGTCGGCTCGGTATAGATGGCGAAGTCGGCGACGCCTCGTGAACTGTCGCTCGCCGCCGTGCGCATTCCGAGCGACACGCCGGATCCCGGCTGTCCGGATTCCTCGTCGCAGACGAACCACACCGAGACTGCGCCGGCCGGACGCAGCCCGACCCTGCTGAATGCCCGGAGCGCCTCGAGGATGATGCAGATGCCCGCCTTCTGGTCGGCGGCACCTCGTCCCCAGATTTCGCCGTCGATGACGCACGGCTGGAATGGGTTTGCGCGTTCGGTCCCAGCCCAGTGCCGCTCCCAGTCCTCAACGGCGACCGTGTCAAGATGACCAGCGAGCAGCAGTGATCGGCCGCTGTCTCCCCCGGCGCTGCCGTACACATTCGGCCGGCCCGGCTCGCATTCGATCAACTCTGCTGCGTGGAATGCTCCCGATTCGTTGAGACAGCCCAGCGCCCAGCGGGCGACGTCGGACTCATTGGGCGTGACACTCGGGATGCAGACGGCTTGCCGCAGCAGCTCTACGACCGCGTCAGCGTCCACCGCGTCCGCGACGAGCGCGGCTGCGCTGCTCATCTACGCTGGTCTCCCAAGACTTCTGGCACGAGGGTCTCGTGCACGATCCGCAGACTCATCGACACGGCTCCTGCGAGAGCGGCCCGACGTCCCAAACTTGACGCAGCCAGCTCGGGGGGTGCCCCCACGAGGCCTTCGAGCCGTTCCCGCACGGCATCGACGAAGACAGGATTGACGCCGACTCCGCCGCCGAACACGACCCGGGCCGGATCCGCGATCAGGCAGAGGTGCGACACGGCAAGCGCCATCGACTCCGCAACTTTGTGCAGGACGTGGCGTGCGGCGGCGTCATTCGCCTCAGCCGCGGCAAGGATGTCAGGAACATCAGAGCTGGGAGCCAGCCCGCTGTCGTAGCCTTCCTCGATTGCTCGGCCGAAGAGCTTGCGAATGGACGGCGCTGAGGCCACATCTTCGAGCGTGATCGGAGGTTCACCAGGTTCTGGGTGCGCCAGCAGCACAGAGCCCAGCTCGCCTGCGGACTCGGTACCGCCTCGATACAGCTCCCCGTCGACCACGATCGCACCGCCGATGCCGGTGCCGATCGAGATCGCAGCGAAGTCGCCGCCCGGCTGATCATCGTCCAGATGGGCGAGCTCCCCGAGCGCCGCGAGGTTTACGTCATTGTCGACATGGACTCGATCGGCGGGAACTCCGAGTTGCTCGGCGAGCCATGCACGCGGCGCCAACCCATCGAATCCGGGCAGGTTCAGTGCCTGCTCAACGCGGTCGCTGCTGGTTCGGTAGATGCCCGGCACACCGATGCACGCGGCGCTGCACGGCTCATCGATGGCGTCCAGCATCGCCGAGATGGACCGCCCGAGTCGCTCGAACGCCGTCGGGGCATCCGGTCCTGTCTCCATCTCTCGCTCGACGATGAGATTCCCGAAGAGGTCTCCGACGCCGACCAGCATCTTGGTGGCGCCGATGTCCGCCGCTAGCACCTGTCGTGCAGTCGGGACGAGTTCGTAGAGCGCCGCCGGCCTCCCGATGGATCCGGTTCTCTGGCCCTCCGAGGCGACACGTACCAATCCCGCCGACGTCATGTCAGCCATGAGGGCCGACACCGTCGGCTTCGACAGTCCGGTGGTCCGGGCAATGCCGGCGCGAGACATCTGCCGCGGGTGTGCTGCGAACATCGCGTCAGCGATTCTCTGCCCGCTCAGCAGCCGCAGACCCCCCGAATGCGCTCGGTCGTCCATATTGTTAGTAATCTTACCTTACAAAATCTAGGTGTCGAGACGCCACCTCGGCCTTGTGCGCTGCCACAGCCCTCTGGCGGGACAGTTCGCCCGAGAATCAGTTGCGGGCGGTGGCGATCCAGGTAGCTGCGGGGAAGACCACGCCTGCGGGGGTTTGTCGAGGCGCCAGAACAGCAGTCACGGCTTCGCGGACCTGGTCGTGGACCTCTGGCGGATGGCCTTTCAGGGTCCGGCGAGCAATGCCGAGATCCATGGCGAAGTCGACCGTCTCGGAGAGCGTGCCTCCCCCGCTGAAGACGAGCTCGGTGTCGTGCGGCTCGAGGGCAATTTCCGACCAGCCCGCAGCGTCGAGGATGCCCCGCACATGGTCGGGGTCGGCGAAGGCGAACGGATCGACGGCCGGGCCGTCACTCGGCGGCAACTCCACGATCTCGAGCACTGCCTTGTTGATCGAGATCAGCCACGGGTTGTTCCGCGCCCGCTGCCAGCAGACGAAAGAGAGCTGACCGCCGGGGCGCGTCGCTGCCCGCATGTTGGCGAACGCGGCCACCGGATCGGCGAAGAACATGACGCCGAATCGGGAATACACCAGGTCGAAGCCGTCGAAGCTGCCGTTGTCAGCGGCGGTGCGGTCCGCCAGCTTGGCAATGTCAGCCGTCTGCGCGTCCGACACGGCGAAGCTGATTGGCGCGGCCTCTGGTTGCGCAGTGGCATGCTCCGCACCTCTGCGCCGGGCGACCTCGATGAGCAGCTCGCTGATGTCAACGCCCAGCACCGATCCAGTCACACGCTCGCTCCACTGCAGCGATGTCTGGCCGCAGCCGCAGCCCACATCGAGCACATGCGCCCCTGCCCGCAGGTCGTCGGCGACTCCCATCGCAGCCAAGCCGATGTGGCTCAGCTGCATGTCGAGTCGCTCCTGCTGGTCGGACCACACCTCGGCGTTGCGCCAGAACTCACGCTGATCTGCGTTGGGGTCGCCGCTCACGCTGGTCCCTTTCTGAGGCTGCCTTCTTCTAACAGCCGCTCAGCGAATTGAGATGCGCTCGACCAGCTCCCAGACACTGCTGCTCGGATTCGATCGCGGCGGCGAGTCGTTTCCTTGATGCCGGCCGTCGAGCTGCAATGCACGATGCTTAGCGTCGTCGAAGGATCCGTCAAGCGATTCCAAGGCCTGCCGTGTCAAGCGTTTCTCACACTTGAGCAGACGCTTGGACTCCTTCTGCGAGTCGTGCCGGTGGATCCACGCTGTCTGATCGCGGAAGTGCAGGATGAACCACAGTTCGATGCACGGATTCGAGTAGGCCACCCTGATGTCATTGCTTGCGGCCGTGGCGATCGCTTGGTCAAAGTCGTCATGGGAGTCTCGATCGAACACACACCAGTATTCGTCGCGGGCGCGCCCGCGACCTCGTCGCTCTTCGTATTGGTCTTGAGCTCGCCGCTTGATGGCCTCTTCGACAAGACGCCTCGGTGAGCCATGGAACTTGTCGACGGTCACCCGAACGTGCTTCCGATTCTTGCCGTGCCAATGCTCGACGTAGTCCTTCTCGGTCGCCTCGCCCTCGGTGAAGACGAGTATCTGTCTCGGGCTCGCTTCGCCCCGTCCCAATTCCACGCGGCGCCGGCTTCGCTTCGGTCGCTGACGACTCAAGGGGCAGTCGCAGTCACGGACTCGGCTGCTCCCAAGAAACCACCCTCCATGAGGATGGGGCGGGCACCGTATCGGCCCTCGAGGTAGCGCTTTGTCACGGCTTCGTTCTTGCGCGGCCCGAGGTCTGTCAACGGATACAGCCGGGTGCTGCCGTCGTTCAGCTTCTCGGTGAACCAGATCTGATCGCGGCCCAGCAAACGATCTTCAGTGCCATCGCCCATCAGCGCCGGGTCATGGCAGTTGAACACCAGTTGCCCTAGGGCTGGATTGGTTTGGGGATCTTGATACAGGCGGACAAGGCGTTCCACCAGATCGGGGTGCAAGCTGGCGTCCAATTCGTCTACCAGCAGCACGGAACCCGATTCCAAGGATTGGAGCACCGGTCCGATGATGCCGAACCAGACCAGCGTGCCGAGCGACTCTTCGTTGGGCTGAAACTCGACATTTCCGTCTTGACCACGATGCAGCAGACTGACCGTTGCAAGTTCGTCGAGATCCAGACCTGCCCCGTCAGATGGCTCGTCCTCGGCTCCGACGATGATCCGCACTGCGCGCTGCAATCGATCCCGCAGAGATGGATCCGGCATTTGCTTCTTGGCGTCGACAACGCCAAGATCGGCAGCCCACAACAACTCCAACACTGCACTTCGGTACCTGTCATCGTCGAGCATCTGCGCCGTGAACGCTTGGCGCATCGCACGTGACCTAGCGTGCGCGAAGTGCATGTTGCGTGCGAACCACATCCGCACGGGCGTGAGTTGTGGGTGTCCGCCAGCAGCCGCCGTAGACAGAAGCAGCGCATTCGGCCTCAGTAGATCTTGAGCCGCTCGGCTTCGCGCCTTGTCGACGGAACCGAACTTGACATCGTCGCCTTCTCGGTGAAACAGCATCGCTGCGCGACCCTTCGGACGATGGTAAGCCCACTCTTCGATGACGCGCTCATCGTTGTGGATGAAGCCGTACTCGTGCATCACACCGTCAAGCACAAACTCGACCTCATATGCCGACGGCTCTACATCTGATTGCTCTTCCAGGCGGAACGGCCAACGCGGCATGTTCCCGCCAGGTTCGCCAGAGCGGAACGAGTGCAGGATGTGGTGCCGCATGTCGTCCATTGCCTCGAGCACATTGCTCTTGCCGGAAGCATTTGCACCGAATACGCCTGCCGTCGGCAGGACACGTACGGTTGCACCCGTGTCGCGCCAGGGGATTTGCCGAACGAATTCCCTCTCGGCCATCGCTGTCGCCTCTAGCGAGAGCCGAAGCTCATCGCGGAACGACCGAACATTCTCGGCTCGGAATGACAGCAGGGCTGAATCGCCAGCTATTGTCTCCTCAGAACTCACAGAGGAATTATCGCAGATGTTCTGCGATTTTTCATCTCAGTATTGTGACAATCTTGCATTCGAGTCAGTGAACATGGCCTCGACACAGGCTGAACGGCAGGTTCGAGTCAGCAGGTCAACCCACGCTCGTAGGGTGCGCTTGCGGCTCAGAACAGCGTCGTGTCAGGTCCCGCGAAGACCTTGGAGTACGCCGCCAGCGCCGTTTCGGTATCGCTGTGAGTGGCGCTCGGCACCGGCTCGGCGTTGGGCAGCGCATCGGCGAACGACCAGCTGAGCCGGTGAATGGCGCACGGGCCATGCGTCGCCAGTGCCGCACGGTGGACCGGCGCCGGATACCCCTTGTTCGACTCGAACCTGTATGGAGGGAACTCGGCTGCGAGCCCCGACATGATCCGGTCCCTCACCACCTTGGCCATCACTGACGCCGCCGCGATCGACAGGCAGCGCCGGTCGCCCTCCACCAGCGCGGTGCTCGGACGCCAGTCCACGAAGTTGAAGCTGCCGTCGAGCAGGACACGATCCGGCTCGGCCCCGAGCACATCGAGAGCCCGACGTGTCGCCAGCCGCAGCGCGTCGGTCATGCCCAGCTCGTCGCACTCGGCTGCGGTGGCGTGTCCCACCGACCACGCACGAGCCCAGCCGTCGATGCGCTCAAAGAGCTGTTCGCGCACGTTGGGACGGAGTTCCTTCGAGTCGCGGATGCCGTTCACACGCCCATGCGGCGACACCACCAGCGCACCGACCGTCAGCGGACCGGCCCAGGCTCCGCGACCCACCTCGTCCACGCCGACGACCGTGGCCTCGCCCGCCTCCCAGCACCGCCGCTCGAACGTGAGGCTCGGCCGTGCCGTCATGGAATCGAACCTAGTTGCCGACCCTGTTCCGATCAGAACCCACCGGCACCGTCTAGGGCGCCGGCATCGGAGCGAGCAGGGTCTCGCCCCGCCACTGCGTCGAGGTGAACGCCGGGTCCAGGCCTGGGGCAGTGACGCTCGGCGCCTCGCCGCCCGAGTCGTGGGACACCACGTCCCACAGCAGCGCAGGCCGCTCGCCATGCCAGCGCACCGCCCACGACACCGTGCCGATCCGGGTCGGCACGTCGTGCACTTCCACCGGCTGTCCGAGCCAAGCCGCAGGCCAGTGCGCAGCAATTCGCAACTGCGGCCGCCCCCGGGAATTCGGCCTGCCGTCGTCGGGGACATCGACGAGCAGCCGCAACAGGGTGCGCACGAACAGTCCGCCGGCCTGCAAGTCGTGTCCAGTCCCATTGGTGCCGGTGCGCAGGCGCGGATGCATGAACGTCGGCCAATTCAGTGTGGGCGACGCCACCGACACCAGCGCTTCCAGCCTTCGGAAGGCGCGGGCCGGCGCCGGTCGGGCTTCCGCAAAGGCCAGCAACGCCGTGGCGACGATGTCGTAACCGCACGATGCCGCGGTGTCCAGGACAAGATCCAACGGCGTGGCCCCTGAAGGCTCGGCCGTCACGAATGGCAACGGCGGCGCCCACGGCACGGCTGCGTGGATCCACAATCCAGTGTCGTGCGATACCCACTCCCATCGCTGGCTCACAGAGGCTTCTGAAGCCCCGCGACGTGGCGCCGTCCACGGCACGCCCCCCCGACGGTCCAAGTAGAAGGCCGACGCCTCCGGCCGACCGCCCGCATCGACACGCAGGGTGTCACGCAATGCGCTCGCCGAACGCGCCAGCGCGTCAGCCGCTCGCTCGGCACCCAGACGCATCAGCAGGCGAAAGCCGGCTCGCAAGCCCTCACGAATCGTCCAAGGCTGCTCCCGACGTTCGGCATCGGTTGACAGCAGCCACCTCGCCGCCGACGTGGCGAACTCGGAGATGCCTTCGGCGAATGCTGAGTCCGGATGCAGCGACAGCAAGTATTCGGCGAGTACCAGCGTCGATCCTGTCACCGACGATCCCATGCTCGCCGTTTGCCCCGATGCGAACTGCGTCTGGGCTTGGCGGATCAGCAGATCCCGCACAGATTCGGGCGTACCCGACTCGACGAGTGCCAGCAACTGCATCAGGTCATCGCCGGCGAACTGCGCGTCGGTGTATATCGAAGGCCACAGCATCGGCCCGACAAGGCCGCGGCCGTCATCACATGGGGCGGTCGAGAGCAGCTGAGCAGCCCGGGCGGCCAGCACCGCATCGGCCAGCCGACCGCTGGGCAACTCCAGCCGGCAGCTTGCATCAACGCGCCGCCGCCAACCGTTGGCCACCCGGTCCAGCGACGGAACCGCGTCGAGCACGTCCGCTCCGAGCTGCGGGCTGTCAGCACCGTCCCACTTGAGAGCCAGGCCTTTGCCGGGAACTGCCGCTCGCAGCGTCGCTCCGGCGACCAGCGGGAAGATTGCCGCCGCGTTGGCCAACCGCTGCGGACACTCCACCGAGATCGGCTCCCGCTCGTGCCCTGACGTCGATGGCGGATCGGCGGGGGTCGCGCCGCCGCGGATGCTGACGGGCATCGAACTTGCTTGTTCTGTCGCGGCGGAACGGTCACGAGACTCGTTCAGCGCGGCTGCACAGTCCGTCCCGTGGCTGCCGACCACGACATCACCCGGTTCTCGATCAAAGATCACCGACGTGAGTCCGAACCCTGATCGACCGGTGTCATTGAGGCTCATGACGCGCCCGTCGACGGCGATCTCATCGATCGCCCAGGCGTTTGACCACTCCCAGATCTCGGCATCGACATGTTCGAACGCGCCCAAGTTGTACGGCCGGGCAGCCAGAGCGACAGCCACCGGTGCGGAGGTGCTGTTCGTGATCTCGACGACAAACACTTCGGGCACTGCGGGACTCTGGCCCACTGTGTCGCGCCCGCTGTGGCCAGCAGCACTGCGGCTCGCTCCATGACTGGGCACGATGGCCGCGCCCCTGGCGGCTGCAACCCGGTGAACGACATCGCCGCCGCCGACGCGTAGCACCGTCTCGACAACTGGCATCCCGTCCACCAAGCGCTGTCGCACCGCCGGGGCCCGCGACGGCAATACCCATTCCTCACCAGCGCGCACCCACCAGTCAAGTGACCAATTCGTCCACACCACCAACCCGCGGGGATCGATCGCAGCGCGATCGAGCGTCTCGGGAAGCCCGATAGTCGTCCATGAGCGACCGAGCGTGTTGGCGAGCACGCTGGCCTCGACATGGTCGTCGCGGTTCCAGTAGCGGCAACGACTCGGTTCGGGTGCATGGGCCGGCGAGTTCGGATCAAGCTGACGTTCGGCCCACCACGGCCGAACCCATCCCTCCGGCGGCTCGGTCGGATTCGCGGGCCGGGCGTGCGGCGGAAGAGACGGCCGGCGGCGCCGGAGCAGATGCGCAAACGGGCGCAAACCATCGCCGCTCATACGCCTGCCGATCCGCACCGCCCTGTCCTAGCAAACGCTGGCTCGTATTCCTCCCGGCATTGACGCTGTATGTTGTGCTGTATGTCGGCAACTCGCACGCAGGTATACCTCACCGAGCAACAGCGTGAACGCATCGACGAACTCGCAAGCGTCGAAGGCGTTACCTTGGCAGAGATCGTTCGGCGAGCACTCGACGCTTACCTGTCGTCATATCTTCCTGATGCTGCTGAGAGCCTGGCGCGTACCTTCGGTGCCGTGAACGACATCGACGCCCCCACGCGAGATGAATGGCAGCGTGGCTGACCTGCTCATCGACACCGACATTTTCATCGACCATCTGCGGGGCCACCGGTCGCTGGCACTCGGTCGCCACCGGCTCCACTACTCGGTCATCACACGCGCAGAGCTGTTCGCAGGCACGGCCGCAACGGCAATCGTGTCGGATCTTCTGGGGCCGCTGCGTGAGCTGCCCGTGGACAGGACCATTGCCGAGCGCGCGGGTCGCATCCGACGAGAGTCCGATGTGCGGCTGCCCGATGCGCTTATCGCAGCGACAGCCCTCGAGCATGGTCTGGGATTGGTGTCACGCAACCAATCGGACTTCGGTCGTGTCCGGGGGCTGCGGCTGCGCTCGAACCTCTGAGCAGCCATACACTCGCCGCGGGTGACTGCAACGAGCGTCACGCCGACCGTGCTCATCCCCGTCAAGGGCTTCCGGCTTGCGAAGGGCCGCCTCGCTGAGCGTCTCAATGAGACCGAGCGCGACGAGCTGGCACGCAACATGGCCGCACAGGTCGTCAAGGCGGCCGGATCACTGCCCGTGCAGGTCGTCTGCGACAACGACGAGGTGGCCGGTTGGGCCCGCACCGTCGGCGCAGACGTGTTGTGGATCGAAGCCAAGGGCCTGAACCCTGCCCTCACCGCTGCCGTCACAGAACTTGAAACTGCCGCTGTCCGCAACCACGACAGCCCTGGCCACGTACTGATCGCGCACGCGGACCTGCCCCATGCCGAGACACTCGCCGGGCTGGCAGAAGCCGGCACGGTCACGATCGTCCCGGACCGGCATCTCGACGGCACCAACGTGATGGCGCTCCCGCTGGGGACCGGCTTCGAATTCCACTACGGACCGGGCTCGTTCGCCGCCCACTGCAACGAGGCTCTGGACCGCGGCCTCGACCTGCGCGTGCGCCGCGTTGCGGCGCTCGAATTCGACATCGACACGCCCGACGACTTCGACGCCGCCGGCCTCTCGGTGCCAACAACTGCCGATGCCCCCTAGAGCTGAGTTCGCCGAGCCCGAGTTCACGGTGGACCTGCTGGTGCCTGACTCGGCGCTCGTCATCGCAGCGCACCCCGACGACGCCGAGTTCGACTGCGGCGCAACGCTGGCCAAGTGGGCTGCCGCCGGCACCATCGTGCATCACTTCATCTGCACCGATGGCTCCAAGGGCACCTGGGACACCAATTGCGACCAGGCCGAGCTGGTGCAGACCCGCCAAGGCGAGCAGCGCGCCGCCGCTGCGGCTCTGGGCGCAACGGGTGAGGTGCGCTTCGGCGGCCACATCGATGGCGAGCTGGACAGCGATCTCTCCTCCCGGGCCCAGGTCGCCCAAGTCATCCGCGAGCTGCGGCCGGCTGTTGTGCTGGGGCATGATCCGTGGAAGCGCTACCGGCTGCATCCGGATCATCGGCATGCCGGGCTTCTGGCCGTCGAAGGCGTAGTTGCCGCACGCGACCCGTTCTTCTTCCCCGAGCAGGACCTCCCGCCGCACCGGCCCGACGAACTGCTGCTGTTCGAAGCCGACGAACCCGACCACGCCGAGAACGCCGAGGGCTGGACGGCCGCCAAGACCACCGCTCTGCTGTGCCATCGCAGCCAATTCGTGACCACACACGACATCACCGACCCCGACGACGCCGCCCAGGTGCAGCGCTTCGCCGACTGGGTGGATGCCGTGGCGGTGGCCAGCGGCCAGCCTGCCGGACTCGCTTACGCCGAACTCTTCAAGCGCATCAAGAACCTGTAGCGCGCAGTGTCGCAACACTGCTAGAGCGCGGCGTCAATCTCGGTATCGCCCCAGTAGCCGGCCAGCGGTGCCGCCGCGCCGCCGGCATAGCCCACGAGCCGGGCTGCGGCCGCATGATCGAACAACTCGATGACGTCAAACACTGCGGACGGCCCCAGCGTGCGCAGCGCACGATCGCCTTCGCCGCCTGAGCGGGGCAGATGCGGCGTCAGCAACAACAACCGGGCCTCAGGCTCCGCTGCGGCCAGCACCGAAGCTCGCCCCAACGCCTTCCACAGCGTGTCGGCGCGCAGCAGGCCCGGCCGCACCGTGGTGAACGCCCCCGCCACGTCGGCCCACCACTCCTCGCCTGTCCGGTCACCCAGCAAGAAGCTGAACTGCACGCCCGAGCCTCGCAACCTGGCGGGACTGCGCAGAACCTCGAAGCCGCACTGCCCCAGCAGCTCGGCGGCGATGTCGTGGGCCTTGCGGCCCGACTCGACGGCCTGCTGCACGAACGCGTCTGCCGACATCGCATCGTTGATCGGAGACCCACCTTGGGCAGTGCCGAACAACGGCGCCTGCGAGACAGGGCGCTGACGCTGACGCCACGACACCTTCGCACGCGCCACCCGCGACCGGGCTAGCTCCACGTAGTCGGGATCCAGGTCGTAGCCCACCGGCAGCCGACCGCACAGCACGCTGGCCACCAGCGTGGTGCCAGAGCCCATGAACGGATCCAGCACGAGATCGTCCTCGTAGGTGTACAGATCGATCAGGCGGCGTGGCAGCTCGAGGGGGAACGGGGCCGGGTGCCGCACCCGCTGGGCGCTCTCGGGCCCCATGTCCCACACGTCGAGCGTTGCTTCCATGAACTCGTCGGTGGACAGGCTGCTGCGAAACGGCAGCTCCTCGTCCTGTCGCTGGGCGGCCGACCGGGCTCGATCGAAGCGTCCCTTGCTGGCGACGACGATCCGCTCGGTGGTGTCGCGCAGCGTCGGGTTGGACGGGCTTCGGAATGATCCCCACGCGCACGATCCGCTTGATCCCTTGCTCTTCTGCCACACGATCTCGCCCCGCAGCAGCAAGCCGAGTTCTTCGAAGATCCGCGCCACGTCACCCGACAGGCTGCGGTACGGCTTGCGGCCTAAATTCGCCACATTGACCGCAATGCGGCCACCCGGTTCGAGAACCCGCACGCACTCGGCGAACACGTCGCGGAGCATGTCGAGGTAGTCGAAGTAGCTAGTCGGGATGCGATCGTCGGAACCCGCAGCGACGGCGTCCTCGTAGGACTTGCCCACGTAGTAGGGCGGTGAGGTGACCACCAGCGCCACGCAGGCGTCGGGAAGTGCAGCCATCTCCCGGGCGTCGCCGCAGATGCAGCCGTCGCCCAGGTGCTTCTTCAAGTCGGGATCGAACTCGCGGCCGCGGGCAACCGCGTCGTCGTCGGACAGCACCGGTGGGGTGAAGCGGGCATAGAACGCTGAGGCGTCGTGCCCCTCGCGCCGGGATGCGCCAAATCGTGATGTTGCCGTCCGGCGGGCGGACGGCGTGACGAGGCGCGTTCCGCCCAATGGCTCCCGGGGAGTCATTTTCCACAGAGTAGCGCTCAACTCGAGCGATTACGAACGGACGCGCGCCCACCAACAGCCGATGTCGCGGTCCCGCGGATCAGGCGTCGTGCAGCACCATCCGCACGCGCTTGTTGCCCTTGCCCTTCGACTCCGTCTTGATGATCTCGAAGCGACCGACCGGCCCGGTAGACGACACATGCGTGCCGCCGTCAGCCTGGCGATCCAGCCCCACGATGTCCACCACCCGGATATTGGTGACCGAGGGAGGGATCAGGTTCACCTTCGTGCGAATCAGCTCGGGATCGGCGAGCGCCGCACCACGGTCCAGGAAGCTGACCTCGATCGGGCGATCCGCAGCGATCTCCGCGTTGACCAACTCGGTGACACGGGAGGCGAATCCCTCCGGCAGCGGGCCGAACTCGAAGTCCATGCGCGCGGCCAGCGGCTCCATGTTCCCGCCTGTCACCAGCACGCCCCACTCGTTCCAGATGACGCCGCACAGGATGTGCAGCGCCGTGTGGGTGCGCATGAGCTGCAGCCGCCGGTCCCAGTCGATCGAGCCTTCGACCGCCGTTCCCACCGACGGCGGCTCCCGATCCAACCAGTGCCAAATGACACCACCGTCCTTGCGCACGTTCAGCACCTGCCACTCGTTGCCGCTCGGGTCGGCGAGCGTGCCCGTGTCATGGGGCTGGCCGCCTCCGGTCGCATAGAAGACAGTCCGGTCAAGTGCGACCGCGTCGTCGCGCACTGCGACGACGGTTGCTTCGGCGCTCGTCTGGAAGGCGTCGCGCAGATAGATCTGGTCGGTCTGGGAGTCAGCGTTCTCATCGGTCGACATGGCCGCCGACGATAGGGGAATCGTCGAATTACCGTTGCGCCCGTGCGAGTGGCGACGTGGAACCTGTGGTGGCGCTTCGGGGATGACTGGAAGGCTCGACACTCCGCCGTTGCTGCCGCACTCGAAGCGCTCGAACCCGACATCGTGTGCTGCCAGGAGATCTGGGCCACACAAGACGGCATGGACCAATCGGCGGTGCTGGCCGAACGCCTTGGCATGCACGTCGCACATCACCCGAGGTTCGGTCGCAGGGGCGAATCGTTCGGCAACGCCATCTTGAGCCGGTCGGAGATCCTCAGCTCAGAGGTGCACACGCTGGCCTCAGAGGTGCACACGCTGGCCGTCGACAACCAATCGGGCCACCGCAGTGCCGTCGTGGCGCGCATCGCCCGCGGCGACGGCGAGATGACCGTCATCTGCACGCACCTCGAGCATCGCTTCCACCTCAGCGAGATCCGGCAGGGGCAGGTGGCCACACTGTGTGAGCTGGCTGCGCCGCATCATGATCCCGAGGGCTTCCCCGTCATCATGGCGGGCGACTTCAACGCGGTGCCGACGTCCGAGGAGATCCGCATGCTCACCGGCGAGCGTCCCCCGCCAGTGCCTGGGCTGGTCTTCAGCGACGCGTGGTCACAGGCGGGCGACGGTCCAGGCCACACCTGGAGCGGCCAGAATCCCTACCTGTCCCAAGCCATGTGGCCGAACCGCCGCATCGACTATGTGTTCGTCTCCACGCCCCGACCGGTCCCGGTGGGCAACATTTCGGCCATCCAGCTCATCGGCACCGAGCCGATCGACGGCGTGGTGCCGTCGGATCACTACGGGCTGGCGGTGGATCTCGTCGACTGAGGCACGCCGGGCCGCTAGGTCTCGTAGAGCTCCAGGATCGCGGCAGCAGCTGTGCGTCCCGCTTGAGCCAGCTCGGGCGGCAGCTCTGCTGCGTTGACGACGTGCGTCTCGGACCCGAGGCGCAAGAGCATCTGGCTGAGCACCCACGGGCTGCGGATCGCGTAGGTGACAACGCACCGATCCCCGTCGTCGGTCACCTCACGAGACGGGTAGGCCTCCACACGCCACAGGTCGATGCGGGGAATCGACATCACGACGTCGGTGGTCTCGTCGGACTCGGCGGGTGCGATGTCCGCGACCTCCCCCGTCTCGGGGGTGCGGCCGTGCCGCACGCCCGTGTCGGCACACCCGTCGATCCGGTCGATACGGAAGGAGCGCAGGTCGGTGCGCAAATGGCACCAGCCCCGCAGGTACCAGTGGCCGTCATGCAGCGAGACCGCCAGTGGGTCGACCTGGCGCTCGGTGAGGGCGTCGGTGTTGGGCGTGTAGTACTCGATGCTGACCGTGGTCCCAGTGCGCAGCGCTTCCCGCAGGATCGGCAGGTGGCGTGGCACGGGCAGGTCCACCGACACCCGCACTCGCTCGCCGTAGGAAGCGCGCAGCTTGTCGAGCGCCGTCGCGAGGGCTCCCGAGCGGTCAGCACCGCGCAGCGCCAGTGCCGACTGGCCGGCCACCAAGATGCCGAACGCCTGCGGCACTGACAGGTTGAGCGGCCGGTCCAGCATGGCTCCAGGCTCGACGTGCACCCAGGCCTCGCCTGCGTCGCCATTGTCAGCGTCGTCGCCGAAGACGACCACGCCGAGGTTCTGGTAGACGCCAGCGCCCGCCACCTCGTAACACATGGCCGCCAGCAGCAGGTCATACACCGCGCTCGGCCCCATATCGAAGCGCTGAGCGATGTCGCCCACCGTGGCGCCGCCGCGCTCGACCACCCACGGAACGATGGCCAGCAGCCGCTCGATCTTCGCCGAAGCGCTCGGGCCCCTCATCACGGGTCTGTTTCTGCGCCGGAAACCAGCGCTCGCAGCCACGACGTGATCTCGTCCACCAGCTCGGGGGGCGATTCCACGACGGCATGTCGACCCATGTCCAGCAGCCACGTACGGAGCGCCGTCCGGTTGCGGACTCGCGCCTCCACCGTCACCGAACCGTCGTCGTGCCGCACGACGACCTGGCCCCGCTCAGCGGTGGGCTGGTGCGCCATGGTGGCATCGATCCGAACCCGGGCCACAAGATCGTCGCCGAAGTCGATCTCCATCGGCTCGGACGGCAGCAGCCCCGCCAAGTCGACATCGGCTCTGGAAAACGCACCCCGCTCGCCCACGTCCGCGTCGCCCTCCATGCGGTCCACGCGGAACGTCTTGGCCGTGCCGTCTTCGATGGCGGCGAAGTACCAGTAACCGGCCCGGCACAGCAGACCGAGCGGTTGCACGTGTCGCTCACGGCCGCCGTAGGTGAACCGGACCGCAGCGCGTTCCGCGGCAGCAGCCGCCAACGCGGGCAGCAGCGCGCTGGCTGACTGCTGGGCGGCAGCGGCAGTCTCCAGCGCCACCTCTGCGGTGGGTGGCTCCAAGCCGCGGACTGACTCTGCCGCCTCGGCACTTGTGAGCTTGGCAACGGCCTCGAGGTCCCATGTTTCGCCGATGTCCACCCGGGCTGCCGCAAAGCGCAGCGCGAGCTGTTCGTCGGGAGTCAATTGCAGGTCAGGCAGGAAGTAGTCCCGGCGCCGGATTGTGTACGACATGGCGCCGTCGTGTTCGATCGTCTCGGTGATGCGCACACCGAGGTTGCGGATCAGCGCCTTGTCTCGCTCGAATGAGGCGCGGGCACTTTGGTGCAGGAGCCGGTCGGTGTTTCCCTCGGGTGCATAGAGCCCAGTGTCCCGCCAGATCTGCTCGCGGGTCTTGGGCACGTCGCGAGCCAGCAGGTACATCATGAGTTCCATCACGCGCTCGGTTGCGTCCGGCCGTGATCGCGTCGCCACCTTCGGGAGTGTAGGGCTGCTCCGCAGGGCGGCCCGGTGAGTTCTGGAGCCGATGGCCGGGCGGCCCGAACCCAGGCGTCAGCCGTTGGCGCCGGCGTCTCGCAGCGCCGCCCAGACTCGCTCTGGAGTGAGCGGGAAGTCGTCCATCCACACGCCCGTTGCATCCGCCAGTGCCGCGACAACCGCCGGTGCGTAGGGGATCACGCCCATCTCGGCCATGCCGCGGGCGCCGAAGGGACCCAGCGGATCAGCCAATTCCAGCACCACGCTCTCGGTGGTGACGGGAATGTCGCCGATGCCGGGAATCAGGTAGGTGCTGAACCGGGGATTCAGCAGCCGGCCGTCCCGGCTGCGCAGATGTTCGCTGAGCACATGGCCGTGCGCCTGTGCCACCGCACCCTCGATCTGGCCCACCACGAAGCGAGGATTGATGGCCCGTCCGACGTCGTTCGCGCTGATCACCCGGTCGATGCGGATGTGACCGGTGTCAATGTCGACCGTCAGCTCCACATGCTGCGCAACGTAGCCATAGGCGAAGTTGGGAATGCCCTCACCGGTCTCGGGATCCAGTTCGGTGGTCGGTGGCGGGGTGAAGCGGAAGTGTCCGATGGCCGGCCGATCGCCCTCGCGCCACGCCTTCTCGGCTTCCTCGGCAGCTCCGAGGATTGAATTGCCGGCCATCCAGGTCATACGCGACGCCGATGCCGAGCCTGAGTCGCCCGATGTGCCGGTGTCGCTGAAGCGACCTGCCACTCTTGCTGGATCCACACCGGTGGCCTCGGCTGCCATCTGCAGGAACGCTGTGTGCGCACCCTGGCCGACGTCAGCGCCGGCATGGGACAGCTCTGCCCCCGACGGCGTCTCGTCGCTGGGCTCGCCGTACAGCACGATGGTGGCCTCGCAGCGCTCGGGGAAACCGAGCGAGAACCCGACGTTCTTGAACGCGCAGGCGAAGCCGCTGCCCCGACGCAACGACGACGGGCGAGCCGGCAGCGAAACGAACGGGCTGAAGAGCCCTGAGCCGTCGATGTCAGAGCCGGCAGGGCGGGCAGGCAGGGCAGCGGCGTGAGCGCACGCCTCGATCACTTCGGGCATGGTCACGCCGGCCGGCATCGGGGTGTGAGCGATGCTCGGCGACCCCTCCCGCAGCGTGTTGACGCGGCGGATGTCGATGGGGTCCATGCCCAGCGCCTCGGCCAGCTTGTTCACCTGGCACTCCACGGCGAAAGCCGCCTGCGGTGCCCCGAAGCCCCGGAACGCTCCGCCCGGCGTGGCATTCGTGTACACGACATGGGTGTCGATGGCGGCGTTCGGCAGCTCGTAGGCCCCGCCGAGGCCGAGATGCAGATTCCCCATCACCTTGTTCGAGGTGTAGTTGTATGCGCCCGCGTCCAGCCACGCTTCGGCCTGCGCGGCGGTGATCTTGCCGTTGCGGTCGGCGCCCCAACGAGCCCAGATGCGCCCCCGGTGGCGCTTGTGGTGACCGACGATGGACTCTTCACGTGACCACTGCATGGCCACGGGCCGGTCGATGCCCTGCTCTGCGAGCCGGTAGGCGGCCAGCGCCAGGATGATCTGCAGCGACATGTCCTCGCGCCCGCCGAACGCACCACCGATGGCGGGATAGCGCACCCGGATCCGGTCCTCAGGCAGATCGAGGGCATGGGCGATCTGCTCACGGTCCTCGTGTACCCACTGGCCCGCTATCTCGACGTTCACGGCGCCTTCGGCGTCGACCCACGAGGTTCCCGCTTCTGGCTGCAGGAACGCGTGCTCCTGGTAGGGCACCTCGTAGGTGGCCTCCACGACCACCTCGGCATCTTCGAAACCGGCGTCGAGATCGCCCTTTCGGGTGCGCATCGACTCATACAGGTTGGAGCCGACGCCGTCATAGGCGTGTACGAGCGGTGCACCAGCCCCCAGCGCTGCATCCAGATCGGCCACGACCGGCAGCGGTTCCCACTCGACGTCGATTGCAGCTGCGGCGGCACGAGCCTGGGCGAGGCTCTCGGCGATGATGAGCGCCAGGTGATCGGCTTCCCAGCGGGACACATCGCAGGGCACCGGGCTGCTCCCGTTGTGATCGAGCCCGACGAAGACCGGCTGATCGAACTTGGTCAGCCCGTACTCGTTGCGGGGCACGTCAGCGGAGCCGAACACCGCAACGACGCCCCCGGAGCGCTCGGCAGGGCCGAGGTCGAGGTGACGGAGGCGAGCATGGGGCTGATCTGTGAAGACGACAAAGGCCCACAGCGCATCTGCACCGATGCGGTCAGCGGGATAGCCGGCGAGGCCAGAAACTTTGGCAGGGCCGTCGGCGCGTGGCGGCGACTGGCCCAGACCACCCGCGGTGGGCGTCGCCATCTCGAGCTCGATGGCCGCGCCAGGCGTACCGGGGGCGGCACCGTCCCTCATGACGCAGCCTCCTTGTCGGCTGCTTCTTTGACCGCCGCCGTGCCGACCGAGGCGGTCCGCACCGCCCCCGTGCCAACCGAGGCGGCTTGCACCGCCTCGATGATCGAGCAGTAGCCGGTGCAGCGGCAGAGGTTGCCTGACAATCCGATGGTGATCTGCTCGGCGGTGGGCTCTGCGATCTCGTCGAGCAGTGCCACGGCGCTCATCACGAAACCGGGGGTGCAGAATCCGCACTGTGCTCCGCCGGTTTCCACCATGGCCTGCTGGAACGGGTGCAGCTCGCCTTCGGGCGAGGCCACCCCTTCGACCGTGATGATCGTCGCCCCGTCGGCTCGGCCCGCTGGCACCAAGCACGAGAACACGGTGACGCCGTCGAGGTGAACCGTGCACGCGCCGCACTCCCCTTCTGCGCAGCCCTCCTTGGTGCCGGTGAGGCCGAGATCGTCGCGCAGCCAGTCCATCAGCGTCTTGCTCGAAGCGTTTGCCGCGCTGCGTTGCTCACCGTTCACCGTCGTCGTGACGACGTCGCCGGATCCGTCCAGCACCGTCGACGCCGACCCAGCACGGTCCCGGCCCGCCGCCGAAGCCAGCCGCGGCGGCTCGTGCGGCCATCGCTCTGCCGCCGTACCGCTGGCCAGCGCCGCAACGGCACGATCCACCACGACGCCGACGGCGTGCGACCGGTACTCGGCACTGCCGCGGATGTCATCGATAGGCGTCGCCGCCCGTCGTGCTGCGGTGACGATGTCGGCTGCGGCTTCGGTCAATTCCCGACCCCGCGCCAGCTCGGCGGCCTCGGGCACCGTGATGATCGTTGCGGCGACGCTGCCGAGGGCAACTTCGAGATCGGCAACTGCCCCGTCTCGCAGCTCCGCCACCAGGGCGGCATGCACCACCGAGATGGCCTGCGCCCGGCGCAGACCCAGCTTCACGAAGACGCCGGACCGGTGCGCACCGTCGAGGGCCTCGAATGTCACTGCGGTGACGATCTCGTCGGGCTCGAGAACGGTCTGGCGGAAGCCGGTGAAGAACTCGGCGATGGAAACCGTGCGCTCACCCCTTGCCGACAGCATCGTGACATGGGCGCCAAGCGCAACCAGCGCCGAGATGGTGTCGTTTGCAGGGCTGGCCGTGACGATGTTGCCCACCACGGTCGCTCGGTTGCGCAGCGGCGGCGAACCCACCTCCAGGCACGCCTGGGCCAGCGGCAGCCCGGCGGTGAGCATCGGTGCGGACTCGATGACATCGGCATGGGTGACAAGCGGTGCCAACGAGACGGTGCTGTTGTCGTAGGAGATCCGGTCGAGGCCCGGCAAAGCGGAGATGTCAATGAGCAGCTCCACACCGGGGCGGGCCCCGCGACTCAGTTCGAGCATCAGGTCGGTGCCGCCGGCGATCAGTCGCGCCGCGGCGCCGTGCGACGACAGCAGATCGACCGCCTCGGAAAGTGAGCCGGGTGCGACATACCGGGTCGGCAGCGGGGCTGCCCGCTGGACTGGGTGAAGCTGGAACATGCCGCATACAAGGGTGTCAGATGCGCCGTTCTCGGGCGACCCCCAAGATCTAGCGGCCCGTTTCGGCGGCGAGTTCGTGCCGTCGCACCTTGCCCAGGGCGTTTCGGGGCAGCGCGGCGATCCGGTGCGTGCGGCGGGGCCGCTTGTAGTAGGCGAGGCGCTCGCCCACGAAGTCCTTCAGCTCGTCGTTACCGAAGTCCCGCTCGGCGACCACGTACGCCACCACCACCTCGCCCCACTCCGGATCGGGCTCGCCGCACACAGCGCACTCGATCACATCGGGGTGGGAGGCGATGACCTCTTCGACCTCCCGGGGGTACACGTTGAAGCCGCCACAGATGATGAGCTCCTTGGCGCGACCGACGATCTGCAGGTAGCCGTCATCCCATTGGCCAAGGTCGCCAGTTCGGAACCAGCCGTCGGTGAATGACTGGGCGTTGGCGTCGGGCCGCTCCCAGTAACCCGAGAACACGTTGGGACCTCGCACCAGGATTTCGGTGGCTTCATCGGCAGACGCCTGGTCGGTGGCCGGGACAGCATCGAGACGTACTTCCACCCCCGGCAGCGGAAAGCCGACGGTGCCGGCCCGACGCGGCTCGTCGTAGGGGTTGGACACCAGCATCACCGTCTCGGTCATGCCGTAACGCTCGATGACATGCTGACCGCTGGCCTCCCGCACGGCATCGTGCAGCTCGGCGGGCATGGGCGCCGAGCCCGAAACGCACAGTCGTAGTGCCGACAGTTCGGCTGCCCTCCGCGAGTCCACCAGCCGGGAGTACATCGTCGGGACGCCGAAGAAAAGCGTGGCTTGGTGCTCGGCAATCGCATCGAAGACGGCGTCCGGCTCAAAGCTCGGTTGCAGCACCGCCCGAGCCCCAACGGTGAGCGTTCCGTGCACTCCGACACCGAGACCGTGCATGTGAAACAGCGGCAGCGTTAGCACCAGAACGTCATCGTGCGTCCAGCGCCACGCCAGCTCCAGCGCTCGCACCGATGCCAGCAGGTTCGCGTGGCTGAGAACCGCACCTTTGGGACGCCCCGTCGTACCGGACGTGTATCCGATCAGTGCAGGGTCGGCGGGCTGGCGCAGACGGGCCTCTGCAAGCAGGTCGAGATCAGCGTCCGCTGCGCCACTCTCGAGATCGGCCACGTCAAAGTCGCCGACCAATACGGCCGGATCGGCCGAAGCGATCCACTGCTCCCACTCGCCGGAGCTGCCGACGCCCTCCACTAAAGCAGCGGTGGGACAGCAGTCGGCCACCACGCCGCGCACCTCGTCGGCCCGGAAGGCACCGTTCAGCGGGACCACCACCGCACCCATCCCCATCAGCGCAGCGTGTGCCGCGACGAGCCGAGCTGAACTCGGTCCGCTCATGAGCACCCGGTCACCGGGCACGATGCCTACACCAGCCAAACGCCGAGCGACATCCTGGGCGCGTTCAGACAGCTGGGCGCCGGTCACCCAGCCATCGTGCGAATCCCACACCACCGTGCGCTGCGGATCGGACGACCATCGGTCCAGCCACACCGCAGGCAGGGTCCCGCCCGCAGTGAGATCTACGTCGGCAGCACTGCGTCCGGGCGGCAGATGCCTAGACCACTGAGACGCGTGCCCACTGGGTTCTTGACGAATGCGCCGCCCGAGTTGAGCTGACATGGAGCACCCCCAACGGGATTCGAACCCGTGCCGCCACCTTGAGAGGGTGGTGTCCTTGGCCGCTAGACGATGGGGGCTGGTTGCGATGCGACTCGCCAGCATATCCACCGCCCGATTCGTCCCTATTTCTCGTCGACTGGCGGCCAGATCTCGGTGTCAGGATGCAAGCCGTACCAGGCGAACCAGAACGACTGTGACGACACGATGCGCGGCAGCCTGATGTCGACACGGTTGCGTCCGTCAAGACCGTTGACGAGCAACTGGTCGTGCAGCACACCTTGAGGAGCCACTTCGACTGGGGCTCGGTGTCGCCACGCTGCGGCCGGTACTCCTTCAACGTCCGCTGCGCTGTAGACCCTGGCTCCGCCCTGGTTCGGCACGATCACCAGCGGTTCGGTTCCGAGAACAAACACGAACGGGTCCCGGGCCTCGAGCGCAGTCAGGCCGAGCGCCAGAGCATGGCCGTTGCGGTCGATCGTGACCACTTCGTCCTTGAGTGCGAAAACCGCGGGCGTCTCGAACGTCGGGAACCAGAGGTCTTCGCTGGAGTAGTACGTGCGGTAGGCCGCGCCCGGCGTGTAGTCGTAGGCGATCGGCGGACGCTCGGGCATCTCGGGGTAGTACGTCGGCGGGGGTGTGTCGAGCGTGAACGTATCGGGATGGTCGGCGAGCCAGTCCGCCCAGCGCACGGTGGCGACCGGGTACTGCTCCAGCTTCGTGCCCTCCAGCGGGCCGGCGAACGCGGTGCCCGAGAGGTGGTTCCACAGGCTCTCGGTCTCGTTGTCGATCATGATCTTGTTTGAGTCCATCAGCAGGCCCGATGTCTGGAACGTGAGCTCGTCACCGTTCGGGAGCCGTCGGTCGAACATGAGCGCTGTCAAGCACAGCGTGCAGTAGCCGAGCGCCACCGGCACGCCACCGACGACGTCGTTCAGCAGCTCATGGCGTGCAAGGAAACGCACCGGATAGGCCCCGGCCTCGCCGCCGATCACGACGCCGAGCACCAGCTCTTCGGGAGTCATGAAGTCCGCCTCGGCAGGTGTCAGCCGCTCGGGGTTGTTCAGCTCGGGAATGCCGCCACGGCGCACACCGCCCCACTGGATGGCGCCCAGCTTCACCCGGTCGGTGACCTGCGCCAACAAGTCTTCGTACTGGTACTCGACGTACGCATACAGCACCCGTTTCCAGATCTCGTAACCCTCACCAGGATCGATGCCATTCGTGCGATACCACGAGCCGTACCTGACGTAGTCGGAGCTGAAGTCCTGGGTGCTCTCGATGCCGGTGAGCGTCTGCAGCGCCCGCATCGATGCCAGCGTGACGTCCTGCGTGCCGCCGAAGCGCATGACGTCCAGGATCCACGGCACCCAGCGCTGTTCGCCGCTCAGGCCCATCTCTCCTGCGATATTGGCTGCAAACGCCGTGTTCGGCAGCTCCAGGAACTCGTCGATTTTCTCGAGCAGGGTGAGCTCGAGAAACGGCCGCCCGTCCTCGGTGCCGGGAAAGAACGGCTCCGTCGTCGTCGGCGGCACTGTGTCAGTGGGCGCAGTGTCCGAGGGTGCAGTCTCGATTGGCGCAGCCTCGACTACCTCTGAGTCGTCGACCACGTCGACGCCGGACGGGGCCAGCGTGGTCGTGGACTCGGCGACCGATGCGCCGCCGGGGTCCTCCTGCGAAGTCGAGCACGCGGCGACGAGCACGCTCACGGCCACGGCCACGCAGATCAGCTTTCGCATATGGCCGGCGAGCCTATGGCAGGGCTTCGCTGCGCCACAGTCGGGCTTGTTGGACTAGAACGACGCTCGGGATGCGCTGCCGCGGCTGCGGCACACCGAAGGGGGAACTGACATGGACAACGGGCTGAGCGCCGACGCGATACCTGACAACCCGGCGGGCTATGTGTGCCTGACGTTCGATTTCGACGGACCGTCGCTGTGGATAGCCCGTCGCCAAACCACACCGACCCCCATCTCGCGGGGCGAATTCGGAGCGGTTGCCGTGCCCCGGATCCTGAAGCTGCTGGCGCGCCACGACATCGGCTGCACGTTCTTCATTCCCGGTCATTCCATCGACACCTACCCCGACGCCGCCCGGATGGTCGTCGACGCCGGCTGCGAAGTGGGACTGCATGGCTACGCCCACGAGTACAACCCCCGGCTCAGCGAGGAGGAGGAACGCGCCATCCTCGAGCGGACCTTCGCCCAGATCGAGACGCTCACCGGTGCGCCGCCGAAGGGCTACCGGGCACCGTCAGGAGACCTCAATCCGTGGACGGTCGACCTGCTCACCGAATTCGGCCTCAGCTACGACTCGTCGCTCATGGGCCATGACTACGCCCCCTATTGGCTGCGCACCGGTGACCGATTCCCAACCGATGGGCCCATGGAGTTCGGCGAGCAGATCGACCTGGTCGAGCTCCCGTTCAGCTGGCACCTCGACGACTACGTCCACCTCGAGTTCGTTACCTTCAAGAACACGATCCTGACCGGGCTCGAGAACCCCGGCGCAATGTTTGACGGGTTTCTTTCGGATGTGAAGTGGATGGTGAGCGAAGTCGGGCATGGCGTGTGCACGGTCACGTTCCACCCCCAGGCGATTGGGCGGGGCGGGCGTCTGTACGAGATGGAGCGATGGATCGAACAGATGACCGATCTCGGCGTGAGCTACGCCCGCATGTGCGATGTCGCGGAGTCCTGGCGGGCAGGTCGCCAACTCGGCATCGAGTAGCCAGAACTGTCGCAGCGACCTACCAGTCGGTGCCATCGAGCATGCGGCTGATCAGCATCTTCTGAACCTCAGAGGTGCCTTCGTAGATCTGGTACACCCTCACGTCGCGGTAGATCTTCTCGACCGGGTAGTCGGCCAGGTACCCGTAGCCGCCATGGATCTGGATGGCCTTCGAGGCCACTCGCTCGGCCATCTCCGACGCGAACAGCTTGGCCATCGAGGCCTCCCGGGCGCACTCGAGACCTTGGTCGCGCATCTGGGCGGCGTGCAGGTAGAGCTGCCGGGCAGCCTCGATCTGGGTCGCCATCTCGGCCAAGGTGAATGAGATGGCCTGGTGCTCAATGATGGGACGCCCGAAGGTCTCCCGTTCCTGGGCGTACTCGTAAGCGGCCCGCATCGCAGCTCGCGCTCCGCCGGTGGCCTGGGCAGCCACGCCGATGCGACCCAGCGAGAGGTTTCCCAGCGCGATGCCGAGGCCGCGACCGGGCTCGCCGAGCACGTCTGCGGCCGGCACCCGCATATTCTCGAAGACCACTTGGCAGGTGTCATTGGTGCGGTGGCCGAGCTTGGTCTCGGTGGCGATCACCTGGTAGCCGGGATTGTCGGTCGGAGTGACGAACGTCGTGATGCCCCGCTTGCCGGCTGCGGGGTCGGTCACCGCCACGATCATCGCTAGATCGGCGCTGGAGCCTGCGGTGATAAAGGCCTTGTGGCCGTTCAACACGTACTCGTCACCGTCTGCAGTGGCCCGCGTCCGGATCGCCGCTGCGTCTGAACCGGTGTGCGGCTCAGTGAGGTGAAAGCAGCCCAGCCACTCACCGCTCGTAAGCTTGGTGAGGTAGTCGCGGCGCTGCTGATCGGTTCCGGACTGCTCGATCGCCGCAGCCACGGGCGAGTTGTTCGCCGCCATCATGTTGCTGATCCCGCCGTCGGCAGCTGAGATCTCCTCGATGGCCAACGCGTACGACACGAAATCGGCGCCCGCACCGCCCCAGCAAGGATCGATCATCACGCCCATGAGCCCGACGCCGGCCATCTGCCGGAACAGCTCCCGAGGCGCTCCCCCATCGTGATCCCACGCTGCCGCAAAGGGAGCGATCTCGCGCTGGGCGAAGCTCCGCGCCACGTCGCGAATCTGTTGCTGCTCCTCAGTCAACTGCACTGCGCCCTCCCCGAAGCGGGCTCCCCGTGGTGGGGTGCATCGTGGCCAAGGCACCGCTGTCCCGCGGCGACCTAACGTACCGCCATGGGTGAACGCATCTCAGAAGCTGGATTCGATCTCGATCAGGTGGACCGTCTGCTCACGACCACGAGGGCCGTGCGCAAGCGGCTCGATTTGGACCGCTGGGTCAGCGACGAACTCATCTTCGAGTGCGTCGATCTCGCGGAACAAGCGCCCACGGGCGGCAACGACGCAAGCCGTCGCTGGATGGTGATCCGGGACCAGGAGCTCAAGAACCAGCTCGGGGAGCTGTACGCAGAGGTCGGCACCATCTTCATCAACGCACGCGGGCGTCTCGACGGCACCGGTCACCCCAAGGAGCACATCGTCAGCTCCAGCGCCTACCTCGTCGAGAACTATGCGAAGGCGCCGGCGCTGGTCATGCTCGCGATCTGGGGCATCCACGACAACAGCGGCCGGCCGGGGCTGTTCGACAGCGCCATCGGGTCGGCTTGGAGCTTCAATCTGGCCCTGCGTTCCCGCGGTCTCGGCACCGCCTACGCCACGATGCTCAACAACAAGCCCGACGAGGTGGCCGAGCTGTTGGGCATGCCGCCGGGCCTGACCACCCTTGTGTGCTTCCCGGTGGCCTACACCAAGGGCACCGAGTTCTCGCCAGCACCTCGGCGACCGGCGAGCGAGATCACCTACTTCGACCAGTGGGGCTTCACTCGCCAGCGGCCGAGCGCCGACGGCACAGCCAGGGTCACCGACGGTCAGGGCGTCGTCGTGGAGGTCGACACCGATGCACGTCCTCGAGCGGTGTGGGAGGTCATCTCCGACATCAACATGCCAGCCGAGTTCTCCGAGGAGTTCCTGGGTGCCGAGTGGACATCCGACGGCCCTGTCGGCGTCGGATCCACCTTCAAGGGCCGCAATTCCATTCCGGATGTGTTCGACTGGCAGACCGACTGCATCGTCACTGCCTGGGAGGAACGCACAGCATTCGAGTGGCGGGTGACTGACACCGAGACCCCTGGCGCGGTGTGGCGTTTCGACCTCGCTGAGCAGGGCGGGGGTAGCAGGCTTCGGTTCTCGATGCTGATCGGCCAAGAGAACAACGGCACCGTTCCCATCGCACTCCGTGATCCGGCGAAAGAGCAGCGAGTGCTGAACCGGCGCCGAGAGACCCTCCGAGCCAACATGCAGCGCGTCGTCGAAGGCGTCAAGGCCATCGTCGACGGCGAGTGAGGCCGAGGGCTGCGCTCAGACATCACAGCATGAACGCGAGAGGGCCGGCGGGCTGATGCCCGCCGGCCCTCTTCGTTGACCGTTCGGTCAACTAGGGAATCAGATGCAGCGCCTGCCTAGCGGCAGCCGCCGTTGTCCTTGTCCCAAGCGCAGTTCGTGGACTTGCCATTGACGTCCACGACGTCACCGACCTGGTTCCAAGTCTGCACGGTGGCGTCGAACTGGCTGAAGTCCGAACCCTCGACGAAGTACGCATCAGCGTTGCCGTTGAGCTGGGTGATGATGCCGTCGAGAAGCATCGGGTGGTAGACGTCGATCGAACGCACCGCCAGGATGAAGTTCGTTCGGTTCAGACCGCCCGGAAGATCAGCCGCAATGCGCAGCGCCTCGCCGTACGGATAGCCGTAGGTATAGCCGATGGCGTACAGCGACACCTTCGAGTCCAAGCCACCCGCCTCGAGATTAGCGTTCACGAACGACATGAACGGCTCATCGACGAACTTCGGATCGGTGGAGTCCTTCGACCCGCCGCCGATGATCCACCAGTTATTGGCGAAGTCGCCAGCCGGCTTCATGTAGGCCTCGATGCCCTTGCACACCGACGGCGTGAACAGCGCGCCGCCCTTGGCGTTGATGTCGTCGTACAGGCCGCTCTGACCGGCTTCCTGGATGGCCAGCAAGCACGGGTTGCCCGCCGTCATCGAGATGAACACATCAGGCTCGAACGCCAAGATGGTCGTCATCTCGTTGGTCAGCGTCGGCGCAGCCGGGTCGTGACGCACCGGCAGGTACTCGCTCACCACGTCGGAGTTGGCACCTGCCCACTCCTCGAAGCCGAGCTCGTAGGCCAGACCGAAGTCGTTGTCCATCACCAGACCGGCAACCTTCACCGGCAGCAGATCCCCCAGGTTCTCCTTGATCCAAGCACCCCACAGGATCGACTCGGTCGAGTACGACATCTGCATGATGGTGGTCCACGGGTGGTTGACAGGGTCGCCCCAAGCTGGGTGGCCGGTCATCACGAACGGGTGCGGGATGCACTCCTCGTTGATCTTGTCGTACACCGCCAAGGTGTTCGGCGAGCCCAGCGTCAGGATCGAGAACACGTTCTCCGCCTCGATCAGCTCGTCCACGAACTCGATCGTCTGAGCGGCCACGTAGGCGTCGTCCTTGACGATCAGCGTCAAGTCACGGGAAGAGTCGCCGACCATGATCGGGTCGTTGTCGTTGATCCAGTTGAAGTAGTTCTCCCAGCCATACGCTATGTTGCCGTACGCAGCCAGGTTGCCCGACTGGGCCGTGGTGTGGCCGATGCGGATCTGCGAGTCGGTGATGCCTGTCGTGTCCGACCAGTCGTCGGGGCAGGCACTCATGTCGATCTCGAAGCCCGCAGGGCCGCGCAGGATGCCGTCACCACCGGGTTCGAGGCCTGTGGTGTACTCACCCGACTCGAGCTTCTCCGTGATCGTTGCCACTGTCTTGGCGCGGCGAGCAGCAGCCTCTTCGAAGATGCCATCGAGGGTGGAGCGATCAAACATCATCTCCTCCTCTTCGGCCATCTCCTCTTCGGCCATCTCCTCTTCGTCATCCTCGCCGGCAACTGCCGCCTCGATCTCTTCCTCGGCCGCGGCGCCGCCGAGAGCACCAGTGGCGCCCTCGTCTTCTTCCTCTTCGGCCATCTCCTCCTCTTCCATCGCCTCGTCTTCGCTTGCCGCGGCGGTGGTTTCGGTCTCTGTCTCGCCGGCTCCGCCATCATCCGCGTCGTCATCGCCGCCGCCGCACGCAGCGGCAACAAGCGAGAACGCGAATAGCAGGGCCAGCAAGCGCCACATTCGACGCTTGGTCATGTTGTCTCCCCCTTCGGTTACAAAAGACAAACCGGAAACGGAATCGCACAGAAACCGGACCGGTCGAGAGTGACGCTAGTTCTCGGCGTTGAGCCGGTCACCGGAGGTCTCATGTCAATTCTGCGACGATTTCGATTCCGCGACCTCGTCTCGGCACGCGCAAGGGCCGGCGGACTGTTGCCCGCCGTCATCGAGATGAACACATCAGGCTCGAACGCCAAGATGGTCGTCATCTCGTTGGTCAGCGTCGGCGCAGCCGGGTCGTGACTCACCGGCAGGTACTCGCTCACCACATCGGAGTTGGCGTGCGCCCACTCCTCGAAGCCCTCAGGGCCGCGCAGGATGCCGTCGTCACCGACGCCGTACTTCCCCGCCTCGATCTGCGCAGTCAGCGTTGCAACAGCCTTGGCGCGACGAGCTGAGGTGCGTCAATCTCGCGACGATTTCAAGCGCGCGTTCGATTTCCGGGAGAACGGGGAGCCTGCACCTCGCGGCGTCGTGTGAACATCCCGACAAGTCCCCGGGGGAAAATGAACGTCAGCGCCACCAGCAGCACACCGAATACGAACTGCTCCTCATCGAGCAGGCTCAGGAATTCGCCGACCGGACCGAGCCCGCTCACGCCGCCGAGGAGCTCGCCGATCCTCGAGAAGACCTCCCGGATGGCAACGCCGAGCACTGAGCCCCACAGCGAGCCCAATCCGCCGAGCACGGCAGTGGCATACAGCACCAAGGATTCCTGGAACGGATATGACTCCTGCGAGGTGAACGGCACGAGCACGATGCCAAGGGCTCCTGCGAGGCCAGCCAGGGACGCGCTCACCGCAAACGTATTGACCCTAGTGGCCACCAGGTTGACGCCGTACACAGCCGCGGCCGTGTCGTTGTCCCGAATTGCACGCATCGCCCGACCCGGCCGACTGTTGACGACGTTGTGCGTCACCCACATCGCCAATGCCACGATCGCCAAGCAGATCAGGTAGCGATACAGCCCCTCAGCCCAGCGACTCGTGCCGAACCACTCTGGTGGCACCATTTCGGCGCCCACCGCGCGGCCACTGACGCCCCCCGAGAATGCAGGGACGCGCTTGGCGAGCGGCTGGAACACGATGGCAAGCCCGAGGGTCACGAGCGCGAGGTGGATGCCCTTGATGCGCAGGGCCGGGAGGCCGACCAGCGCACCGACTGCGCCCGCAACAGCGGCCCCCGCGAGGATTGAGAGGAGCCATGGCAACCCCATGTCGTCAACGGCGTATGCCGCAGCGAACGAACCGACCGCCACGAAGACCCCATGACCCAGGCTGATCATGCCGCCATAGCCCGTGGCGATATTCACGCCCAGCACCGCAAGGACCATGATCACGATCTGAGTGTTCTGCCGCAATTCGGTCACCGTGCTGGTCAGCGGCATCACGATCAGCCACGCTCCTGCCAGCAGGGCGCCGATCCAGCTGAGCGGGCTCATCCGCCGACGCCCCGGGAGCGCTTGCGATGGGTCCTTTGGGAAACCGTCCGTTACAACTCCAACGCTGGGGGGTACTGGCTGCTCATGTACGGCTTGGGACGCGCCGGTCGCCGCTTGCTCCGCCTCCCCCGGTGGGGCAAACACCGCAAAGACGCTGGCATCGGAACCCGAGACCTCATCGTCGTCGCCCGGGCGAGGCAACGGCGTCGGCCACCCGTCGCCGCTCACACCCGCTCGATCTGCTGAGTGCCGAACAAGCCGGCCGGTCGCACAATGAGCACGACAACCATCGCGACCAGTGCGGGCAGCACGCTCAGCTCGAAGCCGATGAATGGGACATATGCGGGGATGAGCGTTTGACTCAGACCGATGATCACACCGCCGATCAGCGCCCCCTTCGGCGAGTCCAACCCTCCGAGGGTGGCGGCTGCGAAGGCGTACACCAGCACCCGCACCATCATCGTGGGCTCGAGCAACACTGAGTTGGCGCTCATATTCGCCGCGATGGCTCCGAGCCCTGCCGCCAGTGCCCATCCATACATCAGCGTGGGTCCGACGCGGATCCCGTTCAGCGCCGCCGACTCTGCATCAATCGAAACTGCCCGGAACGCGAGGCCAGCCCGCGTGTAGCGCAAGAGCAAGGCCAGCAGTGCCAACAGCGTCAGCAGCACGAGCCACGCTCCGACCGTCGAGAATCGAAGCCGGGCCCCAGCGATGCCGAAGTGGTCGTCGGGAGAGGACGGGAAGAACGTCGGGAAAACGCGCGGCCCGGTTCCCCACCATTGCCCCATCAGCGAATTCAGCGCCAGCAGGATGCCAATGGTGACGTTTACGAGCGCTAGCTCCGGTGCGTCTCGCAGTGGCCGAATGAGCACACGCTCGGTCGCAGCTCCGGCCGCGATGCCGATGATGACAGCAACGGCGATCGCCAACGGAGTAGCCAGCGGCGCCCCGAACCATGACGCCAGCCCGCCCCCGGTGACGCCGGGTGCCGCCCCGGCGAGCAGGACGAAGGCGACATAGGCCGAGAAGGTGGCCATCTCGCCCTGGGCGAAGTTCAACAGTCCGGTGGACCGGAAGATGATGACCAGCGCCAACGCCAATGATGAGTAGATGGCGCTGTTGAACAGGGCGTCGAAGATTCGCTGCAGCAGCAGAGCTAGATCCATCTCAGCTGCTCAGCCTTCCTCGGTTCTTGGCTGTCACCTGACTCGACACCCTTGCCGTCGCCTGGCCCATGGCCCGATAAGCCGCCGCTCGGAGAAGCAGCCCGGCGCGTCGCCCGACAGCGATCCCCACGATGCCCAGCAACCCAGCGGCGGCGTGAGGTTCGCCGCTGAACTCTTGCTACGCCGAGGTGCCGACGTCTTCAGGTTCGGGGGCGGGGGCAGACTCAGTCTTGGGCTCAGCGAAGACGAAGTACCGCAGCCCGACGACAACCAACACTGCGATGGAAATGACGCTCAACACCAGCGCGAGCATGCTCTGCGTTGGCCACCCGACCAGCCAGAAGCCAACCGGCGTCTCTGAAGCGTCGATGGCAGGTCGTGCGATCTCGCACAGCTCGGCGACCGACATGGAGCTGATCTCGCCTTCCGGCAAGGTGGCGCAGAAATCGCCAGCCGTACCCACGAAGTCCTTCGACTTCCGGGCCTCGTTGACAAGAGGAATTGCGGGGACCGTCCTACCGTCAGGATTGACCGCCACAGCCTCTCGAGCAAGGTGCCCGACGTGGTGGGCTCGCAGCGCGATGTTCAAGGCCAAGGTCTTGATGTACGCAAAACTCAGGACGCCGATCACACCGGCCGTCGTGGCTTGCGAGATCACTGCAGCTGCGTTTTCGCCACGTCGGCCGGACTTGGCCGCCCGAAGCTCGTTCATCGACACAAACACGACGATCGGTGCGAGCACGACGATGCCGAATCGAAGCGCAAAGGCCAGCGTGCCGAGAATCAGGTTGTCGACGTTCATCAGCACCCAGCCGATGACCAGCAACACGGGGCCGAGCACGGCGAACCGAAGCGCCCACGTCGCTCGAGTTGACGACGGCCCTGGATCCAGATCATCAAGCGATGCGATGGGGTCACCATCCGGTGTCAGCGGAACAACGTGGATGATCTTCTTCTGGACCGCCGTCACCATGGAGGCAATGCCGCCGGGAGCGAAGAAGGTGAACAAGATGAGGATCAGGCCGAAGATGGCAGCCGACAGCGGGCCATCGCCATCAAGTGTGTAGAAGCCCAGCGGGATCGAAATGCGCTTCGTGAGGTCTCGTACCCACACAACGAACAGGCCGCCGAACACTGATCCTTGCAGGGTGCCGACACCGCCGATCACCAAGCCGATGATCAGGTCGATTGCCAGCAGGAAGGTGAAGTCCTGGCCAGCCACGAAACCTTTGTCCAAGCACCACATGAGGCCCGCCAGCGAACCGAGCGAGGCGCTCAGCGCGAAGTTCACGGTCTTGTACAGCGGCAAGTTCACGCCGTACACAGCAGCACCGGATTCGTTGTCACGAATGGCAAGGACTGCTCTGCCGGGCCGGCTTCGCATGATGTTGCGGACCAGCAGCAGCGCCATCACGACGATGACCAGCAGGATCCAGTAGCGATACGCATTGGCGCCGCGAGCGCCGTCGACACCCGGCAGCCACTCGAAGAAGCTGGAGAAGCCGGACTCTTGCCGGTCGACTTCCTCGGCGACATCTCGCCCGTTTGGTCCACCGGTGCGACGTGCGATGCCCAATTCGTCGATGTTGACGAGCGTTGGGAACACGGCTGCCTGCGCGATGGTGACCAACGCGAGATATAGACCTTTCACGCGGAGTGCCGGCAGACCGACGATCACCCCGATGGCAAATCCAACGACCAGGACGACCGGGATGATCATCCAGTAGTCCCAGAGCTCGTCTTGGACCATCGAGGCCGCGACGAATGCGCCGATGCCCATGAACGCCGAGTGGCCCAAAGCGAGCATGCCGTTGAACCCGACGACCAGGTTGACAGCAAGAACTGCGACCATCAGCACGAGTGCGCGGTTCATCTTGCCGATCTCGAACGGCTGCAGCACGAGCGGCACAAGGACCGCCAGCGCAATGGCGTAGCCCCAGCTCAGGAACTGCCACTGACGGTGCTGCGTGCTCCCCTTGGAAACGATGAGCAGTGGTGAACTCATACCTCAGCAACTCCCCTTGGGTCGTTGAGCTAGACGCGCTCGATGCGGCGGGTTCCGAAGAGCCCCGCGGGACGGAACAGCAGAACGATCAGGATCAGCAGGAATGCCATTGCCAGCTGCAAGATCGAGAAATAGGCCTGGCCCATCACAACGACGCCGAACCACGAGACCAGCACCGCCTTGATGAGCCCGACCAATAGGCCGCCGATCACTGCGCCGCCGAGGCTGTCAAGCCCGCCGAGTGCTGCGGCAGCCAATGCGTAGATCAGGATGGTCAGCATCATGTTGGGGTTGACACCGCCCAGCGCGGGTGCGACGAGTGCCGCACCAAGCGTGCCGAACACCGATGCCAGCGCCCAGCCGAAGCCCAGCGTGCGGCCGGTGTTGACACCCACGAGCCGGGCAGACTCGGCGTTGGACGACACCGCCCGGAACGCAAGCCCAGCCTTGGTCTTGCCCAGGATGATGGCGAGAGCGACCAGCGCCAGCGCCAGGGCGACCCACGTGCCGATCGTGCGGTAGTGCAGGCGAGCGCCGAGCACTTCCCAGAATGTCCGGCCGACCATGTCGCAGGTCTCTGCATCGATAGTGCCCGGTGCGACTTCCCGCAAGACACCCTCGGCGTCGGGGGCGCAGTTAATCATCCCGTCGCTTGTTGTCTTGAGTTCGCTGCCGTTGGGCACCCAGCTCGGGAATGCGCCAAACGGATCGTTCACACGGCGCACCTGGTAGTTCCAGATATCGCCCGCTACGGCGTTGATGATCAAGAACAAGCCCAGCGTGATGAGCACCACCGGAAGGTGGTCGTCGGGGTCGAAGGGTCTGACGAGCGCTCGCTCAACTGCGGCGCCGATTGCGGCGCTCACGAGCATCGCCACCAGGATCGACAGCCACAGCCACCAGCCCCGCTCGATGTTGAGCACATACACAAAGAACGCGCCGAGCATCGCCAGCTCGCCGGTGGCGAAGTTGATCAGCGTCGTCGCCTTGAAGATCAGCACCAGCGCCAGCGCTACCGCGCCGTAGACGGCACCATCGCGAAGGCCGTTGAAGATGAAATCCGGGAGAATGTCGAAGTTCCAGTTCACGGTCTGATCCAGTCCCTTCGCGTCAAGCGCCCAAATACGCTTCCTGCACTGCAGGATCGTTCTTGAGCTGATCGGCGAGTCCATGCAGAGCGATCTCGCCGCTCTCGATCACGTAGCCGTAGTCGGCCATGTCCAAGGCCAGATTGGCGTTCTGCTCGACGAGGAGCATCGTCAACCCGGTCTCCTTGTTCAACTGGGCGAAACGCTCGAACAGGTCCTCAATGATGAGCGGAGCCAAGCCCAGCGATGGCTCATCGAGCAGCAGCAGCCTCGGCCGGCACATCAGTGCCCGGGCCACCGCCAGCATCTGCTGCTCGCCGCCGGAGAGCGAGCCGGCGAGCTGCTCGCGTCGCTCTTCCAGCCGGGGGAATATCTCGAACCAACGATCAATGTCGACGTTGACCTCGTTGTCCCTGCGGGTGTAGGCGCCGATCTTCAGGTTGTCCAAGACGGACAGCTCGGGGAACGTGCCTCGACCTTGTGGCACGTGCGCTACGCCTCGCCGTACGATGTCGGCCGTCTTGGACCGCGAGATGTCGTCGCCTTCCATCAAGATCGTGCCGGACGTCGTGCACATGTTGCACACTGCGCGCAGCGTTGTCGTCTTGCCCGCACCGTTGGCGCCGAGGATCACCACGACGTTCCCTTCGGGCACTTCGAAGTCGAGGCCACGCAGCACCTCGACCGCGCCGTAACGCGCGTGGAGGTCCTCGACCTTCAGCATCATCTCTGTCATGAAGAGCTCCCCAGATACGCCTCGATGACCTCCGGGTCGTTGCGCACGACATCGGGGTGACCTTCAGCGATCTTGCGGCCGAAGTTGAGCACGACGAGGTGCTCGCTGATGTTGAGCACCATGCGCATGTGGTGCTCGACAAGCAGGACCGACAGGTTATGCCGGTCACGAATGTCCTTGATGTCCTGGGCGAGCGAGTCGACTTCTTGGTGGGTGAGTCCTGATGCGGGCTCGTCCAGCATGATGAGACGCGGATTCGAGATCAGCGCCCGGGCCAGTTCGATGCGCTTGAGCGTGCCGAAGGGCAGGCCCGCGGCGGGGTTATAGGCGTACTGCTCAAGGCCGAGTTCCTCGAGCACATCCCAGGCTCGCCGACGCAGATCTGTCTCTTCGCTGCGGGTGCCGATGCGGAATGCACCCGTGAAGAAGTTCGCCTTGGTGGCGGTGTGATCGCCCACCATGACGTTCTCGATCACTGTCATGCCGCGCCAGAGCGCCAGGTTCTGGAACGTCCGGTACACACCCACACGGCTGATCTTGTGCGCCGGCATCGCCAGCAGGTCGTGCCCGTCGAACGTCACAGAGCCGGTCGTCGGGTCGTAGATCCGGCTGACCACGTTGAACAGGGTGGTCTTGCCGGCGCCATTCGGTCCGATGAGCCCGAGGATCTGTCCTTCGTCCAGAGTGAAGGACAAATCGTCAAGCGCGCGGATGCCGCCGAACTGCACGGAGATGTCTGAGACTTCGAGCAACGCCACGCGCTGAACCCCCTCCGGTCCGAGCCGATCAGGAGACCGGCCGCAGGCAAGTTATCAGGTCGGCTCGGCTTCGTGAGTTTCCGTATGGAGCCCCATGCGGGCCACGCCAGCGGGTGATGCTAAGCCGCCAACGCGCAACAAGTGCAAATCGGGTCGGGAACGCCGCCGACGCCGTAGTGCGCCCGTCTCGACGAGTGCTCAACGGCCGAGGGGTGCCCGCAGTCGCCTGGTTCGGGGAGGAGGACTCGAACCCCCAATGACTGGACCAGAACCAGATGTGTTGCCAATTACACCATCCCCGAAGACGTACACAGGCTAGCGCTGCGGACATTTGCGCAGCCCGGGGATTTCTTCGTGGATCGACTCAGCGAGCGAGCCTCGCGTGCGCTGCGACGAGACGTGCGAGCGTGACGTCTCGACCGAGCAGCACGAGCGATTCGAACAACGGAGGACCCACGGCACGGCCGGTGATCACAACGCGCACTGGTGCCTGGGCCTTGCCCAGCTTCAGGCCGAACTCCTCGCCAATCCCTCGCAGCGCGGCATGCAATGTCTCGGCGTTCCAATCCGCCTCAGAAAATACGGCACGCGCGCGGTCGAGGATGTCACCTGCCGGCGGAGCCATTGCGGCAGCCCAGTCGTCAGGATCGATCTCGGGTTCGGCGAAGAGGAACGCAATGCGGTCGGGGGCGTCGGACAGCAGTCGCGTGCGCTCGCGGATCAACGGGGCAACGTCGCTCAATGCCGCTGCGTCGAGATGAGTTCCCCAGGGCTCGGCGAGCACCCACGGCCCGATCGCAGCAGCGAACCCTGCGTCGTCAAGCGAACGCAGATACTCGCCGTTGATCGCAGTGAGCTTGTCCATGTCGAACATGGCGGGCGCCGCATTCACGTCGGCAAGATCGAACAACTCGACGATCTCGGCGAGCGGTCGCACCTCGGTTCCATCGGGCGGGCCCCAGCCCAGCAGCGCGAGGTAGTTCACCATGGCCGCCGGCAACACGCCCCGGTCGCGATAGCTGGTGAGCGACACGTCATCGCGTCGTTTCGAGAGCTTCTTTCGCTGCTTGTTGACGATGAGCGGCAGGTGGGCGAATGTCGGCACATCGGTCGCGCCCAGCGCAGCTCGCAGCAGCAGCACCCTCGGTGTCGTGTTCAGCAGATCCTCGCCTCGCACAACATGCGTGATGCCCAGATCGAGGTCGTCCACGGCGTTGGCGACGAAGAACGTCGCGCTGCCATCGCTGCGTCTGACGACGAAATCCTCGATCGAAGCGTTCGGGAACTCGACGCGACCTCGCACGATGTCGTCAAAAGCCGTCACGCCGTCTTCGGGAACCGAGAATCGGACCGCACCCTCATCGAGGTAGGCCTGCCCTGCGTCGAGCCAGCGCGCCACGGCAGCGTCATAGAGGGCGCCGCGTTCGCTCTGGCGGACCGGCTCGCCATCAAAATCGAGCCCGAGCCAGTCGAGCATCTCGATGATCTGGTTGATGTGGGCGGTCGTTGCGAGTTCCGCGTTGGTGTCTTCGATACGCAGCACCAATTCGCCGCCGCAGTGACGGGCGTAGAGCCAGTTGAACAACGCCGTACGAGCCGTGCCCAGATGCGGCAGCCCTGTGGGTGCGGGCGCGAATCGCAGCCGGGGCCGCACGGGCACCGACATGCCAGCTGATGGTGTGCTCACCGCAGACACGGGGCCACCCGAAGACGTGGGTCGTGAGCGCTCGAGGCGCCGCTCAGCACTGGCCGGTGCCGCAGTTTGGGTCGCTCGAATCGACCCAGCGGCCCACCGGCCTGCCGGCCATCGCGAGGAGGCGCTGCAGCGGCGGCGTGGACAGATCGATCGGGAGCACCTCGAGGCCCGGCCAGACCCGCACGCTGGGTGCTGCTGCGAGCACTTGGTCCACCAGCAACTCATCGAGCCCGGCGCCGGCGCTGATTGCTTGCTGCAGGTCGTAACCCAAGATCGTCAGCTCCACAACTCGAGTCCACAGCAGCTCGCGCAGCCGGGGGCTGAAGCCAGCACCGGCATCGAGCCCGGCTGCTACAGCGAGCACCGTGCGGACGCTCTCGATGACCGGCTGCGTCGGATCGGGACGATCGGCGCTGCGAGTGCCGAAACCGAGCCCGGTACCCGCGGCAGGCGTGGGGAGCTGCACCGGAGGCGGTGTTGGCTGGCCGCTCATCTGGGCCGCGGCTACCAAGTTCCCATCGGCTGCGCAGGCCAGCAGGTCAGCCACCGTGTAAGCGCCCAGCGGCGGTGCCAGTGGCATGGGAATGTGCTCCCACGCAGGCAGTCGCATCCGCGCAGCGAAATCGGTGCACGCCCGGCGGTGCAACCGCAACAGCTCGCGGTCGGTCTGCGCCGGCAGAGTCGAGTTCGGGGGTGGAGTGGTGGTCTGGGCGTTCGTCATCTGGACCATGAGTTTCTCAGTCGGTTCTTTGGCGGCCAGCGTTTTCGGTTCGTTGAGTGCCCGCCCGAGCCCTGCGCTCACGCATCTGGATCTCGCGTCAAGCCGAGGGCATCGGATTCGTAGCGGCGTCTGATCTCTGCGGGCGCCAGAGCGAGTACCTCTGTCGAGACGCAGGCGACCAGCTTGCGCACGTGGTTGTAGTGGTGTGCATCGGCTGCACCCTCGAAGAGTGCCTCACGGCGCGCAACCAACGCCGCCGGGGGGTGCTGGTCGAGGTAGCCAAAGGCCAGGTACCCCGCCTCGAGGTCCCACACGACCGGCGCTCGCCTGAAGATCGAGGCACGCTTGAGCGCCACCGCCACACAGCCGGTGTCCACGTCGCGACGATCCTCGCCGTCGGCGAGGTACACCCGGTCGTCGAACAGATGAACCAGCCCGTACGCGTAGCCCTGGTCGGGCCCCTGATGTCCCCGCAACGCCCCCGTGGGCTGACCAGCGGCAAGGTCGCCGGGACGTGCGGCCTTCCAGCGTCGGGGCGTCACCTCTGGAGAGGAGTACGCGCGGACCTCCGAAAGCGGTCCGACCCGGACGTGGCGTGGCGCAGCCATTGCCGCGCAGTCTAGGAAGTCACGGCGGGAGCGACCGTGGTCAGCACCTGCCGCCTCGACCGCTACCCGCTTGCGTCCTCACCCTGGCGGTGGCGCATCAGGGCATAGATGAGCGAGTCGCGCAGAGCCAGCCACGACGCCTCGATGATGTTCTCCGAAACGCCGATGGTGGTCCACGTCGTCTCGCCGTCGGTGGAGTCGATGAGCACCCGTGTGACCGCTTCAGTGCCGCGATCGGCGTCCAGCACACGGACCTTGTAGTCAGTCAGGCGTACCGAATCGAGCTCCGGGTAGTCGTTGCGCACCGCCTGCCGGAAGGCGTTGTCGAGGGCATTCACCGGGCCGTCGCCCTCGCCGACGGTGACCCGACGCTCGCCGCCCACGATGATGCGCAGCGTCGCCTCCGTATCGAATTCGGCCTCGCGGCCCCGCTCAACGAGCACCTTGAACGATTCAACGTTGAAGTACTCGAACGTCTGCCCAGCGGCCCGGCGCAGCAGCATCTCCAACGAGGCGTCGGCGACCTCGAAGTGGTAACCGACGTGCTCGAGCCGCTTCAGCTCGTCCACGACACCCGACATCGCCGCCTTGTCGATCTCGATGCCGAGCTCGGCTGCCTTCAATTCCACCGACGCCCTCCCCGACAGGTCTCCGAGAAGGAACCGGGTGCTGTTGCCGACAGCGGCGGGGTCGACGTGCTCGTAGCTGTCGGGTCGGCGAGCAATGGCACTCGTGTGCAGGCCCGCCTTATGAGCAAATGCCGAAGCCCCGACGTAGGGCTGCTGGTTCTGTGGAGGCATGTTCACCAACTCGGCCACGTGGTGCGCCACCGATGTGAAGCGGGTCAAGCACTCCTGCGGCACGGTCTCGATGCCCATCTTGAGTGTGAGATTCGGCACGAGCACCGTGTTGTCGCAGTTGCCCGTGCGCTCGCCGTAGCCGTTGACGGTGCCCTGCACGTGAGTTGCACCGGCGACGACACCCGCAACGGCGTTGGCTACCGCGCAGCCGGTGTCGTTCTGGGTGTGCATGCCGATCTGGACGCCTTCGAAGTGCTGGACCACATTGCGCACGATCGTGGAGACCTCATGCGGCAGCGAACCACCGTTGGTGTCACACAGCACCAGGCAGTCGGCGCCGTTGACCGCCGCTGCCTCCAGCACCGACAGAGCGAACTCGGGATTCCGCTTGTAGCCGTCGAAGAAGTGTTCCGAGTCGAAGAAGACGCGCAGCCCCTCCCCCTTCAGAAACTCCACCGAGTCGCCGACCATGGCGATGCCTTCGCTGAGCGGCTGCCGGAGAGCTTCGGTGACGTGATAGTCCCATGACTTGCCCACGATGCACACGGTGGAGGTTCCGGCCCCAACGAGCGCAGCCAGGGTCTGATCGTCGTCGACGCGGCCGCGGGGCCTTCGGGTCGAGCCGAATGCCACCAATGTCGCATGCTCCAGTTCGAGCTCATTGGCTGCCCGAGCGAAGAACTCCTCATCTTTGGGATTTGAGCCGGGCCAACCACCCTCGATCCAGTGAATGCCCAATGCATCGAGCTGACGGGCCACCTTGAGCTTGTCGTCGGGCGATACCGAGATGCCTTCGAACTGCACGCCGTCGCGCAGCGTGGTGTCGAAGATCTCGACCTTGGAAGGCCACGATGGGTCGCGCACTCCGGCCCGGTCCAGCGGTGCCGCCGAGCCTGGCTCACCGGCCGCGCCGCCTGTTCGGTTCGAACTCATGTCAGGCGTCATCCCTCCTCAACACCGGCCAGGATCGCCTTGGCGATCTCGTCGGTGCCGATATCGGGCACGGATTCATCGGCAACTACGGCGTCGCACGCCGCCCGAACCCGATCTGCGCAGTCTGCCTCTCCCAGGAACTCGAGCATGAGCACAGCTGAGAGAACTGCCGCAGTCGGATTCGCAAGACCCTTGCCGGCGATGTCAGGTGCCGATCCGTGCACCGGCTCGAAGAGCGACGGGCCCGTTCGGTCCGGGTTGAGGTTGGCCGAGGCCGCAAGCCCGATGCCACCCGCCACGGCGCCGCCGAGATCAGTGAGGATGTCGCCGAACAGGTTGTCAGTGACGATCACCTCGTAGCGGTACGGATCTTCCACGAAGTGAATGCAGGCGGCGTCGACGTGGCTGTACGCAGTCTCCACGTCGGGGTACTCGGCGGCGACCTCGTTGAAAGTGCGTTCCCACAGGTCGCCGGAGAACGTCAGCACGTTGGTCTTGTGGACCAACGTCAGATGACGGCGTTGGTGGGTGCGCGCCAGCTCGAAGCCGTATCGAATGGCGCGCTCGGCCCCCATGCGGGTGTTGACAGAGCCCTGCGTGGCGATCTCATGAGGTGTGCCCTTGCGCAGGAACCCGCCCTCGCCTGCATAGGTGCCCTCAGTGTTCTCGCGGATCACAGTGAAGCTGTGGCCGTCGGACAGGGTGAACGGGCGCAGGTTCACGTACAGATCCAGCTCGAAGCGGGCCTTCAACAACAGGCCGCGCTCAATGACGCCCGGCGGGACTTCCGGCGTGCCCACGGCGCCGAGCAGGATGGCGTCGAAGGTACGCAACTCTTCCAGGGTCTCGTCGTCGAGCACCGTGCCATCTCGCAGGTAGCGGTGACCGCCCAACTCGAACTCGGTCGTCGAGATGCCGGCGCCGGCGGCGCTAATCACATCGAGCGCGACCGAGATGACCTCGGGTCCAATTCCGTCTCCTCCGATGACTGCGATGCGATGAGTCACTGTGGTGTCCTTTGCCGGATCGTGTTGGCAAGCCTGCCGTCAACGCCTCAGGCACGCCCTGAGGCGCAATTGCGATGGTGAGTGTGCCCTGAGAAGCCCTCTGTAACCTCGCGCGGGTGCCCGAGATCCATCACATCTCAGCGGAGACCCATGATCGGCTGCAAGCCGAGTTCACCGATCTGACCGGTCGAGGTCGCATCGACATCGCAGCGCAGATCGAAACGGCCCGGCTGCTCGGAGACCTGTCCGAGAACGGCGACTACCACGCTGCCAAAGAGGAACAGGGGAAGATGGAAGGCCGCATCATGCGGCTGAAGTCGATCTTGGAGAACTGCGAGATCGTCGCCGGATTCGACGACAGCGCTGTAGCACCGGGCTTGGTCGTCTCTATTCGGTTCAAGGGTGACGATGAAGTCGAGCAGTTCCTCTTCGGTTCGATCGAGGAGCGCCGACCGGGCATCGAAGTCGTCTCGCCGGGCTCGCCGATGGGCCAGGCCCTCGAGGGCGCTCGCGCGGGTCAAACGGTCACTTATGAGGCGAATGGCAACCAGCTGAGCATCGAAGTCGTCGCGATCGAGGCCTGACAGCCGAACACGGATCACGGCGGTGCCCGATGCCGGACCGTTGCGGCAGAGTCCACCAAATCCAATCCTGAGTTCACAACGCCCAGGCAAACCCCACTATCAGCAGCAGCACAATCGACAGGTTGGCCGCGGCGTGCAGCACGACGGCGGACCACCAGCCGAAGCGGATGCGGACAATGCTCGCCAGCGCCCCGAACCACAGCTGCGGCAACACGACGAACGGGATCGCCAGGATCGTCGCGCCGGACCATGCAATGTCGTAGGGGGCGACGTGCGCCAGTCCGAAACAAGCAATCAGCAGCCAGATCGGCACGGCCGGCCAGCGCAGCAACAGCCGGTCGACACGGCGATCCAGTGAAGCGAGGACTCCGATGCGATCACTCAGCAGGTGCAATCCGACGCCGACACCGACGATCGCTAGATCGACGAGCAGCCGACCGGCGTAGCCGAGACGGGGGCCGTAGATGCCACTCAACGCGGCAACCGCAATGAAGATTCCGGGGAACAGCAAGAACGTCCGGGGCCGCTGCGCGAACGGCCATCGGACCATCGCTTCCTCAGCGATAGGGGCATAAACGATTGCCGAGACAGCGAAGATGAGTAGTGATGCATCCGCCTCGACAACCGATTCGGGCAATGTGAACCCGCTCCGCAGATCGCCGATGGCCAGCACGGCCCGGGAGACCATGAGCAGTGCCACCGCTCCGCCGAGTTCGATGGCGAGGAGGATGGCCAGCGCGCCGACCTTGTGCTGAGGCGAGTGGCATCGATGCCATTCGGGCCGTATCAACACCTTGGGGTTGAGATGACCCCAGAAGGAACCGCTGCACCGTTGCACGGCGGGGGCAGGTACAGGCGCCGCTCCGAATGGCGGCCGAACATCCACAGGCGCGAGGGCTGGGTGCGGATGGGGTCGCTGTTCCGGCGTCGCGGCGGAATCGACGCGCGGGGCCTGCGACGGCGAGATGGGTCGCGGACGGCGCCGGTCCCGGCGCTTCCGCCGAACAGGAGCACCGAGACCACCGTCGTTGAAGAAGATGGTGACCATTCCCCGAAGACGTTGACGTTTCGGGGGACCGCGGCGGACGGGCCGAACCGGCGGCGGCGGGGCTGGTCGCGGGCCTCGTGTCGGGGGACGCGACGTCGGCGGCGGGACAGGTCGCGGGCCCGATGCGGGGGGACCCCCGGGCGGTGGCGGGACAGGTCGCGGGGGTGGAGGCTCGTTCGTCACGAATGCGGGGCGTCAGGGCGAGAACCCGTCGGCGTCACGACTTTGGCACAACGTCCCGCCCACGCCGGAACGAGCCATGCAGGCGGCAGGTTGGAAGCGGCAACGCCACAGGCGCACACTGACACTGTGACAAACGCCGCAGCGGCAGGGCCGCGCACGCTCAGCGAGAAGGTTTGGGACCGCCACGTCGTCCGCAGCGGCGGCGGTCAGCCCGACCTCCTCTACATCGACCTGCACCTCATCCACGAGGTCACCTCGCCGCAGGCCTTCGACGGCCTGCGCATGTCTGGGCGTACTGTGCGACGTCCGGACCTGACCGTGGCCACCGAGGACCACAACGTCCCCACTGCCGATCTGCACCTGCCGATCGCCGATCCGATCTCGGCCAAGCAGGTGCAGGTGCTTCGAGCCAACTGCGAGGAGTTCGGCATCACCCTGTACCCGATGGGCGATCCCGGTCAGGGCATCGTGCACGTCATCGGCCCCGAGCAAGGGCTCACGCTGCCGGGCATGACCGTGGTCTGCGGCGACAGCCACACGTCGACACATGGCGCGTTCGGCGCGCTGGCGTTCGGCATCGGCACCTCGGAGGTGGAGCACGTGCTGGCCAGCCAGACGCTGCCCCAGGCCCGGCCTTCCACTATGGAGGTCTGCGTCGACGGCACCGCGCCGGCCGGTGTCACTGCAAAGGACATCGTGCTCGCGATCATCGGCCGGATCGGCACCGGCGGCGGCATCGGGCACATCCTCGAGTACCGCGGGTCCGCGATCCGTGCGCTGTCGATGGAAGGCCGGATGACCGTTTGCAACATGTCCATCGAGGCGGGTGCCAAGGCCGGCATGGTGGCGCCCGACGAGACCACCTTCGAGTACATGGCAGGTCGTCGGCATGTGCCAACCGGTGCCGACTGGGACGCAGCCGTGTCCGACTGGCGCTCGCTTGCCACCGATGACGGGGCAACCTTCGACCGTTCGGTCACCATCGACGCCGGATCGCTGCGCCCGCACGTGACCTGGGGCACCAACCCCGCGCACGTCATCCCGATCGACGGCGCGGTGCCTGCACCGAGCGACTTTGAGGACCCCGTCGAGGCCACGACTGCGCAGCGGGCGCTCGACTACATGGGACTCGCCGCGGGCACCCGGCTGTCCGACGTACATGTCGACACGGTCTTCATCGGCAGCTGCACCAATTCGCGCATCGAGGACCTGCGAGCTGCCGCAGCAGTCGCACGAGGGCGCAAGGTGGCCGACGGCGTCCGGACGCTGGTGGTCCCGGGCTCGTTCGCCGTCAAGATGCAGGCCGAGGCCGAAGGGCTCGATGCGATCTTCACCGAGGCTGGGTTCGACTGGCGCGAACCCGGCTGCTCTATGTGCCTGGCGATGAATCCCGACAAGCTCGCGCCCGGCGAGCGCTCGGCGTCGACGTCGAATCGCAACTTCGAGGGTCGGCAGGGGCGAGGCGGACGGACGCACCTGTGCTCGCCGGAAGTGGCCGCCGCCACGGCGATCGCCGGACGCTTTGTGACACCCGACGATCTCGCCTGAACGGCTGCTGCGACCCGCAGGGCCAAACTCGAAAGACTCGAGAGAGAGGGACCGGCATGGAGCTAGTAAGAGTGCACGAGGGGCGCGCAGTGCCGCTCGACCGCTCCGACGTGGACACCGACCAGATCATCCCGAGCGACTGGTTGAAGCGGGTCGAACGCACCGGCTTCGGCAAGGGATTGTTCAGCGAGTGGCGCGACGAGCGCGATTTCGTGCTGAACGACGAGCGGTTTGCCGGCGCCACGGTTCTGGTGGCTGGTTCCAACTTCGGCACTGGCTCGTCTCGCGAGCACGCCGTCTGGGCGCTCATGGACTACGGCTTTGTCGCGGTGGTCTCGCCCCGCTTCGGCGACATCTTCCGCAACAACTCCACCAAGAACGGCCTCGTGCCAGTTCAGGTTTCCGAGGAGGCCGCAGCACGCCTGCGCGCTGCGGTGGCCGAGGATCCGGACCTGGTCGTGACCGTCGACGTGGAGCGGCGTTTGCTCAGCGCCCCTGCTGCGGGCATCGAGGAATCGTTCCCGATGGACGACGCCACCCGGGAGCGCTTCTTGGAGGGCCTCGACGACATCGGCATCACGATGCGCAGCGCGGCCGACATCGACAGCTACGAGACGACGCGTCCCGACTGGATGCCCACGACCTAACCCCGATTGCGAATCGGCTCAGCCTGCGCGATTCGGCAGCCTCAACCCGAACCGGCGAAGAAGCGGAGCATCCAGGTTGCGGCGAGTTCTTGGTTGCACGGCGAGGCGAGGCTGGTCTTGGCCTCGGCGACGACGTCCGCGCCCAACAACTCCGTGCGGCTTTCATACAGCGGCCCGACGAATTCGGGTTGGAATTCTGGGTGACCTTGCAGTCCGATGAGGTGGTCCCCCACCGCCAGCATCGCGATCGGGCAGCGGTCAGCGCCTGCCAACACTAGGCCACCGGGGGGCAGTGACACCACCTGGTCTTGATGGCTGTGAATGAGGCGGACCTCGTCGGATGGCGGAACCATCCACTCGCGGTGCTCATGAATCTTCCAGACGTTTGCGCCAACCGTCCAGCCATGCGGCGCCCGTTGCACCGTGCCGCCGAGCGCGTGGGCGATCATCTGGTGGCCGAAACAGACACCGAACATCTTGCGGCGCTCGGCGTGCAGCTGCCGCACGAAGTCCGCGAACTGGGTGATCCAGGGCACGTCGTCGTAGACGGAGGCTCGCGTGCCCGTGGTCATCCAGCCGTCGTAAGCATCGAGGTCGTCGGGCCACTCGCCATCGAGAAGGCTGAAGGTGTCCATCTCGACGCTCGGGTCCACCCTCGCAATGACGTCGGCGAACATGTCCGCATAGGTGCCGCAGATCGACCTCAGTTCGGGTACGGGATCGTCACAGCGCAACAGGCCCAAGCGCAGCGGTCGGTGCGCGTCTGGTGAGAAAGGCGGCATTGCCAGCTCAGCGGAACGACGAGACGAGCGCGTTGCCAGAGCCGGTCCCCAGTGGCTCCAGCAAGCCCTGCTCACGCAGAATCGGCATCACGCCCTCGCCGAACCAGTAGGCCTCTTCCAGGTGCGGGTAGCCCGACAGGATGAACTCGTCGAAGCCCAGTGCGTGGTACTCGGCAATGCGGTCGGCGACCTCGGCGTAGCTGCCGACCAGGGCGGTGCCAGCCCCTCCCCGAACCAGTCCGATGCCCGCCCAGACATTGGGATGGATCTCGAGTCGGCCGCCCTGTTCGGAATGCAGCTGGGCCATCCGGCGCTGGCCCTCGGACATGGTGGTGGCGAAGTCGGCTTGGGCCGAAGCGATCGCCTCGGGACTCATGTGGGCGAGCATGTCGTCGGCCACGGCCCACGCATCAGCCGCATCGGGTCGGGTGATGACGTGAAACCGGATGCCGAACCGCAGAGTGCGTCCCTGTTCGGCCGCCAGCGCCCGCATGCGACCCAGGCGTTCGGTCACCATGTCTGGCGGTTCGCCCCAGGCGAGATACACGTCGACGTGAGTCGCCGCGATGCGCTCAGCGGCGAGCGACGCTCCGCCGAAGTACACGGGCGGCACCGGATCGGGAACATCACGGGTCGTTGCCCCGGCGACCTTGTAGAAGTCGCCGTCGAAGTCGAACGGGTCCCCGCTCCATGCCTCGCGCACGATCTGCAGGAACTCACCCGTTCGGGCATAGCGAGTGTCCTTGTCGAGCCAATCGCCGAAGCGATTCAGCTCGCGTGGCTCTGCTCCGGTCACGATGTTGAGCAGCAATCGGCCGCCGGTGAGCCGCTGGTAGGTGGAAGCCATCTGTGCGGCGAGCGTCGGCGAGAGGAATCCGGGCCTGAACGCCACCAGGAACTTGATGCGGCGCGTCAGCGGCGCCAGGGCGATTGTGGAGAGCCAGGCGTCCTCGCACAGCGTCCCGCACGGCGTGAGCATCCCCTCGTAGCCGAGCTGATCGCAAGCAGTCGCGATCTGGGCGAGGTAATCCATTGACGGTGGCCGCCAGTGCGCGCCCGGCTCGTCGGGCAGAACGTCGCGCGAGTCACCTCCGGTTGGCAAGAACCAGTGGACCTTCATCGGCCGACCACCTCGCACGTGTCGCCACGCCCCTTGGGCTGCACAGACGGCAGCTTCCTCTACGCCGACGGGCTGCCCGCGCTACCGTACCGCGACGCTTCGGGCCAATCGCCCGGTTTAGTCCTGCATCTTGCAGGTGGGCGTGTCGGAGAGGGAGTAACTCATGAGGAAATGGCGGCTGATTGTCGCGGCGCTGGCCGTGTTTGCATTGGTCGGCGCAGCCTGCGGCAGCGACGATGACGACGACGCTGGCGCACCAGCGACCACCGCGGCGTCCGGCACGGCAGACGTGACCGACGATGGCGACGGCATGGCCGATGACGACATGGCCGACGATGGCGATGACATGTCTGACGACATGGACGACGACATGGCTGCGGCCCACGGACCGTGCAACGACGGTGCCAACGTCGGCGGGACGCTCATCATCGGCAGCACGCAGGTGCCACGGCACCTGAACGGCTCGGTGCAATCGGGCTACGCGACCGCTGTTCCCGGCACGCAACTCAATGCGAGCCCGCTGCTGTACGACGACGAGTACAACCCCATGCCGTACCTGGCCGAGAACTGGGAGATCTCCGATGACGGCTTGACGGTGACATTGCACCTGGTGGAGGGCGCTGTCTTCCACGACGGCATGCCGATCACCTCTGCCGACGTGGCGTTCTCGATCCTCACGGTGCAGGCGAACCACCCGTTCAAGCCGATGTACGAGCCGGTGACCAGCGTGGACACGCCGGACGAGCACACCGCGGTCATCAATCTCAGTCAGCCGCACCCGGCGATCCTGCTGGCGATGTCGCCCGGCTTGCTGCCGATCATCCCCAAGCACATCTTCGATGACGGCCAGGACATGAAGACCCATCCGCGCAACACCGAGAACTTCGTGGGTTCAGGTCCGTTCCGCCTGACCGAGTACGAGCCCGGCACGATCATCCGCATGGAACGGTTTGACGACTTCTTCATCGAGGGCACGCCGTGCCTGGACGAGATCGTTATGGAGATCACGCCCGATCCGACTGCCATCGTGCTTGGACTCGAGAACGGCACCACTCACCTGTCGTCCACGCTCGGCTCGCCAGCCAACACGCTGCGACTGATGGACAATCCCGATGTCGAGGTCAGCTCGGACGGTCACGAAGCCATCGGCCAGATCCAGTGGATGGAAATGAACGTGAACGACCCGGCGCTGTCTGACCAGCGAGTGCGCCAAGCGATCGCCTACGCGATCGACCGCGAGTTCCTCGCCGAGGTCATCGAGCAGGGACTCACGTTTCCCGCGCCAACGGGCATCGTGACGGCCAGCCCGTTCCACAACACCGACGTGAACCACTACGACAAGAACATCGACAGGGCCAAGGAGTTGCTGGCCGAGGCCGGTTACGGACCCGGTGAGCTGCAGTTGAGCATCGACTACATCCCGCCACCGCAGGTGATCCACGCCGAGTACGTGGTGCAGGCGCTGGAAGAAGCCGGCATCGAGGTCGAGTTGAGCGTCTCGCCGGACTTCCCGACATGGGCGCAGCGCATCGCCAGCGGCGACTTCCAGATGACCATCAACAATGTCTGGAACTGGGGAGACCCGGTCATCGGTGTGCATCGCACCTACCTGTGCGACAACCGGGTTGGCGTGATCTGGACGAACAATACGGGCTATTGCAATGCCGAAGTTGACCGTCTCCTCACGGCGGCTGGGCAGGAGCTCGACCCGGCCGAGCGAGCCAGGCTGTACGCCCAGTTCCAGGAGATCGTGGCCGACGAGGTGCCGATCTACTTCCTGACCACACCGACGTTCTGGCAGGCCTACAACCCGGCGGTGATGAACCCGCCGACCGACAACATCTGGGGGCAGATGTCACCGATGCACACGGTCTGGCTGGACCAGTAGCGACGTAGTCACGCTGCGGCGCCGCTGAGGGCCACAGAGCAGTGCTTGCCCCCGACGGGCAATGCTGAGATCCATCGCCGCCAAGATCGCCCAAGCACTTGGGCTGATCCTGGCGGTGATGTGTCTCAACTTCCTGCTGATCCACATCACGCCCGGCGATCCCGCCACCGTGATCGTGGGCGAGAGCGGCGCCGGCGACCCAGAGCTGCTCGAAGAGATCCGGGCCCAGTACGGACTCGATCGACCAGTCATTGTCCAGCTCCTGTCTTACATCGGCCGGGTTGCCACCGGCGATCTGGGCGACTCGTACTTCTTCAACCAGTCGGTGACCTCGCTGATCATCCAGCGTCTCTGGCCGACCGTGCTGCTCGTCGGGACCGCGCTCGCGTTCGCCGTGGCGGCAGGGACGATGGTGGGCGTCGCCACCGCCCGTCGCCCTGAGAGCCCAATCAGCCACGGTGCCACGGTGCTGGCATTGGTCGGCTTCTCGATGCCGGTGTTCTGGACGGGCATCATGCTGGTGATCCTGTTCGCATCTGCGTGGCAGCTCCTGCCGGTACAGGGCTGGCACGACGTGAGCTATGCCCCAGGGCTGCTCGGCAACATGGCGGATGTGGCCGAGCACCTCGTGCTGCCGGCGCTCACGCTCGGCCTCATCTACTTGGCGCAGTACAGCCGACTGTCGCGAGCTTCGATGCTGGAGGTGCTGGAGTCGGACTACGTGCGCACCGCTCGGGCCAAGGGGCTGAGCGAGTCGCGGGTGGTGTACAAGCACGCCTTGCGCAACGCCATCATCCCGGTGGTGACCGTGGTGGGGCTGCAATTCGGTGCGCTGCTGTCAGGAGCGCTGCTCGTCGAGACGGTGTTCAACTGGCCAGGACTCGGACGGTTGGCATTCGACTCGATCCTGCGGCGCGACACCTCGGTGCTGTTGGGGGTGCTGCTCGTGTCGTCGGTCATGGTGATGGTGGCCAACCTGCTGACCGACCTGCTGTACACGGTCATCGATCCACGCATCCGCCTGCGGGAGCGCACCAATGTCTGACGTCGCGGGGCGCGGGGACGTGGCATCGGCTGAGATGGGTGTGGCGCCCGGTCTCGTGGGGGGCGACGGCGGGACGGGACGTCCCGGGCGAGAAACCCTGCGGCTGTTCGTGCGGAACCGTGCCGCTGTGGCAGGCGTCGTGATGCTGATCGGGATCATCTTCATGACCCTCGCCGGCCCGCGGATCTACGACCACGACCCGAAGGACATCGTGGCACGGCCCCTGACGGCGCCTGCGGAGCTCGCGGAGGCTCGCTTGGGCACTGACTATCTGGGGCGTGACGTGTTGGCCGGCGTCATCAGCGGCGGAACCATGAGCCTCACTGTTGCTGCCATGGCTGCAGCCATGGTGCTCGTCATCGGCATCAGCATCGGAGCGCTGGCCGGCTACTACGGCGGTTGGCTCGACAGCGCCCTCATGCGCTTCACGGAGTTCTTCCAGGTGTTGCCTGCATTGCTGTTCGCGATGGTCCTCGTCGCCCTGTTCGAGCCATCGATGTGGACCATCGCGTTTGCCATCGGCGTCGTCGCATGGCCGGGCATCGCACGCATTACACGCGCAGAATTCTTGAGGCTCAAGAATCTGGAGTTCGTGCGAGCGTCACGCGCCTTGGGGGCGACCGACTGGCGGATCATCCGGCGAGTGGTGTTCCCGAACGCACTGCCGCCGCTGATTGTTTCTGCCACGCTCATCATGGGCACGGCGATCCTATTCGAGGCCGGGCTCGCGTTCTTGGGCCTCGGCGATCCCAACAACACCAGCTGGGGCTTGATGATCGGCCTGAACCGGGGCAATTTCCTGACTGCATGGTGGTCGGTCACCTTTCCCGGGCTGGCGATCTTCTTCACTGTGCTGAGTTTCAGCCTGATCGGCGATGGTCTGCAGGACGCCTACAACCCCAAGCTGCGAGGACGCTGAGCAGTGAGCGAGCACTCCGCAGCGAACGGGAACGCCGCCTCGCCGAGACTCCGGGTGCGGGGGCTCACGGTCGGCTTCGACGACTTCATCGCCGTCAACGACGTCTCATTCGACCTCTACGACGGCGGCACCCTCGCAGTCGTCGGCGAGTCAGGCTCAGGGAAGTCGGTCACGGCGCTGTCGATCATGCGGCTCATCGAGATCGGCACCCGAGCCGAGATCCGGAGCGGCGAGGTGCTGTTCCGGCACGACGACGGAACTGTCGAGGACCTGCTGCTGCTGTCTGAGCCCCAGATGCGCTCGATCCGGGGCGACCGCATCTCGATGATCTTCCAGGAACCCCTGACCAGCCTGAACCCCGTCTACACCGTGGGAAGCCAGATCAGCGAAGCGCTGCGCCTGCACCGCGGTCTGAGCCGGAGCCAGGCCCGCAGCCGCACGCTGGAGATGCTCCACCGCGTCCGGATTCCCGATGCGACACGCCGGATCGACCAGTACCCGCACGAGATGTCGGGCGGCATGCGCCAGCGGGTGATGATTGCCATGGCGCTCGCATGCGACCCGGCGATCCTCATCGCGGATGAGCCCACGACGGCCCTCGATGTCACGATCCAGGCACAGATCCTCGCCCTGATCGCCGAGATGCAACGCGAGACCGGAGCAGCCGTGCTGATCATCACTCACGACATGGGCGTCGTGGCCGAGATCGCCGACGAGGTCGTGGTGATGCAGCAATCTCGACTGGTGGAGCGCGGCGACGTCTCGCAAATCTTCGAGCGGCCGCACGAGCCTTACACCCGCTCGCTGCTCGCGGCGGTGCCCAAGCTCGGCTCGATGGCGGGACGCGACGCCCCACAACGCTTCAATCTCATCGACCCTGACTCGCTCGAATCTGCAGCGGCCCCGGGCATTCCCAGCGGCGGAGGCACCCAAGAATGACCGCGCAGGACAGCTCGACGCCGATCGTCGAAGTGGAGTCGCTGACCAAGCACTTTCCCGCAACTCGCGGTGCCCGCGTGCACGCAGTCGAGCAAGTCAGCCTGCACATCGACCGCGGCGAGACGCTGGCAGTTGTCGGTGAGAGCGGTTGTGGCAAGTCGACGCTCGCGTACCTGATCATCCGCCTGCTCAACCCCACCAGCGGCACGATCCGGCTCGACGGAACCGACATCACAAGTCTCGGGCCGAAGGCTCTGCGCCCGCATCGGCGCAAGGCCCAGATCGTCTTCCAGGATCCCTTTGCCAGTCTCGATCCCCGTCGCGCCATCGGCAAGGCGATCGCCGAGCCGCTGGAAATCCATCATGCAGTACCACGGCGCGAGATCAACGACATCGTCGCCGACCTCTTGCGCCGCGTCGGCATGTCGCCCGACGACATGGCCCAGTACCCGCATCAATTCTCCGGCGGGCAGCGTCAGCGGATCTGCATCGCCCGAGCGCTGGCACTCCGCCCCGAGCTGGTAATTGCCGACGAGGCGGTCTCGGCGCTGGATGTCTCCATACAGGCGCAGGTCATCAACCTGATGATGGACCTACAGTCCGAAATGGGGCTGTCGTACTTGTTCATCAGCCACGACCTCGCAGTCGTCGAGCGAATCGCCCATCGTGTCGGCGTGATGTATCTGGGCCAGATCGTCGAACTGGGCCCTCGCCGGGCCATCTTCGAGAACCCCGCACACCCGTACACCCAGCGGCTGCTCGACGCGGTGCCGATCGCCGATCCAGCGCGCCGCCGCACCGACCGTCCGGTGCTCACCGACGAGGTGCCGAGCCCCGTCTTCGAGGCTGGAACCGCACCCGAGCCGGTCGAACTTGTCGAGATCGAACCCGATCACTACGTGGCGCAAGCCACGGAGGTTGAACACGGCGTCGCGCAAGCCACGGAGGTTGAACACGGCGTCGCGCAGGAGGCCCACGACTGATGGAAGCATCCGGACCAGACGACACCACCCACCCAGAGCCGTTCGTGATCTACCCGGCACGCCGGGTCATCACCATCAATCCCGCCTACCCATTCGGCGACGCCGTGGCGGTCAGGGGCGACCGCATCCTTGGGGTCGGTAGCACCGACGAGCTGGCGTCGTGGGGCACTCATCGAGTCGACGATCGCTTTGCGGACCACGTGCTGATGCCCGGGTTCGTCGAGGCCCATTGCCATGTCATGTCCGGAGGCCTGTGGAGCTCCACCTACGTCGGCTACTTCGACCGGCGAGACCCGCAGGGGCGGCTGTGGCCGGGCTGCACATCGATCGACGACGTGCTCGAACGGCTGGGCAAGGCCGCCGCCGATCTGCCTGACGAGTCCGAGACGCTGCTGGCCTGGGGACTCGACCCGATCTACTTCCCAGGCGAGCGGCTGGTGGCTCGCCACCTCGACACCGTGACCGGCAACAGGCCGACGCTCATAATGCACGCCAGCGGACACCTCGCTACGATCAATTCAGCGCTCATGGAGCGTTGCGGCATCGACGAGACAGCGACCAGTCCAGGGGTGGCCCGGGGCGGCGACGGACTGCCCAACGGCGAGCTACATGAGCCTGCCGGCATGATGCTGGCCGGCGAGGCGTTCGTCGAGATGATGAACGCCAATCGCACCGAGCAAGCTCGCTGGCGCTACGCCAACGAGGCTCGCAATGCCGGGCACACGCTCTTGACCGACTTGGGCACGACACAGCTATTCGACCCAGAGCAGCTCGGCAACTGGAGGAAGGTCACCAGCGATCCCGAGTACCCCGCACGCGTGATGGTCGCGCTGTCCAATTTCTTCGGGGCACCTGCCAGCCCGGACGAGTTGGCTGAACTAGGAGCGCGCCTGAAGAACGAGCAATCGTCGAAACTGCGTTTCGGCATCGTCAAGCTGATCCTGGACGGCTCCATTCAGGGCTTCACTGCCCGGATCAGCTGGCCGCACTACTACAAGCCGCCGCCGGGACACATCGGCAACGGCCTGTGGCTGACGGCCCCCGACCAGATGGCTGATCTGCTGGAGCCGTACCACCGTGCAGGACTGACCGTGCACTGCCACTGCAACGGCGACGAAGCGTCCGAGGTGTTCATCGACGCGGTCGAGCAGGTGCTCGAGCGCTATCCCCGCTGGGATCACCGCCACACCGTCCAGCACTGCCAGCTCACGACGCCGGCGCAGTACCGCCGCATGGCGGCGCTCGGCATGTGCGCCAACATCTTCTCGAATCACATCTTCTACTGGGGCGACCAGCACCGAGACGTGACCGTGGGACCCGAGCGAGCCGCGCGGATGGATGCCTGCGGCACGGCCCTGGCAACCGGCGTCAGCTTCTCGATCCACTCCGATTCGCCCATTACGCCGCTGGGGCACCTGCACACGGCGTGGTGCGCGGTGAACCGGGTGACAGCATCGGGGCAGGTGCTGGGACCCGACGAGCGCATCGGCGTGCCGGACGCACTGCGAGCGATCACGATCGAGGCCGCCAGACAGCTCAAGCTGGACTCCGAGATCGGCAGCATCGAAGCCGGGAAGCTGGCCGACTTCGCGGTGCTCGAAGACGACCCGCTGAGTGTCGACCCGATGGCCTTGCGTGACATCGGGGTGTGGGGCACTGTGCTGGGTGGCGTGCCCCAAGCAGCAGAATCCAGCGAGACCTAGTCTCCCGGGCACACGGATCTGGTTGCTGCCGTGAGGTCAGCGTGATGAGCGAGCAGCGGATCCCGGTGACCGTCATCGGCGGCTACCTCGGCGCTGGCAAGACCACGCTGGTGAATCATGCGCTGCGGTGCTCGGACGAGCGCATCGCGGTGATCGTGAACGACTTCGGCGAAATCTCGATCGACGAGGATCTGATTACTGCGACTGAGGGCGACAAGTTGACGCTCGCCAACGGCTGCATCTGCTGCAGCCTCGCCGACGGGTTTGCTGCGGCGCTGCAGACCGTCCGATCCGCGGAGATGCCACCCGAGCGATTGCTCATCGAGGCGAGCGGTGTCGCCGACCCCGCCCAGATCGCCGCGTATGGACACACACCCGGGCTGCGATTGGACGCCGTGGTGGTGATGGCAGACGCTGAGCAGGTGCGGCGACAGGCCAATGACCGCTGGGTGGCCGACACCGTCCGCATGCAGCTGGCGTCTGCGGACCTCCTCGTCGTCAACAAGATCGACCTGCTGGAGGACACAGCCGACGCGGATGCGCTGTGCAACTGGCTCGCAGGGCTCACCACTGGGGCCGCCATCGTGCGTGCAAGTCACGCGGCTGTGCCCACCGATGTGCTGCTCGGCCCTTCGACGGATGCCAGTGCGGCCGAGTTTCGCAGCCGCTCTGTACGGGCGGGCGTCACGGCAGCCGGGCAGGCGGCCGAGGATCTCTTCGAGTCCCAGACAGTCGAGCTCGATGTGCCCTTGCCAATGCAGACAATCGAAGCTCTGCTGGCCAACCTGCCCGCCGGGGTCGCTCGGCTCAAGGGCTTGGTGTGGGTGGTGCGCGAGGCCGAAGCTGGCGGTGGTACAGGCGACGATCCTGCCGACTACCTGATCGAAGCCGTCGGCACCCGAACTTCGATGACCCAGCACATGGTCGAATCGGGAGACCCGCTTCGCCGTTGTGTGGTCAGCGTCATCGCCCGAAAGGGCACGCTGCCCTCAGATTGGCTGCGTACGCAACTGCGCTCCAGTCACTGTTTCCTCCCGCTATTGACACGAGCACGCAGTGTTGGACGGCCTCTCGGGTCAAGTGAGCCGCGCTCATAGAGTGAACTCGTGGGCCTCACGGCGATGCGCGAGGACTTAGGGGTTGTCCTCTGTTGCGTCGCGATCGCTGCCTCGGCCTGTGCACCAGTGTCGTCAGTCGACGAAGCTGCATCGCCGCCGAACTCTGGCGCACCCGAGGTTCTCACGGAGACCAGCGCCACGACGGCATCGGATGGCCAGCATCGAGGCGCTTCTGTCGCTGGTCAGGACCGCTCAGCTGCGGAGCGATGGAATGCCGCTTTCGCCCGGTTGTGGCGGCCAGAGCCAATCGACGCAGCGGTCATCCGCGAACTCGCTGCGGCCGCTTCAAGAGCCGAGGCCGAACTCGCCGACTCTGCGGCGCCGATCATTGCGGAATCGCCTTGCACCATAGACGAGTACTGCGAACGAGACCGTTCACCACCGGCGAAGTTTGTCGATATCGCCGCTGGTATCCGGCATACCTGCGGACTTCTGGCTGACGGTCGCGTGCAGTGCTGGGGCGGGACATGGACGGGCGCGTACACCGGCACCGCCTCCAGCCTGACATCAAGCGATTTTGTGCAAGTTGATGCCCATGGTGGCCATGCATGCGGCTTGCGCGCCGACCGCAGTTTCTTCTGCTGGAGCGGGGAGGGGTCATTTCCGCGAGGACGCCCTATCGAACGGTCACATCGTCGTCCATATGACAGAGGCAGCTACACAGACATCGCAGTCAGCGATTTACAGGTGTGCGCGCTTGATCTGGTCGGTCATGTCGAGTGCTGGTCGTTCTTTCATTGGGATGAGCCGATGATGGCCGGACCGCTGGCGCGGCTCGGCAATCTCTCGCTCGCAACCATCGATGCTGGTGCTGCACATGTCTGCGGGCTTCACCACGACGGGGCGATCTACTGCTGGGGCAGCAATGATGCCGGTCAGCTGAACGCCCCGGCCGGGACATCCTGGATGCACGTCTCTGCTGGCGAGGGACACTCCTGTGCACTCGACACTGACGGCAACGCCGCGTGCTGGGGCGATAATTCCTTCGGCCAAAGCGCACCGCCTGAGGACACCAGATTCAGCACACTCTCGGCTGGCGAACTGCACACGTGCGGACTGCGACTTGACGGAACAGCCGAGTGCTGGGGCAGCGACATCGACGGCCAAGCCACTCCCCCCGACGGCATGGTCCTCACCCAGCTGTCTTCCGGCGCTCATCACACCTGCGCCCTCGCGGCGACAGGCGAACCAAGCTGCTGGGGCCTCGACGCATACGGACAGGCGACGCCTCCGCCGGCGCTCGCGCGCTTTGCCCGACTGTTTACCGACTGGTCGGGTCGGGGACCAGGACTGGTCACCTGCGGACTGCACGACAATGGCCTCACCCAATGCTGGGGAGAAGGATGGAACCCGTCACTGCCGGTACAGGAAGGCGCTCGCTTCGCTGAGATCGCCACCGCCCGTGAGATTGCTTGCGGACTTCTGCTAGACGGTCGCGCATCATGCTGGCACTACTACCCGGATAGCGCGGATTCCGACACAAATGCCGTCGTCGCAGGAGTCCCCAGCGATCTCAGATTCACGGAGCTCGTGATCGTCGGGCACCGCGCCTGTGGCTTGACCGGCGAACGCTATGTCCGGTGCTGGGGTCCCCATCAAAACTCCGACGGACGCGACCTGCCAATACCGCCTACTGGCGAGCAGGTCGCCATCGCTGCGAACAATTCGCATGCATGCGCCCTCAGTCACGCTGGCTTCATCGAATGCTGGAGCGGCTCCACAGAACTGCCTAGGGACCTCGGGAGACTCTCGCTATCTCAGCGAGATACAACATCGATCGGCGAGCACTTCGATATCGGTGACGCAACCAAAGCGGTTTACCGCTCCCTGACTTTGGGCAATGCGGCTCGGCGCGGCCCAGAGGGCTGGGAACGTGTGCGCGTGCACGGCTGCGCGCTGCACCAGCACCAATCCGTCACCTGCTGGGGTGCCAACGAATTTGGGCAGGCATCGCCTCCGAGCGGGGTGCGGTTCAGCAGCGTTTCCGCAGGGAGCAGGCATACCTGCGGCATCACTGCTCAGGGGCATGCACGATGTTGGGGCGCCGACGATGTCGGACAATCGACACCGCCAGCCGGCGAAGTCTTCTCCGAGCTGCACGCCGAGCGTGACAGCACCTGCGGCCTGCGCACGACCGGCGATGTGGTCTGCTGGGGCGACTACGGACTGTCCACTCCGGCACAGCTCGTGCCGTTCGTCGTCAACCTTCCCGAGCAGCACTTCACCGACATCATGGCGCTCGATCGGCTCGGCTTCTTCGACGGCACCGAGTGCTCAACACAGCGACTCTGCGCCGATGCTCCGCTGACTCGGGCGACGATGGCAGTCTGGCTTGATCGGCTGCTGCTGCACGAGGCACCGAGCGCCGCTCCCGAGAGCGCCGCATCGATCGAATTCGACGATGTGCTCGCCGAACCCTGGTGGGCCATTCACGCACAGCGGCTGACCGCCCTCAAGGTGATGACACCGTGTGACACCGTGGCGCGGCTGCTCTGCCCGGACGATCACGTCTCGAGAGCGGAGCTCGAACGAGCCTTGGTACGTGCCGTCGAGATCCGCCTTACAGAGAACCCGCAGACGGCTGCCAACGTGGCGGTTGCGAGCGCACGAGTAGCGGTCGGCACCGATGTCGAAAGTACGTGCATCGAACGTGAACCGAGAGCGTGTCGACAGACCGCCGTGACGAGGGGGCAAGCGGCGACGGTGCTCAACCGATTCAGGGAGCACATCGAGAGGCTCGCACTACCGGGGTTCACCTCAATCTCGGCCAACCACAACGGCGGATGCGGTCGCCGCGCAGATGGGACCGTCGAGTGCTGGGGCCAGGATGGGAGCGGCGAAGCGTACGTCGCAACCGACGACCGCGTCCTCGACGTGTTCTACGACGGCTACTTCTGGTGCGGCCGAACCGTCAGTCGGGAACCGAGGTGCCACGGATGGGACGGCTACAAGTATTCGCATGCTCGCGAGGCACTCGACATTGCATCACGCACGGAGATCGCTTTTGGAAGCGTTTACGCCTGCGGTGTCGAGCGCGATGGCGCCGTGACGTGCGTCGGCGGAGTGCCCTCGGATGGCAGTGATGAGCCGTACGAAGTAGCGAGCCCATCGATACCTCTGACGTACGAATACCAGCAGCCCATTCTTGGTCTTCGCTTTGCCTCGACTCTGGTACCCCAGGCAGGCCGGTTCAGCCATGTGGCCGTCGGATTCCTCCATCGTTGTGCCCTGCAAACCGATGGCGCACCAATGTGCTGGGGCAAGAACGAGTTCGGAGAGGCAGTGCCGCCTGCCAACGAACGATTCTTGCAGTTGGCGCTGGGCGTCAGCCACTCGTGTGGGCTTCGCTTGGACGGCTCGGTTGAGTGCTGGGGTTACGACATTGATGGCAGATCATCACCACCGTCGACGCGGCTCGTGACACCCGCGGCCGTCACTGGACCAGCTGCAGGAGCTCTCGGCGTCGTGCGATCAAGTCCAATACGTATCAAGACGATTGCAGCGGCAAGCGCCGCGACGTGCGGGCTCACACTGGATGGCCTCGTCGCTTGCTGGGGGACATCCCGCTCGCAAGGTTCGTCAGTCGAACAAGAGGACTGGTGGAATGCCTATGAACCCACCGTGGGACCGCCAGCCGACATCGAAGGTCAAGTGTTCACCTCGATCACTGCTACGGACGGGTATTTCTGCGCAGAACGACTCGACGGGCGCTATCGCTGCTGGGGTTCACATCCGTTTCGGAGATCACTCGATGCTGAAGCCGCTTTCGTCGAGGTGAGCGTCAACGATGATTTCACCTGCGGACGCCGATCCGACAGAACAGTGCAGTGTTGGACGTACGCACGGCGCGGGCGAGCCCCGACGGGGAGCTTCGAGACCATCACCACGGCCAATACGTATGCGTGCGGTCGAACCGTTGACGGTTTGCAATCGTGCTGGACCCTGCACCCCGACCGACAGGTGCCAGTCGAAGTTGCCACTGGAGACTTCGCCCAGCTGAGCGACTCCGGTTACCACACGTGTGCCTTGGGGACAGACGGCGCAATCGCATGCTGGGGGCGCAACGACACCGGTGAAGCCACGCCGCCCCCGGAAGGTCTCTTCGCCCGAGTCTCGGCTGGGGCAATCCCGTCGTATGCAACGTCTGAGGTGGGCTACTACGCACACACCTGCGGTGTGAGGGTGAATGGAACGCTCGAGTGCTGGGGCGACAACAGTCTGGGTCAATCGGCTCCTCCACCAGGCGATGATTTTGTCACGGTTGCGGCGAGCGGGGTCCACGCGTGCGGACTCCGACGCAACGGAGACATCGAGTGCTGGGGTCAGAAACTGCGAATCGGCGGGCCTCTACGGGCGACAGAGCAATACTCCGATGTCGTCGTCGGTGCCGGAGGCGGGTTCGACTACGAGGATGGCGATGGCTCGATTTGGCATTCAAAACATGTGTGCGGATTGCGAATCGACGGGATCGTGGACTGCTGGGGTAACTGGTATTCGCCGAACAAGCCTTACAACCGCAACGAACCAGATTCCCGCAGCCGGTTCACGTCCATCAGCTCTGGTGACAGCCATGTCTGCGGCGTGCGCACCGACGGCGCGATCGAGTGCTGGGGACAGCCAGCATTCATTGCGTACTAGAAGCTCGACGGTTCGCGTCATCGGTGGACCCGTGCAACGTCGTGCCAAACTCATTGGCGCGCCCATGCGGCTGTGCCCATGGCAATCGCTCCCTCAAGCCCCTCTCCTGGAGTCACTGACATGGCGATCACCATTCCCGAACCGGATGTCAACAACGTGTGGCGATTAGAGACACCGGGCAACGACGGCTGGGTGCGCTCGGCACGACCGGACGCCGAGGACAAGTTCTTCATGTGCTCGGCGGATGGCCATGTGCAGGAGCCGGTGACCTTCCTGCGTGACCGAATCGACCCCAAGTACCACCACCGTCTGCCAACCGTCGCCATCAACAAGGTCACGAAGCCGCACGGTCGCACGGACGAGGATGCGAACGACACCGGTTCGACTGACGCCAGTTCGACCGACGACGGGAAGCAGGACCCGCAGTTCTTCCAGAAGGCAGAGGGCTTCCGTCCGGCCAAGCTGAACTGGACCAAACCGTTCGAGGGTCACGAGAAGCTGCGCAATCAGTCGGGTCGCGACCCCGAGTCACGTGTGCGCGACCTGACACTGGACGGCTGCGACGCAGAGGTCCTGTTCCCGAACAAGGGCCTGACCATCTGGGCTACTCCTGACGCCGACTTCAGTCACGCAATGTGCCAGGCCTACAACGAGTGGGCCTGGGAGGAGTTCGCCGATTTCAACGATCGGCTCGCCCCGATGGCGTGCATTGCTCCCGCAGCGCTGGACAAAGCAATTGCCGAGATCCAGCGATGCGCGGCGCTCGGATTCAAGGGCCTGAGCCTGCCAGCCAAGCCGGTCTTCGGCCCGCCCGATGTCGACGACCCCAACTACAACCTGCGTGAGTTCGAACCCCTGTGGGACTGCATCGACGACGTCGATCTGCCGGTCACGTTCCACGTCTCGACGGGTCGTGACCCGCGCACCGCTCGCAGCCAGGGCGGGGCTGTCATCAACTACGCCGTGCACTCGCTGGCGCCGACCATGGAGCCGCTCATCAATATCTGCGCTTCAGGCGTGGCGGAGCGGCACCCGAACCTGCGCTTCGGCGCCATCGAGGCCGGCATCGGCTGGGTGCCGTGGATGCTGGGCGCCATGGACGAGGCCTACCTCAAGCACCACATGTGGGTCCGTCCGAAGCTGGAGCTGTTGCCCAGCGAGTACTTCAAGCGCCAGGGCTTCTCGAGCTTCCAGGAGGACGCCGCCGGCCTTGATCTCGCCCGGGAGCACGGTCTGGTCGACAACTTCCTGTGGGCGAACGACTTCCCCCACCACGAGGGATCCTGGCCCTATTCCGCCCAGGCGATCGAGCGCACGATGAGCCACCTCGACGACAGCGAGCGGGCCAAGATCCTGGGTCTCAACTCTGCCTGGATCTTCGGGTTCGAGATTCCCGAGCGTTTCCTGCATCATCCCGACGCAGCTGCTGTCGCCACCCAGCGCTGAGACCAGCCAGGCCAAATGCTTGGCGGACGGCCGACTTCCGGCGCGATGTAGGGTGAACTCAACCGGATCTGACCCGTTGAGGAGTCGAGATGGTCCGAGAGGGACTCGGCAAGCTTGCGAAGAGTGTCCGCAACTTTCTTGCCGCGCTCTCACACGCAAAGAAGCACCCAGCAGCCCCGGACCCCCGCAAGGCAGCCGCCCGGCGCGTCCGTGACGCCATGCACGCGACGCGCGGCAACACGGGTTTCAGCACCTCCGGCGCCAACGAGAAGATCTACGGCAAAGTCCTCTCAGACGGCCACAAGCAACAGCGATAGAACTCAGCTGCCCGCAGCTGAGGGGTCGTGCACTGGGCAGCCGGCTGGATTGAAGAAGCGCTAGGCGTTGACGGCGTAGGGCACGGGATCGCCGGCTAAGGCCAGGTTCACCTGCTCGGCGATCTGGGTGCCAGCTCGGTCTTGAGCTTCGCTGGTGCTGGCACCGAGGTGCGGGGTTGTCACAACCTCGGGGCGGCCGAACAGCGGCGAGGCGGTGGCGGGCTCAGTTGCGTAGACATCCATTGCCACGCCGCCCAGCCGTCCCTCCTCCAGCGCGGCCGCTGCTGCCGCCTCATCGAGAATGCCGCCCCGGGCGGCGTTCACGATCAACGCGTGCGGGCGGCACTTGGCGAGGTTCTCGGCGCCCAGCAGGCCGACCGTCTCGGGCGTCCGCGGCATGTGCAACGTGATGATGTCGGAACGCTCAAGCAGCTCTTCGAACCGCACCATGTCGACCCCGGCCGCTCGAGCAGACTCGGGGCTCACATAGGGGTCGTAGGCAATGAGCTCGACGTCGAATGGGGCGATCCGCTGGGCCACTAGGCGGCCGACACGTCCGAGGCCGAGAATCCCGACCGTCTTGCGGTAGATCTCCATGCCGCCCCAGCGGCTGCGCTCCCATCGGCCATTCGAGAGCGCTTGGTGAGCCTGCGGTATGTGGCGAGCCAGCGCCAGCATCAATGCGATGGTCATCTCCGCAGCCGACACGACATTGCTCAACGGCGCATTGCAGACGAGCACACCGCGCTCAGTAGCAGCAGCGACGTCGATGTTGTCGAGTCCCACTCCGGCACGCCCTACGACAACGAGTGCATCACCTGCCGCGAGGAGATCAGCATCTACCTGCGTTGCCGAACGGACGATCAGCGCCTGCGCCGCGGCGATGGCGTCGCGCAGTTCGTCGGTACTGAGCCCGGTGCGAACATCGACGTCGTGGCCGGCTGCACGCAGCATGTCGAGGCCAGCATCAGCCAGTTCCTCGGCGACCAAGATTCGTGCCATGTCACGCAACCAGATCTGCGATGCGGCTGATGCCTTCGGCCAGATCGTCGAGACCCAGGGCGAACGAGAACCGCGCATAGCCAGGGGCGCCGAACGCCTCACCTGGGACGAACGCCACCTTGGCGTGCTCGAGGACGGCTGCGGCCAATTCCATCGTCGTCGTGACTTCAACGCCACCGAAACGGCGTACCAGCAGCCCTTCCATGTTCGGGAACGCGTAGAACGCGCCTTCGGGTTCGGGACACTCCACGCCCTCGATGGCGTTGAGCATTTCGGTGATGCGCTGGCGCCGCACGTCAAACGCGGCTCGCATCATCGTGACCGCCTCAAGGTCTCCCGAGACCGCTGCGAGCGCTGCTGCCTGTGCCACGTTGCACACATTGGAAGTGGAATGGCTCTGCAGATTGGTGGCCGCAGCGATCACGTCAGGCGGCCCGGCCATCCACCCGACTCGCCAGCCCGTCATGGCGTAGGTCTTGGCCACACCGTTCAGCACGACGCAGCGGTCGGCGACCTCGGGCACCAGAACAGGCAGAGAGTGATGCTCGGCATCGCCGTAGGTGAGGTGCTCATAGATCTCATCGGTGATAACCCACAAGCCGTGCTCGATTGCCCACTCACCGATCGCAACGATTTCGTCACGGGGGTACACGGCACCGGTCGGGTTCGACGGCGACACGAACAGCAACGCCTTGGTGCGGTCGGTCCGCGCCGCCTCAAGCTGGTCGACACTGACCTGGAAACCTGACTCGATGCCCGCGAAGACCTCAACTGGGACGCCACCGAATACTCGGATCGCTTCGGGATACGTCGTCCAGTACGGCGCCAGCAGCAGTACCTCGTCACCCGGATCCACCAGCGCGGCCATGGTGTTGTAGACGGCCTGCTTGCCGCCATTGGTGACCAGGAATTGGCTCGCGTCCCAGTCGAGACCGCTGTCGCGCTTGGTCTTGGCGGCAAGGGCGGCTTTCAGCGCCGGCTGACCGCCTGCCGGCGAGTAGCGGTGGTTCGCCGAGTCGCGGCACGCGGCCACCGCCGCGTCCACGATGTGTTCGGGTGTCGGGAAGTCAGGCTCGCCGGCGCCGAATCCGATCACGTTCTCGCCTGCGGCCCGAAGTGCCTTTGCCTTGGCATCAACGGCCAGGGTCGCCGACGGGGCGATGCCCGCCAACGCATCGGAAACCCGTTTGCCGCCCGATGCTCGGCTGGACCCTGGTGAGGTGGGCATGAGGCGACTCCTGACTTGCTGGTTCTGACTTGTTAGTTCGGGTGCATTGCGCGGCCGCGAGCGCCCGACAGTCTCGCCGCCAAGTCGCGCATTCCGGCGCGCGTGCGCCGCGCTGCGAGCCCCACAGACCGGCGTCTCGGCAAATTGTCGGGAAAATGTGGTTGTCGGCAGTGGTGCCGGGCGCAATAGTGGCAGCCGATGGCTGTGTCTCCCTCGTCAATTTCCATTCCCGCAGAACTGCGGCCTGCCGACGGGCGCTTCGGCTCGGGACCCTCCAAGGTCCGTCCCGAAGCCGTCAAGGCACTCGCGGCTCGCGCGCTCGACTACATGGGTACATCGCACCGCCGCAGCGGCGTGCGTTCGGTGGTGGGTCGGTTGCGGGCCGCGATGGCCGAGCTGTTCGGTCTCGGCGACGGATGGGAGGTGGTGCTGGGCAACGGCGGCAGCACGGGTTTCTGGGATGCGGCGGCCTTCTCGCTGATCGAGCGCCGGACTCAGCACCTGACGTTCGGCGAGTTCTCCGAGAAATTCTCGGCAGTGACGGCGGCAGCGCCCCACCTGGAAGATCCAGTGGTGCTCACGGCGCCGTATGGCAGCCATCCGGTACCCGAGCCCGCCGACCACACCGAGATCGACATGTACGCGCTGACGCACAACGAGACCTCGACCGGCGTGGCGATGCCGCTGTCACAACCGCAGCTGGGCCCAACCCGCCGGGGCGACGCACCAGCGCTCGTCATGGTCGACGCCACCTCGGCGGCGGGCGCGATGACGTGGGACCCGGCCGATGTCGACTGCTACTACTTCGCGCCGCAGAAGGCGTTTGCCGCTGACGGCGGGCTGTGGATCGCGCTGTGCTCGCCAGCAGCGATCGAACGGATCGAGCGGATCGACGTGTCTGGCCGCTACAAGCCCGCCACGCTGGACCTCGCGATTGCCGTCACGAACTCCCGCCAAGATCAGACCTACAACACGCCAGCGCTGGCCACGATCTTGCTGACGCTCGAAACCGCCGAGTGGATGCTCGACGGCGGCGGCCTCGCTTGGGCGGCGTCCCGCTCGGCAGCATCCAGTGGCACCGTTTACGGCTGGGCGGCCGAGCGTGATTTCGCCTCGCCGTTTGTGTCCGATCTCGAAATGCGCTCCCCCGTCGTCTGCACGATCGACTTCGACGGCGTCAGCGCAGACGACATGGCTGCGGTGCTGAGGGCAAACGACATCGTGGACACCGAGGGCTACCGGAAGCTAGGTCGCAACCAGCTGCGCATCGCCGCCTTTCCCGCGATCGAACCCGACGATGCCGAAGCGTTGACGGCGTGCATCGACTACATCGTCGAGCGGCTATAAGGCCGCTGCCAACAACACAGTCGAGCGGCTATAAGGCCGCTGCCAACAACACAGTCGAGCGGCTAAAGCAGCGGCGGCTCAGACCCGGACGACGAGTGTGCCGGCCGCCTTGTCGTGCCAACCCTGGTAGACGCGGTCCCAGGTCAGGCTGACGTAGCACAGGATCGCCAGGAGCCAACCGACGATCGGGATGAGCAAGACCAGGCCCGGAATCAACCACCGGCCGACAGCCTTGCCCCAACCCGGCACGCCGCCGTGTGCTGCGTTGATCACTTTGATGCCGGTCATCCGCTTGCCGGGAGTCTGACCCCACACGGCGATCTGCACGACCTCATATGCGAGAAGGATGGCCAGACCAACCAAGGACATCACGGCGACACCGCCTGAATAAACCCCTGAATCGTCTCCGGAGGGAGCCAAACCCCCGAAGGCCACTGCGGCGAGAATGAAGAAGAAGATGCCGACGATGATCACGTCGAGAATCCGTGCACCGAAGCGTGTCCCTGGTCTTGCCAGCTCGACGGTCTCGCCAGTCCCAAGCTCGGCCCAGCCAGTCCGCCGCCCCTCGTCCGAGGTCGGCGGCTCGTTGTAATCGCTCATGGAAGACCTCCGCCATCGATGTGGTGGCCGACAGATTCACAAACGAACCTAGCGCGCTGCGCGAGCGTGCCCCTGTCGTTCGCGCAGCCGCGTATGTCCCGCGAAACAGCCCAGCGCGCTAGTTCAACGCGGGGTCGTCGGGATAGTGCGCGAGCAGGCGGGCGGGCGGGCTCTGGCGTGCGAGCACGTCGTACCAGAGTGCGGTGGCATCGGCGGTCAGGTCGCCCGGTGTCGAATCGAACACCCACCAGCATCCGGCCTGCAACTCGCCTCGCAACTGGCCGGGTCCCCAGCCAGCGTGCCCGCCGTAGATGCGTACGGCGACGACCTCGGTCTCGAGTTCGGACGGATCGGCGGTGAGATCAACCAGGCCGACCTCGCCGTTCACTGTGCGCCATGCGCCGCTAGCCTCGGACGACTCGGTGCCAGTGCCCTCCGGTTGCTGTGCTTGCGCCGCAGGAGGAGCGGCAGCCGTCCCGAGAGCGAGCAGTCCCTGCGGTTCGACTGGCCCGCCGAGCCCGACCGCAGCTCCCTCCGTGAAGCGTGACGCCCAGCGCGGAACCGCTGAAGCGCACGAAATGTCCGAGACGCGATTGATGACGACGCCCAGCGTGCCTGCCTGCTGATGCTCGATCACGAACACGACGGTGCGATCGAAGTTGGGATCGACCAAGCGCGGCGTCGCGAGGAGCAGGTCGCCCGCAGAGGGCACCCGCACGGGCGTCACGACGACTTCGACCACGCCCCGATTCTGCCACTGCGCCAGCAGAGACGGTTCGTTCAGGAAACGGCGCCACCTGATGCGACGGTGACGTCCTGGCGGCCTGCGGTGATCCACGGCATCATCGCCCGCAACTCCGCCCCGACCTGCTCGATGGGGTGCTGCTTGCCCTCGGAGACCATGCGGCGGTAGTTCGGCAGCCCGTTGCGGTTCTCATCGATCCACTCTTGGGCGAAGCTGCCGTCTTGGATCTCCGCCAGGATGCGCTTCATCTCCGCACGGGTCTCGTCGGTGATAATGCGCGAGCCGCGGGTCATGTCGCCGTATTCGGCCGTGGTCGAGATCGAGTACCGCATGCCTGAGATGCCGGCCTCGTAGATGAAGTCAACGATCAGCTTCACCTCGTGCAGGGTCTCGAAGTAGGCAGACTCGGGCTGGTAGCCGGCCTCCACGAGCGTCTCGTAGCCAGCCCGGATCAGCTCGGTCAAGCCGCCGCAGAGCACCACTTGCTCGCCGAACAGGTCAGTCTCGGTCTCCTCGGCGAACGTGGTGGTCAGCACACCGCCGCGGGTGCCTCCGATGCCCTTCGCGTACGCCAGCGCGTCTGCCATTGCGTTTCCGGTCGCGTCCTGGTGGATGGCCACGAGCGCCGGGACACCACCACCCTCGACGTAGGTGCGGCGCACGTTGTGGCCGGGACCCTTGGGGGCGATCATCCACACGTCAACATCGGATGGCGGGTTGATCTGGCCGAAGTGGATGTTGAAGCCGTGCGAGAAGGCGATGGCGTTGCCCGCCTTCAGGTTCGGAGCGATCGAGGCGTCGTAGATGGCGGCCTGGTCAGTGTCGGGCAGCGCCATCATGGTGATGTCGGCTTCGGCTGCCGCGCTCGCAACATCGGCGACACGCAAGCCCTCTGACTCAGCCTTGGGGCGCGACGCCGAGGCTTCGCGCAGTCCCACGACGACGTCTACGCCGCTGTCGCGCAGGTTCAGAGCGTGAGCGTGGCCTTGCGAGCCGTAGCCCATGACGGCCACGGTGCGCCCTGCCAGCTGGCCCAGGTCTGCGTCTTGTTCGTAGTAGATGGTTGCAGGCATCGTTGTCGCTCCTCGACCTCTGTGAATCGTTCAGGAATCGTGCGGATGGAGTATGCCGACGGCGGGCTCATAGGCATCGAGCGCTCGCAGCGCGATGCGGCCGGTGCGCTGGAGCACATGCAAGCCAAACGGGCGCAATTGGCGCTCGCATCGGTCGAGCCGATCCGGATGGGCGCTGACGCTCACAATTGCCTCGCCGTCGGTGTGATCAAGCACGTCCCCCCCGTACTCGGAGATGACCTCGACGACGGCTGCGAGATCGACCGCCCCGACGCGTGCGAGCATCAGCTCGCGTTCGATCGAGTCCGACGGGTGCAGCTCGCTGATGTGGATCACATTGATGAGCTTGTCGAGCTGCTTCGCGATCTGGGTGACGTCGGTGTTGTGGACGTCGACCACGATGGTGATGCGGCTGTAGTCGGGATCGCCGGTCGGAGCGACCGCAAGGGAGAAGATGTTGAAGCCGCGGCGACTGAAGAGACCGGCGATGCGTGCCAGCACGCCGAACTTGTTCTCCACAATGGCCGCGAAGATGTGGAGGTCCGGCTCCTGTGGAGCGCTCACGACGGCGCTGAACCCTTCGACGCAGCTTCGGCATCGCCTTCAGGCCCCAGGATGATGTCGTCGTTGGAGCCGCCGGCCGGCACCATCGGGTACACCTTCTCCTCGGTATCGACCCGGAAGTCGATCACCACAGGGCGGTCGTTGATCGAGTTCGCCTTCATGATTGCGGGCACCACTTCGGAGGCTGATTCCACCCGGATGCCTGCGCAGCCCATGGCCTCGGCCCAGCCCACGTAGTCGGGGTGATCTGCGCTGAGGTACACCTGGCTGTAGCGCTCGGCGTAGAAGAGCTCCTGCCATTGACGCACCATGCCGAGGTAGGCGTTGTTGAGGATGGCCACCTTCACCGGGATGTTCTCGGCGCTTGCGGAAATCAGCTCCTGCGCAGTCATCTGGAAGCAGCCGTCGCCATCGATGGCCCACACGGTGCGGTCGGGTCGGCCCACCTTGGCACCGATGGCAGCCGGCACCGCGAAGCCCATGGTTCCGAGGCCGCCCGAGTTGACCCAGGTGTAGGGGTGGTCGAACTTCCAGTACTGGCTCGCCCACATCTGGTGCTGCCCGACACCCGCCACGACGATCGTGTCGTCGGGCGTGTTATCGCGCAGCTGCTCCACCACGTATTGGGGCTTGAGCGGGTGACCGCTCGAGGGCTGGTCATAACTCAGCGGAAACTGCTCCTGCCAGCCCGAGATCGTCGACTTCCAGACCGACCGGTCCGCCATGGCATCGGTGACGTCGGTGCCGTCGGCAGGCCGCAGCGCAGCGATCAGCGCCTCGACGGCCACCCGGGCGTCACCGGCAATGGCGACATCGGGCACGCGCACCTTTCCGTGTTCGGCTGGGTCGATATCGACGTGAATGACCTTGGCACCGGGGGCGAAGTGTGCTGGGTTTCCCGTGACCCGGTCGTCAAAGCGCGCCCCGAGATTGATGAGCAGGTCGGCCTGCTGCATCGCGGTCACCGCCGAGTAGTTGCCGTGCATGCCGGGCATGCCCAGGCAGAGACGATGACGGTCTGGGAACACTCCGCGGGCCATCAGGGTCGTGACGACATGGATGTCGCACATCTCTGCGAGCTCACGCAGCGCCTCCGCCGCACGCGCCTTCAGCAGGCCCCCGCCCGCGTAGATCACTGGACGCTGAGCGGTGCGGATCAACGCGGCGGCTTCGGCGATGGCCGCGAGATCGACTTCGCTCCGGGGCCGGTAGCCGGGCAGGTCAACGCTGTCTGGCCAGTACCAGGTCATCAGCTCGTTGCTGACGTCCTTCGGCAGGTCGATCAGCACGGGTCCCGGCCGGCCCGTGGTGGCGATGTGAAACGCCTCGGCGACGATGCGCGGGATGTCGGCCGCCTCGGTGACCAGATAGTTGTGCTTGGTGACCGCCATGGTGATGCCCGTGGTGTCGCACTCCTGAAAGGCATCCGAGCCGATCGCCGACATCGCCACCTGGCCGGTCACGACCACCAACGGGATCGAGTCCATGAAGGCATCGCACAACGGCGTCACGATGTTGGTGGCAGCCGGCCCGCTCGTGACCATCGCCACCCCTGGCCTGCCGGTGACGTGCGCGTACCCCTGCGCCATGTGGCCCGCACCCTGCTCATGGCGCACCAGGACATGGCGGATCGACGAGTCCAGCACCGGGTCGTACACGGGCAGAATCGCCCCGCCAGGCAGGCCGAACATCACGTCGACACCGCTCATCTCGAGGCTTCGCATCAGGGCCTGAGCGCCCGTGAGCTCCATGAAGTTTCTCCTACAACGAATCCTGAAATGACTGTGCCCCAAATGACTGAGTCCATAAATGACTGTGCCTCCCGAGCGGGAGGCAGGGCGAGCGCGTCGAAACGGGCTCGCCTTAGGTAAGTACCCCTACGACCTCATTGCGCCTCGCGGGCCCGGCCGGGCAGCCGAACTGGTTCGCTCGCGCGCGCATCGACTCATTCTGTCGTGCCCGCCCGGCAGCCACAACCTGACTTGGACGCACGCATGACCGAAATCAGGCCGGCGTGCCGCTGGGTGGGCGTACATTGGCCGGGTGCAGGGCGGACGGCTGTTCAGCGTCGCGGTCTGCGCCGTGGCTATTGCTGCTGGGGTGATGGCGGCCGGGTGCTCGAACATCGGGCTTGATGAGGGCACAGGCCCTGCCATCGGCAGTCCGGGCGACGACACGGGCACCGAGGCAACCGTGCCTGCCACCACGCTGCCGCTGACGCAAACCCCCGAGTACCTGGCGTCCAATACGCCCTGCCCGGCGGGACTGCCCGAGCTCGGGGCCGTCCCACTCAGCGAGGCGGCGCCCGGGCGTCTCGTGACTCTCGCGCCGTACATCGACCTGGTCGAGGCGACCGTGATGGTGTTTGACAGGGCGACATCGGGCACTGGCGACTCAGGTACCAGCGGCGCGGGCGGTGGCTTTGTCGGCGACCGCAGGGGCCGCATCTGGCGATTTGCACCCAGCCTGGCGGTACAGGGGGGCCCCGGATTCGGTGCGGTCTTGAGCGCGGAGCCCGTGGCCGACTTCTCGTCGAACACGGCGGCCGAGCACGATCAGGGCTTGGTGGGCATGACACTGGGGCCGCACGGTCGGCTGTGGATCAACCGCACCGACCGGCACGGTTCCAGTGTGCTCACCGTGCTCACGCCGACCGCTGACCGCACGGCGCTGCATGGCGGCTACACCGATGTGCTGCAGGTGAGTCAAACCAATGCACAGCACAATGGCGGGGACTTGCTGTTCGGTCCGGACGGGCTGCTGTATGCGTCGTTCGGTGACGGCGGCGGCCTCGGCGACCCTCGTCATCACGGCCAGAACCTCGCCACTCCGCTGGGGGCCGTGCTGCGATTCGCCCTCGATACCGGCGGCAGCACTGATTCCGACGACTGGCGCCTGGTGCCCGCGGCGGACAATCCGGACCTTGGACCCGGCAGCGATCCGCACATCTGGGTCTACGGCGCGCGCAACCCGTACCGCATGTCGTTCGACGAGGCGACCGGCACGTTGTGGGTCTCGGACGTGGGCCAGCAGTGCATCGAAGAGGTCAACGTGCTCGCACCCGACGAGGGCGGCGCCAACTTGGGCTGGAACGCCTACGAGGGCACCCGGCATTTTGTGGGTGATGAGCTGAGCAACCACCGGGCACCGGACTTCGAGTACCGGCACGGGCGCGGCCTGTGCGCGGTGATCGGGGGACACGTGTACCGCGGCAGCCAGCTGGAGTGGCTGGCGGGTCGCTACGTGTTTGCGGATTTCTGCGGGGGCGACATCTACGCTGCAGCGGTAGAGCCTGGTGCACAGCCTGACGAGGTCTGGCATCTGGGCGTGAGCACGCCGCGGCCAGTCGGGTTCGCCGTCGACGGAGCCGGCGAGCTGTACGTCATCGACATCGAAACGGGCGTGTGGCGACTCACCGCCAATTCTTTGGCCGGATGATGCCGGAAACATCGATCGCAACCGGGGCATAGCTGTGCTGCGCCGCACGGTCTATGACCGCGAGATCCTGCTGCTGGCCGTGCCGGCGTTCGGCGCGCTGATTGCCGAGCCGCTCTATGTGGTCACCGACACGGCCATCGTGGGCAGGCTTGGCACACCCGAGCTGGCGGGACTGGCGATCGCATCGGCCATTTTGCTCAGCGCCCATGCTGCGCTCATCTTCTTGGCCTACGGCACGACAGGTCTGGTCGGGCGCCTGGTGGGCGCTGGCTCGCCGCAGCGGGCAGCCGAGCAGGGAATCGCTGGTATGTGGCTGTCGGTCGGCCTGGGCATCGCCGTCAGCCTGGGGATGTGGGCGGGATCCGACTGGCTCGTGGGTCTGTTCGATCCGACGCCCGAGGTCGCCGAGCTGGCACTCACCTACTTGCGGATCAGCCTGATCGGCTTCACCGCGCTGCTCGCCGCCATGGCCGCCACCGGTTACCTGCGAGGCGCACAGGACACGGTCACGCCGCTCATCGTTGCCGTGGCGTCGGCTCTCGCGAACCTGCTGATCGAGCTCGTGCTGGTGTTCGAGCTCGACATGGGAATCGCCGGCTCGGCCTGGTCGACGGTTGTTGCGCAGTGGGGCGCGGCGATCGTGTTCGTTGTAGCCGTCCACCGCCGGACACGGGCCGCGGGGGCTTCGTTGCGGCTGGTCGCGGCCGCCGCGCGCCGCTATGCCCGTGTTGGCCTGCAGATGTTTGTGCGCACGAGCGCGCTCCGGGGCTCGTTCGTGCTGGCGGCAGTGTTCGCTTCGCGCATCGGCACCACGGAGATCGCCTCCCACCAGATCGGTGCGGAGATCTGGTCGCTGCTCGCCCTCGCCCTTGATGCGGTCGCGATTGCGGGTCAAGCCATGGTGGCCAAGGAGCTTGGCGCCAGTCGGCCCGAGGTGGCACGCGCCGCCAGCGTGCGGATGATCGGCATGAGCCTCCAGCTCAGCTTCATCTTCGGGGCAGCGCTCGTATTGCTGCGCACACCGCTAGCGGGAATCTTCAGCACCGATCCCGAAGTGGTCTCCCTCGGCGGCTTCTTGCTGCTGTTCGTGGCTGCCATGCAGCCGGTCAATGCCGCCGCCTTCGCCTTCGACGGCATCTTCATCGGCGCCGGCGACTTGGGCTTCTTGGCACGGGCAATGGCTGGCGCCGCGGCGGGCTTCGCGATTGTCGGGGGGACCGTACGCGTGCTGGACCTGGGAATCGGCTGGCTGTGGGCCGCTCTGGTCCTGTTCATGTGCTTTCGCGTTGCGCCCCAGTGGATTCGCTTCCGAGGCGACGCCTGGCTCCGCACCGGCGACGCCTGAACTCGTCGGCGGCTACTGCTTCTTGAGCCTAACCGTGAAGCTGTATTCGTCCTCGACGAACTCCGGTTCGGTGCCGTTGTGCTCGAGCATGGACGGCAGGACCTTGCGATGGATGCCCATGCCGCGCGCATCCACGTACCGGTAGTCGCGCATGACATTCACAAGCGTTTGATTGCGGGCGTAACGGGCACCCGACTTCATCCCGTCAATCGACACCGAGTTTGGGAGGCGACCAGGACTAGTCACTTCGAGCCGATCACCGGCTTCAACCCGCAGCGGACGCGGCCTGACTGCTGATACAGACGCTCCTCTTCCTCGCGGCTAGCGTCACGCGTCGTCGAGCTCACCCTCACTTTGGTGGCCCATGCAGCGCCTTGCTTGACCTTGTAGGGCTTGTCCGGCGCATTCGGCGGCACGGTCACGACCCCGATGAGCTTGCCGTGCTCGACTTCCAGGGTCTGCCAAATCGGGATTACAGCAGGAAGTAGCAGATCCCGCGCCGCCTGCATCGCCCACTCCTCTGCCTGCCTCGGCTGGCGTGCGAGGCCGACGACGGAACCATCGTCCTCGACACCGAGCAAGACGCATCCGCCTTCCACATTCAAGAACGCGGCCACCTCAGCCGCAAGTCGCCGCGGCTAGATGTCGTCGCGCTTGAACTCGACCAGTGAATTCTCGCCGTTCGCGAGCATCTCTGAGAGTTCGGAGCGATTCATCGGTTCACTCAGCGGTTCACATATTGTGGCTGTCGCGGCGCTGCGCGAGGAGCCGGTTGACGGCCTTGCCGTCAGCTTGGCCGCGGGTGGCCTTCATCACTGCACCCACGAAGACCCCGGCCACCTTGGACTCGCCGGCGCAGAACTTTTTCCAGGCCTCAGGGTTCTCGGCGATGGCCTGGTCCACCTGGGTCTCGAGTTCTCCGGAGTGCATGGCTTCGAAGCCCAACTCTGCTGCAATGGCGCCCGGTTCGGCACCGGCGCCAGGCACCCGTTCGCACATGATCCCGAGCACGGTCTTCGCCTGGGTGGCCGTGAGCTGGCCCGACGTTTCCATGTGGACAAGCGACGCCAGCTGCGTGACGTCGAGCAGCTCGGCCCCCTCGAGCGCCAGGTTCTGCACGGCGTGCGTGACGGTGCGGGCCGCATCAGCGCCGGCCTCGACTGCTCCCAGCACCAGCGGGGCCATGCCGCGGCTCACGATGACCTGCGAGTCGTCGGGGTCGGTGCCCAGTGCACCGAGGCGCTCGCGCTGAGCGGCAGGCAGTGCTGGCATCGCAGAGCGCACCCGCTCGATCCAGTCAGGCTCGGGCGCGAGCGGCACCAAATCGGGTTCGGGGAAGTAGCGATAGTCGTCGGCCTCTTCCTTGGATCTCAGCGAGTGGGTGCGACCGTCAGTGGACCAGTGCCGGGTTTCCTGAATCGGCAACTCGCCCGCTTCATAGAGCCCGATGTGCCGCCGGGCCTCATGGTCGATGGCGTTGCGCAGCGACCGCAGCGAGTTGAGGTTCTTGACCTCGCAGCGAGTGCGCAGCTCGCCCGAGCCGGCGGGCCGCACGCTGATATTCGCGTCGACGCGCATCGAGCCTTCTTCAAGCCGAGCGTCGGACGCGCCGAGCGCCAGCAGGATCGCCCGCAGTTCGGTGACATAGGCGCTGGCCTCGGCGGCCGATCCGATGTCAGGTCGTGAGACGATTTCCAGCAGAGGTGTGCCCGCCCGGTTGTAGTCCACGAGCGCGCCGACCGCCCCGTGGATGCGGCCATCTGCACCCCCCAAGTGCGTCGTCTTGCCAGCGTCTTCTTCCAGATGCGCCCGCTCGATGCCAACCCGGTTCCCGCCGGGCACCTCCAGCCAGCCATCCGAGCAGATCGGCTGGTCGTACTGGCTGACCTGGTAGTCCTTCGGCATGTCGGGGTAGAAGTAGTTCTTGCGGTGGAACACCGATGGCCGTATCTCGCAGTTGAGCGCGAGACCCACCGCCATGGCCAGTTCGACGGCGCGGCGGTTCAGCACGGGCAGTGAGCCGGGAAGGCCTAGGCAGACCGGCGTGACGTTGGTGTTCGGCTCGTCGCCGAAACGGCTGGGCGCCGCGGAGAACAGCTTCGTGTCGGTCGCCAGCTCGACATGGACTTCGAGCCCGATAACGATCTCCCAGTCTGTGGGCGTCGCCAGTGCGGGGTCCTGATGAGCGGCCGGCATCACGTGCCCCTCGAGGGCGTGCCTCCGGTCAACTGCGGTGCTGGCAGTTGCGGCGCAGCGCGCTCGAGTGCTGCAGCCACCGTCAGCATCGTTTCCTCGCCCAAGGCCGGTGCCATCACCTGCACGCCCACCGGCAGATCCTCGGCGCCTGTTCCGAACGGCACCGACATGGCCGGATCGCCTGAGAGATTGGACGGGATGGTGCAGGTGTCGCAGCGGTACATCGTCATGGGGTCGGAGCGTTCGCCGAAGCGAAACGCCACGCACGGCGAGGTGGGCGAGAGCAGCACGTCGAAGTCCGCGTACGCAGCGTCGAAGTCCCGTCGCGTCAGCATGCGAACCCGTTGAGCCTTGCCGTAGTAGGCGTCGTAGTAGCCAGCGCTGAGGGCGAAGGTCCCCAGCATGATGCGTGCCTTGACCTCGTCGCCGAAGCCGGCCCGACGGGTCAGGCGGTTCATCTCGGAGACATCAGCGCCATCGATGCGCAGCCCGTAGCGGGTTCCGTCGTAACGCGCCAAGTTGCTTGAGGCCTCCGCAGGCGCAATGAGGTAGTACGCGGTGAGGCCATACGTAACCGCAGGCACCGAGACCCGGCCTACGGTCGCACCGGCGGCCGCAAGCGCATCGGCAGCCTCGATCACCCGTTCAGTGACGTCCGCGTCGATCCCGTCCAGCGCGCCACCCGCACTGCCACCCGTCCCGGTCAGCTCGCTGACAACGCCCACCCTCAGATCTTCGACACCCCGGCTCAGCGCGGCGGCGTAGTCGGGCACCGCAATGGGGATGGATGTGCTGTCGGCCCGATCATGGCCGCTGATGACCCCGAGAGTGAGCGCCGCATCGGCGACGTCGGTCGCGAACGGGCCGATCTGGTCAAACGAGCTGGCGAAGGCAACGAGCCCGTAACGGCTCACCCGGCCATAGGTCGGCTTGATGCCCACGATGCCGCACAGCGAAGCGGGTTGGCGGATAGAGCCGCCGGTATCAGACCCGAGCGCCAGCGGCGCGAACCCTGCAGCGACAGCAGCAGCCGAGCCCCCGCTGGAGCCGCCTGGCACCCGGCTCAAGTCGTAGGGGTTGCGTGTGGGGCCGAATGCCGAGTTCTCGGTGGAACTGCCCATCGCGAACTCGTCCAGATTGGTTTTGCCGACCATGACCGCACCGGCGGCCGTCATCGCCTGCACCACCGTGGCGTCGTAGGGAGGCGACCACGTTTCGAGCATTCGGGATGAGCACGTGGTCGCCACGCCGCGGGTGCACAAGTTGTCCTTGAAAGCGACGGGGACGCCTGCCAGCGGACCCGGGTCGCGACCTGCGTCCACGGCGGCGTCCACTGCCGCCGCGGCCGCACGGGCGTGGTCGGCGGTCACCGTGTTGAACGCGTGAACGTCGCCGTCGTGGGCCTCGATTCGGCTGAGGAATGCCTTCAGCACATCGGTCGCGCGGCGGTTGCCCGCGCGTACATCCTGCGCGATGGCGTTCGCTGTGCTCATCGGACGGTCGCCCCGTGGGTCATGACCGGCTCAGGCCTCCCCGCCGAGCACCGGCGGCACTTCGAACTGTCCGTCCGATGCGGCCGGCGCCTGGTTCAGCACCTCTTCCCGGTCCACTGACGGACCGGCGACGTCGTCGCGAAAGACATTGCGGAGGGGGTACGGGTGCGCCAGCGGCGGCACCTCCGCGAGGTCAAGATCTTCCAGCTCGCGGGCGTGGTCCAGGACGCGCCCAAGGTGGCCCGTGTAGTGCTCGATCTCGGCCGGAGTGAGCTCGATACGCGCGAGCCGCGCCACATGCGCCACCTGGTCCGTGCTGATCGCGGGCGTCGCTTCTCCCATCGCAGGCCGCAGGGTACCGGTGCGTCGGCAATGAGTAATCGGCCACGAATGAGTGACTGACCAACGGTGGTTCAGCGATGGATCAACGGTGGTTCAGCGGTGATTCAGCGATGGATCAGCGGGGAATTCGTCGGCGGGCGGCTTCGGACAGCATTTCGCCCGGACGGGTTGGGCTGAACAGCACCCGGGACACCGCCATCACTTGTGCCGTGCCTGTCGTGCGCGGCACCACTTCGACCTGGCCGTCCAAGGTGACGAGCAGCACCGGGCCGAGCGCGTTGCCGCTGATGTCCGCCAGGTCGTCCGCCCCAAGATCGATGTCGGCGGGCGCGGGACCGAGCGACGCGACATCGGCTCGGCGCAGCAGGAACGGCTCGCGCGTCGCCATGCGATCGTGCAGGACGAATCCGTTGGGAACGAACACGACCCAGCGACGGGCAAGTTGATGCAGAGATCGGAAGCCCAGCGTCGCCGAGGTGAACCCCGTGACCGTGGCAACGGCAGCCCAGATCCACTGCTCGATGGCCCACAGCACCAGCGGCGCCGTTATCCCGGCGACAACAGCCACCCACACGATCGGGATGGGAGCGACTGCCAGCAGGAACGGGGTGCGCAGCAGCATCCGTCGCTCATTGCCATAGCTGAGACCGTCCACGAAGGAATTGCCGGTCTCGGGAAGCAGCGCTATCGCCGTGGTGACGACCGCCCCGACGATGGCCGTCGCCCCACGCTGCGCCGGAAGGTTGGCGTCCCATGCCACAGCGGCCACGACCGAACCGATCGCCACGCCGACTGATGCGGGCGTCGCGATGCGAACGACGGTGAGGGCCCACGGCCGGCGCACGAATGTCGCCGTCAGCACCAGTGCCCATGCGGCCCACAGTTCAGCGCTCAGGATCCGCGCCGACGATTGGGAGCAAACACCGAGCGCGTCCGCTGCTGCGGCGCCCGCGCTCCAAGGCATCGTCAACCACAGCAGCCTCAGCAACCACAGGGTCGGGTGCGCGCGAAGTGTTGCTCCCACGGGCGAAGTCTCGCCGCTGGACGCCGCGACACCCCGCCTTGCTGTTGCCGAAAGAGTTGCAGACCCTCAGTACTCTCGGCAGTGCGATGCCCACCGAGAGTAACGACTCAACAGACGAGCGCCGTGAAACGGCGCTCAGCTCCGCTGAGGAGAGCGATCTGGACCGCATGCGGCACTTGGCAAGTCTGATCAGCCGCTACGACGTTGAGTACCACCGAGACGATGCGCCGTCGGTGCCGGATGGGGAGTACGACGCCCGCAAGCGCGAACTCATCGAACTCGAAGCGCGCTATCCCGAATTCGCAGATCCGAATTCGCCCAGCCAGCGTGTCGGCGCGGAACTGTCGGCACTCTTCAGCGAAGTCGTCCATGCCAGGCCGATGATGTCACTCGACAACGCCATGGACTCCGATGAGCTGCGGGCATGGCACGGCCGTGTCATGCGCGGACTCGCCGCGGCGCAGCCGACACTGTTCGACGACGACGCGAACGAGGACGGCGACGGAAACGTGGCTGATCCGGGCGCGCCCGAACCGGAGCTGATCTGCGAGCTCAAGTTCGACGGGCTGGCCGTTTCGCTTCGGTACGAGCAGGGACGACTTGTCCAGGCAGCGACGCGGGGAGACGGGCGTGTCGGCGAGGATGTCACCGCGAACGTCGTGACCATCGCAGACATCCCCCGGGAACTGAGCGCGGCATCGCCGATGCCCGAGGTCATCGAGGTGCGCGGCGAGATCTACCTGCCGGTGGACAGATTCCGCGAGCTGAACGAAGCGCAAGCCAGGGCGCGCCACGCCCTCAGCGAGGCCGTAGAGGGCGCCAGGCAACGGCTTGCAGGCACCGCCGAAGACATTCCGACGACTGAGCAGCGGAAGCTCGAGTCGCTGGCCAAGCTCACTCCGGTCGATGTGCAGCGCCGCCATCCCGACTACGCAAATGCCCGAAACACAGCTGCGGGCAGCCTGCGCCAGAAGGATCCCTCGATTGTCGCGACGCGAGGACTGTCATTCTGGAGCTACGACGTCGGCGAGATGGTTGGCGGCCCTGACCTCGGCAGCGCCGGCGAGGTCTTCGACTACCTGGGTGAGCTCGGCATGCCGGTGAATCCCGAGATCCGCACCTTCGGCACGCTCGCTGAAGTCGAGGAATTCTGCAGGACGTGGGAGCGCGACCGCCACAGACCCTCCTACGAGATCGACGGCGTTGTCGTGAAAGTGGCCGACCTGCCGCTCCGGTCGGAACTTGGCTACACCAGCCGTGCGCCGCGCTGGGCAGTCGCCCACAAGTTCCCCCCCGAGGAACGCACGACCAAGCTGCGCCGCATCATGGTCTCGATCGGCCGCACAGGTCGCGCTACTCCCTTCGCCGACATGGAGCCCGTCTTCGTCGGCGGATCGACGGTGTCGCTCGCCACGCTGCACAACCAGGACCAGGTCGCCGCCAAGGACGTCCGCCCGCGCGACACGGTCATCGTGCGCAAGGCCGGCGACGTCATCCCCGAAGTGGTCGGCCCAGTGCTCGCCGAACGCCCCTCAGACTCCGAGCCCTGGTGCTTCCCCGACGAGTGTCCTTCGTGTGGCAGCAAGCTGGAACGCAACGAGGGTGATGCCAACACCTACTGCCGGAACCGCACATGCCGAGACCGAGTGATCCAGGGCATCGGTCACTTCGTCGGCCGCGGCGCGCTCGACATCGAGGGCCTCGGCGAGCGAACGATCGTGACGTTCTACGAACGGGGACTCATCGCTGGCCCAGCAGACCTCTTCGGGCTGATCATCGATCAACTTGTCGGGCTCGAGGGATTCGCCGAAAAATCCGCCAACAGTCTTCTTGTCGAGATCGAGGCTGCTCGTGATGCGCCACTGGCTCGATTGCTCATCGGTCTCGGCATCGAGCACCTCGGTCCGACGGCATCGGAACTGCTGGCACGGCGATTCGGCTCACTTCGAAGGATCGTGGCCGCGAACGATGAGGAACTCGCAGCCATCGATGGCATTGGCCCGATCATTGCCGCGAGCGTCACCAGCTTCTTTGCCGATAAGGGCAACGCTGCGCTAGTCGAACGGCTGGACCAAGCAGGGGTGCGCTTCGACCGAGTTGACGGCGAGCTGGATGCGCCACAGGTGCTTGCAGGCAAGTCAGTCGTGGTGACCGGCAATCTCGATGGCTGGCATCTCAGCCGCGACGAAGCCAAGGCCGTGATCACAGCACGAGGAGGCAAGACCCCAGGCAGCGTCAACAAGAGCACGTTCGCTCTGGTGGCAGGAGCGAACGCCGGACAGACCAAGCTCGACAAGGCCGCCGACCTCGGCGTGCCGATCCTTGACGACAACGGCCTACGAACCCTGCTCGAGACCGGGGAACTCGCAGCCGGCTAGGCGCCCACACCTCCCAGCCAGTGGCACCTACTTGGGGGTTAGGGGCCGAGGGCAGTGACGGGGGTGACTCGGACGCCATCGCGGCGGGTGTAGGCGAAGCCGAGGGCGGTGATGACCACCATGCCGACCAACTGCCCGGCACGGTCAGCGGCAACGTTGTCGCGTACGCGTTGCAGCGACTGGGCCGCTGCATCGATCGCGTCGCTGCCGCCGAGCTTGATTTCTGCCGCGAGCCATCGCCCGTCGGGCAATTCGACGATGGCGTCGGCTTCGGTGCCCGCCGCGTCGCGCAGGTGAGAGACGCGTCCGTCGTGGGGCTGAGCGAGCACTCGCAGATCCCTCACCACGAGCGACTCGAACAGCAGGCCGAGCGTGGACATGTCACCAATGAGGCGCTCAGCATTGGCGCCGAGTGCGGCAGCCGCCAGCGAGGGATCGGCCAGATGCCACTTGGCCGACTTGCGCAGCGGTGCTCGAGAACGCAGGCGAACCGACCACGCGGGCTGTTCTTCGACCACGAAGACGCGTCGCAGTGCTTCCAGATACGCACGAACGGTGTGGCGGTGAAGTGACTCCGGTTCCGCATCCGCGCCCAATGTGCTCATGCTGGCTTCGGTCGCGACATTGCGTGCCAGTGAATGGAGCAGTCGCTCCACACCGGCGGGATTTCGGATGGCAGCGTCATCGAGGAGTCGAACATCGGATCGGGCAGCTTCGGAGAGATAGCCGCGCAGGTTGCGCTGAATCTCCGGCAACGGCAGCTCCACCTGACCGGGCCATCCACCCCGGCACAGTATTTGCGTGACTTCTGCGAGTCCCGAATCGGGTCGGCTTGCGCTCGCCGGTTGGCCGCTAAGAAGTCCTCCCAGAGACACCTCACCCGTGGAATCCCCTGACTCGAACAGCGACATCGGCCTCATTCGGATCCGGCGCACTCGTCCTGCACCGGTGTGGCGGGTGGCGTCGTCGGCGGGCCGGGCCGACCCTGCCAAGATGAAGCGCCCGAAGTCGGCCGTGGCGTCAACGGCGTGGCGCACGTGGTTCCACAGCCCAGGCACCACCTGCCATTCGTCGAGCAACCGGGGCGCCTCGCCGCCCAGCAGCGTCGAAGGGTCGATGCTGCCGAGAGCGCGCGCGTCGAGATCAGTGTCGAGGCGGATGGCGCTGCGGGCGTGACGCAGTCCCGTCCAGGTCTTGCCACAGCCGCGCGGTCCCTCCAGCACGAGGAACCCTGCAGACTGAAGGCCACGTTCGACTTCGAGATCGACGATCCTCGGCCGGTAGCCGTAGGGGACGAGATTTGGCCTGGACGTGTCTTCCACCGGCACAGCCTCCGCGGCTTCCCTATCGCTCACGCTGCATTGTACGCATTGTGGAGTTCTAAATATACGTTTTGTGATGATCTTGTTCGCCGATTTGTGACCCCGGCATCGAGATCAGAACGTCGAGAAGCACCACTCGAAGCTGAAGTCAGCCGCTTCGATGTCGATCGTCGGAGTGGCGGTCACACGAGCGCACGTCTGCCCGCTGCGCAGCTTCTCGATGACCTTGCCAGTCCCTGGAGCAAAGAAGTACTCACCGAGCTGGGTCGTGCCGGCGTCGAGCTGTCCGGCGGGAATGGTCGTCCCGTTGATGACGAGTGTCGGCCTCCAGCCGGGGTCGAGACGGGAACCGATCGGGCTCTGGTGTGGCACTTGAGCGCCGGGCACCGGCGTCACTGTCTGCAGGCCGCTCGGATATGGCGGAGCTGACTCGCCTCCGCGAGTCAGCCACACCGCGAGCACGACGCCCGCCGCAGCAACGAGCACGCCAAGCGTGATGGCCGTCGAGACACCTTTGCGCAACGCCCAGGGAACGGGCGGATCGTTGCCGTTGGGATTGCCCTCGGATCTCGCGCGCCTCATGCGAGATGTCCGGCGACGGTCGCACCGCCGAGCACCTCGTCACCTTCGTAGAAGACGACAGCTTGTCCTGCAGCGACGCGGCGCTGAGGTTCGATCCAATGCAACTGACCCTCAGCATCGAGGCTCGCTGGCAGCGCGTGCCCGTGCGCGCTGGTCTGGGCGAGTACGTCGCCGGCAACGGACCTGTTGGCCCAGCGATGGTCGACCAGCTGGACACCCCGTGCTGCCAGATCATCGACCCCGCCGACGGTGACACGACGGGTTCCGATGTCTACTTCGATGGCGTATCGACGCTGCGGCGCGCCGCCGAGATCGAGACCCTTGCGCTGGCCGACCGTAACCAACTCCACCGCCGGAGCGGTGCCGATGCGCCGGCCCGACGTGTCGACCAGTTCCGCAGAGTGCAGGTCGATGCGTTCAGCCAGGAAGCGTTCCCTGCCCGCGGTCTCGGTGATGAAGCAGACGTCCTGGCTCTCGGCCTTTTGAGCCGTGCGCAGTCCGAGTTCGGATGCAATTGCCCGCAGCTCGTCCTTGCGGTAGTCGCCGACGGGAAACCACACGTCCGCCAGATCTGACGCCGAGAGCATGTACAGGACGTAGGACTGGTCTTTCGCGCTGTCGGTACCGCGCTGCAGCGCCAACCCGCCGCTTCGGGAGCTGATGCGCACGTGATGTCCGGTGACCAAGCGGTCGAAGCCCAAGCGACGGGCTCGGTCCAACAGCACATCGAACTTGACATGCCGGTTGCAGGCGATACACGGGTTTGGAGTGAGACCTCTGCGGTGTGCATCCACGTACGTCTCGACGACATCGCGCTCGAATTCGGCCGCGTAGTTGAAGACGAAGTGGTCGATGCCCAACTGCTGGCACACCCTGCGGGCATCGTCCACGTCTGACACCGCGCAGCAGCCTCGATCTTGGGGCCCTCCCCACAGCTTCAGCGTGACGCCGACCACTTCATGGCCCTTGCGCAGGCACAGCGCGGCAGCGACGGAGCTGTCGACGCCGCCCGACATCGCGACAAGCACCCTGCGCTTCGTCGCTGCTCCATGCAGCTGTGTCATCGCAGCTGCTCCACGCAGCGTGGAATTGATTCGATGGCCCGCTCGATCTCCCACGGTTCGGTGCACCAGCCCAGCGACAGGCGCAGCGAGCCAGCTGCGGCTTGGCGGTCAACGCCCATGGCGGCAAGCACATGGCTGGGCTCCATGGCACCCGATGCACATGAGGCCGCTGCGGAGGCCATCACGTCATATCGATCGAGCAGCACCAGCAACGCCTCGGTCTCGATGCCTTCGAGGAGCAACTGACAGATGCCCGCGGCGCGGCACGACCTGGCGACGGTCTCGGCGCATCTGTCGATTGCTGTGAGCAGTCCGTCGGCCAACTGATCCGCCATCGCGCCTATCCGGCAGATGTCGGCGTCGCGCGTCTCGGTCAGCTCCCCAAGCGCTGCGCCGAGCGCGGCGATGCCAGCGGTGTTGTGCGTGCCGCTGCGCCGGTCCGCCTCCTGTCCGCCGCCGAGCAGCTGCGCCGACAGCGGCACCTCGGGCCGGATGCCCATGAGGCCGACGCCCTTGGGGCCGCCGAACTTGTGAGCGCTCAACGACAGCAGGTCTGCGGGGCGCGCCGCTGCGGCGATGTCAATCCAGTTGACGCCCTGCACGGCATCGGTGTGCAGCAGCGCCTCGGGGGCGTGCGCACGCACCACCTCGGCGACCGCATCGAGGTCGGCAACGACGCCTGACTCGTTGTTGACGAGCATCACCGAGACCAACCCGACCGGCGGACCCGCATCGGGAGCCAGCTGTGCTGCCAAATGTTCAAGATCGACCGCGCCGCCGGAATCGACTCGCACCTTCCGTCCGCCGACCGCTTCAACCGGATGCAGCACTGCGTGGTGTTCGGTCGCCGGGCACAGTGCGGTCGTTCGGGTCGCAGCCGTGACGCCGCGCACTGCGAGATTGTCGGCCTCGGTCCCGCCACTGGTGAACACGATGCCGTGCGGGTCGAAGTCGAGCGCGTGGGCCGCAATCTCGCGGGCGTCGTCGATCGCCAACCTTGACCTGCGCGCCATGCGGTGAGCTCCCGACGGATTGGCGAACTGGGTTTCAAAGAACGGCGTCATGGCCTCGACGGCACACGGCCGCATCGGCGTCGACGCAGCACAGTCGAGATAGGCGGGCCGATCAGCGGTCCGAATCCCGTCGACGTTCACATCGTGAGGTTACGGGTGCTGCCCAAGGCCGTCCGCCGGCGGGCGCAGATGTGCCACTCCGAGCACTCATTCATGGCTTTGGCCTAATCGACACGAAGGGACAATCGAATGGTTTTGGGGCCGTTTGCGCGACCACCTGCGTGCGGAGCCGGGAGACAATGCATGTGGGGACAACCGCAACCGACCTCTTCAGCTGGAGGAAGGAATTTCATGGACATCACCTCACTGGTGAGTCGGACGTCCCCATCGCCGACAGCCGGAAGCGTCACGTGAGTCCCCCGTCGGCGACACGTCCGAATACCAACGCTGTCGGTCGACCGACCATGCGCCAGTTGGAGTATCTAGCGGCACTCGACACGCACGGGCACATCGGACGCGCGGCAGCGGCCTGCTACGTCTCCCAGCCCACGCTGAGTACGCAGATCCGGCAGCTCGAACGCCATCTCGGCGTCGCGATCACCGAACGGGTCGGCCGCGGCATCGTCGTGACTCCTATAGGTCGCGAGCTGGCGGACCGTGCCCGGACCGTCCTGCGCGATACCGACGAGCTCCTCGAATGGGGCCGCAGCAGCACTGACGAACTCATCGGCCCCCTGAGAATCGCCGCGATCCCGACGGCAGCGCCGTACCTGCTGGCGCGAATCCTGCCCATCGTCCGCGAGCGACACCCTGACGTGCAGATACATCTCGACGAGCTCAAGACACTTGCGCTGGTCGACGTGTTGACCACGGCCCAGCTCGATCTTGGGCTGCTGGCATTGCCGATTCCGTCCGGGGACATCGAACATCTCGTGTTGCTCGAAGATCCCTTCCTGCTGGCAATGGAGCCCCGGCATCGCTTGGCGCGCCGGCCCGCTGTGACGTCGGACGAACTCGCTGATGAGACGGTGCTGCTGCTCGAAAATGGCCACTGTCTGCGTGGTCAGGCGCTCGAGGTCTGCCGCGACGCTGGCGCCCATGAGGTCGGCAAGGGCGGTACCAGCCTGACGACGATCTGCCAGATGGTTGCAGCCGGGATGGGCGTGACACTGCTGCCCAGGAGCGCCGCCCCCATCGAGGCGCGACGAGGCGCAGGAATCGTTGTCCGCCCGTTCAGCGACGCGATCCCGAGCCGCCAACTGGCGCTCGCTTGGCGTGGTCGGTCACCCGCCGCGCCCTTGTACCGCGAGCTGGCTGTCCTCATTGCGGAACGGCTGGCGGATCTGAACAACACCTCGCCGCCGGCAGCAGCGAGGCAAGAACCTGGAGACGCGCCAGACGCGGAATGACAGCGGCCGATTGCGGTGCCACACTCTCTGAGCGTTCGCACTCGCTGGCCTCGCTCCCTTGCCGGGCTAGGAGACCCATTGGGTGCGACGCACTTGCGACGGGCAACGACAGGGCAGCCGGCGACATGGGCATCGAGGTCAAGATCGACATTCCCGCATCGCAACAAGAGGTCTGGGATTTCGCGGCGGACCTTGCTCGCAATGTGGAGTGGATGGTTGACGCCGAATTGATCACCTTCACCTCCGATCAGACCGAAGGTGTCGGCACGACGTTCGACTGCGTGACCAAGCTCGGCCCGCTGCAGACAACAGATCGCATCGAAGTCGTTGACTGGGACCCGCCGCGAACGCTCGGCGTCGAGCACCACGGAGCCGTGCGTGGCACTGGCCGGTTCACGCTCACTCCGATTGATGAAGGCACACGCTTCACCTGGAACGAGGAACTCTTGCTGCCGTGGTACTTCGGCGGGCGCTTCGGGCGGCAGCCCGCCTCGTTGGTGCTCGAGCGCATGTGGCGGAAGAATCTGCGCACGCTGCGGGCCCGGATTCTCGAACGGCAGCAAGGACCGACCGGCCATGAGCCTGGACCGCTGCTCGGGATGGGACGCGACTCAGAAGTGCGTGCCTACGGCCCGCACATCATTCGCGTCAGCCTCCGCGGGCGAGATCTGAGCCACGAAGCCGAAGCGATGCGCCACGTGCGGACGTACGGCTTTCCTGCGCCCAAGGTGATCTCGGTGCCCGACGATCACTCGGTGGTGATGGAGCGCCTCTCCGGGCCCACCATGCTCGACGACTTAGCGGCAAAGCCGTGGCTGCTGTCGCGACACGCGAAGGGTTTGGCGAGACTGCACCGGCGACTCGGCGAGGTACCGGCGCCCGGCGACTGGGTCAAGGTCTCAGGCGGCAGCTCGGTCGTCCATCTCGACCTGCAGCCCGACAACGTGAAGCTCACCCCCGGCGGCCCCGTCGTCATCGACTGGTCGAACGCAGCCGCCGGCGACTGCGGATTTGACGCTGCCTCCACCTACGTGCGACTGCGCACCGGCTCGCCCGACAACCACGCCGCCGCCCGGGCGGTCATCAACGCATTCCGCACCCGATTCGCGCGCGCCTTCCTCAAGGAATTCGGCGCCGACGAGATTCTCTCCCGCCTGCGCGCCGCGGCCGACCTGCGGCTGCTCGACCGCAACCTGCACCCGAACGAGCGCGAGGCGGTGTTCGCGCTCGCCCGTGGCGAACTCGACTGAGTCCCGCAGCGCCAAGGCGTCCGCAAGATCAACTCTGGCGACTCAGCGAGCCCGGCTGAGAAGGATTTCGGCGGCGGCGTAGGGATCCAGTTCTCTCCGAGCAAGACGCGCGCGGAGCGCTTCGGCGGCAGGACCATCGGTCAGCGCCTCAACACGCTCAGCGATGCTGGCCCGCAAGACCTCATCGAGCTCGGTCTCCACACGAGCCGCTCGGCGCGCCTCCAGTTCACCGGAAGCCGTGCAGTGATCGCGATGCGCGCAGATCGCGTCCCACAGCTCGGTCGCGCCTTCGCCGGTGGTGCCAACCGAGGTGAGAATCGGCGGGTCCCAGTCACCCGGCGCAGACAGGTCCAGCATCTGACGGATATCCCTGCTCGTTTCCGACGTGCCGGGCCGGTCGGCCTTGTTCACAACAAAGATGTCGGCGATCTCCATCAGACCCGCCTTGTTGGCCTGCACCGAATCGCCCCAACCCGGATTCACGACCACGACTGTCGTATCGGCGGCGCCGACGATCTGGGTCTCGACCTGTCCCACGCCGACCGTCTCGATGACCACCCACGGCCATCCGAGCGCATCCAGCACCCGCGCCGCGAGCGGCGTCGCCAGCGTGAGACCGCCGAGATGGCCCCGTGTGGCCATCGAGCGGATGTAGACGCCCTCGTCGAAAGTGTGGTCGGCCATCCGCACCCTGTCGCCGAGGATTGCCCCACCGCTGAACGGCGACGACGGATCGATGGCGAGCACGGCAAGCCGCTCCCCGCGCTCGCGTGCCACGCCGACCACTGCCGAGTTGAGGGTGGACTTCCCCGCCCCGGGGGCACCCGTCATGCCGACTGTGTGAGCGTTGCCTGACTGGGCGAACGTCAGCGCTCCCAGCTCCCGTGCCTGCGGACCTCCGCGCTCGACGTGCGACATGATCCGCGCCAGGGCGCGCCGGTGCCCCGTGCGAGCAGCCTCAAGCAGGCTCGCCACATCGGCAGTCAGGGAACCTTCGGGGGTTGTCATCGGCGCGCCGACGGTAGCGATGCGCGCCGAAGGTGGCACGCTCTAGCGGCGTGTGATGGTCGCGCCAATGCCGGCGAGCTTGCTGACGAGATTCTCGTAGCCACGATCGATGTGCGTGGCGCCTGCCACTTCGGTCTCGCCTTCGGCTGCGAGGCCGGCCACCACCAGTGCCGCGCCAGCTCGGATGTCGTGCGCGCGGACCGGCGCTCCCGAGAGGCGTTCGGTGCCGCGCACGACGGCATGATGGCCCTCTGTGCGGATGTCGGCACCCATGCGCCGCAACTCGTCGATGTAGCGGAACCGGCCGGTGAAGATGTTCTCGGTGACAATCCCGACGCCGGACGCAGTCGTGAGCATCGAGACGAGGAACGGTTTGTAGTCGGTCGCCAGGCCCGGATACGGCAGCGTGGAGACGTCCGCTGACGAGAGCCGACCGGTCGCGGTCGCCCTCACCCCCGCTGCGTCGGAAACGATGCGCACCTCCATCTCGGAGAGCTTGCGAATCAACATCGTCATGTGGTCGGCCACCGCGTCACGCAGGAACAACGACCCACCGCACATGCCGACCGCTGCAAGGAATGTCGCTGCCTCAATGCGGTCAGGCATCACCCGGTAGCCGTCGGTGGATCTGGCGGGCGCCAAGCGTTCCACCCCGTCGACCGCAAGACGATCCCCTGCCCAGCCCACCTGCGCTCCCATCTGGTTGAGGAAGCTCACGAGGTCGCTGATCTCTGGTTCGCGCGCCGGGTTGTGAATGAGCGTGCGGCCCTTGGCTCGCACTGCAGCCATCAGCACGTTCTCGGTCGCGCCCACCGAGGGATACTCCAGCACGACTTCTGTCCCGGTGAGCACCTCCGCGGTGCCCGAGATGTCGCCGTGGGCGGTGCTGAACACTGCCCCGAGACTCTCCAACGCCCTCAGGTGCATGTCGATCGGGCGCGGTCCGAAGTCGTCCCCTCCCGGCAGCGCCACACGGGCCTTGCCGAATCGCGCCAGCAGCGGGCCGAGCACCACGATGGAGGCTCGCATGCGCTCGACAAGGTGATACGGCGCCGCTGTGTCCAACTCCTCCGGCACGTCAATGACCAGCCGGTGATCGGCACGCGTCACCGTCACACCCATCGCTTCGAGCAGCTCGCACATGAGCGTCACGTCGGAAATGTCGGGCACGTTGGCCAGCATGTGTCGGCCTTCGGCCAGCAGGCACGCTGCCATCAGCTTGAGCACGCTGTTCTTGGCGCCGCCGATGCGGACCTCGCCTTCGAGGGCGCTGCTGCGCTGGGCCACGATCGTGTCAAGCTCGCCCGAATCCGGCTCTTTCATCGCCCTACCGATACCACTGCCGGGCACCGATGCGGTGCCGCGGGGCCAGAGCAGTATGTACCTGCCCAGGGTGCAGCTGTGCTAGGCCCCCAGCGTGACCCGGCAGGTACGCACCTTCGTTGCCGACTCCAACGAGGTATCTGAACTGCTGCGCCCGCGAGACGACATCGTGCTCGAGGCCCCTGGCCCCGCCGTCGACGGCACACGCACCTTCGATCTCGCAGAGGGTCCTTTCGAGGGTTATTCCCGCTCGGTGCGCGTGACCCCCCTGGAAGGCACAGCGCGCCACCAGGTGACCGAGACGCTGGAGTGGCAGCTGGCGGTGCCGTGGTTCGGACCGGCCATCAATGTTGCTGTCCGGCGCGCAATGCGCACCGCTCGAACGGGCGACGGCAAACAGCCCGTGTGGGCACCGCCGCAACGCCTCACCGCACGCTCGGCGACCATCATGGCCATGCTCGCCGCCGCGGCGATGCTGAGCGGCTACCTCGCCAACGCTCCATCGGAGCTCCACACCTACGCAGCGGACGAATTCGGGGCCGATCAATCCGCCCAGGGAACGCTGGGTGCAGTGGTGCGCATCGGAACGCTGCTCGCCATCGGGGTGTCGGTGCTTGCCGATCGCTACGGGCGGCGGCGCATCGTGGCCGGCGCCATGCTCGTCGGCATCTCGAGCGCGGCCCTGGCGGCGCTGGCGCCCTCCATGGCGTGGCTCGGCGCATTCCTCCTGATCGGCCGCACCGCCAACGCGGCGCTCGGCGCCACGATCGTCGTGATGGCGCTGGAAGAGATCCCAGCGGGCTGCCGAGCGTGGTGCTTGTCGGTGCTGGCGATGGCGGCTGCGCTGGGCGCCGGCGTGGTCGTCTGGTTACAACCCCTGTCCGACCTGGCCCCGTGGGCTTGGCGACTGCTGTTCGGCGTTCCGCTCTTCGCACTGCTCGCCGTTCGTCCGCTGCTGCGCAGGCTGCCCGAGAGCCGTCGCTTCGAACGACGCGGCCGCGGAGTGGTGCTGAGCGGGTACTGGCGTCCGATCGCGCTCCTAGGCGCCATCTACCTGGCATTCGGCCTGTTCCTGGGGCCCATCGATTGGTTCCGCAACGAATACCTGCGTGACGAGCACGGCTTCAGCGCAACATTGGTGTCGCTGTTCGTGCTGGGCACGGCGACTCCTGCGGGTCTCGCCGTGTATGCGGCGGGCCGGTTGGCGGACTCTCGGGGCCGGCGCGTCATCCTGGCCATTGCTTCAGTGGCGGGCCTGGGCTCCCTCGTGGTGATGTTCAACGTGTCCGGGGCGGCGCTGTGGTTGCTGGGCCTCGTCGGGGCGATGCTGTCGGCAGGATTGCTGCCTTCGCTCGGGGTGTACCGCGGCGAGCTGTTCCCGACTGCCGTGCGGGCACGCGCCGCGACGCTGACCGGGGCCATGGGCGTCGGCGGCGCGGCCGCGGGCGTGCTCATCGCGGGGCGTCTACGTACGGCGTGGGGCAGCTTCGGCGAGGTCATCGCGCTGCTGTGGGTCGGCCCGCTTGTCGCAGCCGCCATCGCCGTGCTGTGGCTGGTCGAACGCAGCGGCCACGAACTCGAGGAACTGCACCCGGCCGACGCTGCGGCGGACTCCGACGGGCTGCGGCCCCCTGCGCCGCCCCCAGCACCGATGTGACCCCTCGGTACACGACCAGTCCTGACCGGGTCAAGATGAGACTGCGATGAGCGACGCTCGAGGACTGCTGTTGACACCGGGTGCCGGCGGTGGCGCGGACCACCGCACGCTCGTTGACATCGAGACAGCCTTGACCGACCGGATGCCGGTGAGGCGACACGACTTCGCCTACCGGCGGGCCGGTCGGCGAGCACCGCCCCGCGCGGAGAACGTCGTCGATGAACTGCTGGAGGACCTACCCCAGATCGCGGCCGAACTCGGCGTGCCGCCGACAGGCATGTTGATCGGCGGCAGATCCTTCGGCGGTCGTGTCTGCTCCATGGCAGTAGCTGCTGGCGCTCCCGCGGCTGGTCTCGTGCTCCTCAGCTACCCGTTGCATCCACCCGAGGGACCTGAGCGTCTGCGCAGCGCTCACTTCGGCCAGATCCCGGTTCCGTGCTTGTTCATCTCAGGCACGCGTGATCCGTTCGCGACGCCGGACGAGCTGCGCGAGCACACGAGCGCTCTCGCAGGCCCGGTCACACTCTGCTTCATCGAGGGCGCTCGACATGATCCCAACACCATCGCTGCGCGCCGTGCCGTCGTCGAACACGTCGAGAACTGGCTGGACGGGATCGAGGGCTGAGCTGTCGCCAGTCTCAGCCGTCGATCCGCTTCACGATCATCTTGGCGATCTCCAGGCTGGAGGTGGCGGCGGGACTCGGGGCGTTCAGCACATGGGTGCTGCGCCCAGCGGTCGCTACAGCGAAGTCGTCCTCGAGCTCACCGTCGGGATCCATGGCCTGGGCACGCACGCCAGCGGCTGAGCGGACCAAGTCGGACGACTCGATGTCGGGCACTAGCCGCTGCAGCGCCCGGGTGAACGCTGTCTTGTTCAGCGACCGCCACACCTCCCCCGCGCCCGTGCGCCAATAGCGCCGAGCAAGACGCCACAGGCCGCGGTTGGTGACGTGCTCGCGCAGCTGGGCTCCGCTGATGTCGCTCCAGCGGTAGCCCTCACGGGACAGTGCAAGCACGGCGTTGGGGCCGGCGTGGATGGTGCCGTCGATCATGCGGGTGAGGTGTACGCCCAGGAACGGGAAGCTCGGGTCAGGCACGGGATAGATGAGGTTGTTGACGAGATGCGAGCGCTCGGGCACCAGTTCGTAGTACTCGCCGCGGAACGGGACGATCCGGTAACCGCCCCTTGCACCCACCAGCGCTGCGACCTGATCGCAGCGCAGCCCCGCGCAGTTCACCAGGCTCTTCGCCACCAGCTCGCCAGTTGTCGTGGTGACCCGCACGCTGTCGGCGCCCTCGCTGAGCCCGACCACCGCCGTACCCATGCGCATCTCGCCGCCCGCTGCTTCGATCTCGCCGATCAACGCGTCGCACACTGCGCCGTAGTCGACAATCCCAGTGCCGCGAATCAGCAGCGCCTCCACCCCAGCGCAATACGGCTCCAGCTCAGCCAAGCGCCGAGCGTCAATGAACTCGGCGGGAACGCCATTGCTGGCGGCCCGCTCGGCGAGTGCCGCGAGCCGCTCCTGCTCGGAGCTGTCGACTGCCACGATGACCTTGCCGCACACCTCGTGAGCGATGCCCCGCTGTCGGGCGAACTCGACCATCGAACTGCGGCCGGCGACCGCCAACTCCGCCTTGGCTGAACCGGGCCGGTAGTAAACGCCCGAGTGCAGCACACCGGAGTTCCGGCCCGTCTGGTGCATCGCCGGCCGGTCTTCGGCTTCCAGGATCACCACGCGGCGACCGGGATGATCTGCGAGATAGCGGTGCGCGGTCGCGAGGCCGATGATTCCCGCGCCGACCACGGCAAGATCCGCGCGGGCTGACGGGGACCGGGCGCTAGTCATCGAAGCGAAGCTAGCGGGCCAATCGAAAGGGCTACGGCCCGCCGCCGAGTTGATTGCGCGGCGGTCTACGGCCCGCCGCCGTGGGTTCGAGACGGCGGTAGCACTATGGTCGGCTGCAATGAATGACAATCGCAGATCGCTCGGCGATCGAGGCCGCGACGATCGTCCGGATCTCGCCCGCCAGGCTCCGGACCGCAACCTGGCGCTGGAACTGGTTCGCACCACAGAAGCAGCGGCCATGGCCGCCTCTCGCTGGATGGGTCGCGGCGACAAGGACGGCGCTGACGGTGCCGCCGTCGACGCGATGCGAGTTGTGCTGAGCACCGTGCCCATGGACGGCATCGTGATCATCGGCGAGGGCGAGAAGGACGAGGCGCCGATGCTGTTCAACGGCGAACTCATCGGCGACGGCACCGGCGCACTCACCGATGTAGCGGTGGACCCGATCGACGGCACCACGCTGACCTCGCTCGGCCGGGGGAACGCCATCTCGGTCATCGCAGTCTCGCCGCGAGGCACCATGCTGGATCCCGGCCCATGCGTGTACATGGAAAAGATCGCGGTGGGTCCCGACGCCAAGGGAGTAGTGGACTTGAACCGCTCGCCGTCGGAGAACCTCCGGGCGATCGCTGAAGTCACCGGGCAAGGCCTGCGGGACCTGACCGCTGTCGTACTGGACCGCGACCGCCACGGTGAGCTGATCCGGGAGATCCGAGAGACCGGCGCCCGCATCCGGCTCATACCCGACGGCGATGTCGCCGGGGCCATTTCCGCGGCGGCCAGCGATACCACTGACGTGCTCTTCGGCATCGGCGGCACGCCCGAGGGCATTATCTCCGCGGCGGCGCTCAAGTGCCTCGGCGGCGAGTTGCAGGGTCGCCTGTGGCCGCGCAACGACCACGAACGGCGAGCGGCCGTAGCGGCCGGTTTCGACCTCGAGCGCGTACTGCACATCGACGATCTGGTGCAGTCCGACGATGTCTTCTTCGCCGCCACGGGCATCACCGACGGAGAGTTGCTGCGGGGTGTCAAGTTCACCGCGCAGCGTGCCACCACCGACTCGCTGGTGATGCGCTCGCGCAGCGGCACAGTGCGGCGCATCGAAGCCACCCACGACATCGACAAGCTCAGCGCCTACGCGGCGGTGGACTTCACCTGAGCCATGGCTGACTCCCGAACCGATATCGCGCCCCAGACAGAGCCAGCGCTCGACGACCTTGAAGAAGGCACGGTGGCCCGCATCGACTTCGGCAAGGTTGCTCAGATCGGCCGCGACAGCCACCAGGTCGTGCCAGTCGTACTGCAGGACGTCGACACCGGCGACGTGCTGTTCGTCGGCTACGCCAACGACGAGGCGTTGCGGCTGACCCTGGAGCGACGCAGCGCCGTGCTGTACTCCACCTCGCGCCATGAGATCTGGCACAAGGGCGCCACCTCGGGCGACACCCTCTCGCTCGTCGACGTGCGCGTGAACTGCGAGCAGAACTCGTTGCTGTACCGGGTGCGGCGCGACGCAGGCGGGGCCTGTCACACACGCGACGCCAGCGGTTCAGCCCGCCCAGGCTGCTACTACCGCTCTGTGGACGACTCGAGCCAGCTGCGCCACCTCAGCAGTTGAACTGTCTCGAAAGCTGAATCAGCGCTGCTACTCGTCGAAGTTCTCGGGCATCAGCACGAACTGATCAGGCAGCTCGATCATGACGAGCCCTCTCAGCGAAGCAGCAGGACTCTCAGATGTTCGCAGACGCCCGGATCACCCTGTGACGACGAGACTTCTCAAGCGGCTCCGGCGACCGCGATGCGCGTCTCGGCCCAAGCCAGCGCAGCCTTGGCCTCGTCGTCGTCTACGTCTGCCGCAAGTGCAGCCTGGGCGGCTTGGAGGTCTGCCTGAGCGGCTGCCACATCGATCTCGTCGGCTGCGAAGGCAGCATCGCTGAGGATGGTGACGACGTTGTTGCTGACTTCCACGAAGCCACGGTTCAGGGCCAGCGTCACGATGCCATCGGAGGCCCACAGCTGGGTCTGCCCAATGTCGAGTGCACCAATGAAGGCAGCGTGGTGGTCCAGGAATGCGATGTCGCCGTCGACCGTGCGAGTCACTACCTGACTGCACTCGCCGCTGAACAGCACCGCTTCGGGCGAGACGAGTTCAACCTGCATTTGGCTCAACCTGCATCCCGTCTGCCTCCGTGTGCCGCTCTGCCGCTGCCGTCGATACCCGAGTCCGCTGCGTGCGCAGGCAGCTCTCAGGCCCCGCCCTGGGCCAGGTCTCGCGCCTTGGCCATCGCGGACTCGGCGTTGCCGACATTGAGGAACGCCTGCTCGGGCAGATCGTCGAGATCGCCGTTGCACAGCATTTCGAACGATTCGATGGTCTCCGAGACTGGCACGAAGACGCCCGGCAGGCCCGTGAAGACCTCGGCCACGAAGAACGGCTGGCTCAAGAACCGCTGGATCTTGCGAGCCCGGTCGACGGTGATGCGGTCCTCCTCGGACAGCTCGTCGAGACCCAGGATGGCGATGATGTCCTGCAGCTCCTTGTAGCGCTGCAGGATCTCCTGCGTGCGCCGCGCCACGGCGTAGTGCCGGTCGCCCACCACCTCGGGGCTGAGGATGGTGGAGGTCGACGCCAGCGGATCCACCGCTGGGTAGATGCCCAGCGAGGCAATCTGCCGGCTCAGCTCGGTCGTTGCGTCGAGGTGGGTGAAGGTGGTGAACGGCGCAGGGTCGGTGTAGTCGTCCGCCGGCACGTACACGGCCTGCAGCGACGTGATCGAGTGGCCCGACGTCGAAGTGATGCGCTCCTGCAGCTCGCCCATCTCGTCAGCCAGGTTGGGCTGGTAGCCGACCGCTGACGGCATGCGGCCCAGCAGGGTGGACACTTCCGAGCCGGCCTGTACGAAGCGGAAGATGTTGTCAACGAACAGCAGCACTTCCTGACCCTGCACGTCGCGGAAGTACTCCGCCATCGTCAGCGCCGAGAGCGCAACGCGCAGCCGCACACCGGGCGGCTCGTCCATCTGGCCGAAGACCAGCGCTGTCTTTTCGAGCACACCGGACTCTTCCATCTCCAGATAGAGGTCGGTGCCCTCACGGGTGCGCTCTCCGACTCCAGCGAAGACCGACACGCCGCCGTGCTGGGAGGCGACACGGTTGATCATCTCGGTGATGAGCACCGTCTTGCCCACGCCGGCACCGCCGAAGAGGCCGATCTTGCCGCCCTCCACGTAGGGCTCGAGCAGGTCGATGACCTTGATGCCGGACTCGAACATCGTCGCCTTCGGTTCGAGCGTGTCGAAGGCCGGCGCGGGACGGTGGATCTCCCACTGATCCGCGATGCCTTCGGTCAAATCGGCGCCGTCGAGCGGCTGACCCAGCACGTTGAAGATGTGGCCGAGCACGCCGTCGCCCACCGGCACGGCGATGCCCCGGCCGGTGTTTGTCACCGTCATGCCGCGGGTCAGTCCGTCGGTGGCCTTCATCGAGACAATGCGAACGCGGTTGTCGCCGATCTGCTGGGCGACCTCGCCGGTGATGGTGACGGGTGCGCCTTCCAGCTCGACATGCATCTCGACGGCGGTGTTGATCTCGGGGAGCGCCCCCGACGGGAACTCCGCATCGATGACCGGCCCGGCGATGGCCACGACGCGTCCATCGGCGTGATCGCCAGTTTCTGCGCCAGTTCTCTCTTCTGTCATCGTCATCGCTGTCTCTCCTCGGAGGCGGGGTTCGGTCTGGTTACTCGCGTGCGCGGAACAGGTTTGCAGTACGAGCTTCGATGGTGTCTGAGAGCAAGTCGACTTCGCCGCCGGCCGTCTGGGACAGTGCCTCGGCGCCGCCGACGATCTCCATGATCTCGGTGGTGATGGCGTCCTGGCGGGCACGGTTCATGACGCGCGTCAGGTTGGTCTTCAGGTCCTCGGCATTGTCGGTGGCCGCCTTCATGGCTCGCTGGCGGGCCGCATGTTCCGAAGCCGAGGCTTCAAGCAGGGCCGAGTACAGCCGGGCCTCGGCGTAGCGCGGCAGCAGACGCTCGAGGATGGCGGCGGGCTCGGGCTCGAACTCATAGCCGCCCGAAGGACCACCGGCCGACCCGTCCCCATCAGCGTCACCGCTGCCGAAGTCGCCGGAGTCCAGTGGCATGAACGGCACGATCGCCACTTCCTGAACGCCCATGGAGTGGAACTGGGTGTAGGACAGCTTCACCTGGCCGCACTCGCCGCTCTCGAACAGCGCCGTGGCCGCCTCAGCAATCCGCTGGGCATCGGAGTAGCTCGGCTGGTCGCTGAAGCCTTCGAAGCCGGCAGCGATGCGGTAGTCCCGGAATCGGAAGTAGCCTTGGGCCTTGCGGCCCGACAGCACCAGTTCGTAGCCACGGCCCGCAGCGGCGTCAGCCGCGATTGCACGCTCGGTGGCTCGCAGGACGTTGTTGTTGTAGCCGCCGCACAGGCCACGATCCGCAGCGATGACCACGTAGGCCACCTTGGCGACGTCGGTCGGCTCGCGCAGAAGCGGGTGATCGGCCTCGCCGCCCGCGGACGCAAGGTTGGCAATGACCGCGGTTACCTTCTCGCTGTACGGCCGTGCTGCGCGTACTCGGGTCTGCGCCCGCACGATGCGTGATGCCGCGATCAGCTCCATGGCGCGCGTGATCTTCTTCGTGGCCTCGATCGACTTGATGCGACGCCGAAGAATGCGCTCCTGACCGCTTGCCATAGAGGATCAGCTCTCCGCGGCGTCGGCGGTGTCTTCGCTGCCAGCGGCGTCCGACGTCACGAACTGGGCGCCGAATGCCTCCACAGCCGCTTGAAGCGCCGCCTCGTCAAGCGCGCCGGTTGAACGGATGTGCTCCATCAGGGCGCTGTGGCGGGTGCTCATGTACGCCAGCAGCTCGGTCTCGTAGCGGTTCACGTCCTCCACCGGGATGCCGTCCACGTAGCCGTTGGTGCCCGCGTAGATGACCACCACTTGCTCGGAGACAGGCATGGGCGAGTTGAGCCCTTGCTTGAGCAGCTCGACGAGTCGGTAGCCACGGCCCAGCTGGGCGGCAGACACGGCGTCGAGCTCGGAGCCGAATGTGGCGAATGCTTCGAGGTCGCGGAACTGAGCCAAGTCGATCTTGAGGGTGCCAGCCACGCTCTTCATGGCCTTGGTCTGCGCAGCAGAGCCCACGCGCGACACCGAGATGCCCACGTCCACCGCGGGACGAACGCCGGACTTGAACAGGTCGTCCTGGAGGTAGATCTGGCCGTCGGTGATGGAGATCACGTTGGTCGGGATGTACGCCGAGACGTCCCCGGCCTTCGTCTCGATGATCGGCAGCGCTGTCAGTGAGCCGGCACCGTTCACGTCGGACAGCTTGGCGGCACGCTCGAGCAGCCGGCTGTGCAGGTAGAACACATCGCCCGGGTAAGCCTCGCGTCCCGGCGGACGGCGCAACAGCAGCGACATCTGGCGGTACGCCTCGGCCTGCTTGGAGAGGTCGTCGTAAACGATCAGTGCGTGGTCGCCGCTCTCCATCCAATGCTGGCCCATCGCGCAGCCGGCATAGGGAGCCAGGTACTTGAACGGTGCAGCATCTGCAGCAGGCGCGGAGACCACGACCGTGTACTCCATGGCGCCGCGCTCCCGCAGCGTGTTGACCACCTGCGCCACCGTCGAGCCCTTCTGGCCGATCGCCACGTAGATGCACTTCACGCCGAGACCGGCCTGGTTGAGGATCGTGTCGACGGCAATCGACGTCTTGCCGGTCTTGCGGTCGCCGATGATGAGCTCGCGCTGGCCTCGTCCGACTGGAGTCATCGAGTCGATGGCCTTGATGCCGGTCTGCAGCGGCTCGTGCACCGGCTTGCGACCCATCACGCCAGGCGCCTGGATCTCCATGCGGCGCTCGATAGCGCCGGTGATCTCGCCTCGCCCGTCGATCGGCTCTCCCAGCGCGTTGACGACGCGTCCCAGCACTGCGTCGCCGACCGGCACCGACAGGATGCGGCCAGTTGCCTTCACGGCCTGGCCCTCTTCGATCGACTCGACGCTGCCGAGCACGACCGCGCCAATGGAATTCTCGTCGAGGTTCAGTGCAAGACCCACGTCTCCGCTGGAGAACTCCAGGATCTCGTTCACCGAGCAGCCCGGCAGCCCTGAGACGCGGGCGATGCCATCGCCCACCTCGAGGATGCGCCCGACAGTGCCAGACTCGATCGACGGGTCGAAACCTTCGAGGTTCCGGCGAATTGCCGAGGTGATATCGCCCGTATCAATGGACAACGGGTTGATGGAAAGGTCGGTCACGACAGGCGCTCCTTCATCTTGTCGAGCCGGGTGCGAACTGAGCCATCGAAGACGGTGTCGCCGATCTGGGCCGACAGGCCTCCGATGATCTCGGGGTCCACTACGACATGGACGGTCACATTGCGGCCGCTGGCCCGGCTGAGCGCTTCGGCAACCCGGGCGATCTGGGAATCGGTGAGTGCGACGGCCGAGCGGACTTCGGCCACCGCTTCTCCTCGCGTGGCAGCCGCCAGCGTGAGGGCTTCGTCCGCGATCGCATCGATTTCGCCGCCGCGGCCGGCACCGACCAGCATCGTCACCACGTTGAGGGTGACTGGCGACGCCTGCGCAGCCAGCAGGTCCTCGATGATGCCGATGCGACGCGAGGCCGGGACCGTGAGGTCGGTCAACACGCGGCGCAGTTCCTCGTTCTCCGCGGCGGCCCGACCGACTGCGGACAGTTCCTCGGTCACGCGGTCGAGCACGTCCTCGGCCTGCGCGATCGCCACAACTGCGCTGGCGTACCCCTCGGTTCGCTCGCTCATTGTTCGATCCTGGTCATCTGCTCATCTCCTGTCCCGAGCCGCACCGGTCGCCGGCCCCGATCAGGAGGCGACAACGGGCGTGACGCGGGACGTTCAGTTCCCCACCCGTGCGATGTAGTCATCGATCAGCTGGGCGTGGGCCGCCTCGTCGATGCTGGCGCGCACCACCTGCTCGGCGGCGCCCACGGCGATCGACGTGATGTCGGCTCGTACCTCGGCCATTGCCCGAGCCCGAGCCGCTTCGATGTCGGCTTCGGCCTGGGCACGGCGCTCGGCGATCTCAGGTTCGATCGCGGCGAGCCGTTCCTGGCGCACTGCCTCGGCAGCTGCCCGTGCTTCTTCGATGATGCGTGCCGCTTCGGCGTTGGCCTCAGCCAGACGAGCGTCGTATTGCGAACGAAGGTCGTCGGCTTCGGCACGTGCGGCGGCAGCGCCGTCGAGGTCGCCCTGGATGCGCTCGGTACGCGCCTCCATCGCACGCCGGATCGGCGGCAGGGCGAACTTCCACATCACGATGAGAAGGATGAGGAAAGCCGCCGAGCCCCAGATGACCTCATTCCACTCGGGAATGATCGGGTTGGAGGTGGCCTCGCCCTCGGTCGCCGCGAGCAGGCCGGATGCCATATTGCTCAAATTGGCGCTCATGTGTGCCTCCTACGCGAAGTTGAGGAGGATGAACACCACGAAACCGATGAGGGCCAAGGCCTCGGTGAACGCGATGCCTAGGAACATGGTCGTTCGGACCATGCCCGCCGACTCGGGTTGGCGTGCCATCGCTGTGATGGCGTTGCCGACGACGAGGCCGATGCCGACGCCCGGGCCGATGGCCGCGAGGCCATAGCCGAGGCCGGCGCCGAGCGCCTTCAGGCCGTCGAGTGCGTTGTCCGCTTGTGCGAGCAATTCCATTACTCGTTTTCTCCTGTGTTGTACGGGTTGATGAGGCAGGGGCCGCAGCGCTGAGGCACGGTGAGGCCGGTGGTCGGGCTGGATCGTTTGGGCTGGTTCCGGGCCTAGTGCTCGGGGTGCAAGGCGCCACCGATGTACACGGCGGCCAGGATCGTGAAAATGAATGCCTGCAGGAACGCGACGAGGATCTCGAAGCCTGTCAGGCCGATGAGCACAACGAATGGAGCCCACACGATGGCTGCCAATGGACTCGTGTCCCACAGCGCAGCAGTGAGCACGCCGAACGTCACGAGTAGCAGGTGCCCGGCAAGCATGTTCGCGAAGAGCCGCACCGCCAGCGAGAAGGGTCGCACGACGAATGTCGAGACGAACTCGACGGGCAAGACGATGATCAGCAGAAGCTTGGGAACGCCCGGCGGGATGGTGACGTTCTTGAGGTAGCCGAACAGCCCGTGGTGTTTGATGCCGATGCTGTTGAAGATCAGATACACCAATAGCGCCAGCACCACCGGCATCGCCATTCGGGCGTTTGCCGGGAAATGGATGAAGGGAAATACCTCGGTGATATTCGAGAAAAAGATGAAGAAGAACAGCGTCAGCAGGAAGGGCAGGTAGCGCAGACCGTCGGTTCCGATGGTCTGCATGATGATGTTCTCGCGGATGAACGTCACCGACGTCTCCGCCACCGTCTGAATGCCACGAGGTGCCGAGATGACCTCCGCCCGCTCGTAACGACGCTTGGCCATCACGAAGATCGTCACGGGAGCGACGAGAGCGAAGATGTAGATGATGCCGACCTTGTTCAGCGCGAACACCGAGTCGTCGAGACCCGGAATGATGTTCGGCCATTCCAAGAGGTGACCGATGTCAGGGAAGGTCAGCGCTAGCAAGTTCACTTCTGCTCCTTGCCGGGACGTTGAAGATCGAGGCCTGGGGCTGCGAGCCGCAGGGAAACATATCGGATCTCCCACGTGAGCAGACCGAGGTGGCTCGCGAGGATGGTGATCGCGATGGGTATGGGCTCGAAAAAGCCGAGCGGGCTGACCGCGAGCACGATGCCGGCGAGCGCCGCGAGACGCACGATGAATCCGCCCAACGTGACACCCATGAGTGCGACCGGCGAGGTGCGTGCACCCCACGCCATCAGCGTCGCGGCCGCAGCAAGATTGCCGATGACCAGCGCGTAACCCAGCGCTGATGAGAGTGCGCCGCCGACGCCCCAGATGAATCCGCTGACGATGACCCAGGCAGGGAAGACCCAGAGGCTGCGACGTGCCATGTCGAACGCGATGTCGCGCTCTGGCGAGCCGTCGTCGCTGGCGGGATACGTGTCGCTGCCGGTTTCGGCTCGTTCGTCGGACGTCGCCGGTGTCATGACTGCGTTGGCGTCGAGGCGGTGTCGGCCTCGAGCGAGACGCCAGTCGGCAGCGATGCCGGCTCGTCGATGCCAGCGGAGCGATCGATGCCCCGCTGCCCGGAGGGACGGCTGGCGGCGATGTCTGCCTCGTGGACTTGCATGCGTTCGGCGTAGCGGTACCACTCGACGAGGAGCTTCATGATGAACGCGACCACACCGAAGCTCAGCGCGAGCCACGGCCCAGTGCCCCACCAGCGATCCAAGCCAAACCCTGCCGCGGCGAAGATCGCCGGTGTCACCACGATCTCGATGGCCTTGGCCAGGCCGTCCTCACTGCCGGTGCGGCTGCGGTTCGTCCGCTTCTCTTCGCGCGCAGCGTGCGATCGCATGGGTCCGGGGGTCTCCGATGCCTGGGTAAGCGTGTCGAAGCGCACCCCGATCAGCGTTCATTTCCGCACGAACTAACGAGGCGAGCGCCAGCCAAGCCGCCCGCAATCTACGGCCTAGACCAAGCCTCCGCACATGAGGCGCGGGTTCACCGACTCGACGCCAACTTGTCGGCTCTTCGCGATTTTTTGGGATGACGGTGGGTTGAGGGTCCTTGGGTAGGGGTCGAGGCCCTGCTGGGTTCGGTGTTTGCAGGCGCCGAGCCCTGGAGGGCCTCGATGGCGAGAGATGTTGTGTCGGTGCGGCTGTGGCTGGCGCAGGTGCGGGTGCTGGGGGTGTTGGTCGACTTGCCCGAGCGGCTGGCGGTGGGGGTCGTCTCGACAGTGCTGGGTCCGAAGTGGCCGCGCTGCGCGACGCCGAGCGGGCGGGTGCATGGCCGCCGCGACAACAAGGTGCGCGATCTGGAGGTGTCGGGTCGGCCGGTGACGCTGGTGTGGCGGCGGCGGCGGCTGGTGTGGGGGCCGTGCGGCGGTCGGTTCTGCGAGGACCGCCCGGCGTTCGAGGGCCGTCTCACGGCCCGGCTGGCCCGTCGTGTGGTCCAGGACGCGCGGGCGATGACGGTCAACGCGGCGGCCCGCCGCCGCCGGCTGGGCTGGGGTCTGGTCAATGCGCTGGTGGTCGTCTATGCGGGGCTGGTCGCGGACCGCCGGCGGCGGCGAGGATGCCGGCTGCTTTTGGTGGAGGGGACCTCGATCCGCCGTGGGCACCGGTACGTGACGGTGCTCGTGAACGGCGACACCGGCGAGGTGCTCGCGATGGTGCCCCACCGCAACGCCCAGGCGCTGTCGGGGTTCCTGGCCTCCCAGGGGCACAGATGGTGCAAGGGCGTGAAGGTCGTGGTGTCCGACGGCTCGAAGCCGTACAAGGCAGCAATCGAACGGCGGCTCGGCCGCGCCCGCCACGTGCTGGACCGGTACCGGGTCATCAGATGGTTCGCAGCGGGGCTGACCGCGGTGCGCCGCGACGTCCAGCGCCGCCCCGAGGGCTCCACCCCGGCGTCCGACCCCGAAGTGTTCCGGGCACGGTTCTTGCTCATGGGCCGCCCCGACACGCTCGACGCCACCGAGCGAGCACGCCTCGACGGCCTCTTCGCCGCCCACCCGAGGCTCAAGGCTGCATGGGCAGCGCTCGGCGAGCTGCACGGCCTCTACCTCGCCAAGGACCGAAAAGGCGCCCTCGAAGCGCTCGACCGGTTCGCGGACATCTACCGCACCGGCCAGATACCCGAGTTCAGCGACATCGTCGACACGTTCCTCGCCTGGCACGAGGAAATCCTCGACTGGCACCGAGCCCCACGGCCCCCCAACGGCCGAATCGACCGGACCGACAACCTGCTGCAGGTCCTGCGCCGCAAAGCCCACCGATTCACCAACTACGCCAACTTCGAAGCCCGCGGCATCCTCATCACACAGCCTGACAACACCGAGCCCAGCAGCCCGATCCCACAAAACCGCGAAGGCTCAACTTGTTTGCGAATCGCACCGATTCAGCGGGGGCGTCGTCTACTGGTTGTAGGGCGGGAAAGCGGCGCAGAGCTCAGCTACTTCGGCGCGCACCTGGGTGATGATCGCTTCGTCATCTGGGGCCCGCAGCACCCGTGCTGTGAACTCGGCGATTCGGGCCATCTCGGCCGGTCCCATGCCTTGGGTGGTGACCGACGGCGTGCCCATCCGCAAGCCACTCGTGACGAAGGGCGAACGGGGGTCGTCAGGGATGGAGTTGCGGTTCAACGTCACGCCGGCTGCATCGAGGGCTTCCTGGGCCACCTTGCCGGTCAGGTCGGCGTCGAACGTGCGCAGGTCGATGAGCAGCAGGTGGTTGTCCGTGCCGCCCGAGACCAGCCGGAAGCCGTGGTTTCCAAGCGCGTCAGCCAGCGCTGCTGCATTCTCGACGATTCGGGCCTGGTACTGGGCGAACTGGGGGCGTGCAGCCTCGGCGAAACCCACCGCCTTGGCGGCAACCGCGTGATCAAGTGGGCCGCCCTGGCTGCCGGGGAATACCGCTGAGTCGATGCGCTTGGCGTATTCCTGAGTGCACAGAATCGTTCCGCCGCGTGGTCCGCGCATCGTCTTGTGGGTGGTGAAGGTGACGATGTCCGCGTACGGCACCGGGTTGATGTGCACGCCGCCCACGATCAGCCCGGCGATGTGCGCGGCGTCGAACATGAACACCGCGCCGATCTCGTCGCAGACCTCGCGGAACGGCACCGGGTCGATGCGGCGCGGATAGGCCGTTGCACCCGCCACGATGAGCTTGGGCCGGTGCTCGCGGGCCAGCTCGGCCATCGCGTCGTAGTCGATCCGCTCGTCGCCTCGCGTCAGGCCGTAGCTGACGAAGTTGTAGAGCCGTCCGCTCACGTTCACCGGCGATCCGTGCGTGAGATGGCCGCCTTGGTCGAGGCTCATGCCCATCACGGTGTCACCGGTGTCGAGCAGCGCCAGGTACACCGCAGCGTTGGCCTGCGAGCCCGAGTGCGGCTGCACGTTCGCGTGCTCCGCGCCGAAGAGCTCCTTCACCCGGTCGATGGCGAGCTGCTCGGCTGTGTCGGCGTTCGCGTTGCCGCCGTAGTAGCGGCGGCGGGGGTAGCCCTCGCTGTACTTGTTGGTGAGCACGCTGCCGGTCGCGGCCATCACCGCGGGAGAGGCGAAGTTCTCTGACGCGATGAGCTGCAGCGAGGTCATCTGGCGTTCGAGTTCGGCTTCGAGCACCGCTTCGATCTCGGGATCGGCGAGCGGTGCCCAGCTCGCAGACCGCGGGTGGGCAGGGCTGCGTGGATTCCCGTCGATCTTGCGGACCCGCGGCTCGTGGCGCCCGCCCTCGAAGGCCGCTCCAAGGAAGGCGTCAAGCGCACCTGTCGCCAGGTCTGCGTCGAGCAGGCGGGCGCCGAGGCAGAGCACATTGGCGTCGTTGTGCTCGCGGGCGAGCCGGGCCGAGGTCTCGTCGTGGACCGTGGCGGCCCGGATGCCCGCCACCTTGCCGGCGGCCATGGCGATGCCAATGCCGCTGCCGCACACGGCTACGCCAAGCTCCGCCGTTCGAGCCGCGACAGCTTCGCCCAGCGCTGCACCGAAGTCGGGATAGTCCACCGAATCGGGGCCGTTCGTGCCGAGGTCGACGACGTCGTAACCGCCTGCACGCAGGTGCTCCGCCAAGCGATCTTTCAGTTCCCAGCCAGCGTGATCGGCGGCGAGCGCAATCACTGGCGCAGGCGTGATTGGGAAATTGTCGTGAGCCACCGCGTAAGTCTCGCAGCCGCCGATGCCCCTCAGGCGCCAGATTCTTCGGGAAATTCTGGGAATTCAAGCGATTCGGCGGGCACGGCACCGGTTCGCAGGACAACGGGCTTGTCTCCGGTGACGTCTACCACGGTGGAGGCGAATCCCCCGAGTGCCCGTCCGCGGATGATCCGTCCAGGCGAGGCCATCTCGCCCGGACGTGTAGCGAGGCTCGCTGCTGCTTCCACGGCGCTGGCCGGCGTCTCGTAGCCGTGACGGTTGGCACTCGTGCCGGTGACGGGCCCGACCTCGTCGATGAGCCAGCGCAGCCAGCCCAGCGCCGGTGCTCGGACTCCCAGGGTCTCCCGGCCGTGCAGCGGGTCTGGACCCCCTCGGCGCCGCGCCACCAGCGTCAGACCACCCGGCCAGTGTCGCTGCGCGAGCGCGCGGGCTTGTGGGGACAGCTCCACTAGTTCGTCGGCCTGTTCGAGGCCGGACACCAGGATCGGCATGGGCTCGCTGTGGGGACGCTCCTTGGCGTCGCACACGCGGGCGACCGCGTCGGTGTCGGCGTAGCGAGCCATGACACCGCAGAGAGTGTCGGTGGGCGCCACGATGAATTCGCCGGCGCGCAGCCTTTCGGCCGCTTGGTCAATGGTCCATGCGTCGGGTTCAGAGCGCGGGCGCGACGCAACGAGCGCCCGATCGAAGCCAGCGAGGTCCCGCTCGATTCGCACCTCTTCGTAACCGTGCGCGACCGCTATGGCTCCGACCGCCGGTGCCTGTGCCGTCGCGATCTCCAGCACGAGCAGACCGCCCGGTGCCAACCAGCTGCGGGCGGTACGCACAATCGTGCCTACCGCGTCGAGTCCGTCCGGTCCGGCGTAGAGCGCCCCGTGTGGCTCCCAGTCGTCGATCTCAGCGGAAAGCACATCGCCGTCGGCCACATACGGAGGGTTGGACACGATGAGATCAAGTCGTTGGAACCGGAGCTCGGTCACGCAGTCGTTCCCGACGTGCAGTCCTTCGAGTGCTTCGAACCAGCTCCCTTGATGGAGTGAGACACGGGTGGCTGCGCTGCCCAGACCAGCCATGTTCGCTGCCGCCAGCGACAGCGCATCGGCTGAACTGTCGGTGGCGAACACGCGGGCCTGGGGCACCTCGTGTGCGATTGACAAAGCGATCGCGCCGCACCCCGTGCCCAGATCGGCCACGTTCACTTCTGCCAGACGCCGGCGGCGCACTGTCCTTTGGAGCCAGTCGATGGCGATGCCCGCAACCACCTCCGTCTCAGGGCGAGGGATGAGCGCACGGCGGTCGGTGGCCAGGTCGAGCTTGCGGAAACCCCAGCTGCCGAGCACGTACTGCAATGGCTCGCCCGCCACCCGACGGGCGGCCATGGCGTCGGCGTGCGCCACCATGCGCACAGTCATCGGCGTCTGCGGTGACAGGGCGACCACGGCGGCGTCGCGCCCGCTGGCTTCCGCCGCGATACGGCGCGCGCTCACCTCGGGTTCGGGCACACCGGCAGCCTCGAACTGCGCACGCAGTCCCCGGTACAGGTCGCCCAGCGTCAGCCCGTCGGGATGGGCCATGACCGAGCTCCGTTCCCTCCCCCGGCGACGGTGTCAAGCACCGCCGTCGGCGACGGCAGCAGCCAAGAGCTGCTCGCGCTCAGCACTCGCGAGAGCTTCGACGATCTCATCCAGCTCGCCGGCCAGCACCCGGTCCAGCTTGTAGATCGTGAGACCGACGCGATGATCGGTGACCCGGCTCTCCTTGAAGTTGTACGTCCGGATCTTCTCGGAGCGGCCTCCGCCGCGGACCTGGTCCCGCTTGTGGGCCGCCACCTCTGCAGCGTGGGCCTCCTGCTGGAGCTGCAGGAGCCGCGAGCGCAGCACCCGCATGGCCTTGGCTCGGTTCTGAAGCTGGCTCTTCTCGTCCTGCATCGACACCACCACCCCCGTGGGCTTGTGGGTGACGCGCACCGCGGAATCGGTGGTGTTGACCGACTGGCCTCCCGGTCCCGATGAGCGGAACGTGTCGACGATGAGATCATTCGGATCGATCTCGACGTCCACTTCCTCGGCTTCGGGCAGCACGCTCACTGTCGCCGACGATGTGTGGACGCGGCCTTGGGACTCGGTCACCGGTACTCGCTGCACTCGGTGCGGTCCGCCCTCGTGCTTCAGCGTCCGCCACACGCCGGGTCCGCGCGCTGCGAACGTCACGTTGGTGAAGCCGCCCATGTCGCTGTCCTGACTGCCGAGCAGCTCGAATGACCATCCCGGCTGCGCGGCCACATACGCCCGGTACATCTCGAACAGGTCTCGTGCCCAGATGTTGGCTTCCTCGCCGCCCTCGGCCCCCTGGATCTCCACGATGACATCGCGCTCGTCGTTTGGATCCTGGGGCAGCAGCAGGTCTTTCAACCGCTCGTCGAGACTTGCTGCTCGCTCGGTCGCGACCTCCAGCATGTCCGAGGCCTCGGCCGCATCGTCGCCGTCGCTGGCGTCGAGAAGGTCCTGGGCAGCTTCGGCGTCGGCCTGTGCATCGCGAGCCTCGTGGGCGACGTCGATGATCTCGCCGATCCGAGCGAGGCGCCGGCCGAGTTCGGCGAACTGCGCTCGGTCGCCCGAGGCAGCGCCTTCGCCGAGTTTCTGCTCCAGCTCGGCCCGCTCGGCTTCGAGCGCGACAAGCCGTTCAGATTCGAAGGCTTCAAAGGCGCCCGACACGCGCTCAGGCTAACTGGGGGGGTAGTGGGCGGATCAGTGATCGATGGCGGTGATAGTGCGCCACCCGTCGTCGACCTCGACGATCTGTGCAGGCCTGCGAAGCCGGGCCGCCAGTTTTGCGATGACCTCGTGGGCGTCGCGACGAGGCAGCGCAACCACCAGTTCGGCGTCAGGATCGAGGAACAACCGAGCGTCGGCTGCGAACGGCACCACGTCCAGGTCGATGCCGACGCACACCACCACCACCAAGCGGCGGCCGTCGGGCGTCAGGCCGTAGGCCACAGCGGGCGCCGGGTCCTTTGGACCCCCTCGAGGCAGCGGCGACGACGCCGCTCGCAGCCTGCCTGCACCCACGAGATCCGGTCGCCGTATCAGCAGCGAGCGAAGCCAGCGAGCCGCACCCATGCGGTTGAGCGGATGGGGAGACGCTCCCGGCGTGCGATGGCTCCGCACTATGTCGGCGACGCGACGGATGGCCTCGGTCGTCGGCTCATCTGCGTGCAGCAACGAGAAGGCCTCGCGATCGTGAGCACCCACTCCGACCTCGATCTGCCACTCCGCCGAGGTTTCGCGTACATCGCCCGCATCGCCGTCGTCGTCGCTGGCTCCCGTGTCGCCGCTGGAGGGCACAGCGACGATGCGGGCCACTTCGAGACCCTCCACCTCGCCCGTGATCACGCCGTGCTCGACCATGACCTCGACACCGGCAGCGCCGAGCAGCGCTACCAGCTCGGGCGCACGCGGAGGTGGGGGCTCGGTCGACCGCGGCGCCGCCTCGGCGATGGTGGCACCGGACCCTTCGATCTGCCACACGATCGGTGCTGGGACAAAGCACGCTGCCCGCCGAGCGAGCACGTCGCTGTGGTTCTCAGCAAAGACATGCACGCCGTCGCAACCAGAGCGCACCGCCAGCGCCAACGCGCCACCCAACGCTCGCTGCGTTCGCTCCTGGGCAAGGCACACCACTGCCGGCTCGGCATCGGAGGCAACGGCCAGGGCTCCGTCATCGGTGCCCGAGACTTCAGCCAGATCGACGCCGAGCACGGCACGGGCCAGGGCTCGCAGCTTCGCCGCGTGAAGGGCCCGGATGCGATCAGCGTCGAGCGCCATGGTGGCTGCCCTCAGGCGTGGGGCGTTTCGAGACTGCGGTGCCGGCCCATTGGTGACGCTCGTAGCACCCGCCGGCTGCGCCGAACCGGTGGCCCGTTCAGCTCCGTCGCTTCCGCTGGCCGTAGCGGCGCTCGAAGCGCTCCACGCGGCCCGCCGTGTCGACGATCTTCATCTGCCCGGTGAAGAAGGGGTGGCTGGCGCTGGACAGCTCAACGTTGGCCAGCGGGTAGGTGTTGCCGTCGGCCCACTCGATCGTGTCGTTGGTCTCGACCGTGGACTGGGTGAGGAACGCGAAGTCGGCGCTGGCGTCGCGGAACACCACGGGCCTGTAGTTCGGATGGATGTCGCTCTTCATCGTGTTCCCTGATTCGAAGGTTCCGGGGCAATCAGCCTAAGGCGCCGGGGGTGCAACCGCATCGAGTGCAGATCAACGGTGCTCACCCAGGCTGAAGCTGCGGTCGCGGTCCACCGAGACATCGCCGGCCTCCAGATCAGCGACTCCGGGCAGGCCCCCAGTGAGCGCTATCTCGAGGTTCGCCGCCTCGCGCAGCCGCGCCGCCACCAGGTCGTCGACTTGGTTGCCCGTTGACGTACGCGCCGTTGCCACCATGGTGATGGAACCAGCGTCTTCCAGGTTCCGGGCGCCTCCGAAGAACCGCAGCGTCGACGTGATGGCTGCACCCACGGTGTCGGCGGGCTGGTGTCGCCCATTCCCACCTGCCGCGTAGGCACGTGCAAGCCGCGTCAATCCGTCGAAGAGAATCACGACGTCGTCTCCAGACTCCGCCATGCGCTTCGTGCGCTCCAGTGTGAGCTCCGCCACGGCGAGGTGCTCTTCGGGCGGTCGGTCGAACGTAGATGCCAGAACCTCACCCGAGGTCTCCAGCCGACGGGTCAATTCGGTGACGTCCTCGGGCCGCTCGGAGATGAGCAGCACGATCAGGTGGATGTCTGGATGTTGGTCGCCGATGGCAGCGGCCATTGCCGCCATCAGTGGTGATGCAGAGTGCGTCCCGCTCGCCGTGAGCAGGCCGCGTGAGCCCATGCCGATCAAGGCGAGGTTGTCGATGGTCGCGAGTGTTCCTGCACTCTGGGGGCCCGCGAGCCGCAATGCGTCGGTGGGCAGCACCGGTGTGAGGTCATCAAACAGCGGTCGGTCAGGTTGTTCGGGCGGCAGCTCGCCATTGAGCGTGTCGAGACGCAGCAGTGCCGGGTTGCGCTCGCTGCGGGCCGCTGGACGGCTGACGCCGGTGATCCGGTCGCCGCGGCGCAGGTCGTACTGACGTACCTGCCGGGCCGCGACATAGACATCGTCGGCCGAAGGCAGCGGGCCGTTGGTGCGCAGGAAGCCGTAGCCCTCGTCTCGCAGGTCCAGCAGGCCATCGCAATGGACGGTCTCGCCGACAATCGGTCCGTCGTCGCGGCCTCGACCGCGGCGGCGGCTGCGGCGGTTGCCTTCCTCGGCCACGGGCACGTCCGGCCCGGATCCCTCATCGTCGGACTGCGTATCGCTGGCATCTGCTGCTGGCGCATCCTGATCGTCGACGGCCGGGGACGAATGGGCGTCGGCGTCAGAGCCGCTCGAAGCGACAGGTTCAGGAGGCGGTGCTGGTGTACGGGTGCGCTTCGTGACCGTCGGAGTCTCTGCAACGGCTTCGGCCGGATCTTCGGCCTTGCCGCCCGTGTCGCCGTCGGCCCCCTCGGGCGCAAGGATGGCGCTGATGATCGTGCTCTTGCGGGCACGGGGTGCTACCTCGATGCCGAGCGCCGCGGCGATCTGGAGCAGTTCGTCCCGTTCTTTGGCCTCCAGCAATGCACGATCCGGCATGTCCGACATGGCTACCTCAGAAGCTCCGGCCTGCTCTCGCGACGCCCCTCGGGCTGCGAAGTGAGTCTGCGTTTCCTGTTTCGGGCCTTAGCGCCCGACCCAGCGATCCGGTCCCGTGACGCCCGAGCGAGCCCTGCACTAGGGAACCATCGATCAGTGCCGACGCTACCGGCGACGTTTCCCGACGGCTACCAGTCGTTATTGGAGGCAGTGCATTCGTCTGATTTGCCACCTCAGGCGGAAGCGGTGCGGGGAGGGGCCTATCGGAACGCTTTGCCCCAGCACACGGCAGATCTGTCGGTTTGCAGTGCGCACGTGCGGTCACCCACGGACGCCAGCGCAATGAAGTCCCCGCTGGGCGCCTTGGTCTGTCCTTGGTCGTTGTCGCCCCAACACACCAGCGTTCGATTCGGCCTCACACCGCAGGTGTGATCGTGCCCAGCAGCAATCGCGATCAAACGGTCGTCTGGCGGGCGCCCTCGGGGGAACGACCCGTTGCCCCAGCACTCGGCGTCGCCTGTTGCTCGCAGCGCGCAGACGTGATTCCGGCCGATGGTGAGCTGCGTGTAGCGACCGTAAGGAACCCTGGTCCGGCTGAAATGGTCATCACCCCAACAGGCGGCGGTCTGATTCTCGCGGATGCCGCACGCCAGAACTCCGTCCGGTGCGACCGAGACGGTCGTAAACGGTCCTGCCGGCGGGTTCACCTGATTGAGGCCATTCTCCGACGACAAGTAATCCCAGCAATCCACTGAACCGTCGTCGCGAATCCCACAGCCAGATTGGTGACCGACCGTCACAAAGACGAAGCTGCCGTCGGGAGTGGCGACCTGAGATCCACGATCCTCACGGGTCCAGCAAGAGACACCGCTGTCGACTCCGAGCGCACACAGCATGGACGTCCCGGCCGAGATCGACCTGAAACGACGACCTCCGCCGTCGAAGGCGATTTCGCCGAGCACTCCCGTGCACGTCATGGCGCCATTGGCGCGCAGGCCACAGGAGAACCTGTCGCCTACCGCCAGCGTCGAGAACTGCGATGACGGCGGCTGAGTATCGACGTTTCCCCAGCACGTCATCGTTCCGTCACCGTCCAGCCCGCAGGCATGGGTGAGACTGACATCTATCAGCGCGCGTGCGCCGGTCAGTGTCGTTGCCGAGGCTGCAGCCTCTTGGGCGGGCGCGAATCTGCCGCGACCGCCGTTGCCCCAGCACTCCGCGGTGCCCTGCGGGCGCATCGCACATGCGAAATTACGGCCAATCGCCAGATGAGCGAAGTTCCCTTCTGGCGCCTCGAGTTCTCCGTCGTTGTTGTCGCCCCAGCACACGATTCCGCCGTCGGGGCGGAGGGCGCATGCGTGCCAAGCTCCCGCAACTACCTGGGTGAAGTGACCCGCGGGCGCGTTTGTCTGTCCCCATTGGTTCCAGCCCCAGCAGGTCACGGTGTGGTCGGTGCGCAACCCGCACGACAGCCCTTCGCCCGCAGACACCGACGAGAACTGCCCCGAAGGCGGCTCGGCTTGGCCGCGGTCATTGAAGTCCCAGCACTCAATCTCGCCGGCGGTCAAGACTCCGCACGAATGCCCCGCGCCGACGGAAATGGACGAGAATTGCTTCGAGGGCGCGTCCACCGGGCCCCTATCGTCCCAACACAGGACCGTCCCACTGGCGCGAAGGCCGCACGCACGGCTACCTCCAGAGTCGAGAGAGTCAAACGATTCCTCCGGGCTGTAATAGCCGGGGGCTTCTGGAGTGCCGAACTCGCCCCAGCAGGTGGCGCTTCCCTGAACAGTCAGCGCGCACGTGTGGTAGCTGCCGCCGCTGACCGAGGTGAAGTGGCCTTCGGGCACATTGAGTTGTCGTGCAAAGTTCCACCCCCAGCACTCGACTGCGCCGCCGTCACGTACTCCGCAAGCGTGCCAGTCGCCTGTGCCGATCGACTTGAACCTGCCCCCAGGCGCGATATCGCGGCGGTCGTAGCCCGCGCCCCAACACACAGCTGCACCATCGATGCGCAGGCCGCAGTTCTGGTCCCACCGGGAAGTGACGTCGGTGAACTGCCCGGCCGGAGGCTGGGCCTGGGACTCCTTCACATTCCCCCAGCAGAAGACGGCTCCGTCCACGCGCACAGCACACGAGTGATCGTTGCCCACCGTGATCGCCTTGAACCGTCCTGCCGGTGCTGATGATTGGCCCAGATCATCCTTGCCCCAGCAGTTGACCGTGCCGTCAACTCGCAGCCCGCACGCGTGAAAGCCGCTCGCCTCAATGGTGGTGAACTCCCCAGACGGCGGCTCGGAGACAGGCGCATAGTCGCGACCCCAGCACTCTGCCGTGCCGTCGTCGCGCAATCCGCAAACCACGCCGCCGTCATCACTGACCGACATCACTGAGAACGGCCCGGCGGGTGCTCCCCTCCGCCCGATGAAGTTGCCTCCCCAGCACTCAATCTCGCCGCGGATGGTCAGGCCGCACGTTGCGTCCCAGACGGCCTCAACGGCTGTGAATCGTCCGGCTGGCGCGTCCGCCTCGCCACTGTCGTTGTCGCCCCAGCATCCGACCGTGCCGTCGACGCGCAAGCCGCAGGAGTGTGCAGGGCCTGAAGACACCGTGGCAAACGCACCATCGGGAGGTTCCGATTGGCCCTGCTTGTTCCAACCCCAGCACGCGAGGGTGCCGTCGGTGCGAACGGCGCAAGTGTGACTGCCGCCAGAAACGAGCGATCGGAACGTGCCGAGCGGAGCATCGGTTTGGCCGACACCGTTCGAACCCCAGCAGCCGATCGTCCCCTCGACCTGCAAGCCGCAGGCATGCGAGCCGCCAGGCGCCAGCATGATGTACTTCGCGGTCGCGGGGTCGGGTCTGCACGGGTTGGGCGCATGCGTGCCGTCAGATCTATGAGTACGGCAATCATCGTTCTCGATCGTGTGATCGTTGTGGCACCACGCGCTGCCCGTGTAGATGTGCGCATGGCGGCCGTCCGCATGGGTGCCGTCGGGCCGATGAATGCGACAATCACCGTTCTCGGCTGTGTGATCGTTATGGCACCACGGGCTGCCCGTGTAGGCGTGCTCATGCTGATCGTCGGGACACGCGGGCAGCGGACTCGTGTTCGATGGCGACGTTGAAGTCTCCGGCGCAGCACCACTGTCGGATTGAGCGCCCGACGCCACCGGTATCAGTACACCCAGAACGACAATCAGCGATCCGACTCCAAACCCGAGCCTTCGCATTGCACACCCTCTCTCTCGCAGGCACCCCACGATCGAAGCGAGCATCACGCTATTTCATGAATCTCCCACGGCCTCCGTGGCTTCTTCATCGCCATCACAACCCCGTCAAATCTCCGCAGAAGCCAGCAGTTCCGCCGATGCCGAGCACCATCAAGGTGTGCAGCGGGCGATGACGAAGTCGCGCAGGGTGGCGAGGTCGTTCGGGAGAGCGGTGAGGTACTCGTCTCGGTCGGCAAGGGCGGCCAGTGACGGTGGCAGCTCGGGTTGCCGGCCGGTGGCTTCGACTACCGCCTCGCCGAACTTGGCCGGATGGGCGGTGGACATGACGGCGATGGGAGTGGTCCATCCGCCCGCCGGAGCGTCACGGCGCGCCACCGTGAGTGCCACTGCGGTGTGCGGGTCGATGAGCCGGCCGTCGGTTTCGTCGACGGCGGCAATCGTGGCCGCCACCTCGTCCTCGCTCGCAGAGCCGGCATCGAAGCCCGCACGCAGGCCAGCAAGTACATCAGGCGCCAATGCCAAGGAAGCCTCGGCACGGAAGTGAGCCATGTCGGCTGCGAGTGCAGCGCCGCGGCGGCCACCCAGCTCAAACAGCAGTCGTTCGAAGTTGCTGGACACTCCGATGTCCATGGCCGGGCTGGTGGAGGGCCGCACCTCGCTGATGGCCATGTCGCCGGTGCGGTGGGTGCGAGCCAGGATGTCGTTGTGGTTGGTGGCAACCACGAGCCGGTCGATCGGGACGCCCATGCGGCGGGCCACGTCGCCCGCAAGAACGTTGCCGAAGTTGCCGGTCGGAACGCAGAACGACACGGCCCGTTCGGGTGCGCCCAGCTTCACCGCAGTAGTCACGTAGTAGACGGTCTGCGCAGCCACGCGGGCCCAGTTGATGCTGTTCACCGCTCCGAGCCGCATCCGCTCGCGCAACGGTCGGTCGCCGAACAGCGCCTTCACCAAGTCCTGGCAATCGTCGAAAGTGCCGTCGATGGCCACGTTGTGAATGTTCGGGCTGTCCACCGTGGTCATCTGGCGCCGCTGGATCTCGGTGACCCGGCCAGCCGGATGCAGCATCACCAACTCGATGCCCTCACGGTCGCGGCACGCATCGATGGCTGCCGATCCGGTGTCTCCTGAGGTGGCACCCACGATCGTCATGGTCGTGCTGCGCCGGGCGAGCTCGTGTTCGAACAGACGGCCCAGCAGCGCCAGCGCTACATCCTTGAACGACAGCGTCGGCCCCCGGAACAGCTCCACGAGGTGTTCACCCGCGGCCAACCGGCTGGTCGGCACCACGTCAGGATGGGTGAAGGTGGAGTACGCGTCGAGGGTCAGTTCGGCCAGCTCGTCGACACTCAGTGACGGCGCCACGAACGGAGCCAGCACCCGTGCTGCCACCTCGTGGTACTCGAGTTCAACAAAATCAGCCAAGTCGTTCGCACTGATTGCCGGCAGCTCAACGGGCACATACAGCCCGCCGTCGGAGGCAAGGCCCTCGAGCAGCACATCGCCGAATTCCAGGATCGGGGCGTCGCCCCGGGTGCTGATGTAGCGCATGTTCCGGCCAGTCAATCCCGCTGGCTAGTCGCCGATCACGCGGATCGCGTTGCCGATGCTCCGCACGGCGTCGAGGTTGCGCACGTCGCGCAGCGTTGAGGCCACGTCGGCTTCGCGAGCGCGGTGGGTGATGAACTCCAAGTGCGCGATGCCGTCGGCGGCACCGCCCCGTGTGGTCTGCTCGACCGAGCGGATCGACACGCCGTGCTGGCCGAAGACGCCAGCCACCGCGGCAAGCACGCCGGGCTTGTCGGTCACGTCGAACTGCAGGTGATACGCGGTGTAGGTCTCGTCGATGGGCCGCAGCCGCGCCGCGGCCAGCGGGCCGAAGCCATCGCAGACACCCCGACGCAGGTTCTGCGACACCGTGATGAGGTCGCCCAGCATGGCGCTGGCGGTCGGGAAGCCGCCCGCTCCCCGCCCGTAGAGCATGAGATCTTCGACGGCTTCGCCCTCGAGGAAGACGGCGTTGAAGGCGTCACGCACCGAGGCCAGCGGGTGATCAATGGGCACCATCGCCGGATGCACTCGCACAGCGATCTCGCCGTTCTGACGCTCAGCGACTGCAAGCAGCTTGATGACATGGCCCATCCGGGCCGCCGCGGCGATGTCGTCCTTGCCGATCCCGCTGATGCCCTCGGCGTAGACGTCGCCGGCCACGACCTTGGCGCCAAATGCCGTCATCGCCAGGATCGCCGCCTTGGCTCCGGCATCGAATCCTTCGACGTCGGCCGTGGGATCGGCCTCGGCATAGCCCAGACGCTGTGCCTCACCCAGGACCTCGGCGTAGTCGGCCCCGTCCTCGGTCATCCGGGTGAGGATGTAGTTGGTCGTACCGTTCACGATTCCCATCACCCGGGTGATGCGCTCGCCCACGAGCGAGTTGCGCAGCACGCCTATGAGCGGGATCCCGCCCGCTACGGCCGCTTCGAACGCCAAGTCCACGCCGCTGGCCGCGGCCGCGGCGAACAGCTCCTCACCGACATTGGCGATGAGCTCCTTGTTGGCGGACACGACAGGCTTGCCCGCATTGAGGGCGGTGGCAACCAAGTGCCGGGCGGGCTCGATGCCGCCCATTGCCTCGACAACCACATCCACGTCATCGGCCACCACCAGCGATTCGCTGTCGCGGGTCAGCACTCCAGCGCGCAGTTCCACCGATCGCTCGGCGCTGAGATTGCGGACCGCGACCCGGGTGACCGCGAAGTCCAGCGACGTGCGGCCTGCGAGGTGGTCGGCATCGCGCTGCAGCAGTGACACCAGCGCCGCCCCGACATTGCCGCAACCCAGAATGCCGACGCGCACCGAGCGGGGCGCGCCCGCATCAACGGCGGGAGGGTGCATGGGCTCGGCAGCGGCTTCGGGCACGGCCGAAACGGTACCGGCATCGCACCCCCGCCCCAGCAGGGATTTTGCTGACTGCCCCCGAAGATCATTCGAGTCTGAGGCATGTGGTCTTTGACCCCGGTATCCCTTCACCGGCCGATCTCGATGTGAGGCGGAACAGCGCCTGAGGGGTCCGTGTAGATGTTTTGTAGATATCTTGTAGCCAGACGCGGTAGCGTCACGCCATGGAAACCACCACGATCCGTGTCGACCGAGGCACTCATGCGGGCCTGGTCGAGATGAGCCGTTCAAGCGGCGACAGCCTCACCGAGACGGTCCGTCAGGCCGCTGACGCCCTGCGCCGGCTGAGATTCGGGCTGCAAGTGCAACAGCAATACGCCGATTTGCGCAGGGATCCGGAGGCATGGGCCAGCTACCTGACAGAGCTCGAATCGACCCACGTGAGCGATGGCGTCGATTGACGAGATCTGGCTCACCGACTTCGGAGAGCCGTATCCGAACGAACCTGCCTCTCGCCGGCCTGCCCTCGTGCTCGGGCCGCCGGACATATTCGGCTCCGATTTTCCGATCGCAATCGTGGCACCGCTCACGACAACCCACCGGGGACTGGACCTCCATGTCGAAGTCCCCGCGAATACACGCACAGGCCTGGACGAGACGAGCTACGTGCAATGCGAACTGCTGCGATCGGTCAACGCCAATCGCCTGGTTCGTCCCCTTGGCGCGATTGACGTTGACACCAGGTGGCACGTCAGCGAGATCGTCAGGACGCTGCTCAACCACCCGTGACACATATGGTGCAGAGGTGAATTCACTCTGGTCTGGAACTGCGACGACAACCCAGCCCGCCGGTCAGTGGACGCCAAGTGACAGGACCATCACTCGCGCTTACACGATGCCCAATACCGCCCTGAATGCACTTCAAGCATATTCGGCAGTATCGATTGCATAGCAATAGATGGACAAGACGATCCGGACAATTCCTAAGAGGCACAAGACCAGAAACCCCGCAGACACTGCTACAAGAACATTAAGCACTGACTCATCGGTTACGAAATAGAGAATCACGATGAGCGTCATCGCGACAATTCACAGCAAGATGAACGCAATGGCCTTCGCGATTACTTCTTGCCTGGAGACCCATGACTTCTTGTGATCCAATCCGACTGTCAGTGCCGTGGCCCCGCCCGCATCACGCGCACCGACAGCTAGCGGCAACTGCTCCTGAATCGCATCTTCGACGGCAGACTCGAGTCCAAGTTGCTCGAATGAGTATGGACCCGGGATGCCTCGATAGTCCGAACTCGGGCTACCGCAGTCCGACAGCAGAACTTTAAGGCTTTTCTGTCGCTTTACATGATCGCAAACTGGCATTGATTTGCACACAATGTCCTACTGAAGACGCTCCACTATGATGTCCGAATGATCGAGCATGAACCTCCTGATCGCTTGCCAATGGTGCTCGTAGCGTACGGTCAATAGCTGATCACGTTCAGTTTCGTCGATCGTCGGGTACGTCGCTGCGTATTTTGCACATTCGTGCCTGATGTCAAAATACTCATCAAACGTGACGCCAACGCCCGCTTCGAGCGATTGCACATAACCGGCAGGAGGATCAACCAGCAGTAGGCCAGACCGTCCCACATCGTGATAGCTACGAGGACTACCAGGCCCCGGCAATGGCCAACCGTGACTTCTTCACCATTTCAATCTGCTTTCGATAGTTCTCTCGGCAGCGGAAACGGTACCGGCAGTGTGCGTGCGCTCCCGCAGCATTTTCGGCTCTGGAGCTCCCGGCGTGGCGCTCCCTGGCTTGCACATCCGGCTCGCAAGCATCGCCCTCAGTCACGTGTGAGGCCTATTTCACGATTAAGGCTCGTATAGCAAGGCTTGATCGCACGGTGGCTTTGTCCCTACCGCGATTGACGGGCGACTACCTACGCTGCAATGCCTTAGATCGGCGGGTTAACGGCTGACGGCTCATCGGTCGTTCTCAGGCGTCGTTGTCAGCGGCCCGAGAGAATTCCAACTCTCCGGCGAATCGTTGCTGGACGGAATGAACCTGTTCTTCGCGCTGCTGGGGGCTCCACGCCAGCAATTCCGTCATGCGATCGGCGATGGCTGCAGCCAGTTCAGCTCGGTGATGCGGCTGGAACCAGGCGGCCAGTGTCCTGCGGTAGATGACGTCTTCGACTGTCGTGGCGGCTTCGACGCCTACCGCCCAGTCGACCTCTCCGGTGAGCACCGGTGCGCCGTCGACCAGCCGTCCGGCGCCTTGGCCCATGACCTGTGGTGCGTCAGCGCCGTAGAGATGGTGGAGGCGCTCGTCTCCGACGATCGGCTCGGCGGCGGCGGCGGGGAGCGGCGCTGTGCCCGGACCGGGAGGCAGGTCGCGCTCCAGCAGCCTGCCGACCATCTCGACCGCGCTGGCTGCCAGACCGGCGAACCCGGTGAGCTTGCCGCCCGCAACCGACAGCAATCTTCCGGGGCCTACTCGCAGTTCGGCCTCGCGTGACATGGAGACCGACTTGCGCGAGCGCCGAACCGGAAGAGCGCGCAATCCGGCCCATGCCGCCAGCACGTCACCGGCCGTCGGTGGCTGGGTCGCGAAGTATCGGGCGAGTGGTTCGAGCAGGTAGTCGACGTCGGCCCGGTCGATGGCCGGCCATGTCACTCGCTCGTGTTCGTATGGGGTGTCTGTCGTGCCGACGTACACGACTTCGCCGCGTGGGATCACGTACACCCAGCGGCCATCGGATGCTGTGCACAGAATCGGATGCTGTACCGGGAGGGCCCCGCGGTCGAGGACGACGTGCACGCCTTTGGAGACCAGGACATTGGCAGCGGGCGACTCGGCTTCAAGCCGCGCGACGTGATCGACCCACGGACCGGCAGCGTTGACGACGGCACTCCCGCGGATCTTGACCTCCCGGCCGGTCACCGGGCAGTGCGCGATCACTCCGGTGATTCGGGTTCCCTGACGCAGGAGCGCACGCACAGGGGCCTGGGAGGCCAGCACGGCGCCTGATGCTGCTGCGGCTCTCAGGACAGCGAGGACGAGTCGAGCGTCATCGGTGAGGTACTCCCGGAATGCGATGGCCCGACCATGGGTGTCAAGGCGGAGCGCTGGCTCCCGCCTCTCAAGCTCGTCGCGGTCCCAGCCCACATGAGCATCGTCACGGCTCACGCTGCCCAGCCGCTCGTACACAGCGAGCGCGCAGCGGAACCATTCGGACTGCATCCGATGGCGGGCTGGCACCACCATCCAGACGGGCCGTGCCAGATGCGGCGCCATGACGTGAACAGCTGCCCGCTCCCGGGCCGTGCGGCGGACGAAGTCGACGCGCCCCTGCGCGAGATAGCGAAGACCGCCATGGATGAGCTTGGATGAACGCGACGACGTGCCGACGCCAAAATCTCCGGATTCGCACAGGGCGACTCGCAGACCCCGCGCCGCTGCGTCCCGGGCGATCCCGGCACCCGCGATCCCGCCGCCGATCACGATCACGTCGAAGCTGGTGGTCTCGAGTTCATCCAGCAGCGCTGTTCGTGACGTGGGGGTAAGTGTCGCCGTCATCCCGGAGGCTCATCGGGCGCGAACCCGGCCGAACCACGACCGAGCGGCTGGTGTTCCCCTTCGGCGACCTGCTGATACTGCAGCTCGCGGGAGACCGTCGCGGCGAGGCAGTCGAGCACGGGCTCGGGCATGGCGGGGTCGAATGGGAGATACACGACGTGCTCGAGCAGCCGACGCGCTCCCAACGATGGTGGACCGTCGTTGGGATCGTCGTGTTCGACAACTGCGAACGCGCGGCCTCGCGTCGCATGAAAGCCAGCGGCAGCGAGCTGGTCGACGAGCGCCTGCGGGTTGGGGGCCAGCACAGGTACCAGCCAGTACGAGTGCTCCTCAGCCTGCGAAGTGGGAATGAGCGCGTCGCCGAGCCCCCGAATCAGCCGGCTGGCGGGCACGATGCGCCGGCGGACAGGTTCATCGCCCTCATCGAGGCGGTCGCCGAGCGTTCGCACGAGCGGTGCCGATGGTCGACGGCGGATCCGGTCCAGCAGGTCGGGACCCGGGAACCCACGGGTGAGCTGCTGCAATACCGCGTCATGGCCGGGACCCAGCTTGTCGAGGATCCGCACGACCATTCCGAACATCCGCGGCGACGCAAACGCGTTGAGCAGTCCGAACTTCGCCAAGCGTTTGAGCTGAAGAGCTCGACCTTGCGCGGGCATTTCGGCCGCCAACCGCCGCATCTCGCCCCGCACGTCCCCATCACACACCCGAGCGAGGCCCCCACCCGCGGCCGTGGCTGTCTTGACCGGACCGAAGCTGAAGAGCGCGATGTCGCTCTCAGGGTGTCCACGCCAATGCGGACCTGCGTACGCCTCGGCGCAGTCTTCGACGAACAGCGATCCATTCCCATGGGTCACACGCCGCAATTCGTCGGTCTGTGCACGGGCACCGAACAGGTGTGACAGGATCACGGCTCGGGTTCGCTCGTCAATCAAGTTCTCAAGCGCGTCGGCGTCAGGTTCCCCGGTGGCCGGATCGATATCGAGCGCGACGACATGGAGCCCGTTGGCGCGGGCGATGAACGGCATGTCGGCAACGGTGAACGCCGAGAACACGATGCGGTCACCTGGCTGCCAGCGTTGAGCTCGCAGCCACAGATCGAACAGCGAGCGCACGGACAACCCGACGACACCGGCACCATCAGGGTCCCAGCGCTGTTCGAGCGACGATGCTCCGTCCGGCGCAGAGGGTCGGGCGCAAGAAATCACGGCACGCAGCCATGCAGATGCCGACATGTCCAGTCGCCTATTGGCCCAGACGTTCACTTCGAACTGTCGGCCTCGGACTGCGATGGCGGCACCGGGGCCAGATAGCCGACGATCAGCAGCAGAATACCGACCCCGATGAATGAAGAAGCTTTCGGCAGTGCGGCCAGGCTTGCCAGGTCGATCAAGAACAGCTTGACCACCACGACCCCCATCCATGACGCGCCGACGATCCAGATGCGCCGGTCGGCCGCTCTCACACCGACGACCATCGCAGCCAACGCGGTCGCAGCCCACAGGATCGACACAGCAACCTGCAGCTCTGTGGAGAATACGAGCGGTCTCAGCTCGAACGGCACGCCCGTCCAGTGATGGACAGATCGAGCCGCGGTCATCGTGAGCACGACGACACCCGCGGCGCTGAGAGCCGGGGACCAAGGGGTCGCGGCCAAGCGCCGCAGACTTGCAACAGCAGGCGTCAGGCTGTCCGAATCGGCGGACAGTTCGGCGACCATCTCGCTCTTCCATCTCAGCAGCAAGATGACTGAAGCTGCCGCGCAGATGTCGATGGGATTCAGGACCGGCAGGAACGGCAGCGGGTCGACGTTTCCGTGGTGACCGAGCACCGCAATGCCAGCAGCTGCAGCAGCAGTCCACGCGACCGGCGTAATGCCATACAGCAAGCAGCAGCGCCAGCCGTCTCCCACGAACCATGGCGCGATCGGACGGGCGAGCAGAGAAACCCCCAGCCACAGCAGCACCGCAGCACCGGCTCCGTACAGCGGCCATTGCCCAGCGGCGGTCTGCGCCAATTGGCCGTGCACCTCAGCGGCCAAGAACACGCTCAAAACGCAGTACAGGCCGCCGTACTGACCCAGGACTTTGAGCCGGTCCCCGCCGGTGCGCAGGAACGCTGCGTACGCGACGATCATGAGCGGCCACGCTGTCCAGCCCCAATCAGCGGACGGGTAGTCCTTGCTGATGAGGGCGACCGCCAAGGCCGCGACGAGCGTCGGCAGCATCAGCACGCCGGCCCATTCGAGCTCGTTCCACTTCAGCACCCGACCGGCTGCCAACAGTGCTGAGAGCGTGCCGATCACCAGAAGCGACAACCCCCACAGCCGGTAGTCATCGGTCGCGACCCAGATCTGTGCCGCAGCCGCGAACAGCCACCAGCCGACGCCCCACAGCAGCGACAGCCACATCGACGGGACACGCAGTTCGCGCAGCGCCGACGCTGACCGGTAGACGACCACAGCACTTGCGACGCCGCAGGCGGCCAGCAGCACGCCAACGCCGAAGTACTGGTTCAGAATCGACGTCGAATCTGCCCAGAAGCTGAGAGTTGACGAGTGCCCCGCACTGTCGTCCACCAACCGAGCGGCATAGACCCCGCCAGCAGCAACCTGCAGCAGCATGCCGAGCACTGCGCCGGCCACCAATCGGCGACGGGCGGCGAGCCACACCAGCACGGCGCCTTCGAGAGTCCACATCGTCGACACGGCGAGCGGCCCCGCCCGAACCCACATCTCTGCTGACTCGGCGAACAGGAACCAGCCTCCGCCGAGCGCCAACGCCGAGTACATGACTGAACGCCAAGCGTCATCACGAGAGTCGACAAACCGCGACACAGCGGCGGCGCTGGCAAATCCGCATACCGCCAGAAACACGGTTACGGCGAAGTACTGATTGACGACCGGCAGCGATTCCGCCCAGAACTCGAACGGACCGGACCGCAGTTCGTCAGAGTCCGCCTTCAGCTTGAGCGCCGCGGCGACGGCAGCGACGACCTGCATGGCGATGCCAACAACGGCAACCGGCATCGAGCGGTGCTTCGATGCAACCCACATCAGCGCAGCACCCTGCACTGCCCACAGCCCGACGGCTGGCAGCAGGCCGAGTCGCAGCCACACGGCGGCGGTCTCGGCGAACAGGAACCAACCGGCACCCCACACCAACGCCGCGCTCTTCGCCGATGAGCGCCAGGGGTCGAAGTGCGACGAGCGACGCAGAGACTCCGCGCCGGCAAGCCCGCAGGCAGCCAGCATGACGGCCCCCAGCGAGTACACGTTGAGGACCGGCGTGGCCTCAGCCCAGAAACCGAAGACCGCAGCAGAGTCCCAGTCCACGGAGTCGGTGGCTATCCGCACGCCGTATGCGACAGCGGCGATGGCTTGCAGGACAGCGCCGCCCAGCAGCGCCAGCCGTGAGCCCCATCGCGAACTGGCCCACACGAGCACTGCGCCCTGTACAGCCCAGATGGCCGAGGTGGCCGATGCGCCCATAAACAGCGGAACCGCTGTTGCGCAGAACACCACGGCGAGCGCCGCATAGGCAACTTCGATCTGCTTGCCCGTGCTCGCGAGTCGGCGGGACAACTGGTGGAAGGCGGCGTACAGCACAGCGAGCACTCCGCTGCTGACCGCGACGCCGTAGCGCAAATGGCCGACCAGCAGCGCCTGCATCGCCAGCCCCGCGAACGGCGTGCAGAACACCAGCGGCGTGCTCCATGCCTCCTTGAAGCCGACAGGCTCGTCGCGAGACGACGGCACTAGCGGCCATGCCAGCGGCACGAGCGCGTACAGCAGCACGAAGAACGCCACGAACGGCTGCAGCTGCGCCCAGTCGCTGTGGCCCTCGCGGGCAAACAGCCACAGCCCGGCCACCACGAACGTGAAGCCGTAACCCGACAGCACCAGCGTCGGCCACGCCTTCCGCCTGCCCACGGCGACCACGGCAACGCCCAGCACCGCGTAGAAGCCGAATACCTCGAAGTGGTCTTGGGGCCACGCGAACGCCAGCAGCGGCGCGGAGAAGCCGCCGATGAGACCCAGCATCGCCAGCGTCAGCGAGCCTTGAATCATGGCGAGCGCACCGGCTGCGACGGTGATCAGCACGACCGCAGCCAGAGCCAGCAGCGGGGGCAGAAGGTCGTACAAGGCGTAGGAGGCGAGCGTCACCAAGTACAGAACAGCGATCCCGCCGCCCTGGAGACTGCGGCCGTAGATCGGCCGTCTCGTTCGCTGATGCCAACCAAACGCCAGCAAGCCGAGCCCGAACACCGTCGCTGCTGCGAGGCGAATCTCGATCGTGAAATCCACCCAGCCGCGCACAGCTGCTTCCCGCAACAGGAAACCCAGCCCGATCAGCGAGAGAATGATCCCGATCTTCACGGGCGAGTTGCCCGTCAGCAGCCACGTGCGCGCACGAGCAACTGCAACCGCCGCCAAGGTGGGCTCGGGCGGTTTCGCCGGTCGACGAGGCGCCTGCTGCCGTCGGGTCGCAGGTACTGCCGGCCGAGGCGTGGGGGCGGGCCTAGGAGCAGTTGTCGGTGCCGGGCGTGGCGCGGGTGCCGGGTGTGGTGCAGGTGCCGGGCGCGGTGCACGCAACGGAGCGGTCTCAGACGTTTCGGGTGGTGATTCCGGCTCGGCTCCAGTCTCTGTCGTCGGCCGAACGTACGAACTGCGATGCGAGGAAGACGGGGACTGTTGGGTCCCACCAGACGATCGTGCGGGTCCCGCGGCCGCAGCTGGCCTCCCAGATGCATCCGGAGATGCAGCTGATCGACGCAGGGCATCTACTTCCCGCTCGAGGGACTTCACGCGAGAGCGCATCTCACGAGAACCGACATCTCGCCCGATCAAGTAGCCAATGGCGGCCCCAACGGGAATGCCCGCGGGACCAACAGCACCGCCGATGAACCCACCGACAAGCGCAAGTACAACAGGAAGCATGCGGTGAGCCCTAACTGTCGCTTCGCGTGAAGTTGTGCGCGTACCGCATGTCACCTACGTGTTCGAGTCGTGCTGCCGAACGCGAGACGTGTGCGCCCATCCCAAACGCCTCAAGATCCTGACGAGGGTTGAGACTACTCATGCATTCATGAAGGCAAGAGCCGGCCTTCAGCGCGCCCTGCGTCGAGTCAAACGACGTCGAGCGCCACCATGTCGTCGACTGTCTCGCGGCGGATGGGACTGTCAGTCCTGACAGTCCCGCGACCGGCGGTGTGTCGGACTGCGCCGCCCAACAAGGCTTGAAGGTCATCGACCGCTGGTTCGCCCGCCCGGTCGCCCAGATCGCCCAAGCACGTGGCGAGCAGCCAGGCTGGCAGCAATCGAGAACGTCCTGAGCCACCGTTGAAAGAAAAGACCAATGGCCGACCGAACGATGTCCGAAGGGCACAAAGCCGTGATCGCTGCCGGCCGGATCGAGGCGGCAGCAGTGCGTAACTACTTGGAGGCGCCGGAGTCGCCCCGTCCGAAGCGGGGACGCCGAGTCGGCCTTGAGGCGCTCGCCGACGAACCGGGCTTGCCCGCTGTGGAAGCAGGACTCATCGAGCACGCCGCCAGCTACGGCGCACGCAAGGACATCGCGTATGGCACCTGGCGCAAGTCCGGCGTGTCGGCTGCGCTGCTCGGCAGGTCCGACATCACGCGGGGATCATGACCATCGGGGCGAATTTCGACACTCTTCCCGAGGGCGGAATCCGCAACATCTACTCGCGGTGCCCTTTCAAGATCGAAGTGCTCGACGGCGACCGGCTACTCGGCAATGCCACGGCGTTCTTCGTCGAGAACGACGATGAGTGGTTCATCATCACCAATGGCCACGTCGTCACCGGCCGGCACGCGTTCACCCGTCAGCGCTTAGGGGACGGATCACCTGACGGGTACCCCCGTCGGCTGCGCCTCCATCTGCCGGTTCACGTCGAACTCGGCGAACACGACGGGTACCAGCCGACGAGGCTCTCTTACGATCTCTATGCAGACGGCCAGCCAAGATGGTACGTGCATCCCTCCCTAGGCCACCGTTGCGACGTAGTAGCGCTGGAAGCGAGATTTTACAAGGAGCAGAAGGTTCCTTGGCATCCTGCGATCAACCGCATCAGCGACGACCGAGTTCCCGTGATGCCCGGAGTGCCAGTGTTCATACTCGGCTACCCCAAAGGCATCAGCGTCAAGCTGGGGATGCCCATCTGGAAATCCGGCTACGTGGCATCGGAGCCGAGATTCCCCATAACGATCGAACAGGACAGCGAAGCAGCGCAACAGCAAGGGCTGTTGGACGGACTGCCGGCGTTCTTCGTCGACAGCCAAACACGGCCGGGAATGTCCGGTTCCCCGATCGTCGCCCAATACACGGGCACATGGAACCGGAACGACCCGTACGGCACGCCAACGCCCGACGAGGGCCTGCAGGGCAATCTGGGCAACCTGGTGAGAGGCGAAACAAGAAGCGAGTTCATCGGCTGCTACAGCGGACGAGTCCAATCGCGCGAACTCGATGCCGGCCTCGGGATCTGCTGGCGCAAGGACGTGATCGACACCATCTGCGCGGCTCGGCTCTTGGCTGCACATCCCCACACCGAGTCCGCCGCAGGCGGCGACAACTGAGCGATACAGACCTCCCGCTGCCTCAGAGCGCATCCCGCCAGTTCAACGCTGCGCGAGTGGGGCGCTGTACGCGGCGACATGCGGCGATTGATCTTGACTGGCGGTGACCGCGGCGGGCAACTCGTCGGAATGGAGAGCGAAATCAACCGCCACGACGAGCCGGTAGCCGCCGGTGTCCCCGGCTGCGGCGGTGGCCTCGATCGTGTAACGGCCCGCAGCGAGCAGCACCTCCGACAAGCGGGCCTTGTCGCCAGTGCCGCTGTTGTCGTCGCCGCGCAGTGCCTGCCCGCCTGAGACGTGTCCGTCGAGCAGCACCACATAGGCACCCAAAGTGCTGGTGCCCACCGCGGCGGCCTCGAGACCGATGCTGACCCACCCAGAACTGGCCAAGGCGAACGCGTGCCGGCGGACATAGAACGTGTCCGTCGAGTCGGGGTCGCGGCTGTCGGTGGCACAGCTCGTGGCGCTCAGCGTGCCCGTCACGGTACGGGTGGCGTGCGCGAGCGTTCCCAGCGGCGACACGCACGCCGACGCGGGACGCGCCACGAACGCCGCGGTCGCTGTCGCGATCCCATAACCGGTGTTTCGGCACTCGACCTTGACACCGACCCGGCCGGTGCCGGTCGTAGTGATGCTCACGGTGCGGCTCAGACCGCTGCCGCCCGCAGAGGGCACACCCGAGATGCCCCACGCATCGGACGCTGTGAAGTCCGCGGTGGTCGGGGTGACGTCGAAGCTGCCCGAAATCGCCCCCGCCCCGGTGCCGTCGCCGGGCACGCACCAAGAAGGCCGTCGCCCCTTTGAGCAGATCACGCTCCATCCGCAGCTGCGCGTTCTCCCGCCGAAGCTGGGCCAGCCCCGTCCGCTCGGTCGTGGTGAGCCACTCGCGCTCGCCTCGGTCGACTCGCGTCTGACGCACACAACTGCCCAGATTCGGCGCCCCGATCCCCAAGCTCCGAGCCACCGACGCACTGCTGCGGCCCTCATCAAGCACTAACGCCACGGCAACAGCCCTGAATTCCTTGGGAACCGATCTTCGCGAACGGCCCGGCGGCAACTCCGGCCCCGACACAGGGAACACCACTTGGCATCTCGGTGGGCTGTGGGTCATGGGCTTGGCAGGGTGACGCGTGCGAAGTCGAGCGGCGGGGTGCACGAGAGATAGGTGCCCAGTGCGTCCTGATCAGGCAGGACGAGGCTGTCGTGGTTTGTCGGCGTCGGGGAGACGAAGCGCACGACATGGGTGCTGGTGCCGCAGCCGAGCAGTTCGCCGGTTGGTGCGTGGCTGAGCCATGTCACGCCCGAGAAGCACGGCAGGTGCGCCGGATGCACGGTGATGATGAGCAGTTCGCCGTCGTGGCGGGCTTGGGCAATCCATCGCTGCCCGTCGGGGCGGACCGGTTCGCGCAGGCTGTAGGTCTGAGACTGCTCGCCCACCGCGAGGTGAAGCAGGTCTCCTTCGGTGCGAGCTTCGATGTTGGAGGCTCGTGTTGAGGCTTCGGTCGTGAGTTGTTCGGTGGGCTGTTCTGTTGGGTGCGCTCCGCCGCTCCACGCGAGCCAGTATGTGGATGGGTTGGTGCCGTCGGTGGTGCCGACCTCGATGCCGTCTGGGCCGTGCACCACGACTGCTGTCTGGCCGAGGCAGTCCGTCTCGAAGCCGGGAAGCCACACCTCGGAATCTGCGTTGCCGGTCGAGGGCCAGTGCCAGTAGCGAACGAACCAATGCGGTTCCCGATCGTCGGCGCTGTACCAGAGCTGGATCAGTCCTGTGAAGGGCCACTCGGGCGTGCGGCCTGTGCTGAAACTCGGCGCACCAGGCGGTCGGCTGAGGTCTTGTTCATCGGAAGCGTCCTCGCCCTCTGGGTCGCTGTCTTGGGCGTCGTCGGTGTCGACGTCAGCCGCTGTGGTTGCAGGAACCGTGTCGGCGTCGTCTGCGCTTGCAGGCGCTCTTTCCGTCGGAGCCGGAGCGGTGGATGCCGGCTCTGCTGACAGCGCAGTCGTCTGTGTCGGAGCAGCCGATGTGGCGGGGGCTGCTGTGGTCGCGGTCAGAAGCGACGTTCGGGAGGTGTCGGCTTGCGACGCCGCCGGCGAGGTGGCCGTCGGCTCCGCACCGGTGCAGCCGCTGAGGACCGCCAGCGCGACCAGCACCGACAAGGCGCGCAGTCGCGACATCAGTCGGGCGCTCCTTCAGGCGCACCGCTCCTGTCGAGCTTGCCCAGGTCGAATCCGTCGCACACCTTGTCGGAAAATGGCTCGGGAAGCTCAAGGGTGGCAAGCGACGACGGCCCGACGAAGACCGGCGAAGGACCCCCTAAGGTATGGAAGCACGCCACCAGTTCGCCGGTGCGGCCGTCGACGACATAAGCGTCCTCTGCTTGGCAGGCGGGTTCGGAATACCGCACCTCGAAGCCGTAGTAGAACCCCGCCGCGCCCAGTCCGCCGCCTCTCGTCCCCCAGATGCGTTCATCGTCGTCGGGTTCGGCCTCGAACGCCTGCTCGCCTCTTTGCGGGTCAACAAGCGCCAGCCCGTGCCGCTCGGTATCGAAATCGTACAAAAACGAGAAGTACGCGACCTCCTGCGAGTTGTCCACTCGCAGGACGCTGTATTGCATCCTCGCTTCCAGATTCCCACTGTCGCTGCCGTGGTCGAACTGGTCCTCGGCGGACGTGTAGAAGTCGACAAAGCCCGCGCTATGGAGGACCGGGTAGGCATCGTCGCCCCACGGGACGACGAACTCCAAGCGCTGACCCTCCAAGGAATCCAGCGAATAGAAGACTCTGTGCCGATCTGCCGAGAATTCCGAAGGGCAATAGGTGGACCAATATCGCTGGTCCAAACCGACCTCGCTAAGAGCACCCGTCTCGGAATCCCAATACACAAAGACGTTGCTCTCACGTTCCGGGTCGTACTGCAAACCGACAATTCCGACAAAAGGCCACGGTGGCGCAGTCCCCTCATCGGAAGCGGCCCGCGGCTCGCTCGCGCCTGACGCATCGTCCTCGGACTGCGCAGACACCGACGCCTGCCCGACCGTCAACAGCGCCATGAGGGCGAATACCACCCCGACCGCAGTCGCCCGAACGCGTCTCATGGGCAGACCACCCGCGCCGACGCCGCATGCATCCGGCCGGCGCGTCGGCTGGTTGCTGTCATGGTCTGCTTGTTCTCATCAGTCGTAGCTCTCCATTCCCGAGCGGCTCCCACAGCACACCTCCGAGGCGGCCCCAGCATGTGATGTCTCCGGTCTTGCTGAGGGCGCACGCGTGCAATTGGCCGACGGAGAGGTCCACGAACTCACCGGTCGGGGCATCGGAGCGGAAGCCGGGTCTGCCCCAGCAGGTGATGGTCGTGTCCGAGCGGATTCCGCAGGTGAGGTCGGTGCCGGCTGCGATCTTGACGAATGTGCCGCTGGGCGGCGATGCCTCCCCCTCAGCGTCGAAGCCCCAGCAGACGACCTCGCCGCCGACGCGGATTCCGCAAGTATGGAACGGGCCTGCTGCGATCTGTTCGAAGCGGCCTTGGGGCGGGCTTGACTGGCCATCGGAGTCCAGTCCCCAGCAGACGATTTCCTGCTTTTCGTCGAGCGCACAGGAGTGCCTCTGGCCGCTGGCGACTGCGGTGAAGCGACCCTCGGGAGGCTCTCGGAGTCCGTGGTCGAACGTTCCCCAGCACTTGAGCGTCTCGTCTGGGCGGATTCCGCAGACATGGGCTCCTCCGGTGGAGACCGATGTGTAGCTCTCGGGCAGCAAGTCCAAGCCCAGGTGGTAAAGGTCGCCCCAGCATCGGCCCGAACCGTCGGTCAGCAGCGCGCAGGAATGCACATAGGTGCCAAGGTCGACTTGCGCGAACTCGCCTGCGGGCAGCGTCGGCAGGCCGGTCGCTTCGGCTCCCCAGCATGAGAGCGCCTTGTCTTCGCGGATTCCGCATGAGTACCAGTCGGAGGACGAGACCGACGTGTACTGGTGCCCGGTCGTCGAAGCTCGGCCCCCGAAATTGCGGCCCCAGCATGTGACCTCGCCCTGGGCGTCTATGGCGCACGAAGTCGAAGACCCGGCATAGATCTCGATGAACTCGCCCTCTGGCGGGTCCACTTGCTCAATGCCATAGTGATGCCAGCATGCGATGGTGCCGTCCGGTCTGAGACCGCAAGCGCGGCCATCCCCGAGAGCGACGTCGGCGAACGCGGCGTACACCGGCTCGGGTCCGGCGTCCGGCTTGTCGGCCCAGCATGTGACGAAGCCGCCTTGCCGTATCCCGCACGACTTGTACGCCCAAGATGCCAGTCCGACATACCGGCTGCCTCGCACAGCAGGCTGCCAGGGCTGATACTCCTCAAAGGCACTCCAGCAGACGATCACACCGTCGTCGCGAAGGGCGCAGGTGTGCTCGGATCCTGCGGAGACATCCACATAGTCTCCGTCTGGCGTGTCGAGCAGGGTGCCCGTCCGGTTCAGCCAGCAGTCGACGCTCTTGTCGTCGCGCAACCCGCATGTGTGCGACTGTCCGGCCGTGAGCAACGCAAAGGTGCCGCCCGGGATGGCGGCCGGACCCACAGGGTCGCCCCATCGAGGGTCGCGTTCTTCGGAGTTCGGCCCCCAGCACACGGCCGTGCGCTGCAGCGTCAAGGCACAGGCATGATTCGGGCCGGCAACCACTGAGACAAATCTGCCCGGTGGCGCCACTGCGTCGATGAACTCGTCGTACTCGTGGTACCACTGCAAGAACGACCCGAAACAGCGGATCGTCGAATCGGCCTGCAACATGCACATGAAGCTGTCGCCGATGCCGATACGGCGTGCTCGGGCGCCTATCGCGCCAGTCTCGCCGTCGACATCCACCGCATCATGACCCGGAAGCTGGACCGATTCGCGGCCGGGTCCGAACTGGCCGCGAGGCGTCGATCCGACTCTCCCGCCATAGCAGCCGACGTTGCCATTGACGGTGAGAGCGCAGCGGCCGTGAGTGGTGGCCGCGACAGCGACGTATCGAACGGACGGGACCGCTGAGACTTGACGCGTCAAGCCCTCGTATCCCCAGCACACGAGAACGCCGTCGAGCGTCACGGCACAGCCTTGATTTCCCGCCGCGGAGACTGAGAGAAACTCCCCGTACGGGAAAGTGCCGAACCATTGGCGGAATAGGTCGCGGTCCCAGCAAGCAAGAGAACGATCAAGACGAATCGCGCACGATCCGCCGACACTGATGAACTCTCCGCTCGCCGGATGAACCCGGTCCTCGTCGATCAGTCCCCAGCAGACGAGATCGCCGCCAACGCGCACCCCGCAGGTGTGCTCGTCCCTCGCCGCGATCGAAACAAACTTGCCGTCAGGAACGCGTGCGTTCTCCGGCGCATCCTCGCGGTAGTGGAAGCTGCCCCAGCAAGCGACGGTCGCATCGGTACCAATAGCGCACGCATGACGCCCGCCGACAGTGACACTTGTGAATTCTCCGTCCGGGGTCGGGACTTCGAGGCCGCCAAGGCGCTCTGAGCCCCAGCACACGAGCGACTTGTCAGCGCGGATGGCACACGCCAGATCGTTTCCAACAGAGATCGCGGTGAATACCCCACGAGGCGGCCACGCCAGGCGATTCGGATGCGTCCCCCAACACACGATGTGACCCTCAGACGTCAATGCACACCAGTAGTTGGCGTGCCCAGCGAGAACGCCGCCGCCCGACATCGAAGGATCAAGAGCCATCCGCAGCACCGCCAATTCCTCCGGCGTGAGTTTCACCGGCCGGGCGTCGTGCTCGTCCTCCGCGACCACATCGGCCGCGTCCGGCGCAGCGCTCACCTCGGCGTCGGGCCGTACCGCGCGGTTGTCGTCCGGGACTGCCGCCACGCCGCCGCCGACAACCCCAACAGAACCTGACACCCGGTCCGGCCCCAGCCGGTCTAGCGAAGCCGCACCAGATGTCGCCGCAGGCTCGGCCGTGACTTCCGCTGCGGCAGAGGTCTCGGAAGTCGGCGTCGTCGCATCCTGCCGCCCAGCACTGCCGTTGCTGCACGCTGACACGACGAGCGCGCCGATCACCATTGCGGCGGCGATGCGCACCCTGCGGCTGCGGCGGCAAGCCCGCAATGCCCTCTCGCTCATGCCGCTCATCTCATTTCTGCCGAGCCGCGCACGATCCCATGACGCACTCCGATCGTCGCTTTTGTCCTCATCGTGCCCACACCGCAGAAACCAAGCTCTGAACTGACCCCAGTCCGGCACGCCGCAAACATCACGCGGCTTCCTCGGCTTCGTGAGCCGCTGAGGATGTCCGCTGGGCTGCTTGTGCTACCTGGTCGAGCGTGCCCGCCTGTGTGGAACCCTGTCGCCCAGTGCGAGGTGACGGTGTGGGTGCTGGTGTGTCCTGACACGGTGAACGCGAGCGTGGCGGTGGTGGTGCGGGCTTTGTCGGGGGTGACCCCCAGGGTGGCGAAAAGACCGCTGCCCTCAGCAGTCGCGTCGAGCGGCTGGTAGGTGAAGTTCACGTTCGTGGTCCGGCCCACGGTCGCGGTGTCTTCGGCTGTGGCGGTGGTGGCCTTGAGGTGTTTCTGACTCTTCGCGACGGGTTGGGGTTGGGTTCAGACTGCGTCGGTGGGTTGCTGGCGGGTTGTGGTTGGTGAGAGTAGTGGTCTGGGTCATCGTTGGCTCCGGTGCCAGGCTCGGCGTTGTTGGTCGGCGGTGTGCATCCCGTGCTGGCGGGCGGCGCGGATGGTGTCGCCGCGGCCGTCGTGTTCGTCGTTGGGGGTGAGGTAGCCGATGGCTTCGTGCAGCCGGACGCTGTTGTGGTGGGCTCGGATCCGTTCGAGTTCGGCGGTGAGCACGGTCGGGTCGGTGATCGTGGTCAGGTGGGGGTGCTCGCGTTTGGCGTGGCCCCACAGCGACTCGATCCAGGCCTGGTCGGTCGGTGTGGAGGGGCGGCCGAAGTGTTGAGCGATCGAGCACAGGGCCATGAACCGGCGGGTCTCGTTGGCGCGCATCTCGGTGCCGTTGTCCGAGATCGCCAGCAGCAACGGGATCGTGGTGTCGTCGGGCGGTTCGGCGTCGGGGTCGTCGAGGCGTGCCCGCAGCTCGTTGGTGAGCAGCCCTTCGTTGTCGAGACCGCGGCTGAACAGGACCCGGGCGGCGACCGAGTCGGGGTTGGCTGTGAGGTGGGTGGAGATCCATTTGCGGCTGACGAGGTCGACGATCGCGTACGCGTGCTTGGCGGCAGCGCAGCGTTCGAACTGGGAGCCGTCCCAGCACCACAGCTGGTTCGGGCGCCATTCATGCCAGGCCGGCCACGGCGTCTTCACGCTGCGCGCGGGCCGCGGATCTCCTTGCAGGGCAAGGCCGTGACGGGCCAGGACCCGATCCACTGTCGATGGCGATACCCACACTCGCTGTTCGTAGGAGCCGCGGTGGGCGAGCTTGCGGTGCGAGCGGTCGATGTCGCCCCAGTCATCGAACAGCGCCAAGATCTCGGCCTCTTCGCACTCGAGGAGCCCATGGATCGGGTTCCCGCCCGCAGCGAGATCCTCGAGGCGGCCGGCGGCTCGGCGTTGTCGCCAGCGCCACACCCTGGCCCGGTCGACCTCGAGGGCCGCGCAGGCCCGGGTGAGACTCCAGCCGGCGCGCACAGCGTCGTCGATCAAGCCGAGCAGCGCTGCTTTGGCGGCCCCGTCGACGCGGGCGGGGATCGGGCCGCTCATCCCCAGTGCGATTTTCCCCGCAGCACCGCCAACTCGACCGCCTGCTCGATCACCGTGGACTGGAGCCGTTCGACTTCGGCGCGCAACGCGGCCGCCTCCGACGCCTCGGCGCGGGACTGGCGCGGCCGGCCCGGCCTGGAGGCCTGCAAAGCGGCGATCGCCCCGTCGCGAGCCACAGCGCGCAGCCGAGCGACCACCGAGCGATCCACCCCCGCCTCGGCCGCGGCGTCCGCTTGGGAAATCTGCCCCGACAGCATCCGCACCCACAAGTCGTACTTCTGCTCCGCTGTCAGCATCCGCTTCGGCTCTCGCTGCATCGACGTCATCGTTGACGGCCTCCATGATCAAGGCCAGCCACCATCTCAGATGCAACCTGAAAGAACCAGAATCCCGTCGCGTTAAGTCAGACGCAACACGGCCTCGATCGTGTAGCGGCCCGCGGCGAGGAGCACCTGCGACAGGCGAGCGTGGTCGACGGGCACGATGCTCAAGGCGCGAGCCGACGGTCCTCGGTGAACGGCAAGTCAGTCAGCTCCAGCCGCGAAGCGCAGCCCAAGTAAGTGCCCACATCATCTGGCCCAGGCAATACCAACTCCCCCGTCAGCCGGTCCGCAGGCCCAACAAACTTGGTAGCCCACGTATTCGCGCCACATGCCGCCACCTCGCCCGTCTCTGCGACGCTCAGCCAAGTCACACCCGAAAAACACTCATGATTGGCCGGGTGCACAGTCAGCACGAACAACGGCCCGTCACGGCGTGCCTGCACGCTCCACAAATCACCGTCAGGCCGCGCGGGGTCGCGCATCGAATAGGTCACCTGCTGGGCACCCGAAGCAAGCCGAACCGCATCGCCCACAGAACTGGCCGCCACCGTCGAAGGCCGGGTCTCGAACTCCGCGAGCAATTCCTGCGACGGCACAGCCAGCCGCTGCGCCGATTCGCCCCACCGCACCAAGAACGAGCCCGGCACCGAACCAGCCGCCTCTCCTACCTCGAGGCCCTTCGCGCCGTGGGACACCAGCCCCACACTGCCCAAGCAATCGACCTCCATACCCGGCAGCGGCACTGGCGGATACGTCTCGGCAGGCTCAGCCCACGACCAATAACGCAGCCACCACACCGCGCCCGCCTCGCCAGACGCCCTTTCGCCCGCGTTGGCCCACAACTGCACGACACCCGCAAACGGCCAGTTAGGAGCCACACCCTCCACAAACTGCGGCCGCTTCAGCGCTGATCCAGACGTCTCCAGTGGAGACGAAGTAGCTGGCGTCGAACTCACCGGCACCGGGCCAGCAGCATCCTCGATACCGTTGGCCGCTGTCTCCCCCTGCTCGCCTGCCTCAAGCGCAAGCGATACATCCGCACCCGACCTCCCCGCATCGACGGCAGTACCTGACGGCGCTCGCGCAGTCGACGAGATCGTCGCCTCCTCAGCGACAGGCTCTGAGCCAGAACACCCCGGCACTAGCAGCAACATTGACCACGACGCACTGATACAGCACACACGGTGGATCCGTCGCCACCGCCTCTTGCTCGTCTCGCGCATTCTCGGTCCCAATTCCTAACTCCCTCTCAGGGGTTCCGATATTGCCTTGTGCACTGCACAATCGTCACCCCACAGATTTGGCTATTTGGTCGGTCATGTCGAGCAGTGCATCCATCGGAAATGCACTTTCGCATCCGCGCAACGGATCGTGCCAATATGCATCGACGGGGAACGAAGGAGACGGTGAAGAATCAAGTACATCTTGCGGTGCTATGAATATTGGACCCAGATAGCCCCACCCGCACCCAACAAATTCTCCCGATTCCACTGAGAATACGTAAGTTTGTCGTCCGCCGCAGATATCCTCATGTAGTGATACATTGATGCCAAAATGCACACCGTCTGAGTGAGACATGTCCACTGTTCTGCCTATCTCCCAATCGGGCGGGGGCTCCGGCGGCGGCCGGAACTCAGATGGATGCACATCTCCCCGATAAAGTCCGAGATCTACGAGACGGTAGTGCCGCTCCTCCGTATCGAAAGCCAAGGTGAGCCAGCCGCCATAATCGGCATTTCGGACACCGATGGCTCTACCGCCGATCTCGGTGTCCGACTGCCACGCGTCTGTGAACGTCCGGGCGAGTAGAGATCTGGTGTACATCGGGTATGCGGCGTCACCCCAAGGAACATATATATGCGTCCAATGGCCCGTGCGGGTACCGTCAGGGTAGTCGAACCAAATGCCTAACGGCCCGGCGAACATTTCACCGGGGCCGCAGAATTCAAGGTTGTCGCCAGTGCCGAGGTCCAATTCTGTAACGGCCCCATCCGTTGATGAACGATAGCGGATGCCATACCGCGCGCCAGTTTCGGCATCCGGAGCTGATATCCACGCCAAGCCCGAACCGTAGTAGTGCACGGCTCCTCGAAACGGCCAATCGGGTGCCTCATGGGCAACGTAACCTCGGTTCGAGTTGGCCTCGGCTGTCGCCTGTCCAGGCAAGACCAATGTTGCCATGACGGCGCATCCGACAGCAACCGTCATTGCTCTCGCGAGAATCCCCTCCCGTCGCTTCATACTATATAGTCGCCCCAGCGATAGGCACCCGCGCCGTTGCCGCTCAAACCGTGGATTACGATGTAGTCCAAGAAGAGCATGTAATGCGTCAGGTAGGTAGTCGGGTCGAGACACTCCATCCCGAGATCACTTATCAGGGTCAGATACCCGTGCTCAGTGGCGCGGCTCCATCGGCCGTCGTATTCGACCTCTAGATCGGTAAAGGCGTTGATGCAATCCTGAACGAAGTAGTGACATGACCGGACCGATCGATGTCCTTGCGCCGAGTTATCCAAACTCGTGCGATCAACGCGCAATGCACGCTCACATCCATTGTCAACGTGGAAGTGATTTTGGTGTTTGCTGTTGGGACCCTCCTCACCCCATTCTCCTTCCTCTATTGCAGGATCGCCGATATAGCGGTTGAGAACGTAGCCAAAATGCTTACGGAGGGCGGCCTCGACGGCGACCATTCTGCGATGTGTGGTTTGCAGCCACCTGCCTTGGTCATCGTGTACTTCTGAAGTGCCGTCTCGTGGGTGCGATGCATTGCCTCCAACCCATTGAATGCGGACGATGTCGAGTGCGTGGCCGGTATTGTGGTATGTCGCCCTCCGATCCCCGGGTCCTCCGCCTACGTGGCCGATCCACGCGATATTTCCGTATCCGGAGTCGCCGACTTCACGAGAAAACCAGCTCAGATTGTCGACAAAGTCGTAGATCGGCCTGCGCATCGACTCGTCAAGACTGAGTTCGCCGGCTGACCAATCGGTCCAGTTGTCCCGGAGTGCTGGTCGGAAATGCGCACCGACACTTCCGAGCGCTCCCATCGGATTGTCGTAAGGGTAATTCGCATCAATAGCCTCCGTAGGATCGGTGGCCGCTGAAGGGGAGTAGTCACAAACGTTGACTGCCATGGTTGCCTACCTCCGTGTGTGCTTCGGCCGGGCGATCTGTGAGTTAGGCACGAGACTGTGTTGGCCGTCGGGTGCTGCGATGGTGATGTCGGGTGCGATGCGGTGACGGATCAGGCTGTCGTCAGCCAGCACAGTGGTATCAGTGTGGACACCGTCGCGGTAACGGCGGACCTCCCTGCGCCCGCTCGCGGTCTGGACGGTGACGCCGAGACTGTCCGCTTCAGGATTCGCACCCAACAGCTCGCTGCCGTCGGTGATGCTGAATACGGCACCGCCCCGGCTGTCATAGCCGGTGGTGCCGTCGCGGTCGCTGATGATGACCAGGTCGCTGGTGCCGTCGTCGCCGCCGCCCCACAGCGACCCGTGATCGACCGGTATCGGATCGCGAGCCACCGACACCTCCCCTTCCGTGGCGTCGGCGAGGCTGACCAGCGTCGTCTCGAATACCGAGTCGGGAACCTCGGCGATCGCGTAGCGGTCCGCGGCGAGTACCCCGCCGCGGCCCAGCACCGCACCGAACGAGCCACCCCGGCCGTCGACCAGCGGCAAGTCGAAATAATCCCACTCAGCGAGGTCCCGCGAAGCCAACAAAGACGGAAACCGCTCGACGAGCACATGGGTGTAACCGGCGACCTCGGGGAACACCGGCTGACCCAGCAGGAGTTCCGACAACGGGCCCGCGTCGGCGATCAGGGTCTTGTAGTCGATGCCGGTCTCGAACGTCGTCCTGCCGGTCTCGATCACCCGATGACCGCACACGGCGACCACGTCACCGACGGTGCCCACGCAGCGCCCCGCGAATCCTTCCGATACATCGACCACGTGCTCGGTGCCGTCGAGCTCTGCCCGCAGCACCATTCCCCCGCCTGCGGCGGGGCGCAGCGTCAACATGTCCCCACGCCAACTGGTCGCACCCACGAACCCCGACTCCACCTCCACAGCCAGCGCCCCGCCACTTAAAGCGCTGCCCGAACCCGCGGCACCCAGTGCGCGCCAGCCGACCAGGCCGCGCCCGCGGCGGTGCCGTCCGCGGTGCAGGCGGCACACGGCTCACGTCGCTCAACCATCGGCCCGCATCGGGATGTGGGTGAGGTCGAGACGCGCCCCGCACTCCAGGTACGTGCCGACATCGTCAGGATCGGGCAGCACCAACTCGCCTACTGGGTAGTCGTCGGGGGCCACGAACCGGGTCGCCCACGTGTTCGCGCCGCAACCCACCACGTCACCCGAGGAACCGTCGACCAGCCACGTCACGCCTGAGAAGCACTCGTGATTGGCCGGATGCACCGACACGATGAGCAACTCACTGTCGAGGCGGACCTGAACACGCCACCAGTCACCCGCCTGACGAGCCGGTGTGCGCATCTCATAGAACACCCGCCGCCCGCTCGCCGCCAATGTCACCACATCACCCGCCGAGTCGATTTCGATCGTCGAGGGCCGTTCGTGGATCTCAGACACGAGTTCCTCAGACGGGCCCTCCAGCCGCCGCGCAGGCTCGCCCCACCGCACCAGGTACGATCCCGACGCCGCGCCCACCATTCCGCCGACCTCTATTCCCGACTCGCCGTGAGACACGAGCCCCACCCCACCCAAACAATCAATCGCTAGTCCCGGAAGGGGCACCTGCGGCAACGCCTCCGCGTCGAGACCCTCGGACCAATACCGCAGCCACCACACCGCACCCGCCCCTCCAGACACGGTCCCGCTCGAGTTCGCCCACAACTGCACAACACCCGAGAATGGCCACTGCGGTGCCGAACCCTCCACAAATCGCGGCCACAACAACTCCCGCTCAAGCCCCGGCTCAGAAGACGGCACCGACGAGACCTGCACCAGGCCGTCCGGTACCGAACCCGCCGACCCCCCACTCACAGCATCCCCGACAACATTCTCTGAGGACTCTCCCCGAACAACCCCCTCAGCAGAACCCGATCCTGAAGCCCCGCCAACCGCCGACGCCGTGTCCTCAACAGCGGGGACCGACCCAGGCGCTTCTGGCCCGCTTCGCCCTGCGCACGCCGACCCCAGCAACGCCACAACCGACAACACGGCAGCAACGCCAAACCGCCCAGCGCTGCGCCCACAGCAACAATTCGAACCAGCCAGCGGCCAAGACTGCTGCCATGAACCCCGCGCCGGCAAACAACCCGACAAACGGCTAGTCACCGGACTGCTCCAGATATGAACCCCAATCCCGCAGGTCCAGCACCCTTGAGCACCGTCCCCGGTGGTCATCACCCATCGACAGCTCAGGCAGCACAGGCACGAACGAAGGATCAACCGCGTCGACGGGTGCCACCAGCAACGGGCCGACCCACGACCAACCGCAAGTCGCGATCTCCCCGCTCACCGCATCGACCACATAGGTGAGGTTCCCGCCGCACGCCGGCTCGTCGAACCTGATCGTCAATCCGTAGTGCTGCCCGTCAGTGCCCGCGAACACCACGCCGAACCACCCCAGGTTGTTCGGGTCGTCAGCGGCAAAAAACCCCTCCGGCACCGACTCAGGCCACCACGGCCAAGACTCCGGACCCGCTCCTTCATCGAACATGAAATACTCCTCGGGCGCCAACCCAGCAGAACCCGCCGCTTCGCGGGCCGCGAAATACTCGTCGATCACGAATCCAGGCAGCCCGCCCGTCCAATCCCCAGAAACAAACCTGTCTTCAATCGGCCGAGAACTCACTAGGTAGAAGCTCGAACCGCCTGGCGTGCCCACCCCGAGCACCTCATCACCCGCGACCGTCAGCGATAGATCCGCAACACCCGAGCCGAACTGCACCCGATCACCTCTCCTCGACGGCCAGACATGGCGACTCAAATCCTCTAAATCCCAGCTCGCGCCACGTGGACGCACGAACAACGGATAGCCAAGATCGCCCCATGGCACCCAAACCGTCCAACGGCGGTCGCTGTCGTACTCGCCGTAATCCCACACGACTCCGTCTCGGTCCACATGCATCACTCCGCCGTGACAGAACCACGGATCACCGGCAGCTTGCACATATGACACTTCCCCCGTCACCGAATTGCGGAAACCCAAACCGACTGTTCCCGCTTCAAGAGCTGGCCGAAAAACCACCTCCGGCTTGTAGCCACCGTCATAACCGACATGGGCCACCACTCCTTGGAACGGCCAACTCGGCGCAGCACCCCAAACCGAAGCGACCGACGCCTCGCTGCCAGCGGCGTACGCATCCGTTGAGTCATCGCCGTTCTGTGCTGCCGCCGAACGACTAGCCCCCGAAACGGCCACAAGTGCCCCGACGGCCGCAATCGCGGCCGCGACGCGCAGCGAACGCGAGCGCGGTTTGTCGCAGTTCGCGGCAGCCGACGTGAACACAGGCAACAGATTTCTCAATATGGAGCCGTGGGCTCGAAGCGGAAATGGCCAGCTAACTTATCGGCTAGGCCGTGCATGATTACGAAGTTCAAGAATAATTGATAGTGACTCAGATACCGAATGGGGTCCAAACATTCCATCCCGAGTTCCGCGAGCAGATACTCGAAAGCGCTAACATCGCCGTCATTCTCTTCATCATATGACCCATTATAGGGCACCTCGATATCAGTGAACGCGTTCACGCAGTCCGCTACGAAATATGCACACGACGTGTATTTCCACTTATTGACTTGCGAGCTCGTTGGGTTGGATGCGCCGGAAGCCAGATCGCTTCGGAACAATCTCAGAGCGGAGCTACACACATTCTCTTCCTGTTCCGTAGTCAAATGTCCTGGAACCGTTCCTAGGTCGACATGGAAATGATTATCGTGGCCATCAATGTTGCGATTCAACACATAGCCGAACCATTTCCTGAGACAGGCTTCCACGGCGACCAAGCGACGATGGGTCGTAGGCCTCCAGTTACCACCCAAATTATGCACTTCGCGATTCGCGGAGCGCGGTCTTGATATATTACCACCGCTCCAGTGCACATAGGAAACGTCGAAAGCGGCCCGCGCCCAATGAAAAGTGTCCCTGTCACTGCCAGCAGCCGTTCCGAGATGTCCCATCCAATCTACTCGGCCGTAGTCGCTATCACCAATAGCTTCGGAGAAATGGTTCATACTCGCAACGAAACTGCGCATTGGCTGGACCATGGATCGGTGAATCGATGTATTGTCGGATGTGTTTGTTGCATCTTGCTCACTCCATGTTCGGCCAAGAGGCGCTATATAGGGCAGGCCAGCATCAAGCCGATAGTACGAAACGCTCGATTGGGGTTCAGTTGGGCCTAGCGTCACCGTGTCGCGAAGAGCTAGTCCCTCCTGCTTGGTAGTATGGTCATACTCACACTGCATCGCCATTGTCATCGCCCAAAATCCCGTCTAGTGCGCATTGTCATCTCCATCGTCGTCATCGTTGTTTCACTGCCATCTGCGGGCAACGGCTGCCGGATCATTCGACCACTAGGCTGTACGCGGTCGCGCTACTTGCTCGTTGGGTATCAGTGCGTGCTGGCCGTCGGGTGCGGCGACAATCACGTCAGGCGCGACCCGATGCTGAACCAAGCTATCGTCGGCGAGCATTGTGCTACTGGTGTGGCTGCCGTCACTGAAGTGCCGGATCTCCCGCCGGCCGCTAGACATCTGAACGGCTATATCCAGGCTTTGTTCGGTAGGGCTCACGCCGAGTAGTTGGCTGCCGTCGGTGATGCTGAATGCGACATTTCCTCGGTCGTCGTAACCCTTGGTGCCGCTGCGATCGCTCACTATCACGAGGTCACTGGCACCGTCATCGGCACCGCCCCACAGCGACCCATGGTCAATCGGTATCGGTTCGCGTACGACCGACGCCTCCCCGACTGCAGCATCAGCGAGATTGATCAGCGTCGTCTCGTACACCGAGTCGGGTATTTCTGCGATCGCGTAGCTGTCTGCGGCGAGCACGCCGCCACGGTCGAGAACCGCACCGAACGAACCGCCGCGGCCATCCACAAGCGGCAAATCGAAGTGCCCCCATGTCACCAAGTCGTTTGATGACAGCAAAGAAGGAAACCGTTCAACTAGCACGTAAGTGTGGCCCGACATTGTCGGGTACTCGGGCTCGCCGAGCAGCAGCTCCGACATGGGGCCCGCGTCGGCGATCAGCGTCCGGTAGTCGGTGCCGGCTTCGAAGGTCATCCTGCCGGTTTCGATGACTCGGTGGCCGCACACGGCGACCACGTCGCCGGCGGTGCCTACGCAGCGCCCCGCGAAGCCTTCCGGTACATCGACCACGTGCTCGGTGCCCGCGAGCTCTGCCCGCAGCACCATTCCTCCGTCGGCGGCGGGGCGCAGTGTCAACAGGTCCCCACGCCAGCTGGTCGCGCCCACGAACCCCGAATCCACCTGCACGGCCAGCGGCCCACCACTTGCAGCGTCGCCGATGCCGGTCGCTGATACACCGCCGGTGCCCAGGTGGTCCATCACCCGCCAACCGACCAAGCCCGCGCCCGCGGCGGTGCCGCCGACTATGGCCAAGAACTGTCGCCGGCTCATCGGCGCCGTGCTCACCGGCGCTCCGATCGCAACATGTGACCTCCCATGGGTCTAGGAGCCCGAGCCGTCGCGCGGCGGGGCTGGGCAGGTGCTGGTGGGGATCTTGATGTTGAACGTGAACTCGTCAGTCAACGACGGCGCAGCACTGGTGGCGGTTGTGGCGGCTACGGCGTAGACGCCTCGGCTGAGCGTCACTTCCAAGCGGGAATCAGTGATGTGCTCATCCCGATAGACGAACTCGTCGTCTTCATCGGCGTCGTCGAAGACGTTGTCGTTGTGGGCGTGTGCGTCGTCGAGGTTGATGGTGCCGATGCCGTCCACTATCGGGTCGTTTGAGTACAGCGCGAGGTAGGTGTCCTGATCGTCCGATGACAGCCGAATGGTCACTTTGGCGGACAGATCGCGTATCTCGAACGCGAAGTACTGGGCCACATGGTCGGTGCCGTCGACCGGCACGACGCACTCAGAATTGATGGGCCACGTGCGGCTGGTCAGGTACCAGCGGCCGAGTGGCACGCTCTGCACGCAGCTGTCGGGGATCGTGATTGCGGGGTCGTCGCCGTCGGCGGGCTTGCGGATGGTGACCGACGGCCCCGCTGAGGACACACATACCGAGCTGCCCGCGATGACCACGGTCTGTGCGGTTGTGCAGACGGTTCCGCCGTTCTCGATGTCGACTGGGGCGTGGGTGGCGGTGGTGCGGGTCGTGATGGAGCGTGTGCCGCGTGTGGCGGCGGCGGTGGTTTGGGGTATGGCGAGGTTGATGTTGGCGGTGTAGGTGCCGGTGTTGGCGGCGGTGACGGTGAGGGTGGCTGATCCGCCGCCGTGGGTGAGTGCGGCGGTGACGCCTGCGGAGAGCTCGTCTGGGGGGATGCTGAGCACTGCGTCGGGGGGTGCGTAGTCGAACACGAAGCTGGCGGTCTTGTTCTGCACGACGTGCATCGCGTTGGTGAGGCCGTTGACGGTGACCGCGGACACGGCGAGGTCGTAGTCGCCGGTCTTTTTGATGCCCCAGGTGGTGGCCTCGATGGTGTAGCTGCCCGCGTCGAGCTCGACCCCTGACAGACGCGAGTTGAGACGGTAGGTGCCGTGGCCCGACCCGACGTCGTCGTTGTGGTCCAGCCTGGCCCCCGACCCGTTGGGGCTGTGCCCTTCGAGCAGCACCACATAGGTGTCGAGCCGACGCGCGTTCGACGACGCCGACTCCAGCTCGACGGTGACCCAGGACCGCTGCGCCAGCGAGAACGTGTGCCGACGCGTGTAATACACCCAGCTGCTGGCGGGGCGCCGCTTGGACGACGTGCACGACGCGTCCGCGGTGACGGTGCCGCTGCGGGTCACCGCCCCAGGCGCGAGCCGGCCCAGATCGTCGCTGCACGGCTCGACTGCGTCGAAGGTCACCGTCTGGTCGGTGCCCGCGCGGCCCCCAGCGGTACACGACACGGTGACCCGCTCGCGGTCGGGGGCGACCAGCGGCACCGTGAGGGTCCGGTTCCCCGCGGGCCCCTCAGTGTCGGTCGTGACCGTCCCCACGCTGGGCGTGCACACCGCCGTGGCGGGCACCACGGTGAACTCGTCCGCTACGCCCAACGAGCCGCTGCCGCTGCCAGAGGCGTCCTCGAGGCCCGTGATCTCGACCGCGTCCAGGCACGACACCGACAGCTGGACGGTCTTGGAGCCCGCGCCGGGCAGCGTCGCGGTCGCTGTCGCGGTGCCCGCCGCGGTGCAGCCCAGCGTCGCCGTCGCAGTGCGATGCCAGCTCGTCGTCGCCCCGAACCCGAAACTGGGCGACACCACCCCGGCATCGTGGCCGTCGAGCGTGACGTCGGCCCCCACAGCCCACGCCACCCCCAGCAGCGCCGTATTCGCCGACGCGTCCGCAGCCACCACAAAGGGGCGGCCCGGCGCCATCACGCACACCAACGCCGCCTCCACACCCGACGGCGTCACCGCCGCCGGATCACAGCGCCCCCCGCCGACCGTGCGCACCCCCAACGAGCCGATCTCGCCGGCGTGAACGAACTCGACCTCCTCAGCGGTCTCGGTGCCGATCCCATACGAACACCTCACCGTGACCGACGCCGTGCCCGGCACCGGGAAGTCCACGCTCACCACCCGACCCCCCACAACCCCCTCAGGACCCTCGGTGACTGTGCCCACCGGCAACGCAGTGCACTGCGCGGTCGCAGGAGTGACAGCGAACTCGTCGCTCACCGTCACCGCTCCCGCACCCGACCCCGTCGTGTCCTCCAGACCATCGATCTGCACGACGGTCCCGCAGGTGACGGTGAAGCGGGTGGTGTGAGTGTCGGTGTCGGTGCCTGTGCCGGCGGTGACGGTGAGGGTGGCGGTGTGGGTGCCTGCTGCGGTGCATCCCAGCGTCGCGGTCGTGGTGGTGTGCCAGTGGCCGTCGAGGCCGGGGGCGTCGTCGTCGGGCACGGTGCCCAGGGTGACGGTCACGTCGTCGCTGGCGGTGGTCCATGCGAGGCTGATCGTGGCGTGGCTGGCAGCTGCGGTGACACTCAGGGCGGCGGTGCCGTCGAGGGCCACAGCGCACTCGAAGGCCTGGTCGACGCCGTCGGGGAGGTCCCCCGGCGCGGCGGTGCATGCCTCGCCGCCGGTGACCGTGACCGAAGCCACCTCGGTGACTGCGTCCGCTGTGAACAGCGCTTTCTCGATTCCGTCGGTGTTGCCTGTGTTGGTGCAGGTGACCGTCACCGTCGACGATGTGCCCGCGGGCAGGCTGACGGTGAGGGTGCGCTGCGATGACTCGGTGCCGATGCCCGCAGTCACGGCGCCCACCGGCGCAGTGGTGCATGCCGCTTCGCGCTGTCGCTGTTGTCGTCGTCGTTCGGAACAATTTCACCGCTGGAGGTGCCTGCGGGCATGCAGCCCTCGCTGCGGCTGACGCCGCAAACGGGCGTCCGATAGCTCGCCTTAGTCATCGCGAGGCTATGGCTGGACGTCGGGATGCGCGCCGCCGAGCCAGAGCACCCATTGTGCGGAGTGGATGAACCCGTCGTCGCTGTCGCCGACGTCGGGTGCCGCGAAGGCAACCCACGCATGTGGTGGTCCTGACTGTGTCCATCCGTGGGCGTTCTCATAGGGAACGCTGTTGATGAGTTCGGTCCGGATTCTCGAGTTGCCGTCCTCGTCGTCGACGTAATACTCGGTGAAGGTGACGAGTTGGCGTATTTCGATGACCTGGCCGCTGTAGTCGAGGAACGCGACATAGCTGCGCAGGTCGTCGATGACAACGGGCTCCTTGTCGTACTTCCAGTCCGGGTGGGAAGCGGCGTGTCGGTCGAGTTCCGCGCAGTAGTAAGCCATCGCGTGGCGCCCGTCCTGGGGCAGGGTCATATACACGATGTCCGGCACCCGGCCGGAGAGGTCATGAGCGTTGCCTTCGAACCAATGGGGCGAGCACCAATAGTCGAAGGCTCGTGAGAGGTCCGCGTCGTCGCGCAGCTCTGCCTCGACGATGATGTCTTCCGCCGCAGGGGTCTCATCGAAGGCCAATCCGGTGAGCTCGAATGGTGCGAGCTCGCCGGGCTGTACCGACAAGGGCCAGCGCCAACTGGAGCCGCTTAGGCTGGCTCGCAGGTTGTAGGCGAATCGGGTCGGGGACCAGTTGCGCACCAGGCCCCGCAGCGTCCCAGCTTGGTATACCAAGGACTCGGGAACGACCCTGACCGGCTCGGCCGAGTCCAGGACGCTGCCGAACTCGATCGGCTCGTACCAAGACTCTGCGACCATGCCCAGCGGCTGCGCGTACAACGGCAGCGGCCCGCTGATCAGCTGCCGTATCTGATCCTCGAATTCCTGGCCCCACGCGAACGCCTCCGCCTTGGTCCTGAAATAGGGGCTGGACCGCACTTCGCCCACATAGGCCCATCGAGGGAACGGCTCGTGATCGGGATCGTCGACCGTGGAGCATTCGCGGTGATCGCGCCGCCACGGACCGGCGAAGTTTGCAAGAACCCCGGAGCCCGGCTCGTACCCATAGGAGATGATCCATGCCTCCTCCAGCACGCACACGTCATACACCCGCCCCGCCGTCTTGGCCCTCGGATTCACAGGTGCGTCCCACAACGGGCCCGGCACGTCATTGGGGCCCAAGCTCGCCCACACCCCGTCACGGACCACGCCGACGCCGCCGTAGAAATCAGCGCGCCCGAACGGAGCTGTCATCGTCGCGCTGCGCGAAGCCGCAGCCTGGTTGCGACCAGCAGGCTCCCCGACAGTCTCGGGACCGGCCGAGGCGTCTGAGATCGAATCCGTCTCAAGCACTGGCGCAACGACCTCAACCGTCGACACAGAACCGTCGAAGATCGCAACATCCACCGCAGCGGAATCCACAGCACCACCTGTGCACCCGGCAACCAGCAGCACCACCAAACAGCCACCGCCAAGCAGACTCGAAGCACCGCTGCCCTGTTTCACCGCACTAGCCCTGATTCGGGTACATGTAGCGGACACAACGGGCGAGGTTCTGGCCGTTCGCTGCGGAACTGTTGTCGTTGACCGACACCCAGCCGCAGAGCGGACCGCCATCAGAGGGGCTTCGTTCGCGGGTCCACACCTCAAGGATCCGCTGAACGCCATCGCCGAAATCGTGAGAGTTCCGCGTCCAATCGATCCGAAGCCTCGGATCGGGGCTGGGAACCTCAGCGTTCGCTTCCGCGGTCTCGTGGATCTTCCGGCCGAACGGCACAGAACGGATCCATGAGTCGGAGCTGCCCAGAAAGCTCGCAGGGAACACGACCGCTCGCCTGACGCGGCCTGTGACTGAGAAGAAAGGCGCAGCCAGCGGGTTCGGAGACGCCCGTCTCACGCTCGCGCCGTCCGGCGTGCCCCGGTCGAACCAGCCTTCCGGATTGTCGGTGTCATAGAAGTAGCAGTCGAACTCGTTGCTGGGGTTCGTGTCCCAGCGGCACATCATCTTCTTGATGCCGCCCTGTGGGCTGTAGTCGCCGGTGTAGTCCAGTGGAAACGCAGGCACTCTGGGATTCGCAGGCAGATCGGGGTCAACCGCCGCGAGATAGGTGGTCACGTACAGGTCGTCGCCACGTGCGATGTACAGCTTCGGATACGTCTGATCCACGCACTTCTCGACAAGGTTCCTCCTGCAGCCCAGCCACGGCCTCATCGCGACCTTCGCCCGGTCCTCAAAGCTGCCGTGGCTGTCGGCGTCGCAGATGTGCTCGACGATGTCCTCAGCGGCGAGCTTGCCGCCGATATGGATGTCGGCGCGCTCTGCGTGAGTCATCGCATTGACCTGGCTGTCGCGGAAGCGGTCGTCGAGCTGGAACATCCCCGCCCCCACATGCCAGTACGCCCGCATCGGCCCGAACACGCCCGCCGCGTCCCGCGAGTAATAGAAGGCATAGCCAAAGTCCTGCCGCGAAAGACCCATAGCCGAGCGCGCCGGATACCGATAGACGAACTCACCCAGAGGGGTGACCCTCGACATGTCCAATTCGTAGATGCCGATCGCAATGAGCAGCGCTGCGATCTGACGAGGCTTCACCGTGAGCCCGTTGCTGCAGGGTCGGGCGTGCAGCCGAACGGCCTCCTTGGAGACATGATCGATCGCCAACAGCGTTCCGACCGTGACCGGGGTTTCCTTGCCCGGAGTTCGCACCTCGACATTCGCCGAAGCATCCACGCACAGGATCCGGTTGTTCGGGCTCAGCTTCTCGCCTGGGCCGCATCTCGAGAACACCCGGAACAGGAATTCGCGAGGACTGTCAACCGTTCGGGTCTGGCGAGCCGTGGGACTGCGCGTGCTTGATCGACCTTGAGTCGCACCTGAACTGCTTCCGCTGCTCACCGCGCCGAGCGACAGCGCTAGCTCGTGCGGCGCGCTTCGGTCCGGCCAGAGCGTGACGCTGCCATATCCGCGTGCTGCGCTGTGGCCGAAACCGAAATAGTCGTACAGAATGTCTGTGCTCAAGCGTTGCGAGCCGAACGAAACCGAGCGGGTCACCGGCCAGTAGTTGAAGTTGACGGTGGTCTGCTCATCGACGGTGGCGTCGACGGACTGGGCGAGGCCGCTGACGGGCACGGTGACGGTCAAGGTGTAGTCGCCGGTGCCGGCGACCCCGGTATGCGTCGCAGCGGTGGTCTCGATGGTGTAGGCGCCGGCTTCGAGATACTTGTCGTGGATCTGGGCTGCGGTGGCGATGCCGCTGTTGTCGTCCTGGTGCAGGACCGCACCGGTGTTGGCGTGTCCTGACAGGAGCAGCACATATGGGTCCAAGGTGCTGGCTGGCGACGCGGCGAGGTCGATGTCGATCCATGCGGGGGCGTCGAGGGTGAAGGTGTGCCAGCGCGCATTGGGTCTGCTGGTCTGGCTGCCGCGATGGGTCGAGGTGCATCCCTGCACGGCCGCGACGGTCCCGGCGGCGGTGTATCGGCCTGCTGGGAGGGTGCCCAGATGGTCGGTGCATGCCGCGCCGGCGCCTCCAGCAGCGACCACGGTGAGGGTGTAGTCGCCGGTGCGGCGGCTGCCGTAGGTGGTGGCCTCGATGGTGTAGTCGCCCGGCGCGAGCTCGACCCCGGCGAGCCGCGAGTTGTAGCGGTGAGTGCCGTGCCCGGAGCCGACATCGTCGTTGCGGCCCAAAACGGCGCCCGTCCCGTCGGGGCTGTGGCCCTCCAGCAGCAACAGATAGGTGTCGAGCCGGCTGGTGTTGGTCGCTGCGGACGCCAGATCGATCTGCACCCGCAGCGGGGACGACACCGTGAAGCCATGACGACGCGCGTAATAGCTCCCAGAGGTGCCGCCGTCGCGGCGACGCTGGGGCGAGGTGCATCCCGAGACAGCCGCGACCGTCCCGCTGCGTGTCGTGGTGCCCACCCCCAGCGTGCCCATGTGCTCCGCGCAGCTGTCAGCGGTCCGAGCCGCGAACGCCACCGTGGCAGTGCCCTCCGCCCGGCCGGCATGAGTGCACGTCACCGTCACATCTGCTGAGGACCCCGCCGCCACCCCCACGCTCGCGGTGCGAGCCCCGCCGGTGCCTGCCGTGACCGTGGGCGTGCCGGCGGTCGCGGTCGCGGTGCACGACGCCCCGGCAGGCTCCACGCTGAACCCGTCTGTCACCGTCACGGTGCCCGCGCCCGTGTGTGTCGTGTCGGACAGGCCCGTGATCTGGACTCTGTCCTGGCAATCGGCGCTCACTTGTGTGAGATGGCTGGCGGCTGCGGGCAAGCTCACCGTCAGCGTCGCAGTGCCGTTCTGGGTGCACGACAGCGTCACCGTGCCGGTGCGCCGCCAGCTGCCCAGCGACGCCCCCAGCACCACCAGCGGACTCGCACGCTGGGACTGGGTGCTGCGCACCCGACTCACACCCCCGCTGGTGGCCCACCCCAGCGACGGCCCGAACGCGGACGCATCCGCAGCGACCGACAACACCAGCGGCGCGTCGGCGGCCATGTCGCAGTCCAACGCCGCGTCCACGCCCGACGGCGCCGCCGCCGCAGCGCACGTCCCTCCCGACGTCGCCGTCACCGACACCGACGTCACCGCGCCCGCGTGAGCGAACACCACATCGGCGACACCGTCCGCGTAGCCGACGCCGGTGCAGGTGACCGTGATGGCCGTCGCGGCGGGCACGGCGAACTCGGCGCTCAGCACCCGAGCGCCCACAACCCCCTCAGGGCCCGCCGTGACGGTGCCCACCGGCGCCGCGGTGCATGCCGCGGCCCCAGGAGCGACGGTGAACTCGTCGCTCACCGTCACCGTTGCGCTGCCCGACCCCGTCGTGTCCTCCAAGCCGTCGATCCGCACCGCAGACCCGCAGGTGACCGTGAGGCGGGTGAGGTGAGTGTCCACATCGGTGCCTGTGCCGGCGGTGACCGTCAAGGTGGCGGTGTGGGTGCCTGCCGCGGTGCATCCCAGCGTTGCGGTCCCAGTCGTGTGCCAGAGCCCGTCGAGTCCCAGCGTGGCGTCGGGCACCGTGCCCAGCGCTGCGGTCACGTCGTCGCCGGTGGTGGCCCACGCGAGGCTGATCGCGGCGTGGCTGGCGGCCGCGGTGATGTTCAACGCGGCGGTGCCGCCAAGGGCCACCGCGCACCCGAAAGCCTGATCGACGCCCTCAGCCGGATCGCCAGCAGCAGTGCACGCCCCGCCGCTGGTGAGCGTGACCGATGCCACCTCGGCGGGCTCGGTGACCGCGAAGGTCGCCCGGGCGATCCCGTCGGCGTGGTCGTCGGCAACACAGGTGACCGTCACCACCGCAGAGGCGGGAGCGACCATCGGCAGCGTGACGGTGCGCGTCGCCCCTGTGTCGGGCGTGATCGTCGCGGTTCCCACCGTGGACGCCGCGGTGCATGCCGCTGCGGCGGGTGTGACGGTGAAGGCGCCGCTCACGTCAACGTCGCCGACGAGCGTCGAGGACTCCGGGCCGTCGATGACGACTTCGCTGTCATAGGCGACGTCGACTGCGAGGGTGTAGGCGCCGGTCGCGCGGATCGCGTAGGTGGTCGCCTCGATCGTGTAGACGCCCCGGGCGAGGTCCACGTCGGACAGGCGGCTGTCGGTGCCGCGTGCGCCGCCGTCGTCGTCAGCGCCGATGCGGGTGCCCGCCGCGGCGTCGTCGCCGCCGATCAGCACCAAGAACGTGTCCAGCGTGGCGGTGTCGGAGCGGTCGTCGCCGAGGTCGATCGTGACCGTCGCCGGCCCCGCCAGCGAGAACGTGTGCCGTCGCGTGTAGTAGGCCCAGCCGAGCGCGATGCGGTGCCGACGCGTCGAGATGCACGCCGCGTCGGCCGCGATCACCCCCGACGCCGACGTGATGCCCTCGCCCAACGTGCCCAACGGGTCGTTGCACACATCAACGGGCTCGCCGCTGAACAGCGCAGACTCCGAGTCGGCTGCCAGCGGCGCCTGGGAGCACGACACCGTGACCGTCGCCGTCGCCCCCGACGCGACCGCGGCGGACACCGTGCGACGGTTCCCCGTGCCTGTCACCGTGGCGGTGCCCGCTGTCGACGACGCCGTGCACTCTGCGGTGCCGGGGGTCACCTCGAAGGAGTCCGACACCGGCGCCGACGCGTCGCCGCTGTGGTCGGTGTCGTCCAGGCCGGAAATGAGCACCGCTGTCGGCGCCTCGCACGCGACGGTCACCTGCGCGGTGTAGTCGGCCGCGTCGGCCAGGGTGACCGTGACCGTCGCGGTGCCGGTCGCGGTGCAGCCCACCGTCGCGGTCCGCGCCGACTGCCAATACGAGACCGCCCCGTCGGGCGAGCTCACCAGGGCCGCCGGCCGCGACACGCCCCCGACGACGCTGACCCCGCCCGCCGCAGCCCACCCGATCCGCGCCCCGCCGGTGTTCGCGTCCGCCGCGGCCGACACCTCCAGGGAGTCCCCGCGGGTCATCGTGCAGGCATATGCCTTGTCGAACCCCGCGGCGGTCGTCGGGGTGCAGCTGCCCCGAGCGGTCGCGGTCACGCTCACGTTGGACACCGCCGCGGCGGAGCGCGCGCTCAGCTGCACGTTCTGTGTGCCGTCGGCGTGGCCGTCCGCCGAGCACGTCACCGTCTCCGCTGTGGTCGTGCCGACCCTCAGATCGGCGCTGAGCGTCCGGTCGGCGGCCTCGGCGCCTTCGGTGACGACGCCCAGCGGCGAAGAAGAGCACACGGCCGTGGGGGGATCCACCGTGAAGCCCTCGTCGACGGTCACGGTGCCGAACCCCGGCTCGATCCTGCTGCCGAGCCCGGTGATGTGCACCAGCGGCAGGTCCGCGGCGGTGAGCACCGTCAATGTGAACGCACCGGTGTCGCGTGCGGTGCTGGTGGTCACCTCGATCACATAGACCACACCAGCAGCGACCGGGACCTCGGCGAGGCGCGCGTCGCCGGTGTTCGCGCTGCCGCTGTTGTTGTCCGAGCCCAGCACCTGCGCCGCGGCGCCGCTGCCGCGCAACGCGTACAGGTACAGGTCCACCGCCGACGACGACGCGTCCACCGTGATCCTCGACGCCGCGGGGACCCGCAGCGTGTAGCGGCGCGCGTGGTTCGGCGACGACTCGCTGCCGCGCACCCACGACCGGCACCCATCGGTCGCCGACAGCGTCCCGCTGCGCGTCACGGTGCCCGCCTCCAGCAGTCCCAGATCGGTCGAGCAGTCCCCCGTGCGCACGAACTCCGCAGTCGCCGACGCCGAGACGTGCCGCGTCGCGGTGCAGGTGACCGTGACAGTCACCTTCCCCGTCGCCGAGCCCGTCACCGCAACCCTCACCACGCGATCGGCACCGTCGTCGTCGGTGAACGTGACCGTCGCGTCGATGCCCTCGAAGACCCTCCGGCAGCTCGCCGACGCGGGCGACACCCCGAAACCGCCCGACAGATCCGCCGCGGACCCCACAGCGCCCTCGAAACCCGAGATCACCACCACCGCCAGCGCCGCGAACACGACGTCGACCGTGTCGGTGCCGTCGTGGTAGGCAGCCGCCGTGCAGCGCACCTGCACACCCACGGTGCCCGCCACACCCGAGGTCACGCTCAGCAGCCTCAGCGCTGCCTCATCGGAATCCTCGGTGATGACCGCGACGGCGTTCTCGTCGCCCGAGACCACCGTCGGCGTGCAGTGCGCACCGACCGGCATCACCAAGAACCCCTCCGCAGCGGGCGCCACCGTGAACCCCTCGCCCGCAGGAGGAGCCGCGTCGGCGGTCACCTCGCCGCGCAGCCCGACGATCGACACCGCGACGCGCCGCGCCTCGAACGACAAAACGCGCGTGTCGGTCACCGAGGGGTCTTCTGCCAGCGAGCAGCTCACCCTCACCGACACCTCGCCGGTGCGCGGCGTGCCGCCCACGACCGTGTCCACCCCCACAGTGCGCGTCGCGGTGTCCGCCCCCGCCGGGGCGCCCACCGCCGCCGCGATCCCCGACGCGTGCCCAGACGTGCACACAGCGGTCTCGGGCGCCACCGTGAACGACCCCGTCATCGTCCCCGGCCCGTCGCGCGAGCCGCCGACCGGATCGCTGATCGACACGGCCGGCAGCGCCGCGAACACGAAGCTCTCCGTGTCGGTGCCCGCGTAGTACGCGGGCACGGTGCAGCGCACCTCCACACCCACGGCGCCCACCACATCGGAGCCCACCCTCACCGTCCAATGCCCCACCAGACCCTCGTCCCGATTCGAGGTGTCCGCGATCGCCACATCGGCGTCAGGGTCGCCCGACACCCGCGCAGCGGTGCACGACGCCGTGTCGGGCCGCGCCAGGAACGACTCGACCGCGTCGTTGTCCGCGTCGCCCGACGCGTCGACGAAACCGACGACCTCGACCGCGATGCGCCGCGCCGAGAACAACGCCGTCGCCGTCGCCGTCTCATAGCCCGTCGCGTCGCACGACACCCGCGCCCTCAGCGCGCCCGTGCGCGGCGTGCCGTCCACGACCGTGTCCACCGACACAGTGCGCGACGCGCTGGTGCCGGTGGAGGGGTCCACCTCAGCAGTGATGCCCGACCAGTGCTCAGCAGAGCAGCGCGCCCACGACGGCGACACCGTGAACGACCCCGTCATCGCCCCCGGCCCGTCGCGGGTGTCGCCCGACACCGCAGTGATCGACACCGACGGGGCAAGCGCCACGAACGTCGCCCGCTCAGACGCCGTGACATAACCCGTCCGCGAGCACTCCACCTCCACCACCGCCGCATCGCTGTCGATCACCGTCACCGACACCGTGCGCCGCGACCCCGACCCGACCGGGGGACCCACCGTCGCCGGGGTGCCGCTGTTCACCTGATCCGACGTGCACACCGCGTCCGACGGCCACACATCGAAACCGTCCGACAGCGTCACCGTCCCAGGACGCAACAACTGACGCCGCTCGCCGCCCCAGCCCGAAATCGACACCTCCCGCAGCGCCGCGAACACGAAGCTCTCCGTGTCGGTGCCCGCGTAGTACGCGGGCGCGGTGCAGCGCACCTCCACACCCACGGCGCCCACCACATCGGAGCCCACCGTCACCGTCCAATGCCCCTCCAGATCCTCGTCCGGATTCGAGGTGTCCGCGATCGCCACATCGGCGTCAGGGTCGCCCGACACCCGCGCAGCGGTGCACGACGCCGTGTCGGGCCGCGCCAGGAACGACTCGACCGCGTCGTTGTCCGCGTCGCCCGACGCGTCGACGAAACCGACGACCTCGACCGCGATGCGCCGCGCCGAGAACAACGCCGTCGCCGTCGCCGTCTCATAGCCCGTCGCGTCGCACGACACCCGCGCCCTCAGCGCGCCCGTGCGCGGCGTGCCGTCCACGATCGTGTTCACCGACACAGTGCGCGACGCGGTGGTGCCGGTGGAGGGGTCCACCTCAGCAGTGATGCCCGACCAGTGCTCAGCAGAGCAGCGCGCCCACGACGGCGACACCGTGAACGACCCCGTCATCGCCCCCGGCCCGTCGCGGGTGTCGCCCGACACCGCAGTGATCGACACCGACGGGGCAAGCGCCACGAACGTCGCCCGCTCAGACGCCGTGACATAACCCGTCCGCGAGCACTCCACCTCCACCACCGCCGGATCGCTGTCGATCACCGTCACCGACACCGTGCGCCGCGACCCCGACCCGACCGGGGGACCCACCGTCGCCGGGGTGCCGCTGTTCACCTGATCCGACGTGCACACCGCGTCCGACGGCGACACATCGAAACCGTCCGACAGCGTCACCGTCCCAGGACGCAACAACTGACGCCGCTCGCCGCCCCAGCCCGAAATCGACACCTCCCGCAGCGCCGCGAACACGAAGCTCTCCGTGTCGGTGCCCGCGTAGTACGCGGGCGCGGTGCAGCGCACCTCCACACCCACGGCGCCCACCACATCGGAGCCCACCGTCACCGTCCAATGCCCCTCCAGATCCTCGTCCGGATTCGAGGTGTCCGCGATCGCCACATCGGCGTCAGGGTCGCCCGACACCCGCGCAGCGGTGCACGACGCCGTGTCGGGCCGCGCCAGGAACGACTCGACCGCGTCGTTGTCCGCGTCGCCCGACGCGTCGACGAAACCGACGACCTCGACCGCGATGCGCCGCGCCGAGAACAACGCCGTCGCCGTCGCCGTCTCATAGCCCGTCGCGTCGCACGACACCCGCGCCCTCAGCGCGCCCGTGCGCGGCGTGCCGTCCACGATCGTGTTCACCGACACAGTGCGCGACGCGGTGGTGCCGGTGGAGGGGTCCACCTCAGCAGTGATGCCCGACCAGTGCTCAGCAGAGCAGCGCGCCCACGACGGCGACACCGTGAACGACCCCGTCATCGCCCCCGGCCCGTCGCGGGTGTCGCCCGACACCGCAGTGATCGACACCGACGGGGCAAGCGCCACGAACGTCGCCCGCTCAGACGCCGTGACATAACCCGTCCGCGAGCACTCCACCTCCACCACCGCCGGATCGCTGTCGATCACCGTCACCGACACCGTGCGCCGCGACCCCGACCCGACCGGGGGACCCACCGTCGCCGGGGTGCCGCTGTTCACCTGATCCGACGTGCACACCGCGTCCGACGGCGACACATCGAAACCGTCCGACAGCGTCACCGTCCCAGGACGCAACAACTGACGCCGCTCGCCGCCCCAGCCCGAAATCGACACCTCAGGCGGCGGCACGCAGTCGACCGTCAGCTTGACCCTGTCGGTATCGGAACTGTCCCGAGCCGTCAGCGTCGCCGTCCCGTCAGACGTGCACGTCAGCGTGGCGGTGTTCTCACGCCAATACCGAGTCGAGAAATCCGGCAGCACATCCACCTGCAACGCACCCTGGGACTCCCGATCAGACACACCACCAGTGCTCGACCACCACAACCGCAACGAGTTCCGATTGCTGGTCGCCGAGCCCACCACCACCAACGAACCGCCCTCCACCAAAGAGCACGAGAACGCATCATCAAACCCCGACGGCGTCGACACATCCCAACACGACCCACCAGAGGACACCGACACCGAAATGCCCGTCACATTCGCCGACGCAAGCGGCGCCCACAGCGCCAGCACCCCGACGAGGGCGCCCGCCGCCGCCACAGCAACCCCGACACGCCGCCAACGCCCCACAGCACACCTCCGAGACACCCGACCGCGGGCACCTCAACAGACGCGCATACTACGCATATAAACATGAATCACATAGGATCCGACACGAAGCGCCGCTCACCCCCCAACCACCACCGGCGCCCCCAACAGCACCCACACCTCACTCGCCGCCCGGCGACCGACGCGACCCACGCCACTGGAGGCAGCCCACCTTGGACGAACGCGACTCGCCCGAGGCCGACAACGACCATGGCGCGCTCCGGCCGCCGCGGACCCGGCGCGCTCTTCCCGCGGCGGTGCGCAGGGTGCTCCTCGCGCTGGGCGGCCTCGCCTTGGCGGCGGGCAGCGCTGCGGGCTTCGTGTACACCGCAGACGCGTTCGACGAGCGCGTGCCGGTGGTGGTCGCGGCACGGGACCTGGCCGCGGGTGAGGTGCTGGAGCCTTCCGATTTCGCGGCGGACGAAGCGCTGCTGGGCGACATCCCCCACATCGCCTGGACCGCCGACGCGCCGGCGTCGCTGGCAGGGTTCGTAGTTGCCGACCATGTGCCTGCGGGCGCACTCGTAGGGCCGCATCTGCTGGTCACCGCGGCATCGGAGCCGATCGGCGACGAACTCGAGGTAGTCGTCCCGATCGACACCAGCCTGGCGCCGTCGGGCCTGTTCGAGGGCGATCGGGTGCTGCTCATCGACCCGGGGCGAAATCCGTCTGCAGGCCAGCCGGGACGGCCCCGGAAAGTCCTGCGCAATCTGGTGCTGCACCGTTTCGACGGCTCGAGTGTGCGTCTGTATGTGCCGCCGGTTGAGTGGGTGTGGTGGCGGGCGCTCGCGCAGACGCTGGGGGCGACGCCCATGATGCTGCCCGTGCCGTTGGGCGGCGATGCCGGTGAGTTGGCGGCCGAGCTCGACCGGCTGTGGCTCGCAGAGCACCAAGCCGCTGCTGCGACCCTGCACCCGTTCGGCCGCGACTGGCTGGCTGAGGCGGCGCCGGGCGAGCTGGAGGTGCTCGTGCATCTCGATCTGAGCTTGGCTCCCTCGGGTGTCCGCAAGGGCGACCTGGTGCTGCTGGTGGACCCGGGCGCCGTGGCCGGGGGTGGCAGCGCTGGCCGTCCGCGATCGGTGCTGCGTGCTCTGACGCTGGAGCACTTCGAGGACGGGGTGCTCGGATTGTGGGTGCCGCCCGAGGACTGGGTGTGGTGGAAGTCGCTTCCCGTTCGCCTGGGTGCCGCGCCGATGGTGCTGCGGGTCGCTGACGGCTCCGACCTCGCTGACCTGGCGGAACGCCTGAACGAGGAGTGGCGCGAGCAGTGGCAGCAAGGCTCCTGAGCAGACGGCCTCGCAGGCGTGCGCCCAAGCGCGCGGGCCCCGCCGCTGAAGTGCGCGCGGACGGCGACGAGCCCGGAGCGGCGCCCGAACGCGAGGTGCTCGCGGTGTGCGCCGGCGGCGGCACCGGGTACGACATCGGGTCGCTGGCGGTCGCGTCCGCCCGTTCGTGGGCCGCTGGGGGCCGAGAGGTGCTGCTGGTGGACGCCGACGCATCCGGCTCGGGTCTCGCGAAGCGCCTGAGCAAGGCGACCCACAAAGCGTTCTCGCCCTCTGAGCGCGGCATGCCGTCACTCATCGCAGCTCGGCGGGGCATCGAGGCCGACTCATTGCGCGAGCACTGCTGGACCCTTGAAGTGGGGGGCGGGTCGCTGTGGGCGCTGTTCGCTCCCACGCATCCCTCGGGCGCACGTCGCTCGGCGCGCTGGCTGGCCGATCACGCAGGCGAGTTGGCAGCGCTTCGGGCACACCGCTGGGTGGTCGTATCGCTGCCGGGGCTGCCCGACGAGATTCATGTCGAGCTCCTCGAGCGCGCATCAGTCACGGCCATCGCATCCCAAGTGAGCGACGCATCGCAGCTGATGGCGCTCAGGCAGGCGGCCGACAAGTATGCGGCGGGAGGCTGGCAGCGCTCGAATGCACGACTGATCATCGAAGGACAAGCCGGGATCAGCGACGCCATCATCGACGCCGAGACGGGCATCGCGGTCGTGGGTCGGCTCGGGCAGGTCCGCGACTCGGCGCTGCTGGGCGGGCGTGCGCGTCTGGGGGACCGCCGAGTGCTCGCCGCCATCGACAAGATCGCCGCGGGCCTCACCGAGCCGCCGGCCGAGACGGTTCTGTCCTCGCCGCGGCTGGGCCGCCCGCCGGCGCCGCCCTCGCGTTCGCTTCGCCGAAAGAAGAGAGGCCATGACGCTGCGTGAGGAAATCTGGGACGCACTGCTCCCAGACGTGCAAGAGCTTCGCCTGGGCTCTGAGGGCGAACTCGACGAAGTCGCAGATGCGTGCCGCCGGCTCGCCCGCGACACCATCCGTGCCCGCGAGGCCCGCTCGCTTGACGAGCACGGCGAAGGACTCACCGACGACGACCTGGCGTGGCTCGACGCGCTGCTCGAAGCACAGCTCGGGACCGGCCCCATCGAGGAATTCCTGCGACGGCCCGAGGTGGAGAACCTCTACGCGTTCGGGCCGCGTCGGGCTGTGCTGGGCCTCAGCGGAGGCCGGCTCGAACGCATTGCCGAACCGCTGTTCGACAGCGAGGACGAGATGATCCGCTTCATCTCGCACCTTGCGACCACCCACGGGCAGACCGGCCGCCGCTTCGACCACGCCGCCCCGCTGCTGGACCTGCGGCTGCGCACCGGGGAGCGAATTTTCGCCGCAATGGCGGTGTGCGGCACCCCGTATCTGACGGTCCGCTGCCACCGCCACCGCCTGATCCGGCTCGACGACCTGGTCCGCAACGAATCGGTGTCCGAGCAAGCCAGCGAGTTCCTGCGCGCCGCGGTCCGACCGCCGGCGCCGGCGAACGTGCTGGTGTGCGGGGCGCTCGGGTCGGGCAAGACGACGCTGCTGCGCGCCCTGCTCGGCGAGGTCGGACCGAACGAGATCGTCTGCACCCTTGAGCAGACCTTCGAGCTGTTCTTGGACGAATCGCACCCGTTCACCTTCGCCGTGGAGACGCGGGAGGCGAACAGCGACGGCGAGGGCGAGATCACCATGGAGGAACTCGCGAAGCGTTCGCTGCGTTCGGGGGCGGACCGGGTCATCGTCGGCGAATTGCGGGGGCCTGAAGCGGCCACATTCCTGTCCGCGTGCGGCACCGGCTCGGACGGCTCCATGGCGACCATCCACGCGTCGTCGTCGCGACAGGCACTGAGCCGGCTCGTGCGCTACTGCTTGGCGGCGGGGCTCGCCGGCGCGCAGTCCGCGCTGATCCAAGAAGCCGCTGAGGTCATCCACCTCGTCGTCCACATGCACAGCGACCCCCGCACCGGCTTTCGGGGCGTGCGGACGATCTCGGAGGTCACAGGATCGCCCGAGGACCGTTTCGAGGTCCATGACATCTTCGGCCGCCGCCAGCGAAGCGGCCCGCTGGAACTGCGAGGGCGGCCTCGCAACCCTGAGGTCATCGAACGGCTTTCCGAAGGCGGGCTGGACACCTCGGGCTGGCCGGCTGGGGACTGAGCGACGATGCACTGGCCGCTGGGGTTCGCACTCACCTTCTCGGTGGGATTCGCTGCAGTTGTCGCAGCGATCGCCGGCCTGGTGCCTCGCCGCCGCACCGAGGCTGCCGCCGTTCTTGCTGTAGGCGCCGCCTCCGCACTCCCGCGGCGGCAACGCGGCCTGTCAGGCCAGGCAGCAGTGCAGGCGATCGCGGTCGTCGGCGGCACTGCGGTGGGCTACGCAGCGACCGGCCTGTGGGGAATGGCAGCGCTGCTGGGGGGCTTGGGGGCGTTGCTGCCTCCGTTCGTGATGGCACCCCGTCGACGGCGCAGACAGACCCGTGAGGCCTTGGCGTGGCAGCTGTGGACTCGACAGCTCGCCGAGCTGACCCGTTCGGGCGCCGGGCTCACCGATTCGCTGAGAGGCAGCACCGAGCACGCGCCCAGCGAGATCGCCCACATCGTCGGCCGGGTGGCCTCGACCGCTGAGCTGCACGGGATCGACGCGGCGCTCGACGAGCTGGCCGCCGCCGGAGACGTGTGGGAGCCCGAAGTCGCCGTGGGGTTGCGGATGGCCGCAGCTTCGGGAGGAGCGTTGACCGAACCCCTGCTGGGACTGTGCAATCGCATGGGCGACGTCGTCAGCCTCCACCGGGCACGAACCGAGGCCGTGGTGCAGCTGTGGACCCAGACGATCGCGCTGCTCGGACTTGCCGGCGGCGTGGTGACGCTGATGTACCGCAACAACGCCTCGTACTTCGCGCCGTACCGCACCCCCACCGGCCAGCTCGTGCTGACCATGATCGCGTTCGTGCTGCTGGGCGCCACGGGGTTCTTGGTGTACCACTCCGTCGTCCGCGTGGATCCCTCGGTGCTCGCCCCGCTGCGGCGGCGCCGTGGGGCCAAGGAGCCGCTGTGAGCGGCGTGGCGGTTGCCGCCGCGGCCGTGTTCAGTGTCGGCATCGTGCTGGTGGCCGCAGCGATCGCCGGCCGGCGCGTGCCGGGGCCTCGGGTTGCGGCCAATGCGGCCGCGCGGCTGCTGCCCGAGCCCGGCGAGGCCGCAGCACAGCAGCTGCGTCTTGCCGGGGTCCGGCCCCGGCCCTACGCCGTGCAGCGCGCCGCCGGCCTGGTGGGAGGCCTCGCCGTCGGCGCAGCGATGTCGCGGCTGTGGGCCGACACCGCGTTCGGCGCCGTGGGTCTCGCTGCGCTGCTCGGGTTTGTGGGCTGGCTCCTGCCGCGCCAAGGCGTGCGCGACACCGCACGCAAGACACGCGCCGAGCTCGACCAGGTCATCCGCCAATGGATCGTGCTGGTCGCGCAGCAGGTCACCGCAGGGGTCGAGCCCGCCGCGGCGATGCTCGCCGCCGCCCGCGCAGGCAGCCGTCCCACGTGGCGCCTGCTGCACCGGCACCTGCTGGCAGCCCAGCACGCACGCCGCCCCGCGTGGGAAGGCCTCGTAGACCTAGTCGAACGCTACGGACTGCACAACCTGGCGCCCGCCGTCGCAGCATTCGGGCTGGCCGCGCAACGCGGGACGCAGGTCTCCGACGCGGTCCTGGTCGCGGCCGACACGCTGTGGCGCGACACGATGCAGCGAGAACGCGAACGTGCCGAGCGGCGCAATCAAGTCATCGTGCTGCCCGCGACCGGAGTGGCGCTCGCGCTCGCGGCGATTCTCGTCTACCCGCCGTTCGTGTCGCTGACCGGCGGCATCATTGCCGGCGCTCCCTGAGCGATGCCCAGCAGCGGTGCCATGCGCCCAACGCGGTCCTCGCATCGCTTGCACCGCGCGACGCGATCACGGTCATCGTCCAGCAGCGGACTCGCTTCGCTGGAATGGCTGCTGATCATTGCCGCCGTCGGCGGTTTCGCAGCGGTGATGACGGTTGCGGTCCAACGAGTGCTTGACGACGCCAGCGAGACGCTCGTGGACCCCGCCACACGGCTCATCGAAGCCGATGTCGCCGCCGCAGAGCTCGCGTCGCAGGCTGCCGCGCTTGTCGACGAGGCCGGGCTCACACCCGATCCCGAGATGATGAAGCGTCTCGAACGGCGCTGCGAGGAACTGCAGACGACGTTCGGCGACGTCGTGCGCCGATCGGTGTGGGCAACTGTGCCGGGCACTGCGCACGCGCCTGACCCAACTGCGCTCACCACACCCCCGACCGTTCCCGTCACGTCCGGCGCTGCGGAGCCTCCGACCGGTGACATCGCGACCGAAACGACCGCTGTCGCTGCCCCGCTGTGGACATGCGAGATCGGGCACAAGCCGAGATGAACGGGCGCAGCTCGGCCGAGCGGCAGTCCAAGGCCGTGACGTTCTTCGATCAGCAGATCGGCATCCGCGTCGGCACTGTGGGCAGTTCCGCGCCTGGGTTCCCGCCCGTCGGCGGTGTCAGCGCAGCCGGGCCGGCAGCCGCAGCGTGCACCCGATCCAGCCGCCCCGGCCACAGCGCGCTGAACGGTCCGAACACCTCCCCCGAGACCTCGACACGAATCCACCCCGACTCGGTCGCCGCCGGTCGGAGACCCGACGCGGCACCGCTGTGGCACCAGTCGCTGCGAACTGTCGCGGCGCCGGGCGTCCACCAGCGCCAGCCCTGGCCCGGCGCAGCAGTACGAGCAACAGCGTCGGCGACGGCATCGGTCATCTCGGCAACACGAGGGTTCGGGTCGCTTCCGGTGTGCTCGCTGCCGTCCTGGCCGTACGCCAATCCTGCGGCCCCGACAGACCTCCACGCGGCACGCAGCCCCGCCGATGCAGCGGCTTCGGCCTCGGCCCGGGCACCGGTGACGATGAACGCGTGCACCACCAAGATGAGCACCAGCACAACCAGCGGCGGCCACAGGATCAAGAACGGCAGGACTTCGCCGCGCTGGTCACGAGGCGCCGACCCGCGCAAGCCCGACGTGTGCCTGACCAGCCGAGCCATGGGCCGACCCTGTTCACCGACTGCATGCACAGGCCTCACATGATGACAGCAGTTCAGGCCAGGAGCGACGAGTTCGGCGGGGCCGTCAGCCTGCTCGTCGTCCTCATGGTGCCGGTATGCACATTCGCTGCCGTCGTGGCCATGGCGGTGCCCCAGCGGCTTGCCGCCGAATCGTCGTTGGACAGTTCGGCCGAGGACCTGGCTGCGCTCGCAGCCGCCGTGCACAGTGCTTCGGGCCCGAACCAAGGCCCTCTCAACCCGTTCTTCCCCGACTGCCTCGTGCCTGTTGCAGACCCGCCGAGGAGCGACATGGGCGACGCCGGGAGCGACATGGGCGACGCCGAGAGCGACATGGGCGACGCCGAGAGCGACATGGGCGACGCCGGGAGCGACATGGACAGTCCCGAGAGTGACTCGGACAGTCCCGAACCGGTGGCCCATCTGCTGCAGCCCTGCGAGACCCTGAGCACCGCACTGCTGGAAGACTTGGGGCGGCTGGGATTCGACGGTGCCTCGCTGCGCGGCTTCTACAGCACTCCCTACGCCGATGCGGGCCCGGACTCCGACGGATGGACGCTGCCCTGCCATGACGGCGGGCGCACCGCGGTAGCCGACGCGGTACGAGTCGGGCTTGTCGCCGACTGGAACCAGGCCAGCTGGGCCGCCGCGCAGGTGTGGCCCAGCGGGCTGCCCATGGCATCTGAAGCCATCGGACGGCTCACCTACGAGATTCCCCACACCCCTGCCGGCGACGCAGGCATGCACGAGTGCGGCACCCGACTGGAGCTGATGGCGCCTGACGGTCGGCCGGCATGGCAGGCCGGACGGCCCGACGCCAGAGAATTCGCCGAGTCGGTGCCGACTCGGGCAGCTTTCGGTGGCTGAGTGATGCCGGCCGCACGACGCGCACGCCAGCAGCGGCAGCGGCGCCGGGAACCAGGCCGCGGCCGGGCCGATCCGACCCGCCGACGCAACGGTCGCAATGAGTCAGGTGCCACAGCGTCGCTGGAGCTCATGGCACTCACTCCCCTGCTGGCTCTGCTGGTGCTGCTCGTGCTGTGGTCCGGTCGCGCCGCACGAGCTGGGCTGATCGCCGATCTTGCGGCGGAGGAGGCAGCGGTAGCGGCCGCACTGTGCTGCGAAGACGACCCCGGCTCGCCGCACCTGATGCCTGCTGCGGTGCGCCGCGAACTCATGGCCGAAGCCGTGCTCTCATCGCGGCCCGGCCTCGACCACCTGTGCCTCCGAGGGCCCCAACCCGCCAGCAGCAGCGGCTTCGTGACCGAGGTGAGCACCGACCTGCCGGTTGCGGGATCGACCGATCTGATTCGCCCAGCAAGAGTCGTCGACGTGCACCTGACCTGCGAGACCGACGGGGCAGTCGCGCCCATGAGAGGCCTGTTTCCGACCGTGACTGTGCACGGACGCGCCGCTCACGTGGTCGTGGGCAGCGTCGCAGCGCGAGACAAGACCGCCGACACATCTGTGGGAGATGACACCTGCGAAACCGGCGACTGCGAACCTCAACAGACCCCATGAAGGGCGCTGCACTCGTCTGGGCCGCGGTGGCAACCTGGACAGCGCTCGCCGTGTACTCGGCCTGGACTGATCTGCGCAAAGCGATCATCCCCCGGCGCGCATGCTGGATCGCAGGCAGCACCATCGCGCTGCTGCTGGTCGTCGCGGCCGTATCGATGGGCGACCTTGCGCGATATCTGTGGACACTGGCCGGCACGGCCGGCGTCGCTGCGCTGCTCGAGGCCGCCTATCGCCGCTGGCCCGGCAAGCTCGGCTACGGCGATGTGCGTCTCATCATCGTCAACAGCATGCTCGCCGGCTGGTGGGGACCGGCTTGGCCATGGTGGGCCCTGCTCGGCGGGGCGCTCGCTGCGTGGCCCGCAGCCGCCGTCTCGGCCCTGCGCCGCGGGCGCGACGCACACATCCGCTGGGCACCGGCTCTCAGCATCGGCACGGCCGCTGTTGTCGGATGGCACCTGTGGACCGCGGGTCCCACCGGCTGAAGGCTGAACGCGCGATCATGAGATACTTAGATGTACTGCATGAGAGTCATGCACCTATCGCACGGATGAGGCCAGCCGCCATGTCGACAACCACCGATGCCGTAACCGATGTCCATCACGTTCCCGACGAGATGGTCCCTGGGTCTGCCACGCAGGATGAACGAGGTCTCACCACGCTCGAATGGCTTCTGATCGTGGCCGCTGTCGCCGGCCTCGCCGCGCTCGCCGTGGTGCTCGTCCAGAACGTCGTCGACGACACAGCCGAACAGCTCGGCGGCAGCAGCGCCCGCGAGACTGCCGCGAACGTTGCGGCCGACACGGTCATCCGCGAAGCGCAGACGGCGCAGCCCAGCGACGCGCGTTTCAACACGTGGCAGAAATGGGAGCTGTACTTCGCGGCCCGCTGCGAACGGCTCGAAATCCTCTACAGCGACACCAACCTCGACGTCACAGCGACATTCAAGCGCCCGACGGGCAAGGCGGTTGACGCTCAGCCGGACCCCACGGAACTCAACAGCGCCGACCCGGGTGTTGCCACCGCAACGAAGCCCCAAGTGATCTGCACGCGTAACACCAGCCCGTGACAATCAAGAAGCCGCGCCCATCGGCCTCGGCGTGACGGTGTCAGTAGTCGGGCGTGAATTCCCCGAAACGCTCCCGCTCGCCACGGACATCACGCACGTAGCAGACGGGAAACTTGTGCACCGCGTGCCAACCGCCACCCGCTTCGAGGATGCCCGGCGACCAGCGCGGCAAGGCTTCGGAATCTGCATAGGTGATCCCGATGCGGTCGCAGCGCGCTCCATAGCGGCGATTGAGCTGGTCGGTCTCGAACTGGTCGGCGGGGCGATGCGACCGCCACTCACGAGTCAAGGTATCTGCCGCAATCTCCGCGGCACGAAAGCGCGCACGGTGCCGGTTCGCCTCGATGCCCACATCGCGCACGACCGTCTGCACCGCCACAACAGCCAGCGCCACAAACGCCGCAACGCCCGCGGTCACCAGCAGCCACTCCTGTGTCGTCAACCCCGCCTCACCGCACCGCCGACGCGAGCGAAGGACTCCGATCACCATCGACAACGTACCGGCTCTAGAGGCTCAATTCGCAGGCGGCTGCTGGCAACCGCCTGAATTGCGGAGGCGCAATGTCTTTCCTTCCCGAATCGACACTCGGACTTGCCTTGGCACTGCTGGTGCCGCTGGCATCGCTGATGGTCAAGCGGCAACACATCGGCCGGGTGCTAGACGACGAGCCCCGCAAGGTTCGCATCATCTGGCGGTTGTTCCAGCGCCTCATTCCTCCCAAGGTTCTCCTGAGGCCCGAGGCGAGCCGGCCTGCCTAAAGGACCAGTCGAGCACTTCCCAGCCGGCGGTTTCGCGCTCCAACTGAAGCTGCACCCGAACCAACGCCTCTGGCACCTGAAGCGGTCGTTGCCGCAGTTCCGTTACGGATGGAAACGGACGGTCATCATCGCCACACCCGAGGAATATGAGGACCGAAGTGCTCCCCTGCGTGCGTTTGTGGTCAACCTGTGAGCGCTCAGGGGATGTCGCGGTCGATGCTCGGCGAACGCATTCGCAACGGGTTGCCATCGCTCGCGGAATCAGATTGGAACCGGTGGGAGAACTAACGCCGCCGGTGAACGACTGAGGGAACACCGCGAACCTCTTGCTGGAGTGGGTGAGCGACATGAACGGCACGGCCAGCGGACTCTTCGCGTTCGTGCCGATCGTGCCCTCGATGTCGGCGTCGCCGATGTAGATCAGCTCGGCTGTCTCCCAGCACAGATCACGCCCCGTCGTCGCTCCCTTGCACGCCCGCCAACCGCCAGGCCGCGGGTCTCCGCTCTGGCGCACCGCCCGACCGTCAAGCTGGAACTTCAACGAGGCGATCCGCTCAGCGCGTGCAAATCCTCCGGTCGTGCCGGCGTTGAATCTGGTCGGCTTGCAGTAGGCGTCGCGCAGCACATCGGCGACCTCGCGGCCGCCTTCGTACACATCGGCACGCTGATAGTGGTTCAGCGAGAGCGCAGCGGGCCAATTGTCGAGCTGCCAGTAGCCGACCCCGGGATGCCGGGACGCACGCGTCGGCGTGCGCCCCGGCGGGTAGAGATTCGCGTGGGTGTCCTTGCGCGACATGCTCATCGCGCCGTGGCGGATCGTGTCGACCGCGTGCTGCTGCCCGACGCGCCCGAGGTACGACTGAACGACAGTGTGACCCTCAAGCTCCCCGTGCGCGACGGCGTCACCGACAACGACGCCATGGTGCCGGACTTCGTCGCCGACGCGGTCAGCCCCGACACCGGCCCGGAATGGGCATCGAACTCAGCACCACATCACCAGAGATCTACGTGCTGAGGACCGCACTATTCGCCGTTGCCAACGTAGGGTGCTGCGCCGATCCAGACGGCAAACCTGACGCGGCCCTCACCCAATTCGCTCTCGCCGATGCCGAGCTGCGCGACGATCTCGGGGTCATCATCGGGATTCGGCACGTGGGACACCATGTGCAGCCTTGGGTCTGCGGGGCTCTGCCAGTCAAGATCGATGCGCGAGACAGGCCACCTGTCGACCGCCGCGCTCTGGGACCCCAGGTGGGCTGTGTTCAGCGGCGCGAGGATGTCGAGCGGCCTCAGTTCGTAGACGACTGGCACGGAAAGGTCCACGCCTGCAGCAGGGAAAGAGTAGGTGAACAATGCCAGATATGCGCGCAGGTCGTCGAAGCGGACTTGGCTGATCAGACTCTCGTAGAAGTCGCCGGTCTGCCACCCCGCGAGCGCATGGGGATCAGCGGTCCACGGGTGCGAAGCCGGCTCGGCGAATTGCGCAAAGGACAGGTACAACTCATGGATGCCGTCCTGCGGAAGCGCCTCACGGATCTGCTGCGGGTAGTCATAGGGCACATCGTGGGCGTTGCCCCACCAGGACCGCCCGAAGAAGAACACGAACGAGCGGGACAGATCCGCCTCGAGAGCCATCCGAGCGGCGACATCGACCCCGCTGCTCGCATCCGCATCGCCTTCCCAGTCCTCGATCTCGAACGGTGCCATCTCGCCGGGCTGGACCGACAACGGCCACTCGAAGGTGCGCCCATCTGCTGTCACCGTCACGTCGTACGCCCACAGCTCGCGGGACCAGTTGCGCACCATGCCGCGCAGCACCCCATCCACCACAGTCACCGAGCCCTCAAGCAGCCGCACCTCATCGATATCAGCGAAACGGATCAGCACCTCAGTCGGCACGCCGCCGTGCAGTCCGAACGGGGGTGTTTCAACGGTGTTCTCGTAACGCTCGCGGTGCTTCGCAATACGCTCCCGCTGGTAGGAAATCGCATCGTCGCGGGCTGCGAACCTGATGGTGTCGCCCCGGTCATTGGTCCTCAACGCCCACCGCGGCTTTAGACGCTGTGGGTCGACCGGGTCGCCATCGCAGCCCATCCGGCGACGATCGAAGATCAACTGCGGATAGGTGTTCTGGGGAAACAGGTCCCCTGCCCGATAGATCTGCCCCGTGATCGCCTCGAACGCCTCGGCATCGTCGCAGAGATCGAACACGCCGGACTCGTGCAGCACATGCTCAAGGCCGCTCCCCCTGAACGGGCCCTCAACATCGCGTGATTCCAGCGGCAACCGGCCCCGGCGAACAGCGACAGACGCGAAGAGATCGGCAGCACCGAACGGGACAGCATCCACCGCAGTGCGCATCGGCGCCTGCCCAGATTCCGACATCGCAAGACCGAGGTGGTCGCCGACCGACTCAGCCGCTGCACCTGGGATCGACTCCGACGGTGGCACCGTCACAGCAGACTCGTGAGGAACCCCAACGGCCGCGGCCAGACGGGAATCCGCCCCGTCTTGGCCCGTGCATCCAACGCTGAGCGCACAAACCGCCGCCGCACGACCGAGCACCCTGCGAAATCTCAGCAGACGGACGCCGCAATTCACACGCTCAATGCCGCTGTCACTCCGCATCAGGGAGCTTCCACGCGAACGTATGGGACCCGCGGCTCGGCTTGACACTGACCGCGTAACGCGTCCTCACTGCGGGTGGGCCCCGCCCATCCACATGAGCCAGCCGCCTCGCTGGCGGTCGGAATCCACGAAAAGGACCCAGACACTGTCGTCGAGCCAATCATTTCGCATGCGCGCCAATGGATACCTGTCCACCTCAGCGGTGCCGCCGTGCGCGAGCGCTCCGAAGAGGGTCAATCGTTCCACTTCGGACACGGTCACGGGGCGACGACCGTCGGCCAGCACTGGTTCACCCTGCTGATTGAGGCGGTATTCGACAAAGGCGACATAGGCCCGAAGATCGTCAATGCCGGGCTGGTAGCCGCTGTCGCGGCCGGGAATGCTGGGATGGGACAATGCCCCGCCCAGTTCCGCAAAGGAGAGCCACAGTTCGTGCCGACCGTCTTTCGGCAATATGTCGAGGACGCGTTCGGGGTAGTGGCTCAGCTCAGGTGAGTTCGCGTTGCCATAGAGAGTGCCGTTGACACCGCTGATACCCCAGTTGCGGGAGAGATCCGCCTCGGGAGCCATCTCCGCTGTCACGGTAAATGCGGGATAGTCCGAGCCGCTCCAGTCTTCGATCTCAAATGGTGCCAGTTCGCCGGGCTGAATGGACAGCGGCCATGACCAGCTGCGGCCCTCAGCGTGTACGGTCACGCCGTACGCCCACTGCGCGCGCGACCAGTTTCGCATCAACCCTCGCAGCACACCATGGTTCACTGCAACCGTGTCAGGCAGCACACGTACATCGTCCATTGGAGCGTCGCGGTCCGCAAACTCTATTAGCGGTTGAAAGCCGGTGCCGTTGGGGTCGACGCCGTATGCATGGGCGTCGATTGTGTTTCCGAACTTCACTTGATGCGACGCGAACCGCTCTTCCCGATATTCGAGGGCTTCCTCACGGGAATGAAATCGGACGCTGCCCCCTCGGTCGTTCGTACGCAGCGCCCAGCGAGGCTCGCTGCGCCCAGGTTCGACCGGTTCGCCGTCGCAGCCCATCCGAAGACGGTCGAACCGCAGCTCGGCATAGGTGTTCTGAGGAAACAGGTCCCCTGCCCGATACGCCTGTCCAGTGATCGCCTCGAACGCTTCGGCGTCAACGCACAAGTCGTAGACCTCTGATGTGCCGACAACAGTCTCCTGCCGGGCACCGTGCAACGGCCCGGACGGGTCGTAGGCACTCAGCGGAACCCGCAACCGGACACCCGCCGGGCCGTTTATCACGTCTGCTATGCCGAACGGCACAGACTCAGCCGTGCGCCCAACACTCATCCGACTCAGCACAGGCTCGTTCCCGACTCTCGCCTCGGTCAGAAGCTCCCGGCGGCCGTTGGCTCCAAGACCGGACTGCTCAACGCGTTCCTGTACCACTGGCACCGATAACGACGAAGCAGTCTGCGGGAGTGAACTACTGCCTGCGCAGCCACCAGCGAACATTGCACCCGCCACCAGCACGATGCAAGACGACACGCGCCGTCGATGCCCGTCACAAGGGGTCACCACCAATCGAGTGTTCTGCCGTTCAGTGGCCGGCATCGCGGATCTTCTGGGCGAAGGTACGGGGTCCGCTGTTGAGCGTGGTGCTGACCCATTCGCACACGCTGCCAGCCTCCACAGCGACCACTCGGCAAATCTCCACCTGCAACACGAGTCGGCCGAATCGGCCCGGTGTCCACGAAGAAGCGGAGGTATCTCGAACGTTGGTCTCGACAGGAACTGCCTTGATCAGCGTGGTCTGGGTCCCGAGGAATGACTCGGGAAACACGGCGAATCTCTTGTCCCCGTTCCCGTTGTCGTGGGTGAAAGACATGAATGGTGCGGCCAAGGGGCTGAGGTCGCCTGTGATGCCGGACACGTTGTCGTCTTGCATCCAGCCCTCCTCATTGTCAGTGTCATAGAACCAGCAGTCGAAGTCCACGCCGCCGCTGCCCCAGCGGCACTTGAGCCTCGAGAGGCCTCCGCTGGTGCTGAATTCGTTGCGGTGGTCGCGCACAACGGGTGCACCGCCGGAGTGTGTGCCGTTATAGGCGCGGAACTCGGTGCTGTAGGAGGTGACGTGCAGGTCGTCGGTGCGCTTCACCCACAACTTCAGATACGACAGCCGGTAACAGGTCCGCGAAGAGTTCGATTGGCACGCCAGCCACGGTTGGAGCGCTGAGTTGATGGCCGACTCCATGCCACCCTCACTAACGGTGCAAAGCGCTTCGGCCAAGTACTCGGCAACCACCTGGCCGCCAACTCCGATTTCGGCACGGTCGCCGTGACTCAAATGTCGGGTTCGCCATTCGTCTGTGACTGGATTCGCCCAAGTGTCGTCAAGCTGCCAGAGCCCGACGCCGGGGTGCCAGAACGCACGGTCAGGAGGGCTTGTGCTGTTGTTCGAGTGCAGCGCAGTACTCAGATCCTTGCGTGATACTGCCATCGGGGAGCGGCCGGGGTCGCGCTGCACATAGAACTCATCGTCCTGTTGCTGGCCGTCGTTGTTGTCGTCTATCCACCACGAGCGAGGCACTTCCCACAGCGGTATCGACAGCATGATGGCGGCGATTCGGTTGGCCGTGGGTGTGCAGGCGCGGGTGGTCCCCGGGGAGGGGTTCATGTAGGCGTCGCGTGCGTCTTTGGCGACTTTCTTCACTCCCCACAGGGTGCCCAGCGTGACGGGATACTTGCGACCCCGGCCTGTCTCGGTAACGCGGTCCTCGGGGTAGTTCGTCGTGGAAGCCTGTGCTGCGGCGCGTACGCACAGATGGCCGTTGCGGTCGCTGGCTGCCAGACCGGTGCCGCACGCCGCGGCGACATCGAACTCCACCGTCGACATCGTTGAACTCGTCGACGATGCGCTGCGCGCCTGGCTCGCGGCTGTCGGCGATGGCTTGGCGAGGGTCAGCACGACCCGATGCGTGTCAGCCATGTCCGCGGTCACCGCGAGGCTGCTGCGGCTACCGGTACGCCCCGTCGACCAGTCCAGGGTCGGCGGCGAAATCGACTGCACCCTCGCCACGTAGTCACCGGTCTCGAACCCGATAGCAAGCGTCTCATCGACGACTGCGTCGTAGCTGGCTTGCAGGCCGGTGAGGGTCGCTTCGACGGTCAGGTCGTAGTCGCCGGTGGTGCGGGCGGGGTTGGTGGTGCTGTGGGCGTGGTAGGTGGTGGCCTCGATGGTGTAGTGGCCGGGTCGGAGGAACACGTCGACCAGGCGGCTGTCGCGCCAGTGCAGGCCGTGGCTGGCGGCGTTTTGGGCGTCGTCGTTGTGGGTGATGTAGGTGCCGGTGCCGTCGGGTGTGTGGCCTCGCAGGAGTACCAGGTAGGTGTCGATGCGCTGGGTGTTCGTCGCTGCTGACTCGAGGGTGATGGTGACCCAGCCCGGGCTGTTGAGGGTGAAGGTGTGCCGGCGGGCCTGATAGGTGCTGGTGGCGGTCTTTCGGGGGTGGCGGGTCGAGGTGCAGCCGTCCGTGGCGGCGAGGGTGCCCGTTGTCGGCGGGGTGGCTGCGGTGAGTGCGCCCAGGGGTGTGTCGCAGTCGTCGCTGTTCGCGGTCGGTGTGGTGGTGGTCGGCGGGGTCGGTGTGGTGGTCGTCGGCGGGGTCGTTATGTCTGTGGGTGCGGGGGCGACGCTGAACATGTCTGCGATGTCCACTGAGGACGCATTGGGCTGGGGTGTGGCGGTGTCGTCGTCGAGACCGCTGATCTCCGCATCAACCGGCGGCGGTGGTGCCGCGTCCGCGGTGAACAGCGCGCGTGAGGTTGCGGTGTCGGCGTCCTGTGAGCACTCCGCGGTCACGGTCACTGACGTGCCCGCAGGCACATCCATGGACACGGTGCGGGTCGCGGCGTCGCGTTCAGGCGACACCGTCGCTCTCGAAGGCCCCGCCGAGCAGATCGCATCAGTCGGGGACAGCTCGATGTCGTCGGTGACCGTGGCTGTGAGCCGCCCGGGGCGGGCGTCGCGTCGGCGTCCGCGAAGCCGCTGATGTTCACACCCGACGGCGGCGGGGCGCCCGCGACGGTGGCCGTGAGGGTGAAGCTGCCGGTCTGGCGCGGCGCCGCCGTGGACGCCTCGATCGCATAGTCGCCCGCCGCGAGCGGCAATGCGTCCGACAACGCGTCCGCGTCCGTGCCCGTATCGTCGTCCTCGACCACAGAATCACTGCACGCCGTCATCAAGCTGAGGGTGCGCAGCACCCGTCCACAGTATGAACCCGCCGTGCAGGGTGCCTTCGCGGGGAAAGCGCCGGTCGCCGATCACGACGAACTCGTCGTCAAAGCGAACGGTGTCCCAGTAGGTCCCGCCGGGCTCGCCGAACTCGTAGCCGTCCCTGGCCAAGTCCGCGTGGATGTCGAACAGCACAGCCACAAACGCAGCAATAGGGGATCCATGACGAGGCTCCGCCAGCGGATGCGGCAAGCGGGTCACCTCCTCGAACCGCTCGGCCACGCCCCTGCCGTCGTAGGAGGTCACGCCCACCGTCGGTGCCGGCCCAACATCGACGACGCGGCCGTGGCTGTCAAATAGGGCGCCATAACCTCGCAGATCCGCGACCGCGAAGTCATCGTAGACATCGCGCAGGCTCAAGTGCGAAGTCGCACCTCGTAACGGAACCGACAGCACCTCCACCGACCCGAGCGACACCGATCCCGCCGCGACATCGCCGGTGACATGCACATAGCGGTCCCGCACCGAGTCAGGCAGCCCCCGGCGCGTGAGCTCGCCGACCCGCAGCACACGCGGGTACCCGGAAGCGAGCTCCCATGCCCGCGACGGGTCCGCATGCCAGGACAACTCTGCCGTGACGTCGATGTCGATCAGCCCGGCATCAGTCGGGCCGTCCCAGCCGCCGATCTCGAACGGAGCGACCTCGCCTGGCTGAACCGACAACGGCCACTCGAACACATGCTCCCCGGCAGCCACGGTCACCCCGTAGGCCCACAAGCGCCGCGACCAGTTCCGCACCAGCCCGCGCAGCACACCGCCCGACACCGCAACCGTCCCAGACAGCACCCGCACCTCATCGACCGGCGCATCGACCGGCGCGAACCCGATCCCGAACGGCTCGCCCTGGCCAAGCCCCAAACTGTTCACAAACCCGAACCCATCCACATTTCGCGGCAAACCCGTGCTCTCGCGCTCGGCGCGCTCGGCTTCAGCCCAGCGCTCGTCGACCCACACCTGGGCCTGCTCGCGTGTGGGGAACGCATCGCTCTCATTGTCGCTCCACGGCCCTCTGAAATGGACACTGAACCTGCTGTCGGAGCGGCTTGTGTCAGGGCAGGCAGGGCGATACTTGCGGTCGGCGCGCTCGCCGAACACGTACTCAAGAGAGTGGTAGTCGCCGCCGGCGACGTTGCCGTGCTCATCGAGTTCCCAGCAGCGGTCGAAGATCCGCGCCCACGACTGCCGATACCAAGACCTGTTCCCAGACGTACCCCGACGGGCCCAAAGCGGCCCCGGCAGGTCGCCGGCTCCTATAGAGCGCTGCAGTCCGGAAGCGGGCCGCCCAGCGCCGATCCACAAGTCCGCGTCGCCGAACGGTCCCGACGCGTCAGCGGCGCGGCTCGGCATCGCAGGCGATGGCGCTGGCGAGCCGCCTGCGGGTTCTGTTGTGTCGGGCGGCGACGCATTCGGGTCGCTGTCCGCTGGGGCCGCGCCGACAGGAGCTGTCGCGGCCGGGGCCCGTGTCGGCTGGGGCGGCTCGGGCCGAGACCGGGTCGGAGGGTCACCGGTGCACGCGGCTGCGAGCAGCGCCATGCACATCACGACCGCCGACGCTGATCGGCGCCGCGCCCGATGGCGTTCAGGACCCATCGAAGCCCAGCCTCTCAGCGAGGCTCGTGCCGTTCGCGCTCAGCCACTCACACGATCGGCTGTCGCCGTCGGCGAGCACCCAGCCGGAGTCGTCGCAGATCTCGATCTGGAGCACCGAGTCGTCGATCTCGTTCGCGGGGGTCCCCAGCCGGTCATAGTCGCCGCTGGACCACAGCCCCGGCCCTGCTTTCTCCTCGTCGCGCACGTCCGCTCCTTCGGGGACCGCCTTGATCCACGTCGCGAACGAACCGGTTGTCGTGTGGCCGGCGGGCTTGAGCGCAGTCATGACCGGACCGGGGAACACCGCCATGCGCTTCTCGTCATAAGTGAACGCCACGAACGGCGCCGCGAGCGGGCTCCGGTCGGTGTCATAGCCCCACTTGTGCGAGTCCGCCGCGTTGCCCTCAGGACGCTCGGTGTCATAGACGAAGCAGTCGAACACAGGGGTCCACGCGTCGTGCCAACGGCAGCGATGCGCGCTCACGCCGCCGTCGGTGCTGTACTCGCCGGCGTTGTGCGCGATCGTGACATGCAGATCGTCGCTGCCGCCCGTATGGGTGAGCAGGATCCTCTCGTGCATGGTGAAGCACAGACTCGGACGGCAGGCGAACCAGGTGTTGCTCATGTAGGTCTTCAGCGAGTTGAGCCCTTCGTCGCAGAACTCGGCCGCCAGCTTCGCCGCGATCACTTCCGCGCCTGTGTCGTCGTCATCGATATCGCCGTCTTCGTCTCTGGGCCCGGTGCTTGTGTCGGCTCGTTGGCCGTGGTTGAGGGTTCTCCACGCCCCGCCGGCGTCGTCGAGCTGCCACCAGCCCACCCCGGGATGGAAATACGCGCGGCGCGGCTCGTCCCACACGCCGCTGTCCTCATAACCGGCCGCGTCGTTGAGGTAGTTGTACCGATTGTGAAACCCGGCTCTCAATTGCAGCGCGTAGGTGTCCCAGCGCCCGACGGTCATCGGCGACGGCGCCGCCGAGCCAGCGGTGCCCGAGCCGATCTCGTGATACCCGATCGACAGCATGAACGCAGCCAGCTTGTTCACGCTCAGCCCGCATGTGTCGCGGTCGCTGCGCGCTGCCAAGACGGCTTCGGCGGATGCCAGGACCCCGTTGAGGGTGCCGGGGGTCACCCGATACTGCGCTCGGCTCAGCGGCGAGCCTTGGTTCGCCGTGCTGCTGATGCACAGCACCGTCGCGGCACCCGAAGGGTGCCCCTCGGCCGTGCAGGTCACCGTCACCCGCTCGACAGCGCCCGAGCCCATCGTGACGCCCAGCGTGCGAGCACCCCCAGCGCCCTCAGTGACCGTGCCCAGGGTTGATGCGCAGCTCGCGTCCGGCGGAACCACGGTGAACGAGTCGCTGAGCGGCACCAGCGTGGCGGGGTCCCCCACAGGCTCGATGGCGTCGTCGAGCCCGTCGAGGTGCACCGTCACCCCGACGCCATATGAACCGGTGCGCCGCGAACCGTAGGTCGCCGCCTCGATCGTGTAATCGCCCGCAGCCAGCGCATAGCTGTCGATCAACGCATCCGCGCCCGAATCGTCGTCCTCGACCAGCCAGTCACCGCACGCTGCTGTGGAGCCGGGGATACGCAGCGCCGATCCAGAAGAGGTAGCCGCCTTCGATGTACTCGCGCCACCAATCGCCGTCCTCCGGCTCGAACTGCAACCGCACGGCGTAGTTGCTGGGGGGCAGCCGCCAGTTGTCCCATTCGAGGTCGGGCCACGGTGCGTGCACGTCGAGGCGGAGGCTCACACGGAACGGGCCGAAGTCGCCGTGGGGCAGGCTCGGAACGTCCTCCCAGCGCCGCCGCTGCCAGTAATTGTTTTCGCCGTCGTCGTCCGCGAGCCAGAGCCGCACCGCGGGCGCCGCCGCGACGTCGACGATGCGGCCGTCGCGGTCGAACAGCGCCCCGTAGCCGCGCAGATCCGCGACTGTCAGGTTCTCGATGTCGTCGCGGAGGCTCGGGTGCGAGTCGGGAGCGTGCGGACGCGCGCCGTCCCACTCGAGCACGCCGACCGACACCGCGTCGGCTGCAACATCGCTCGTGACCTGCGGGTACCGGTCGCGCACCGCCTCGGCCAGCGTGCGATGCGCGTAGTCGCCCGCCCACAGGTGTAGATCGGACGATCTGTCGAATGCCCGAGACGGGTCCGTGTGCCATGACATGTCCGCGTCGACGCTGATGCGGATCAGGTCGGAATCGGCTGGGCCTTCCCAGCCCGGGAGCTCGAACGGGGCGATCTCGCCGGGCTGAACCGACAGCGGCCACTCGAACACGTGATCGCCGGCGGACACGGTCACCTCGTAGGCCCACAGTTGCCGTGACCAGTTCCGCACCAAGCCGCGCAGCACCCCGTCGCGCACCTTTACCGTCTCGGCCAGCACCCCGACTTCGTCGAGCGGGCTCTCCCACGGCGCGAACCAGATCCCCCCCAGAAGCTCAGGTTGCGCGGCATCGCTGCTCTTGAAACCCAGCGTCGCGCCGAGGGGAACGGCCTGGCTGCGCGCCGATTCGGGCGGCCGCTTCAGCAGCGGTCCGGGTCGGTCGCCCGGCTCCAGCGGACGCTGCAGGCCCGACGGACCAGCTTGTGCGCCCTGCCACACATCAGGCTGCCCGAACGGCCCAGACGAGTCCGCGGTGCGGCTCGGCAAAGGCGGAACACCCGGCCCGGCGTCGCCGGCCTCGGCTTGGCGAATGTCGATGTCTGTTGGCCGCGGCGCGACGCCCGCAGTGGTGCTCGTCGTGCTGGCCTCCGCAGACCGATGCGTCGGCGACGGGGCTTGAACTGTCGCCGGGGTCCGCTCCGCGGTGCTGCACCCCACAATGAGCACGACCAGACACAGTGCCGCCAAAGCCCGCCGAACCGTTCCAATGCTGACCTCAGCTTCCATCTTGGGCTCCCGTCAGCGAAGCGAAGCGGGCATCGTCGGCGCTCACCCAGCCGCACCTGTCACCGCCGGCGATCACCCAAGCAGGCTCGTCACAGACCAGCATCTGCAGCACTGCACCGCCGTATGCGCCGGTGGACCACGTGTTGGCCTCACCGCGAGCGTTCTCGGTCTTGGGCGCTGCCTTGTAGCGGGTCGAGTCGACCGAGTCATCGGACGGATACAGGACCTTGTCGGGGAACACCGCGAACCGTTTCTGATCATCACTGAACGCCACGAACGGCAACGCCAGCGGGCTCGACCCCAGCCCGCCGTCATCAGGCGGCCGCGCAGTGGTGGACGTAATGCCAGCGTCGATCCAGCCCTGCGGATGCTTGGTGTCATAGAAGAAGCACCCGAACGGCGCCGGCACGAGACCATCGATGCCTCCGACCGCCCAATGACAACTGTGCGTACTCACGCCGCCGGCCGTGCTGTAGGAACCCTCGTCCTGGCTGACCGTCACGTACAAGTCGTCGCTGTCGTCGAGATAGATCCTGTTGTACACCTCGATGCACTTGAGGGGCTTGCACGCATGCCACTGACGCATCTTCATTCCGACCCCGCCGACCCCGCCAGAGTTCTCGCAGTAGCTCTTCGCGAGCAGATATGCGACGGCTTCGCCGCCGGAGTCCATGCTGTCGCTGTCGTGTACCCCGTCGCTCCCAAGCCCGGTGTCGGCGCGCTGGCCGTGGTTGAGCGCCACCCACCCGTCATCGGGGTTGCCGGCGTCGTCAAGCTGCCACAGCCCGACGCCAGGGTGGAAGAACGCCCGCGCTGGCCCTTCGAGCCGGCGGTCGTCGGAGTAGAGGTGCATCTGCCGGTTCGTGTCGTATCCCGCCCAGCGAGCATGGAACTGCGCGACGGTCTCGGTGAAGCTGCCCTCGGCGTCGGTGTGGCGGCCCCTTCGGCCGACGTCGCGGCGCGACAGCGCCATCGGGGACCGCGACGGATCAGGCCGCACCGCGTACTCGGCCTGCACCTCGCGGAACCCGATCGACAGCATGAACGCCGCGAGCTTGTTCGCGCTGAGCCCGCACTGCAGCCGGTCGCGGTTGCCGTTGTCGCTTTGTATGCGGATGGTGATGCCTCGGTGGTCGTGGACGAGGCGCGGTGTGAAGGTGATCGTGGCGGTTCCGGCATTCATCAATGCGGCGGTCGTTCAGGATACGCCGCTCCAATCCACAGCACGACTCCACCGTGGAAGATGCCTGTGCACAGCATCTCGCGGTCGATGTGTCGTACGCAAGTTGAGTATGGGCCGGTGCCGTCGTCAGAATCGGCGTACACGTTGCCGTCCGTATCCATCGACGGGCCATGCACGTCGAAAGCGACGCTTACCGAACTCCTCGCTACGTCATAGTCTTCGTGCGGCAGATACTGCACTTCAACGTACGATTCCGCGTCGGTGACAGGCCACAACTCCGACGGAAGCCAAGTGCCGACGGCGAGCACACTTGCCGGGCCGACGTCGATGACGCGGCCGTGGCTGTCGACCACAGCACCGTAAGCCCGCAGGTCTTCAACCGTCAGGCGCGCTATGTCATCGGCCAGGCTCGGGTGGGAATCCGGTGCAACCGGTCTGACGCCGTCCCAGCTGAAGACGCCGACCGAAACTGAGTACGGCTCGGCATCAGCCGTGACCTCGGGATAACGGCCGCGCAGGCGGTCAGCCAAGACACGCTGCGTCGAGGGCGCGACGTACAACATGTCCGGACGGCTGCCGTCGCCGAAAGCACGCGACGCATCGGCGTGCCACGACATGTCCGCGTCCATCGCGAACTGGATCAGCGAAGTGTCCGTCGGCCCGTCCCATCGGGGCATCTCGAATGGGGCGACCTCGCCCGGCTGCAGCGACAACGGCCAGACGAAGTCCCTACCATCGGCGCTGACCGCCACATCATAAGCCCACAGGCGCCGCGACATATTCTGCACGAACCCCCGCAAGACCCCGTCGCGCACCGTCGCCGACTCGCGCACCACACGCACCTCATCGACCGGCGCATCCCACGGCGCGAACCGAATGCCGGAGAATTGATCCACTCCCCCCAAACTGTTCGCCAGCCCGAAACCGCGGGCGTTCGACAGCAGCCCCTCGCTCTCGCTCACAACGCGCTCAGCCTCCGACCGGCGCGCATCGAGCCACATCTCAGCCATCCGACGCGTCGCGAACACCTCGCTGTCGTGGCCCCACGGCCCCCCGAAGTAGGCGCTGAAACGCTTCTCGGCGTTGCTGTCGTTGCTGCAGCTCGGGTGATACTTCAAACCGCGGTCGTCAGGGCCGAATACGTAAATGCGCGAGTGGTAGTCGCCGCCGGTGACATTGCCGTGCTCGTCGAGCTCCCAACAGCCGTCGAAGATTCGAGACCACACCTGCATATCGCCGAATCTGCCGGAGGGCGCACGCAAGACCTGCCACAGCGGCCCCGGCCAGTCCCCGGGGCCCAACGCTGCTTGCAACCCCGTCGGGGGCGCTCCTGCTCCCAGCAGCATGTCCGCTGTCCCGAACGGGCCTACTGCGTCCCCGCTCCGGGACGGTGCCGCCGCCACCGGATCGTCAGTCTCGGAGGTGCCGCTGGCTGCCGCATCGCCGCTCGCAGGCACAGCATCGCTCCCGTCGCCCATGCCCAGCACGCCGCCGGCCGCAACCGCCGTCGTCGCCGCAGCTCCGACAGGCACCGTCTGCGGCGGCGCGGTCTCTGCCGGGGGGGTGCCCGGTGAGGCGGCGCACCCCGCAGCGGCCAGCGCTGCGCACAGCCACGCTGCACTTCGCCGCCGGCCGCGGTCCCGTTGCCCGCTCATGGCGCCTTGATGCCCACCAGCACAGCAAAGTCCTCCGCGTTGACACTCACCCATTTGCATGACGACGGCGACGCTTCAGCACGAACCCAGCCCGCATCGTCGCAGAGCCAGACCTGCAGAGTGAACTCGACCGTGTCGCCGCCGATCGTCCGGTGAAACGTCATCGTGGGCCAGTCGTCATCTACCTTGCGTGCTCGCCCCCCGACAGGCACCGCCTTCATCCGGGTCGAATCGACCGGATCAGCACCATCGCTTACGAGCCAGAGCACCGGCCCCGGAAACACCGCGAACCGCTGCGCTGCACCGGTGAGCGAACTGGTGAACGACATGAACGGCGCAGCAAGAGGACTCTGTTCTGTACCGCTGCGATTCGGGGGCACATCACCGGTGGGGTTCAGATCATGCATGCGCCCCTCAGGACGCGACGTGTCATACAAAAAACAGTCAAAGCTCAGCGGCAACGAGCCGTCAGCGTCGCCGTCGTCCCATCGGCAGCGATGGGCGCTCACGCCTCCAGACGTGCTGTACCGACCCTCGTCTTGGCCGATGGTCACGTACAGGTCATCGGTGCCGTCCAAATACAGCTCCTCATACTGCTCGCTGATGCACAGCCCCGTCCCGCACGCCCCCCACTTGTTTCTCATCTTGACCCCGACCCTGCGGACACCCTGCTCGTCATCGGCGCCCTCGCAGTATTCGTCGGAGAACAGCTTCGCCATCGCCTCGCCGGCCGTATCGCCGAAATCGGCGTCGTCTCCGTCATCATCCAAGGGCCCTGTGCCGGTGTCGGCGCGCTGGCCGTGGTTCAGCGTGCCCCACTCGCTGAAGTCGTCGATCTGCCACCAACCGACCCCGGCATGGAAGAACGCACGCGCAGGCCCATCAGCGGGATCGTTGTTGGAGTACAGACGCCGGTTCTCATCACGACGCTCTTGGCTCAGGAACCTGTTTGTGTAGCTGTCCGCGCGTCCCAGCGTCATCGGGGACCGAGCAGGCGACACAGCAATACGCCCGTTCGCTCTGTGCGGAATCTCGCGATAGCCGATCGACAGCATGAACGCCGCGAGCTTGTTCGTGGTGAGCCCGCACTGCAGCCGGTCGCTGCGCGCGGCGATGACTGCTGCGGCCGACGCGCGTATCCCGTTGAGCGTGCCAGGGGTGACCTCATAGCGGTCCACAGCGGGGGCGGGGTCGCTTAGTCCCTGGGTAACGCACAGCACCCCATTGCGTGTGCTGGTGACCTTGTTGTGCTCGCTGAGCGGATCCGCAGCCCCGCAGTCCGCGTCGAGGGTGATGTCGAGCAGCCGGGTGCGGTTGCTGTTGTCGCTTTGTATGCGGATGGTGATGTCTCGGTGGTTGTGGGCGAGGCGCGGTGTGAAGGTGACGGTGGCGGTGCCGGCGTTCGCGTTGATTGCGGGTCGGAGTTCCTCGTTGGCAGCGGCGCGCACGGCGATGTGGGCGTCTGGGGGCCAGTAGCGGAAGGTGACGGTCTCGGCGGCGCCCACGGTGGCGGTGTGGGATTCGGCGAGGCCGGCGGCGGTGACTTCGGCGGTGAGGGTGTAGCTGCCGGTATCGCCGATCCCGTACGTGGTCGCCTCCGCGACATAGTCGCCTGCGGGCAGCAGCCGCGGCCCGACGCGGCTGTCGTAGCGGTACCCGTTGGGGTCGCGGGCGTCGTCGTTGCGGATCGGCCGGTCCAGGCTGTCTCCTGAGAGCACCAGGTAGGTGTCCAGCCTGGGTTTCTCCGCAGGGTCCGATCGCAGGTCGACGGTGACCCATCCGGGCGCGTCGAGGGTGAAGGTGTGCCGGCGGGCGTAGTAGGTGCTCGAGCTCCGCGAGCGCAAGCTCGACGTGCACTCGGTGTCGTTGGTGATCGAGCCGGTGTGGGAATCGGCGCCGGGCTCGCCGGGGCTCAACGCGGTGCTGCACCGGTCGGCAGGCTCGGGCGCGGGGCACGACCCGCCCCCAGAGCCCGGCGGCCCCGACGTGGCGCTGCGCGTCGAGACACGGCCCGAAGCGCTGTCCTCTGAGGGACACGCCAGCGGGTGAGCGGGCCAAGGCCTGCCGGTGCGAGGTCGGCCGCGGTGCTCACTGTTTGGCGCGTTCGGGATGCGCGGCACCGATCCAGGTGATGAACCCGCCACAGACCAGCTCCACGCGCGGTCCGTTCCGCTCGTCGATTTCATCGATGAAATATGCCGTTGCGCGGTATTCGATGCCGGGCGCGCCGCATTCGTCTCCGATCCGCACGGCGCTGTGGATGTCGAACAGCACCACCACGATGGCGGCGAGTTGGGACCCAGGACGGGGTGCCGCCAGCGGGTGCGGCAGGTGCGTGATTTCCTCGAACCGCACTACTGCGCCTCTGCCGTCGGTATCAGCCGCGCCCACGGCCGGCGCGGGGCCCACATCGACAATGCGCCCCCGGCTGTCGAACACTGCCCCATAACCGCGCAGATCGCCAATGGCGAAGACCCCGTAGACGTCGTGCAGGCTCAGATGCGAATTGGAACGCCCTAGGGAAATCGAAGGCAACTCCACGGACCCGGCCGACACCGAACCCCGTGGAACATCGCCGGTAACGTGCGCATAGCGATCCCGCGCCCCATCAGGCAACAACCGACGCCTCAGCTCGCCGACCTCGAGCGCCAGTGGAATCTCAAATCTGTCCCTGAACGCCCGCGACGGGTCCGTGTGCCATGACATCTCGGCGTCGACGGTGAACTGGATCTGTTCGGGATCGGTGGGTCCGTCCCAGCCTGTGATCTCGAAGGGTGCGACCTCGCCGGGCTGAACCGACAACGGCCACTCGAATGCCTGCTCCCCGGCGGACACGGTCACCTCATACGCCCACAGGCGCCGTGACCAGTTGCGCACCAGACCGCGCAGCACACTGCCCGACACCGCAACCGTGTCGGGCAGCACCTGGACCTCATCAACCGGCACGTCGAAGGGCGCGTACATGATCCCGAATGGCGAATGGCTGCTCTTGACGCCGAACGGGGACGTGTCGGTCGGCAGCGTCGTCCTGCGGGCCGTGTCGTCCTGCTGCCGCGCGATCCACTGCTCTGCCCGTGCGCGCGTCGCGAAGTACCTCCAGTTGCGGCTCGACGTCCCATAGGTCACCTCGAAGCGATGCAACGACATACAGCGCTCCAAGCGATCCGCCAACCATGGATTCAGCCAAAACGCAGTTCCCGCTGCCTCGGCTTTCGCCAACAAGTCCGGGAGATCGCACGTATCGCGCACCGCATACTCAGCACCCGGCGCGGTGCCTCCAAAGCTCAGCAGCGTCCCAGGGATGTCACCGGCCCCCAAGGAGCGTTGCAGGCCGGTGGTGGGGGGTCCAGCGCCGATCCACAGATCCGGACGGCCGAACGGTCCGGTGGCGTCAGCGGTGCGCGACGGCATCGGCGGTGACGGCGGGTGCGGATCGGCTGCTGGGCCCGCTGTGTCCTGCGGTGGGGTTTGCCCGTTGTCACCAAGCGCGGCACCAGCCGAAGCAGTCACCGTCGGGGGCGAGGCCGAGCCGGAATCCTCAGGCTGGGTGCTCGGCGCACCGGTGCATGCCGCTGCGAGCAACGCCGTACCCAGCACGACTGCTAACCCGGCGACGCAGCGCACTCCGGGGCGTTCAGGATCCATCGAAGCCCAGCCGATCCGCGAGGCGCGTGCCGTTCGCGCTCAGCCACTCACAGGTTCTGCTGTCGCCGTTTGCGAGCATCCAGCCCGCGTTGTCGCAGATCTCGACTTGCAGCACCGAGTCGTCGGTCTCAACCGTGGAAGTGCTCAGCCGGTCGTAGTCCCCGCTGGACCACAGCCCCGGCCCTGCTTTCTCCTCGTCGCGCACGTCCGCTCCTTCGGGGACCGCCTTGATCCACGTCGCGAATGAACCGGTTGTCGTGTGGCCGGCGGGCTTGAGCGCGGTCGTGACCGGTCCGGGGAACACCGTCATGCGCTTCTCGTCATAAGTGAACGCCACGAACGGCGCCGCGAGCGGGCTCTGGCCGGTGTCATAGCCCCATCGGTCCGTGTCGGCCATGTTGCCCTCAGGGCGCTCGGTGTCATAGACGAAGCAGTCGAACACAGTGGTCCACGCGTCGTGCCAACGGCACCGATGCGCGCTCACACCCCCATCGGTGCTGTACTCCCCTCTGTTGCGCGCTGGTGTGACATGCAGATCGTCGAAACCGTCTGCATAAGTGAGATACAGCCTGTTGTATGTCCTCAGGCACTGCCCCGCAGCGCACGCGCCCCAGCCCGAGCTGTGCGCGATGCGTTTCCCGACCGCCGTGGTTCCGGTTACGCCGCCCCAGCCGCCGCAGTACGCGTCGGCGAAATCGTCCGCGATCACCTCCGCGCCGGTGTCATCGGGGTCCAGATCTCTCCCTTCGGCATTTCTCGGCCCGATGCTGGTGTCGGCGCGTTGGCCGTGGTTGAGGGTTCTCCACGCCCCGCCGGCGTCGTCGAGCTGCCACCAGCCCACCCCGGGATGGAAATATGCCCGTCGCGGCTCCGCGGTGACGCTGTCGTTCACGTAGTTGTAGAGGTTGTCGGTACGCAGCCCGTGAGTATCCGCGCGGCCGAGCGTCATCGGCGACGGCGCCGCCGAGCCAGCGGTGCCCGAGCCGATCTCGTGATACCCGATCGACAGCATGAACGCAGCCAGCTTGTTCACGCTCAGCCCGCATGTGTCGCGGTCGCTGCGCGCTGCCAAGACGGCTTCGGCGGATGCCAGGACCCCGTTGAGGGTGCCGGGGGTCACCCGATACTGCGCTCGGCTCAGCGGCGAGCCTTGGTTCGCCGTGCTGCTGATGCACAGCACCGTGTTGTTCACGCTCGGGGATTCTCCCGTCCCGCAGTCCGCGTCGAGGGTGATGTCGAGCAGCCGGGTGCGGTTGCTGTTGTCGCTTTGTATGCGGATGGTGATGTCTCGGTGGTTGTGGGCGAGGCGCGGTGTGAAGGTGACGGTGGCGGTGCCGGCGTTCGCGTTGATTGCGGGTCGGAGTTCCTCGTTGGCAGCGGCGCGCACGGCGATGTGGGCGTCTGGGGGCCAGTAGCGGAAGGTGACGGTCTCGGCGGCGCCCACGGTGGCGGTGTGGGATTCGGCGAGGCCGGCGGCGGTGACTTCGGCGGTGAGGGTGTAGCTGCCGGTATCGCCGATCCCGTACGTGGTCGCCTCCGCGACATAGTCGCCTGCGGGCAGCAGCCGCGGCCCGACGCGGCTGTCGTAGCGGTACCCGTTGGGGTCGCGGGCGTCGTCGTTGCGGATCGGCCGGTCCAGGCTGTCTCCTGAGAGCACCAGGTAGGTGTCCAGCCTGGGTTTCTCCGCAGGGTCCGATCGCAGGTCGACGGTGACCCATCCGGGCGCGTCGAGGGTGAAGGTGTGCCGGCGGGCGTAGTAGGTGCTCGAGCTCGACGGGCGCAAGCTCGACGTGCACTCGGTGTCGTTGGTGATCGAGCCGGTGTGGGAATCGGCGCCGGGCTCGCCGGGGCTCAACGCGGTGCTGCACCGGTCGGCAGGCTCGGGCGCGGGGCACGACCCGCCCCCAGAGCCCGGCGGCCCCGACGTGGCGCTGCGCGTCGTCGCGCCGCCGGAGGCGCCGCCGCTGGGACACGCCGGCGCGGCGGCGGGCGGCGTGGTGGCGGGCGGCGTGGCGGCGGGCGGCGTGGTGCCTGTGTCTGTGGTGTCGGTGTTTGTGGGTGCGGGGTGGGCGGTGAATCGTGTGGCGGCGAGGTCGCGGTTGGTGCGGTGGTCACAGATGACGATGACCCATACGGCGGTGCCGGCGGCCACGTCGAGGGTGACGGTGCGCGACGCGCCTGTGGCGGGTGCGACCTGGGGGGTGCCTGGGGTGGCTTGGGCGCTGCATCGCGCTGCGGCGGGGGTGACACCGAACGTGTCGGCGACTTCGGCGCTGGTCGCGTCTGTGTCGGGGGTCGCAGAAGCGTGGTCGAGGCCGTCGATCTCGACGTCGGGGACGGGCGCGGCGTCGGCGGTGAACCGGGCGTCGGCGGTGGCGGTGCTGGTGCTTGTCGTGCAGGTGACCGTGACCGTCACGGTGGTGCCCGCGGCCACGGTGTGGGTCACGGTGCGCGATGTGCCTGCGGCGGGTGCGATCGCGGCGCCGTGGGGCGTCGCGGTGCACGTCGCGTCGGCGGGGGCGACACTGAACGTGTCGGACGCCTCGGCGGTGGCGGCGCCCGCGGCGGGGGTCGCCGACGCGTCGGCGAGGCCGCTGATGACCACATCTGGGGGCGGGTCGGGGGCGTCTGCGATGGTGAGGGTCATGGTGAACGCGCCGTCCTGGCGGGGCGCCGCGGTGGTCGCCTCGACGGTGTAGCCGGCTGCGGCGAGGCTGACCGCTGACAGCAGCGCGTCGCCGCTGTGGGCGCCTGAGTTGTCGTCGTGGCGCGACAAGCTGCGGTCCGCGTTGGTGAGGTACACATAGGCGTCGGTGGACGAGGTCACCCCCGCCGTCGCGGTCGCCGCGCCGGCGACAGAGAACGTGTACCGCACCGCCCGGTAGGGCACCTGCGCGGAGCCCCGGTTGTCCGAGGTGCACCCCGCGGCCCATGTCCCGCTGCGGGTCACCGTGCCCGCCCCCAGCGCCCCCAGCGCCACCGAGCACCCCCCGCCGCCGCCGTCTGCGTCTGCGTCGTCGGGGCACGGGTTGGCCTCGTGGGTGCCGTCGTCGCGGTGGGTGCGGCAGTCGCCGTTCGCGGCGGTGTGGTCGGGATGGCACCACGAGCCGCTGTAGGTGTGCTCGTGGCGTCCCGACACGCACGCGTCGTCGTCATCGTCGTCGTCTGCGCTGTCGTCGGGGCACGGGTTGGCCTCGTGGGTGCCGTCGTCGCGGTGGGTGCGGCAGTCGCCGTTCGCGGCGGTGTGATCGGGATGGCACCACGAGCCGCTGTAGGTGTGGCGGTGACGGTCCGACACGCACGCGTCGCTGCCGCTGCTGGCGCCGCCGCAGCTTCGCGCGCGGGTGTAGCGGTCGTGGTAGTAGTGGTCGCCGTCGCCGCAATGGCTGCGATCGGCGTGATTCGCGTGCCAGTAGCCGTGCGGCGCAGAATGCTGCCCGCTGCGGTCGATCGGGGTCAGGCTCTCAGGATCGGGCGCCGACCCCCCATTCGACGGCGGCGCCGTCGTCGGCGTCGTCGGCGTCGTGGACCGCACCCCGCAGAAATGGCCGTGGCCGCTGTTCGCGCCCTCCGCCTCGCCGTAGCTGAACGCACCCGACCCGTAGCGATCCACGCAGTCATGGGCCTGCGCCGACGATCCCCCCAACACGCCCTCCGCCAGCCACCACGCCCCCACCAGCACACCCCCGGCCAGCACAAGACGCACCCACAGCCGCCACCCCTCGCCCCGCCGCGGCGCCCCCGACCCCGACACACCCATGAGCACAGCACATCAGACAATGAGACACACTGCAACACAGACCCCCGAGCCCAGGGCTGCGACTGCACGTGCTCGCCACCCCCGCAGAACTTCCGGCCGCGTTCGCGCTCATTCGTCGCATACGACCACCAACCCCTTGGAACCAACCATCTAGTGGATGTCCAGCGCCACCATGTCGTCGACGGTCTCTCGGCGGATCACCAGCCGGGCATCGCCGTCGGCCACGAACACCACGGCCGGCCGGCCGATGCGGTTGTAGGGGGCGCCCATCGAGTACCCGTATGCCCCTGTCACCGGCGTGGCCACGAGGTCGCCCGCTTGGAGTCCAGCGGGCATCGGGGCTGAACGCACGATCACGTCGCCCGATTCGCAGTGCTTGCCCACCAGCCGCACCCGAGCTGGGCGTGGCTCTGCTGCCCGGGCCGGCATGAACGCCGTGTAGTCGCTGCCGTAGAGCATCGGGCGCGGGTTGTCGCCATAGCCGCCGTCGACGGCCGCATAGGTCCGTACTCCCGGCACCTCCTTGATGGCACCCACCGTGTAGAGCGTCAAGGCAGCCGCCGCGGCAATCGCACGGCCCGGCTCAGCCACGAGTCGCGCCCGGAGGCCGTGTTGGTTGCTCAGCGCATCCCACCTCTGCGACAGGACCGCACCCCACTCGGTGATCGTCGGCGCCCGCTCCGATTCCACGTAGGCGACGCCGAGCCCACCGCCGATCGACAGCTCTTCCAGACGGCCGGCAGCCAGCCCCGAGCCGCCGAACAGCGGGGCCGCGAACTCCGCAACCACCTCCAGCGCCTTGGCGAGGCTCTCCACTCGGAACACCTGACTGCCGATGTGGCAGTGGATGCCCACGAGCTCGACCGAGGCCGCAGAAGCGGCCCGCTCGACGGCAGCCGCCGCGATGCCCTGGCCGAAGCCGAAGCCGAACTTTGAGTCGGCCTGCCCGGTCGAGATGTACTCGTGTGTCTCAGCCCGCACGCCGGGCGTGACCCGCAGCAACACCCGCGGCACCATCCCGTCGGCACGGTGCAGCTCGTCGAGACGGTCCAGCTCGTCCGCCGAATCGACGACGATGCGGCCCACACCTGCCGCGCGAGCCATCCCCAGCTCCGCGACTGACTTGTTGTTGCCGTGCAGCACGATCCGCTGCGCCAGGCTCTCGGCGGTGTCGCCATCGAACGCCCGCAGCACGGTCGCCAGCTCACCGCCGCTCGACACGTCGATGTCCATGCCTTCGGAGATCGCCAACCGCGCCATGGCCGCGCACAAGAACGCTTTGGCGGCATACGCCGCTCCCCCATCGAAAGCCGCAACGGCCTCGCGGCAGCGCGCACGCAGGTGCGCTTCGTCATAGACGAACAGCGGCGTGCCGAACTGAGCTGCCAGGTCGACCAGGCCGCAGCCACCAACACGCAGGCGCCCCTCCTCGGAGACCTCGGAGGTCTGCGGCAGCAGCCGGAACGGGATCGGGTCGCTGGGATCGTCGGTGGGCGCATCGGTGCCACCGGCTGCGGTGCCCGGTGAATCAGGGCTCATGGCCGGACCGTCACTTCCCGCTCACATCGCCGACGGCGCGTCCACGCCGAGGAGGTCCAACCCGATCGCCAAGCCGATGCGCGTGCCCTCAGTCAGGCAAAGCCGAGCGTCGCGCACCTCCGGCGGCACGTCGCGGAGCAGGATCGGGCAGTCGTGATAGAAGCCGTGGAAGGCGCCAGCCAGGTCGCGCACCCATGTCGTCACCTTGTGGGGCGCCCGCTCTCGCTGCGCGATCTCCACCACTGAGGGCAGCACCTCGAGCGCTCGCAGCAGCGCCAGCTCGCGCTCGCCATCGAGCGTCGACAGATCAGTGCCGGCAGGCGGTACGGGCGCGACCCCATCCGACTCAGCCCGTCGAGCCACCGACGCGATCCGAGCGTGGGCGTACTGCACGTAGAAGACCGGGTTCTCCGAGGCCTGCGCCGACAGCAAATCGATATCGATGGTCTGACGCGAGTCGATCGACTGCAGCAGAAAGGCGAAGCGCGCCACGTCGGGCCCCACCGCGTCGATGAGCTCACGCACTTCCACCATCGTGCCGGTGCGCTTGGACAGCTCGATGACCTCGCCGTCACGCATGAGCGTCACGTTCTGGCCGACGATCGCCTCGTAGGAATCGGGCGGGTGCCCCAGCATCGCCATGGCTGCTGCGATGCGGGGTACGTAGCCGTGGTGGTCCGCACCCAGCACATCGATGACGCGATCGACCTTCCGATCGTCGGAGTTATGCAGGTCATTGTCTGCTGTCACGCCCCGACGTTGCAGCCGTCGGAACCGGCCAAGGTCGAACTTGGCGTCGTGGTACGCGATGTCCGGCAAGAAGTAAGTGGGCTCGCCGTCGCTACGAACAAGCACCCGATCCTTGTCGTCGCCGACTTCACTGGTAAGCAGCCACTCAGCACCACCTTCGGCACGCGTCCAAGGGCGCTCACGAAGTCGGTCGAGCGCTGAGTCCATCGCACCAGACGCAGCCAATTCCGACTCGTGCTGCCAATGATCGAATGAGACGTTCATGGACCCGAGCGAGTCGCGAACATCGCGCAGCGCCCGACCGATGCCCCACCTAGCGGCGAAGCGGGTTTCGGCAGAGCTTCCGAGGGGAATCGGCGCGTGGCCCGCTTCGAGCGCAACTGCCCGCAACAGTCGCGGCAGATCGGCCTCCGAGTCCGTTTCGGGCCACAGCTCGCCAGAAAGCTCACCGGCCCACTCAACGACATAGTCACCGTGGTAGCCGTCGTCGGGCACGGGCTGCCCGGTCATGCGCGCGACCAGTGACTGTCCGAATAGCAGGACCTGTTTGCCCAAGTCGTTGACGTAGTACTCGGTGACCGTTTCGTAGCCGCAACGTCGAAACAAACGGGCCAAGCTGTCGCCGAAAGCGCCCCAGCGGCCCCCGCCGGCGTGCAGCGGACCGGTGGGATTGGCGGACACGAATTCCAGATTCACGGTTTGCCCGTCGCCGCTATCGAGGCGTGCGTACTGCTCGATTCCCTCACGGAGAACCGCGCCGAGCACCTCGTGCAGCCACATGGGCGCCAGGTGGAAGTTGACGAATCCTGGGCCGGCGACCTCGGCGCGTTCGAGGTGCGGCAGGCCTGCGAGCTCGAGCTGGGCCACGACGCGTTCCGCCAGCTCGCGCGGAGCCATCTTTGCCGCCTTTGCGTACACCATGGCAGCGTTCGACGACCAATCGCCGTGATCGGCTCGCGATGGACGTTCCAAACGGAGACGCGACCCGTCGGCGTCGATGCCAAGACCCGCAAGGGCACCTGCGATCGCGCCGGTGAGCGCCTGCTCTATCACCGTTGCGAAGCTACCCCTGCTGGACGCTGATCCCGGGTTCAATTGCGGCCGAACAGCCGCAGTTTGCCGTTGCCTCCTCGTCGGCACCGACGATGTACGAGCCTCCATCGCACCCGGCTCAGCCCCGCCGGGGACTGCCTCAACGGAATCGTGACGCGGACTCTGCACAGCATCAGCGGTCGACTGGGCCGAGTTCTCGGGCACTGGGGGAGTTGTCGCCGTCGTGTTCGCGGCGCCGCCGGTGCACCCCCAAGCGACCAGCACAGCCGCGAACCAGCCGGCCCACGGCACTCGGCGCAAGGCCCTAGAGTCCCGCATCGCGCAATTTCGCCGCGAGATTGCTCGAATGAGCGCTGTGCCATCGGCACGCTCCGCCCGCTTCCGGTCCGAGCGCACGGCAAACCCTCACCAGCAGCACCCGATCGTGCGGCCCGTAGTCGTCCTCATGCCACGAGCCCGCGCCGGTCGTGTCCACATCGACATTCACCGACACCGCTCGGTACAGCGTTGTCGTCGTCCCCAAGAACGACTCAGGGAACACGACAAACCTCTTTTGCCCGGCTCCGTCGTCGTCGGTGAAAGAGATGAACGGCGCGGCCAGCGGGCTGATATTCGCCGGGATGCCCGGCTTGGTCGGCGGTACGCAACGGCGCCGGTGGTGTATGTGCGTCGCCTGCCGAGAGCGTTGTCTCGGCAGGCGACGCCTGTCGGTGTTGGCGTGATGGGACGGTGCTGGTCGGAGTCGTTGGGGCCGTAACCGGTTCGCCGATCTCGGGCTGGGTCCGAGGCGTGCCCGTGCACGCCCCAGCGAGCAACGCCGCCCCCGCCACAACCGTCAGTCCGCCATAGCGCCTCTTCCTGGAGTGTTCAGGACGCATCGAAGCCCAGCCGATCAGCGAGGCTCATGCTGTTCGCGCTCAGCCACTCACACGATCTGGAGCACTGAGTCGTCGATCTCGTTCGCAGGGGTCCCCAGCCGTTCATAGACCCGCCAACAGCATGCCCAAAGGAACGCCAAACCGCCAAGGGCAGCTACCAACCGCTCTTCCGCAACCCGTCGATCTCGGCCTGATACCTCTCGGGCACCTCCACTGGCCATCGCACGTCGTCCAGCCGGTCGAGGATCCCTTGAGCGAAGTATGTTCGCTGGGATGACAACAACTCGTCGCGGACTTCTGGGTCAAGTGTCGGGTAGGTCGCTGCGTACCTGCCGCACACGTGCAGCAATTCTCTGTACTCGTAGTGCGAGATGCCCGATTCACGGTCGATGTGCAGCACATCGCCCGCGGAGTTGCCTTCTCGATCGGCCAGCTTCACCTCTGGCCACGGCGAGTCCCGGCCGCATTCCTCGAAGACCTTGAAGAACGCCTCGTGCAACGGGTCAGGTTCAGAAGGCGCTGGCGACCAGAACAGCTCGGCGTTGCGCACAGTGGACAACAGCTCGCGTTCGAAGTCGTACACGACTCTCGCCTCATCACCTGCACTGTCATGCATGATCCGTGACGCAGACATCGCAGCCTGCAGCTCGAAATTGGGCAGGAAGAAGGCACCGGTGGGAATGTTGACGATATAGCTGTCGAGCAGCTCAATCGCTCCGAATTCGCTCAGCAACCGGGCTACCCCCAGATGCTGGACGGCGGGGCCGTCCCGGAGCTCCTGATACCAAAGGTCATGAAGATCGGACTCGGCACCAGCACCTACTGAGCCGTCGAGTGCCGGACTAGCTCCCGATTCCTCAGCAACCAACGACAACGCTTTCTCATACACACCGTCGCCAGCATCGGAGCAGCCCACCAATAGCCCGGCTGCGGCCATCAACACCGCCGCCACGTTCCTCAATGCACTCCTGTGATTCAAGCCAGCGCCCGCAATGGCCCTCGGCTCGCTGTTTGCCTGTTTCTCTTGTCCATACGTCATCTGCTCACCTCCCTTCATGAACTCGGCGGAACCACAGCCGCGGTGCACACGCCGACCGCCGCGGCTGTTGCCTGTGGACTCGGGGTGAGTCGCGCTCGCAAATAGAAAGCCCCGCACAGGCTGAGCCTCCCGGCGGGATCCAGCACGCCCCGGCGCAGCGCGGGCACGACATAATCCGGGTCCAAGAGCGAACCGTATTCCAACTCAGTCTGGAACAGCTGGTCCGAGTAGTAGTCGCACTGCCAGTGCTCGGCGGTGATCGGCTGGCAGCCCTCGAGCGCCTCCAACGGATCTCCCTCGGAGAAGCCGTCCGGCTTGATCATCAGAATGCGGCCGAAGTCTCCATTGCTCGTGACGATCCGATCCCCTGTCTCCACGATCCGCGGGTCCGACCTCAAGATGTACGTCCGCATGTCCTGGACCCGCCTGCACCACAGATGCGACCTGGATTCGGTCAAGGCGGTTTCGTGACACGCAGAATTGGGCGCGTAGCCGTTCGGCGGATTCCTTACGATCTTGTCCGCACCCTTGTCCAAGGGTTCCAGTTCTGTGCCGCAGCCTGAGGGGAGTTCGATCTGGCCGTCTGGGCAGTACGAGTTGATGGTGGTGGATTTGGTGAGGGTGCCCGGTCTGTTGGCGTAGGTCACCAGCACCGCAAATTGGCCGACTCTGGCGGGGGTGGCCGTCAGGGTGGCTGTGCCGGCATAACGGGTGACAGCAGCGGAGATCCCCTCGGGGAACGCCGACGCGATCTGGACTGTGGCAGCACCGGGCTGGAAATTCCAAGTGCTGGTCACCTCGGTGCCGTTCTCGACGCGCACCTCGGCAGGCTGGCCCGCGGCGCGTGGTGTGTGGTCGACGGTGGCGGTGAGGGTGTAGTCGCCGGTGGTGCGGGTGGGGTTGTTGGTGCTGTGGGCGTGGTAGGTGGTGGCCTCGATGGTGTAGTGGCCGGGTCGGAGGAACACGTCGGCGAGACGGCTGTCGCGCCAGTGCAGGCTGTGGGTGGCGGCGTTTTGGGCGTCGTCGTTGTGGGTGATGTAGGTGCCGGTGCCGTCGGGTGCGTGGCCTCGCAGGAGTACCAGGTAGGTGTCGATGCGCTGGGTGTTCGTCGCTGCTGACTCGAGGGTGATGGTGACCCAGCCCGGGCTGTTGAGGGTGAAGGTGTGCCGGCGGGCCTGATAGGTGCTGGTGGCGGTTTTTCGGGGGTGGCGGGTCGAGGTGCAGCCGTCTGTGGCGGCGAGGGTGCCGCTGGTGGTGGCGGTGGCGGTGGCGGTGAGGGTGCCGAGGGTGTCGTTGCAGTCGTCGCTGTTCGCGGTCGGTGTGGTGGTCGTCGGCGGGGTCGGTGTGGCGGCGGGCGGGGGGGTCGTTGTGTCGGTGTTTGTGGGTGTGGGGTGGGCGGTGAATCGTGTGGCGGCGAGGTCGCGGTTGGTGCGGTGGTCACAGATGACGATGACCCATACGGCGGTGCCGGCGGCCACGTCGAGGGTGACGGTGCGCGACGCGCCTGTGGCGGGTGCGACCTGGGGGGTGCCTGGGGTGGCTTGGGCGCTGCATCGCGCTGCGGCGGGGGTGACACCGAACGTGTCGGACACTTCGGCGCTGGTCGAGTCTGTGGCGGGGGTCGCAGAAGCGTGGTCGAGGCCGTCGATCTCGACGTCGGGGACGGGCGCGGCGTCGGCGGTGAACCGGGCGTCGGCGGTGGCGGTGCTGGTGCTTGTCGTGCAGGTCACCGTGACCGCGACGGTGGTGCCCGCGGCCACGGTGTGGGTCACGGTGCGCGATGTGCCTGCGGCGGGTGCGATCGCGGCGCCGTGGGGCGTCGCGGTGCACGTCGCGTCGGCGGGGGCGACACTGAACGTGTCGGACGCCTCGGCGGTGGCGGCGCCCGCGGCGGGGGTCGCCGACGCGTCGGCGAGGCCGCTGATGACCACATCTGGGGGCGGGTCGGGGGCGTCTGCGATGGTGAGGGTCATGGTGAACGCGCCGTCCTGGCGGGGCGCCGCGGTGGTCGCCTCGACGGTGTAGCCGGCTGCGGCGAGGCTGACCGCTGACAGCAGCGCGTCGCCGCTGTGGGCGCCTGAGTTGTCGTCGTGGCGCGACAAGCTGCGGTCCGCGTTGGTGAGGTACACATAGGCGTCGGTGGACGAGGACACCCCCGCCGTCGCGGTCGCCGCGCCGGCGACAGAGAACGTGTACCGCACCGCCCGGTAGGGCACCTGCGCGGAGCCCCGGTTGTCCGAGGTGCACCCCGCGGCCCATGTCCCGCTGCGGGTCACCGTGCCCGCCCCCAGCGCCCCCAGCGCCACCGAGCACCCCCCGCCGCCGCCGTCTGCGTCTGCGTCGTCGGGGCACGGGTTGGCCTCGTGGGTGCCGTCAGCACGGTGGGTGCGGCAGTCGCCGTTCGCCTCGGTGTGGTCCAGATGGCACCACGAGCCGCTGTAGGTGTGCTCGTGGCGTCCCGACACGCACGCGTCGTCGTCATCGTCGTCGTCTGCGCTGTCGTCGGGGCACGGGTTGGCCTCGTGGGTGCCGTTAGCGCGGTGGGTGCGGCAGTCGCCGTTCGCGGCGGTGTGATCGGGATGGCACCACGAGCCGCTGTAGGTGTGGCGGTGACGGTCCGACACGCACGCATCGCTGCCGCTGCTGGCGCCGCCGCAGCTTCGCGCGCGGGTGTAGCGGTCGTGGTAATAGTGGTCGCCGTCGCCGCAATGGCTGCGATCGGCGTGATTCGCGTGCCAGTAGCCGTGCGGCGCAGAATGCTGCCCGCTGCGGTCGATCGGGGTCAGGCTCTCAGGATCCGACACTCCCCCATTCGACGGCGGCGCCGTCGTCGGCGTCGTCGGCGTCGTGGACCGCACCCCGCAGAAATGGCCGTGGCCGCTGTTCGCGCCCTCCGCCTCGCCGTAGCTGAACGCACCCGACCCGTAGCGATCCACGCAGTCATGGGCCTGCGCCGACGATCCCCCCAACACGCCCTCCGCCAGCCACCACGCCCCCACCAGCACACCCCCGGCCAGCACAAGACGCACCCACAGCCGCCACCCCTCGCCCCGCCGCGGCGCCCCCGACCCCGACACACCCATGAGCACAGCACATCAGACAATGAGACACACTGCAACACAGACCCCCGAGCCCAGGGCTGCGACTGCACGTGCTCGCCACCCCCGCAGAACTTCCGGCCGCGTTCGCGCTCATTCGTCGCATACGACCACCAACCCCTTGGAACCAACCATCTAGCAGGGTGCTGAAAAAGTCCCGATTCGAGGGCAGCGCGATCCCAAACCCCCAGGTCAGACGCTTGTAGATCTTGCGAAACCTGCGTTCTTCAGCATCCTGCTAGTGGATGTCCAGCGCCAGCATGTCGTCGACGGTTTCGCGGCGGATCACCAGCCGGGCATCGCCGTCGGCCACGAACACCACGGCCGGCCGGCCGATGCGGTTGTAGGGGGCGCCCATCGAGTACCCGTATGCCCCTGTCACCGGCGTGGCCACGAGGTCGCCCGCTTGGAGTCCAACGGGCATGGGGGCTGAACGCACGATCACGTCGCCCGATTCGCAGTGCTTGCCCACCAGCCGCACCCGGTCGGGACGGGGCTCGGCTGCACGGGCCGGCATGAACGCCGTGTAGTCGCTGCCGTAGAGCATCGGGCGCGGGTTGTCGCCGTAGCCGCCGTCGACGGCCGCATAGGTACGTACGCCCGGCACTTCCTTGATGGCTCCCACCGTGTAGAGCGTCACCGCGGCAGCTGCGGCGATGGCACGCCCCGGCTCAGCCACGAGTCGCGCCCGGAGGCCGTGTTGGTTGCTCAGTGCATCCCACCTCTGCGACAGGACGGCACCCCACTCGGTGATCGTCGGCGCCCGCTCCGATTCCACGTAGGCGACGCCGAGCCCACCGCCGATCGACAGCTCTTCCAGACGGCCGGCAGCCAGCCCCGAGCCGCCGAACAGCGGGGCCGCGAACTCCGCAACCACCTCCAGCGCCTTGGCGAGGCTCTCCACTCGGAACACCTGACTGCCGATGTGGCAGTGGATGCCCACGAGCTCGACCGAGGCCGCAGAAGCGGCCCGCTCGACGGCAGCCGCCGCGATGCCCTGGCCGAAGCCGAAGCCGAACTTTGAGTCGGCCTGCCCGGTCGAGATGTACTCGTGTGTCTCAGCCCGCACGCCGGGCGTGACCCGCAGCAACACCCGCGGCACCATCCCGTCGGCACGGTGCAGCTCGTCGAGACGGTCCAGCTCGTCCGCCGAATCGACGACGATGCGGCCCACACCTGCCGCGCGAGCCATCCCCAGCTCCGCGACTGACTTGTTGTTGCCGTGCAGCACGATCCGCTGCGCCAGGCTCTCGGCGGTGTCGCCATCGAACGCCCGCAGCACGGTCGCCAGCTCACCGCCGCTCGACACGTCGATGTCCATGCCTTCGGAGATCGCCAACCGCGCCATGGCCGCGCACAAGAACGCTTTGGCGGCATACGCCGCTCCCCCATCGAAAGCCGCAACGGCCTCGCGGCAGCGCGCACGCAGGTGCGCTTCGTCATAGACGAACAGCGGCGTGCCGAACTGAGCTGCCAGGTCGACCAGGCCGCAGCCACCAACACGCAGGCGCCCCTCCTCGGAGACCTCGGAGGTCTGCGGCAGCAGCCGGAACGGGATCGGGTCGCTGGGATCGTCGGTGGGCGCATCGGTGCCACCGGCTGCGGTGCCCGGTGAATCAGGGCTCATGGCCGGACCGTCACTTCCCGCTCACATCGCCGACGGCGCGTCCACGCCGAGGAGGTCCAACCCGATCGCCAAGCCGATGCGCGTGCCCTCAGTCAGGCAAAGCCGAGCGTCGCGCACCTCCGGCGGCACGTCGCGGAGCAGGATCGGGCAGTCGTGATAGAAGCCGTGGAAGGCGCCAGCCAGGTCGCGCACCCATGTCGTCACCTTGTGGGGCGCCCGCTCTCGCTGCGCGATCTCCACCACTGAGGGCAGCACCTCGAGCGCTCGCAGCAGCGCCAGCTCGCGCTCGCCATCGAGCGTCGACAGATCAGTGCCGGCAGGCGGTACGGGCGCGACCCCATCGGACTCAGCCCGTCGAGCCACCGACGCGATCCGAGCGTGGGCGTACTGCACGTAGAAGACCGGGTTCTCCGAGGCCTGCGCCGACAGCAAATCGATATCGATGGTCTGACGCGAGTCGATCGACTGCAGCAGAAAGGCGAAGCGCGCCACGTCGGGCCCCACCGCGTCGATGAGCTCACGCACTTCCACCATCGTGCCGGTGCGCTTGGACAGCTCGATGACCTCGCCGTCACGCATGAGCGTCACGTTCTGGCCGACGATCGCCTCGTAGGAATCGGGCGGGTGCCCCAGCATCGCCATGGCTGCTGCGATGCGGGGTACGTAGCCGTGGTGATCGGCACCCAGGACGTCGATGACGTGACTGCCGCGGCCGAACTTGGCGTCGTGGTAGGCGATGTCAGGCACGAAGTAGGTGGGCTCGCCGTCGCTGCGGTACAGCACCCGGTCCTTGTCGTCACCGTGCTCGCTGGTCGCCAGCCAGACAGCCCCCTCTTCCTCATACACCCACCCGGCATCGCGAAGCCGCCCCATGGCCTCGTCCATGGCTCCGGAGTCCACGAGCGCGGCCTCGCTCTGCCAGCAGTCGAAGCTGACGTTCATGGCCGACAGCGACTCGCCGACGTCGCGCAGGGCGCGCCTCATGCCCCATTTCGCAGCGAATTGAACTTCGATGGGGGTTCCGACAGGAATCGGCGCATGCCCCTCTTCGAGCGCCGCGTTTCTCAACAAATTCGATACATCGGCTTCGGCCCCCGCACCCGCACGCAACTTGGCCGCGAGTTCGTTGGCCCACTCCACGACGTAATCGCCGTGATAGCCGTCGTCGGGCACCGGCTCACCGGTCATGCGCGCCACCAGCGACTGCCCAAACAGCTGCACTTGGGCGCCGAGGTCGTTTACGTAGAACTCGGTGACGGTCTCGTAGCCGCAGCGTTGAAACAGGCGGGCAAGGCTGTCGCCGTACGCACCCCACCGCCCTCCGCCGGCATGCAGCGGTCCGGTTGGGTTGGCGGATACGAACTCCAAGTTCACCGTCTGGCCCTGACCGATGTGGAGGCGTGCGTACTGCTCGGTTTCTTCGCGCAGCACTGAGCGAAGCACCTCGTGCAGCCACGTGGGCGCCAGGTGGAAGTTGACGAATCCTGGGCCGGCGACCTCGGCGCGTTCGAGGTGCGGCAGGCCTGCGAGCTCGAGCTGGGCCACGACGCGTTCCGCCAGCTCGCGCGGAGCCATCTTTGCCGCCTTTGCGTACACCATGGCAGCGTTCGACGACCAATCGCCGTGATCGGCGCGCGATGGACGTTCCAAACGGAGACGCGACCCGTCGGCGTCGATGCCAAGACCCGCAAGGGCACCTGCGATCGCGCCGGTGAGCGCCTGCTCTATCACCGTTGCGAAGCTACCCCTGCTGGACGCTGATCCCGGGTTCAATTGCGGCCGAACAGCCGCAGTTTGCCGTTGCCTCCTCGTCGGCACCGACGATGTACGAGCCTCCATCGCACCCGGCTCTCGGCGCGGCGCAATTCGCCGCACGGGGTGTCCCCGAACATTCGGCGGCGTGAATGCCGCGCGATTCGACGGCGTGACAACCTCGCGCTATGGATCTCGACCTGACGTGGGTGAACGTTGCCGCCAGCCTGACTCTGGTGGCCGCTGTCGTAGTGCTATCGGCATGGCTGCGCCTCGGCATCACGCGAGGTGTCGTCGTGGCGGCAGCACGGGCAGCGGTCCAGCTCTCGGCCGTGGGCGGCGTGCTCATCGTGGTGCTGCGGCCAGAAGCGGCCCTCGTGTGGTCCTGGCTGTGGGTGGCCGCCATGGTGGTGCTGGCGACCGGTGTGGTGCGGCGCCGCACACGGCGCCTCAAACCGTTCCAACCGTCGATCGGCTTGATCGTGGCCGCGGTGATCGTGCCGCTGGGCGTCTGCCTCGCGGTGACGTTCGGGCTCGGCGTCTTTGCCCTGACGCCGACAGCGCTGGTGCCCGTCGCCGGCATCCTGCTCGGCAATTCGTTGCCGACAACGATTGCTGCAGCCGCACGTATTGAGGAACTGCTGTCCGACGAACGCGGTCAAATCGACGCCATGCTCGCCCTGGGCTTTGACGGCAGCTCGGCAATCCGCCCGCAGGTTCGCAAGGCGATCCGATCAGCGCTCGTCCCTCAGGTGGAACGCACCAGCGTGGTGGGCCTGGTGGCATTGCCCGGCGCGATGACCGGCATGATCCTGGCGGGAGCCGACGCGCTCGACGCTGTCGCAGCACAGATGATCGTGATGTTCCTGATCTTGGGGGGCGTCGCGTTCACGGTCGCTGTCGTGGTGCTCGGGACCGCCCGCAGGGTGATGACGCCCGATGGTCGCGTGGCACGGCCGCTGTACACCCAAGCCGTGCCCGACGGCTCGCCAGCGAACCCGCCCAGCCGGCGCGCCGGTCTTGTGCGGCGTTGGCGGCTGGACGTCTTCGCAAGAGCGGGGCGCGACGGCGGTCGGTAGCTTTGCCGGACATTGAGTCCGGACATTCGAGCTCAGCCCGGACGTTCAGCCCTCGTAGCTCAGGGGATAGAGCATTGGCCTCCGGAGCCATGTGCGCAGGTTCGAATCCTGCCGAGGGCGCTTCGCCGGCTCCATGCCGGCCGAGGGCGCTCAGCTCGATGCTGACCACCCGGTCAATTCGGTGCGCTGGATGACGATGGCAGCGCCGACCGGTGGCTGCGTGGCGTACTGGGGATAGCGCTCGCACAGCAGCTTGATCGCATGTCGGTGCTGTGCACCCTCGGTGTGCACCACAGCGCGGCCGCGCAGGCGCACCCACCACAGGCGCTCCCAGTTCATGTCGTCGTAGTGCTCGATCAGCATCGTGACCTCGGGAAAGCGTCGAACATTGTCGAGCCGCTTGAGGTCCATGGTCGTCTTGGGCTTGTGGTCGACGGCTGTCACCACGACATCATCCTCGAATGCGTACGTGCACGGCACGAGATCGACGCGCCCGTCGGCACGGATCGTCGCTAGTGTCGCCACCCGACCCTCACACAGCAGCGCCAGCAGTTCGGCCTCGGTCACGGCGGGCCACCCTAGAGCACCGCGGCGTCGATCCAGCACTTGAGCGCCAATGTTCCCACGGTCTCCGAGCCAGGTCGTCCCGGACCGTTCGCGAGGCACCTGCCATAGTCTTGGATCGTGGCAATGACTGGGGCAATGACCGGGGCAACGACTGGGGGTCCCCAAGCATCGGGCGGCGCGCCGCCGCGCTGGACCTTCCAGTGGAAGGAGCTGTACGACGAGGTCATCACCACAGGGCTGTGCACGGGCTGTGCCGGCTGCGTGATCTCCTGCCCGCACGACGTCATCGGCTACGAGCACGTCCAGGGCGGCTTCATGCCGTTCCACCTCGAATCCGAGCTGGGGCTCGAAGACTGCGGCCACGGCCAGAAAGGCTGCACAAGCTGCACCCGCGCCTGCCCCCGCTTCCGCACGTGGGAAGACGAAGCCGACGACTTCATGTTCGGTCGGCACCGCACGGGCGAAGAGCCTTCGGGCGTGTTCAAGGACATCATCCTGACAAGGGCCTCTGACGACTTCGTCCACGAGATCGGCCAGGACGGCGGGCTGGTTTCGGCGATCCTCATCTGGGCGCTCGACCACGGCTACATCGACGCCGCCCTGACGTCCTACGTCGGCGAGGGCGAGGGCAACCAATGGACGGCGTCGCCCGGCGTTGCCTTCAACCGCGACGACGTGCTGCGCGGCGCTGGCAGCCGCTACACCTATTCGGCCAACACGCTCGCCTACAACGAGGCGATCGAGGCCGGCGCCCAGAAGCTCGCTCTTGTCGGCATGAGCTGCCAGAGCTCGATCGTGCCCGTCGCCAAGTCCCGCAAGGTGGGCAAGGTCGGCAACCGGTTCGTGCTGAACATCGGATTGCTGTGCTCGAAATCGTTCGATGAGGCCATCTTCGAAGAGCTGTTCGAGCAGAAGTACGGGCTCGACCGCCATCTCATCCGCAAGACGAACATCAAGGGCGTCTTCCAGATATGGACCCACGACGGCGGCTACTACGAGATCAACCTCAAGGAATGCCACGCTTGGACCCGCGAGGGATGCAACCACTGCCCCGATTTCGCCGCCGAGCACGCCGACATCTCGACCGGCGGCATCGGCAAGTACAGCGACTGGACCCTCACCATCGTCCGGACCGACATCGGCCGCGAGATCATCATGAAGATGCTCGCCGACGGCTCACTCATCGGGCGTCCCGGCGACGAAGACCCGGGCGCTATCGCTCTCATGCACAAGCTCAGCGAGAAGTCGCGGGTCCGCTGGCCGAAGTTCGCCTGGGAGAAGCCAGCGCTGCTGCCTGAACCCACGAAGAGGTAGCCCACGCCGCAGCCGGCGTCAGCTCACAGGCAGAGGTTGATGAAGTCGACGATGTCGGGTCGGACCTCGGTACTGGCCATGAAGTGGCTCAGCCGGTGGGCCGGCACCACATCCTGTGCTCGGGCCAGCGAGCATGCACACAAGCTCCGCAAGCGGTCCGATCCAGCAGAACACTCGTTGAGGTAGGCCTGCTGCTGGGCATCGGACCATTGCGCCGGCGGTCCAGCCTCACGGCAGTCGACGAGCGCTGCGGCAAGATCGGGAGAGAATTCCAGGGCGCCCGACATGCGATCCTCAAAGACCTCGAGATCGATGGCAGTGAGGTTGCCCTCCATGCGGTCGGCGGCGCAGTGGCACGGTCCCACGAGCCCAGCGTCGGCGACGCACGCATCCATGAAGGCGATCAGCGGCTCGATTGCGAGCACCCCGGGAGCGCCGTCGCCGGGAACGGTCGGCGGGGCAAGCGTGCCGGGGTTGCCGAGGGGCGCGTCGGAATCCGTTGCGCCATTTCGGGTGGTCGCCGGCGCCACCTCAATCACGGTCGTTGAGCATGCGACAACGCCCGCCAACGCCAACACCGCTGCAACCCAACACGCGCCCCGCAGCAGCAGAGGCCGCCATGCCTCAGGCGGATGGAAGATTCGCCAGCCGGCGCGCATCGCGAAGCACCGTATCGGCCATGTCGGCGGTGAGGCGGCCGGTGAACGTGTTCTGCTGACTGGGGTGGAACGAGCACACGATGCGGGCGATCCCGCCCAACGCTTCCGAGCCGCTCGATCCTGCGACAGCGGGCACCTCGGTGGTCACGCCGTGGCCGAATCGGGGCCGAGGCCGCACACCACCAAGCGTGCACAGCACGCCGTAGGCGAAGGCGCCGAGGGCGACCGCAACGCGGGCATTGACGAGCAGCGCCAGCTCGCGCTCGAGGAACGGCCGGCAGGCATCCCGTTCAGCAGGGGTGGGCTTGTTCGCTGGCGGCGCGCAGCGAACCGCAGCGGTGATGTACGCATCACGCAGCTCCAGTCCGTCGCCTGCGCGCTCAGAGGTCGGCTGATTTGCGAAGCCGCAGCGGTGCAGGGCCGCGTACAGGAAGTCGCCAGAACGGTCGCCGGTGAACATCCGACCGGTGCGGTTCGCGCCGTGTGCAGCCGGCGCCAGCCCGACGAGCACAACCGCTGCGGCCGGATCTCCGAAGCCGGGCACGCCTCGCCCCCAGTAGTCCTCGTCGGCGAATGCGGCTCGCTTCTGGGCCGCTGTCTGCTCGCGCCACGCCACGAGCCGATCGCAGCGCCTGCACGCCGCGACCTCGTTGTTCAGCAAGCGCAGCGCTGCGCCGCCAGAGGCGTTACCGGACGACGGGGATGCGGCGCTCATCGCTGCGAGTGTGCCAGTCGCCGGCGCTGCGCGCGTGCCGTCTGGCGCCGCTGCGCGGCGACCCAGACAAGTAGCTTCGGCACGGTGCCAGCCCGACCTCGACCCACGCTGCTGCTGTTCGTCCGCCACGGTCTCACCCCGACGACCGGCGTCGAGCTGTACGGCCGTCGTCCGGGAGTGCACCTTTCCGACGCCGGCACCCAGCAGGCGCAGCGTGCCGCCGAGCGCATTGCTGCGGGGGGACGCCGCGTCGCGGCGGTGTATGCCAGCCCGCTGGAACGGGCTCAGGAGACCGCCGCCCCGATTGGTGCGGCCCTCGGACGCAGCGTGCGCATACACGACGGCCTCAACGAAGCAGACATGGGGCGCTGGACAGGTCGCAAGCTCAGCCAGTTGCGCAAGTTGGCCGCGTGGTCACAGGTGCAGCGCTACCCCAGCGGCTTCCGCTTCCCTGACGGCGAGACGTTCCGCCAGATGCAGGCGCGCATCGCTGCGACTGCAGGTGAGCTGGCAGCCCGCCATCGCGGCGCGACGGTTGTCGCCGTCAGCCACGCCGACCCCATTCGGGCGCTGGTAGCTGACGCCATGGGAACCCATCTCGACCTCTTCCAGCGGATCGTGGTGTCGCCGTGCTCGGTGACTGCGATCCTGTACAGCAATGACGGCCCCGTGGTGCTGGCCACCAACAGCACTTCAGACCTCGCAGCACTCTCTCCGGCATGACTGACGATTTCGACCTGCGCAATCCGGACGCCTTCGTGGCGGGAACGGTCGGGCCGGCTGGCCAGCGGATCTTTTTCCTGCAGGCCACAGAAGCCGGTCACGTCGTCTCGCTGAAGCTGGAAAAGGGGCAGGTCTGGGCACTGGCAAACCTGCTCAGCGAACTTCTCGAAGGCGAGAGCTACGAGGGTCCTGCGTCAACCTTTGCCAAGTTGGTCGAGCCGGTGACCGCCGCATGGACGGTCGGCCGTCTCGCGACGGGCATGGACACCGAGGGCAAGGTCATCGTGCTCATTGCCGACGAGCTCGATGACAGCGAAAGCGACAGCGACGATCCCGACGACGACGCAGATTCGGGCGGCGAGGAGCTGGCTGATGACGACGAGCGCACTGGCGGTCGCGCCCGCTTCCACCTCGACTACGCGATGGCGCTCGGATTCGCGCAGCAGGCGCTGCTGCTGGTCTCCGAAGGCCGCGACTTCGGCCAGCGCAATGGGCACCGCCCGCCCCGAGATTGATTGGCCGGCGTGAGCGAACTGGCCCCGCATCACCTGCTGCCGAAGAACGAAGACGGCACACAACTCGAATTGCCGGTCATCTGGGACGCGTCCGTGGCGGATGCCCTGGGTGTGCTGCGCACGGGCGACATCTCGGTGCTGGGGCGGATGCCCTACAGCAGCAACGCCACGTTCCTGGTGCGAATCGACCACCCCACAATGCCGACCGCTGCGATCTACAAGCCCGAGCGGGGAGAGCGTCCGCTCTGGGATTTCCCCTCCGGGTTGTACCGGCGGGAGATTGCCGCGTTCGAGCTGTCGGAGGCGCTTGGCTGGCACGTCATTCCGCCCACCGTCGAGCGGGACGGGCCCTTTGGCGTGGGCTCGATCCAGCTGTTCATCGACGCCAACTTCGAAGAGCATTACTTCACCCTGGTCAACGAAGATCGGCACCATGGCGACCTTCGGCGGATCTGCGCCTTCGACCTCATCGCCAACAACACCGACCGCAAGTCGGGGCACTGCCTGGCGTCGCGCTGGGGACCGATCTACGGCATCGATCAGGGTCTGTGCTTCGCAAGCGATTTCAAGCTGCGCACGGTCATCTGGGACTTCGGCGGCGAACCGTTCGACGACGATCTCGCCGAGGCCATCGGATCGGCAGCGCAGCCGACGCCCGCGCTGTCGCAATGGCTGCGGCCCGATGAGTTCAGCGCGCTGGCGGAGCGAGCCGAGTGGCTCGCCAACTTCGGCAAGTTCCCCGACGACGACGGCGGCCGTCGCTGGCCCTGGCCGCTGGTCTAACCAGCGAGAAGGCGACAGACGCTGGTCTAGTTAGCGGGACTTGAGCGCCTCGATCAACGCCGGCATCACCTTGTGCACGTCGCCGACGATGCCCAAGTCGGCCACGCCGAAGATCGGTGCCTCAGGGTCCTTGTTGATCGCAACGATGTTCTTGGAGCCCTTCATGCCAACTAGGTGCTGCGTGGCCCCCGAGATGCCGCAGGCGATGTAGACGTTCGGCTTCACGACCTTGCCGGTCTGCCCAACCTGCTTGGCGTAGGGAACCCAGCCGGCGTCCACGATGGCGCGTGAGGCGCCGGACGCTGCTCCCAGCAGCCCTGCCAACTCGTCGACCATCGAGTACGCCTCGGGCTGACCCAGCCCGCGCCCGCCCGACACCACCACGGCAGCGTCGTCGAGCTGTGGGCCCGAGCGCTCCTCAGCGTGGCGGCCTGTCACGACGGCCCGGCCTGCTTCGCCCGGGTCGACTGCCCCTACGGTCTCGACGCCAGCCGCGGCGGCGCCGTCATTCGGCTCGGCCTCGAAGCTCTTCGGGCGGAACATCGCCAATGCGGGCGCCGGCGCACGGTAGGCGGTGAAGATGTTCTGCGTCCCGCCGAAGATCGGCTCCTCGGTGACAATCGCACCATCGACAACCTCGACGCCGACGTTGTTGGTGGACACCGGACGATCTGCCAGCACCGCGAGCCGGGCGGCGGTGTCGCGCCCGTCGGCGGTCTGGCCGAAGAACACGGCATCAGGCGAGGTTGCTTCGATGTGGCTGGCCAGCGCGGCAGCGGCGTGCACGCCGACCAGCCCGTCGCCGAGTCCTTCGAGTGCGTACACGGTGGACACGCCGTGCGCGCCCAGCTCGGCGGCCATGGCCTCGCCGTGCACCGGGGCGAACGCGGTCACGGAATCGGCCAGCGTTCGGGCCTTGGTGGCCAACTCGAGCGTGAGGCCCGAGGGACCGTCGGCGTCGCCTTCAGCGAAGAGCAGAATCTGTGCAAGCGTCATTGGGAGTGGTTCCTGTGGGGTTCGTAGGTCAGTAGATCGGGTAGCTGGCGAGCCGGTCGAGAACGACCCTCAGGTCAGATGACCTTCAGCTCGGTGAGGAATTCGACGATGTTGGTGTGCGCATCGCCTTCATCGGTGATGATCTCGCCAGCCTCACGCTCGGCCGCATCGGTCACCTCGACCGTTTCCTGGCGGGCGCCTGCCACACCGACTGCGCTCGCATCGATGCCCAGCGCGGCGAGATCCTTCGCATCGACCGGCTTCTTCTTGGCCGCCATGATCCCCTTGAACGACGGGTAGCGCGGCTCCACTACGCCTGCGGTCACCGAGACGACCGCTGGAAGCGCGCACTCCACCTGGTCGTAGCCGGCTTCGGTCTGGCGCTGGACGCTCGCGATGCCATCGGTGATCTCGATGTGCTTCGCGAACGTGACCGACGGCATTCCCATGACGCCGGCCACCATTTCGGGAACGGTGCCCGTGTAGCCGTCGCTGGACTCGGTGCCGGCCAGTACGAGGTCGGCATCGAGCTCGCTGATAGCTGCACCCAGCACTTTGGCGGTGGCGAGTGCGTCGCTGCCGGCTAGCGCGTCGTCGCTGATCAGCACCGCGTCGTCGGCGCCCATTGCCAGCGCAGTCCGCAACCCGCTGGTCTCAGAGCGGGGCGCCATTGACACCAGCGACACCTGGCCGCCACCGGCAGCCTCTACGAGTTGCAGCGCCATCTCGACGCCGTAGGAGTCGGATTCGTCCAGAATCAGCTTGTCGTCCCGGTTCAGCGTCCGGGTATCGGACTGGAGCTGTCCCGGGATAGCCGGGTCTGGAATCTGCTTGACGCACACAACGACCTTCATGGCTCGGCAGTCTGCCGACTTGTGGCAGGTCTTCCACTCCGCATCGGTGAGACTTGCGCCGTGCGCGTCCTGCTGCTGGTCAACGACTCGGCGTCGTCAACGACCGCTCGTACACGAGTGTTGATTCACACTGTGCTCTCGGAGCGCCACGACACTGAGGTGGCGTTCACCAACCGCCGCGGGCACGCCGCTCGCCTCGCACGCGGTGCCGCGACGACCGGCACCGATGCAGTGGTGGTACTCGGCGGCGACGGCACGCTGAACGAGGCGGCCAACGGCGTGGCCGGCACCGACTGCGTGCTTGCCGCGCTGCCGGGCGGCTCGACCAACGTGTTCGCACGAACCATTGGGACGCCCGACGATCCGCTCGTTGCGACCGAGGCAGTCCTCGACGCACTCGAAGCAGGCAGCATCACCTCGGCCGGGCTCGGTCGCACATCGGGCCGCTTCTTCTTGTTCCACTGCGGCATGGGACTCGATGCCGCGATCGTGGAGCGGGTCGAGCGCCACCCCACCCTCAAGCGCTACCTGGGCCATCCGCTGTTCCTGCTCGCGGGTGTCGACACGCTGCTGCGTCACTACGATCGGCGCACCGGGACGTTGACCGCCCGCACTGCGGGGCCAGAGTCGACGCAGGTGGACAGCTGTTTCGTCATCGTGGTGGCGAACACCGACCCCTACACGTTTCTCGGCAGCCGACCAGTGCATATCGCCCCGGCGGCAACCCTGCACAACGGGTTGTCGGTGGTGGGTTTGCGATCGCTGCGCCTGGCCGACTCGTTCGACGTGCTCTCAGCGGTATTCCGCGCAAATGGCAGCCTCGGCGATATGGATCCGAGCGTGGTGCAGCGCATCGACGATGTCCGCGAGCTCACCGTGACGGGGATCCGCCCGTTCGGTCACCAGCTCGACGGCGACCATCTCGGCGCGGTCGACGAGCTGGCCATCGAGTGGGTGCCCGACGTGCTCAGGCTTGTCATGCCTTCTGGCACCGCCTGATCAGGCGCGGCGTCCTCAGGCGATCGTTCGCAACGGGATCTGCACGACCGCCTCGGAACCCGGCGGGGGCGTCCGACGCCTGACCTCGAAGGTGCCGCCGAGATCGGTCCCGCACAGTGCGCGCACGATCGAGGTGCCCAAGCCGCCGGAACGCTGAGTGTCGTACTCGTCCGGGATGCCGATGCCGTCGTCGCGCACGACCATCGACAGCAGGTCCGCCGACGGCCGGGTGATCTCGACCTCCACGCTCCCGATGGGGCTCTCGTCGAGTCCCGGCGCGGCTTCTAGCGTGTGATCCTCGATTTCCCACAACCGGGGGAACGCATGGTCGACGGCGTTCTGCAACAACTCGTTGAGCACCACCGCCAGCGATGTCGCAGTCTGCGACCGCAACATCCCCGCCTCGCAGGTGACGCTGAAGTCGATTGGCCGTTCGGGGAAGGTGATGCTCTGGCGCATCGTCTCGGTCAGCGTCTCGGCGACATCGCAGAAATCGACATCGTCGGTCGTCTCGCTCGACAGCGTCTGGTGGACAAGGGCGATGGCACGGATGCGCCGCACCGCCTCGTCGAGCGCCCGGTTTGCCTCGCGGGACTCCAGGCGGCGGGCCTGGATGCGCAGCAGCGACGAGACCGTCTGCAGGTTGTTCGTCACCCGGTGGTGAATCTCGCGAATGGTGGCGTCCTTGGAGATGAGCAGCCGGTCGCGGCGGCGCAGCTCGGTGACGTCGCGCAGCAGCACGAGGGCATTGCGCACGGGGGTATCGGTCAGCGGCAGCGCCTGCAATTGCACGGTCACGGATCGGTGCTCGACCTCGCCCACGACAGGAATGCCGCCGCTCATGGCGCGTCCCACCACGTCCGGGCCGAGATCAAGATCTCGCACACGCCGTCCTTGCACGTTGCCGCCGACGCCGATGCGGTGCAAAGCACTCACGGCATTGGGCGACGCGAATCCGATGCGAGTCGTGTCGTCGGTGAGGAACAGGCCATCGCCGACTCTCGGCGCTTCTTCGTCGGCCACATCGGCGTCGCGGTAGGGGAACAGGCCTGCGGCAACCATGCGGGCCAGCCGGCCGAACGTGGCGATGTAGGTCCGCTCCAGCTCTCCGGGATCGCGGATGTCGGTGAAGCGCGGCGTCACTTCGCTGCTCATCACAGCAATCGTCACGCCATCGAAGGTCACCGGCACCGCAGTGATGCGTGCCCGCCGGTCCCCCGGCACCCGCAGGCCCTCGCCAGTCACGATCACCCCACGGGCAAAGGCCTCCGACACCAGCGGCCGTTCGCCGGCGGCAACGCAGAGCCCGATGTGGTCGTCGCGGTACAGCGTGCGGCCGGTGGTGGGCCGGATCTGACCGATCACGGTCAAAGGAGCATCGGGGCCGAGACGCCGCCAGGGACGGGGCGTGCTGGTGTCGTCGTGCGGTTCAGGACCCGATACATCGTCGGGCAGCTCGTCGAGCGACGTCACCTGCCCGGGCGCAAACAGCAGCAAGTCCGAGAACGACAGGTCGGCCAGCAGCGACCACCACGCCATGAGGCGTCGCAGGTGCTCACGCGGGCTGTCGCGCACGTTCGCTGCGGGGCGCGGCCGGTCGGCGGGCGCCCGCATAGGAGCCTCAGTCCGCGGCGAAGCCGATGCGCCGGTCGCCAGTCGGACCCAACTCGAGAAATGCGAGCTTGTCGATGGGCACTCCGACGCGGCGTCCGCTGCGATCATTCAGCCAAAGCACCGATTCGTCGCCGCTCAATGCGGCTTCGAGCGCTGCAGCCGCATCTGCCGCGGCATCATCGTCGATCTCGACATTGAGCTCCCGACCACCGTGCGTGATGCCGATCCGGATGTCCATGGCCGCAGGCTACCGGTGGTGCCCGCGACCCCTGCCGAACGAAAGATCCGCTTGAGGTGGCTGCCGCGCAGAATTCCGGCGATTCGAGATTTGCAAAGATTGCAAACACAACAAATGCTGCAAAGCTGACAAATCTCACAAAACTGCTGCGAGTGGATCCCGAGTACGCTGAATCCGTGGCCAAGAACAACCCGTTCTCGCCGACTTTCGGCACCTCGCCTCCTGCACTGGCAGGGCGAGACGCAATCTTGGAAGACCTCGACGAGGCGTTCGAGACTGGACCGTCACACCCGGACTACACCGTGTTGTTCATCGGCATTGGCGGCACCGGCAAGACGGTGATGCTCAATGCAGCCGAGGACATGGTCCGCAAGCGAGGCTGGCTCGTGGTCGCTGAACAAGGCAACCCCAGCGGCCTCATTGAACGCCTGCGAGATGGCGCCGCACGTTTGCTCGCCGAGTTCGACAGCGAGCCTTCGCGCCGTGTCAGCGGGCTGCAGGCGGCCGGTGTGGGCATCGCCTTCGAGCACCGCTCCTCGTCGCAAGGACCGCAGGACCTTCGCAGCATTCTCGGCAGCCTCGGCGACCGGCTCGCGCAGACTGGCAGCGGTTTGCTCATCACCGTTGACGAGTTGCATGCGGCCGATGTCGGCGAAGTGCGCGAGCTCGGCGGCATCCTCCAGCATGTCACTCGCCGCGAGGGCCGACCCATCGCTTTCGCCGGTGCAGCACTGCCGTACATCGAGGACGAGCTCTTACAGGGCCAGCTGGCCACATTCCTGCAGCGGTGCTCCCGCTACGACATCGGCCCGCTCGATGCCGCCGCTACGCGGAACGCCCTTGAGATTCCGATGAGCCGGTCGGCGGCGACGATCGATGACCATGCCCTCGGGCGCGCCGTCGAGGCCGCCAACGGATACCCGTTCATGGTGCAACTCATCGGCTTCTACACGTGGAAAGCCGTCCACGATCCAGCGGCAGGGATCAATGACGCCGACGTCACAGTCGGCATCAACCGCGCCGAGAGCAGGATCGGCCGCCTGGTCATTGCGCCGACGTGGAACGAACTCTCCAACACGGATCGGCGTTTCCTTGCGGCCATGACCGAGGACACCGGCGATTCCACGCTCGACGCCATTGCACAACGAATGGGCGTCTCCACCAACTACGCCCACGTCTACCGGCGCCGGCTGGAGCGCGCCGGCATGATCGTGACCACCGCGAGGAACACCGTCGCGTTCGGGTACCCCACTGCAAGGGCCTGGGTATCGCAGCGCACCGTGCAGCTCCCGCCGCAATAGCGCACCGGCGAGGCCGGCCGGCAGTACCGCAGCCGATCTTCAACCACAGCGCCCGCATGATCGTTGCCGTCCCGCCTCGATATGAACGTTTCGTGTACGGCAAAAAACTGCCTCTGACCAGCAGTTTTAGGTCGTCCGTGGACCTTGAGATCGGGGTGCTAAGAACTGCAGGAGAGCTGGCTGCAGCCGACGCGGGTACGGGCCCAGTCGGGGCGCAGCGCCGCGTAGGACTCCCGCTCGGGCTGGACGTCGTAGGGGCGGCGCATGACGTCGAGCAGCTCGCCGATCGCCTTGGGACCGCCCTCGGTGGCGCTGTCGATCGCCAATTGGGCCAGGTAGTTCCGCAGCACGTACTTCGGATTGACCCGGTTCATCGCCTCGGCGCGTGCTTCATCGGCGATGCCCAGCGCCCGCAGCCGGGCCGCGTAGCCCTCGATGAACTCGCTCGTGGCTGAGCGGTGTCCGTCGGTCACCTCGACGGGCCGGTAGTAGGCGTCTGCCAACGGGGCGACGCGCTCAGCCGGGTCGACGCCCCCGGTCGTAGCCACCGTGGCGAGGCGCCGCCAGAACACCGTCATGTCGGTCTCGACCAGCCGCAGCACCTCGAGCACCCCCGTGGCCAGCTCACGGTCGACATCGGTGTCGAGCCCCGGCAGGCCGAGCTTTCTGGCCATCATCGCCGACCACTTCTGCTCGAAACACGGTACGTAGCCGTCAAGCGCCGCCTGCAATCCTTCCGCCTCGCCGATCAGCGGGTACAGCGCGTTGGCAAGCTGCATGAGGTTCCACTGTGCGACCGCCGGTTGGGTGCCGAACCGGTAACGGCGGTGGGCTGCGTCGGTGGTGTTGGGGGTCCAGTCGGGGTCGTAGTTGTCAATCCAGCCGTAGGGGCCGTAGTCGATGGTGAGGCCCAGGATCGACATGTTGTCGGTGTTCATCACGCCATGGACGAAGCCGACACGCAGCCACTCGCAGACCATCTCCGCGGTGCTCCGCACGACCTCATCGAAGAACTGCACGTATCGACCGGGTGCGGGCTCGCCCGCCAGATGGCAGAAATCGGCTTCGATGACAAAGTCCGCCAGCGTGCGCAGCGTCTCGACATCGCCCCGAGAGGCGAAGATCTCGAAGTTGCCGAAGCGCACGAACGAGGGCGCCACCCGGCAGACCACTGCTCCCGGCTCAGGCGCCGGGTTGCCGTCATAGAGCATGTCGCGGATGACGAAGTCACCGGTCCCCACGAGGCTGAGCGCCCGCGTGGTGGGCACGCCGAGGTGCGCCATGGCCTCGCTGCACAGGAACTCGCGTACCGAACTTCGCAGGACCGCCAGCCCGTCAGCCGTGCGGGAGTACGGCGTGGGCCCGGCGCCCTTCAGCTGCAGGGTTTGGTGCTGACCGTCGCGGTCGACCATCTCGCCGAGCGCAATCGCCCTGCCGTCACCGAGCTGACCGGCCCACGAGCCGAATTGGTGCCCGCCATAGCAATGTGCGTGAGGGTCCATGCCGTCGAGCAGCGTGCTGCCGGCGAACACGGCGGCGAACCGGGGGTCGCTCACCAGGTCGGGGTCGAACCCCAGCTGGTCAACCATCTCGGCGCTGTGCGCAAGCAGTTGCGGCGTGGGCGCCGGTGTTGGCGCGACCCGCGAGTAGCAGGCGCCAATCACCTGCCGGCGGTGGTTGACGGTGTCGGGATCGGCCGGAAGCGCGGACGTGAACCGGTTGTCGAAGCGGACCTCGTCCAACGAGGAAATCGGCGGCGCTGCACCGACAGTGCTCACAGCAGCTTCAGACCTTCGTTGTAGCGACGGGTCGGCAGGTGTTCCTCGCAGAGCAGGCGCGCCATGTCCCGGAATATGCCAGCGGTTTCGCTGTCAGGGTCGACAGCCGTGATCGGCATGCCCTCGTCTCCGCCCGCACGCAATTGCGGCACCAGCGGCACCTGACCCAGCAGCGGCACATCCATCTCATCGGCCAGGGCCTGGCCGCCACCCGAACCGAACAGCTCGTAGCGCTTGCCGTCGTCACCCGTGAACCAGCTCATGTTCTCGATTACCGCCCGCACCTGCAGGTTGACACGCGAGGCCATGTGGGCGGCACGCTGGGCGACCTTCTGGGCCGCGGGCTGCGGTGTGGTCACCACCAACAGCTCCGAGCGGGGCAGGAACTGCGCCAGCGACAGCGAGATGTCGCCGGTGCCTGGCGGCAGGTCGATAAGTAGGTGGTCGGGATCGTCCCAGAAGACATCGGTAAGGAACTGTTCAAGCGCTTTGTGCAGCATCGGGCCGCGCCAGATGACCGGTTGGTCCTCGCGGGCGAAGAAGCCCATGGACATGCACCGCACACCGTGCGCCTCGGTGGGCACCACCATCTGGTCGATCACGGTGGGGGGACGGTTCACGCCGAGCATCCGGGGAATGGAGAAGCCCCACACGTCGGCGTCGATGACTGCGGTGCGCGTGCCGCGTTGGGCCAGCGCGATCGCGAGATTGACCGTCACGCTGGACTTGCCGACGCCGCCCTTGCCGCTGGCCACCAGCAGCACGCGGGTCTTGTTGCCAGCTTGGGCGAACGGCACGGACCGCCCCTCGGCGTGGCCGTGGCCTTCGTGGGTGCCCGCGGTGGCAGCAGGATCGCCGATGAGCTGAGCCCGCAGCGCCGATTGCTCGGCCTCGTCCATCACGGTGAATTCCACGACCACGTCGTCGATGCCGTCGAGCGCACACCCGGCCTCGCTGACAGCGTGCGAGACGTGTCCGGCAGCGGGCCAATCGCGTGACGGCACGGCGACCAGCACCTGTGCGGCACGCCCTGCGACGGCCGCAGCACGCAGCATGCCCATCTGGCCGATCGGTCGACGCAGCTCCGGGTCGATCACGTCGGCCACGGCGGCGGCCAGCTGCTGATCGGTGACGGTCGCTGCTCGGCTGTCGGTGGCTGAATGTCGGCGCTTGGCCCTCACTGGGTGCCCCTGACCGGTTGCGATGGATTGCCGCGTGGAGGCTGCACCGGCGTTGCAGCCGCGCCAGCGGCCCGCCTCGCACGCTACTGGCGCGACCTTGCAGTTGAGCCCTGGCCAACGCTCACGGCAATTGACTGTTCGCCACAAGTGAGCATGCCACCGGCAAATTGCACCCGCGTCACAGGGACCCGATAGTCGGTCCAGTCAGCACACTCCCAGCCCATTGAGGGTCATTCCGTTGTGGTCGCGGCAGCGATTTCCCGCCCATCGACTGCCCGCGTCCGAAAGCAACTCTTGCCGAATCGCTCAGTACGAAGTCATCGCAATGCGACATGAAGAAACATCAATTTGACATGAAGAAATATCGATATCTAACGTCTACGTGAACAAGAATGCACAACCGAAGGGGTCAAGGTGAAACGACAAATACGATCTTGCGCAGTGGCAGCCGCCCTGCTTCTGACGGGCAGCTTCTTGGTGACGGTGCCTGCCGCAGCCGAGGACTCCGGGGGCGTGGGCCCCGGCAACGACCTACTGAGCGACACTTGGCACAAACAACCCACAACCGGCGAAGGAATCAACCCAGGTGCCGACGGCGAGGAGCCACCGAGCACCGGCGAAGGTGGCGGCGCCGGCGACGACGAACAGCCCAGTTACAACGATGGGATCGAGGGTTTGCAATCAGAGGGCCCGATCGGGCCAGTTGGCTCCACCGGCGTGCCCACCTACGGGGCTCTGTGGGCACCCGGCGAAATGATCCCCACAGCCGTTGAGATTCTCTTCGACGACGCCAACGTCGAATTGTTCACGCTCGAGCCAGAAGATCGATCGCTGTTCGCTGCACTGCTCGTGATCGACAACCACGAGGCGCCCACCGAGTACCGATTCGAGAATGCGGTGCCTGAAGGCCACACCGCCGAATTGCAGCCGGATGGTTCGGTGAGATTCTTCGACGCCGACGGCAACGAATCAGGCGGTATCGCTTCGCCTTGGGCCATCGACGCCAACGGCGAGGAAGTGCCCACCCGTTACACCCTCGACGGCACAACCCTCATTCAAGCCATCGATCACGAAGGTGCTGCCTACCCCGTCGTTGCCGATCCGGTGTGGCTTGTTGCCGTCGTCGCCCTCGCGATACGAGTTGCTCCCACGGCTTCGGCCGTAGTGTCGGCTTGCGGCCCAGCGCAGTGCGTGGCGGTCGCCACGACTACTGGCAGGGCTGTCTACAATCACGTCAGGCCCCGTGGCGGATCATCTGGTGGCGGTCGCCCAGGGAATACTCCGACTTGCAACGCAAGAAACCGGACCGGGTGCTAGACGATGCTGCGAAGGGACTTCGTGTTCCATAGTCGTACGCCGCGGAACCTCGAATTCGGAAGCTGGTTGAGTTGACGACACGGGTGGCGGAAGTGTTCCGCAGGGTCCGCTGGTCTGACGGCCGTCCGGTCAGTTATCGGCAGGACCGTGTCGCGCTTGGCCTCCACCTGTGGTCCTTGGCATCGGGGTTCACCGTGACCGTCCTGTGGATCGCCTCTTCGAGATGGGCGGCGTGGTGGGTGCTGATACCGCTGAGCATTGCGAACGGCGTCGGGTTCGAAATCGTCGCAAGGAACCGCTTGCGACGCGCCGTGCTGCAGGTCGAAGCCCTCGGCAGCGCAGGCCAAGCACAGGTCAAGGCGAGGCTCACAGACCCGATCAGCCGCCTCGACGACTACGTCGTCCAACGCTACAACCGGAAGGCCGAGGAGTTCATGACTCGCGCCGAAATGGCGAAGGCCAGTGGAGACCAAAAGTCTGAGGCCAAATGCCTGCGGCTAGCAGAGCGTCACCGATTTTGGGGCCAGTGGTACGAGCGCACTGTTGAACGCTACGGCCGCTTCTTCTGAAGATATCCGCCGGTCAAAGTGTCCCGCAAGGAAGTGATCCGAAGGCGGAGGAGTTCCAGGCTCGAGCCGAGACGGCCCAAGCCAGTGGAAACCAGAAGTCTGCAGCTAGCTGAGAGCTCTAGCGGACGCTCCGCCGTCGGCTATTGGAGTTCGGATTCCATCTCGGCGATCGCGTCTTCGAGCGCCGCTGCCATGGCTGGCGGCGGGTTGCGCTCGAGCGCCGCTTGGTAGTAGCCGATCGCGCCCCGCGGGTCGCGCTCGATGAAGCGGGCCGTGTAGCCGCGGAACACCCACGGATCGAACTCACCAGGATTGAGCGCCACGGCCGCATCGAGCGATGCGATGCCCGCGGTGATCAGCTCGGGATCTGGGATGCGCACCAGCAGCCAGCCACGAAGGGCCAAGGCCTCGGTGTCGCTGGGATCTTCGGCCAGCACCCGGTCGAGATCGACCAGCGCCGACTGCAGGTCGCAGCCGGCGACGAGTGCATCGGCGGTTTCGCCGGAACTGGACGAGTCCTGAGCAGACAGCGATTCGCAGTGACGCAGGTGCAAGCGAGCAGACAACACCAGTGCGCCGCGCAGGTCGCGGTCGAGGCGGAAGATCTCCTCCAGCGTGGCGCGGGACTCGTCGAGCTGGTTCGCAGCGAACTGGCGCTGAGCATCGACCAGCAGCGAACGGGCCGAGCGGTCGATATCTCCCGAGATGGTCTCGCCCGACAGGCGCAGCCCGACCGAACGCGCCACCCCCACGCCAGCCAGCGCGCCGACGAGCACGAGGGCGCCAACGGACACGACCGAGACAAAGCGAAATCGCCGCGGCCGTGGCTCTTCAGGCGGATGCTGAGGCGCAGAAGCTTCCCCGGCGCCGTCTCGGTGTGGTTCGTCAGCACGCGCCCGAGCCCGCCAGCGACGAGTTGCGGCCCACAGGCCTGCCACAGCCGCGGCGAACGCGGCCACCGGGAGCGCCCACACCAGCGTGCCCACTCCCTCCCCTGGCGGCAGCGCGTTCACATCGTCGCCGTAGGCGGCAGCGAGGTCGGCCCGGATCTCGGTGTCGCTGCGACCGGCGTCCACCCAGAGATCGATCTGGCGCCGCATGGCAGCCGCGGCTGGCGCGTTCGACTCGAGCACGCTCTGGCCGTCGCAGACCGGGCAGAGCGTCGCTTGCTTCAGCTCGTAGGCGCGCTCGGCCTCCGTCGCGGGCGGGCGTGACGCCGTAGCGGCAACGACGGCAGCAAGGATCGCCACGGCAACGACGACGAGCCAGCCGATACGTCGCATCCTGGGACCACGGTGCTGCGGCCGGGCCGGCGCGGCGGGCGGGGTGCTCTCGGGCGAGCTCATGCTGCGCTCATGAACCGGGCTGCGACGTCGCTGCGCCCTCGCTAGCGGAACCCAGCAGCAGCGCTATGACAGCGTCGGGATCGTCAGCGCTGATCTGACCCTGCCAGCGGGCCGCCACGATGCCCTCGGGCGTAATCAGGAACGACTCGGGTGGCCGCAACACTCCGAACTCGACGGCCCATCGGGAATCGGGATCGTCGATGACCGGCCAATTGCCTCCGAGACGCTCATAGAACGCGACGGCATCGTCGGTCCGATCGCCGAACGGGACGGCAATCAAGGCGCCGTCGTACCGATGGCGGAAGACCCATTCGGCCAGCGCAGGGTGTTCACGCTCGCACGGCACGCACCACGACGCAAAGAAGTTGACGAGCACCCACCGGGGCGACGCTGCATCGATGTCGAAGCGCGCCACACCGTCGGGACCGATATGCACACCCGGCATCGCCTGCGCACCGCCGGCCTGCACGAACTGCTCCTGCGGCCAGATCAGCTCGCCTCGAAGCGGTGGCACCAATTCGCCGATGAGCGGGCTGGCAGCCCGGATGCTGCCGCCGTCGGAGTCTCGCGTCGCCAGGAGCGCGATCAGGCCCGCCGCCGCCAGTCCGACGAACACCGCCGTGATCCGAACCCAGGCTCGGCGACGCGGCACCACCTGGCGGCTGCCGCTGTCGCTGTCGAGGGGCGCTTGCGGCTCCGCGCTCGACATCCCTTCAGGCTCCGGCGTCACGAGCGGCGCTCCCCTGTAGCCGCACCGGCTCGCTCCTGTGCAGAGTCGACGGTTGGGCGAGCACCGCCCCCGCGCGGGACCCGGTCCCGCGCTCCGATGCGGTTCGGCACCAATGCCGCAGCAATGCCCAGCGCAAGCACGGCGCCGCCCAGCCACATCCACGCCACCAGCGGCTTGATGAGCACACGCAGCGCCACCTCGCTGCTGCCTTCTTCGGGAATGGTCGCAAGCGACAGGTACACGTCGTCGACCAGGCTCGTCGCCACCGACGGCGTCGAGATCGGCTGGCCGAATTCGGCGAAGCGCGTCACCGCAGGCTCGAAGGTGCCCCTGTCTTCTACGTCCACACGCACCCGGACCACCCGGTTGCCGTTCTCGATCGTGTCGGTCAGGCCCAGGTAGGTGACTTCGTGGCCCGCAACCACGCCGGACTCGCCCGGCGACAGCGTGAACTCGCCTTCGGACCCGTACGCGCTCGACGCGATGAAACCGAATGCGATCACGCCCACGCCGATATGGGCGATCATGCCGCCGCCGGTGCGGCCGAGCAGGCCACGCCAGCCGTTGCGCCGCACGCCCAGCCACAACAGACGCGCGGCGCTGCCGATCACGAATCCTCCCAAGCCCAGCGCCAGCACCTGCCACAGGCCGCGCGCACCGGCCCACACCGACAGCACCATCGTCAGCGAGCCGATCGCAGCCGGCCACAGCATCCGCCTCGAACGCAGCTCAGCAGGCGTGTCGCGCCAATTCAGCGCCGGGGACAGGGCCATCAACCCGAGCAGTGCAATGCCCACCGGTGCCAGCATCCGATCGAAGTACGGCCGCCCGACAGCCAGCCGTTCGGAGGAGATCGCCTCGGCCAACAGCGGGAACACCGTGCCAAGCAGCACCACGAACGCCGCCACCGCAAAGAGCAGGTTGTTCCCCAGGAATGATCCCTCCCGCGACCAGATCGAACCCAAGCTCGCGGGCTTTCGCAGCGCTTCGCCGCGCCACGCCACCAGCACCACACCGGTCGCCACGATCAAGGCAAAGAACGCCAACAGCAACGGCCCCAGCGAGGACTCGCTGAACTCGTGCACCGATTCGAGCACGCCCGAGCGGGTCAGGAACGTGCCGAAGATCGTCAACGCGAACGTCACAATGAGCAACGACAGATTCCACACACGCAGCATCTGGCGCCGCTGCTGGGTGATCAGCGAGTGCACGAACGCTGTGGCGGTCAGCCACGGCAGCAGCGAGGCGTTCTCGACGGGATCCCACGCCCAGTACCCGCCCCAGCCCAGGACCTCGTACGACCACCAGGCGCCCAGCATGATTCCCGTGCCCAAGCTGCCCCATGCCACGAGCGTCCAGCGGCGTGTATCGGCCATCCAGCGGCTGTCGAAGCGCCCCGTGACGAGCGCAGCCACAGCGAATCCGAACGGCACGGTGAAGCCGACGTAGCCGAGGTACAGCATCACCGGATGAATCGCCATCAACGGGTGGTTGCGCAGCAGCGGATTCAAGCCGCCGCCGTCTGCGGGAGGGTTGGCCAGCGTGGCGAACGGGTTCGCCGGACCGGCGAGCAGTGCAAAGAAGAAAATGCAGACGCCCAGCATCACCGCTAGCGCCCATGCCACCGTCGGTTCGGCAGTCCGGCCGCGGAATCGCCACGCGGCCGTGCCGACGTAGCCGCACAGCACCAGTGCCCACAGCAGGATGGACCCTTCGAGCGCGCCCCAGAGTGTCGCCATCTTGTAGATGAATGGGGTGGCGATGGTGGAGTTGTGCGCCACGTAGGCGACCGAGAAATTGTCGCTGAGCAATGCGAACTCCATCGCGCCAACGGCCAGCACGCAGCCCGCAGCCATTGCCGCGATCCACGCCAGCGCCTGGCGGCACCGCTCGGGCTGCCCCAGTGCTCTCGCAGCGACCAGCGTTCCGGCGCCGCCGAGCGCGCTGACGAGGCCGACGGCCACGCCGAGCGTGCCCAGCACGGCGATCACAGCCGGGGCACCTCGAATGGGCAGTTGTCCAGGAAGCCTTCGGGCGGTTCGTCGGGATCTGGGATGCGCTCCGCGTTCGCCGCCTCGTAGGAGTTGGTGTGCTTGATGAGCATGTTGTCGCTCGAGAAGAAATGCGTGTCGCGACCGGCAACCGTCACGACGTCACCGGACACCCAGCGGCCTTCGAGCACCACCGGGATCCACGGCGATTCGAACAGATCTGGAGGGTCGACGGAGTGGCGCACCGATACCGATGCGCAGTTGTGGATCACCTCGAAAGTGGTCACGCCGCCGTCGAGTGCCACCGACGCAGGTACCACCCGTCCCTGCAGACGGAACCGGCGGTCGCCGAGTTCGACGCGCTCGGCGATGGCCTCATCGGCGTTGCGGAAGAACAGGGTGGCGTTGCGTAGGCCGGCGATCGCTGCCGCGCCACCCACGATGAGCAGCAGCAGCACGAACCCGCCGACCATGGCCTTGCGTCGGCGCCCCATCTCCCTGCGTGCCGCTGCACGATCGGGAGCTTCCTCGAGCGGGTGCCGGGGGCTGAGGTCCGTCATGTTTGTGCGGTCTCGTTGCTCGGATCCCCCGCAGACTCTGTCTTGCCAATGCCCAGGTCCCGACCGAGTGCGCGGCCGCGGCGGACTAGCCAGAGGGCGTAGGTCACAACCGCGGCCGCCACCAACACGTAACCCGTGAGCACGTTTGCTGCGTAGGTCATCGTCCCGCCGCCTGTTCGCTGCGGCGCTCTTCGAGGAGCTCTTCCAGGGTTGCTTCGGAGGCGAGTTCTTCGAGGCGCAGCACTCGGTAGCGGTGGATGCCGATCCACAGCGCCACCACAGTGAAGACGGCCCATGAATACAGGAGGGTCCAATAGATCTCGCCGGCGAAATTGCGGTCGCCCCCGAGCCCGAGGTCCAAGCTGGCCTCTTGATGCAGCGTGCGCCACCAATCCACCGAGTAGTGGACGATCGGCAGGTTGACGACCGCGATGAGGGCCATCACCGCCGACCGCCGTGCCCTGGAGCGAGGCTCGGCAGGCAGGCGCCGCAGCGCCAGGTAGCCGAGATAGGTCACGAACAGCAGGACGGTGGTGGTCAGCCGGGCGTCCCATTGCCAATAGGTGCCCCAGGTCACCTTCCCCCACAGCGACCCGGTCACCAGCGTGAGTGCGGTGAACAGCACGCCGAGCTCGGCGGCAGCTCCAGCCACGCGATCCCACTGCCGCGCCTGTCGATCGGCGATGACACCCTCCAACCCTCCGGCGCCGCTGCGGGTCCGCCACAGCACTTTGGCGCTGGCGAATGCGGTCAGCACAAAGCCGCCATAGGCCACCCAGATCGAGGGCACGTGCACGTACATCAGCCGGACAGCGTCGCCTTGCACCTTGTCGGCGGGCGAGATCCACAGTGCCAGCAGTGCCATCACAGCGACTGCCGCGATCGCCACCACACCCAGCACCCGGGTCGCGACGCTGCCGGTCATCGACAGCGACGCGGCGCGTTGTGCCTGCTGGTGCAGGTCGGGCTCAGCGGCCCCGATCATCGTGAGCCCGCGTTCATTACTCAGGCGTCCTCCAGCAGCGGACCAGCCGCCGCCCAGCCCACTGCGATGTAGGTGACCAGCACCACAGCCAGCAGTGCTGTCCAGCTCCAGCCTTGGTCGGCGCTGGTCCCGAGCGCCACGTCGAACGCCCGGGTTCCGGCCAAGAGCACCGGTGCTGCCACCGGGATCAGCAGCAGCGGGAGCAGGGTATCCGCCGACCGCAGACCTACCGTCATCGCCCCGTACAGCGTCCCGCAGATGGCAAACGCAGCTGTGCCACAGAGTCCTGCAACAATGACCAGGAGCCAGTCGTCGACGGTGACCGAGTAGAGCACCAGCAGCCCCGCGGCGGTGAACACGGCTACCACGATGAGCTGGATGGCCAGCGCTGCCGCCTTGCCCCAGAGGATGGCCGCCGGCACCAGCCCGCCGAGGCGCAGCGCGTCCAGGTTCCCGCCTTCGTCCTCGATGTCGAAGCTGCGCTTCGCCCCGAGCACGCCTCCGAACAAGACGGCCACCCAGAACAGACCGCCCGCCCCGGCGCCAAGCAAGGACGGATTTGCGTCGAATGCGAATGCGAAGACCACGAGGATGAGCAGCACCGTCGGGACGATCTGGATGAGCGTTATACGGGCCCGTCGCTCGACGGTCAGGTCCTTACGGCAGACGAGCCAGATCTCACGCCACATCGGTTGGACCGTCCGTGCGTGGCGCGGGAGCGATCGCCTCGACCCGGCCGCCGGCAAGCACTACCTGGCGAGCGGCCGCAACCCGTGCACGGCCGGTCTCGTGCGTCGCGAACATCACCGTGGCTCCCGCCTCGACGGCGTAGGCCAGCAACTCGTCGAGCGCGTCCCTGCTCGACTCGTCAAGTCCGGCGTGCGGCTCGTCCAGCAGCCACAGCCGCGGGCGGGCGATGGTCAGGCAGGCCAGCGCCACTCGCCGCTGCTGACCCTCAGAGAGCCGTCGGATGGCAACTGCGGTCAGGCGACCACCGAGTGCAAAGCGTTCGACGGCGGCTGAGACCTCTGCGGAGGCCGCGCTATGCAGGGCCGCGCAGTGGCGCAGCTGGTCCTCAACCCTCAGATCGCCGTAGAGCGGGGCCCGATGTCCCAGTAATCCGACGTGACGCCGCACTGAGCGACGGTCTGCGATGAGGTCGAAGCCCAGCACCTCGGCTCGCGCGCCTCGTAAGGGCACGAGACCCGCACATGCCCGCAGCAACGTGCTCTTGCCTGCGCCGTTGGGTCCTCTCAGGCAGACCATCTCGCCGGCTTGCACCGTGAGGTCCACACCCGCCAATGCAGGAAAGCGGTCCAGCAGGGCCACAACGCCCTCGAAGGCAACGGCAGCTGCCACGGAGCGTCAAGGCTACGGGTGGGTTCGGTCGCTCAGGGCGTAGCGACCACCGCAAGCACATCGCCCTCGGCGACAGCGTCGCCCTCGGCCACATGCATCTCCGTCAGCGTGCCGTCCTCGGGAGCAGTGACAGGGATCTCCATCTTCATGGACTCGAGAATGAGCAATTCGTCGCCGGCAGCGACGGCGGTTCCCACGTCGGCGACCACCTTCCACACGGTCGCAGTCAACTCAGCTCGAACGTCCAACAAGTCGTTTCTCCTCCACGGACCCGGGCAAAAAGCCTACGCCAAGCTAATCGAGGCGGCGACCGAACGCCCAGATCTTGTGGCTGGCACCTCTGTCTGCGGCGTCATTCTTGGCGCTTCACCATCCACAAGTGCGCGCGAACCGGTCGGTACTGTCGACATGCGGTGTTCTTCATCGTGCTCGTGGCGACCATCGGAATTGGCATCGGCTTCGCTGTCGCCCTTGTCAATGGCGGCACGCCGCGCGAGATCTTCGGCAGGCTCCGAGCACTTCAGATCAACCATTGGCCAGTGCTCGCGCTCGGAGTTGTCTTGTCGCTCGCTGTCGGGTTGGACACCAACATGCTCGCGGGCCGCTTCGCGCTGGGCGTCTCGCTTGCGCTGCTGCTCGCGGGTTGCCTGCTCAACCGCCATATCACCGGTGCGCGTATCGCTGCGATCGGCATTGCCGCAAACCTCGCAGTGCTCCTCGTGAACGGCTACCTGCCAGTGAACGAGGGCGCTGTGGTGGCTGCAGGCATCATCGACTTCGACGGACTTGACCGGGTACTGCTCGGCGCTGCCCGCCGGTGGTCGGACGACGCGACGATTGCCGCGTGGCTCGGCGGTGCAATCCCGCTTGCACCGCTGAGAGATGTCATCACGCTGGGCGATCTGGTGACCGCCGCCGGTTTGGCCAACGTCGGATTCCGGCTCATGTGGCCGGCGGCGTGGGATCTACGACGGCTCGAAGCGGTGTCGGGAAGCAAGTCTGAGGACTACGACGATGGGTCAGTCGTGCTCAGGCCGGTGGCGCCGCCCACAACCCTGGAGCATCCGCCACTGGTCGGCGCGGCGGCAGCGACTGCAGCAACTCCAGCACCAACGGCACCCGCAGCCCCGGCGGAACCGCCGAGCCCAGTGCCAGCACACAACGAGCCGGCGTGGGCATCGCGAGTCGAACCAGCGCCGTGGCCGGCCCCTGCCCCGTGGCCCAATGAGATCGAAACCGCCGACCGCGCCTCGAGCGGGGAGCCCACCGAAGCTCACGATCCGCAACTCTTCGGGGCCTGAACGCCTTTCACGCTTTCTTTGTGCAAATTTGCCGCCTGTGGCGGCATTTCTGCACAAAGTCAGGGCGGTCGGGGCAGGCAGGCATCGCCGCCCATCCGCAGTCTCCGGCTGCGGCGCCGACGTAATACTGCGCCTACGACGGCCCAACGATGCCTGTGCCGTGATCCGTGACGAGATAATGGGGGTCGTGGCCACCGCCCCGAAGTCCAATCGCGAGATGCCCGACATCGATCGCGGCCCAGCGCATGCGGCAGGCGATCCCTTCGACGATGTTCTCGTCCGGCGAGCACGGCTGAAGCGGATCTCCAGCCTCGGACAACGGATTGGGTACGGCCTGTATGTGGCATCGCTTGTCTGCGGCGCCATCGGCATCCGCTGGGGATACACCCCGCTGCTCGCCACGCTGATCGCCGTGGCGCTCGTGGTTGGATCGATGCTGCTTGCGCCCACCATCGTCATGAGTCACGGCATCAAAGCCGCCGAGCGCGAAGAGCGTCGAGCCGCGGCGACCAGATCGACACAGTGAACGAGGATCGCATGCCAACCACAGCAGGCACTGAGACTGCGGGCGACAACCAGCACTCGGGCGCGCTCGAAGGCATACGCGTTGTCGACTTGACGACGGTGCTCATGGGACCGCTGGCATGCCGGATGCTGGGAGATCACGGCGCCGACGTGATCCGAGTGGAAACGCTCGACGGTGACTCCACGCGCAACGGCCTGCCGGCCCGGTCCGCTGGCATGTCTGGGTTCAGCCTCAACATTCAGCGCAACAAGCGCTCGCTGGCGCTGGATCTCAAGACCCCGGCCGGGCGCGAGGCAATGGAAAGGCTGCTGGCCAGCGCTGACGTGCTCATCACCAACATGCGAGCGGCGGCCCTCGAACGCCTCGGTCTCGATGCCGACACCCTGCGGGCTCAACACCCGCAGCTCATCTGCTGCCGAGGGAGCGGCTACTGCAGTGGCGGTCCATATCGCGACAAACCCGCTTACGACGACGCTATCCAGGCCGCTTCGGGCCTGTCGGATCTGATCGGCCGTATCACCGGCGAACCCGGCTTCGTGCCTGCCGTGATTGCCGACAAGGTCACCGGATTGCATGTCGTCGAAGCCGTGCTCGCCGCCCTGTTTCACCGTGAGCGCACCGGTATAGCCCAGACCATCGAGGTGCCCATGTTCGAGACCATGGTGGCGTTCAATCTGGTGGAGCACTACCGCGGCGCAGTGTTCGAGCCACCAGAGGGACCCTTCGGCTACGACCGGTTGCTGACTCCGCACCGGCGCCCCTACCCCACTGCCGACGGTTGGGTGTGCCTGCTGCCCTACAACGATGCGCAATACCGGGCCTTCTTCACATTCGTCGACCGGCCCGAGCTGGCCGACGATCCGCGCTTCGCCAGTCACAACTCCCGAATTGCGCATGTCGACGAGCTGTATGCGCTGTTCGGCGAGCTCTCAGTGCGCCGCACGACGGACGAGTGGATCACCTATTGCGACGAGCGCTCGATCCCGGCCGCGAGGGTCATGGACCTCGCTGATCTCGACGGCGATCCTCAGCTGACTGCTGTCGGCCTGGTGAGCATCTCAGAGCATCCCACTGAAGGGACGTACCGCTACGTGGCTGACCCGGTTGTCTACTCCGAGACGCCGACGCGCCTGCGCCGTCATGCACCGCTGCTGGGCGAGCACGCGGTCGAGATTCTCAGCGATCTCGGCTACGACGCCGCCGAGATCGACGGCTTGCGAGACGAGGGCGTCATCGTCGTGCCGGGCTAGCGATCACGTCGAGCCCCCAGCCGTTCCGAACTCATAGAGGGCAACGCAAAAGGCACCCCCCTGAAGGGGTGCCCCTACGTCGGCTCGTTGCCGATAGCGCGGCGCCCTCACTGGCGCCGCTCATGACGCTGGCTAGTCGCCGCGTCCTCCAATGCCCTGCTTCAAGGCGCTGATTGCAGCGTCTCGAACCGGGACGAACGCAACAATGGCGATGGCCGTGGCCACATCCATACCGAAGCGTCCGAGTGACAGCACTTCGAAACTGGCCCCGTACCCAAACAAGGCTCCGCCGTCATTGGCTTGCGAAACCAGTACTAGCAAGTAGGCCCAGATCAGATTCAGGTTGCTGCCGATAATCGGTATCGACTTCAGTGTGTCGTTCACTTTGACCGTGTCTAGGACACTGTCCACGACGACCATCGCTCCCTGGAACACCATGCCCAGGATGATCAGCGTCAGAATTGTCGCCATCATGCTTATCGACCCCCCTTTGGTCGGCAGTACTTGACTGCAGCTGCCTTCCGCCCCCGCAGTCGGCAACCACCGCACACTCTAGTCAATGTCGTTGCGCTTCTGTGACAATTCTGTAACAGTTCTGTTTTCTTGGGATTCACCTCGCGTGCGGGGCGGTCGCTCAGTCTCGGCCACCGCCCGAGCGCGCCGGTAGCTTTGCCGCGCATGACGCAGGTGCCCGACAAGCCCACGGTCGACGGGCTCGAGGCGAAGTGGTCGCAGCGCTGGGAAGCCGACGGCGTGTACCGCTTCGATCGCACCGCCACCCGCGAGCAGGTGTTCAGCATCGACACGCCACCGCCGACCGTCAGCGGCTCGCTGCACATGGGCCACGTCTTCAGCTACACCCACACCGACAACATCGCCCGCTACCGACGCATGGCCGGCGACGAGGTCTTCTACCCGATGGGCTGGGACGACAACGGCCTGCCGACCGAACGGCGCGTGCAGAACTACTTCGGCGTGCGCTGCGATCCCTCGCTCCCCTATAACGAGGGCTTCGCGCCTCCGTCCGACGGCGGCGATCCGGCGGCGGTCGAGGCACGCGGCGAACTGGCGATCTCGAGGCGTAACTTCATCGAACTGTGTCATGTGCTCACCGCCACCGACGAACGGGCCTTTGAGGAGCTGTGGCGCCAACTCGGACTGAGCGTGGACTGGTCGATGACCTACGCCACGATCGACGAACGCTGCCAGCGAGTCGCGCAGCGTGCATTCCTGGAGAACCTCACGCGTGGCGAGGCGTACCAGATCGAAGCGCCGTCGCTGTGGGACGTCACCTTCGGCACCGCGGTGGCCCAGGCCGAACTGGAAGACCGCGAGCGACCCGGCGCCTACCACCGCATCGCTTTCCATCGCATGGACCCACAAGGCGGCCGCAACGGCCCAGCATCGAATAGCCCAGCGTCAAGTGGCACAGTCGAGATCGAGACGACCCGGCCGGAACTGCTGGCAGCGTGCGTGGCGCTCGTGGCCCACCCCGATGACGAGCGCTACCAGCCGCTGTTCGGCTCAACCGTGGTGACGCCGCTGTTCGGAGTGGAAGTCCCAGTGGTTGCCCACAAACTGGCCGAGCCCGAGAAGGGCACCGGCATCGCCATGATCTGCACCTTCGGCGACACCACTGACGTGACGTGGTGGCGCGAGTTGGACCTGCCCGTGCGGGCGATCGTGGACCGCCGGGGTCGCATTTCTGCGGATCCGCCTCCGGGCATCGACTCGCCTGCGGGGCGCGAGGCGTATGAGCGCCTGGCAGGCTGCACCGTTGGAGGCGCTCGGATTGCGACCGTCGAGCTGCTGCGCGACTCGGGCGAGCTCATCGGCGAGCCGCGACCCATCACACACGCGGTGAAGTTCTACGAGAAGGGCGACCGGCCGCTCGAGATCGTGTCGAGTCGCCAGTGGTACATCCGCAACGGCGGGCGGGATGCCGAGTTGCGTGACGCGCTGATCGCCCGTGGCTCGGAGATGACCTGGCACCCGCCGTACATGCAGGGCCGGTATACGAATTGGATCGAGGGTCTGAGCGGCGATTGGCTGATTAGCCGTCAGCGATATTTCGGCGTGCCGATCCCGCTGTGGTACCCGCTTGACGACGCCGGCGAGCCGGTCTGGGAGCGTCCGCTCGTCCCCGACGACCGTGCTCTGCCGGCCTATCCGAACAGCGACGTGCCGGCCGGCTACGACGAATCGCAGCGCGGCCAGCCCGGCGGCTTCGTCGGGGATCTCGATGTGATGGACACCTGGGCGACATCGTCACTGACGCCCCAGATCGCATGCGGGTGGAGTGAGGATCCTGACCTGTGGGCGCGCACCTACCCCATGGACATGCGCCCCCAGGGTCACGACATCATCCGCACCTGGCTGTTCTCTACTGCAGTGCGCAGTCACCTCGGCCACGACTGTGCCCCGTGGAAGCACTGCGCCCTGTCGGGCTGGATCCTCGACCCGGACCGCAAGAAGATGTCCAAGTCCAAGGGCAATGTGGTGACGCCGGTAGACCTGCTCGACACCTACGGCGCCGACGCTGTCCGCTACTGGGCAGCCAACGGACGGCCCGGCACCGACACCGCCTTCGACGAAGGCCAGATGAAGATCGGGCGCCGCCTGGCGATCAAGCTGTTGAACGCCGCGAAGTTCGCGCTGACGCTGGCGGGCGATGCCGCCCACGGCGACGGCAGCCGCCCCGACGAACCAGTCGGCAATGCGCTCGACGCTGCGTTGCTCGCTGCGCTCGCAGATCTGGTGCGCGCCGCTACCGACGCATTCGAGGTATTCGACTACGCGCGGGCTCTGGAACGGACCGAGCAGTTCTTCTGGCAGTTCACCGACGACTACGTCGAACTGGTCAAGGGACGTGCGTACGGCGGTCAAGGTGCCGAGGCGGCAGCAGACGCGCATCGCACGCTCACCGTTACGCTGGACACCCTGGTGCGCCTGTTCGCGCCGTTCCTGCCCTTCGTCACCGAAGAGATCTGGTCGTGGTGGCGCGACGGCTCGGTCCACTCTGCAAGTTGGCCGAACGCCCAAGACCTCACAGCACTCGCTTCAGGCAATCACTCTGGCGCTTTGTCCGTCACTGCTGCAGTGCTGAGCGAGGTGCGCCGCGCCAAGACCGAGGCGAAGCGGAGTCTTCGAGTGCCTGCGGACCACGTCACGGTCACCGCTTCGGCCGCCGACATCGCGCTGCTGGATCTCACTCGCAGCGATCTCACCGACGCCGGTCGCATCGGCGAGCTCTCGCTTCGCGCCAACGGATCGGCGACCCGTCCCGAGGTCGCCGTCGTGCTCGGCGACGCAGACTGACGCAAGACGGTCCCGAGCAGCTCGGCCCCAGCACCGCTGCGGTGAGCGCTGCTCGGACGAGCGCCGCTCTTTGGGGTCTACAGGTCTGAGTCGCCGCCCTCGCTGTCGGATTCGGCGTGCCCGGCCTCGCTTGAGGCTGGCGCCACCGGACGATCGAATGCGGCCGCTGCTGCGGGCGCGGTCTGGTCGGGCTCGCCGCTGCGCACCCACACCGTGCGCTGCGGGAAGGGAATCTCGATGCCGGCCTCGTCGAAGGCGTCCTTGATCCGCTTGCGCAGCAGCCGCGCCGTGGCCCACTGCTCGGAGGGTTCCGTCTTCACCATGACCCGCAAGGTGACGGCGTCTGCGCCGAAGGCCTGCACGCCCACGACGTTCGGCTCCTCGAGCACCGTGGTGTTCTCGCCCTGCTCGTTCCACACCGCATCAGCGACCCCTTTGATGATGGCCATGGCCTGATCGAGGTCGGTGTCGTAGGCCACGTCGAGGTCGAGCGGCACACGCGCCCACAGTTGCGACATGTTGCCGACCCGGGCGATTGCGCCATTGGGCACATGCCAGACGGTGCCGGAGATATCACGCAACCGGGTGGTGCGAAGCCCGACTGACTCCACTGTGCCGACCGCATCACCAAGATCGACCACGTCGCCGACGCCGTACTGGTCTTCGACCAGCATGAACACGCCCGTGAGCAGGTCACGCACGAGCGACTGCGCGCCAAAACCGACCGCTACACCGATGATGCCGGCGCCGGCAATGAGCGGGCCGAGGTTCACGTCGAACTCGCCGAGCAGCATCATGAGCGCGACTGCCCAGATGATCGTGGTGGCGATGCTCTTGAAGAGCGTTCCGAGCGTCGCGGCCCGCTGGCTGGCGCGCTGAGTGCGCTCGCGCAGGTGCTTCATCTTGGCGGACAGGCGCTCTGGGTCCCACGCACGCCCTTCCTCGGCGGTGCGAGCGGCCTCGTTTTCCTCGGCGTGCTTCTTGTCAGAAGCGATGCGCTCCACCATGTGGTCAATGGCCCGCCGAATGACACGGCGGGCGATCACGGCCAGCACCAGGATGATCAGCACGGTGAGCGGCTTGTCGACGATCCACACCGACGCCGTCGCGAAGCCTTCGCTGCCCGTCCAGTCCAAGACTCGTTCACAAATCCAGCTGGGCTCGGGGCCGCAGACTTCGCTGCTGCGGCTGATCTCAAGCAGTGCATCCACCGCGTCGGTGGCGGAGGGGGCCTGAGCGAGGAGTGAGGTCATCCCGGGCAGCCTAGGAGTCGTCCCAAAGCCAGAAAGCCGCAACTCTGTGATGCAATTATTCTCATAAGTTATGCTTTGCATCATGAGGACGACTATCTCACTCGAGGATCAGCTTGCATCGCAGGTGCGTCGCGAAGCGGCGGCGCGAGGCATGAGCGTCAGCGCCTTCATCGCAGCAACTCTGAGTGACGCGTTGAAGCGACGCGAACCGGCGGAACAACGTCCCTTCCAATTGTTGACCGCTAGCGGCGTGCGCCCGCTTCCGTCGGTCAATCTCGACCGGCCTCGAGCGATCGAGACCGACGAGGACGCGGCGTTCTACGCGCGTGAGCAGCGCTGACCCGCGATGCTGCTGCCCGATGTGAACGTCCTCATCTATGCGCACTTCCCCGACTCCGTGCCAGATCACGCGGACTATGCGCGCTGGCTCACCCGCTTGGCGACAGGACCCGAGCCCTTCGCCTTGTCGGTCCTAGTGCTGACAGACTTCGTGCGCATCGCGACGAATCCGCGGGTGTTCAGCCCTCCATCAACCCTCGACCTCTCATTCGCATTCGTCGCGTCGCTGGTGGAACGCCCCAATGCGCGGATCGTGGGCCCCGGACCCGATCATCTGGCAATTGTGGAACGACTCTGCCGGGAGGCCGGTGCAACGGGCAAGCTCGTGGCCGACGCCGCGCACGCTGCGGTCGCGATCGAGCACGGCTGCACCATGGTCTCCACCGACTCCGACTTCGCCCGATTTCGAGGGCTTCGGTGGCAGCACCCGCTGCAACCCAACAGTCCGCGACGATGACCCTCGCCCAGATCACGGCGAAACACCCGCGCAGCGCGGTGAACGGTCAAGGGCTCGGTGCCTAGCATCGCTGCGATGACTCAGGACAACGCTGGCAAAGACGCTCACGCCCGCACACCCACCGACGACCCTGACGCTGCTGCGCTCTATTCGGTGGCAGGCGGGGTGGCAACGATCACCCTGAACCGGCCCGACTACCGCAATGCGCTCAGCGTCGAGATCGTGAACGCGATCGGCGACCACTTCGAGGCTGCGCTTGCCGATCCCGAGGTGCGCGCCGTGCTGTTCACCCATGTCGGCAACACGTTCTGCGCTGGCGCCGACTTGCGGGCCGCCCAGCCCGGGGTGCCTCAGCCGACGCTTCGCTACAACTTCGTGGAGATCCTCGAGAAGATCATGACCTGCGACAAGCCCGTGGTGGGCCGGCTGGCCGGTCACGTCACCGCCGGCGGCGTGGGACTAGCAGCGGCGATGGACATCTCCATCGCGGCCGACGACGCAATCATCGGGTTCACCGAAGTCCGCATCGGTGTGGCGCCTGCGGTCATCTCGGTGGTGTGCTTGCCGAAGCTGCGCCGTGCTGATGCCAGCGAATTGTTCCTCGAGGGCGAACGGGTGCCCGCACCGCGTGCCGCAGCGGCCGGGCTGATCAACCGTGCCGTATCCCGAGAGCTGCTCGACGACGAAGTCGCATCGACGCTGCGGCGGTTGGTGCGGGGCGGTCCCAACGCGCTGGCACACACGAAGCAGCTGGTTGCGAGGGTGCCGCAGATGCCCCGCGCGCAGGCCTGGGAGTGGACGGCGGAACTCAGCCAGCGGCTCTTTCAAAGCGACGAGGCCGCCGAGGGCATCGCCGCCTTCCGGGAACGCCGCGACGCCAGCTGGGTCCCACCCGAGGAGTGAGTTCGTTCTCTTCAATTGCCTGCAACGCGGCAGAGACTCGGGCGCCGGTAGGGCAGCCATGCCTATCGCTCCCGTCATGGCCACGGCACGACCGGTAGCGTCGGCCGCCGTGAGCGGACAGGTGCATCTCGAACGTGACGGCCACGTGGGCCGCATCATCTTGGATCATCCGGAGCGGCACAACGCCATCAGCGCGCAGATGTGGGACGGCATCACCGCTGCCGCCACCGAGCTCGAGAACGACCACGAGATCCGGGTGGTCGTGATCCGAGGGGCCGGCGAGCGCGCCTTCGCAGCAGGTGCCGACATCAGCCAATTCGGCGCGCAGCGTTCCGACGCGAACGGCAACCGCAGCTACGACGACACGACGTCACGGGCGCACGCAGCGCTGCTGGGCTTGTCCAAGCCGCTCATCGCCGCCATCGGTGGCTACTGCATCGGCGGCGGGTTGGCGGTGGCGCTGACGGCCGACCTGCGCGTCGCGGCCGAGGACGCCCAGTTCACGATCCCCGCCGCTCGCCTGGGACTCGGTTATGGCGCCGCAGGTATCGGCACGCTGATGCGCCTCGTCGGACCCTCAGCGGCCAAGCGCATCTTCTTCCTGGCTGATCGCTTCGGAGCGCAGGAAGCCCTGCAGATGGGCCTCGTGAACTTGGTCGTGCCCAAGGCGCACCTAGAGGCTTCCGTCGACGAATGGACCGAGCTCATCGGCCAGAACGCACCGCTCACGATTGCGGCTGCGAAGGCAGCGTTGACGCAGTGGCAGAAGCCAGAGTCTCAGCGCGACTTCACCGAGGTGGAGGCAATGATCCGGGCGTGCTTCGACAGCGAGGACTACCAAGAGGGCGTTGACGCGTTTATGAACAAGCGCCCGCCCGAGTTCAAGGGCCGTTGAGCTCAGCGCTGCGGCAGCTCGTCAGCGTGGCGCGCGTTCGGATCCAAACGTCTCGGGTATCTCCATGTCGGCCACGAGCTCGAGGTAGGTGCTGAGGCGCTCGGTTGGGAGCTCGCCGGCTGCCACTGCAGCCGTCACAGCGCAGTCCGGCTCCGCGGTGTGCGCGCAATCGGCAAAGCGACAGCTCTGGGCAAGTGTGGCGATCTCGCCGAATGCCGCTACGAGCCCGTCGACTGTGCGTGCCGCGGGCGGCAGCTGCAGATCACCGCCCCAAGGGATCAGATCTTGCAAGCCCGGGGTGTCCACAAGCGTCCCGCCGCGCGGCCCCCCAACGGGAACGAGCTGGCGCCGCACGGTGGTGTGCCGGCCGCGGCCGTCAGGACTCAGCGGGGCAACCGGCACCACCTCGGCCCCCGCGAGCCGGTTTGCCAACGACGACTTGCCCACTCCCGACGGACCGCTCAACGCCACCGTCGCGCCGTCGCTGGCCAAGGCTCCCAACCGGTCGAGGCCGCGGCCATCGAGAGCGCTTGTCGCCAGGATCGGCACGTCAGCCGCAGCGGCACCGAGGCGCTGACGCAAGACGTCGACGGTCTTGTCACATTCGTCACTTGACACCGTGTCGACCTTGTTCAGCACGATCACCGGTTGGGCGCCCCCGCCGAACGCCGCTGTCAGATACCACTCGATCCGGTGGCCGATGCCAGCCGTTTCCGACGCGGGCGCATCACTGGTTGGCGCAGGCGTGGTGACGACCGCGAGGACATCGGCGTTCGCTGCCACGAGCTGCGGCCGTGCCCGTGGTCCAGCGGCGCGACGGCACAGCAGGGAGGTGCGTTCCAGCACATCGGTGATCACGACGCGGCGGTTGTGCCGGGCTTCCAGTGAGCGAACCACCCAGTCGCCGACGGTCGGATAGTCGAACGGCGTCTGGGCTGCGTGGCGAACGCCTGCGTCGAGGGCCCCGGTGGCCTCACCCGAGTCGTCGACGAGTTCGTAGGCACCTCGGTGCTCGACCGCGACACGACTCACGCTGTGGCCCGGCGGGATCTGTGGGGCCGGTCCTGGCCGGCGGAGCCAACCAAGCTGCGCGACACCCGGTATCGGCGGCGCTGAGGGGTCAGCGCCTTCACTCACGACGCAGCCACACCCCGTCGTAGCGGCCGACGCCCAGTCGCTGGCCTTCGACCACACTGCCGTCGGGCAGCGTCGTGGTGCCAAGCCCGGCAACATCCGCCGTCGCCGCCACGACGCTCGAGGCATAGCCCAGGTACACGTAGGGAGCCTCGTTGGTGAGCTCCAGCATGAACTGCGCTACGGCTTGTCGTCGGTCGTCCCCCGCGTCGGTCGCCTTGATCAGGCTCGCCAACGCCGCGAGATGCTCGCCGGTGAAGTTGGACACGTTCAGCGGCGTGGTGCGGACCGGTCCGACAGCTGCGGACGCCAGCACCGCTGGATCGGACTCGCCGCCGACCCGCCAGCACGTGGCACCGAAGTCGCCGGCGAAGGACGGGTTCTGGACCACCGAGCCCATGACACGGCTGATGAGCCCCGTGCGGGCGACTGTCTCGACGTCGACATCGACAAGGCCGGTGTCCTCCCACTGGCGTTCCAGCGTTGCCGTCATCTGCGCGAGCGCGAGATCGTCGGTGCACAGGACTCGGATCCGCACTGGCGCGCCAGGATCTCGATCGTCGGAACGCTCGGGATCCTCCGTGTACTCGCGCAGCAGGGACTGAGCCCGCTGCAGGTCATGACCCGGCCAGGCTTCCGCAACCTCAGCGGAATGCCAGATGCTGCCGGGCGCCCACCACTGCGTTGCCGCGAGCCGCTCGACATCGGGTCCTAGCGCCTCGAGCAGTTCGGTCTGGTCGGCCGCCGCGATCAGCGCCCGCCGCACCCGGATGTCATCGAGAGGCGCTCGCAGCAGATTGAACAGCACGACGCCAGCATTGTCGTCAAAGCGTCCGATCACGTTGAGCGGGTGACCTCCGCCATCGGTTGCGACGGCTGCGGCTGTGGAGAGCTCCGCCGATCTCGACATCAGAATGTCGCCGCCAGCGCCCAGCAGTACGGCGAGCCGTTCACGCTCGTCGGGAATCTCGGTGAATTGGATCTCAGCAGCCCACGGCAGAGGCGAGCCGTCGGCTGCGGTACGCCAGTAGTCGGGATTGGCCTCCAGGACCGCTGGCTCACCCGCCGACCAGCGCCGAAAGAAGAACGGTCCAGTGCCGACCGGTCCTCTGGCAAAGATGTCCGGGTCCGCTTCGGCGGCTGCGATGGAAAACACGCGTCCGACGGGCCCCGCGAGCGCCGCCGGCAGCCCGGCGTTGGGCTCGCTCAGCTCGAAGATCAACGTGAGCTCATCGGCAACGATGACCGATGCGATGCGGGCATCCCGCAAATGGCCGCCGCTGGCCCGGCCCGAACGCAGGTAGTCGTCGACGCCGGTCTTGATGGTGAGCGCGTCCATCGGCTCGCCGTCGGTGAAGGTGATGTCGGGCCGCAGCGTGACGGTCCAGCGCTGCAGCGACGCATCGGCCGAGACCGACTCCGCCAGCCACGGCGCAACAGAACCGTCCGGGAGGATCACGGTGAGCGTTTCAAGAACGTGGTCCAGCACGTTGCGACACGACCATGCGCACACGTGGTCCCACGGCGTCCAGCCGGTGATGGGTGTCGGGTCGGCGGCCATCAGCACGCGCAGCGTGCCGCCGCGGCGCGGCGCTGTGTCCGGGGGCGCCTGTGTGGTTGGCGCAACGGCCGGCCGCACCTCGGTGGTGGGTGCGGGCGCAGCGGCGGAGGTGTCGTCGGGGAGTTGGGTCGCCGGTGGAGCGACGGTCGACTCGACCGCCTCCTCGGCGCCCGGACTGCAGGCCGCCGCCAGCAGCAGGACCGTTACGAGGGCCGTCGCGGGGGCGCGCCGAGGTCTCAGAAGCCCGGGTCCTTGCAGCTCGAGGCCCGTGCGCGCTCGCCGGCGGTCACGCTGTACACCGATGCTGACGCTAGTGGCGCGACCGTGGGGCCCGGCTGCGGTCCGGCGTCCCCTGCTCGTCGTTGGACCTGCGCCGAGTCTCCACGACCATCAGGTCAGAACCCGACGTCCCAGCTTGGTTGCGCAGAGCCACTGTTGCGAGCCGACGGTTGGCAGGGTGCTGAAAAAGTCCCGATTCGAGGGCAGCGCGATCCCAAACCCCCAGGTCAGACGCTTGTAGATCTTGCGAAACCTGCGTTCTTCAGCATCCTGCCAGATGATGAGTTCCACGGGGTTAGTGGTCGTAGGCGGTGAGTGAGCGTGCTGGCTGGGTGTGTGGGTGGGTCTGGTTGTGCCAGATGGCGGCGGTGAGGGCGAGGAGGCGGGCGCCGATGCGCGCGGCGATGTCGGAGCGGGTGCGTCGGTTGTGGCGTTCGGGGCTGAGTTGGCCTTTGGGGGTCTGGTTGATCGATTCGATGATCTGGCGCAGGGGCCACAGGAGCCTGGCGCGGAGCCGTGGGGTCTCGGATCGGATGGCGGGTCGCAGGGGGCGCAGGGGCCTGGCGCCGGGCCGTGGGGTCTCGGATCGGATGGCGGGTCGCAGGGGGCGCAGGGGCCTGGCGCCGGGCCGTGGGGTCTCGGATCGGGTGGCGGGTCGCTGCGCAGGATGCCACCGAGGATCTGGCCGTCGACGAGTTGGGTCACTCGTTCCCGAGCTCGGGCTTGAGCGTTTCCGAGCTCGGGTCGGCTCGATCCGCGGGTGTCTTGCGTCTGGGCGGTTGGGGCTTTGCCCCCGGGGGTTCAGCGTGGGGCTGCTCGGGACGGGTCGTTGCTGCTGTTTGGCGGCCGGACTGGGGGTGCTCGTGACGGGTCGTTGCTGCTGTTTGGCGGCTGGGTGGGTGGTTGGAGCCGGTAGCGGCTGCCTGGGGTGTCCCATTCGGCGGTGAAGCCTTGTTGGTGGATCTTGTCGTTGTGGCAGTCGGGGCAGACGGTGACGAGGTTGGTGTAGTCGGTGTGGCCGCCGTGCTGCCAGTGGTCGATGTGGTGGTGCTGGCAGCGCTCGGGGGAGATGCCGCACCCGACGCAGCCCTTGTCGCGCAATGCCAGCGCGGCGCGTTGGAGGTCGGTGGCGGTGCGGCGGGTGCGGCCCATGCGCAGGTCGCCTGTCGCGGCGTCGAAGATCGCCGGCAGCACCTCAGCGTCGACGGCGATCTTGGCGATCTCGCCGATCGGGATCGGTGTGCCATCGGCGAGGCGTCCGTTGGTGAGCTGGTGGTTCGCCATGTCGTAATCGGCGACCACGATCAGCGACGCGCCCGTGGGGCGCTTGGCGCCGGGATCGCAGATGAGCTGGCTGATCGCGTCGGCCATCCGCTGCTGGGGTGTGCGCCGCGCAGCGGGATCCTCGTCCTTGAACAGACGCCGCTCGGCGGCGGCGATCAGCGTGCCCAGCCGGGCACCGGTGATCGGGTCGACAACGAGGTTGAGCACGGTCATGCCGTCGCTGGAGCGGGTCACGATCTTGGCGCTGCGCGCCCGGCGCTGCCGCTCCAGCAGTGACGCGCCGTCGTCTCGGCTGACGTCGGCCACATGGCGGGCGACAGTGCGACGGAACTCGTCATAGCCCTCGTGTCGTGCCCGCGCTGCGAGGAACTCGTCGTCGATCGGGGCGTCGCCGGCGGCACGGGCAATCAGCTGCGCGTGGCCCACCGGAACCGAACCCGCAAAGAGCCCCTCACGGGTCGCGTCCAGCCCGCCGAGCCTCACTGCGTCCCTGACCTCGCCGCGCGCCCTGCGGCCCGAGATCGCCATGGCGCCCGTCGCGGCATGCGCAGCGGCGCCGTCGCCGTTGCGGCGGGCGATCTCGCCCAACGCGTCGGCCTTCATCGCCGCGAGCCGCGACTCGGCCCGAGCCAGCACACCCAGCCGAGCCCGCAAGTCCTCACCGCACAGCCCAGCGACATCCACCGCATCCACACGCACCCCACCCGATGCCAACGCGCCTGCCGCACCGCCACCACAAGCCGAATCGCCGCCGCCGTCCATAAGAACAACCGTACGGCAGGGGTGCCACAACAACCACGCCGCATGGCCCCGCCCGACACCCGCCAGTACCGGACGACGGCATCGTGAGATACGTGCCACACCAACGACGCCGCATGGCCCCGCCCGACACAGCCGAACCAGACCCGACCTGATCTTGGGCTTCCCCCAAATCGTGAAGGGTTGGTCAGTCGGTGTTGGCTGTTTCGTAGTCGGTCGGGACGCTTCGCGGCCAACGCCGCGTGGCTCGCGTTCGCCGTGTTGGCCCACAACATCGCACGCTGGACCGCGCGCATCGGCGGCATCCCCCCCAAGCTCACCGTCGCAGCCACCATCGCACGACGCCTGTTCGCCATCCCCGGCCGGCTCGTCAACCGCAGCGGACGGCCCACCCTGCGGCTACCCGCCCGATGGCCTTGGGCCGACACATTCACCGCAGCACTGCACCGCATCCCCAACCTGCCCCAACGCTGCTGAACTGCCAACACGCGTCACGCCGTGCCGCGCACCACACCCCAAGGCGCAGCACACAAACCAGCCTCCCCCACGCCCGACCCGACACCCCAAACCGTCCCGCCGAACCCGTCGCCGCAAACCCGACACCACCCACCCCACCGGTGGATCTGGGGTCAGGGGTTTGCGAGAATGCGTCGGGCGGCACGGGCGGCGGTGTCGGTGCGGGTGTTGCCGGTGATGCGCCGCACGGTCGCGCTGGCGGGCGCGGCCTCGGTGATGGCTGCCCGCACGTCGTTGGCGACTGCTGCGCGGCCGCCCACGATGATGACTTGGCTGGGCCGGTAGTCGCGTATGAGCGCTGCTGTCGCGGCGGGCAGTGCTCCCTGTGCGGTGTATGCGACTGCGGAGTTCTCGGTGGCTGCTGCCAATGCTGCCGCGACGCCGACATCAGGCGCGGACCAGCCGTTCGCCACGACCAAGGTGATGCCGTCCGGCGCGGCGGCGGGGCTGCCGAGCACCCGTCGTGCTGCTTGGGCGGCTGTGTCGATGCGATCAGCACCTGTGAGCCGCGAGACACTCGCCTGGCTCGCCGCAATGATCGCTTCCTGCACGCCTTGGCTGATCGCGGCAGCGCCCCCGATCAGGATCACCCGCGCCACCTGATAATCGCGCAGCACCCCAGCCGACGCTTCGGGCAGCCTGTCCGCCTGGGTGTAGATCACCGCCGAGCGCACGCTGCGCGCAGCCACCGCAGCTGCTGCGCCGATGTCGGGCGGCGACCAGCCATTGGCCACGATCAGTGTGACCCGGCCGGCCTGTGAAGGCCCTCCCAGGATGCGTCGGGCCGTACCCGCAGCCGTGTCGGCGCGATCCGCGCCCGACACCCGTGAGATGCCCGACTCAGGCGACGCCATACGAATCTGGCTGCGGACATCACGCGATACCGCCGCGGTGCCGCCCACGACAATCACCTCCGTGGGCGAGGCCTCCCGCATCAGCATTGCTGTCTCCGCGGACAGCTCGCCGCCTGCGGTGTACACCACCACCGCGCCGTCGGAACGCGCCGACAACACCGACGCCACCCCCACATCGGCAGCACTCCACCCATTGGCCACGACAAAGGTCGCAACACCCACATCAAAGTCACCACCGCCGCCGCCGCCGCCGCCACCACCACCACCGCCGCCGCTGCCGCTGCTGCCGGGTCCCGTGGGGCTGGTCGTGGCGGTGGGGGCGGTTGTGACGGTGATGGTGACCTCGACGGTCGCTGTGGCGCCGTTGGCGTCGTCGGCGGTGACGGTGACGGTGTAGGTGTTGTTGGTCGCGGTGTCGAGGAGGACCCCGTCGCCGATGGTGATCTGGCCGCTGCGAGGCTCGATGTCGAACAGGCCCGCGTCGGCGCCGGAGAGGCTGTAGGCGAGGGTGTCGTTGTCGTCGGGATCGTCCGCGGTGACGGGCTTGCCGACGTTGTCGCCGGGGCCGGCGCTGTGGGGAACGCTGCGAGTCGAGATCAACCCAGTGAAGGTCGGCGGGTCGTTCACTGGGTTGATCTCGACTGAGACAGCCGCGGTGTTCGACAGGGAGGGGCTGGCTGTGTCGCGGGCCTCGTAGGTGAAGGTGTCGGCTCCGTGGTAGTCGGCGTCGGGTGTGTAGGTGATGGTGGGGTTCTGGCCGGCGTTCGCGGGCTGGTTGACGGTGGCGTGGCCCCTGCGCGGGCTGCGAGTCACTGTGATCGTCAAGGCGCTGGTGTCGTCTTCGGGGTCGTCGTCGTTGGCGAGCACGTCGATCGTGACAGCGGCGTCCTCGTCGACCGTGGCTGTGTCGGCGACGGCGTCGGGACGCTCGTTGACGTCGGTGACCTTGATGGTCACGGTCACGGTGTCGCTCGCATTTGAGGTGTCGCTGGCCTTGAGGGTCGCGCTGTGCGAGGGCGCCGTCTCGAAGTCGAGCGACTCGCCGGCGGCGACGCGGATCTGGCCGCTGTGGCTGTCGACCGTGAACAGGTCCGTCCCTGACAGCTCGTAGGCCACCACGTCGCCGCTGTCGGCGTCGGCGGCACTCACCGGCGCCCCTGCGGGCGCACGCGCCCGCGCGTTCTCCGCGATATGGCGCGTCGGCGTCCGCTCGTCGAACGACGGGGCGACGTTGGCGTCAGGGGCCGCGTTCACCGAGCGGGCTGACACCGCGGCGCGGCGCTTGTTCGGCCCGTGCGCGTCGGTGTAGTCGGCGGTCACCCTCAGGTAGTAGCCGACATCGCCCGCGGCGGGCCTGTACGTGCTTGCCGTGGCGCCGTCGGTGGCGCCCGATATTGCCGTCCAAGGGCCGCTGGGGCCCGTCGAGCGCTCCCAGGCCCACACCGCCGACACCACGCCATCGGGGTCGCTGAGCGTGGCGGTGTAGTCCGCGTCGGCCTGGGGCCGCGGCGAGGAGAACCTCACCGCTCCGGGCTCGTCGGTGTTGGTGACGGTCACTGCTACATCGAGAGTCGCGCTGTGGCCGCCGGCCGAGACGCCCAGCGTCACGTCATAGACGCTGTCGCCGCCGGAGTCGGCGGCGGCCTCGTAGTCCGGCGCCGCCTTGAAGCTCAGCCGGCCGTTCGACGTGTCGAACTCGAACTCGGCGCTGTCGTTGCCGGCCAGGGGCCGCCAGGCAATGGTGGCATCTTCGGGGTCGGCGGCCCGGTACGTCCCGACGAACAGCGTGGTCCCCTCCTCGATGCTGGGCGCCGCGTCGCCGGTGATCGTGGGCAGCTCATTGACGGGGTCGACGGTGACGGCGACGGCGACGCTGCCCGTCTTGGCGTCGCTGTCGAGGGCGTTCACCGTGATGTCATAGACGTTGTCCCGACCGGAGTCCGCGGGGCGCTCATGGTCGGGAATGCGCACGAACGACAGGACGCCTGCGGAGGTGATGGCGAAGTCGGCCCGGTCCGTCCCGCCCAGCGACCACTCGTGGGTGAGACCGGCCTTGCCCTCGGGATCGCTCGCGCCGAACGCGCCCAGCGCGCCCAGGTGGTTCTCGTCCACGCCGAGGGCGTCGCCGTGCACGGCGACGCCGCGGGCCGCAGCGAACGAGATGTCCGCCGGCTCGTCGACGTCAGTCACGGTGACGATCACGTCCCGCGTGGCCGTCTGGGGTCCCAGCTCGCCATCGGCAAAAGCACCCAGGGTGACCTCGTATTCGTTCTGGTCCTCGTAGTCGGGAGGCGCCTTGAACGTGAGCACGCCGCTCGCGCTGAGCTCGAAGGCGCCACGGTCGGGTCCCGCGAGCGGCTGCCAGGCCACCGCCTCGCCCTCGGGGTCGCTCGCACGATAGACAGCGACCGCTGCGGTGCCGTTCTCGACGAACCCGATGCTGGCCGGTCCAGCAATCACAGGCGGTTCGTCGATGTCGGCGACGGCGATGTCCACGGTGGTGACGACGGCGCCCTCGGAATCGGTCGCGGTGACCGTCACCGTGTAGCTGTCCTTCGTGTCGTGGTCATAGGCCACGCCCGGCTTGGTCCGCAGCTGCCCCGTAGAGCCGACAAGGTCGAACGACCCGGCGTCGGTCCCGCCGAGGGTGTAGCCGACGCTGCCGCGGCTCGCCGCGGCCGCTACCGGGAACCCGATGTCCACGCCCCCCGGTGCGTTCTCGACCAGGCCGCGCTGCGTCGTGATCGACTGGAGCGTGAACGTCAGGCTCGCTATTGGCTCGGTCGTGAACTTCCCCGTGCCGCGGATGCTCGTGATGACCCCCCGCGGGGAGGTAGCCGAGTTCGACAGCGAGAACCCGGCACCGTCCTCGGTCCCCGCGTCCCAGGCAAACAGGTCCACCTCGTGGGCACGGAACCAGCGGCCGGCGGAGTCGAGCAGCCCCAGCCCCGACACGCCGACGAACCAGTCCGGGCTCGGCGCGATCATCGACGTCAGCGTGACCCGCGGAAACCCGGTAGTCGCCACGACCCCGCTCAGCGTGCCCGCGTCCGTAGCATCGATATTGCCCGAGCGCCACAGCACACCGAGCGCGGTCGGCACCACAGCATCGACGTCAGCCCGGACCTCGCCGCGGAGCCCTCCCGTTCTCCCGGTCTCGGCCATCTGCTCCACCCCGGCGCTGGCCTCCCCGCCGCTCGCGAGGAAGGTCGCACCGGCGGAGTGCACGCCGCCGACAAGCGGCGAGAAGTGCGCCCCGCCCGGACGGCCCTCCGGCGTGACAGCCGTCGTCCAGCGGCCCTGGAACCTCACGGCATAGACGGCGGTCGATGCGAACGGCGCGACGGGGTCGTTCGCCGGCGGGGTGAGCGACAGGTCCTGCGCGGTCCGCGTCACCGTCACGCCATAGGACTCCATCGAAACGCCGTCATGCGCAGTCACCTCGAACCCGATCACGTTCTCGCCGACCGACAAATCGACCTGGAACCCAGCAGCGCTGTCCGCGTCGGTGCGGGTGTTGGCGTTGCCGTCAACGATCTCGACAACAGCGCCGCCGTCGCTCGCAGTCGCGACAACCGTGACACGCGACACCGTGTACCCGACCGACGCTGCGTACGAAGTGATGTCGCTGCCGAACGCAGGGCTCAGCCGCACACCGCTCAGCCGCACGCCGCTCAACCGCACATCGCTCAGCGTGGCGTCGTCAGAGAGCGCCGTCGTCCCCATCTGGGAGGCCGACCACTGTCCCTCGCCGGAGGTGTTGACGGCACGCAACTGCACGTCGTAGCCCGTGCCGACCTCGAGTCCGGTGACTGTGGCTGTCAGGTCGCCGGAAGTCCACGCCCCCGTCTCGACGGCCCAGTTCATCTCCACCGTGGAGTCGGCGCTGGTCTCGATGTAGCGCAGGTCGTAGGACGAGACCGCCGCATCGCCGTCGAGGGCAGGCGCGCTCCATGCGACGGTGAGCCCTCGCTTCACCCCTGTCACCGAGTCGATCGCCGGGGCGCCGGGCCGTGTCGTGCCGAGGTCGGCAGCGGACCACGCACCCGCTCCCTCGGCGTTGACCGCCCGCACCGCCACGTCGTAGCGCGTGCCGTCATCGAGTCCCGTCAGATCGTATTCCAAGTCGCCGGACCCCAAGGCGTCCGATGTCCAGACTCCCTCCTCGACGTCCCAGTTGAGCTCCACCGTCTCGTCGGCGCTGGTCTTGATGTAGCGCAGGTCGTACGACGTGATCTCGTCCCCGCCGTCACTGGCGGGCTCGTTCCACTCGACGGCCAGCGAGCGCTCTGCCCCGGTGATCGTGTCGATCTCCGCAGCGCCGGGGATACTACGCGGTGTGGCCGATCGGACTCCCGACCAAGGTTGCTGGTCGGTTCCCACGACCGCCCGCACAGCCACGTCGTAGGACACCCCGTTCACAAGCGCAGGCGTCGGATTGAGCACGTATTCGAGCGAGCCGGAGGTCCAGATCGACCTGATCACCGTCCAGCGGGCGTCTGCCTTGTCCGAGGCGTCGCTGCGGATATGGCGCAGGTCATACGACGTGACGGTCCCCAGAGTTGCATCGGTCGGGGCGGTCCACTCAACGGTGATCGCACGGTCCCCGTGCGTCACCGAGTCGATGGTCGGGGCCTCGTCCGTCGTCGGGGTGCCGGTCTCGGTGGCCGACCACAGGCCGTCGCCGTCGGCGTTGACTGCCCGCACAGCCACGTCGTAGCGCACGTCCCCGGTGAGACCGCTGATGGTGTATTCGAGCGCGCCGCTGGTGGAGGTCCAGGCGTCGTCCACGGCCGTCCACTCGCTGTCGGACTTGTCGGTCGCGTCGCTGCGGATGGAACGCACGTCGTACGCGGTGACGTCGGACGCCCCCGTGTTGGTCGGGGCTGTCCAGGCGACGGTGAGAGCTTCGCTGCCGGCCGCTACTGCGTCGATGGCGGGGGCGGCGGGGCTTGACCGGTGCCCGTAGATCGTCAGGCTCCACGCGTTGAGCCGGGCGGCCGCCCCGCCGTCCACGTGGTCCGTGATGCGCAGCGTCCAGACGCCAGCGGGGTTCTCGCCAAGGTGTTTGGCGGAACCGAAGCGCACGAAGCCGTCCAGGTTGCACCGGCCCGGGAGGATGCCGAACAACGACAGGCACTCCCCCGGGCCAACGAGGTAGTGCGGGGACAGCACGGAGACCGTGCCCGATGGCGACACGAGTTCGATCTCCAGGTCCCTGAACGCCGTGGCCGTGAGGGAGGGACGGATCGAGACGAATTCGGTGAACTGCACACCGGAACCCATGGTGATGCTGGCGGTGACCGTGGTGGGCGTGCCCGCCGAGGGCAGGTCCGGGACCGCCAACCCGACGTCGCCCGACGCCTGTGTTTCCTCGGTCAGCTGGGGAAGGCTCGTCCAGCCGGCTGCCAGGTCCATCGCCGCCTTGGCGTCGACCACGCCGAAGCCGTACTCGTGGTTGAACGTGTAGCGCTGGGTCGCGGAGCCGTACTGGACGGCGCCCTCCTCCCAACCGGTGTTCGATGGGTCGTTCTTCCGGGCCGAGCCCGCCAGGACGAGCTTGACGTCGCGCCAGGTCAGGTCGGCGTAGGCGCCCCGCACGAGCGCGGCCACCCCGGACACCATGGCGGCCGTGGCAGAGGTCCCGCCGTAGGTGTTCCGGTAGCGGCCGAAGTTATCGGTGGTGGTGATGGCCGCGGGCAAATAGCTGGCCCCGGACGGCGCGCATACCCAGAGGTTGGCGCCCTGCTCGGAGTAGTGCGACCGGACACCCCGGTCCGTGACCGCGCAGGCGGCCGTAGCGGTGTAGTGGTTCCGGAATCCGCTCAGGTTGGAGTTGGCGCCGAGCACCGCGTCGTTGCCGCCGGACCGCACATACAACACCCCCTTGCCGCCGTAGCCTTCGGTGACCCCGCGCACCACCGCTCTTTCCCAGCCCGAGGGCGCCGCGGCATACCCGGGACCCTCGGTTACCGACCAGCTGTTGTTGCTGATGGCCGTGGTCTCCATCCCCCGCGTCATCGCGTCTGCCGCATTGGCAGGGTTGTAGTCGTCGATGAGGTTGTAGACGTAGATCTGTGCGCGGGGCGCGATCCCCCGAACGCCGATGCCGTTGTCCCGCGCGGCGATGAGGCCTGCGGCACCGGTGCCGTGGGTATTGCCGGGATTGAACACGCTGCCGTCGCCGTAGGCGTAGTTGCGTTCGGCCACGACGTTGGGCGCCAGGTCCGGGTGCCCGGCGTCAAAGCCGTTGTCGACCAAGGCCACGGTGGCGCCGGCCCCGAGGTGGCCGGCCTCCCACACCTCGCGGACGTTGATGTCCTCGCCTGGCGTCCCGCCGAGCTGTCCGGTATTGTCCAGGTGCCACTGGCATCCGGAGAGGGGGTCGCTCAGGGGGTCGCTCAGGGACGCGGTGAGCGCCGTGCACCCGTCGAAGAATTCGCCGTAGACGTAGTCCTCCACCATGTGCAGCGCGTACCGACCCTCCCTCGGCCATGAGCTGCCGGGCAGGCGGGTGACCTTGAGGTAGTGCGTCCCCGCGACGAGGCGGTCGCGGAGCGTGAACCCGGCGGGCGCGCTCGCGGTGTACCTGCTCTCGTAGATGATCGCGTCAACGGGGTTGCCGCCCGCGTCCAGCAGCTCCCCGGCGATGGCGACGGCGGATCCCGTGGCGGCGAGGATGACATGGGTCGCTCGGGCGAGCTCGATGCGGAAGTAGTCGACGTCGTCGGTCGGGCTGATGGTCCCCGCTTTCGGGAACAGCGGGACGAGCGGCGCCGCCGCCGCGATGCTGCTGCCCGGCTCGGCGGCCCGGTTCACGTGGAGCGTGTAGGCGCCGGTTGCGCCACGGTAGTCGTCAACCTCCACGTAGTAGGTCCCCGGGCTCAGGTTCGCACGTACGAAGAAGCGGTTGCCCCCCAGGGGGAATCTGTCCACGTTCGGGGGCCGCCCGCCCCCGCTCAGCCAGAGGTCGCCCGACGTCCGCGCGGGGCCGGTCGTGTGCACCAGCACAATGGTGTGCTCGGTCAGCGTGATGCGGAACCAGTCACGGTCCGGCTCCGAATCGATGATTCCCCTGGCGATGCCGCCGACCGCGACATCCTGGGCGTCGGACCGCCCCGTGGAGTCGGCGACGGTCGTTGCTTCCAGGACGTAGGCACCCGTGGCGCCATCGCCGGCCGTGACTTTGACGTAGTAGGTCCCCGCCCCGAGGGAGTCCCAGAGGAGGAAGTTGTGGCGCCCGTGCAACTCGTCGCCTACGTCGTTCTCGCTGAGCAGTTCCCCGTCGCCGTCCAGCAGCTGCCCCACCGTGTCGAGGTCGCCGCGGGTGTAGACGATGATGCCCGTCGCCGCGGTCAGCTCGATCGTGAAGAAGTCCACGTCGGTCTCGGAGGCGATCATCCCTCCGAGGCGCGTGCCCGGCGCCAGCGTGGTCGCCGTCTCCAGCGTGCCCCCGTGGTCGGCCGGCGTCCCCGTGGCGGTGGCCGACCATGCGCCGTCGGTCGTGGTGACGGTGCGCATCTGCACGTCGTAGCCGACGCCGTTGTCGAGGTCCGAGACGGTGTAGGCGAGGGCGCCCGATCCCGACGTCCAGACATCGTCGAGCGGGGTCCAGTTCGAGTCGTCCTTGTCTGTCGCGTCGCTGCGGATGTGGCGCAGGTCGTAGCCGGTTATCCCCGTCACGCCCGAAGGCGCAGTCCATGCGATGGACAGACGGCCGTCGCCCGGAGTGACCGCGTCGATGGTGGGCGGCCCAACCTGCGTCTGGGCCAGGACGCCACCCGGCCGCCCTATGAGGATGCCGACGACACAGACTGCGATCAGCGGCAGCCGCAGCCACATCGCCCGAGAGCGGCCGCCGTGCCCCCTTGAACCTGGTCTATTCAACAGCGGGGCATCGGCCTGTCTGCTTCGGACCGGCCCGGCGACGCCGCTGGCAGCCTCGGTCGCGGCGGTGCGCGGCCGGCCAATCGGATGGGTGGGATGGGGTCACGAGCGGTACCAGCCGGCGCCGATGAAGGTGCCGTCCACGTCGATGGCCCAGATGCGCATCGTCTGGGGGCCTCCGGCTTCGGCAGGGTTGTCGTCAGCGGTGATCCAGGCGCCGTCTGGGCTGGCGTTGCGCACTGCTGGCCCCAGCAGGTCCTCGATGTCGGTTCCGATCAGCGCGGGATCGATGTGGGCCAGGATCTCGCCGTCGGGGGCCGCGATGAGTCCTGAGAAGTACCCGTCGAGGGTGTCGGTGCTGTTGTAGTACTCCACGGTCGGTATGAGGCCCACAGAGATGCCCCGGGGATCATTGTAGAAGTCCAAGATCGCTTCCAGCCCGCCACTGCGGAAATGCTCGGCCGACTCCAAGATGAGCTGCGGCGCGAACTCCTCGACGTTGATGTACCAGCCCGAGGCGAACAGCAGCCCGTCGTGCCGCACCACCCAGGTGTTCTTCAGCTCGAATTCGCCGGTGTAGCCCGACCCGAGGTTCCCGCTCGCCGGATTGGCGAACACATAGCTCACCCACTTGCCCTCTCCGGTGGCAGAGAGCATCTCCCGGGCGAAGTTGTAGCCGTTGATGTCGGTGCCCACCCAGCCCGTCGCGTCCAGCCCGACGCGCTCGCCGTCGGGATGGGCGGCAATGCGGTCGTCCTCGTCGATGATGAACACGTACCACTGGCCGTCGATGCTCCCCTGGCGGCTGTAGTGGGCGAGGGTCGCCTCCCGGCCCTGCGTCTGGTAGCGGGCGATGGCGGCGTCCACGACGAACGCGGCGTACTCGGTGGGGGCGGACCTCGGCGGGATGGAGGCCGCCACCGTGCGGGCGATGCGCTCGGCATCAGCGGCCGTGACGCCTCCTTCGGGCTGTGACGGGGCCGGGGCGGCGGCGAGCTCGTCGCGCACTATCTCGGCAATCTCGTCGGGGGTGAGAACCTGCTCGGCGTCGTCGGCCCCGCAGGCCGCCACGAAGAGCAGCACGAGTGCGGCCAGCACTGCCCAGGGTGTCATACGGTTCATCATTGCATCCTTTCCATGAAATCAGTGCATACGGCTGTCGGTGCATATAGCTGTTGGGTCCGGCGCAAGGGGACCGTGCCGCCGGGGCCGGGGGGCGCCGCGGCTACATGCCCGACATGCACGTCGTGCCCGGCCCGGAGACGTTCACCTGCGCCTGAGATGGGGTGCCCACTACGTAACCGGTCCCGCTCCGCACGGTCCATATAAACGAGCACGCCGTATTGTTGTTTCGGTCCACGTCTACGGCCCAGTGGAAGTTGCTGAAACTCGATTGGCCCGCAGCGAACGTCTTCGTGGCGACCTCCGAGGACTGGCCGCTGTTCGGCACGGTGTGAGACACCTCGAAGCTCAGCGCGTCGTCGGTGCTGCCGACGCGTGTGAACCTGAACTCCGCGGTCGACTCGGCGGCATTGTTGTTGCCGCCGTACTCCACCGTGGACGTGACCGCCTCGATGGTGACGATCGGCACCGCGGTGATCGACACCTCAACCTCGTCGTTTTCTGCCCAGCCGAAGCGCGGAGAAAGCGGCCAACTGTACAGATCGTCATAAGTGACGTGCGTCGCATAGGCGGCGTCCTCGAACGCGAACGAGCGCCCGCCGATGTGAAGGGTCATGGCCCTTTGCTCGCCGGCATTGAGCGCCCTGCCAAATCCCACATGGAGTCGGTCACCACCGACGCCGCTATCAAGAATCACATTTATCTCGAACCGACGCCGCCCCAGGGTGAAATCGTTGTCGGAGAGGGACCCCCTTCCGCTTGGTGGACCGTCGTACCCTGTGTTGCCCGCAGCAAAATTGCCCACTGTCATGGTCGCGGACCAGATCTCATCGCCGTCATCGGAGCTCTGCGCCGACACCGGCGAGCCGACGAACAGCGGGGGGGGGGGGGCTACCAACGCGGCCATCACCGCCAACGCGACCGCCCAGCGGACCGCGAGCCTCGGGAACGTATTTCGGACTGTTGACTTCGACATCGCTGCTGAACTCTCCTCTCATCTCTGAATCTCTGTGGATCTCTCTGATCTTCCTGCGGCCGAGCGAGGCCGCGGCGCAGCAGCTAAATGCCCGACATGCACGTCGTGCCCGGCCCTTCGACGTCCACCTGCGCACTACCTGGGGTGCCCACTACGTAACCGGTCCCGCTCTGCACGGTCCAGACAAACGAGCACGCTGGATTGTTGCTGCTGTCCGTTTCAACGGCCCAGTGGAGGTTGCTGAAACTCGATTGGCCCGCAGCGAACTTCCTCGTAGCGACCTCCGGGGACTGGCCGCTGTCTGGCACGGTGTGAGACACCTCGAAGCTCAGCGCGTCGTCGGTGCTGCCGACGCGTGTGAACCTGAACTCCGCAGTCGACTCGGCGACATTGTTGTTGCCGCCGTACTCCACCGTGGACGTGACCGCCTCGATGGTGACGATCGGCAGCGCGGTGATCGACACCTCAACCTCGTCGTTGTTCGCCCAGCCGAAGCTCGAGGAAAGAGGCCACGAGTAGATATCGCCAACGTCAAAGTTATTGAATGTGGTGGCATCCGCGAAGGCGAACGAGCGCCCGCCGACGTGAAGCGTCATGGATGTCAGTTCATTGGCAGTAAACGCATCAACGGCCGAGCTTGCGTCCCTGCCAAGAGAGAACCAGAGGCTGCGCCCCACGACGTTCTGTACGCTCCATTTGCTCTGGGACAGCACGGATATCTCGTAGTCATTTGTGCCCGTGCTGAAGTCGCGGTCGGTGAGCGCGCCGCGGGTTAGGACATCGTTGTCCCCCCAGTACCCCGCGTAGACGTTCTCGCCTGCGATAACTTGGGTTCCCACCGTCATGGTCGCGGACCAGATCTCATCGCCGGCCGGTGTCTGCGCCGATACCGGCGAGCCGACGAACAGCGGGGGGGGGGGGGCTACCAACGCGGCCATCACCGCCAACGCGACCGCCCAGCGGACCGCGAGCCTCGGGAACGTATTTCGCATTGCCATTGGGATCAGCTGGTCCTTCGTTTTCAGGTCGCGGTCGGCGACGGGACATGGAATGACCGGATACGCACACCCCGATGGGGGGGACGCGGTCCGGCGGAAGAGGCCGACGTATGAGGGGACCGGACGCACAACCGGACACGGGAGCGCGCTGTCAGGGCACGCGCCATCGCAGGGCTCGGCCTCGTCGCGCCCGCGGGATGGCGTAAGGCCAGCCTGGCGACCGCGCCATCGAGAATGTCGGGCGTCAGCGCAGAGATGCCGTCGGCAGGCCTGACGGCACTGGCGGGCGCGGTCTGCGACCCGTACCGGTTCCTCAAGCTAGACGGTGCAAAAGTGCAGTTATCCATGGCATTGAGTCCTTCGGGCGGGCCGATTTCGCCGTCGCCATAGACTAGCACCGAGTTCTCGCGGCGGGAAACAATACGCATTGCGCGAGCTTCAGTCTGGGACCGCTCTCGAGGAGTTGCGACGGTAACCGTAGAACTGTGCGACCGCGCCCCGGCCGGCAGTCTCGTTGCGGGTGTAGTGCGCGGGCATTGTCGGAGAGCGCCATCGCCCTGCGGTCATCAAGCCGGGCAGCTCGATGCCGGCTCGCACTAGATCCTGCGCCATTCCCACGCGGGCCGAGTGTCCGCTGTAGCCCTCGCCGAGTCCCGCCGCAATCGCCGCCTTCTTGATCCGAAGCGAGATCTGGTTCGGGCGAAGACCGAACACGCCGAGGCCTTCGTGAGCATCATCGCGTATCGACTCCAAGGCCGTCATGGTCTGAGCCGACACGAAGGCCACAGCACCCTCGCCCGTCGGGTCGGCCTTGGAGCGCCGGATCAGGAGCCGTCCGCTCCCGTCGAGCTCAGTTTCGATATCGCCCCAGGTCAGCGCTGCGGCTTCGGAGACCCTGAGCATCGCGTCACGCATGAGGCTCACCAACGCGATGTCCAGCCTTCCCCTCCTGTCGGCGGCATGTGCGCTTTCTCGCCTGCCGCCCCGTCCGACACGCGGCCGGCGGGCGGTGGCCATGATCTCATCGAGCGCCTCCGCTGTAAGCCCCTTCGCCTGCTTCTGTGCGCCGCCGGCTATTCGTGTCGCTCCCTTGAGCGTTCTCTTCACGTCCGGATGGGCACATGGGTTCTCGAAGCCGAACGTGTCGTGGATGTAGGCGATCGCGGCGGCGGCGACGCGGAGCGTCGCGGGCTTGTGCCCGAGCCTCTCCATGCGATCTGCGAGATACGCGGCGACCAGTGCCGGCTCTGCAGGCAGCGCGCAGAGGTCGCGCTTCGCTGTCCACGCCAGAAAGCTCGTCCATTGGCTGTGATAGCTCCGCAGAGTGCTAGCGGCGACCTCATGCTCGGCGAGCCTGCTGAGGATGCCTCGGCCGCTCGGCGTCAATTGGCCACCGCCAATCGCAACTCGCCTGAGCGTTCGTCCGGCATCGTTGACGACCTCGGCGGACAGGTGCCCATTCTCGCTGGACTCACCCATCGGGACGCGACACTGCCGGCATCCCCGCGTTCCGCCAGTGTGGCTCGCTTCTGCTGACTCATCGGACACGTGCACCGCATCCGCAGCCGTATTGATCTCCATGATCTTCCAATCCAGGTTCATCGCAGTACGTGCTCGATAGGAGAGAAGACAAACATCTCGTATGCGTGTGCTCTCGCAGCTCAGTTCTTTCCAAATGGGCGCGATATGACATAAGAGTCACGGATCGCGCAGGATCGATTCAGCTTCATACTCAGGTATTTTGACAATACTCATATTTATATGAGTATTGTCGAGACGATAACTGCACTTACCCACGGCCTTGATATTGCCACCTAAGAGCACCAATTTCAACACTGATATCTTTCGACTTTCTTGCTGAATGGGTGCCGCCATTTGACAAGTCGACCCGGTGCCAGGGTAACAATATCCAACCAAATGCGTGGGACGCGGTCGAATGGCAATAGAGCGACATGGCTTGTCAAGGAAACTCAAACAATTGGCTGTCAGTCGCTCGCCTACTCGAACAGATGGAACCATCGCCCGCATCAGGACATATAAATCGTCGCCATATTTGGGTGCAGGCCGGTGCCGGGAAGCGATCTGATTCGGCGTTCCGCCGAATGAGCTCGGGTTCATCCATCCCCATGTACGCCCCATGTACGTGTCAACGGCGAGAGGTACGAACCGAACGCGTACACGACGCACTTCCCGGGGAATTCGTGGCCCTGATCATCTGGTCTCGACATACTCAATTGTTGGAAAGGCGGTGTCGGTCAACGGCCGGCACTTTCACCTAGTCGGAGGAAGAGTTCTTATGAAGCGAATCTTGCCGAGACGCAAACTATGCGCGGCCTTGGATTCATCTATAGAGCGGCTGCACAGTCAATACCGAGCAGCACGTGCCACGCTTCGCCTTCATCTGGCAGCCCGGTCGCCAGGACGAGTTTGCCTGCGGAGTAGAAGTCAGTGGTCTGTTGTCCGCCACAGGGACATTGAACTGCGGCATTACATGAACGCTGAGAAGATGCCGAGGCTGATCGGTTCCGCTCCGATTCTCTGCAGCGAGAACTCGCCGATCCCGAACTTCTGGATCCCGGCGTTGTATGCGTCAGCTTCGCTGTCGAACAGCGCAACGACAGCACAGTCACGCAAAAGGACCACTTCACCGAGGTGATCGCGTTCCAAGTCAGTCTGGAAAGACTCCTTGTACGCCTCGTAGTTGCGTTCTGCCTGTGAATCGCTCACGACTCCAGCGTAAACCACCTATGACACACCTTGACGACTCAGGCCCCGACATTCACCGGTCCTGGTAGCGGGGGTGCTTGCAGCGTGCGCGGTGTGCCTTGACTGGGGCGAGGCTCGGCAGGCACAGGTAGACAGCGATGGCCCACTCAGCGATCGTGGAGTTCGCTCCGCCCCGGGTATCGCCGACCTGACTCGTCCGGTGAGGTCGCCTCCCGGCCAACGGGAATCCCCTCTCGGTTCATATAGGACTCCGCGGCGCTTGCATAGCCGCCGTCGACAGTGTCCGCGGTGGCCTCGGTGATGGCTTGCCAGACGCGTTGCGGGGTGAGCGGCATGTCGATGTGACGGATGCCCAGGTGGGCAACGGCGTCGATCACGGCGTTCTGGACTGCCGGGGTTGCGCCAACCGTGCCGGACTCGCCGATGCCCTTGGCACCCAGCGGGTTGATGTGCGTCGGGGTTTCGAGCACGACCCGGTCGAAGAACGGCAGCTCCGCGGCGCCGGTGTGGCGGTCCACCTCCACGACGGCCACATGGGTGCCGAAGGGGAACGTGGGCGCTTCGGAGTCGAACACGTCCTCGGCGTGGAGCAGCCGCGGCCCCGCCTCGCCGTTTGTCGAAGCGAGGTGTTCAGCTACCGCGCTCCAGCCCGCCGAGACCGCCGGGGTGCCCACGACGTGGAACGCCCCGGAGGCGGTGTCGAGCGTGATGTCGGCCGAATCAGCTTCAAGCAGCGTGGCCGCCACAGCGCGGGCCTGATCCACCAGCGTGCCCGACGGCGGCTGCGGCCTCCGGACGCCCGGCACCGCGGTAAGGACCGGTCGGCGTGGTGTTGGTCAGCACCGAGACGGAGGTGAAACCGACGGCATGCGACACGGTCGATGTCACGTAGCAGGCGTGCGCCATGCCGTCCCAGTTGAGGTTGGTGACGAACTGTCCCAGACCCCGCAGTAACGGGGCTCTTCGCATTTTGGCGTGGAGTGAGGGTGTCGAGGCGGCAGGCGACGGGCATGGTGAGGGGCCTGATTCTGGTGCTGTTTTCGGTGAGTATTCGTCGAGACTCGTGGCTGTTTTTGCGTGCGATTGACGCGGTACATCTGTATGCTGTTGTCATGTTCGCCGACCTGCTGTACCGGCTCGACGCCGACGGCTCGGAGCCCGCCGAGACCGGCTTCGAGGGTGCCGGTGCGGGGTCGGCGTGGCCTGATCCGGCGGCGGTTTGGCGCTTCGACGACTCGCACCCCGACTCGCACCCCGACTCGCACCACGGCTGCGCCGATGCGGCCGGGTCACCGGACGATGCGGGCGCCATGGCGGGTCCTGGGGCTGCGCAGAACGGTTCGCTGCGGGACGGTTCGCTGCGGGACGGTTCGCTGCGGGACGGTTCGCTGCGGGACGGCGGCTGGGGTGCGGTGGCCGAGCCCGGGCCCTCAGCCGGCAGCGACGGTACTGCCGCGGCTGGGTGCGGCGTTGACGGGAGCGAGGGCTTGGCGTCGTTGGGCTATGGCGATCTGAAGGATCTCGTGGTCGAGCTGGCCGCTGAGCGGGCGCGTGTGGAGGGCCGTTATCTGGCGGCGGTGGGTGAGATGGCGTCGCGTAACGGGGCGCAGTCGGCTGCGTTTGTGCTGCGTGACCAGACGCGTCTGAACGCGTCGCAGGCCCGCAGCGAGGCCCGTCTGGGCGAAGACCTCGTTTCCCAGGGCATGACAGCGACGCTGGACGCGATGCGCGTCGGCGAGATCGGGATGTCCCATGCGAGGGTGATCGCCCGCGAGGCGCCCAAGAAGCATCGTCGCAGCGAGGCGGACTTCATCGAGCTGTGCCGCATCTATCCCTCCGACAAGGTGGCCAGTTATCCGCTGGCGTATCAGAGCCAGGAGGTGTTCGCCGATCTCGATGCCGAGGCCGCCGCTGCGGGTCTCGGCCCGGTCGACGCGGAGCTGGCTTTGCAGCGTGCGCAGCGGTGGGGGTCGATGAAGCTCGGCGACGACGGCATGTGGCATCTGACCGGCACGTTCGACTTCCTCGCCGGACGCCAGGTCAACACCGCCCTGCAGGCCATGATGCGGTCGCTGCGCCGCCGCGCGGAGAACACCTACGGCACCGCCAACGACAGCAACGCCAACGGCGCCACGGCGGGTCATGATGACTCGAACGCCGACACCGACGGCGGTGGTGCTGGGGTTGTGCCGACGCGTGCGCAGCTCACCGCGGACGCGATCAGCGACCTCATCGCGGGCACCACCAACATTCGCCGGGCCAGGACCAGCCTGGTGATCGTGGCCGACTACGACGTGGTCAACGACCGGCTCACGAACCCCCGCCTCGACGACGGCACGCCGATCTCAGCGAGGATGCTCGCCGACCACGCCGCCGACGCCAACGTGCTGCCCGCAATCTTCAAGGCCGACTGGTCAGAGCTCGCGCTGGGACCCACCCGCAACGCCAGCGACGCCCAACGGCTCATCCTCGCAATGCGCGACGGCGGCTGCATCGGCTGCGATCTCACCCCCGAGCACACCGAAGCCCACCACATCGACTACTTCGAGAACGGCGGCCCCACCGAGATACCGAACCTGGCATCGCTGTGCTTTGACTGCCACAGCGATCTCCACCAACACGGCCGCCAGATCGAGACCCCACCCGACGGACGACCCCGCCTGCGACCACCCGAACCCCACAGCACCGGACCGCCCGCCCGAGCGCCCGCCGCCTCCCGCAGCCCGTAGTTCCACACCGTTGCCGACATCGGCTACCCACATCGGTCATAGCTCCGACGAAGGCGACAGGCCGCTGCTCGCGACCGCTCACATGCTCCATGACGGCGCCGAACTGTTGCACTTCGCCCAAACCCGCGCCCAGCAGTTCACCGAGCGAGATGAGCAAGCCCACATCGTCGCCTGCCGGACAGTCCCCATACCGGCTCTTCGCACTCATAATGGAAGTGGCGTTCCCGACGGGTGCGGGCCTGACTCGGCTCTTCGCTGGCTTGGTGCCTTGCAAACGATCTGTCGGCTTGGGTCCTGTCGGGGGCGCGCACCAGCGGGTCGGAAGGAATGTGACCTGATAGGAGCGTCGGTTCAAGCGCCTTGAGTGCGCTGTCGGTCGTTCCGGCCGGTGGTGCCCGATCCATTGGAAGTGTTCCCGGGAGGGCAGACCGATTATGCCAGCTGAGTATCGAGCCGTTGTCGGCGGGGTGGACACCCACCGCGACACGCACACCGCAGCAGCGGTGGATTCGACGGGACGGCTGTTGGGCACAGCGACGTTCCCGGCGACGCGAGCCGGCTATGAGCAGCTGTGGGGATGGCTGCGCGGCCTGGGCAGCGTGGAGCGCGTCGGCGTTGGGCGTAGTCGATGGTGCGCTGGTCGACGCGCAGCCTGGTGACGGCGATGCGCCATAGGGCGTTGTTGGCCTGGCGGTTGCCGCCGCGGTTGAGGCGGTGGCGCACGGTGGCGCCTGAGGCCGGCGGTCTGGTCGGCAGCCCGGGTTCTGGCCTTGACCGCGGGGCGCCGCGCCGCTGAGAGCGTCCTGATCGCCTCCACGGGGCCGTCCGCTGACTTCGGCACAGCAGCGGCGTGGCCGCTGAGCGCCGCGCGGGCTGCTGCCTCGGCGTTGACAGCGTCGGTCTTGCCGCGACGGCGGCGCGTCTGGCGGTTCGGGCGGTTCACCTCGACCACGTCGACGTCGGCGGTCGCGAGACGGCGTGCGAGGCCCGAGCCGTGCGAACCGGTGCCCTCAACGCCGACGCGCGCGACACGGCCGTGCGAGCTGATCCATCCCAACAGACTTGCGCAGCCGTGGGCGTGGGCTGCGAACTCAGCGGTGCCCAGCAGCCGCCCTGCGGCGTCGATCGCTGCGGCGACATGGATCTTCTTGTGGGTGTTGGCGCGGTCGATGCGTCCGTTGCTGGGCCGTCCCGCTTGGCGCCGGTCGAGGATCTGGTGGTGCCGGGCCGAGAAGGTGTCGGCGGTGTCGCTGAAGTGGGGGATCGGCCCTGTGCGGTACGGGTCGGCGAACCGGTCCAGCACGCGGCGGGCGCGGCCGAGCCGCGCCTGTGTCGCTGTCTTGCATGGCGCCGAGCCGTCGGGCACGACGGCCTTCACGCTCTTGCACCGTCGATGCCCTTGCGCGGCCAGAAAGCCCGACAGGGCCTGGGCGCTGCGGCGGGGCGCCATGGCGAGCGCCTCGCCGGTGCCGCCGTCGGCGATCACCGTGACGCAGCGGCGCCGCTCGGGGACCGAGGTCCCCTCCACCAGCAGCACCCGGCACCGGCGGCGGCGGCGGCCGGTCCCGCCCAGGCGACGACCAGCGCGTTGACCAGCCTCCAGCTCAGCCCGTGACGTCGGGCCGCGGCGTTGACCGTCACCGCCCGAGCGCCGGCCGCCGGGCCACACGCGCGGTGACGAGGCCCCCCAAGGACCGGCATCCCCCCCCTCAAGGCCTCGACCCCTGCAAACGGACCCCCAACCCGCCCTCACCCCACAAAGACGCGAAGGGCCCATTTTGTTGGTCTGGCGGGCTGCGGCGTATGGGTCCGTGAAAGAGTCCCTCTACGCTGCGATCGAAGAATTGCGCTCGTCTGCCACCAGCAAGGAGTGAGCCATATGTCCACCGGCATCGCAGTCGGAGTGCTGGCGGGTCTCGCTGTCGGCGCAGGAGTCGTGTGGGCGGCCATGTCCCGCGGTCTTGCGCGCATCACCGCCGAACGCGACGAACGTGCGCAGCGCAGTGCGGAACTGGCCGCCGAACGCGATGTGGCTCGCGCCGAGGCCGTCGAGCAGCGCGACACCGCATCAGACTTGCGAACCAAGTTGGCATCGGCTGAAGCCGAACGCGATACCCGAGTCGAGGAGATGGCCAAGAAACAGGTTGAGATCGAGGATCGCTTCAAAGAGATTGCCGCCCAGGTCAGCGAGACCACGCGCGCCAACTTCATGAAGGAGTTTCGCGATCTCACCACCGAGCAGACGGTCAACGCAGGCAAGACCGTCAAGGAACTCGTCGAGCCCATGCGAGAACGTCTGCGGGAACTGCGGGACCACGTCAACAAGGCCGACAAGGCCCGAGTGGAGGACACGGCCAAGGTCTCACAGAGCGTCGATCAACTGGTCTCCGAGACGAGTGGTCTGCGCCAGATCCTGCGCGACTCCAAGATGCGCGGCGCATGGGGTGAGCAGCACCTCCGCAACGTCATCGAGGCCGCAGGCATGAGCCCACACATCGACTACATCGAGCAAGCCACCGTCGGCGAACTTGGCGCCGAAGGACGGCTGCGACCTGATGTGGTGGTGAAGGTGCCGGGGGGCGCGAGCGTCGTGATCGATGCCAAGACGCCGTTTGCCGCATACGACCGGGCTGTGCGAACCTCGGATCAAGCTGAGCAGCAGCAGGCGCTGGCTGAGCATGCCACTGCCCTCAGTGAGCGCGCCAAGGAGCTTGGCGACCGCGACTACGGCCGGTGGGTATCAGGATCGCCCGATTTCGTGCTGATGTATGTGCCGACCGACCCGATGCTCGACGTGGCCATGGACGCTGACGGCGATGTTTGGCAGAACGCTTGGCACCGACACCGAGTGCTGATCGCAACCCCCGGCCTGTTGATCGCCTTCTTGAGGACGGTGGCATTGGCCTGGCAGCGACAAGACATCGCCCGCAACGCAGAGAAAGTCGCCGACCTCGGAAACGAGCTGTACTCCCGGCTTTCAAAGTACGTCGAGCACGTCGACAAGATGGGTCGTGGCTTGCGCAGCGCGGTCGATGCCTACAACGGCAGTGTGGGCTCGTTCGAGCGCATGGTGCTGCCGCAGGCTCGACGCTTCCGTGAATTGGGCTCTGTCAGCAGTAACGACGAGCTCAACGAGCCCAACCTGGTCGAGCTGGACGTGCGCACGGTCAACGCCCCTGAACTGGGCCCCGCCGAGGAGTAACCGGAACTGCGGCTCAGGGTGTGTCCGCGGTGGCCTCAGTGATGGCTTGCCAGACGCGTTGCGGGGTGAGCGGCATGTCGATGTGACGGATGCCCAGGTGGGCAACGGCGTCGATCACCGCGTTCTGGACTGCCGGGGTTGCGCCAACCGTGCCGGACTCGCCGATGCCCTTGGCACCCAGCGGGTTGATGTGCGTCGGGGTTTCGAGCACGACCCGGTCGAAGAACGGCAGCTCCGCGGCGGAGATGATCGGGTAGTCGGCGAAGTTCCCGGTGAGGGGATTGCCGTCGTCGTCGTAGACGAACTCCTCGAACAGCGCCTGCGCCGCTCCTTGCGCCAGGCCGCCGTGAACCTGACCCGCTGCCAGCAGCGGGTTCAAGATGGTGCCGGCATCGTCACAGGCGACGAGCTGTCGAAGCTCCACGTCGCCGGTGTGGCGGTCCACCTCCACGACGGCCACATGGGTGCCGAAGGGGAACGTGGGCGCTTCGGAGTCGAACACGTCCTCGGCGTGGAGCAGCCGCGGCCCCGCCTCGCCGTTTGTCGAAGCGAGGTGTTCAGCTACCGCGCTCCAGTCCACCGAGACCGCCGGGGTGCCCACGACGTGGAACGCCCCGGAGGCGGTGTCGAGCGTGATGTCGGCCGGATCAGCTTCAAGCAGCGTGGCCGCCACAGCGCGGGCCTGATCCACCAGCGTGCCCGACGCCTCCCAGATGGCCGAGCCGGCCAACTGCACCGATCGCGATCCGCCGGTCACCTCGCCACGGGGCACTTCGTCGGTATCGCCGTGCACGACGTCGATCTGGTCCATCGGCACACCCGTGCGGTCCGAGATCAGCATCGCCCACGAGGTGTGGTGGCCTTGCCCGTACGGAGATGAGCCGGTACGGGCCACCACGCGACCTCCCTGCACCAGCTCCACTGCGCCGTACTCCGATCGTCCGATGCCCGCAGTGCGCTCGACGTAGGTCGCAAGACCGATGCCGAGCAGCTTGACGTCCCCGTCGGCGCGGCGGCGGGCCTGCTCGGCACGCAGCGCTGCGTAGTCGGCCGCTTCGAGCGCAGCGTCGAGGCTGGCTTCATAAGCGCCTGAGTCGTACGGCATGCCAGTGCGAGTCTCGAACGGGAACACGTCGGGTTGCAGGAAGTTCTTGCGCCGAACCTCGGCAGGGTCCATGCCGACCTCGGCTGCGAATGCGTCGACCGCGCGCTCGATGGCCGCTGCGGCCTCCGGGCGCCCGGCGCCCCGGTAGGGACCGGTCGGCGTGGTGTTGGTCAGCACCGAGACGGATGTGAAACCGAGCGTGGCGATGTCGTAGCAGCCCGCCAGCATCGCCCGGCCATTGTTCGGCAGCGCCGCTCCCATGTTCCCGTAGGCGCCGGCCTGCTGCACCACGTGCACCTCGAATGCGGTGATGCGGCCGTCACGGGTGCCGCCGATGCGGCAGTACTGGATCTGCCCGCGACCGTGGACCAGACCCACCATGTCGTCGCTACGCGAGGGCACCCACATGACCGGCCGGCCTATGCGCGCTGCCAGCCAGCCCAACAAAGCCTCCTCGGGATGCGGCCGAGCCTTGGCGCCGAAGCTGCCTCCCACATCGCGCGAGAGCACACGCATCTGCTCACGATCCAGGCCCATGATCTTGGCGAGACCAGCGCGAACCGGGTGGGGTCCCTGGCCGGCATTGACGTGGTGCAGGCGCCCGTCATCCGCCCATCGGCTCGCGGCCACACGAGGCTCCAGCGGGCACGGAGCGATGCGGTTATTGACCGTGCGGACCTCGGCCACCGCTTCGCAGGAGTCGAAATCGGCCTGCTCGCCCTCGAGCGACATGCGGATCACCACGTTCGGCTCGCCCATCCCGTCGAACAGCGCCGGTCCGTCGAGCGCTGCCTCGGGATCGACGAGCGCCGGCAGCGGTTCGTAGTCGACCACGACCAGCTCAGCCGCATCGACCGCCGCAGCCGGGGTGTCAGCCAGTACGACGGCGATGGGCTCGCCCACGAACCGCACCCGGTCGGTGGCCAGCATCGGGCGCACGATGGCGGCGTCGAATGCAGGGCTCGGCGACGGATACGGCTCGAGATCGACATGTGCTGCCGTGACGACATCGATGACATCGGGCGCGCTGCGGGCCCCACCGACATCGAGATCGGCGATCACGGCATGCGACACGGTCGATGTCACGTAGCAGGCATGTGCGATGCCTGCCCAGTCCGCGTCGGCGGTGAGGTTCGCGACGAACTGTCCCCGGCCGCGCAGCAGGGGCTCGTCCTCGCGCCGAACGACAGATGTTCCTCGTAATGCCATGAATCGACTCCGTTAGATGTCCGCGTTACGTGTCCGTGGGACCAAACCCCGGCGATTGTGACAGGTCCGCGCCCCGCTCACATACGATGGAGGGAAGCAGCAGATCCGGCAACTGAGTGGATCCAGTTACGCCTCATCTGCCCAGACGCCTCCACTGTCTCCGGAATTGTCCTCAAAACCGGGTACGCCTGGATCGAGGAGCCAAGCGAGCCGCCTAGCCAGTCTCGGCGCATCTCGACCGTCGCCGCCACATTAGATGAGATCATTGCTCCGAAAATCCCGAGCGGAGGCCGGCTGGCCCACGTTGATCCGTCGCCGCTAGTCTCTGTCAATCAAGAATAGGAATTCCTGGTTGCCCACCCGCGACTCATCGGTCCATCGATTCGTCCATTTCATGCTCGCCATGACGTTGCGCTTGTGATCTACTCTTACAACGTCAACAACAGAACCGGACTTAGCTAGCATGTCATCTAGTTCACGCGCAGTAGCGCGTCCACCTGAACTGTACGAGAGAATCACCCATCGAGCTCTGACTCGCTCAAGAAGGTCATCGATCGCTTCCACACAAATAAACTTTCCGGAACTGCCGTTACGTCTGAATTCCTCAAACACAGAGTTCCCACACTTATCAGACGTGTCCACTCTCCTTTTCGCCTTCCCGAACAGGTTGGGGAAATCGTTCCTACAAATCGTGGTCCATAGATGATAATACGCTGAGTATCTAACGCGCGATGGAGGCATCTTGTCGTTGTTCGAACCATATGGCGGATCCAGGTAAACTAGATCGACGTCTGCATCGATCAAATCAAACACATCATTCCGAGTAACGCTATGCCTATCGCTGTATGCCACAAGCGACGGAACGGCAAGTTCAAGCTCACTATATGAGCGAGGAGACCAGTTCTTCAAGTAAGAACAATAGTGACCGAGGGTGTTATCGACCTTGTCCAAACCCAGGATGAGACTCGTCACAGCAACCGCCTTTTCGACCGGGGCGAGCGAGAGTTGTTCGATTTTTTGGCGAACACCATCGAGCTTCCTGGTGTTGTGAATCTGCCAAGGTTTCTTTAAGCCGTCCGGTTGAACGGAGCTACCTCCATTTGGGTATCCGCCATAATTCTGAGTGAACCATCCGTCTACCGGTGTTGCGTTGTTGAGTTCACCGATAAGTGCGCGATAGTAATCTCGGGGTTTAGCGCTCAACAGATAGCAGGTCCCAAACACTTCCGACCATGCCGAAATATCATTGCTCATGACCTGATACCCGCATTGAGCAAATGCTTGCGATACGCGGGTTGTACCGGAAAAGCCATCAAGAACAGAGTGCGCCCCCGTCTTGTGCGCAAGCTTAAGAATATGAGGTATCAGCTTAGTCTTCGCGCCTATGAATTTGACGCCTTCAGTCTTCGGACTATCTAGTTGCACTTCTCCGAAGAGGTTCAGAGAAGTCATGAGACAATGCCTGCACGCGTTCTCAAAGTTGAAATATCGTCCTTGAGCGGACCCAGCGCGTTCTCATGGCCCGCAACTGAGCATACTAATGCGTGTGACAACAGCTGCAACAACGTCAGATTGTGCGTGTATGCAATCCAACCATTGGTGATGCTGTCAAAGTACTTAACTCCCCTCTTCGTATTCGTCCACAGTCCGCGCTGCAGCGCATTCGCCCCTGCGCCTCCGTAGCGCACTTCGCATATGTAGCCTCCTTGTCCGTCCTGAAACTTGTAGACAGGATGTTTGCGGCGACCTCCGGGATCTTCCCGCACGATACGGGCGGTCGCGTTCTTGGCTTTCTCGTAGTCGAAAATCAATATGTTGCATTGCTTAGCGGACTCGTCATAAATCAATGGCAGTACATTGATGTCGCTAAACTTGGCAAATGCGGAATCCTCTAGCACTTGTGCCACTCTCGTGTGCCCGATAATGTTCTCTTCCTCGTTCTCGAGTCGAGCGAACATCGAATTCGACTTGTCGGTCGAGAGTTGCAGCGGCCCGTCACCGTATGCCTTCAAACTGATGGGGAACTCTTCGCCAGTTATTTCATTCGTGACACTGATATCTTCCTCCGATGATTTCGCTCGAAATAGCTCTTTGCCAACGTGTCTGGATCTGAAGTCATACATGTACTGATTCACAAATTCGGAGATTGCGACTTCGGCGAGATCGCCATGAGTCTTGTTGCCGACCAACCTCATGGTGAATATGTTGCTCAGCACGAGAGACATTATTGTTGGTTGTTTGCTGATAAACAGTTGCAACCGCTGGGCAAAATCATAGTAGGCTTGTTTTGCGTTGCTACCCATTCGCTGTATGCCTCGCTGTCGGTGGCTTCAGTAGGACGATATGGTAGCTACGTTGCCGTCTTGGTTTCTGGACGCTTGCCGGATTCCTGCAAAGTCCTGCCGCTGAGACTGCAACTTGCATCTGGTCGCGCTACCAGACCGCCGACGGGTCGAGGGACAGCACGGCGACCATCTCGGTGTGCAGCGATGCGAAGTGCTCGGTGCGTTGCCCAGCTCGGCCACTCGTTGCCGGCGCGGAGCTGTCGGTCGAAGGCCATGCCAACTGGTATCCGGTACCTGCGAGTGCCTCGTCCACAGTCTCCTGCCACGCAGCGCGCTGGTCAGCACGGCTGCAGGCGATGACACCCGCGGCCACTAGCTCGTCATCGCTGTCTTGGGTGCCTACGGGTGCGTCGAACAACTCGCAAGCCAGCGGCGCTAACTGGTCGAAGTGACCGAGGAGGTGGGAACGACCCGATTCGGTGCGCAGCAGTCGCGCCAGCAAGCCAGAGGCGTGACGCAGGTGCGATCGTTCCTCGGCCGAGGCACGGCGGGCCACTGCGCCGAGGTCGGCCCACGATGATTCGGCCAGCGCTTCCCAGCGGACGGTCTCGGCGGTGTCGTAGAGGAAGTGCCGTACCAGGGTCTCTCCCCAGTCGCGGCAGGGCAACTCGGTGAGATGCGCGCAGCGGTACTCGTGCGGCTGGCGCCCGTAGGCCAGGGCATCGATGTCGTTGCCGAGCAACCCGTACAGCGCCCGAGCGTGGCCCAGCTCGTCTTGGCTGATCGAGGTCAGCGCCAAGTCCTCTTCAAGAAATGGCCCGACAGCGATCCACCACGCCAGGTTCTGGCCGATGCACAACTCGTCGTCGGCAAGCGCGAGCACCAATTCGTGCGCGCCGCCAATGCTCGCAGGGTCCACGTCGCTCATGAGCTTGGCGAGTCTGGGGCCCGTCTCAGATCCCGCAAGAGCGCGCCGTCGTTGTGACGGTGTTCACGATCGGCCATCGCCAGCTCAGTGGGGTCGGCAACCAGCAAGTCCTCGCGGGCCACAACCCACATCTGCTCCCCCTCGGAGCGGCGTGCGTAGCAATCGCGGGCGAAGCTCAGTGCCAGATCGTCGTCGGGTGCTTCGAGTGCGCCGACGTGGGTGAAGGGATCCTTGCCAGGACGCTTCAGGAACACCTCGTAGGTCTTCACGCTGGCACCTTGGGTGTTGGCGCCGCCCCCATGGCGGCCGTGGGCAGTGAAATGTCGACGCGGCCGACCACTTCCACCGGGTTACGGCATTGCGGACACCATTCGACGCTGCGGCACGGCGTCGGCCCGAAGTCCGACCGGTGCTCCAGCGCTTGGTTCCCGCAGATCGGGCACGTCGCTTCGGCCCGTGCATTTCGGACTGCCACGGAGTACTCGTGGGCCATGAAGCTCACCGCCGAAGGCGCGATGCGATCCGGCGTCCAGACCGGATCGGCGACGAACACCACATCGATCGAAACGTCGGTGCCGGCAGATGCTGATTGAGCTGCTGCGAGCACATCGCGGCGAATCACGTCGAGAGCCGGACAGCCGAGCATGGTCGGCACCAGCTCGACTCGCGCGGCTGAGCCGTCTTCGCTCAACGAGACACTCTCGAGAATGCCCAACTCTGCGATCGTTACCTCCGGGTACTCGGGATCGCACACGAACGACACAGCCTCGCGCACGGCATCTACGACGCCTGCGTCCAAGCCGCGGGTGTTGCTCACGCAGCCACCGCCGCGGCCTCATCGAGCGCGGAGCGCACCCACGCCGCGCCGTCCCAGGCATTGCGCGCGTCGCGCAAACGTCGCTCGCTGTCGGGGCCCCGGCCTGCGATCGCATCGGTGAGCGCATCCCAATCGATCTCGCCGCCGATCCAGCGCCCGGTCTGCGGGTCTTGGCGCAGGTCCGGGTCGGGAATGGTCAAGCCGGCAGCTTGCAGCTGAGGCACCATCTTCTGCACGAACCGGTCGCGCATCACCTCGTTGCGCTCGGACTTGATGTGCCAGCGCAGCAACACATCGTTCGGCCGGGTGTCAGGCCCGAACAGCTGCACCGACGGCCACCACCACCGGTCGATCCCCTCCTGCATCAACTGGTGCTGCTGGGGCGTGCCTTTGGCCATCTTCAGCAACAGCTCCTCGCCGTTGCGCATGTGGAAGCCCTCCTCGACGATGATTCGCCGCAGGATGCGCTTGTAGGGGCCGTAGCTGCAGTTCTTGAAGACGGCCTGCTGGCTGGCGAGCGCCGCCGCGTCCACCAGGTATGCGATCGCAATCTGGTCCCCCCAGGTGAAGGCCCGGTAGTGGAACACGTTATGAAACGTGGTGCGCCCTGCCAGCAGGTCGGTGGTCATCTCGTCACGGGTCTTCACACCCATGTCCGCCGCCACCATGTACAGCAGGTGCGCATGGCCGATCTCGTCCTGGGTCTTGGCCAGCGCCGTGAGCTTGTTGGACAGCCCCGGCGCCTTGGCGATCCAATCCCGCTCGGTCAGCCCGCCCATGTACTCGCTGTTCGCGTGCAGCTCGATGAAGCGAAACACGGCCTGGCGGTACGCGTCGGGCATGTCGTCGTCAGGCTCAACTAAACCGCCGTCGTCCAGGAACGCTTCGAACTCCTCCATCGAGTTCCAGCTGCGCATCTGTGCCCCCCAGCTAACTCGGATTACTCGAATGCTACGCCTGAGCCGCGTGATGCCGATCGCGTGATGCTGATCGCGTGATATCACAACTCGGGAGCGCGCGAATGATGATCGGTCACGCGCTGGAAGGCCTCGCCCACTGTGCAAAGGGTCCTCTCGGTGAACGGCCGGCCGACTAGCTGAAAGCCGATGGGCATCCCATCGGGGGCGAAGCCCCCCGGCAAAGCGATCGCGGGGAGGGCGGCCCCGTTGACCGGGAACGTGAATTGCGTGGTCGCGGGAATGAGCGGCACCCCGTTGAGCTCGACTGCGCCGTGCTCGAGCACCTGGTTGGGATTGACCGGGGCAACGATCAAGTCGACTCCCTGGTCGTCGAACACGTCGAGGTAGGCCCGCTCGAACGCCACCCGATGGGCGAGGGCGCTCGCGACGGCCGTGCCCTCGATCGCCGTGCCGGCGTCGAGGATTCCCCGAACCTCTTCGCCGATCAGGTCGTTGTGTTCGGTGCGCACGCTCGTGAGCAATGCTGCCGATTCGGCAAAGACGATCGCTATGCCCGCCTCGGCGTGCTCTGCATTGTTCGGCACATGCGCCGATTGCACCCGCGCCACCAGCGAGCGGAGCACCTCGATCGCTTCATCCATCACTGCGCGCACGTTCGGGTCAGTGTCGAACCCGTTGAAGAAGCTGTCGCTGGGAACGCCGAGCGTGAGCTCGCCCGGTTCTCGTGCATCTCTCAGCAGCGTCCTGGAGGTGAACGGGTCCGCAGGTGAATGGCCAGCGATGACCTCGAGCAAGATCCGGCAGTCTTCGGCGGTCCGCGCCATCGGGCCGACGGTGTCGTAGGTCCACGAGATCAGGTGGACGCCGTCGCGGGGCACGGCTGCGCGCGTCGTCTTGAGGCCAGTCGTTCCGCAGCAGTTCGACGGGATGCGGACCGATCCGCCCGTGTCGGTACCGAGCGTGCCGAACACCTGGCGTGCCGCCAAGCTCGCTGCGTTGCCGCCGGAGGAACCGCCCGTCGAACGTTGCGTATCCCACGGGTTATGCGAGGCCGGGCAAGAGACGCCGAACGCAAGCTCATGGGTGTTCGTCTTGCCGACGATCACCGCGCCGGCGTCTCGCAGGCGACCGACGACAGTTGCGTCGTGATCGGGCACAAATCCTCGCAGGGCCTTGCAGTTCGCCTCGGTCGGTACCCCATCGGTGAAGAAGAGGTCCTTGAGTGCGATGGGCACGCCGTACAGCGGTCCCCGAATCTCGCCTCGGTCGAGTTGCTCAGCCGTGGTGCGTGCGGCTTCGACCTGGATCGAAGCGAACGCACTAACGGCGGGCTCGGTCTGTTCGATTCTCGCGAGGCATGCGTCGAGCAACTCGACGGCGGTCACGTCGCGAGCCTTCACGGCTCCCGCCGCCTCGGCGAGGCTCATCTGAGTCAGTTCTGTCATGGCTGTCGTCCTTTGCTGTCAGATTGCGAGATGCTGGGCCAGTCGGCCGGCCAATGTGGGATCCCGGGCTGAGCCGCTGTCGACGATCTCGCCCTTCTCAAGCACGATGAAGCGGTCAGCTATGCGGGTTGCAAGCGCCAGGTGCTGCTCGACGAGCAGTATTCCTCGGCCCGAGTTCCGAGCCGCGTCGAGACGATCGCCGAGCAACGTCACGTTGGAGGGCTGCAGGCCTTCAGTTGGCTCGTCCATCACGAGAAGGGACGCGGTCGATGCGAGCACTGAGGCCGATGCGAGCATCTTCTGTTCGCCGCCGGACAGGGTCCCGGCTCGCTGAGCTGCACGCCCAGCCAGTGACGCCCCGAACATGGCAAGTACCTCGTCGTGACTGGTGGGCGGGTATCCGTTCAGTCGCAAGTTGTCGCCCACCGAGAGCTGGCTGAACAGCGGTCGTTCCTGAAACGCCGCTCTCAAGCCCGCCCGGACGCGACCCGACGGCGGCAACCGAGTGATCTCCGCGCCGTCAAGCGTCAGCCGTCCGCCGGTTGCCCGCAGCAGACCCACAATCGTCTTGACCAGGGTGGTCTTGCCAGCCCCGTTCCGCCCGACGAGCGCCACGATCTCGCCTCCGGAGACTCCGAAGCTGACGCCGTGCAGGACGGGCACACTTCCGTGCCCTGAACGCAGCCCTTCTGCTTCAAGGCGCATCAGCCGTCGACCCCGGAATAGATGGCGTGCACGTCGGGATTGCTCTCGATTTCGGCGACAGTGCCGTCCGCCAGCACCGAACCGCGCGCAAGCACGGTGACACGGTCTGCGACAGCACGGATAAACGCCATGTCGTGTTCGACGATCACGATCGGCAGTCGATGCTCGGCGTGCAGTTCCCGCAGCAGCGCGGCTGCGTCGAGGCTCTCGGCAACGGTCATGCCCGCTGTGGGTTCGTCCAAGAGCAAGAGCCGGCACTCTCCCGCCGCCGCCATCGCGATCTCGAGCCACTGCTTGTCTCCATGGGAAAGCTCCCCAGCGGGCGTCTCGAGCAGTTCGTCGAGCCCGGTTCGTTCCAGAATCTCCAGCGCAGGCTGCGGGATGTGAGCGTTCCAGCTACTGCGGACGAGGCTCCAAGGCGACGAACGAGTCCCCCACGCAGCAATAGCGACGTTGGCGGCCACGGACAGGTCGCCAATGAGCTGCGGCGACTGGAATTTGCGGCTCACGCCATGTCTCGCGAACTCCCATGGACGACGGCCGGTGCACTCATGTCCGAGCACCTCAACGGTGCCGGCTTGGCAGCCCTGCTGGCCGCCCAGGATGTCCAGGAGCGTGGACTTGCCGGCGCCGTTGGGGCCGATCAGGCATCGAAGCTCGGGCTCGTCCATGGTGAGCGTGACACCGTCGAGCAATCGGAAGAACCCGAAGTTCTTCTCGACATCGACCGCCTCGAAGATTGCTGTTCGTCGCACAGACGGACTCGTCGTGACTGCATGACTGTCGGATCGGACCAGTCTGGGTTGGCGGCGGCGAGCTGTCGGCAAGCGGAACAGCCGCTGCAAGCTCGGGACCAGTCCATGGGGCATCACCACGACGACAAGCACGAAGATCACGCCGGTGGCGAGCGTCCAGTACTGCAGCCAGACGTCGGCCAGCGTCGCTGAGGCGAAGTTGATCGCCAATGCACCGATGACCGGTCCCACGATCGTGCCTCGTCCCCCGACGAGGGTCCACAGCACCACATTGGTTGCGAGAGCGAACCCGAAGATCTGAGGCGACACGAAGCTCGTGCGATACACATACAACGCACCCGCAAATCCGGCGACGGCGCCGCCGACGGTGAACGCCCAGATCTTGATCCGGACCGTGTCGTAGCCGAGTGCCTCCATGCGGCGTTCGTTGGAGCGAATACCGACGAGCACCGCACCGATCGGGCGGCTGACCAGGACACCGACAACGGTGATAGCCCCCAGTGCGAGCACTGAGATCCCGATGTCCTGCGCGGCATCCGGCAGCTGGGTCCCGAACGCGCCGATGCGGGGGACGCCCGTCAGGCCGTTGAATCCGCCAGTGACATCCCGCCACTGTTCGGCGATCTGCTCAAGTGTCAGCGACAGCACCAACGTCAGGAGCCCCACGACGACCGCCGTCGGGCGTCTCCGGAGCATGGCCACGCCGACTCCTGCGGCAATCGCGGCACCGACGATGGCTGCGACGATGAGCGCAGGCACGCTCAGCGACGGCGCGGCGGTGGCGATCTTCGCGGCCGTATAGGCGGCGATGCCGAAGGGCAGTAGCTGGCCCAGCGAGAGAATGCCCGTGTATCCCCACACAAAGTCGAGGCTCACGGCGAGCACGGCAAAGATCAAGAACAGCGAGAGCTGCCCAGCTCGAAAACCGCTAAGAGCCGCGCTCATGGCTATTGCCGCAACGGCCGAGACTGCGCCGACGGTAAGTGCGCGGCTCATGTGGAAGCGCTCTCCACGGAGAGCCGCCGGAACTGGAGAACGAGGACGGCGAGGCCCAGCGAAGCGATCTGAGCCCACACGGCGTCGTAGAAGTGAATGACGCCGATCTGCACAGCGGCGACCGTCAATGCTCCGGCAACGACGCCCCAAAGTTTGTTGAACCCGCCGACGATCACGACGAGAAAGGCCCCGGGCAGATAGGGCAGCCCCGCCTGAGGTTCGATCGCACCGAGAGGGGCAACCAGAGCGCCCGCGATCCCAGCGGTCGCTGCGCCGATGCCGAACGCGCAGAAGTTGGCGATGCCGGTCCGAATACCGGATGCTTCGGCAAGATCTCGATCGGCGACGATGGCTCGGACGGTCAAACCGAAGCGTGACTTGGTGAACGCAAGCAGCGTCGCCACCACGACCACGACGGCGATGCCGATCAGCAGGTAGCGATAGGTGGGAAACAGCACGCCGAAGGCCCGCGTGGCGCCCGGCACGGGATTGGGGACGCCTCGGAAATCCTTGGTGAAGACCAGCTCGGCAGCCTGCCGGAGGCACACCGACAGGCCGAAGGTGGCCAAGATCGTGATCTCTGGCTGACGGTGGATGCGACGGATCAATGCGAGTTCGATGATCGCTCCCAGCACGAACAGGACAGCCGCGGCCAGCGGTACCGACACCCAATGGTTGAGCCCGTTGGCATGTGAGACATAGGCGACATAGGCACCGATCATCACGAACTCGCCGTGCGCGAGGTTGATGATGCCCATCAGCCCGAAGACGATGCCGAGCCCGAGCGCGACGATGCCGAGGGTCGCGAACAGGCTGAGACCGTTGAGCAGTTCGAGTGTCAGCGCGTCCAACGGACAGTGCTCCGGTGTCTCTGGCTTGTTGGGATCCGGGCAGTCGGTGCGGCCGCAGGGGTTCGCTGGCAGCACCGACCGCCCAGGATCTTCACCAGGGAGGCCCCGGCGCTCGGCTAGGAGGGATCGCAGTTCTCGTCCGGCTCAACGGACGGGAACGACTGGACGATCAGCTGTGATCCGTCGGGCTGGATCTCGGCCACGTAGATCGGCTGCGCCAGGTGACGGCTGTCGGTGACGGTGATGTCTCCCGTGGGTGTCGCGAGCGACAGCCCTTCCAGTGCAGCGGCAACAGCCGCCGTGTCGGTCGTGCCCGCCGCATTCGCCGCTGCCGCATAGAGCAACGCGGCGTCGTAGATGTGCGAGCTGAACGTCATGTGCGGTGGCGCCTCTGCCCCGAATCGCTCGAAGTAGCGATGCACAAACTCGGTGTTCGCTGCGTTGTCGACTTCCTTGAAGTAGCCCAACGTGACCCGCATGCCAGCGGTGACCGAGGGCCCCATGGCACCGAGGACGTTTTCCTCATAGATGTTCGCCAACCGACCGATGGCGTCCTGACCGATGCCGAAGTCCACTGCCTGAGTCTCGAATGCGATGGCATCGCCGCCCACGAGCGCCGGGAAGATCAGGTCGGCACCGGAGCCCGCGATTTGCTGTGCGACAGACGAGAAATCCTGCGTTCCCAGCGGAACGTATTCCTCGCCGACCACTTCACCGCCAGCAGCTTCGATGTACTCGCGTGCCAACTCGAAGCTCCGCCGAGGCCACACGTAGTCGTTGCCGAGCAGGAACCATGTCCGGCCGCCGGTCTCGGACATCATCCAGGGGATGACCGGCGCGAGCTGCTGGCTCGGGACCTCGCCAGTGTTGAACATCACCGCAGAGCACTCGCCGCCCTCGTACAGCGCCGCGTAGATGTACAGCACGCCGGCATCCTCCGCGAGCGGCTTGGCTGCCTCGCGTGTCGCACTGGAGTGCGTCCCGAGCACGACGTCGACCCCGTCCGATTCGATGAGCTGCTCCATCGCCTGTCGACCGATTGCGGGGTCGGTGGCGTCGTCCGCCAGGAATGTCTCGACCGGGCGCCCATTGATGCCGCCAGCGGCGTTGATGTCCTCTTCGATGAGCTCCGCGATGTTGGCGGTCGGTTGACCGAAGATGCCTGCAGGGCCGCTGTTGGAGAACAGGATCCCGATGCGCACCGGCTCGCCTGATGGCGCCTCGGGCTCATCGGGTGCCGCTGGCGCTGGCTCTTCGGTGGTCTCCGACGCCGGTTCGTCTGCCGTGTCGTCATCGGCAGCCGGCGCGGCGGCGGCATCGGTCGCCGTCGGTTCCGTCGCCGTCGGTTCGTCGTCGCTCGTTCCACATGCTGCGGCAATCATCGAGAACAGAGCAACCAAGATGGCCGCTGTTCGTCCGAGTGACCGCTTGCATGGGCTCCCTGTGGTTCCCATGACTTGGCCCTCCCCCTATATGTAAGCAGATGTTGACATATTGTCTTGTCAACATAGCCCGGTCAAGCCCGGCGGGAATGGCACAGGAGCCACAGCTGCGCAGCGGGCTCACCTCTTGGCTAACCAGAGGGACTAGCGACGGGAAGTTCGTCCAGCACCTTGACGCCCGATGGCGTCGCCTCCCCCAGCAACAGCGACTCCAGTGATCCGCCACGGCCGCAGCGCCTGGGGCCACGAAAACCGGCCGTGCGAAGTCCTCCAAGCAGGGCGCTTGGTTCGGTGCCGCCACCGGACCGGCACGCGCTGGCCCATGTGTGGATGGCTTCGTACACCCCTTCTGCGGCAGCGGAGACCGGTGGGGCACACTGACCGAAGCGGTCCTCGTATCGCTGCAGGAACTCATGATTCTCTGTGGTGTCCATGGCAACGAAGTAGCCAAGGGCATTCCAGATGCCCACCCCTGAGGGACCCAGGTGCTCGACGACGGCATCATCCATCAGCGGGGCAAACGTACGAGTCGCCCCACGCAACCCGGATTCAGAGAAATCGCACTCGAAGCGAACGTGGTCCTGCCCGACGAAGCTCGAGACGACGTGGTCGGTTCCGCATTCATCGATGGCAGAAATCACCGGTGCGAAGTCCTGGGTGCCCAGTGGCACGTAGCCCTCGCCGGTGACGGTGCCGCCCATGCGCTCGATGACGTCCCGTGCCGCAGTGCCGATCGCCCGTGGCCACGAGTAATCGTTTCCGGTGAGGAACCAGCGAGTTCCTCCCGTCGTCTTTGCCATCAGCGGCAGGGCACGGTGCAGCTGGTCTTGGGGTCGCTCACCGAAACGGATCAGGAGCGGGTGCCTGGCCGTCGCCTCGCTGGTCGGGGTGTAGAGGTAGGGAATGCCATTTGCGATGGCCATCGGCGAGGTGACCGCATAGGTCGCCGAAGAGTGCATGCCGATGACGGCGGCCATGCCGGACACCCGGCAGAGGCGACGCATCGCTACTGCGCCGACGCCGGGATCGGTGGCGTCATCCGCAACAACCAGGCGAACGTCACGGCCCATCACTCCGCCATCGATATTGACCTCGTCGACTGCGAGCTGTGCACAGTTCACGGTTGAGCGCCCGAGGATCCCGGCGCTCCCAGACAACGACGTGAGCAATCCGAGAGGAATCTCCCAGGCGTCGACGTCGGCGTCGGCGTCGCAAAGGAGTCCGAAGTCGGCGCCGAGGCGCAGGAATTCGCGATCGTCGATCGTGACGCGGATGCGCAGGCGGGTGCCGCCGCCGCTGAGCGGATCGAGAAGGCACACCACACGCCCAGCCCAAGGTGATTCATGCACCAGATCGATCCGGCGCCCGGGCTTGCAGCGCAGGATCCGCGCCGTTCCGGGTGCACGTGCCAGATCTCCGATGGGGAGGCTGAGACGCACGAGTGCGCCGGGTCGCAGCGCATTGGCCTCCGACCCGAACAGCCAACCCAGCGACGGGTCGCCCGAACCGAACAGGGCGAACAAATCGCTGGGGCGCGCCTCCAGCCGCGCCTCGCTGCTCAGAACCAGTTCAGCCATGGCTGCGCACCTAAGCGCTCAGCTCGTCATCTCGCTGAACCGTGTTGCCGGCGGCTGCCACCGCCTCTGTGATGGCTGCTTCAAGTTGTTCCAGCGAGTTCTGGTACACCGAGGCCAGGAAGGCCACGACCGTGTCGGCGGGGGTCGATGTCAGCGAGTAGTGCCGGAAGCGGCCGTCCCGGCGTTCAGTGATCAGGCCTGCAAGGCGCAGGATCCGTAGATGCGAGGAGACGGCAGTCCGGCCTACGCCGTCGAAGCGTGCGGCGATCTCCCCCACGGTGAGTTCGCCATGTTCACCGATCAGGCCGAGAATGGCCCGGCGCGTCTGGTCCGCCAAGGCAGAGAACGTGGCGTCGCTGGTGGGATCTGTCATGTGCGCGCCCGTATCGGTTTGTCAATATCTGTTCACACATAGTGCCATACGGCCCGTGTGCGACGGCCCCGATGGATCTGGCCGTCAGATCTCTGACGATGCGCGACCGAGCAGGGCGAACAGCGGGATCATCGTTGCGGCAATTGTAGGATTCCGAACTCGTCAATTGTGGGATTTTAGGTCCGGCAGGTATAGGATCATCTCTCAGCATGAACGTCGGGCCGAGTCTTGTGGGTGATGCGAGGATCCAAGAAGCAGGCGGAGCAATGCATGCGGAAATGTACCCCCGGGCTGTCGAACGGCTGATGGCAGACGAGTTGTTGCCCGTCTTTCCCGCTGTCCTCGTCGTCGGTCCTCGCGGCTGCGGCAAGTCGACGTCCATGATGCGATTTGCCGACACCACCCTGGACCTGTCCAAGCCCGGTGACCGCTTGGCTGCCAGGGAAGATCCAGATGGCGTATTGGCCATTTCGGACGGCACGGTGCTCGTGGACAAATGGCAGGAGGCGCCCGAGATCCTGGGAGCAATCAAGCGGGCCGTGGACGCCGACCGCTCACGCCGTCCGGGGAGATTCATCGTCACCGGTTCAGTCCGGGCAGCCCAGCAAGCAGCCACCTGGCCAGGGACAGGACGCCTCATCCGGGTGAGAATGCATGGCTTGACCCAAGCCGAACTCCAGCGCGACGAGCACTACAACCCGGTCGATGCCCTGTTCCGCCTCGGCCATGTGCAATTCGGCCCCTCAGAGTGGTCGCGTCACGACTATCTCGAAGCCATTACCGCTGGACAGTTTCCTGTGGCCGTCGAGTTGAGCGGACGCAATCGCCGCCGTTGGTTCAGTGCCTATGTCGACCAACTCATCGACAGAGACGCCTTGCCGGTGTCCGGCCGTGCTCCGCACATACAGAAGCTTCGCTCGGTCCTCGAGTCATGCGCTGCCCGGACTGGCCTCGAACTCAACAAGCGAGCCACAGCGGACGACGTCGGCATCGACTTCAAGACCGCGGACCGATACCTCAGCTTGCTCGAAGATCTCTGTGTCACGAGCCGAGTGCCGGCATGGCACACGAAACGACTGCAACGGCTCACCCGTTCCCCGAAGATCCACCTGGCCGATACGGGCATGGCCGCGCATCTCCTCAACGTCGATGCCACTTCGGTGGGAAGAGACCCGATGCTTGTCGGCCAGATGTTTGAGACGTTCGCAACAAACGAACTGTCGGCCCACATCGAGACCGCTCAATCAGAAACCCGGATGTTCCACCTTCGAGATCGCGACGGGAAGGAGGTCGACATTGTGCTCGAGAGCGAGGGCAGGATCGTCGGTATCGAAATCAAGTCGTCCAGCGTCATCAGCCATGACGACGCACGAGGCCTGATGTGGCTGAGAGACCGGGTCGGCGACAGCTTCGTTGGCGGAGCCGTCTTGAGCAGCAGCTCTGTGCCCTTCCAGCTCAATGAACACGTGTGGTCGCTGCCCCTCAGCGCTCTTTGGCGTGCCCCTCTGCCGAGATAGGCCGACGGTCGTGCCCGCTGCTGGGGTGGTCAGGCGTTGCGCCCGCAGGGCTTGTTGACGGTGGCCGCCGGGTGCGTCTGCGGGTACGAGAAATTCAGCTACATCATCGAGACGGTGCGTCCCAGCAGGACGTACAGCGGATCCTTGGTGGCTGCGAGCGCTGCCGCCACCTCTTCGTGGGAGATCTCGCCGTCGAACATGCCGGCGGCCATGTTCGCTACGACCGCCACTCCGGCGTACGGAATGCCGGCCTCTCGGGCCAGCGCCACCTCCGGATAACCGGTCATCCCGACGACGCTGCCGCCCATCTGGGCGTACATGCGGATCTCTGCCGGCGTCTCGAAGCGTGGCCCGTTGGTGCAGACGTAGGTGGCACTCGGTGCTACGTCGATGCCCTCGGCCTGCGCCGCCGCCGCCATCGCAGCGCGCAGTGCCGGGTCGTAGGGGGTGGACATGTCGGTGTGCACGACCTGGCCCGGCCCGTCGAAGAACGTTGCGGCCCGGCCGGTGGTGAACTCCAAGTAGTCGTCGAGCAGCAGGAACGAACCGGTTCCGCGCTCGGGCACCATCGAGCCCACGACGCTCACGGCCAGGATGGCCACCGCGCCCAGGTCGCGCATTGCGGCGATGTTGGCCCGGTAGTTGATGGCCGACGGCGCGATGGAGTGATCGCCGCCGTGGCGGGGCACGAACACGATGCGCCGCCCGTGCCAGCGGCCGGTCATTGCGGAGGCCTCGCCCCAGCCGGTCTGGACCACGTGGTGCTCGGCTTCAGACAGGCCCGGCAGCTCGTAGAAACCCGTCCCGGCAATGATGCCGACCGGGGGACGCTCCTGGGCTGGGTCGCTGGCTTCACCCGGCGCGCTCATGGCACTCACGTCCCCGACTCCTCAGCGAGCCGCTGCGCTCGATGCTGCACCTCGAAGCGGGCCCGTGCTTCGTCAACGGTCAAGCAGACCTGCCCGGCAACCACACGCTCGCCGCCCACCCAGACATCGGTGACGTGGCGGCTGCCGCCGGACCACGCCACATGGGCAATCAACTCCTGCGGCGAGGTGACCGGCACGAACGCCACGTCGTCGATGTCGAGCCGGATCATGTCAGCCCAGCGGCCCGCCTCCAGCACCCCGGTGTGCAGACCCAGCGCCTCGGCGCCGCTGCGGGTCGCCATCGAGATCACCTGCTGTGCACTCATCAAGGTGGGGTCGAGTGCGGTCACCCGGGCCAACAGCGAGGCGATCTTGATCTCTTCCCACAGGTCGAGGTCGTCGTTGGAGCCCGGCCCGTCGGTGGCGAGCGAGACCGTGATGCCTCGTTCGAGCATCTCGGGTACCCGCGCCGCGCCCGAGCCCAGCTTCATGTTGCTGACGGGGCAGTGCGCCACGGCCACGCCGGTCGATTCGTAGATGTCGAGGTCTGCATCGTCGAGCCAGACGCTGTGCGCTGCCAGCACCCTGCCCTCCAGCACTCCGGCGTCAGCCAGGAGCTGCGGCACGCTGGCACCGCCGTGAGCAGCGGACAGAGCATCTCCCTCGGTGCGCGTCTCGGCCAGGTGGATGTGCAACAGCGTGTCCCGTTCGCGGGCGGCGGCTGCGATCTCGGCGCAGGCCTCCACACCTAGGTCGTAGGCCGAGTGCGGGGCGAACCCGACCGTGACGCGACCGTCGGGATCGTGTTCGGCAGCGTGAAATCGAGCGATGTCGTCGATGCGGCCGGCCACGCTGCCCGATTGGTCGGCGTGCACCACCGACATCACGCCCGGGCACATGACCAGCCGGATGCCGGCCTCGCGAGCCGCATCGGTGACGGCCTGCTCGTAGGCGTACATCTCGCACGTCGTGGTGACGCCCGAGCGCAGCATCTCGACTACGCCCAGCGTCATCCCCCACCACACGTCGTCGGGCCGCAGCCTGCCCTCGCGGGGCCACATCACGTCGGTCAGCCATGCCATGAGCGGCAGGCCGTCGCCGGCGCCTCGCACCAGCGTCATCGGCGTGTGCGCGTGGGTGTTGACAAGTCCTGGCATCAGCAGGCCGCCCACGTTGATCACGGGCGTGTCCGTCGCGGGCGCGTCCGCCGCCGGACCCACCCACGCAATGCGCCCGTCGGCTCCCACGTCCACTGCACCGCGCTCGATCGTCGAGAAACCCTCGTCACACGTCAGCACAACATCGGCGAGGAATCGAGCGCCATCTGTCCGGCCATCTGAATCATTCGGCACGTCCTCATCTTCGCACCGGTGCGCACCTGCCCGTCAACGCGTCTGCTCATGCCACAATCGCGGCTTCATGACCCTGTTCCTGCAGCGGGTCTTCGACTCGTTCGCCAACGGCTCCGCGTATGCGGCTCTGGCAGTGGCTATCTCGATGGTGTTCCGATCCACCGGAGTGCTGAATCTGGCGCAGGGCCAGATGGCGATGATGTCCGCATACATCGCCGTGGTGTTCGCTGCACTCCCCGGCGACCGGGTCGCATTCGCAGGCTGGTTGACGCCGTTCGCGACGCCATGGCCGATCTGGGCTGCGGTCGCTGCTGCGGTCGTCGTGTCGGCAGCCCTGGGTGCGCTTCTCGAATACACGGTGATCCGGCCGATGCACGGTGATCCCGTGCCGACGATCGGGGCGACACTCGGGCTCTACCTGCTCATCGGCGTCTTCGTGGTCAAGCATTTCGGCGGTCGCCAGAGATTCCTCGGCTCGCCGTTCCCGCAAGAGCACACCGACCGTTTCGTCATCGGGGGTGCGCGGCTGTGGTTCGACAGCATCGGCCTCACGCTCACGATGCTGGCTGCGATCGGCCTGCTGGCACTGGTGCAGCGCACGACCAAGATCGGACTCGCGTTCCGAGCCATCACCTCCAATCGGGACAGCGCCGCGTTGGTGGGCATCAGGGTCGAGCGAGTTGTGATGAGCGGCTGGGCCGTGGCGGCAGCGCTGGGCGGTCTCGCAGGCGGACTCATCGCCGGGGAATTCAACGTCCGTCCCAGCATGATGGAACGCCTCTTGATCTTCGGCCTCGCAGCAGCCACGCTCGGCGGACTGCGCAGCCCGGCGTTGGCGCTCGCCGGCGGCTACCTGTTCGCCCTCGCCGAGACGATGATGTCTGGCTACGTCGGATTCATTGACAGCCAGGTCACGCTGGTGTGGGCCTTGGGTGTGCTCATCGTGGTGCTCTCAGTGCGCCCATCGGGACTGCTGTCTCGCAAGGCAGCCCGCGGGAGCTTGCAGGCGTGACGAACGGCGACGAACCGCTGGCTCAGGGCCGTGCACCGAGGCGGGAGCGGACCCGGCGAGAGCAACTGCCCATCACACTGACTGGCGCTGCGCTCGTCGTGATAGCGGCGCTCGCAATCATCGTGCCGCTGCGTGCTTCGTCGATCTTCGTCACCGACGTCACCCAGCTAGCAGCGTTCTGCCTCGTTTTCGCCGGGCTCTGGCTGCTCACGCACCGGATGGGATTGCTCTCCATCGGCCACGGGGCGCTCACCGGCTGCGGCTCATACGCGGCGCTGCACGCCGCGAACGATTTCGGGCTGCCGCTGATGGCGATGCCGCTGGTCGGCTTCGTGGCGGGCTGCGCGGTGGGCGCGCTGCTGGGCATTCCAGCGCTGCGCTTGCCCAAGGCCTACCTGGCGTTGTTGACACTCTCGGCCGCTGTGGCGTTCCCGATCGTGCTGCGACAACTCGACGGTCCGCTGCCGGTCACCCTCGACGGCGAGTTCGTCGCGCCCAGTTGGACAGGCATCGCCCCTAACGACGAGCACATCTGGGAGTTCTGGATCGTCGTCGCGTGGGTAGTGGTCGCCTTCTGGCTGCTGCACGGGCTGCTGTCGGGGCCCATCGGGCGAGCGCTCGTCGCCACCCGGGACGAGGCGACGGCGGCAGCCACGTTCGGCGTGCCGGTGTACCGGCTGCGGCTGGTGGGGGTGAGCCTCAGCAGCGGGCTTGCGGGCCTGGCGGGCGGTCTCCTGCTCGTGCCGGTGAACTTCAATGATCAGTCGCTGTATCCCGAGGAGTTGTCGATCAAGCTGTTCGCGCTCACGATCGCCTTCGGGAGTACTGCGATCGGCGGCAGTCGCCTCATCACGACCGTGCCCGCCGCCACCGTGCTGGTGCTGCTGCCGGTCTGGCTCGTCGACCGGCCCGGATGGGTCACCCAGGGCGGCTGGATCGGCTTGGTGAAGTCGGAGTTCTTCCTCTATGCGGTGCTGCTGCTGGTGGCTGCATACGCCCGCAGCCGCCGGGCGCGTGCAGTCCGGACCTACGACGCGTGAGCGCCGCTGACCGCTGGGATGCGAAATACGCCGACTGGCAAGAGCCCGGGTCGCCTTCGGAGTTCGTGATCGGTCATGCCGATCTGCTCGCCGAGTGCTCGACTGCTGTGGATCTCGCCGGAGGAACCGGCGGTACTGCGTTGTGGCTCGCGAGCCTCGGTATCGACACGACGCTTGTCGACGTCTCCGGGCGGGCGTTGGAGATTGCTCGGAGCGCCGCTGCCGAGCGTGGCGTGCAGTTGCGGACTGTCTGCGCCGATCTGGAGGCCGAGCCGCTGCCGAGCATTGCCGATCTGGAGGCCGAGCCGCTGCCGACCGCTGCGGGACTGGGCAGCGAGCGCGGTTGGCATGCCGTCGTCTGTGCCAACTTCCTGCACCGCCCGCTGCTCGGCGCTCTGTGCGGACTGCTCGCGCCGGGTGGCATTGCATTCGTGCAGATCGCGACGGTCGACAACCTGCTGTACAACGCGCGCCCCGGTCGCCCCTTCCTAGTCAAGCGAGGCGAGCTGCCGGGCCTGTGCCACGGGCTCGAGACGGTCAGCTTCGAAGAGGGCTGGTTCGGCCAACGACACGAAGCGCGGCTCGTAGCCCGCCGCCCGAGCTGAGCGCGGCTGCGCGCTGGCCCTGATCTGAGCTGAGCTGACAGGGATCCCTGACTCGGGTCCGGGGGGCTTGGACCGACTAACGGGTCCCCGTCACCGTCTCGTCGACGCGTAGCGGGCGGAAAGCCAGCAACCGAACATGATGCTCAGAGCCAGCGTTCCGCCCGCTATGGAGGATGGGACTAGCGAACCTCGTCAGGGTGTCGTCGGCGCTCGATCCAGCGCTCGATCCAGGATGCGATCCATATCACTATCCCGCTCGACGCCAGTATCCCTGGAGGTGCCAAGACCGCTTCCCACGGATCGCGGCTGACGACAGCGCCATACACCACGGTGCACACTCCGAAGGCGCCGGCGGCCACCCCGACAGCCCGGCTGACGGGCGTTGCGTTCCTCCAGCATCGCAGCAAGAACCGCGTCGCGAAGACGCCTAGACCGACCATCAACGTTGCGACGAACAGATAGGCGAGTATCGCGGGCATTGCTTCAGTACCGGTTTAGCTGCATCTGACGCCTGCTTCGTAGCTGTAGTGGCCAAGCTCGACGATTTTGCTGAGACGTCCCCAGTTCCATGCCCAGCCGTACTTCACCTTCAAACACGTGTCCTCTAGTGGGTATGCCGCCAGTGCTCACGCGACCATTTCCAACGTGACGCCCTCCAACAGCAATACCGCGACCGGCACAGAACCGCTGATCGCCATTCTGCGAGTTTCTTGACGGTCGAAGTACACGGTGCATCCCTACTGGTCCGCAACCGGCGAGCGGGCGGAACGCCGACTCCAGAACGAGATGTTCCGTGTCAGCGCTCCGCCCGCCAGCAGCCGTTTTGCCTAACGACTCCGCACTCTGCCCCGGCGCCGTTGCAGCCAAGATGCGAGCCGCATCGCTAGGCCACTCCAAACGATCGTCGCGGGAACTGCCAAGATCGGCTCCCAAAGTCCATGACTGCCCGCAGCCCGCATCGCGAGGGCACACGCTCCTGCAATGCCTACACCCGCTCCGAGACCACGACCGATCAACGTGGCGTTACGCCACGAATCGCGCATGAGCCCATAGAGGTTCACGACAAGCACGACAACGGCAGCTGCAACCAACGAGCCAGCGAAGAGGATGCCAACCACGAGGAGGATGCCAACCACGAGGAGGATGCCAACGACGACGTCGATGGTACCGCTCAAGGCCATGGTCTCAGCGATGACTCAGCTGCATCTGACGCCAGCCTCATCGCGGTAGTGGCCGGGTGCGAGAAACGGATTCAATCCAGTCCATCCCCACGCTAGGCCGTATCGCAGCTTCAAGCACGTGCGGTGGCGTTCAATGGCTGTCGCCGCCCAGCCGACAATCGTGGCAGCTTGCAGGGCGATGAGAGCGGTGACGGGGTCGGGCAAGAGGAGGAACACCGCTATCGGGATGAGGCTCAGCTCCGCGACGTCCAGAGTCTCGGTGCGGTTGAAGTAGACGGTTCCCGAGAGGTACCCCCAGGTGAACACCGGATCGGCGAGCACCGGGTACACCGTCGAGTCGTCGTGCGCGACATTCAACGTCAGCACATTGTCGGACGCTGTGTAGCTGGCAGCGATTGCGCTGCCTGACGCGTCGTATGCCCAAGGAGCTTCGATAACCGCAGCGACGAAGCCGTCTGCGTCCGCAATGGCCACGCGGCCGTCGTGCATCGGTCGCAGCTTGTAGCCGTCGTCCAGCTTTAGCTCATAGTCGAATGCGGTGGGCGCCTGCGAGCTCTTGATGACGGTGAGCACCCGCACGCCAGCGTCTGCCTGGGGCTGCACGAGCGCGTCGGTGTCCTTGTCGACATCCTCGAACAAGACCATGTTTTGGCCAACAGCCTTGCCGTTGTCCGGTGTTCCCGGCAGCAGCACTCCCACAGAGGACCCGTCTTGGCGTGACATGACGATGGGATCGGCCGCGTCGGCCGGGACGCTGAGCATGTCTGAGCCTTCGGCACCCATCGAGAGCACCTTGTCCTCGTCGCCCGTCGTGTCGATAGAGAGCGCTGTCGAGTCAGCAGCGGTGCCGTTGAGCAGCGCTCCAAGGCCGTCAGTCTGTGCGACAACGGCCTTGTACGCCGCCTCCGCGCTTGATTGCTTCCCGCCGTCGGCCATGGCCGCAGACGGCAATGCCCCCAAGGCGATCAGCCCCGCAAGGAGCGCCGTCCAAATCCTGAAGTCTCATTATGTTCCTTCAGTCGTAGAACCCGTACAGGGGTGTACGGGGATATGTCATCATATGCTGACATATCCACCTCTGCTCGAACCGAAAGGCGACCATGACATTCATTCCCAACCTGAGAACCAAACCGCCCGGAGCTGACTACCCGCAGTCGAACATCGACGTGCTCGTCAACTATCACGACGTCCTCGAAGCAGCGGAAGCCGCAGGCGGGCTTGTCACCGGCATCGACGATCCCGGTCGCTACAAGGTCGGTGTGGTGGGCACCGGACCAGCAGGCATGGTCGCCGCGTACGAGCTGCTGCGTCTCGGCGTCAACGTGGACATCTTCTCCACTGACCATGAGTCGTACCGGTACGGGCGCTGCTGGAGTCAGCCGTTCCCCGATCACGACCAGTACATCGCCGAGATGGGTGCCATGCGTTTCCCGCCGTCCGAGGTCGGCCTGTTCTGGTATCTCGACAAGTTCGGCATCGAGTACAACTCCGACTTTCCTGATCCCGGCAAAGTGGATACGCTGCTGCACCTCAACGGGCAGTCGTTCGAGTGGAAAGCTGGCAGCTCAGCGCCGTGGCTGTTCCATACCGTCACCGCAGGACTCGAAGCGCTCATCAGCGACGACACGACCCTCGCGGACGGGACTGTGCTGGCGTCGCCGACGAAGATGACCGGTCTGATGCTCGACGGCAACTTCCGTGGGGCGCTCGCAGCATGGCAGCCGTGGATCGACCACTTCGAGCATCTGTCGTTCGGCGCGGGACTGTCGGTCATCTTTCAGCTCAACCCGACACCGCCCGGAGGGACGCCGTGGACCGACGAGGACATGGCGATCTTCGGCACGATCGGTGTCGGCAGCGGCGGCTTCGGGCCGCTGTACTCGGTCCAGTTCCTGGAGATCTTCCGACTGTTCGTCAACGAACTCGAAACAGACCAGCAGTTCATCCCGTCGGGCATCGCGTCGGTGTTCGACGCGATCGGCCATGCCGAGGTCGGGGGACTCAGCGTTCTCGACCATCACAAGAACGAGAACATCACCGAGATCGAGTACGACGGCGACAACATCAAACTGGTCAGCAACGTCGGTGCTGTGCGCATCTACGACCGTGTGATCTGGGCAGCACCGAAATGGGCGAGCCAGACCAACACGACGCTTGTCGAGTTCCTGGAACCAGGACGCGAACCGTTGCCGGTCCCAGGCGAACCGACCGTCGCGTCGGCTGTGAAGGAGATGCACACGATCAGCTCGTCCAAGGCGTTCATTCTCACCGATGACAAGTTCTGGCTGAAGCATGATCTGCCAGCCAACATCCAGTCCGACACGGTCATTCGCGGTCTCTACTGTCTCGACTACGCGCCCGACGATCCCGACGGTCCCGGAGTCGTGCTGGTCAGCTACACATGGCAGGACGACTCGGCGAAACAGATCGCGTTGCCGTCGGACAACGAGAGTCGCATCAAACGGCTTGTCGCTGACGTCGCACGGATCGACTCGGAGTTCGCTGAATATCTCGTTCCCGTGTCAGGCGATTACGAGAAGTACACGATATTTGTGGACTGGATGACCGAATCGAACTATCACGGAGCGTTCAAGCTGAACCATCCCAAACAGGACCGGCTCCTGCAAGCCGCCTACTCGGCGTATCTGCGGGCAACCGGCTACAGCGACCCCTTCGTGTATCTCGCGGGCGACGACGTGTCCTACATGGGCGGCTGGTCCGAGGGAGCGATCGAGACAGCATTGAACGCTGTGGCTGCTGTGGGGGTGTCGCTGGGCGGCAAAGCGGTCAGCCCGCTGCTGTTCCAGCCCGCATCAGTGGATTACAACTACAGCGTGAACCGGCCTCGCTGACGAACCCCAGCCCGCACCCGCCCACAAGGACGCGCCGGACGGATCCCCAGCCAAAGACTGGGGATCCGATCCCTCGCATCAAGTTGACGGGGAGACCGACGCCGTCGACGCGGTCGCCTCGGCACGGGCGTTGTTGGCCGAGCCGACGCTGGGACCCGTCCAGACGCTGGAGGTCTATGACCCTGCCGTCGCCGAGATCGAGGCTGTGCTCGAGCACCGCAGAACCCTTGTGGCTGCTCGCACTTTGATGCTCCACCGCGTCGCGGACCAGATCTCCAAGCTGCCCACCGAAGTGCGCGACCAGTTCGCCACCAACGGCAAGATCGAGAGTCGGCTGCGCCGCCGCGAAGGGATCGACCCCGACACATGTTCGACCCCAGCGGGCCGGCACCGGCTCGACTTCAAAGGCAACCGGCGCATCAACTCAGTGCTGTACGTCGCGTCGGTCACCCAGCAGCGCACCCAGCCCCAAGCCGTCGCCTATCTCGCGCGCAAGACCGCGGAAGGCAAGACCCGAAGCGAAGCCAGACGAGCCCACAAACGCCACCTCGCCAACCGCGTCATCCGCCGAATGTGGCGCGACGAACAAGCACGAAACCGGCCACTCGCGCTCGCCGCTTGACAAGGGAGCGTCTGACAGACCCACGACGGGACCAACTAACGGGTCCCCGTCAGAGCAGCCAATCCGCCGGGTGATGTCCCGAGTCGGCTGGTCAGTCCCACAGGCGCCTGATGGGGATGGCCCGCAAGCGGTCGCCGAAACTGGCGCTGATCTCGCCGTCGTAGAGCACCACTCCGCACACGAAGCGATCTCCGACGGCCTTGCGAAGCTTGCGCAGACCGCGGAAGTCCGATTCGGTGACCGTGGCTGCGGCCTTGACTTCGATGCCTGCAAGCTGAGCAGCACCATGTTCGACCACGATGTCCACTTCGACACCGTCGCGGTCGCGAAAGTGAAAGAACCGCAGGTCGGCATCGTGCCAGCTGGCCTGTCGTCGCAGCTCGCCGAACACGAACGTCTCGAGCATCGTGCCGAGAAGCTCGCGGTCTGCGCGCAGCGCGTCGGGCGAGACGCCCATCAACGCGCACGCGACGCCGGTGTCTCCCAGATGCAGCTTCGGCATCTTGACGAGACGCTTTGTGCGATTGCTATGCCACGGCGTCAGCAATTCGATGATGAAGAGACGCTCGAGCAGCGCCAGATACTCCCGAATCGAAGGCGTGCTCAGCTGAAACGGGGCCGCCAGCCGGCTGACGTTGAACAGCCCAGAGGTCTGAGCCGCTGCCGCGGCCAGCAAGCGCGGCATCACGTCAAGCTGCTTGATCCGCGCAAGGTCCAGCACATCGCGCTGGGTGACCGTCTCGATGTAGTTGCTGTACCACCGTGACCGACGACGACCGTGGGGGCGTGCCAGCGCCGCCGGGAAGCCTCCAGCGCAGATGCGTTCAGCCAGTTCGTGGCCGAGTCGCTGATGCCCCATGGTGTCGAAACGGTCGCCGAACAGCTCGTCCAGGAAGCCTCGGCGCTGCGCTGTCCAGCTCTCAGCCGTCGAGGCTTGATGCTCGGCGTCACGGCTGGCGCTCACTTCAGCTTGAGACAACGGATGCAGCCGAACGATCTCCATGCGGCCTGCCAGGGAATCAGCCAGTCGCGGAAGCGAGAGCACATTTGTAGAGCCGGTCAACACGAAGCGGCCCGGTCGGCGATCGCGGTCGATCGAGATCTTGATGGCCGACATCAGTTCAGGGGCGCGCTGCACCTCATCCAGGACCACCCTCGGCGGTAGATCGGCGACGAACCCGACCGGATCGGCGCCGGCAGCGGCCAGAGCTGCACGATCATCGAGTGTTAGATAGGCGTAGCGTTGCCCGTTGGCATCATCGATGCCCGCACTCCGGGCACCCGGCAGATGGCTCGGCGCGCACAGCGCCTGCGCCAGCGTCGTCTTGCCGCACTGACGCGGACCATGAATCAGGACGGCCGGCGAGTCCGTGAGCGCCTCAGCGAGGCGCCGTGCCGCAAATCGAGGCATCAGCGACGCATCGATCATCGTCCAGCCTCCGTCGTGGCCCTCCCGCCGTGCGGCTGATTATAACTTCGAGGTACGGCTGATTGAAAGTTTCTGCTTCGGCTAGTTGAAACTTTCGAGGGCGGCTGTCTGCAAGCGGCACACGCCCGCAGCGCCACGCACGAGCGTCAGCTGAGCAGCCAGTCCGCAGGCGTGATGTCGGAGTCGGCGAACAGGCGTGACTGGAAGCGCCGCATACCCGACAGCCAACGGTCGATGTCCGATGCCTTGCGCTCGCGGTAGGTCTGCACCTCAGGATGGGGCAGCACCAAGAAGCGCTCTTCGGTCATGGCCTCGATGACGGTCTGTGCCAGCTCCGACGGCTGCAGGACACCGTCACCAGCTGCGGCCCCCGGCGTGCCTCGCCCCTGGTCGCCATTGCCGGTGCGATCGGGGCTGTTGGCCAAGATATTGGTGTCCACGGCCTGCGGGCACAGCATCGACACCACGATGCCCTTGTCGCCGTAGGTGATCGACAAGAACTCGCCCAGTGACACGGCCGCAGCCTTGGTGACCGCGTACTGCAGCGAGCCGAGCTGGGTCAAAAGGCCAGCCGCCGAGGCAGTGTTGAGCAGGTAGCCGCCGCCGTTGTGCACCATGACGGGAACGGCTGCCCGGGCCGCATACACGTGAGACATCACGTGGACTTCCCACATGCGCTGGATCTCGTCGTTGGAGACCTCGAGGCCGCCCTGGGTCACGTAGCCGGCGTTGGACACGAACACATCTAGTGCGCCGTGGGCTGCGACCGTGTCGGCCACAACCGTCTTGATGGCCTCCTCATCGGTGACATCGAGCCCGACGGCCGTGCCGCCAACCCGATCCGCCACGACCTGCGCGCCAGCCTCATCGCGGTCAACCACGACCAGCGCCCGCGCCCCTTCTGCCCCGAAGCGCTCCACGAGCGCCTCCCCGATTCCACTCGCCCCACCGGTGACGACAGCGACTTTGCCTGCAAGCTCCATGGCCCGGCAGCGTAATGGCGCCCGCCCCGTTGGCTTCGTGCTGCCATACCCTCCGTCGGGTCCCGCTGGCCGGGAGCACGGCGAGTAGCGCAGTGTCAGGCTGGTGCGGTCGGCACTGAAGGTCAGTGCAGCGTTGGAGGGACAGTGGCAGCACCGTTGGACGATGTGAGAGTGATCGAGGTGGACAGCTGGATGGCCACGCCGTCGGCGGGAGCGATCCTGGCCGACCTCGGTGCGGACGTCATCAAGGTGGAGCCGCTCGAGGGCGATCCGGCCCGGGGCTTCAGCCGGCCAGCCAAGCTTCCGCCCGAGATCAAGGACTACGACTTCCAGTTCGACGTGGACAACCGCGGCAAGCGCTCCATCGCAGTCGACCTGGACTCGGCACCCGGCCGCGAGGTGGTCCACCGGCTCATCGCAGGCGCGGACGTGTTCATGTGCAACCTGCTCGTCCACCGCCAGGAACGCTTCGGGCTCGATCCGGCCACGGTGACAGCGGTCAACCCGCGCATCGTGCATGCGACGCTGACCGGCTACGGCACCACCGGTCCGGAGGCGTGGCGTCCGGGCTACGACGTGACGGCGTTCTTCGGTCGCTCGGGCATCTACGACGCAATGCGTGAAGGGCCCAACGGGACGGTCCCCATGGCGCGCCCCGCCCAGGGCGATCACACGACCGGCCTCGCGCTCGTGGGGGCGGTGCTCGCCGCGCTGCGGATGGCCGAGCGAACCGGTGAGGCCCAAGCGGTGGAAACATCGCTGTACGAGACAGCCGTGTGGACTCAGGCCTCCGACTACGCCATCACCGCCATGGACAAGGCGCCGCTGCGCCAGCGCGCCCGCGAGAACATGATCATCCCCACCGCCAATCGCTATCCGTGCGGGGACGGCAAGTGGGTGGTGTTCAACATGCCCCAGGACAGCGCATGGCCGCTGCTGTGCCGGGTCATCGAGCGGCTCGACTGGCTGCAAGACGAGCGCTTCGCCGACATCCGTGGCCGGTTCGCCCACATGGGAGAGATCGTGGCCGGCATCGACGAAGCCCTTGCGCACCGGACCCGTGACGAGTGGGGCGAGATCTTCGACGCCGAGGGAATCATCTGGGGCCCGGTGCTGGGGCTGCACGAAGTGGCCGACGACCCCCAGGCCGAAGCGCTGGGCCTGTTCCCCACGCTCGACAGCCCCGACATCGGCGAGTACCGCAGCGTGGGCATCCCGATGCGGTTCGCGACGGCCGATGTCGGACCGCGTGGACCGTCTCCGAAGCTGGGCGATCACACACGCGAGCTGCTCACCGCCGCTGGCATGTCAGACGAAGCAATCGACAGGCTGATCGCCGAAGGCGCGGTGCACGAATCCTCAGCGGAGTGAGCCCGGTCGCCGCTCGGCTAGTCCACGATGGTCACCGTGAGGGTGTGGGCGCCAAGGTGATGCGGTTGTCCGTGAGGAAACCGCCGAACAGGGTCAGGGTGGCCCGGCGCCGGCCCCGGCCGGCCCAGGCTGCTGTGGGCGCGCCACTCCACGGTGGCCGCGCCGCTGCTGCCGGACACCGTCTCGGGCACGGCGGTCAGGGTCGTCTCCCCGTCCGCCCACAGGAAATACTGGTGATAGCCCACGAAGGGCCAGACGGGCCGGGTGTCGGTCCACAGGTTGCCCAGCGGCTGGAAGTCCCGGCTGCAGTCAGGCAGCACTCTGGTGCCGAAGCCGTCGGCGGCGGTTACCCACACCTGGAAGGTGTTGAGTCCGACCCTGAGGTTGGCCGTGGCCGCCGCGTCGGTGGCCAGGGTGGCCCGGCGCAGCTTGACGACATATCCGGCGCTGGCGTTGCTGATGGTGGGCGTGACGATCAGAGAGGTTTAGGCGTTGGCCACGGTGGCGGTGTAGTAGCGGTTGCCGGGGGTGAATGCCGGCGAGAGGGTCCCCACGCTGATGGACCGGTCCGCGCCCATGCCGACGTCCTGAGGCTGAGACTGAAGCTGTGGCCGGGATCGACGTACATGATGAGCGCGATCTCCGACTGCGGGTCGCCGAAGGCGCTGTCGCCCTCCACCAGGCTGCCCGACGCCGCCTTGGCCGACCAGCGCCAACAACGCTCGTGACAACAGCGCCGACCCGGACCCTGCCCGGCCGCCGAGCACCCCGAACACCCGCCCTCCTCAGCACAGCCCGCCACAGCCGGACGCGCCACGAAACCCCAGCGCCACAAGCAAGAATGGGGAGAAGCGAGAGGACATGAAAGCCTCACAAACTCAACTCGAATGCTGGGATTGACTTACGTAGTTACCCAATGATGTTGCACCCCCTATCTACGTTGGGGGTATGGCAAACGGGTTGAGCGTGTTCCAGGTGTTCGAGATGTTCCCCGACGAGGCGACCGCGGAGGCGTGGTTCGTGGCGCAGCGCTGGCCTGACGGGGTGCGTTGCATCGAGTGTCTGTCGTCGAATGTGCAGGTACGGGCGACGCGCAAGCCGCAGCCGTTCCGCTGCCGCGCTTGCCGCAAGGATTTCAGCGTCAAGACGGGGAGCGTGATGCACGCGTCGAAGCTGGGGGGTGGGGGTGCGGGTGTGGGTGCTGGCGATGTGGTTGCTGTCGGATCGGTGCAAGGGAACGTCGTCGCATCAACTGGCGCGTGATCTGGGGGTGACGCAGAAGTCGGCGTGGTTCTTGGCGCATCGCATCCGGGCGGCGTGGGCCGACACGTACACGACGGACCGGTTCGAGGGTCCGGTCGAGGTGGACGAGACGTGGATCGGGGATCGAGCGACGTCCCGTCACGCGACGCGGCAGAAGGACCCGACCCTTGACGTGCATACCCCGGTGATCGGCACGGTCGACCACGACTCAGGAAAGTCGGTGGCGGTGCCTATCGAGCGGACGAACGCGGCGACCCTGGTGGGGTTCGTCAAGGAACGCACCACGCCGGGGGCGATGGTGCGCACTGATGAGCACAAGTCGCATGCGGGTCTAGGCGGGCTGGGGTATCGGCACTCGACGGTGACCCATTCCCGCGGTGTGTACGTCGCCAGCGACGGGGCGTCGACGAACAGCATCGAGTCGTTCTGGTCGCTGCTCAAGCGCGGCTACGTGGGCACCTACCACTACTGGTCCCGCAAGCATCTGGGCCGCAATCTGGTCGAGTTCACGACTCGACACAACGCTCGTCATGTGGCGCCGGTGGCCCGGCTGAAAGCGTTGGCGGCTGGCTGTGACGGCAAACGGCTCGACTGGGCAACCCTCACTCCGTGTTAGATGCTCATCACAAACTGATTGTTGAACATGGTGATGTGGTACCTAGACAACATGTCCATCCCGACTATCACATCGCAAGCACTCGTGTCGAAGCCCAACTGGATGGCTTTGACGGTGGCGGTGCTGCGATAGTCCTCAACAACTGCATTGCCGTCGGCGCTCATGCTGGTGGTTCGCACAGGGATGTGAACACACAGCATGTACTCGTCAGCATCGACCACGGACCCGTCGGCTGTACTGGTCTGGCGAACGCCACAGCTAGCAACCCTGAGAGCGTCGATTACCGCTTGCGAAACAGCGGTGCCGGTAGCGCCGGTGTCGACTAGCGCCTTGAATGCGTGTCGATCATCGGCTGTCTCAGATGCGGCGACGAGCACCACCATCAGGATTCTGCCGTCCTGAATGTCTTGTCTAACAGGATGCTGAAGAACGCAGGTTTCGCAAGATCTACAAGCGTCTGACCTGGGGGTTTGGGATCCCGCTGCCCTCGAATCGGGACTTTTTCAGCACCCTGCTAAATGTCGGCATCAAGTCAGTGCTGTCAGGAGTCCCATTGAGATCGGCTGTGCGCCGATCCGTTGCATCGAGAACTTGCCGGAGCCGTAGCGGTCTAGCCCGACCGAATACGCATCCTCATCGTCGTTGAACAGTCCGACGACTTCTCCGTTGTACATGAGCGCGATGCGACCCAAGTCTGTCTGTTCCAGATCATCTTGGTATTTCTCTTGATAGGCCTTGTAATTCGTTCGCGCTTCTGACATGACCCACCTCCCTCATCCTGTGAGCACGGCGGCACGATAACACCGCCGGAACCAGTGTCGCATAGATTTGACATGTCGCTTGGCCGCAGCCGAGATCCACAGTTATTCGCCGCACCACCACCGCAGACTGCTAGCCGTCATGTCATCGCCGCCCATTTGACGGTGATGCTCGTAGCACTCCGCTCGCGAGTCGAAGCCGCGCTCTCGCCAGCGGGTCCCGCTGGCCGGGAGCGCGGCCGGGCTACGACGTGACCGCGTTCTTCGGTCGCTCGGGCATCTACGACGCAATGCGTGAAGGGCCCGACGGAACGGTCCCCATGGCCCGCCCCGCCCTCGACGCGGGGTTGTCGGGGGCGGGTCGGTTGGGGGTGGGTGTGTTATTGGAGCATGGGGCAGGGGAGTGCGTCGGGTCCTGTCAGCGTGGTGCCTGTTGAGTGCCATTCGATCAGGACGGGGGCTTGGACTTTGACGACGGCGGGGAAGCCGGTGCCGTTGTTGGTGACGGCGGCGACGTAGTAGGTGAACTTGTGGCCTGCGGCGCCGGGCCGCAGGGGTTCGTGGACATAGGTGGTGGTGTCGGCGTCGGTGGTGGCGATGTCGTAGCCGTAGCGGCGGTGGTCGGTGTTGGGTTTGCGCTGGCTGATGACGGGGTGGCCGTAGTGGGTGCGCATGATTTTGTAGCCGGTGATGCCGCTCGTCCCGGCGGGTGCCTGCCAGGTCAGGGTGACCGTCTTGCAGAATCTGGCTGTTTGGCCGGTGAGGCGGCCTCTGTTGTCTCTGTCGCGGACCGTGACGGATCCGGCGATGTCGGTCATGGCGGCGGTCAGGCTCTGCGGTGCGTCGGCGGGTCGGACATAGGGGGCGCCGTTGTAGGTCAGCAGGCTGGTCAGGGGCACGAACGCGAGGGGGGCGCCCAGGTGCGGGGTGCTGGGCCGCACGTCGAGCTCGGTCAGGTTGGCGAGGCCGTCGAAGAGGTTGTTGAAGTAGTTGTTGTTGACGAATTTGATGCCTCGTCCTCTGTAGGACATGGCGTTGAGGCGCAGGGTCTCGAGGCTGTCCAAGCCGCCGAAGATGTCTGCGGGGATCCTCGGCGTGCTCAGGTGGCGGTTGTGGCTGAGGTCGAGCTCGATCAGGCTGTCCAGGGAGTCGAAGACGCCCGGGGGCAACGTGTCCAGGCCGGTGTCGCTGAGGTCCAGCTCGGTCAGGCTCCCCAGGTCGTCGAACATACCGGCGGGCAGGGTGCCCAGGTAGCTGCCGCTGAGGTCGAGGCGTTCGAGACCGACCAGCCCGTCGAGGTCGGCCGGTCTCAGCGGCTGGGTGCCGGTCACCCGGATGCGCAGGTCGGTGATGGCTGCGATGTCCGCCCCCAACGCGCTGCTGCAGGTGTCGGCGGCGGATGTGGCCGCCAGGATCGCCTCGACCACGGCAGCCGTGCGGCCGCAGATGTCGTTCGGTGCGCGGCCTGAGGGTGACCAGGCGCCGGTGCCCTCGGCGTTCGTGGCCCGCACCTGTACCTGCACGTGGAAGAGGGTGGCGGCGGTCAGGCCGGTGATAACGCGGGGGGAGGAAGCGCCCGGCAAGATGTTCCGCGAATCGCTGTCGCCCTCTCGATATCGCACGTCATAGCTGGTGATCGGCGGGCCGGTATTGGCCGGGGCATTCCAGCTCACGGTCAGCCTGTCGGTCATCGTCCCGACCGTGCGCACCCTGGGCGCTACGGGCGCCCCCGGCGGCTCGGCCACGTCGGTCAGGGTGATGGTCACCGCGATGGAGGCGGTGTTGTTGTCGGTGTGGGTACCGTCAGTAGCGCTTACCGTCACCGAGTAGTTGGACTTAGCCTCGAAGTTGTAGGAGACCCCGGATCTGGTGCGGATCTGCCCGGTGGTCGAGTCGATGGTGAATGACGCCGCGTCGGTGCCGCCCAGACTGTAGGTCACCAACTCGCCGGTGGTGGCGGTGTCGGCGTCGCTGGCCGCCACGGGGGCGCCCACGTCGACGCCGGCGCCCGGGTTCTCGGCGATGCTGAGGGTCACGGGCGCGGTGTCGGAGAACACCGGCACGTTGTTGCTGGCGGTGCCGACCCCGAGCACCTCCGAGAGGGCGTAGTAGGGAAGGTTCCGCAGGTTAGCGCTGGCATAAGTCGTATTCCCATCGACAGGATCACCGGTGCCGTCGAGCCTTCCGACATTGACGTTGGTGTCGCCGAGCGCCGACGATGCCGCCGTCCCGTCGCTGTCGCTGCCGGTCCAGACCTCACCGTTCAGGGGAACGTCGACGTCGCCGGCGGCGTTCCTGGGGTTTGCCTCGTCGTCCCAGTCCCCGTCGTAGAAGTCCTCGTAGTCGTCGGCGACCTTGGAACCGTTCAACCAGTAGATGGGGAGGCCCTTAGCGGTGGCTGTGTAGGCGGTCCCGCTGTTCTCGTTGGCGTCGTCGTCATCGGTGCTGGCGACGACGCGGAAGCCAGAGGCGTAGGGCCTGATGGCCCGATGAGCGTGGCCGACCCTGACGTCAGCTTGGGCGCGACGGTTGTAGTCATCGATGTTGCTGGACCTCGGGGGTAAGCCTCCGGAGGTGAGGAACAGGATCCGGAACATGTCGCCGGCGACCAGGCCGCTGGGTTTGAGCTCCCAGTTCAGCGCCACGATGGTCGCCGTGGCGGTCGTGCCCCGACCCGAGGCCGACCACGCCGTGACGCCCTCGGTGTTCCCGGCGCGCACCTGCACCTCGTAGGCCGTGCCGGAGGTCAGGCCGATGATCGTGGCGGCGAGGCGAGTGCCGTTGTGGGGCCAGTTGCTCCAGGCTCCGGTGCCGTCGGTGCGGTACCGCACGTCGTAGTCGCTGATCGGGTGGCTCGTGTTGGACGGCGCCGTCCAGGTGACGTACAGGCGGTCCAGCGAAGTCACCGCGCTCACCGCAGGCGCGCCCGGCGCGGCGGTAGGCGGCTCTTCCACGTCGGTCACCGTGATGATCACCGTGATAGAGGCGCTGTAGGTGCCGTCGGTGACGGTCACCACCACCGAATAGCGGGACCTGGTCTCGTGGTCATAGGTCACCCCCGCCTTGGTCAGGATCCGCCCGCTGGTCGAACCGATGTCGAACGACGCCGCATCCGCGCCCCCCAGCGAATACATCAGCGAGTCGCCGAGGTCCGCGTCGGTGGCCGCCACCAGGTCGCCCACGTTGGTGAACGCACTGGAGTTCTCCGGCACACTGCGCGCCGCGGGGTCCGAATCGGAGAACACCGGCGTGCTGCCGCCCACCGTGAACACCTCAGACAGGGCGTAATAGCGAAGACTCGAACGCGGTGTGAAAAACGTGTAAGTGCCTGCAGTGTTGGCTACGCAATCGATGGGACCGCCCGCAGCGGTGAGGCATCCGAGAGCGACGGTGCCTTCGCCTAAGGCCTGCGAGTTGTTGTTAGCTATCGCTTCGGTGCCGTTGCTGTTGCTTCCGGTCCAGATCCAGGCGTTGCTGGAGCCGGCTCTGTTGCCGTTGCGGCCCCGGGGGTTGGCCTCGTCGTCCCAGCCCCCGTCGTGGAAGTCCTCGTAGTCGTCGGCGACCTTGGAGCCGTTGAGCCAGTAGATCGGGACGCCCTTGTCGGCATTGGTCCAGGCGGTCGAGGCGTTGTCGCGGGCGTCGTCGTCGGCGGTGCTGCCCACGACCCGGAACCCCGAGCTGTAGGGCTTGATGGCGGAGTGGGCGTTGGAGGCGTTGGCCTGGGACTGGACGTAGGTGTTGTAGTCGTCGATGTCGGACGAGGTCGGGGCGTGGCCTGCGTAGGTGACGAACAGCAGCCGGAACCGGTCGCCGCCGGCCAGTCCGGCGGGCGCGAGGGCCCAGTTGCGGGGGACTTCGGAGTCGGCGTCGGTGAACACAGCGACCCTGGGCGCCACCTCCACGGACTCCAAGTTTCCGTCCTTTTGGTGCTGCACCGCTGCCTGCTCTTGGTCGTCTGGTCCATTGGGAGCCAGGTCGGGAGACGATTCCTCATCGGGTGTCGTCGTGTCGGGTACCGGCGGCGGCGGTTCGGGCTGCGGCGGGGCCGGCGGGGTGTCGGCTCTGACGTAGCCGGACCACTGGCTGACCCCGGTCGGGCTGACCGCCTTGGCCCGGTAGACATAGCTGCCCGACGCCGATACCGAGGTGTCGGTGTAGCTGGTGTCGGGGCCGGCGTCGGCCTCGATCACGCGGAAGACGCCCACTGCGTCCGCGTCGCGGTCGCGGCGAAGGATGGCGTAGTGGGTGACGGCGGGGTCCGTTGACGCCGTCCAGGTGAGGGTGACCTCATCGTGGGCGGCGGAGGCCCCGAGGCTGTGGGGCCTCGCCGGGGGGCTGTCGCCGACCGCTGCGGGAGTCGGGGCCACCTCGTGGTTCTGGGCCCAGGCGGGGACAGCCACGACCACGGTGGCCGCCAGCGCCACCGCAGCGCCCACCACAACGGCGCGTCTCACCGCGCCGGGCGGGCTCATCGGCCCGGGTTCGCCGGAGTTGCCCGAACGGCGCGATCTACGGGGGGGGGGGGGTCTGCGACACGGCTGCTACCGCCTTCGGATTTTTCGTTGTGCAGCGCTTGTGCTCAGCGCGTGGCCAGTTGTGAGGCACCGTCACATAAATATGAGATGCAAAAATACTGTAGAGCACGCCCGCGAGCAGACCGTCCATGAGCGAACCCATGCCGATGTCACCGCGGGGTGCTGGTGAGCGGTGCACTGCGCGCAGCGTGATGCGCAGCGCCCGCAGCGGCTGTCGTGCTTCCACAGGATCGGGCGCCAGCGCTGTGCCCGCATGGCCCGGCGCCGATGATGGCTACCTGTGCCATGGCTGGATCGCCCCTGTGATGAGGTGCGCATGTAGCGACAGCAAGGACCTATAGGACGCACGGGACAAAGGCAGCCGCTATTCCAGCAGTTCGTCGAGAGCGGCCAGCACGAGGGTCACGTTGCGGGGCCGGGCTGTGTGGCCCATGCAGCCGATGCGCCAGCATTTGCCCGCGAACGCCACCAGTTCGAAGCCCCGGGCCTCGAGCACCGGGCGGGTGAAGGCCGCGATCGCCGCCGGGTACGGATTGGAGGGGCCGGGGCCCATGAGAATCCGTTCGCTGTGCTGCGTCATTGAGACATCCTCCATCAGATTAGTGATATCACCCACCACATTAGTGGTAAGGTCGCGCGATCCGCCGACGGAGAAGCCGCGGTGTGGAACGGAATCCATCACATTTTCGAGGCTGACCCCCCCTGGGCCGGCTGGCAGATCGGATGCACCCCATGAGCCATCACCAAATCACCGAGCGGAGGCGCAGGCTGCATCGCAGCGAGCTGGCCGTGCCCGGATCGCTTCCCTCGCTGTTCGAGAAGGCGGCCGCGAGCTCCGCCGACTACGTCTTCTTGGACCTTGAGGATGCGGTGGCGCCCGACGACAAGGAATCGGCTCGACACAACGTGATCGAGGCTCTGGCTGGCATCGACTGGCGAGCGGCCGCCAAGACGATCTCAGTGCGGATTAACGGGCTCGACACCCACTACATGTACCGTGACCTGATCGATGTAGTGGAGCAGGCAGGGGCGCACCTCGACACCGTCATGATCCCCAAGGTCGGGGTTCCCGGAGACGTGTACACGGTGGACGCGCTCCTCTCCCAGATGGAGCAGGCCCTTGGCCTCCGCCACCGCATAGGCGTGGAGGCTCTGATCGAGACGGCGCTGGGCATGGCCAACGTGGAGGCGGTTGCTGCGGCCAGCCCCCGCTTGGAGGCGCTGCACTTCGGAGTGGCCGACTACGCGGCCTCGTGCCGGGCTCGGACCATGACCATCGGCGGGCTCAATCCCGACTACCCCGGCGACCAGTGGCACTCGGCCCTGTCCCGCCTGCTCGTGGCCTGCCGTGCCAACGGTCTGCGCGCCATCGACGGACCGTTCGGCGACTTCTCCGATCCTGAGGGGTTCATGGCCGGAGCCCGACGGGCCGCCGCCCTCGGATACGACGGCAAGTGGGCCATCCACCCGTCCCAAGTCGATCTGGCCAACGAGGTCTTCACGCCACCGGCAGCCGAGGTGGAGCAGGCCCGGCGGGTGCTCGGGGCGCTGGATGAGGCGGCTGCCGCGGGCCGGGGCGCGGCCCAGCTCGACGGGCGGATGATCGACGCGGCGTCGGCCCGGATGGCCCGCAACGTGGTGGAGACGACCGACGCCATCGCCGCCGTCACCGGCTGACGGCACGCACCAGGGCGTCGAAGGGTCGGACACAGGGGCAGCCGAGGGGGCGTCGGGAGACGTCGCAGAGCGGGCCGCAGCCGCGGACCCCGCATCCAACGATGAACGGAGGGGCGTTCATGGAAATACACGAGTACCAGGCCAAGGCGATACTGGCCGATTACGGGGTGGCCATCCCGGAGGGCGGGCTGGCCTACAGCCCGGAGCAGGCCACCTACCGGGCCTCCGAGATCGGGGGCGAGCGGTGGGTGGTGAAGGCCCAGGTCCACGCCGGGTCCCGCGGGCAGGCGGGTGGCATACGGATCTGCAGCCATGAGCGTGAGATCTGGGAGGCCGCCGACGAGCTGCTGGGCAAGCGGCTCGTCACCCACCAGACGGACGGGCGGGGCAAGGGCGTGTACCGGCTCTATGTGGAGGCGGCCGTCGCGAGCGAGCGCGAGGTCTATCTCGGGTTCGTGCTCGACCGTTCCGCTGAGCGGGTGATGGTGGTGGCGTCGGCCGCCGGGGGAACCGACATCGAGGAGATCGCGGCCAACGACCCTGACTCGATCGTGCGGGTCAATGTGGAGCCGGCAGTGGGGATCCAGTCCTTCGAGGCCCGGGAGATCGCCTTCGCCGTCGGTCTCGACGCCAGCCTCGTCCCCCAGGCCGTGCATCTGATGACGGCCTGCTACCGGGCATTCCTCGACCTCGACGCCACCATGCTGGAGATCAACCCGCTGGCCGTCACCGCTGACGGCCGCCTGCTGGCGCTGGACGCAAAGATGACCTTCGACGACAACGCCCTGTTCCGCCACCAAGACGTGTCGGAGCTGCGGGACAAGTCGCAGGAGGATCCCCGGGAGCGGACGGCCAACGACCGGGGCCTCAGCTACGTAGGGCTCGAGGGCGACATCGGCTGCATCATCAACGGGGCGGGCCTGGCCATGGCCACGATGGACATGATCAAGCAGGCCGGGGGCGAGCCCGCCAACTTCCTCGACATCGGAGGGGGAGCATCCCCTGAGCGGGTGCTGAAGGCGTTCCGGCTGGTGCTCTCCGACGAGAAGGTCAAGGCCGTGCTGGTGAACATCTTCGCCGGCATCAACCGCTGCGACTGGGTGGCCGAAGGCGTGGTGCAGGCCCTGCAGCAGCTCGAGGTGCCGGTGCCGGTGGTGGTGCGCCTGTCGGGCACCAACGTGGAGGAGGGGCGGCGCATCCTCGCCGAGGCCGACGTGGCCGTGATCACGGCCGACTCGCTGGCTGAGGCGGGCGTGAGAGCGGTGGAATCCATCGCGGGGAGGGCGGCCTGATGAGCATCATCCTCGACGAGTCCACACCCGTGGTCGTGCAGGGCATCACCGGGCGCATCGCCACCTTCCACACCTCCGAAATGCGCGAGTACGGCACCAACGTCGTCGGAGGCGTCACGCCGGGCCGGGGCGGGATGACCCACTGCGGCGTCGACGTGTTCGACACCATGAAGCAGGCCGTGGCCGCCACCGGCGCCACCGCCAGCATCGTGTTCGTGCCGCCGCCGTTCGCGGCGGACGCCATCATGGAGGCGGCCGACGCCGGCATCGAGCACTGCGTGTGCGTCACCGACGGCATCCCGGTGCAGGACATGATGCGGGTGAAGCGCTACCTGCGCCGCTACCAGCACGCCAAGCGAATGTGCCTGATCGGCCCCAACTGCGCGGGGGTGATCAGCCCGGGCCGGGCCATGATGGGCATCATGCCCCCGCACATCTACGAGCGCGGCCCGGTGGGAGTCATCAGCCGGTCGGGGACGCTGGGATACGAGGCGGCGTCGCAGCTCAAGGCGGTGGGGATCGGGGTCAGCACCAGCGTCGGGATCGGCGGCGACCCCATCAACGGGAGCTCGTTCCTCGACCACCTCAAACGGTTCGAGGCCGACGGCGAGACGGAGGCGATCGTGATGATCGGCGAGATCGGCGGGCTTCAGGAGGCCCAGGCCGCCCACTACGCCCGCGACCACATGTACAAGCCCGTGGTGGGCTACATCGCCGGACTCACCGCGCCCAAGGGCCGAACGATGGGCCACGCCGGCGCCATCGTGTCCACCGTCGGGGAGTCGGCCGCCGAGAAGGTGCAGCTCATGCGGGAGTGCGGCGTGACGATAGTGAAGCTGCCGTCGGACTTCGGCACGACCGTCCCCAAGGTCCTGCGCCGCTGAAGGGGTCCGTGGAACCGGCGGATAACCCCTCCGTGCCACTAGCCCTCCTCGATGACCAAGGCAACAGAATCCAACAACCCGCCTCCACTAGACCCGGTACAGACCAACACCTCAGGCTAAGTTCGCCCGCACAGTTCTCTCCGCAAGGAGGCACGGGGATGCGACATGTCTTGATCGTGGCCAACCAGACCCTCGTCGGCAGCCACCTGCATGAGCGGGTCGAGCATGTCTTGGCCATCGACCCCGAAACCCGGTTCCACATCGTCGTGCCCGCGACGGGCGCCAACGGCCCCGACCCCGCGCGGGCGCTGGCGGGCGCTCGCCGTCGGCTCAGCCAGGCCTTCGAATCCCTCGACGACATCGGCGCCCGCGTCACCGGCGAAGTGGGTCCCGCACACCCTGTCGTAGCGGTCAACTTGGCGATCGACCGGCTGAACCCCGACCTCATCATCCTGAGCACGCTGCCCGCCGGTGCCAGCCGGTGGCTGCACCTGGACCTGCCGCATCGCCTCCAGCGACGCTTCGGTGTGCCGGTGGAGCACATCTCGGCCGAAACCCAGACCGTCGACCGTGCGGGCACTTTCGAGCCGCCCGTGCTGCACACTCCCGACGACACCGTCCACGTGCTGCTGGCAGAAGAGAACCAGCACGACGTCGACGTCATCACCCTGGCGCTCGCCGAGGCGGGAACCCGCAACCAGCTGCGTGTCGCCCACGACGGCGCCAACGCGTTGTCGTTCATGCGCGCCGTGGGCCCGTCCGAGATCGATCTGGTGCTGTTCGACCTGAAGCTGCCGGTCGTGAGCGGGTTCGACCTGCTGGCCGAGGTGCGCGCCGCTGACGAGTTCGACAAGGTGATGATGGTTGCGCTCACCACCGAGGAAGCCGCCGACGACCGTGCCCGGGCTTACGACCTCGGCGCCGACGCCTTCGTGATGAAGCGGCCTGACTACAGCCAGATGGCCCACGTCATCGACGACCTCCTCGCCGAGGTCGCCGGGTAACCGGCGACAAGCAAGCACAGGCCGGCTAATCAGCCGGCTGCGGCCCTACGGGCGGCAGCCATGCCGCCGGGGAAGCCGATCTCGGCGGGTGCGGTGACCTGGCTCTGCAGCACCCAGCCGAGCAGCCCGTGCTGGTCAAAGATCACGGAGTGCGTACCGGCCAGACCCTGTGACGTGCCGAGAGTCTCTGCGTCGAAGAAGATCCACTCCCCTGCTGGCGGCCGCAGCAGCTGCAGCGTCACGTCGGTGTTGATGTAGGCGCCGCCCGTCGGCGAATAGTCCCAGCCGACAGCTGCCCCGAGGTCGGCCAGCGTCGCAATCCGGGCCAGCGGCGATGTCTCCTCGCCGGCCACGAGCGGATGATCCAGCCGTGCCCACGTGCGGCCAGGGCCCGGCTCCTCGGTTGATCCGCCGACGAATCGGAGGTCGACAGCGTCGGCATTGAAGCCGGGCCGTGGGTAGTCGATGTCGGGATTGGCGCCTGGGTCGGCACGCTCCGCCGGGATCGGCGGCAGCGCCTGCCCGTCGCTCACAAGCTCACCGCTCGGAAATGCGGGCGTCAGCCACTGCGAGGTGGCGCGCGCCACAAGGCGACCGTCTCCGGGCGCACTGGCCTCAGGCGGCACGGCCCGCACTTCGGCATCGATCAGCGCGGTCCGTTGACCGGCTTTGACGGTGGTTGCCGTGACCTCGTAGGAAGTCATCGGCATGCCCGAGAGGATCTCGACGGTCAACCGGCTGCACACCTGAGCAATGCCCAGGTTCCGTTGCTCGCGCTCGACTGCCCAGCCCAGCAGCCCGCAGATGGCACCGCCGTGCATCACCTGAAGTGCCCAAGGACCGCGCGTCAACTCCGTGGCGCGCACCCCGCCCGGCTCCTGCACGTACAGCCCAGGCGGCATGACCCCCTGCGGTGCTGCGGCCCGGGAATCCGCGGTCGCCCCAGGGCGTTCTGAGGGCATGCTCGCCACGGCGACAAGCTAGGTGGCAGGATGACAAATCGCTGGTCTGCGATGCTGGCTCGCCTGGTTGGGGAGGGGGCACCGTGACAGACACCGCTACGGCGACGATGTCCATGCGTGCCGCTGTGTGGGCGCGTTTGCACCCCATTGGCCGGCTTGCGGCGGCCATGATCGAGCACCGCTCGGCGGCGCGTAGGGTGCCGCTGTGCATCCGTTCAGATTCGCAGTCCAGTACGGCAAACCGGAGAGTCCGGCGGCGTTTCGGGAGATGGCGCGCAAGGTCGAGGACTTGGGTTATTCGACCCTGTTCTGCCACGACCACTTCTGGGACAGCTGGTCGCCGATCGTGCATCCTGCGATCGCGGCGGAGATCACTACGACGCTGCGGGTCGGGACCCTGGTGTTCGCTGCGGACTACCGCCACCCCGCAGTACTGGCGAAGGACTTCGCCACGCTTGACCTGCTTGCCGAGGGCCGAACTGAGTTCGGGATCGGTGCCGGCTGGCTGAGCGAGGACTACGAGCAGTCGGGCATCCGGCTGGACCGGCCCGGCGTGCGTATCGACCGGATGGTTGAGGCCCTCGAGGTCATCAAGGGACTGTGGCTCGGTGAGCCGTTCGAGTACGACGGCGAGCACTACCAGATCTCGGGAATGGTCGGTCGGCCGCTGCCGCACACGCCGGGCGGGCCGCCGATCATCATCGGCGGCGGTGGCAAGCGAGTGCTGACAGAGGCAGCCCGGCTGGCCGACATCATCAGCTTGAACCCGAACCTGCGGGAAGGCACCGTGGGAGCCGATGCAGCACGCAGTTCGGTGGCCAACAAGTTCGCTGAGCGGCGTCAATGGATTGCCGACGCCGCGGGCGAGCGATTCGCCGATATCGAGATCCAGCTCAACACGTTCATGGCGCTCGTGACCGAAGACGCCGACAGCATTCTCGAGCAGTTCGCGCCCGGCTTTGGTCTGACGCTGGCCGAGGCGCGTGAAGTACCCCTGGTGCTGGCGGGCACGGTGGATGACATCTGCGAGCAGCTGCACCATCACCGTGAGGCCTACGGCGCCAGCTACATCGTCATCCACGATCCGGAGGTCGATGCCATGGCACCCGTGGTAGCTCGGCTGGCGGGCACCTGAGCGGTAGGCGATATTCGGCTGGCGCAGGGACCCGCCGGGACTTGGGTTCAGCTCGACGATGCCGCTGCCGGCGGGCCGGACGCAACGCCGGCTGAGGCAGCAGCCAATCCGGCACCCGGTGCGTTCGCTGCGGCCTCCGGCGGCATGCCGATGCCCAAGAAGCCCTCGATGCGCGATAGCCGCTGGCTGTTGTCGGCCACAACGGCGCGCAAGGCAGCAATCTCAGCTCGCAGCTCCGCGAATTCCTGCTTCAGCTCAGCCCGCAGCGATTGAATGTCATTCTCCTGCTTGGCTCGCAGCGATTGAGTGTCATTCTCCTGCTTGGTTCGCAGCTCCGCGAATTCCTGCTTCAGCTCAGCCCGCAGCGATGCGATGGAACGCTGCTGGTACCAAACCAATCCCAGGATGCCCACAGCCAATGTGACGAGTTGCACGATGTCCATGCCGCTGAAGCTCCCCACGTCTCCGAATTTAGCACGGCACCCTAACGTGTCCGTTGTCATGAGCATTGAAAATTATTGAGACTTATTGAAATATATTGCCCTTGAGAGTTACAAAAGAGCAGACCGTTTTGCTGTGACACCCCTGACCTAGCTTGCATCTCGTGGTCACCTCCGAGACGGCGAACGCGCAGCCCTCCGGTGACAGCGTGCGGCAGGGCCATGGCTTCCGACTGGCGACAGTCGGATTTGGGGCGGAAGCTCGCGAGGCGCTTGCCGATTTCGTGGCCCGGGCCAAGGCCGACGATCCGCTTGCGGCGGTCACGGTGGTGGTGCCGTCCAACTACACGGGACTGTCGCTGCGGCGCGAACTCGGCGGCCGCGGCGGCGGTGTCGCCGTGCTCGAGACGCTCACGATGGCCGCGCTGGCCGACCGCCTCGGCGGCTCGTCGCTGCAACATTCGGGGCGACGTCCCTTGAGTGACATGGCAATCGCAGCGGCCGTGCGCATAGCGCTCGGTGAAGATCCCGGTCCGTTCGGTTCTGTCGCCGGCCATCACCAGACCGCCCGCGCGCTGGGCCGTACCTACTTGGAGCTGCGCGATCTGTCGGCGTCCCAGCTCGCGGACGTTGCCAGCAAGTCGCCGAGAGCCGCCGGCGTGGTGAACATCTGCCGGCGAGTTCGGGCGTCACTGCGGCCCGACTGGTACGACGAATTCGACCTCATGTCCGCTGCTGCGGACCAACTCGGCTTGCTCGATGCGCTCCCGCCCGAGCTGGGCAGCATCTGCGTGTACCTGCCTCGCAGACTCAGTCAGCACGAGACTCGCCTGCTGCATGCGCTCGGCAGTGCCCCGGCTACCGCGCCTGTCGAGGTGCTCGTCGGTCTGACGGGCAGCGACAGCGCAAATGCGGTGGCGAAGGGCGTCTCCAAGCGTCTCGGCGTCGAATCACCGGCTCTCGACGATCGGCGCACCGACGAGCTGCGCGTCGTGTCCTGCGCCGACCGGATCGTGAGCGTCACCGATGCCGACACCGAAGCCCGCACCGTGGTGCGCGACGTGCTCGCTGACCTCGACGAAGGCGTTTCGCCGGGCAGGATCGCTGTGTACTTCGGTGCGGCCGAGCCGTACGGCCGAACACTCGAGGATCAATTCGCTGCCGCCGGCGTTGCCACGTACGGCAACACCGCCCGAACGCTCGCCGAGTCGATCTACGGGCGATTCGCGCTGGGCCTCGCCGCACTGGCCGACGCCCATCTCGAAGAGCCTCGCCTTGAGCGCCGGGACGTGTTCGATTTGCTCGCCGGTGCGCAGGTGCCCCGCCACCGTCACGGCGAACCCAACACCGATCGGATGGGCGACGAGCATTTCTTTGTGCCTGACTCAGCATGGGAGCGCCTCGCTCGGGCTGCGCACGTGGTCGGCGGCGGCGACTGGTCGTCACGGCTGGGGCGCTATGCCGCGGAGAAGCGCGAGCACGCCGCTCACGAACGGTCCGACGACGATCCCAGCCTCGCCCGGTGCCGATGGCTCGAACACGAGGCGGACGAGTGCGATGCAGCGTCGGCGTTCATGACAAAGATGCGCGAGCGTCTCATCGACGGACGCAGGCGGCACACCTGGCGGGGTCTCTGCGACTGGATGCAGTCCTCGGTGCATCGATACCTAGGTGCGGTGGGCCGGGCGCGCTGGATTCAGGACTGGCCCGAGTGGGAGATCACCGCCGCAGAACGCGTCGAGGGCGTGCTCGAGCGGCTTTCCGACCTCGGCGCGATAGAGCCGCGCGTCAGTTTCGACACCGTGTACCAAGCGCTGGAAGCCGAACTCGCACAGCCGCACGGCCGCAGCGGTACCGAGGGCATGGGCGTCTATGTCGGCCCGCTCGCCGGCGCGCTCGATGTCACGCCCGATCGGAGCTACATCGTCGGGCTGGCCGAAGGCATCGTTCCCGCACGACCCCAGCCCGACAGCCTCGTCAACGACGACGAGCGGCGGTCATTGGGCGGCGCTCTGAGGCTGCATGCCGACGTCGCAGCCGAGAGCCACCTGACCCTGCTCGCCGCGATCGCCGGTACTCAGGAGCGCTGCACGCTGCTGGTGCCGCGCGGCAACCTGCGTCAGAACGCGGACTACGTGCCCTCCCGCTGGTTGCTCGACACAGCGCGCCGGCTCGACACCACCGGTCGCTACTTCGCCGACGGCTACCTCGACGCGGAGAACCTGAGAGACGCCGCGCTCGACGACGGGGTGTCCGGCATTGTCGAACAGCCATCGTTCCTGAGTGCAATTCGCTCACGCAGCTTCCCCGCCGCGCCGTGGGAGTACGACGCGGCGAGCCTGCTCGCATCGAGCCCCGCAGCGTTGGGTCGGCGACAGCATCCGATGTTCGCCGATCCTGCATTCCGCGACGGCGTCGAACTCTCAGCGGCCCGGCGCAGCGCGGCGTTCACGCGCTTCGACGGGAATCTCTCAGAGGTCATCGACAGCGACAGCGCCGTGGCCGACATCGTGTCGGCAACGCGCCTCGAAACGTGGGCGACGTGTCCACGCAAGTACCTGTTCGAGCAACTCCTCGAGGTGAGCGTCGTCGCCGAGCCCGAACAGATCCTCCGGCTGAGCGCTCGCGACCGGGGCCACCTGGTGCACAAGGCGATCGATCGTTTCTACCGACCGCTCATTGCCAACCGCGAAGCGTGGGCGCCGGGCGAGCCGATGCCAGGCCGCGGACCGGGGCGGGCACCGCCGGGCCCGAGCCGCTCCCCGACCGACGAGGATCGCAGCGAGCTCATCCGACTGGGCCGCGAGCTTGCCGACGATGCCGAACAGCGCGGGCTGACGGGCCTGCCGCTGCTGTGGCAGCGAGATCGCGAGACCCTGCTAGCCGATCTCGGAGAACTGCTCGACCGCGACGACCAGCGCGAGGCGCACTCGCGCGGCGACATTGAGAGTTCCGAGTTCCGCTTCGGCTTCGACGACTCCGCGCCGGCTGTCGCATATCGCCTCGACGACGGCAGCGTGATCCGATTCCGGGGCATCATCGATCGGGTCGAGCGCACCGGCGACGACGGCCTTGTCGTCATCGACTACAAGACCGGCGCGACCGACAGCTACAAGGGCATCGTCAAGGGTGAGGGGGCCGATCCGACCGTCGGGGGCACCAAGTTGCAATTGCCGGTGTACGCACTGGCCTCTGCAACACACTTCGGACGAGACGCAACGAGTGCCGAAGCGGTGCTGAGCGCGTACTGGTTCATCTCGTCGGAACGGGGGGGCTGGAAATGGCTGACGCTGTCCGTCGACGACGCAGTCATGGCTCGCTTCGCCGATGTGGTCGGCACCATCGTGGCCGGGATCCGTAGCGGCGTGTTCGTTGGCTTCGCCAGACCACCCGACGACCGGCGCCATTACCTCGTGTGCCCCTATTGCGATCCTGACGGGCTCGGCACCTCGGACGTCCAGCACTCGTGGGGTCTCAAGCGAGACGATCCAGCGCTGGCGGCGTTCGCGGAACTCGTCGAGCCTGCCGAGGTGCGGCCGTGAGCGCGCCGCAGGCAGTCGCGGCGTCGCTGCGGGGCGACCAGGCGGATCGGGACCGGGACCGGGACCGGGTCTATCAGCAGACCGGCACCACCATGTTTGTCGAAGCCGGCGCCGGCACCGGCAAGACCACTGCGCTCGTCAACCGGGTGCTCGAACTCGTGGCCGGGCTGAGTGCCGCGCCAATCGGCTCCATTGCCGCCATCACGTTCACCGACAAGGCAGCCGCCGAACTGCGCAACCGCATCCGAGCCAAGTTCAACGAACTGCTCGCGTCACCGTCGGGCAAGCAGGCCGAAGCGACACTCAAAGGCGCGCTCGACGGACTCGACAGCGCCGCCATCTCCACCCTGCACGGATTCGCTCGACGGATTCTCTCCGAGCACCCCATCGAAGCCGGGCTGCCGCCGCGGTTCGAAGCACTCGACCAGATCGCGAGCGATGTCGAATTCGACGAACGATGGCATCTATTCATCGACGAACTGCTGTCAGACCCCGACATGCTCTGGGCGGTCGAGCTCGTCGATGCCGCAGGAGTCGAACCCAGCACGCTTCGTGACGTCGGTACGGCATTCAATGCGAACTGGGACCGAGTGCTCGTGGCCGACGCAGCGGCGCGAGCGACACCCGTTGATGCGAACCGCATCATCCGACAGGGAATGTCGCTGCTGGAGTGGCGTCATCCGTCCAGGAGCTTCACTGCTGCGGCCACGGATCTGCTGGTCCGCCTCGACGACTACCTGGCACGGCTTCGTGCAGCGACGACCGACGTCGAGCGATTCGCTGTGCTCAACGAGTGCAATCTCGACGGCAGCGGCGTGCCCAAAGGCGGCGGGGTCTTCCGCGGCGACGACTGGGCGCCGATGCGCGAGGGGCTCGCCGAGCTGCGAGAGCAGTGCGCTGCCGCAGCGACCGAGGCCATCGACAACGCGATCGCGGCGTTGTGCGACCGGATCGCGCGCTTCACCCTCGACGCAGCCGAGCAGCGACGGGCTGCGGGCCGCCTCGAGTTCCACGACCTGCTCGTCCGGGCGCGTGACCTGCTGCGCGCCTCACCTGAGGCCCGTTCATCGCTTCACCGCAGGTATCGCCACTTGCTGCTCGACGAATTCCAGGACACCGACCCGATCCAGATCGAGATCGCCGTGCTCATTGCCGCCGGCGGGCAGGACCTTGCAGCAGGCGCGGTGGGCGGCGATGCGAGCGTCGACGGCTCTGGCACCCCCGCGGAACGGGTGCCCGTGCCGGACTGGGACCAGCTCGACACCGCGCCCGGTCAATTGTTCTTCGTCGGCGATCCGAAGCAGTCCATTTATCGCTTTCGGCGAGCCGACATCGAGCTGTACGGCGACGCGCAACAGCGATTCGGACACGAGATGGGCGAACTGGCCAGTCTGCGAGTCAACTTCCGGTCGACGGCGTCGATCATGGCGTGGGTCAACGCGGTGTTCGGTTCCCTCATGACCGACGAATCCGACAGCGACGACGACGCTACGGGCCGCTTGCAGGCCCCCTACTCGGCCTTGACGGCAGATCGAGCCGACATCGGCAAGGGGTCGGCGGTCACCGCGCTCGGGCTTGACGCGCACGACAAGAAGCAATCTGGCCTCAATGCCGAGGGAATCCGAGCCGTCGAGGCCGCAGATGTCGCCCATGTCATCACCGAGGTCATTCACGACGGCTGGGAGGTGCATGACCGCCATCTCGACGACACCAGGCCGGCTCGCCTCAGTGACATCGCAATCTTGGTGCCGACCCGCACGTGCCTCCCACAACTCGAAGCGGGCCTGTCGGCAGCATCGGTGCCCTACCGGCTCGAAGCATCCGAGTTCGTGTGGCGCAGCCGCACTGTGCGGGACCTGATGATGTGCCTTCGGGCCGCTGCAGATCCCGACGACGCCCTGGCGGTGGTCAGCGCGCTGCGGACTCCGATGTACGGCTGCGGCGACGACGACCTGTACGCCTACTACCGAGCCGTCGGGTCGTGGAGCTACTTCGCCCCCGAAGTCGAGTCGTGCCAGCATGGCGAGCACCATCGGGTCGCGTCGGCTCTGGAGCACCTCCGAGCGCTGTATGACGATCACACCCTGGTCGCGCCCTCGGTGCTGCTCGAGCGCCTCGTGCGCGAGCGCCGCGTCTTCGAGCAGGCCGCTGCGGGGCCCCGGACGCGTGACGTCTGGCGCCATGTGCGCTATGTGATCGACCAGGCGCGCGCTTGGTCGGAGAGCCAGCACGGCGGTCTCCGCAAGTTTCTGCGCTGGGTCGAGATGCAGGGCGCCGAGCGCGCCAAGGTCACCGAGGCGATCCTGCCCGAGTCCGACGACGACTCGGTGCGGGTGATGACGGTGCACGCGTCGAAGGGCTTGCAGTTCCCCATCGTGATCGTCGCTGGCCTGCAAGGCAATGGTGCAAGCCCCGCCACCACGCGGGCGATGTTCGTCGATGATCGCTCAGGCGACGCCTCCACAAACCGGTACGGCGGAGCAGCAGCAGTGCGCCTGCGCAAGGGCGCAGAGACGTCGACGTATGCGGCCCGGTCCGATGCCGAGCGGCTCGCGGAGCACCACGAGCGAATCCGGCTGCTGTATGTGGCCTGCACACGGGCCCGTGACCACCTGGTGGTCTCGTTGCACCGCGAGACGCCGTCGAAGACGGGAAAGCCGTCCAATCGAAGTCACGCACAAGTCATCGCCGACGCCATGGCAGGACGTGACGGCACCGGCGACGACGCGGCTGTGGTGGACCAATGGGACTTTCGGCACAGCCGCGACCCCGATGCCGAGACCGTCAAGCTGCGAACGGCGAGCGCCCCGCTCCGCAACATCGAACGTCCCGATCGAACCGAATGGCTGCATCGACGCGACAGGGCCGCGGAGTCGTCGAAACAGCGGTCCGCCCTGAGCGCAACCGGCATGGCGCACGCAGCGGCCGGGGGTGCCGCAGACGGATCGTTCGCCTCAGAGCCTGAAGTGCCCGGCAAGGACGCACCCGACGACCACCTCGGCGGTGGCCGCGCCCCGGTCCGGCGCGGTCGCGGCGCAACCGCGACCGGTAAGGCCGTACACGGTGTGTTGCAGTCGATCGACCTTCTCAGCGGCACCGGACTTCAGTCGCTCGCAGCGGCGCAGGCAGTTGCCGAGGGCATCGCCGGTCGCCAAGACGTCATCGCGGCCTTTGTGCGGTCGGCACTCGCGAGCGACGAGGTGCGAGACGCCGCGCGCGTCCGCCACTGGAAAGAGGTGTACGTCGCCGCGCCGATCAAAGAAACCGACGCGCCGGGATCGTCCCCGACCGTCGTCGAGGGCTTCGTCGACCTGATGTACAAGGACCCGACAACAGGCGGGCTCGTCGTCGTCGACTACAAGACAGATGCGCTCGGAGCGATGCCCGACGCAGACAGCGAACGTGCCCAGCAGTACCGCCAGCAGTGCGCCGCCTATGCCTGGTGCCTCGCCCAGGCCACAGGCAAACCGGTCAGCCGGGTGGTGCTCCTGTACCTGCGGAGAGACGGTTCGCCTGCCACCGCTGACTCGCTCGTCGGCGATGCCCTTCGTGCCGCTGTCGATGCCGTGGCCGGCGTCGCAGCCGAACTGTCGGCATCAACAGCCTGAAGGTCCCGACAGTGCTTGGGGAGGGCGTCGGCAGCCGCCAGCGGTGGGCTCTGTACAGCACGGTTCTGGGAGCGGAGCCAGGCGATACCGATTGCTCAGAGCGCTCGGGGAGGGGGCTGGTAGCCGCCAGTCAGCTCGCCGATGCGGCGAGCCAGCGCCATCGTGATGCGATCGCCGCCGTATGGGCCAACGACCTGGAAGCCGATGGGCAGGCCGTGGGCCGTGAGGCCCAGCGGCGGCACGGTGCCGGGCAGGTAGGACATTCCGGTCAGGATGGTCCAGCGGGTCATCTCGATGTACGGCCGCTCGACGCCGTTGGCTGGAATGCGGCGCTCGGCGAAGGTGCCGTCGGGCATGTGGTCGAAGGGCGGGTGGAAGCTCACCGGCATGAGGATCGCGTCGTAGCGGGTGAAGAACTCCGCCCACTTGCGGCGGCATTCCTCGCGGGTGATGTGGCGCTCCAGCCACTCACGATGCTTCGGCCCCTCGCCCCGGCCGGCCAACGTCATCGCCGCTCGCACCAGCCACAGGCCGTTCTCCCACGCCGGCAGCGGATCGATGTCGGGCCGCGCTTCGTGGTCGACGCTCACGCCACTGCTCTCGAGCGCCTCGACTGCCGCATGCATCACGCCCAGGACATCGCCGTCGACCGGGCAGTACTCGTCGTCGAGCCACGCAGCCACCCGGAGCGACCCCGCGTCGTCGGGTGCGGGCGGCAGCTGCGGCACCCACGGCGTCTCGCGGCGCAACAGCACGTCGAACAGCAGTTCCAGGTCGTCGCAGCTGCGGGTCAGCGGGCCGAAGACGTTGATGTCCGGCTCGGTGGTTCCGCCGCGGATGTGATCCAAGTAGCCGGTGGTCGGGATCAGCCCGAAGCTCGGCTTGTGTCCCCAGATGCCGTTGTACGAGGCCGGGAAGCGGATCGAGCCGCCGATGTCGGTGCCGATCTCGAATCCGGTGAAACCCATTGCGGTCGCAGCAGCGGCTCCGCCCGAGGAGCCGCCGGGGACCTTCGACAGATCCCACGGATTGCTGGTGGTGCCGAACAGGTCGTTGTAGGACTGGTTGTCGGCCGACCAGCGCGGCAGGTTGGTCTTGCCGATCACGATCGCACCAGCGGCACGGGCGGCGGCGACGACGGCGGCGTCCATCTGGGGAACGTTGTCGGTCAGCTCCCGCGCCCCGCCAGTGGAGCGGATTCCCGCAGTCATCAGAGCGTCTTTGGCGGTGAACGGGACACCGTGCAACGGCCCGAGCGTGTCGCCGCGGGCCTGTGCGGCATCCGCAGTCTCGGCACGCCCCAGCGCAGCCTCGAAGTCGCGGGTCACCACAGCGTTGATGTCGCCGTCGAGCCGCTCGATGCGATCAACGACATGAGTCGTCAGCTCACGGCTCGACAGCTGCCCCGATGCAATCGCCGCTGCCTGATCGGTCGCGCTCCACAGTGCCAGATCATCTGCCATGAGCTCATTCCAGCAGTTCGGCTGCATCCATGTCGTGGACGTAGGTCGCGTGGTGGCCGGCCATCGTCGCGAACAGCCTCCCGCAAGCGGCGGTCAACGCCTCAGCACCGATCTCAGCGAGAACCGGCACCCATCTCGGCTGTGGTGACGGGCTTGAGGCCCATCATGTCCTGCGCCGCAGCGACACCACGGATGTCGTCGCCTGAGACTCCTGCTTGACGCTCTGAAGTGGCGCCGTGGACTGGCGTTGTCGCCCGAAGCGCTACTCGGTGCGCTGGACGACGAACAGCGTCTGCTCGGGCTTGCCGACCACGACGGCGAGATGCTCGCCAGCCCAGCCGATCTCCCCGTGCGCCTCGTCGGGGTCCGGGATCGGGCAGACGTCCCAGGACTGGTCGCCGTGTCGCAGCACTGCCATGCCGTCGGACACCTCGACGCTCGTCGCGACCTCCAGCATCGTGGTCTCGTGCAGTGCAACTGCGATCGCATCGTCCGTGATGGTGCGCGCAGCAGTGAGTTCTCGCGCCTTGACGGTGTACAGGGGTGCTTCCGTCGCCGTCCACCGCAACTCAGAACCCTGCAGCGCCGCCGCCGGCGCGTCATCGCTTGCCACCCGCGGCCAGTGCTGAGCGAAGTCCGGTTCGAGCTCCGCGACCAGCCAACTTTGCCGCTGAATCTCGCCGAGCTGCTCCAAGTCGGCCACCAGCTTCGCAGCGTCGCCGAACGGGTCGGCGTACTCCTCGGGATCGGCACACTCATCGAACAGCGTCAGCAGCTCGGTCCTCTCCACTTCGACGGCAGAGTCGGTAACACGTATGCGCGCCCCGAGCATCTCGGAGTTCACCATCGGGGGGGTGTCGTCATCAATGCGTGCGAAGCTCCAGCCATCTGCCGTTTGTACGCCGATGACGTACTCGATGGCGCATTCGAGCGGCCGCACGACTCCCAGAATCGCGATCCGCTCGGACCCCGACAGGTCGACCGCCACTACCTCGATGTTCTCGGGCAAGCCCACTGACTGCCACTGCGAGCCGTCGTAGGCGTACCAGTCGTCGGCAGCTTGAGCGATCGCGTGCGCGCCGCTGAACGAATAGCGCATCGCGACGCCTTCGGCTTGGGCCGGAGGCGACACCGCCGACACCGCTGTGGCGAACACGGCGCCTTCGGAAGCACTGCTGGGCACGCCGTCGGACGTCTCGGCGCCGTCGGACACTGCTGGGGGATCCTCGGCGCTGTCTTCCGAGGCTGCCGCGACCTCAATCTGTTCCTCGAAAGACTCGTCGGCGCTCATCGATTCCGAAGGGGCAGTTTCGAAGACTTCGTCTTCCGTCATCTCGTCGAGGTCCACGCTCTCGGCGCTGCTCGCTTGTGTAGCTGCGGGTATGCCTTCGAGTTCGCTCAGCGTCCCTGTCTCGACGGATGCTGCAAAATCCTCGATGCCGCCGTCTCGCAGCGACACGAGACCGACGGCCACCACGGCTACGAGCGCGAACGCGCCCACCCCGCCGCGCACCGCGTTGCGCCGGCGCTGCAACTGAGCCGCTCGTGCTTGGACGCCCGCGAGCGAGCCCGAGCCGACCGGCATTGACGCCCCAACGTCACGCAGCTGGCTGCGGAGGCGATCCTCAGCCGTCATGACGCCGCTCCTTCGTCGGGACCCGACTCCAGCACTTCCCGCAGCTGTTCGAGACCCCGGCTGAGCCGGCTCTTGACCGTGCCGGTCGCGATGCCCAGGGCCTCCGCTGTCTCGGCGACCGACCAGTCCAGGTAGAAGCGCGCCACGATCACGGCGCGGTGTGCCTCGTTGAGCGTCGCGAGCGCACGTTCAAGGTCCAGATCGCGCGCCCGGTCCTCGGTGGAGTGCGGTTGTGCCAGCAAGGGCTGGCGTTCGCGCTCCCGCCGGACCCGTCGCAGCCACGATCGAGCCCAATTCAGCCCGACCCGGTACACCCAGCCCTGCGGATTCGCATAGGCGCTGACCTGTCCCCAGCGCTGGCAGGCGCGGGCGAATGCCTCGTCGGCAGCCTCGGCGCCCAGCGCGGCATCGCGCATCGCCAACCCGAGCGCTCGCGCCATCTCGTCGCGGTGGGCCGCATAGAAGTCCTCGAATCGGAGCGCCACGGCATGCACCCGGGCGGATCCGGTTGAGGCCGCACCCTCAGCAGCGCTCACTGTCAATCCAGTACGGATCGTGCCTGCGCCCACCAGACCGTGACCGATCGGCGAATGCAGATCTACGAATGCAACGAGCGCGCCAGTCATTCCACGTCCCCACGAAGACTGCCTGCCCCCTCAGACTCCCGCCAGACCGATTCGGTTCCGTGTCGTTCATGAATGCTCGTCGGAGCGCGCCTCCGCCGCGAATATGTCCTCGGTGAGCACACCCGATTGTCGCAGCGCCTCGATCTCTGCGCGACCGGAGCCAAGCCATTCGGCCAGCACTTCGTCGTTGTGCTCGCCCAAGTGAGACGCCAGCGCTCCCGATGTGATGCCGGAGGTCACCGAGGTTTCCGCGGAGGTGCCGGTGAATCGGTAGGGCGTCTGGGTCACCCGCCGGGTACCCCCGTCCCGAGCGTCGATCTCCACCGACGAGCCACGATGAATCGCCGTGGGCGACTCATGCGCCTCCGCGGTCGTGCGAATATCGCCCCACGCCAGGTTCGCCTCATCGAGGGCTGCCAGCATCTCTGCTCGAGTCTCGAACGAGCTCAGGAAAGCGTTGATCGCGTCGGAGCGGTGCGACCGCTTGGTCCCGATGTCGGCATCAGCAGGCGAGGGATCGGCTATCTGATGGGTCTCGCTCAGCTGCTTCCAGATCCACCGGAAGTCGCCTGCGGTCAAGATCGGTCCGTCGACGCCGTCCCACACCAACCCGCCTTGAGACTGGTAGGACACACCGTCGAGTCCTGCCTGGCTGCCCTCGTCGGTGGCCAGAAACGACTCGAGCATCGCGATGTCGATGTGCTGGCCGTGACCAGTCAGCTCCGCGACACGCAGCGCCGCCAGGACGCCGACCGACCCATGCAGCGATGCGTAGGTGTCAGCCACCGCCAGGTACGGCTCCTGTACCGGCTGCTGGTGTATCTCGGCCGCCCGAGTCAACCAGCCCGATTCACCGTGCAGCACCGGCGCGTAAGCCGCCCGATGCGATTCGGGACCCTCCTGGCCGAAACCGCTGATCGAGAGCATCACCAGTGCCGGGTTCGCCTCGGACAACTCGGCGAACGACAGGCCATGACGTGCCATGACGCCGGGGCGGAAGTTCTCGATGAGCACATGCGCCTTCGAGGCAAGGCGCTTCACCATCTCGGACCCGCCCTCGGCGCGCAGGTCGATGCAGACGTTGCGCTTGCCCACGTTCTGCTGCGTGTAGAAGCCCGCGAGCCCAGCGCGGGTCACTCCCCACAGTCGGGAGATGTCGCCTTCGGGCGGCTCGACCTTGACGACGTCCGCGCCGAGGTCGCTGAGGATCCGTCCGGCGAACGGACCCGCCAGCACGCGGCTCATGTCGACCACTCGGACGCCAGCCAGCGGTTTCATCAGCGTTCGTATCCCCCGTCGGCCTGCAGTGTCGGGCCGGTCCTCAACTCGATGGCCCTCAACGAGGACGATCACCGGCGATCGTCACCCGGAGCATGTGCCGACGCTGCCCGTGGTAGTCGTTCAGCGCATAGTGCTGGACGCTGCGGTTGTCCCACATGGTCAGCGTTCCCGGCTCCCAGCGGACCCGGCACGTGAACTGCTCGTCCACTGCATGGCTCCACAGCATCTCGAGCAGCGCTTTCGATTCGTGCCGGCGCATGCCCGAGATGGCCTCGGTGAACGCCCGATTCACGTACAGCGCCTTCGCACCGGTCTCGGGATGGGTCCGCACGACCGGATGGGTCAGCTGCTCATGGGCGTCGTCGGACACGTTGACCGTCATCGCACTGCGCCGCCCGGAGTACCGGTCCCCCTCGCCGCCCCGCCCGTACTGGCGGGCCGCTGAGTGCACCGCGCTGAGACTCTCGGCGAAGCCCTTCATCGTGTCGGACATGCCGATGTAGGCCGCCTGCTGATTGGCGAACAGCGTGTCCCCGCCGAAGCTCGGCACCTCGACCGCATACAAGGCTGTCGCCATCGGGGGGCACTCCAAGAACGACATCTCCGAATGCCAGCCACCGCCGAAGTTGACCGTCTCATGGGGCTCTTTGATGACGGGGACCACCTCGGGCTCGTCCGATGTGCCGCCGAGGTATGGGTGACGCTCCAACTCGCCGAAGCGACGTCCGAAGCGGGCCACGTCACTGGCTTCCATGTGCTGGTCGCGGATGACCACCACGTGGCAGGCACACAGCGCTTCGCGGATCGATGCAATGTGTTCGTCATCGAGTGCGTTCACATTGAGTGCGCCGCCCCCAGCCGCCCACAGCTCGGCGCCGAGCGCGCCCGCGAGCGGCCGGACGTCGAGCAGTCCTGCGCCGGGCTGTTCTGATTTGGGCTGTCTTGATATGGGCTGTTCTGAAACGGCCGTCGACCCCGGTGCCGCTGTCGTGCTCATTGGTCCTCGCTCCCGTGCTGCGCCCCGCGGGGCACGGTCTCCGCCGTGGCCTTCGCCAGCGGATCTGCCTGACGCAGGCGCCGTGCCACTTCCCCCGCCGCAAGTATCGCCTCGTTGGGGTCGGGACCGCACGGGGTCATGTTCACGTGCCGGCAGCCCGCCTCGAGGTACGGCAAGAAGAAATCCACGATGTCATCGACGGTGCCATAGGGCGTGTACTTCTCGAAGGCCTTGAAGGGCACGCGGTAGAAGCGTTCGAGCTCGGGGCCGACACAGCCCGCCGCCTGTTCCCGGCTGTCGCCAATGCCGACCCACAATTGGATGCCATGGTCGGGAACGTCCGGGGCCGCACCCGGAACCGCCCGCTCGGTCTCAGCAGTCTCGGCGTAGAGGCGCAGCGCCGTCTCGTAATGCTCGATGGTGCACCAGATGCCCAGCCACCCATCGGCGAAGCGACCGGCGCGGCGGATCGCCGCGTCGGATCGACCGCCGACGTAAGTCGGGATAGGCGGGTCGGGCACCGGGATGATGCGGGCTTGTGACAGCGAGAAGAACTCACCCTGGTGATTGACGGTCTCGCCGCCCAGCAGCCGCAACACGATGTCGAGCGACTCGTCGGACCGTCGCCCGCGCGTGCGGGGATCGACGCCGCACACTTCGACCTCGTGCCGGTCGTCGCCGCCGATGCCGACGCCGAAACTGATTCGCCCGGGGGCCATCTCGGCCAGGTTCGCCAGCTGGCGGGCGACGGGAACCGGGTGACGCAGCGGCAGGAGGTACACGCCGAGGTACACACCGAGTTCGGGGTGGAGATTGGCCAGCGCTGCTGCGGTCACCATGCCGTCATTGCCGTGCCCGATCCGGAAGCTGACGTGGTCGGCGAAGAACATGCAGTCGATGCCGGCATCGGCGACGAGCTCCACCATGCGGCGGCGCTCAGCCCACGGTCGCGACCAGAGCTTGACATCGGGCGTGACACCGACCCGGATGGGCGGCACGGCGGCGCGCTCAGCCGCTCTCATGCTGCGACCCGCTCGGCGCGCGTCACATCCCAGATCACCGGCAGGTGCTTGAAGCCGTGCTGGAAGTTCGACAGCAGGCGCTGCGGCGGGCGGGCGGGATCGAGCCGCAGATTCGGTAGCCGCGATAACGACTCAGTGAACATGGCGGTCATCTGGCGGCGCGCTAGGTGCGCACCCAGGCAGAAGTGCGGTCCAGCGCCGAAGGTCAGGTGGTCGTTCGGACTGCGCTCGATGTCGAAACGGTCGGGCTCGGCGAACACGGCTGGATCCCGGTTCGCCGCCACGTGAAAGACCACCACCTTGTCGCCGGCCCCGACCCGGCAGCCGCCGAGTTCGACGTCGCGGGTAGCGGTGCGCCGGAAGTGCACCACCGGCGGAATGAAACGCAGCATCTCCTCGATGGCGCCCGGCAGCAGAGCGGGGTCCGCGAGCAGCTTCCCAAGTTGGTCGGGATGGCGCAGCAGCGCCCACATGCCGCCCGGCATGCCGTTGCGCAGCGTCTCGTTGCCCGCCACCGCGAACAGGAAGAACATGGTCTCGAACTCTTCGTTGGTGATGCCGCCCTCGTCGTCGGGCGCAGCCAGCAGGATCGACACCACGTCGGAGCCCGGGTTCGCCCGCTTGTAGGTGGCGAGGTCCTGCGCGTAGGCGTACATGTCTGCGAGGCCTTCGCGGGAGCGAGGGTCGGGCATGCGACCGTCGGGTCCCGGGCGGATATCGGCGCGCACCTCCCGGGAACGCCGTGCCATCTCGGTGCCGGTCGCCGGATCGAAAACGTCCGAGGCCGCGTACTCTGCGTCCTGATAGCCGATGACCCGGTTCGACCAGTCGAACAGCAGCATCCGGTCCTGCGTCGGCACGCCCATGATGTCGGCGAGCGTCAGCAGTGGCAGCTCGGCCGAGACGTCCTTGGCGAAATCGGCGCGTCCCCGGTCCTCCACGGCGCTGACGAGCCGTTCAGCACGAGCCGAGATGGTGGCCTCCAACTCCAACACTGCGCTCGGCGTGAATGAGCGCATCAGCAGGCGGCGCAGCCGTGTGTGCTGCGGCGGGTCCTGGTTGAGCATCATCCGCTGGACGAACTCGAGCATTTCAGCGGTCTGCGGGTCGCGGATCTGCGTAGCGCCCAGGTGCGACGAGAATGTTCCCGGATCACGGAGCACCCGGTTCATCAGCTCGTGGGTGAGCACCGCCCAGAAGCCGGGTCCGGCCTCCCACCCCATGAGCTCGGGCTCGGGCACCCAATGGACCGGGGCGCGTGCCCGCAGCTCGGCAATCAGGTCGTGAGGCACACCGTCGAGGTAGGTGCGCGGATCGAACAGCGGCGTCGGGTCGAGGTCGGATCGGAACTCAGTACCGGAGCCGGGCATAGCGCTCAGCGTGCCATCTTGGGCTGCATCTGCGGGGTGGTCGCGGCCGTGTTGTCGACAGTGCTTCGCAGTGGCGGTGCCGGTGGCTTGGTGATGACGAAGAAGAGCATTCCCAGAGCCGTCAGCACGGCGAGCGCAACGAAACCAGTCGCGTAGCTGCCGGTTGTGTCAGCCAGCCAGCCCGCGGCGAGCGGACCCACAATCGGTCCGATCATCACGATGAGCGAGCTGACCCCCATGATCGCCGCGAAGGCCGACGACCCGAAGTAGTCAGCGCGCAGCGCCTGCATGAGCGGACCGCGCACTCCCCACGCGAGGCCATGCAGGATCACAAACAACACCACGATGAACACATTGACGGCCCAGGCCAGCAGCAGCACGCCGCCGGCGTGCCCGAACATGGCGATCGATGCAATCAGCCGCTTGTTGACGCGATCTCCCAGCCAGCCGCCCACGGCCATGCCGCCGAGCTGCATCAGGGGCAGCGCGGCGGCCACGAAGCTGGCCTGCTGCAAGGTGTAGCCCCGCTCAGAAGTCAGGTAGAGCTGTAGGTGCGCCATCACTGCGCCGACGACGAACAGTGCGCTCAGGTGCCCGAACGAGATCGTCCAGAACGCTTTCGTGCGCATCGCCTCCTTGGCCGTGAAATGGACGTCGCTCACGCCTTCCGCGCGCACCGTCCTGCCGTTCGCGACGACCTCTTTCCCGCCGTCGACCTCCTCGCCGAAATCAGCGGGGCGGCCGTCGAGATACTTGGCAAGCCACCATGCAACGGCAGCTCCCGCGACGCCGGTCACGGCGGCGGTCGTGCGCCAGCCGAACCACGAGAACGACAGGACCACGAGGGGAACGCACATGCCGCCCGCCGCAAGGCCCATGCCCCCGAACGCGAGCGCCCGGGCCCGCAGCCGCTCGAACCAGCGCACGATCGAGACGGTGACCGTCAGGAACCCGCAGAACGCGCTGCCGACCGCCATGACCAAGAACGCGCCGTAGAACTGCCACAGCGAGTGCAGCTGGCTGAACCACACGAAACCGACCGCCATGCCCACCGCACCCGCCCGGGTGATGACACGGGGTCCGAAGCGATCGATCAGCCAGCCCTGCGCTGGCCCGAGCAGTGCCGTCTCGGCTCGGTTCACGGCAAACGCGCCCGACAGGGCCGTCTTGCTCCAGCCGTATTCCCTCTCGATCTCCACCAAGTAGGCACCCAGCGAGTGCATGACGAACGCACTCTGCAGCCCTTGGATCACTGCCCCTGCACGCACCACCTTCCATCCGCGGAAGGTGGTGGTGCGTCCCGACATCGGTACATCCTGCCCGATCCGGTCCGGTGCGCGTCGGGGGCAAAAGCCCCTCTGCACCCTGATCTAGACCCCTTTCTTTCTATTCACCACGGAAACTCGTCCAGCGATCGAGCGAGGGAGGCACCACATGGCCCGAAAGGTGACCGCCGCGATCGTCCAGGTGGCCTGGACCGGCGACAAGGACTCCATGATCGAGCTGCACACCAAGCACGTCGCCGAGGCCGCCGCCGCCGGTGCCAGGGTGATGTGCTTCCAGGAGCTGTTCTACGGTCCCTACTTCTGCCAGGTGCAGGACACCGAGTACTACTCCTACGCGGAAGCCATCCCCGATGGCCCGACCACCAAGCGCTTCTGTGAGCTCGCCGCGCAGCACGAGATGGTGCTGGTCGTGCCCATGTACGAGCGTGAGAAGGCCGGGTTCCTGTACAACACCGCAGCCGTGATCGACGCCGACGGGACCTATCTCGGCAAGTACCGCAAGAACCACATCCCGCAGGTCAAGGGGTTCTGGGAGAAGTTCTATTTCCGGCCTGGCAACCTCGGCTACCCGGTATTCGAGACAGCAGTCGGCACGGTCGGGGTTTACATCTGCTATGACCGCCACTTCCCCGAAGGCTGGCGGGCACTCGGGCTCGCCGGAGCGGAGATCGTCTTCAACCCCTCCGCCACCAGCCGGGGACTGTCCGCCTACCTGTGGCAGCTCGAACAGACCTCCGCCGCGGCGGCCAACATGTACTACGTCGGGGCCATCAACCGGGTCGGCGTCGAGCCGCTGGGCGACAACGATTTCTACGGGACGTCGTACTTCGCCAACCCGCGGGGCCAGATCGTGGAGACGGCCGCATCGGACCGGGACGAAGAGCTCTTGGTGCGCGAGCTCGACCTCGAGATGATCGACGAGGTCCGCAACCAGTGGGCCTTCTACCGGGACCGCCGCCCCGACTCCTACGGGTCGCTGACGGCGCCCTGAACCGGGCGATCCTGACGCGGATCACCGACTACACCGCCACAACGCTGAGCTAGCCGCACAGGGGGACACGACGATGGCGACGCTGATCAAGGGAGGCACCGTTGTCAGCTCGACCGGTGCAGATCCGGCCGAGGTGCTCATAGACGGCGAGAAGATCGTGGCCGTTCTGCAACCAGGCAGCGACATCGCAGTTGCGGCCACCCACGGCGCCGAAGTCATCGACGCCACCGGACGGCTGGTGGTGCCCGGCGGGGTGGACGTGCACACCCACATGGAGCTGCCGTTCGGCGGCACCTATGCCTCCGACACATTCGAGACCGGATCGCGGGCCGCGGCCTGGGGTGGCACCACCACCATCGTCGACTTCGCGGTGCAGAAGACCGGCGAGAACGTGCGTGAGTGCCTCGACGCCTGGATGGCCAAGGCCGAAGGCAACTGCGCTGTGGACTTCGGCTTCCACATGATCATCGGCGGCGTCGACAATGACTCGCTCAAGGAAATGGACCTGCTGGTCAACGAGGGCATCACCAGCTTCAAGCTGTTCATGGCCTACCCGGGAGTGTTCCTCGCTGACGACGGACAGATCCTGCGGGCCATGCAGCAGGCAGCCGGCAATGGCGGGCTGATCATGATGCACGCCGAGAACGGCTTGGCCATCGACGTGCTGGCCGCGCAGGCCTTCGAGCGGGGCGAGACCGCTCCGGTCACCCACGGCTACGTGCGGCGCCCCGAGCTGGAGTCCGAGGCGACCCACCGGGCAATCCAGCTGGCCAAGGTGGGGGCATCGCCGCTGTATATCGTGCACCTGTCGGCGGCCGAGGCGTTGGAGCAGGTGGCGCTCGCACGCGACGCCGGCATGAATGTCTTCGCCGAGACCTGCCCGCAGTACCTGCACTTCAGCCTGGAGGAGCACCTCAACCGACCGGGCTTCGAGGGCGCTGCCTACGTGTGCTCGACACCCATTCGCTCACGGGCCGAAGGCCACCAGGACGCACTGTGGAAGGGCTTGCGAACCAACGACCTGGCCGTCGTGTCCACCGACCACTGCCCGTTCTGCATGAAGGAGCAGAAGGAGCTGGGGCTCGGCGACTTCCGGGCGATTCCCAACGGCATCGGCGGCGTCGAGCACCGCATGGACATGATCTACCAGGGCGTGGTCACCGGCGAGATCGGCCTGGCTCGCTGGGTCGAGCTGTGCGCCACCACTCCGGCCCGCATGATGGGCTTGTACCCCCGCAAGGGGATCATCGCGGCGGGTTCCGACGCCGACGTCGTGATCTACGACCCCGACAAGCGGTGGACCGTCAGCGTCGACAACCATCACATGAACATCGACCACTCGGCGTATGAGGGTGTCGAGGTGACCGGCCACGTCGACACCGTGTTCTCGCGGGGCCGCAGGATCATCGACGACGGCCAGTACCTGGGCCGCGCCGGCGATGGGCACTACCTGCCCCGGGGCCTCTGCCAATACCTGCAATAGGAGGCGACGCCAGGACCCAGCTCGACCACACGCAATTCCCGCTGATCAGATCGGAGGACTGAGAACATGGATTTTGGCGTTGTTCTGCAAACGGATCCTCCCGCGTGGCGAGTGATCGACCTGGCCCGGCGGGCTGAGACCTTGGGCTTTTCCTACGGGTGGACGTTCGACAGCCACGTGCTGTGGCAGGAGCCGTACGTGATCTACAGCCAGATGCTGTCGGCCACGAATCGCATGGTCGTCGGCCCGATGGTCACCAACCCGGGCACCCGGAACCCGACGGTGTCCGCTTCGATGTTCGCCACGCTCAACGACATGTTCGGCAACCGCACGGTATGCGGCATCGGCCGGGGCGACTCGGCCATGCGAGTGCTCGGGCACGCCCCCACCAGCCTCGCCACGCTGGCCGAGTCGATGAAGGTCATCAAGGGCTTGGCCGAGGGCCGCGAGGTCGAATACAACGGCACGCGGCAGCAATTCCCGTGGTCGGCGGGCAGTCGGCTCGACATCTGGATGGCCGCATACGGGCCGCGGGCGCTGCAGCTCTGCGGCGAGCAGGCCGATGGCTTCATCCTGCAGCTGGCTGACCCTCAGATCACCGAGTGGACCGTTGCCGCCGTCCGGCGGGCCGCGGCGCAGGCTGGTCGCAATCCCGACGACCTCTACATTTGCGTCGCCGCGCCTGCCTACGTCGGCGACGACCTCGCCCATCAGCGCGATCAGTGCCGGTGGTTCGGGGGCATGGTCGGCAATCATGTGGCCGACCTCGTGGAGCGTTACGGCGACACCGGTGGCGGGGTGCCTCAAGCACTCACCGACTACATCTCCGGGCGCGAGGGCTACGACTACGCCGAGCACGGCAAGGCCGGCAACGTCCACACTGACTTCGTCCCCGACGACGTGATCGACCGTTTCTGCATTCTCGGCGACGCCAGCAGCCACATCGCCCGGCTCGCCGAGCTGCGCGAACTGGGCGTTGACCAGTTCGCCATCTACCTGATGCACGACGCCAAAGATGAGACACTGAGCGCCTACGGCCAGCAGATCATTCCGGCGCTGGGAACCTGACCGGCGCGTCGTGCAAGCGGACACCACTGCCCCGGCGACGATCGACCCGATCGTCCGAGACCAGTTTCTTCGACAGCAGGCGGCCCGCGAGCGCCGCCGCGCCCGCGTCCGCCAAACCTTGCGGCAGGTGGTTGTGCTGGCCCTCTTCGTGTGCCTGCTGGGCCTTGCCTATACCGCCTACAAGAAGGTGGGAACAGCCATTGACGACGGTCAGTCCAGCTGGCCTGTGATCGGGTCGTTCCTGCCCGAGACCAACGACCTCAAGATGCCGCCGGTGACCGACATCGTCTCGGGGATCTTCGCTGAGCCCAGGGGCACGGGCCAAGCCTTCTGGACGATCATCGCCACCGAAGCCGCCTTTACTCTGCGAGAGGCAGCGGTGGGGTTCGCCATCGGGGTATTGGTCGGCTTGGGCATCGCCATCGTGCTCACCACGTCGGGGCGCTTGGAGCGCGCGCTGGTGCCCCACGTCATCGCCAGCCAGACCATCCCGCTGATCGCCATCGCGCCCATCATCGTGATCTGGGGCCGCAAGAGCTTGGACTTCCTGCCCTTCGAGTGGCAGGACTGGATGTCGGTTTCGGTCATCGCCACCTACCTGACCTTCTTCCCGGTGACGATCAACGGCCTGCGAGGCCTGCTGTCCCCCCGGCCCGAGAACCTCGAGCTGATGGACTCCTACGCGGCGCGATGGGGCCAGACGCTGTGGCGGCTGCGCTTGCCGGCGTCGCTGCCCTACCTGTTCGCTGCGTTCAAGATTGCGGCGACAGCCAGCGTCGTGGGCGCCATCGTGGGCGAGATCTCTGCCGGGGTGAAGGGCGGTCTGGGCCGCCGGGTGCTGCTGGAGGCCCAGCGCTACACGACAGGGCCCGAGCGCCTCTATGTGGCCGTGCTGGGGGCGGCGGTTCTCGGGGTCGTCGTTTTCTCGGTGATCTCGTCCGTCGAGTACGCGCTCGTGGGACGCAAGGGCCGGGAGTCTGTCACATGAGTTGTGGGCACATGAGCGGTGCGGGCGACATGGACAACCTCGACGGTGCGGCAGCCGTCGAGGTGGAGGGCGTCTCCAAGGTGTTCAACCCGGGGCGCCCCAACGAGGTCGTCGCACTCACCGACATCGATCTCCGGATCGGCTCCGGCGACTTCGTCACGCTGATCGGCCCGTCCGGCTGCGGCAAGAGCACCCTGCTGAGGCTGATCGCTGCACTGATCGACGTGAGCGACGGGTCGGTCAAGGTCAACGGCAAGCCAGCCGACCGTGCCCGTCTCGACCGCGACTACTCGATGGTGTTCCAGAGGGCAGGTCTGTTCGACTGGCGCAACGTGTCGCGCAACATTGAGCTGCCGCTCGAGCTGATGGGCTGGAAAGCGGCCGACCGTCGGCAGCGCTCAGCCGAAATGCTCGAATTGGTGAAGCTGGGCGAGTTCGCGAGGTACCACCCGGCGGAGCTGTCTGGCGGCATGCAGCAGCGCGTCGCCATCGCTCGGGCGATGTCGTTCGATCCGAAGCTGCTGTTGATGGACGAACCGTTCGGCGCCCTCGACGAGATGACCCGCGAGCACATGCAGAACGAGCTGCTGCGGATCTGGACCGAGACACAGACCACTGTGATCTTCGTGACCCACTCCATCAGCGAGGCGGTTTTCCTGTCCACGAGGGTGGTGGTCATGTCGCCCCGTCCGGGGAAGATCTCCGCTGTCATCGACACCGACCTTGGGGAGCGCAGCGAGGCAACCCGCGACAACCCGGCTTATTTCGCCAACGTGACGGCAGTGCGAAACGCACTGCGCGCAGGTCACACCTCGTGACCGCGGCAAAGGCGCTGCTTCGCTCATGGCTGCCTCCGATGGTGGCCGCGCTGATCATGTTCGGCGGCTGGGAGGCACTCCTGGCAGTGATCAGCCCTGACGGCTTCGTGCTCCCGCCGCCCTCGCGCATCGGCAGTGCGGTGGCCGAGAACTTCGGCACGATTGCGACAGCGACCGGCATCATCGGTTTCATCATCGTCACCGGACTCCTCGCTGGGGTCCTGGCGGGAGCGACGGCCGCCGTGCTCGTCACAGCCTTTCGTTCGGCCCACGAGACGATCACACCGCTGGCTGTTGCCGTCAACGCGGTGCCGATCATCGCGCTGGCACCCATCTTCAACGCCTGGTTCGGGATTCTGTCGCCCCGCTCCAATCAGGCCGTCGTGGTCGTACTGGTCTTCTTCCCGGTGTTCATCAACACGACCCGGGGGCTCGGGCAGCCCGAGCCCAGCCAGGTCGAGCTCATGGAGTCCTACGGCGCCGGCAAGTGGAGGATCATGCGCGAAGTGCGCATCCCGAACGCGATGCCGTACTTCTTCACTGCGCTCAAGCTCGCCACGTCGCTGGCGGTGATCGCGGCCATCGTGGCCGAGTATTTCGGCGGCCGCCAGGACGCGCTTGGCAACGTCATCACCAACTCGGCCGGACTGACCCGCTACGACGACGCCTGGGCGGCGGTGCTGGCCGGATCGCTGGTGGGCATCGGCCTGTACGCGATTGCTGCGGTGCTCGAACGGCTGATCATGCCGTGGTACTTCGCAGCGCGGAAGGCGGCATGAGGTGATCGTTCAGCGTGAGATCCCATTGGGGAACCTAACAGGGGGGAATTATGAAGGTTAAGAAAACGTTGATACGGGCGCTGGCACCGCTGCTGGCACTCGGCCTACTAACCGCGGCCTGCACCGGCAGCGATGACGCAACCGATGAGCCCGAATTCGAGCCCATTTCCGAAGTGTCGCTGCAGCTGCAGTGGTTCACGCAGGCACAGTTCGCCGGCTACTACGCGGCCCAAGCGCTCGGCTTCTATGAAGATGTCGGGCTCGACGTGGAGATCCTCGAGGGCGGTGTTGACATCGTGCCGGCCTCGGTTCTGGACTCAGGCGCCGCCGAATTCGCGGTCTCATGGGTGCCGAGAGGTTTGGTGCCCCGGGAAGAGGGTGCCAACATCACCAACATTGCCCAGGTGTTCCAGCGAAGCGCCACCTTGCAGGTGTCCTTCGCCGACTCCGGCATCAGCGAGGTCGGCGACCTCGAGGGCCGCACGGTCGGCAACTGGGGATTCGGCAACGAGTTCGAGCTGCTGGCGGGACTTCGCAAGAACGGGCTCGACCCGGACTCCGACGTTCAGCTGGTGCAGCAGAACTTCGACATGCTGGCTCTGATCGATGGACAGATCGACGCGGCGCAGGCCATGATCTACAACGAGTACGCCCAAGTGCTCGAGACAGAGAACCCCGCCACCGGCGAGCTCTTCCAGCCCGAGGACCTCAACGTCATCAACTGGAATGACGTGGGAACAGCGATGCTGCAGGACGCTCTGTGGGCAGACGCCGACCGCCTCGACGATGATCCGGCCTACCGCGATGCGGCTGTCCGGTTCGTTGAGGCGTCGCTGAGAGGCTGGATCCACTGCCGGGACAACCCCGCCGAGTGCGTGCAGATCGTGCTCGACAATGTCCCGACGCTGGGCGAATCGCACCAGACATGGCAGATGAACGAGATCAGCGCATTGATCTGGCCATCGCCACTGGGCGCAGGCATCATGGATCCTGACCTGTGGGCGCAGACCGTCGAGGTGGCGACCAGCGAAGGCATCCTGGCCTCGACTCCCACCGACGGCGCCTACCGCACCGACATTGCCGAAGAGGCAGTGGCGAATCTGCGGGAGGCCGGCATCGACGTCGTGGGTGACGGCTGGCAGCGAGTCACCGTCGAACTGCTTCCCGGCGGCGAGTAACCACTCGCGCACTCACCAGACCGAAACGGGGTGGCGGCGGTTCAACCGCCGTCGCCCCTGTCGGCTATCTCAGGCGCCGAGACTGAGTGCGAGCTGCGTGGCGCTGGCAACCGTTCGGCGGCGCCAGCGCCCAAACAGTGGCGGACCTCGATCGGCATGACATGAGACTTGGCAATTGGCTCACTGCGCGGCGGGTGGACCTGCTGCTGGCTGTCGCGGCGACAGTGGCGGCCGGGTCCGGGCTGGCGTCCTGGGCGGTGGGCACCGGCTGGGCTCGCTGGTTGACGGTCATGCACGCCCTCGCCGGCCTGAGCCTGCTGGCGCTGGCCCCGGCCAAGCTCCGAGGCTCGGTGCGCTCCGGGCTGAAGCGGCGCCGCGCTACCCGGTGGCTGTCGATGCTGCTGGGAGCATTGGTCACTGCCACGGTCGTGCTCGGCGTCCTCCACGCCACCGGGCTGTGGCACGGGGTGGGCTACTGGTCGGCGCTGTGGACCCATGTTCTGCTGGCCGCTCTGCTGGCCCCCCTGCTGGTGTGGCATATCGTCAGCCGACCGGGTCGCCCGAAAGTGGTCGACCTCGACCGCAGGGCACTGATCGGCGGGGGCATCGCACTGGCAGCCGCTGGAGCGGTGTATTGGATTCAGCAGCTGGCGGTGGGCGACAACCGGCGATTCACCGGCTCACACGAGATCGCTTCGTTCAACCCGTCGCAGATGCCAACGACCATGTGGCTCAACGACCAGTCGCCCCGAGTAGTCGCATCGGACTGGGAACTGACCGTCGCAGGCGAGCCGGTGGCGCTCGACACCTTGGGGGCCCGGGCTGCGCCGGTGACGGCCGACCTCGACTGCACCGGTGGGTGGTGGAGCCGCCAGTCGTGGGACGCGGTGCCGCTGTCAGAGCTGTTGCCGTCGGTGGACGCGCCCACGTTGGAGGTCACGTCGCTGACCGGCTACAGCCGCCTTTTCCCCGCTCGCGACGCTGCCAACCTGTACCTGGCCGTCGGCTACGGCGGTGAGCCGCTGCGCCGCGGACACGGCTCCCCAGTGCGGCTGGTGGTGCCTGGAAGGCGGGGCTTCTGGTGGGTCAAGTGGGTGAGCAGCATCGACCCCGTCGACCGCCCTTGGTGGCTCCAACTGCCGTTCCCGCTGGAATAGCCGGCCGTCGCCGGTGGCCGCACCGCCTCGCCTGGCCCCGCCGGGTGTGTCGAATTCAGCCGATCCTCTTATATCCACACTCTCAATGATATAATCGAGATTATGAGTAGATCAGCGCCGGCTCTGGCACCGCTCTTCAGGTCAGATCAGCAGCTCTGGATACTCGGGGTTCTCTTCGCCGGCACTGGAAACGAACTCACTATCGGGGCAATCGCCGAACGGGCACGCGTCGCGCAAGCCACGGTGAGCAGGGAAGTGGCACGACTCGAAGAGCACGGGCTCCTGGTCACCCGACTGTTGGGCCGCAACAGGCTCGTCCGCCCCAATTGGGAACTGCCGTGGGCCCCGGAACTCCGCTCCATACTGCTCCAGACTGTCGGCGTGTTGGGGCGCCTCGGCGGCGCTCTGGGTTGTGTGAAGGGTGTGGACGATGCGTTTGTCTACGGCTCGTGGGCAAGCCGCTATGTCGGCGAGCCGGGCACCTTTCCGAACGACATCGATGTCGCTGTGATTGGCAAGGCGCCGCTGCGGGCAGTTCGCGCGGCATGCCGTGACGTCGAAGAAGATCTGCGGGTAGAGGTCAACCCCATCGTGATCGACCGTGAGAGCTGGGACTCCCCTTCGCCGGAACCGTTCGTCGCTCATATTCGAGAGCAGCCCCTAGCGCCGATCATGCTAGAAGTCGAGCGTGGCGTCTGACTGGCTCGCTGAAGCGATCGCGACCCGTCGGATTGAACGAGTCAAGGCCAACATGGGAGCGGCTGGCGAACACATCAACGACGCCAGACGACACGTCGTATCGGCGCGCAAACTCGCTGAGAGCGACACAACCCTCGCCATTTCCGCATGTCACGACGCCATCCGCAAGGCCGTGGTTGGGCACATGTCGGCAAACGGGCTCCGAGTACGCGGTGGCGAAGGCGCCCACCGATTGACAATTGACTACGCCAGGCGCGAATTGGCAGGGTCCATTTCCGTGAGCGACCTCGTCGATGCGAACGAGATCCGCCAGGATCGGGCGCTTGCAGAGTACGGGGACTTTGCTTCCAGGAAGCTCAACGCGACTCATGTCCGCGCAGCAGCCGATGTAGCCGAACGCATCGTCAACGCCGTTGCGCGTGCGCTTGCTTCTTGAACCGCCCGGATAAGGCACGGTCGAGGCTGCAGACCTCGGCAAGCCGGAATCAGCGCCCGACCAGCGCTTAGGAAACAGCAGCGCCCCCGAACGGTTTCACGTTCGAGAGCGCTGCCGGGTCTGTCAGACGCTCCCTTGTCAAGCGGCGAGTGCGTGCGACTGTTTTTGGGTCTGTTCGTCGCGCCACATTCGTCGGATGACGCGGTTGGCGAGTTGGCGTTTGTGGGCTCGTCTGGCTTCGCGTCGGGTCTTGCCTTCGGTGGCTTTTTTGGCGAGGTAGGCAATCGCTTGGGGCTGGCTGCGCTGCTGGGTGACCGACGCGACGTGCAGCACGCTGTTGATGCGCCGGTTGCCTCTGAAGTCGAGCCGGTGCTTGACGGGGCTGGCGGCGCCTTCGCCTGATGACAGGGCGACGGCGCCGGTGCCGCACCAGCGGGCGAACTTGGACTCGCGGTCGAACCGGGTCGGGTCGCCGACCTCGCACAGCAGCGTGGCAGCTGAGATCGGGCCGATGCCTGGTTCGTCGCGCAGGGTGGTGCCGTGGCGGTCGAGCAGCTCGTCGATGAGGCGCTCGAGGCGGCGGATCTCGCGGCGAGCTGTGCGGTCCTGGCCGATGAACGCCTGGAGCCATTCGAGCCGATATTTGCCGGCGGGGGTCGAGCAGGTGTCGGGGTCGATGTGTTCGAGGCGGCGCAGCCGGGCTTCGATCTTGCCGTTCGTGGTGAGCTGGTCGCGTATCTCGGTCGGCAGCTTGGAGATCTGGTCCGCGACATGGTGCAAACCCAGCGTGCGTGCGGCCACCAGGGCCCGACGGTGCTCGAGCACAGCCTCGATCTCGGCCACGGCAGGGTCATAGACCTCCAGCGTCTGGACGGGTCCCAGCGTCGGCTCGGCCAACAGCGCCCGGGCCGAGGCGACCGCGTCGACAGCGTCGGTCTTGCCCAGCTGACGCGAGCGGCGCTGGGCCGCTGAGCGCGACGCCGGCACCTCGCGGGCGTCGAACCCGGCTGCTGTGAGCGCGATCGCGACGTGCGCTCCCCACTTGGCTGATCCCTCCACGCCGACCCGGCAGACGGCGTGAGCGTCGAGCAGATCGATCGCTTCGCCGTACCCGGCGGCGGTGTTGTCGAACGTCTCGTGGGTGATCTCGACGCCGCGATGGTCGACGATCCCTGCGGTGAAGGTGTCCTGGTGGGGGTCGATTCCCCCGACTGGCGGTGTCATGCTGTGCTCCTGCTGGAAGTGAAACTCCGGTGGGTCCGGGAACGGCAGGGGCGCTTCGTCACAACCGAGTCGAGACAGTCAGGCTCCCTTCAAGACAGGAGCGCTCCTGCCGGCCCCACACTCGACGCGACACGTCTGACAACAGGCACAAGGCCACAAGTCTGGTGGAGTCACCGTCGAGCATGGAACCGGACCGTAACCCCCTGGCAGAAGGCGCCGGCAAACCCAACAGTGACACTCGGTTTGGGTTGTGTGAGTGAGGCGAACCTCACCGGCGAACGCGTAGCCGATGGTCCATAGCTCGCGACGGAGGCCAACCCGTCGTCACGCCTGCTCTCGACCCAAGAGGGATCCCCCGCCTCGAGCAACATCCAAGAGCAGGAAGCGGCGCGCAGCTCACCAGTGCTCAATGAAGGACGGGCCAATCGACCCGCCAAACGCTCTCGAGGAGCCAGCCAACCGGTGTTCACGCAGGTGCTTCAATGAAGGGCAGGCCAACTGTCCCGCCAAACGACGACACCGACAAGGACGCCGGCACCTACTACGAGCTTCAAGGAAGGGCGGCTTAACTGATCCGCCAAACTCGTCCACGAAGAGGAACTCGACGCCCAGGTCCTCCCTTCAATGCAGGGCGGATCAATTGATCCGCCAGACGGAGCGCGGAACAGCGACTCGCCGGCGGGCAGCCCACTTCAATGAAGGGCGGATCAATTGATCCGCCAGACAAGCCCGGCCAGATCATCGCAGCGACGTTCACGCTACTTCAATGAAGGGCGGATCAATTGATCCGCCAGACCCACGGCTGAGCGAGACCGTCGTCCGCGGCGCTGTAACTTCAATGAAGGGCGGATCAGTTGATCCGCCAGACAACGCCACGGCCACGTCCGCAACTACGCCAAAACAACTTCAATGAAGGGCGGATCAATTGATCCGCCAGACGCCGTGCACGCCTCGCCGCCGTGCCAGGCGTACACGCTTCAATGAAGGGCGGATCAATTGATCCGCCAGACACTCGATGAGCGAGGAGCCGAACGGCCTGCTGAACCAGCTTCAATGAAGGGCGGATCAATTGATCCGCCAGACCATGGACCCGACGTGCCGTCACGCGGTGTTCGTTGAGGCTTCAATGAAGGGCGGATCAATTGATCCGCCAGACTCCAGCGCAGAGCTGGACCCGATCATCAGATGGGTGCTTCAATGAAGGGCGGATCAATTGATCCGCCAGACTGCGGTGAGATGGCGAACGGCGACGACCGTCATGGCGAGCTTCAATGAAGGGCGGATCAATTGATCCGCCAGACTACCGCGCACGGTGCGACTACGGCAGCGTCCTCACGCTTCAATGAAGGGCGGATCAATTGATCCGCCAGACGCTAGGGGCAAAACTGCGCCCGCACGCGCACGCGCGCTTCAATGAAGGGCGGATCAATTGATCCGCCAGACCGGCGCTTCGCAATTCCTATCGCAGCTACTACTTCAAGCTTCAATGAAGGGCGGATCAATTGATCCGCCAGACTGCTAGGTGCCACATTGCTAAAGGCGTTGCTACTTAGCTTCAATGAAGGGCGGATCAATTGATCCGCCAGACCGACGACCGGCGCACCTACGCGGCGATGCTGAGGCGGCTTCAATGAAGGGCGGATCAATTGATCCGCCAGACACCGAGCGGATGGATCGGATCGAGACAACGATCAGCGCTTCAATGAAGGGCGGATCAATTGATCCGCCAGACTGAGTCCAGCGCTCGAAAACGGCTGACAGGGACAGGCTTCAATGAAGGGCGGATCAATTGATCCGCCAGACAAGTCATCACGTTCGAAGTGAACGGCGAGCCGGTCGCTTCAATGAAGGGCGGATCAATTGATCCGCCAGACAGCTCTCGATATCTACCGGGGCTGACCAGCGGTTTCGCGAGCAGTTGCGAGCGCTCCGGTTCGGGGCGCTCGCGAGAAGCGTGGTATTCGATTGTCAAGGTGCAGAAATGGCCCGTACTTACGGGGTGCGAGCGCTCCCCGGGCATCGAGGCCTGACCGGACCGCTCGCATCAGACGATGACTGGTCCAGATTGGGGTAGTGGTGGCGCGTTACCGAGGAAGTCGAAGCACTCTTGACCTCGCTCTGTTGGCTTCCCGAGGTCGATGAATGCAATTGTGTCCTCGCCATGATGGATGGCTTCTCCAAGCTCCATTTTGAGATCGATCAACTCGATGTCGTCGAGATCACTGATGAACACGCTGTAATGCATCGGCCAACCATATGCCTTCATCGCCTTGTGCACCCGTCTGAGACGCTTCGGATCGCTGATGTCGTAGGAAACCAAGTATCGGCGACGACCGCTCATGAACCTACCTCGTAGTGAACGGGACGTACTCAGGAATCTCACCGAGCATGCAGGCCCCGAGCATCCGGGCCTGAACTTCGAGCACACGTCGGTAGGTGATCTTGTATCCATAAGTGGGATGAGTGACCTGGTGGTCGAGCCTCCGTTCATACGAAGCGATCACGGCTCGACGTGCCGCTTGCTCGAGTGCGACTCCCCCAGCTCGTATGACGAAGCCATTCTTGGTCACCTCGCCGTTGTTCACGGCGTTGATGACAACCGACTCGGCGATGATGGGACGGAACTCCTCGGCCAGATCAAGTGCGAGTGCGGGCCGCCCGAACCTGGGACGGTGGTAGACGCCCAAGTACGGGTCGAAGCCGATGGACAAGACGACCGCGGTGAGGTCCTTGACCAACAAGGCGTACAGGAAGGACAACAGACAGTTGACCGGGTCTCGCGGCGGCCGTCGGTTGCGCCCATCGAAGTCGAACGTCCCGAGATGGTCATCCTTCAGCATGGATGCGAAGCTGCCGAAATACGAACGAGCCGCTGCGCCCTCGATGCCGAGCAGCGACTCGATCGAATCGGTTACGTCAGCCTTCGCGGCAAGCTCCTTCAACTGCTGGACGGCCGCTTCCACCGGTTCGCGGGAATTGCGCATGAGCAGCGTTCGGGAGTTGCGGATCTTGCCGACGACCATCTGCCGGGCGAGCGGCAAGCCGGCCTGGGCTGCCACCGCAACCTGGCGCCGCCGCAGTTCCACGTGCTTGGACGGCATGCCATGCGCCATCCCTTGGAACCATCCTCCGTAGCTGAACCAGCACACCGGAATGTCCTCGCGGAACGCCGCGTGCAGCAACTGCGTGGATATTTGCACGTTCCCGCTGAGGTTGATCTGCGAGACGTCGATGAGGCGGTCGCTGCGAACCACTTCACGGTTGACCTTGACTTGTACCCGACGTTGGCTGATACCGAGCCGGGCACCCTGCTCGGTCACATACAGCGGGCGGGTCGCCGAATCGCGTGGAGTGAGTCGCCGCGGAGTGCCCTCGACGCGGCCGGTATGGAAGTTGGTTTCATCGGGCAGGCAGATTCCGACCAGCGAGCAGCGCGGACACTTGGGGCTGTTCACCAAAGGCGGTGGCGGATCATCTGAAGCCGCTACGCCGCGCAGTCGCTCCACGACATCGAGCGTGCGCTGCATGAGCCGGTCGTCGAACTCGACGGTCGTGCGCTCACGGGACGATGCGAAGTAGAACTGGCCCTCGCCGCAGTCGTAGCCCTCGTCGCGCAAGATCAGACCGATAGCAGCCAGCTGCAGAAGCTCCGGCTCCCATGCGGGTCCGTGCTTGGGAGGCCGGCCGCGTTTGACCTCGACAGGAACGACCCTTCCGTCGAAGCCCTCGACGATGTCGGTCTTGGCGATGAGCCCGAGCCGCTCAGAACTGACGAGTACCGAGCGCGCATTGTTTACCGGATCGTCCTCCGTGGATCCGCCCATGCGGCCGCCGCCCTGGTCCACGCTGCGATGCACGTATCGGCCATGAACCGTATCGGCGCTGTCCTCAAAACGACTCTGGACCCACTCCAAGTAGAACAATCGCGGGCAGTACACGAATTCATTGACCATCCGGGCCGGAACGAGATCGGGTACTTCAGTCACGTTGCCAGATCACCCTCGGTGGGCCGAAAGTGCCGTAGCCGCCCTGATCACTGCGGCGAATCTGGGACTGCATGACCCTTGTGATGCCCCAGCCGCGGTACTGGTCAGCGCGGTGTCGAAACTGTCGTTCCGATTCGCTATTGCTCGGCTCGGGCGCCGATGCGTGAGCCAGCAACGACCTCACTACGCCGATAGTCGCGGGCCGACCCCATAGCGGCCACGTGAAGCTGCCGCGCTTCCAGCTCCCGAAGCATCCCTGTGTAGCAGTGCCGCTGGCAGAACGAAAGCAGGGGTACCGGCTCAGGCCCAACAACGCGAGCGCCTCTGCTCCTGGATTGGTGAGCTTCTTGTCGGACGACGGATTCGCCGAACTAAGCGCGTAGACACGATCGTCGACCACGTCCCACATCAGCGAGGGGCGAGTGCTCGCATACGACCAAGGAAGCGTCATGTCCGCGACAAGTTCCTCGCTGGTGACGCCTCCGAGAATCTCGCGGGCCATCGAGACGAACTTCATTTGGCCTGCCGTGAAATAGAAGTCCGACGGTTTCGCCTTGCCGCTGTTGTCGAGACTGTTCTCCGCTACCAGGCACATCGCGAGTACGCCCACCGCCGGACTGGAACGTGCGTCGCAAAGGTATTGGGTGATCGCTGCTGGGCTGAGCTTGAGCTTCTGGTCGACCGTTGCAGCCAGCACCGGGCCTTCCAGCCAACGCTGTGCTGACGCAAGTGCCGTCGCGGCAATCGCCTCGACACTGACGTCAACAACCAACACCGCATGCGGAACCGGATCATCGGTCCAACGAAGCGACGCCGATTGCCCTACATGCTCAGCGGCGGCTTGGGCTCCGAGCGCCGCCAGAAAGCCGAGAGGATTGTTGCCAGCCAGTCCCAATAGTTGCAACTCAGGCATCGACGAACCCCCGGTCTGCTCCAACCGCATCCTGAGCTTCTTGGGCACTCTGCCGGTGATCAGCGAGACGGAGAATTGCTTCGAGCCACGCGAGGCCGTGGTGCCCGTACTTTGCGCTCAGGCGCCAGAAACGATCGGCCATCTCGGTTGCCAACGGCGTCTCGCTGAAGTTCGTGTGCGCGAACAGTCTCGTGCCGTCAACCTCATAGGCCAAGTCCTGCGGGCAATCGTCCGAGACGATTCGGGGCAGGGGACGACCCTGCCCGTGATGAGTTGCCACGAGATGCAGCACGAGGTCGGGATCGTGGCAACTTGCCATGAACTCCTGGGCTGACTGAGCCATTGCCACACTCGCGACTTCGTGGCGCACGGGTGGCCAGAGGTGAGGACGAGGTCGCGCGGAAGGCAGTGACTTCGCGAGCGGCTTGTCCTGCATCGCTAGACGGACGCGATCATGGCCGACCATCTGCGCCTGGAATCGGCTGTCTACCTTGCCGAGGTCGTGCAACTCGCCGGCACGCCGCAAATCTGCAATCAACGAATCTGAAAGTCCGAGGCGATGCCCGAATGCCGCCGCACGCTCGCCGACTCCCGAGAGGTGGTTCTCCAGAAGGACGCCGGTACCTGTCAGCGACGCATCGTTACCACCGGTTCCGAGCGTCGCGACATCCACGGAACGCTCGACGACCACGAAGTAGTCCTCGAGCCGAGCTTGTCCCGACGGAGTGGCGACTCTCGAAGATCTTGGCGTCACCAACTCGACGCTGAATTCACGCTCGTCTGCCTCTGCAAGCCACCGCAGCATTCCGAGTTGTTCTTGCAGCACGCCGTTACGGCGACCGTTCGCGACCTCCGCGTCGTCGAGCGGCCGAGGGTGTCCGCCAGCCAACCACGCAGGCAATGAGCCGCTATCGGCTGGCTGCGAGTCCGCGACTTGCAGGACGTTGCGAGCCCACGCCTGCACCTGCTGCTTCTTCGATAGTGCCGCGTGTTGGGCCTCTTCTGCCGCCGCCTCGCTGATAGGCCCCGGCATTTCCGCAACGTCGTCACCATGCCGGCGTTGGAGCTGCAAACGCAGACCGTCGCTGAGTCGTAACGTGCGTCGCCGACCGTACGCCCATTGAGCCTCATCGCCCAGGTCATGGACCGCCGCGTCGGTTGCGCCATGGTGAATGTCGGCACCGGATTCGGTCCTGGCGACTTTCGCAGGCTGAGGATCCCAAGTGCCAGCGGTCAGGCCACCTTGCGCTGGATCGACGAGCAGAACGTCACCGGCCCGCACTTCGTTGATTTCAACTTCCTCGAAGATTTCGTCCCCGCCGCAATATCGGCAAACGAGATTGCTTGCTGTACTTGCAGTCTCATCACCCGCACGAGTCGGTCTGCTTTGCGGGGCGGGTGTGCCGACATCCGCCGTCGGCGTCTCGTCGGCACCGCGTAGCCATGCTCGTGCCGCCGACATCGGCACCGACAAGTGCTCCGCTGGGCGCGGTGGCACCAACCGCAATGCGTCACTGCTTCGGTCCCAGCGCCAGACGATTGAGACCTCAGGCTCAGGAGGACTCTCGACGAACCCGTGCAGGAAGTCGCTGATGTCGGGCTGCACAAGTGGTTCAGGAAACGTTTGCGCCCACGCTTCAATGTGCGTGGGCAGCAACAACGGTGCTTGCGCGGCTGGCGCCCTCGCTTCGACGGGGAAATCCTTCAGCCTGTCGCTCGCCGGGCCGACATCAATCTCTGATTCGACGACGCGCTCGCATAGCTCACGCCAAGTGACTCGGACGGATTGACCGTAAATCGGGTCGGGGCGCACGCCCTCAACATCGGACTTCAAGCCGAGAACCCAACAGCGCGCCGGTTGGCCCGTGACGTGTGCCAGTGTTCCGCGCCGGTCTAGGCGACCTACCCGTTGGCGGAGGCTGTCGAGTGGGCACGCCTCAGTGATAAGCGCATCGAAGCTGAAGTCAGCGCCAACTTCAATCGACTGCGTGGCTACCACGACCGTCCGATCTGCCTCAGGATTCCGGCCATCAGGATCGACTAACTCAGCGATCTCGCGGAGTCGACGCTCCCGGTCCAGCGGGCGCATGCGACCCGTGATGAGATGCGCAATGAAACCTGCCTCGCTCAAGGAGCTCTGCACCTCTCGTGCTGTGCGCACCCGATTCACGACGACACCGACACTTCGTTCGTGATCTTTGAGTTCCTTCCGGACGATGCGCAGGATCTCCTTCGGCAAGGCTGCGTGCGGAGCGCTGCCCGGCAACGGAACCAGACGGGCCCTCTTCGGTGCACGAGCGATGAGACGGAGCCGCTTTCTCGTTGCATCCGGGCCATCGAGGTCCGTGGCGGGATCAAGCACGAAGCGACGACGCTCGTCGCCAGGGGGAGTTGCCGACATCTCAACGACGCCGCCTCTTTTGGGCAGCAGTGTTGCGTCAAAGGAGTTGCTGGACGCTTCCAACTTGATATCGCGCAATGTGGCCAAGAACGGCCGGCTCAGGTGAACCTCGTCGAGGATCACCAAGCAATCGTTACCGGCCAGTCCTGCATGGACAGGCCGCATTACTGAACTAATGCCGTAGCCACGGAACAAGAGCTTCGAACCGAACTGGTCGACGGTGGAGACCATCACCCACGGCTGATCGGGCCGAGTGGCCCATTCGTTGTCGAGCGGGATGCCACCGCGCAACGCTGAGACGCCAATGGGCTGGTCTACATCAGCGGCGACCTCATCGAGGGCGGAGCGCATTCGGTCAAGCACGCCGCCGTCCGCAATGCGGATCAAATGGCTGATGCGCTGGGCTCGCTCGTAGACCTGATCGACGACGATGCGGCGATCGATGACGAAGACAACGCGTCGCGGGAAAACCTTGGGCTTGACCGCGAGCGCAAACACCGCCGTGTCGAGCACCGCAGTCTTGCCAGTACCCGTCGGGAGGTCGATCACCTCGGGCCAACGTTCCTCTGTGAGCACTTGCTCGGTGAGGCGCACCTGCCACGGATACGGCGGCTGATCGTGGACAGCCTCAAAGAAGGAAGCAAAGTCATCGGCAGACAGCGGTTCAACGCTCATCTTGGCCTCGCCCGTCTCTGGTCTCAGGCGACGTCCGTCGTGCCGGAAGCGGTCGCATGAGGCCAAGTCCAAGGAACCTGCCGGAACCCAGCACGACCGGGCCCTCGACCTCTGCGTCGAATCGCAGGGTTGCATGCACAAGCCGCCGACGGACCACGTCACCTCGTCGAGAGCCCTGCACGAAGACCGGAAAGGCAGCAGCTGGCCGGGCCCCGATCATGAGCGGATCAAGCGAAACTGCGACCGTTGCGGGCTCAGGCAGACCGACGTGAGCGCACGACTGCCGCACCTGATCCTCGGCGGCGGCCCAAGCCTTCGCTCGGGCGGCTGGCGAGCCCTGCGTCAGCCGCCCCGGATTCTTGGGCAAGGCAATCGGAGTTGCACTCGCCCAATCATGCGACTGCCGTGACCATGATTGAGGTTCGAGGCTCTTGAATTCGAACGGAGGTTGTTTGCGCTGGAGATCAAGCACGGCACCGCCTAGAAGTGTCAGTCGGCACTGGCCATTCGGCTCGGCTCGTTCCCACAGGCCGATAGCGCGCAAGGCGGCGCGCGCCGCGGCTTCATCGAGCCCGTCGGGCAGCATCACGGCCATGCCCATGAGTCGGCCATCTGCGTGGTTGTGACCGACGTTGGGCAGCGCCAAGAACGCGATGTGGGGATCACGGCTCGGCCTGCCGTCCGGCAGATGGCCACTGAGACCTTCTGGCAATGGGTCATCTGCGTGATAAAAGATGGCGCCGCGCAGTGCCTCCGCACATTCGACGGTGCGCGTCAACGGCAAGTGGCGTTTGTCACCCGGCAATTCGAAGACAACGAGCTCACCAGCAACATCTGGGCGCACGACGGCAGACGCCGCACCCCCTTTGGTATCCACATTGGTGTATCGGACGCCGACGAACGGCATCGCCCGCGGCCGGGTGCCCTCGTGGGCCGCATACATCTGCTCAAGAGCAGCAAGTTGGCCGCGCTGAGTACAGCGCAAAATTGTCGTTCCTGTTCCCGGCCGCATCGTTGGCTCCGGTGCAGTCGGGAGCAACCGGCACGACACCAACGATGACGAGTGCCCAATTCGGGTCACTCTGCCAAGCAGCGCGTCAAGCGCAGCGGTGACGTCCGATGGAGGGGCTGCCTCCCAGCAAAACGTCACTTGGGAGCGTTCAGGAGTGACGGATGGAAACTGACGTTCCTGCTTGCCACGGCCGTCTGGGAGGAGCGCGACTGCAGCCTTTGGATTGGTAGCGCCAACTGGATCGACCATCGACGCCACATCGCGTTCCTTGTCGATCTTGTCGCGCAAACGCTCGACCGCTCGCGTTACCTCGCCGCCAGCTGATTCGAGTTCTCGGTAGAACTCGTCGAGGTGGTCATCCAACTGCTCGTCGCGACGCCGATACTGCGCGCCTGCGACGACCGATGCGTCGTTCACAGGTACGAAGTGGCTCACGGAGCGGCGAACGGCAACATCCGCGGACGGAGAGGCTGTAATCGCCGGCGCAGCCTGGCCTTCGAGCCATTCGAGTGCGTGCCTCTCATCCGCATCTGGAACGTCAGCGTCGGCCCATGTCGCCACGAGCGCCGAAAACAAGCGCGCCGGGTGCGGCGGCCACTCGTGTTCTCGGCGGTCGTGATGTGCCGTGGCCACATACCGACCGGTCAGCAGCGTGACTTCGACGGCAATCACACCGACTCCGCGGCACCCTCGCGTGCCGAGACCTCGCGACTGCGCCGAAGCAACTCGACCAGCTTGGGTGCGGGGACAAGCCGGATCTCCTCAGTCGCCCAGCCGAGGCCCGCATCCGCTGCCGCATTGGCCGCCTTCTCTACAAGTTGCGCACTCGAATCGCGACCGATGGCGACAATCTCCGGTGTGGACCCATCCCGCCCGACGAGTTCAACGGACGGCGAATGTTCGGGAATCAACAAGCACCGCGAACGCAGATCGAAGTCCATCTCGTAGCCATACGCGATCGCTGCAACTCCCAATGCAGCAACAGCAGTTCGGGCGGCCACAGCGGCACCCCGACTTTCGTCCTCGAACTTGAGTCGGCGCAGCGCTGCCAGTGACAGCACCGTGGTCTGGCGCGCCGCAGAGATCGTCACGCCCCCTGTCAACGGATCGATCGAAGGCGGGATGTTGCCATGGTTGATCTTGGACGGCTGACCAGCCTCCCCGGACTTGCTTCCCCGAGACGCTGGTTCCGGTTTTCCGCCCTTGAGTTGGACAGCCTCGTTTGGATCGAAGGTCCAGACTTGCTCGGGGTTGGCGTGGTTATACGCAATCTTGTCTCCAGCGAGCCTCCCGATCTGCAGTGGGTCGATGCGGCTGCCAACCTTCGTACCGATCTCCGCATCGAGGCCGACGATCTCCGACACAAACGCCCGCTGGAACTTTGCGCCGAGGCCTCTCTTAGGCCCCGTCGAGTCCCATTGACCGAACAAGAGCGCTGTCGGTGCATAACGGAACATTTCAGTCGCATTGCGAGGATGTGCCTCAGTGATCGCGCGACCTATATCTGACAGGCGAAACAGTGTGCCGTCCAGGAGACTGTCACGAAATATTGCATCCGCGATGCGATGCGGAGCCTCCAGCACTGTAATTCGGCCGATATCTCTCACGCCTTCCTCACCGGCGAAATCGACATAGGCAACGGGAAAGCTGAGCTCACCGCCCTCCCAACCTTCGAGCAGCGACATCTCCGCGCGGTTCGCCTGCGAAGCCACAGAGTCAAGTAGCACCGTCTTGGCAACCCGATCCCCTACACGCCGCTCCTCCTCCGCATATGCAGCCCTGTTGTCGACGGAATAGGTGGGCGGGAATACCTTCCCGCCGTCACCGTCAGCCGGCTGCAGGCTCAACACAGAGCGCAGCGCAACCGCTCCACCCGCCACCGCGTCCCGCAGCATCTCGTAGGTCAACTCAGTCATCTGTGTGTCCTTGCCGGCGGCACTGAACCGCCAATCGCGTTGTGAAGATCATGTACGCACGGTGTGACAAGCGCGCGGATGCATCAACACTGCGAAGTGTGCACAGCAACAAATTCCAAGCACCTAGGCAAGGAAGGCCGGAGATCGCTCCCCGACAACGGGCAGCGAAACGCCGCAGAGGCCGCCAGACCGCACCTTGGAACTGCAGGCGTCTGCAACCGAATCTTGCCAGTAGGCCCAGAACCTGTCGGCGTTCCGAGCAGCATCCAGCGAGGTCGTCGAGGCAACAAAGAAAAGCCCCGCCATTCCAGGTCAAGCGCGAGGCGTCCTGAAAGGCGGGGAAGATTGCGCCCCACGATACTCCGGCGGAGGTACGGCCGACAGAGCACCACCGTGCTCCACGTGATGCCTGCGCACAGCGGCTGGCCGGATCGGCTCTTGACGCGGTCACGTGCTCCGCAGGCGATCGGCCGGAGCGACGATGATGCGGTCGTCGAGCCGGTACGTCAACTCGCCGGTGTTCAGCACGAAGCCCGCATTGAATGCGTCGCCGAGGGTGTCGCGTAGCGCACGCAGGCCGCGTGTATCGCTGTGATCGACACGGGCTGCGGCCTTCACCTCGAATGCCGTGACCGCGCCGTCGCTGGGTCGGCGGACACTGCGTCACGCATCGCAGGTTGATCGAACTGGGGATTTGGAGGGGTCTGAATCAAGGATTTGGAGGAGCCTTCGAGGGCATGGGCCTTCGGGCGAGCCAGCCCATGGACGGGCACCGCTTCGTGTGTCCTATATGTCACCAATAGTGCTGTCGTGTATAATCTGGACAAGAGAGGCGACATGGCACAGACGCTCGGTCAAGATGAGGCGACGCAGGCAGGTCGACGGATGGCTGGGCGGATGGCCGCGGCCAGCGCATGGCTCACCGAGTGGGGCCTAACGACGTCTGATCTCGTGCTCGCGAACCCGCCGCGGAGCATCGCCGTTGGTCCCGAAAAAGGCGAGCCGAGCGCCGAAGATGTCCTTGGGGTCGTAGAGGATCACTATCTGCGACCCGACATGGAAGTCAGCATCCTCAACGCCCACCGTGTGCATGCCGCTCGACAGACCTTGCTCGACAGCGGGGCATTCACTGTCAAGCAACTCGCAGCAGCGCATGGGCGGCCTGTGAACACCGTGCACAAACAGATCCAGCGGGCCGGCAAGCGAGGCGAAGTGCTGGCCGTCACAGTGAACGGCGAGACTCACATTCCGGCCGTCCTACTCGATGAGGCACTTGAGTTCCGTGCACATTGGCAGCGGGTGATCTCTGTCCTGCAAGACGCTGGGATGACCGGCTGGGGCATCTGGCGATGGATCGCGGAACCCAACGCAGGATTGTCCGGCGAGATCGCCGCCGAGCTGATCGAGTCGAGTCCTGAGCGGGTCTACGCAGCGGCCCGGCGACGGGTCATCCAAATCGCCGCGTGAACTGCCCCGATCTGGGCAACTGTCCGGTAGCGCGCCCTGACGTACCCAAGCATCTCCGCTCTCACGTCATCAAAGCTGGGACATCGTGGTACAACGTGTCGCGCCACGCCGAGGTCTTCAACAGCACAGGAGTCGGCGACAGCCGATTCAGCCCACTTCCCGCCACCGACGGCCCGCCGATCCCCCACGTCTATCTGGCACAGAACCACGTAGGTGCGCTGCTGGAGAGCGCCTTGCACGACGTCTGGGGTGCAACTGCAACCATTCAGCGCACAGATCTGCGTGGACGATGCCTGCGCCGCGTCACATGCCTGACAGACCTTCGCGTCATAGACCTACGCGACGACCAACTCGACCACTACGGGATCGGGCGTGAGCAGCTCATTGCCAGTCCCCCAGAGCACTATGCGTGCACACGCAGATGGGCGCAGCAACGAGCTCAGGCATCGATCGGCGGGCAACCGACCGCCGGATTCATCTGGCACTCGCGACAAGTTGAAGTCGCCGCTGACCACGCACGTGAGCCGATGCGAATACTGCTGGCCATCGTCGAACAAGCTGGACATACGGCAATCATCTACGACAGCAACGGACGAGGCCACGACTGGTTCAACACAGACATCGTTCACGCAGACCTCAGCGTCGGCAACGGCTTGGCCTTCGTGACCGAACTTGCCGTGGCGTTGGGTCTGCATGTCGAAGACTGAGCTGCCCTCAAAGCAACTTCACTCCGAGCTTCGGCTGCACGCCCAACTAGCGTCCGCGTCATGAGCGCAGAACCATCCGCAGAAGGCCGTCCGGGAGGTAGAGCAGAGGCTGAGCCGGTGGTGCTGTACACCGAGGCCGACACTGTCGCTTTCATCACCCTGAACCGGCCCGAGCGCATGAACACGCTGACCGAGGGCGTCATTGCGGGGGTGGCGGACGGGATCGATCGGGCGACGGCATCGAGAAGCGTTCGCTCGATCGTGCTCCGAGGCAGCGGCCCAACGCTGACGGCGGGATATGACCTCAACCCCGGCGGGGGCAGCACCCGTGGCGGCAGCCACGGCAATGTGGCAGCGAGCACCGTGGAATCGAGTTCAGGGGAGCTGTACGACTCGTGGGGCAGTCCTTACAGCGCTCCTGGTCCGAAGCCTCGCGAGGGTGCCTGGGACCCTGTCCGGGACTGGCAGTTCATGGGCCACAACGTGAAGCGATTCATGAAGATCTGGGAATGCCCAAAGCCGGTGCTGGGTCAGATCCACGGTTGGGCCATCGGCGGAGCCACCGACATGATCCTGTGCTGCGACCTGCTGTTCATGGCCTCAGATGCGTACATCGGCTATGCCCCCTCACGCATCTACGGCACGCCCACCACGATGATGTGGGTCTACCGCTTGGGCCTCGAGCACGCCAAGCAGTTCTTGCTGTCGGGCGACGCCATTGACGCCGAGACGGCCCATCGCATCGGGCTGGTCGCCTACGTGTACCCGCCCGACGAGCTCGGCGAGCAGATTGAGGCGTTCGCCCGCCGGCTTGCGCATATCCCGGCGAACCAGCTAGCGCTCAACAAGCTGCTCATCAACCAGGCGTTCGAGAACATGGGACTGCGCACGAGTCAGTTGCTCGGCACGTTCTTCGACGGTGTCACCCGCCACACCGAGGAGGCCTACCGCTGGGTGGAGCATTTCGAGACGAAGGGCTTCCGCCAGGTCATCGCTGAGCGGGATGCTCCCCACGGCGACTACGGCGAGCGGCCGCGATGAGCGGGCAGGCGGGTGACGGCCTGACGCTGGTCCTGCTACACGGGCTGGGGGCCAACCGGCACGTGTGGGACGTCGTGGCCGAGCTGTGGGACGGCGATGTCTACGCACCAGACTTTCGCGGGCACGGTGAGGCGCCGTGGCATGGGCACTACTCGTTCGGGGTGATGGCGGCCGACGTGGCCGAGGCGCTGCAGCGTGACCGCGGCCCGGGGCCGTACGCGGTCGTCGGACACTCGATGGGCGGGGCGGTCGGGCTTGCGCTCGCCTCGGGCTGGTTCGGACCGCCGCCGACACATGTGGCGACGATCGGAGTGAAGCTGCGCTGGTCCGACGAGGAGCTGTCTCGCATCGACGGCCTCGCTGCGCGGCCGCCGCGCATGTTCGAAGACCGGGACGGCGCCGTCGAGTGGTTCATGAAGCTGTCGGGGCTATTTGGCGTGTTCGCACCTGATGACCCGCGTCTCTCGGCAACGATCGACTCCGGTGTGATCGCCGATCAGGCCTCAGGCGCAGTAGGCGCCGATTGGCTCTGGAGAACCACCCAGGATCCCGCCACGGTCGGCGTCGGTCCGCCGGACATGACGGGCTTGCTGCCCGCAGCGAAGTGCCCGGTGGTGATGGCGCTGGGAGAGCACGATCCGCTCGCCGCCCCCGATCATCACGACGACCTGGCCGCGACTGCCGCCACAAACCCGTTCGCCGCCGGGGTCACAACACCGCACGTGTTCTTCGGCCTCGGCCACAACGCCATGGTCGAGGACCCTCGGGCTGTCGCAGCGTGGCTCGCGACCCTTCCCGCGTTCGCTGGGGCCTTCTGAAAGTTCGGAGTTTCGGATAACCGGTTACAAACCGCGCAAACACGGATATTATCTGCCATAACCGAGGAAAATATCCGAGTTACCGGCATGTTGTTCACCACACCTGAATTGGACGCCACGGAGCGCCACGTCGTCACCGAGGTCGAGGACCTGCGACAACGGTTGAGCTTCCGCCTGCGACAGCCCCGTCGCTGGCACGGCCTGTTACGGCGAATGGCTCGTGCTCGCGCTGTGCAAGGGTCGAACAGCATCGAGGGCTACTACGCGTCGCTGGATGACGTCCTCGCGATCAGCGACGATGCGGAACCTCTTGACGCCGCCGAGGAAACGCGGCAGGCGCTTCGCGGATACCGGGACGCCATGACCTACGTCCTGCAAATCGCTGACGATCCCGATCCGACCTACAGCGAGCACTTGTTGCGCGGTCTGCACTTCATGATGCTCAACTACGACCTCGCTGCGCGGCCAGGCCAATGGCGCATCGGCGACGTCTTTGTCCGCGACGACGCTCAGGAGATCGTCGTCTACCAGGGTCCAGATGTCGACGAGGTCCCATCGCTGATCCGCGAAATACTCCTGGCACTGAACAATCCAACCCCAGACGAGCCCGTCCTCGTTCGCGCCGCGATGGCTCACCTCAACCTCGTGATGATCCACCCGTTCCGCGATGGAAACGGACGCATGGCGCGCTGTTTGCAGACGCTTGTACTGGCGCAAGAGGGCGTCGGTGACCGAGTGTTCGGCTCGCTTGAGGAATATCTCGGTGCTCACACGCAGGACTACTACGACGTGCTTGGTTCGGTTGGTGGCGGCTCGTGGCAGCCACATCGCGATGCTCGTGCGTGGATTCGCTTCGTGCTCACCGCTCACTTGCGCCAGGGACGGATCGAATTGCGACGCGTGCGTGAAGCCGAACGTTTGTGGGACGAACTGGAACGAATCTCGGCTGAATTCTCCCTGCCAGAACGCTCGCTCAATGCACTCGCAATGGCAGCCAATGGCCTGCGTGTGCGCAACGCCACCTATCGAGCAGCTTCTGAGGAACTGAGCGACGAGGCAGCCGGTCGAGATCTGCGTCGCCTCGTCGATGTCGAAATGCTCGTCCCCCAGGGAGAGAAACGCGGCCGCTTCTATCGCGCTGCACCACAATTGCGCGCCATACGCGAGGAAATCATTGCCACGCGCGACCCAATGGAGACCACCGATCCATTCGCCTGAATCGGACATGGGTGATAGCTCAACCAAGTTCCTGAACTGGCTCCGTTGTTAACCGGCGAGCGCGGCGAACTGCCCAGACCGCGAACGCCACGGCCGCAATAGTGGCGAGCATCAGCGCTGTGTGCACCAGCTTGAAGCCAGTCGTCTGAGTGCTGCCGGCCCAGAGCTGCGCGCTGCGTATGGGCCAGTAGAGCACCGACAGCGTTGCCAGCATCACGAACCACCTCGGGCCGAACTTGCCTGAGACAGCCCAGACGAGCGTCGCGAGCCCGAGATTCACAAACATGAGGGCAACGAGCACGCGCCACAGCGTTCCCCCGAAGCCGAGGTCGCCCGCTTGGGAGACGTTGACGATGCGAGTCAACCAGATCGCCACGGTCCACGCCGCCAGAATCAACAGCGGAAATCGAGCGCCATTCGGGCGCAGCGGTGCCTTGTTCGTGGACTGCATCACCTTGATGATGCCGCCGCTCGTGCGTGTTTGCGGACCGTTGCTAGCCCTCTTCGAGCGGCAGGTCGCTCGAGATCTTCACACACTCGCCGCCATCGATGTCCATGACGTGCCCAGTCATCCAGGTCGCAGCCGCCGAGAGAAACAGTGCCGCCTCGCCGATGTCAGACGGCTCGCCGAGCCGCTTCATCGGCAGCTGGTTCGCGATTATCTTCCCGCGCGGCCCATCCCAGAGCACGCGCGCAAAATCGGTGCGAATCAGCCCCGGGGCGATGCAGTTGACCCGCACATTGGGACCCAACTCGGCTGCGAGTTGGCGGGTCATGTGCATGAGCGCGTCCTTGAACATGCAATAGACGCCCAGCGCTTCGGAGGTGTGGTGCCCGCCGACCGAGGCAATGTTGATGACCGAACCGCCGTGGGTGGACATCCACATCCGCCACGCCGTCTGGGTCCACTGCAACGGCGCCCGCAGGTTCACTTCGTAGGTCTTGTCGAGCCGCGGAACGTCGCAATCGACCATCGGACCGGCCCACGGGTTGGTCGCGGCGTTGTTGACAAGGATGTCCAGCGATCCGAAGTGCTCGATGGTCTCACCCATCACACGTTCGGCCTGATCGAGATGGCCGATGTGCGAGGCGATGTAATCGCACTCGCCGCCAATGTCGGCAACAGCGGCCTCGCACTTGTCGGCCTTGCGGCTCGTGATCATCACGTTCGCGCCAGCATCAGCGAACGACTTCGCGATGCCCTTGCCGATGCCAGCCGAGCCGCCGGTCACCAGTGCGGTTTTGCCATCCAGTCGCAATTCCATGCTCAGTCCCCTTCAGTCATGGGTGAGTGCGCGTGCGCGCCTAGTTCTTGCGGTTCGAGTTCTGACCCGCTCAATTCTTGCCGATCTGGTTCCACGGACCGCCGTCGGCGCGCGGCTCACGCGGCAGCCCGAGCACCCGGTCGCCCACGATGTTGCGCTGCACCTCGGACGTGCCGGCGTAGATCGTCCCCGGCCTCGCGCCCATGAAGGTCTGCACCCATGAGAGCGAGGAGAACTCTGCGCCGACCGCGTCGGTGTTGATGCCGTTCACCGCCGGATGGCCGCTCGGGGCAGTGGCTTCCATGCCCAGAATCTCCAGCGAGAACTCAGTGAGCCAGTGGTGGTACTCGCTCCATAGCAGCTTGTGCAGCGACGATTCCGGCCCAGGCGCATTGCCCGCAAGCACGTTGGTGACGTTGCGCTGGCCCATCCACTTCATGATCTCGACCTTGCAGTGGGCCTGCGCGAGCTTCTGACGCACCAGCGGATCGTCGGTTGCCCCCCGCTCGACGGCGACCGCAGTGACTCGGTCCAGCTCGTTGCGGAACCGGAGCGCGTCGGTGGTGGCCCCGTGGCCTCGCTCGAAGCCGAGCAGCACGTTCGCCACCCGCCAGCCGTCATTCACGTCGCCGACCACGTTCTCCTTCGCCGTCTTGGCGTCCGTGAAGAACACCTCGTTGAAGTCGTGCCGGTTGTTGATGTTGATAATCGGGCGCATCTCGACGCCGGGCTGATCCACCGGGACCAGCAGGAACGAGATGCCACGGTGCTTGGCCTCGGTGGGGTTCGTCCGGCACAGCACGAAGATCCAGTTGGCCGTGTGGCCGCTGGAGGTCCAGATCTTCTGGCCGTTGATGACCCACTCATCTCCATCGAGCACCGCGCGAGTGCCCAGGTTGGCGAGATCCGAGCCGCTGTCGGGCTCGCTGTAGCCCTGACACCAACGATGCTCGCCGGAGATGATCTTGGGCAGGAAGTGGCGCTTTTGCTCCTCTGTGCCGCACTCGATGATGGCGTTGCCCACCATCGTGATGCTGAAGCCGTCGTTGTCACCTCCCGTCGGCACGCCTGCGGTCAAGAACTCCTCGGCAAGCACGACACGCTCCACCTCGCTGAGCCCGGCGCCGCCATATTCGATCGACCACGACACAGCCAGCAACTGGTTCTCGGACAAGAGCGCACGCCACTCCTCGACGAACTGCTCCCGGGCCTCCTCGGAGAGATCGCCCATTCCGCCCCAGTTGGGCGGCAGGTGCTCGGCCAGGAACGCCTGGATCTTCTCCCGGTAGTCCTCCGCCTCTTCGGTGTATGTGGGATCCATGGTCGCGCTCCCCTATTGCTCGCCGCTGAGTCTGCCACGCGGCTCGTTGCGATGGCTCAGGGGACGCGCGCATGGGTGCGCCCGCGGCGGAGGCGGCAGGGCCCTCTGCTCCGGGAATCCAGCAGGTTCCAACCTCGCAGAGTTCCCTGCCGCCTCCTCCGCTATGGCGTATGTGCCAATCCGCGCATGCTCTCAGGGCCGGTAGCCGCCGTGCCCAGTGGTTCGGCTACGGCCGGTAGCCGAACGTGCTTGGCCCGGGCCGCAGCGAGCGGCGGGCCAGATCTGCCCATTCGCACAGCAGCGGGCGAGTCTCGCGAGGGTCGATGATCTCCTCGACCTCGAAGAACTCCGCCGAACGATGCGGCGAGCGCACCATGTTCAGCCGCTCGCGTATGTCTTCCAGGAGCTCGTCGGGGGCGTCACTGTCGGCGAGGTCCTGCTTGTAGGCGACTTCGATACCGCCCTCGATCGGCAGCGAGCCCCAGTCGCCCGACGGCCAGGCGAAGCGGAAGCTGCGCGCGCCGGGTTTGTTGTTGGCGGCGCCTGCGACACCGAAGGCCTTGCGGATCACCACGCACGCGAAGGGAGCAGTCAACTGCCCGAGCGCCGCCAGCGCAGCCGAACCGAACCGGATGGTGCCGCTCTCCTCGGATTCCTTGCCGATGAGAAAGCCTGGGCAATCCTCAAGGTGCACGACCGGCAGATGGAACGTGGAGGCCGTGTCGAGCAGGCGGATCAGCTTGCGGCATCCATCGGCAGTCCAGCCGCCGCCGTACACGTAGGGATCCTCAGCGAACACCGCCACCGGCCAGCCGTCGAGGCGAGCAAGGCCAGTGATGATCGAGCGTCCCCAGCGGCTCCCGATCTCGAAGAAGCTGCCCTGATCGAACACCGATTCGACGATGGATCGCATCTTGTAGACCCGCCGCGGCTCGCGGGGCACGATCGAGATCAGCTCCTCGTCACGGCGCTGCGGGCTGTCGCCGCTGAGCACGCGCTCTCCCAGCTCGTCGATGTTCGAGGGCAGGTACGACAGGAATTGCCGTGCGCGCTCGAACGCCTCGGCTTCACTGTCGACCACGTCGTCGATGGCGCCGTTCGCAGTGTGGATGTCGGCGTGACCCAGTTCTTCCTTGCCGTGGTCGCCCAGTGACGCCTGCTCCACTAAGGCCGGTCCGGCGATCATCATCTGCGCGGTGTCGCGCACGATCACCGAGTAGTGCGCCGTGGCCACGCGGGCGGCGCCGATGCCCGCAACCGAGCCCAATGCCAGCGATACCGACGGCGCCACTGAGAGGTGGTTCACGATGGTGTCCCAGCCGCGCAGCTCGGGGATGTACGTGCGGCCCGCCATCTCGATGGACTTCACCGATCCACCGCCGCCCATGCCGTCCACCAGCCGGATGTGCGGCAGCCGCATCTCGTAGGCCATGGACTCGGCTGCGTTGCGCTTCTCCGGAATGGTGGCGTCCGACGAGCCGCCCCGCACTGTGAAGTCGTCGCCGGACAGGATGACCGGACGGTCGTCGATGCGAGCGAGGCCGAAGATGAAGTTCGACGGCGTCAGGTGGACGAGGTTGCCGTGATCGTCGTATTCCGCGACGCCGGCGGTCTTGCCGATCTCGTGGAACGAACCCTTGTCGGCCATGGCGTCGATGCGCTCGCGCACGGTCATCTTGCCGAAGAAGTGCTGTCGCTCGACCTTGTCGGGCCCGCCCAGCGCCTCGGCAAACGTCTCCCGGCGCCGAAGCTCAGCAATCTCGCGCTCCCAGCTCATCGGGCCCCCTCTTCTTGCCTTCGCCCCTCGGGTCATGGGACCGCAGCCGTTCACACGCGACAGCAGGATCCAAGTGTCCTGAGGGTACGCGCAGTGCCGAGGTGCTTTGCGGGCGCGCTGCTTCTGGCAGGTGTCTTGCCTGGAGTTTGACTGCTGTCGGGCTGCTGCTCTCGTGTCCAAGTGGACAGGCCATTGCTAAAATAACAGTGATTTTCGTGTTATTTCCATTTACTGTCTCAGCGGTGTCTGCGGATGCGCCGTTCGTTCGGTTGCCCGGTGCCATCGAGCTGAATCGCGACGAGGCGCTCGCTGTGTTGGACGCACTCGACAGCGCAAAAGCGGCAGCTCGAAGCGCGCATGAGCAGCGGGTTGCAGAGGCTGCGATCCTGATCATCACGCGTAAGCTCTGGGACGAGCTCGCGGACATTCTCGAAATGAACGGAGGGCACGATGTCTAGGCCGCCGACCATGCGACATCTCGTCCCGGAGGACCAGCCAGTGCGTGCGCGACTTGCTGCGGAGCGGCTTGGTGTTGATCTGTTCGACATCTACTGCATGATCGAATGGGGCGAGATCGTGGGCGGCCCCGATCCGGATCGCAACGTCGCAGTTCCCGCCGCCGAGATTGACCGCGTGCTTGCGGCTGGCGGTGCCCCGAATTATGCCGAAGTGCTCAGGAAGTACGGATCAGGCGCTGACATCCCTAAGGCCGAGGCACGCCGACTGTCAGCGATGCACGACACGCTCGTGGCCTGCGCGCCGATCGCGCCGTCGGGCTAGCAATCTCGGGCGGACCCCGCCTGGACCGAGCACCGCGTGTTGCGCAGCCAGGTCAGCCGGCGGTGGGGTCAACCAGCAGCTTGACGGCGGCGTTGCGCTTCGTGGCGAGATCGTCGATCGTCTGCGGCAGCTCGTCGAGGGTGACCGTGCCGTTCACGAGTGGGGTGACGCTGATGCGGCCGTCAGCGATGAAACTGGCCGCAGCCCGCATCTCATCAAGGCTGAACGCCAGCGAGGTGTCCACCGAGATCTCCTTGAACAGCCAGCGGTTCGGGCGGATCGTGGCGTCGCTGCCGAGCAAGCCGATCGGGCCGCAGCCGACGACGCACACCACATCGTCGCTCACGTCCTGCGAGATCTCGCTGAGCCAGGGCGCAAAGGCGCGCCCGGACTCTGCGCGTGACAGCGCCCGGACTCAGCGCGTGACAGCGCCCGCACATATCGTGCGCGCATGGAATTGAGACTCGACGGCCGCACAGCCCTCATCACCGGCGGCAGCCGGGGTCTTGGCCGCGCCATGGCCGAGACATTCGCCGCAGCGGGTGCATCAGTTGCGGTGGTGGCACGCGACCGCGACGTGCTCAACGAGACGCTGTCGGCACTGCAGGCTGCGAACCCCCATGCAGCCCATGCGGCGATCTCCGCTGACGTCCGTCAGGCCTCAGAGGTCGCTCGGGCTCATGCCGAGGCCGTGGCCGCATGCGGGCCGATCGACATCCTCGTCAACAACAGCGGGACATCGAACGCCAAGCCGTTTCTCGAGATTGACGATGACGACTGGCAGGACGACTTCGACCTGAAGCTCTTCTCTGCGATCCGGCTGTGCCGGCTGTGCCTGCCGCACATGCGCGACCAGGGCTGGGGTCGCATCATCAACTCGCTGAACATCGGAGCGAAGGCCGCAAGCGCGCAGACGTGCCCGACCGCGGCAACCCGGGCGGCAGGCATGGCGATGACCAAGGCGCTCGCGTCGGAGTTCGCCGCCGACGGCGTCCTCGTGAATGCACTCATCACCGGTTTGCTCGTCACTCACCAGTGGCGTACGCGCTGGGAGCGGGAGGGAGCCGGCACCACGTTCACCGAATTCACCGCAGCGGTCGGGGACCGCATTCCCGCCGGTCGCATGGGCGATGCCCAAGAGTTCGCGAACCTCGCCCTGTTCCTCGCGAGCGATGCCGCCAGCTACGTCACCGGCACCGCCATCAACATCGACGGCGGGTTGTCCCCCGTCGTCTAGCGCCACGAAACCCAACCCGCCGTCGCAACCAACACTGCGGCGGCTGTCCCCCGTCGTCTAGCCGGCCAGCAGCGCTTCGAGCTTGCCCATCAGATCGGGGGGCGGACGGCGGGGCTTGCCGTCGTTGTCGCAGATCGCTGCGACGAGGTTGGCTTCCACGAGCACCGCGTCATCGGCCTCGCGGATGATCCGCTGCTGCCAGCGCGTGCTCGCGCGCCGACGTTCCGCCAGCTCGGTTTCGACACGCAGCGTGTCTCGCGCCGTCGCAGGTTCTCGGAAACGCACCTCGAGGTTGGTCACCACGATCTGCACGTTCTGGTCTGACAGGTCCGGCAACGCGAGATCGGCCGATTCGAGCGCCACGCAGCGGGCTGCCTCGAAGTACGACACATAGGCCGCGTGGTTGACGTGGTTGTAGGGGTCCAACTCGCCGAAGCGCGGCACGATCGTGGTCGCGTGGGTCGCCATCGGCGCAACGCTAGGGCGCAACAGCCGCCGCCATCTTCCGGGTCGCGCACCTATCCCTCTAGCGTTGCGGTACGTGAGCGTCATCGCAGCGATCGACGTGGGAACGAACTCGTTCCACCTCGTCGTCGCATCCGTCGACGCCGAGGGCCATTTCGAGGTGCTGACCCGCGAACGCGAACCGGTCCGGCTGGGTTCGGGCGGCGAGGACATGAAGCGCCTCGAACCCGACGCCATGGATCGCGGCATCGAAACGCTCGGCCGGATGCGACGGATCGCTACCCATGCCGGCGCGACGAGCGTCACAGCGGTGGCCACCAGCGCGGTTCGCGAGGCCGACAACCGCAACGAGTTCACCGAGCGCGCCCGAACTGAGGCCGGCGTGGACATCGAAGTGGTGTCTGGCGTCGAAGAGGCCCGGCTGATCCATCTCGGCGTGCTGGCGGCGGTCCCACTGCTCGACAAACGCCATCTGCTCATCGACATCGGCGGCGGCTCGACGGAGTTCATCATCGGCGACGGCTCCGAGCCTCTGCTGTTGCGCAGCCTGAAGCTGGGCTCGATCCGGCTGACTGATCGCTTCTTTCCCGAAGGTCGGACCTGCGAGCAGTCCGTGCTGGAGTGCCGTATCTACATCGAGTCGTTCCTCGGGCACCTGCCGTCCGAGATCGCGGAGCTTGGCTTCGAGACCGCGGTCGGCTCGTCGGGAACCATCGCGGCACTTGCGCGCATTTGCGCGATCCGGCGTGGCGATCGCGACAGTCGTACCGGGCGGTTGTCATTCACGGCGAAGGAACTTCGCTCGCTCACCGAGGATCTCGTAAACGCCACGGAACCCGCGCACCGCCTCGCTATCGAGGGGTTGGAAGAACGCCGGGCGGACATCATCGTGGGCGGCGTGCTGTTGCTGGAGCAGACGTTCAAGCTGCTCGGCATCAAGCGCATGGAGGTCTCCGACTACGCACTGCGCGAAGGCATCTTGTTCGAGCAGATGCGGCGGGCCGCTGCGCCGGAGCTGGACGCGTTCCATCGCCTCGAGGATCTGCGGCGCTCAGGCGTGATGTACGTGGCGAACAGCTACCACGAAGACCTCGGGCACGCCGAGCACATCACCGATCTGGCACTCGAGTTGTTCGACGGCCTGGGATCGCAGCACGGGCTCGACGATGAGGATCGGGAGCTGTTCGAGGCAGCCTCATTGCTGCACAACGTGGGCATCTTCATCTCCCACAGCGCCCACCACCGCCACAGCTACTACATCATCCGCAACAGCGAGCACCTGACTGGCTTCACCGAGCGCGAGATCGAGATCATCGCCCAGGTGGCCCGCTACCACCGCAAGAGCGCGCCCAAGTCCAAGCACGCAGACTTCGCCTCGCTGAGCTCGACAGACAAGAACAAGGTGCGGTGGATGGCGGCAATGCTTCGGGTGGCGATCGGCCTGGACCGCTCCAACCGTCAGGTCGTGACGCGCGTGCGGGTGGCGGACGCGCGCCCCCATGAACTCAGGCTGATAGCACGGGTCTCACCAGGCGCCGATACCTCGGTGGAGCTGTTCACCGCCCGAGCCCGCAGCGCACTGCTCGAAGTCATCACGGGACGCACGGTGGTGATCCAGCTCGAGGTCGCGGAGACAGGCAAGGCAGTGCACCCGACAAATGGTCTGGCCGCCAGCAAAGCAGCGGCGCCTGCCGAACCCGCCAGCCAGCACTGAAGCCAGCGCACAAGCCGCCCGATCCAAGCACAGCACAGCCCACTCAGGCCAGTAGCTTCGCCGCTTGGTCCCCCCCTCCGGGCGCCGCACCCCGGCCCCTGGTCGTCGCGCTGGGCGGCAACGGCGCTCACCCTCGCGGAAGGAAGACGACTGTGTACGCAGCTCTGGGCCAATGGTGCTTCCGCAACCCGTGGCGCATTCTCGCATCGTGGCTGGTCTTCGCCGTGGCCGCCGCCGTGCTCGCAGGCACCCTTGGCGCCTCCTACGGCGCAGCACTGTCAACCCCCGACTCCGAGGCCAACCGCAGCGCCGAGGTGCTCGAAGACCACTTCGGCAGCGTCGGCTCCACCATCAACGGCACCATCGTGCTCAAGGCCGAGTCCGGCGTGAATGACCCGGCGGTGCGTACGGCCATGACCGAACTGCTCGCCACGGTCGACGCCATCGACGAGGTGACGGTCAGCTCGCCCTACGGCCGGGACGGCGGTCGCCGCATCGCCGTCGGGGGACCGGGCGCCGGCAAGTACGCCTTCGCCGATGTCGAGCTCAGCCGCAACTTCAACGTGGACGAAGCCGGACCCCTGGGCCTCGAGATCATCGACCTCATCGACGCCAGCGGGCTGCGCTCCATGGACGGCGTCGAAGTCGAGATGGGCGGTTCCTGGCTGGCCCGCCAGGAGCCACCCGAAACCGAGGCCATCGGGCTCGCATTCGCCGTCTTCGTGCTGATCGCGGCCGTCGGCTCGGTGGTCGCCATGGGCGTGACGGTCGGGACGGCCTTGATCGGGGTCGGTATCGGCGTGCTGGCCATCACGGCGCTCAGCAACACCGTGACCGTGCCCGAATTCGCGCCAACGCTGGGCGTCATGATCGGCCTCGGCGTGGGCATCGACTACGCGCTCATCATCCTGAACCGCTTCCGGGAGTGGCTCAGCAGAGGGCTCGAGCCCTCCGAGGCCGTGGGCGCCGCGCTGGACTCCGCTGGCCGCTCAGTGGTGTTCGCCGGCGCAACGGTGGTTGTCTCGCTGCTGGGGCTGCTGCTCATCGGCCTGCCCTTCGTGGCCGGCATCGGGCTCTCGGCGGCCGTCACGGTGGCGATCGTGATGGTCGGCTCCATGACCGTGCTGCCCGCCGTGCTGGGTCTGACCGGCGACCGCATGACCACCACCAGGGTCCGCGGCATCACGGCCGCAGCGCTGGTGGCAGTCGCCCTCCTGGGCTTCGGCACCGGTATCCGCCCCCTGCTCGCCGCGCTCCCCGCAGCCGCTGCGGTGTTGATTGCCGGAGCGTTCGGCGGCAATCGCAACCCGCTGCGACGCATCCTGGGTCACCGCGAGCCCAAGGCGCTGCGGGACACAGCGTGGTACCGCCTCAGCCGGGTGGTCCAGGCGCGCCCGTGGCTGTTCGCGCTGGGCGGCACGGCAGTGCTCCTCGTGCTGGCGGCTCCAGTGCTGGGCCTGCGGCTCGGTTTCTCTGACGAGGGCAACTTCCCGCCCGACACCACCACACGCAAGGCGTACGACCTGCTGGCCGAGGGATTCGGCCCCGGTGCAAACGGCCCGTTGTTCATCGTGGCCGAGACATCCGCCCCTGCCGATCTCGGAACGCTTAACGGGCTGTCGGGGGCGCTGAACCAAACCGGCGGCGTCGCATTTGCGTCGCCGGCGGTGCCGAGCCCCGACGGAGGGGCGGCGCTGATCCGGGTTCAGCCGACCACCGGCCCCCAGCACGCCGACACCGAGTCGCTGGTTCACACACTGCGTGACAACGTGATTCCCGCCACCCTCGACGGCACTGGCGTCGACGCCCTGGTCGGCGGCGCAGTGGCGTTCCAGATCGACTTCAGCGACTTCTTGTCCGGGCGCATGCTGATCTTCTTCGCCGCCGTGCTGGGAGCGTCGTTCCTGCTTCTGATGGCAGTCTTCCGTTCGCTGATCGTGCCGCTGAAAGCCGTCGTCATGAACATGCTGTCGATCGGTGCGTCCTACGGCGTGCTGGTGGCCGTGTTCCAGTGGGGCTGGTTCGGCAGCGTGCTCGGGATCGAGGCGGCGCCGATCGAGCCGTTCATCCCGATGATGCTCTTCGCGGTCCTGTTCGGGCTGTCGATGGACTATGAAGTCTTCCTGCTGTCGCGCATGAAAGAGGAGTACGAGCGCACCGGCGACCCGGTCAACTCCGTCGCCGACGGCCTTGCCGCCACCGCTCGGGTGATCACCGCCGCGGCGGCGATCATGGTGGTGGTCTTCGGCAGCTTCGTGCTGGAGGACAACCGGGTCGTCAAGCTGTTCGGTATGGGTCTCGCGACGGCCATCGCCATCGACGCGACGCTCGTACGGATGCTCATCGTGCCCTCCACCATGGAGCTGCTCGGCGCCCGCAACTGGTGGCTGCCACGCTGGCTCGACCGCATCATCCCGAATCTTCGTATTGAGGGCGAGCTGCGTGAGCAGTCCCAGCGGCCTGCCTGAGGGCGAGACCGCAACGCCAGCGAGTCTCAGCGGTCGGCGCCCCGCCAGAGGCGGTCAACCATCGACGAAATCAGCAACCTCTGCCCTGCTGGCGCGCACCAGCTCGTCGGGCGTCAGCTCGAACACCGTGTCGGGCGTTCCTGCGGCCGCCCACACAGTGTCGTAGGTCAGCAGCGCTCGGTCCACCACTGCCCGCAGCGGACGAGCATGGCCGAACGGGGGCGTGCCTCCGATCGCATAGCCCGTGGCGTCGCGCACCCCGTCAGCGTCGGCTCGGGTGATCGTGCCGCCGAGCACCGTCCCGAGCTGCGCCGTGTCCACACGGTTGGCACCCGACGTCAGCGCCAGCACGGCCTCGCCGTCGCACAGGAACACCAACGACTTCACGATCTGGCCCAGCTCGCAGCCCACTGCTGCAGCCGCTTGCGCGGCCGTGCGCGTGCCGTCGGGAAAGCGCAGGATCTCCGGCGCCATCCCCACCTCTTGTGCTCCGGCCAAGAATCGCTCGCGAGCGCTCGCACGCCCCGAGCTCATGTGATTGCTGTCGGCCGCTGCCCCAGACGCCGTCTGGCTATTCAGCCCACGCCTTGATCTGGGAGATGACCTCGAGGGGGTTCTCGGTCTCGGGCGGGATGGTGATATCCAGGTAGCTCACGCCGACCGAGCGGTACACCTCGACACGCTCCTTTACCCGCTCGGGATCGCCGGTGAGGCTGGCCCGGTCGACATAGTCGTCAGGCACCGCGGCGAACGCCTCGTCGCGCTTGCCGGTCAGGAACAGGTCCTGGATCTTCTCCGCCTCGTCCAGGTAGCCGTACCGCTTGAACAGGTCGTTGTAGAAGTTCTTGTCGCGCGCGCCCATGCCGCCCACGTAGAAGCCGACAGTGTCCCGCACGCCCTTGCGCACCGAATCGACCATCGGGCCGTCGCCGAGCGCCACGGTGCCGCCGGCCACGATCTGCAGATCGCCGAGGTCGTCGGCCCGGCGGGCGCCGCCGGTCTCCAGCGGGTCACCCCACACCTCGTTGAACTTCTCGGGCAGGAAATGGATCGGCTGCCAGACGTTGGCCAGCTCTGCGGTCAGCTCGACGTTGCGCGGCCCGATCGAAGCCACCGCAATCGGGATGTCCTGGCGATACGGCTTGCCCATGCGCTTGAGCGGCTTGCCCAGCCCGCTGCCCTCGCCCTCGGGCAGGGGCAGGCTGACGGCCCGACCGTCGTGGACGACCCTGTCGCCCGCCCACACCTTGCGGCAGATCTCGATCACGTCTCGGGTACGGCCGAGCGGCTTCGAGAACGGCACGCCGTGCCAGCCCTCGATCACCTGCGGGCCCGAGGTGCCGAGACCCAGGATGAAACGGCCCTCCGACAGCGTGTCGATCGTCATGGCGGTCTGGGCAAGGATGGTTGGGCTGCGCGAGTAGATCGGCAGGATGCCGGTCATGAGCTGCACGCGCTCGGTCTTGGCCGCGACGTACGCGAGGGTGGAGACCAGATCGAAGCCGTAGATCTCGCCGCCCCACAGCATGTCGACGCCGGCAGCTTCGAGATCGGCCACATGTCGGCTCAGCCGCTTGGGGTCCAAGCTCGCACCGGCTCCAATCGCCATGGATATCTTCATCGATGTACTCCATCCGCTGGGGGGTCGGCGCGCATGTTAGAAGCAACACCACACCGACGTCAGGCCGACGCATGAGCGATGCAACGCACACAGGTGCCAGCGAGGTCCCGAATGACGGGTCAGTCGACGACACTGCCGACGAGATCATTGACACGCTGCGTCACTGGGTGGACGACGTTGTCGTGCCGGGATCGTCGGCGCTGGAGCTTGCCGACGAGTACCTCACCGAGATGGCCGAACAGATGGAGGCGTTCGGTCTGTTCGGCGCGACCATCGGTGAATCGCACGGCGGACTCAACCTCGACCACCTCACTTACGCACGGGTGATCGAGGAACTCTCACGGGGCTGGATGTCGCTGGCGGGCATTATCAACAGCCACCTCATCTGCGCCAAGCTCATCTCGCAGTTCGGCACCGCAGAGCAACAGGACCGCTCGCTAACGCGGATGGCCACCGGCAAGCTGCGCGGCTGCTTCTCGTTGTCCGAGCCCGACAGCGGCTCCGACGCCGGCGCCCTGCGCTGCCGAGCAGTCCGCGACGGAGACGAGTTCGTCATCAATGGCACGAAGATGTGGGTCACCAACGGCGAGCGCGCGGGCATCGTGGCGCTGCTGGCGCGCGTGCCCGAAGGCGATGCGTCCGGCAGTTCGGGCATCACCTGCTTCCTGGTGGACAAGACACCGGGGAAGACCTCGGGCGGCATCACCGTCAGCCGCAAGATCGACAAGATCGGGTACCGCGGCCTCGAGACCGTCGAGATGTCCTACGTGGATCACCGCGTGCCCGCCGACCGGGTGCTGGGCGGCGATGGTCTCAATGGAGCAGGGGGCATCGGCAACGGGCTTCGCTGGGCACTCGCTGCGCTGGAGCTGGGCCGCATCAACGTGGCCGCCCGTGGCGTCGGCGTGGCTCAGGCCGCCTACGACGCGGCGGTGGCGTACGCGAAGCAGCGCGAGGCCTTCGGCAAGCCCATAGCGAAGCACCAGGCCATCGCGTTCAAGATCGCCGAGATGGCCACCAAGCTGCACGCTGCACGGCTCATGACCTACGACGCCGCCCGCAAGGCCGACGCGGGCGAGCGGGTCGATCTGGCCGCGGGGATGGCAAAGCTGTTCGCCTCCGAGACCGCCGCGGAGTTGGCGCTGGATGCCATGCGCATTCACGGCGGCAACGGCTACAGCACCGAATATCCAGTGGAGCGCTACTACCGCGATGCGCCGCTGATGATCATCGGCGAGGGCACCAGCGAGATCCAGAAGCTGGTCATCAGCAGGGCACTGCTCGCCGACGACTGAGATGCTGCGCGCCTAGTTTGACGCTCACGCACGTGGAGGCATGAGAGATGGCAGACCGCAAGTCATTCTGGGCGTGGTGCCTGGAATCAGAGGAACCGACGGACGCCGATCGAGCGGCGCTGGCAGCAAAGCTGTCGGCCCAGTACGGCACTGAGATCACGGCCAAGCCGGTGCCCTCGGTCGACGACGCCGACCTGCGCGCACCCCGCATTGCGATTCCGGACTCGGTCGCGGACTGGTGCTCGGTAAGCACCTACGACCGTGCCCGCTACGCCTACGGCGCCCACTTCACCGAGCGGGTGCGAGCGTTCAACCTGGACTTCCCGAACCCGCCCGACGTCGTGGCGCACCCTCGCAACGAGACCGAGGTGGAGGCCACGCTCGACTGGTGCGACGCCAACGGCTACATCGCCGTGCCCTACGGGGGCGGCTCGTCGGTGGTGTGGGGTCTCGCACCCCCCGAAGACCGCGGTCCCACCGTCATCATCTCGCTGGACCAACTCGACCAAGTGCTCGAGATCGACAACGTGTCGCGGGCGGCTCGCATCCAGGCCGGCGTCTTCGGCCCGCATCTCGAAGACCAGCTACGACCGAGCGGACACACGCTGCGGCATTTCCCCCAGTCGTTCCGCTTCTCGACGCTGGGAGGCTGGATCGCCACGCGTTCAGGCGGCCACTACGCCACCAACCACACGCACATCGACGAGTTCGTGGAGTCGGCGCGGATGATCACACCGTCGGGCTGGTGGGAGTCGCGCCGCCTGCCGGGCTCGGGCGCGGGCCCCAGCCCCGACCGCATGGTGATCGGCTCGGAAGGCATCTACGGGATCATTACCGAGGCGTGGATGCGCATCCAGAAGCGGCCCACGTTCCGAGCCACAGCCGGCATCACTTTCCCATCGTGGGAAGCCGGGTACGACGCCGTGCGACACCTTGTACAGGCGAAGCTGTGGCCGGCCAATCTGCGAATCCTCGACCCCGCGGAGGCTGGCCGTGCCGCCGGGATGGACGGCGAGCACGCACTGGTCATCGTGTCGTTCGAGTCAGCAGAGCTGACCCAGCGCCACAACATCGCACAAGCCGCCGAGATCGCACGCAGCTGCGGTGGGCATCTTCCCGACGACGAGATCCAAATCGACGACGGCACGGGCACGCCGACCGGCCGTGGCGGTGCCGTGGGGGCATGGCGCAGTGCGTTCATCGGCGTCGGCAATGGTGTCGAGACCTCGCTGGGCCTCATCAATGACACCTTCGAGACTGCGATCACCTGGGACCAATGGCCCGAATTCGACGCCGTCGTGCGCGAGAAGGTGGGCGCGGTGCTCGCTGAGGTGTTCGGCGAGCACTACTCGCTCTCGTGTCGGTTCACCCACGTCTACACCGACGGCCCGGCGCCGTACTACACGTGGTCGGGCATGGGCACCCAGGGCGGCGAGCTCGAGCAGTGGCAAACCGTCAAGGACGCCGCCAACGAAGTGCTCGTGTCCGCAGGCGGGACCGCCACCCACCACCATGCGGTGGGCCGCATGCACCGGCCGAACGCGTACGACCGCCAGCGTCCAGAGCTGTTCGCCGAGGCCATCCGAGCCGCAAAGAAGCGCCTCGACCCCAACGGCATTCTCAACCCCGGCGTCCTCATCGACCCATAGACGCGACGAGCGGCCGCCGCTGCCGAGGATTGCTCCCCGGCGGCGACGGCCGCTCTGTCTCGCTCAGTCAGTCAGGACTAACGGCAGCCCCGACTCTGATGCGGCGCCTGCCTAGCGGCAGCCGCCGTCGTCCTTGTCCCAGACGCAGTTGCCTGAAGCGCCGTTCACGTCGATGACGTTCGAGACGATCCAGGAGTGCGTGGACGAGTCGTACTGGCTGAAGTCCGTGCCCTCGATCGGGAACGCATCTGCGTTGCCGTTCATGGCGAACGTGATGCCATCCAGGAAGATCGGGTGATGGATGTCAATCGCCCGCACCGACAGGATGAAGTTCGTCCGGTTCAGGCCGTCCGGCAGCTCCGCAGCGATGCGCAGTGCCTCGATGTACGGGTAGCCAATCATGTAGCCGTTGCCGAACATCGCGATGTCGGGATCGAGATCGTTCGCTTCCAAGCTCGCACGGACGAACTGGATGAACGCATCGCCCTCGATCAGCACCGGGTCGGTGGTGTCCTTGACACCGCCGCCGACGATGTACCAGCCGTCTCCATCATCTCCAGCGGGAGAGATCCAGCTGGCCGGTGCCTTGCACACCGACGGAGTGAAGGCCGCGGACAGCTCTTCCTTCAGACCCGAAGCCGCCACCTCTTGAATGGCCAGCAGGCACGCGTTGCCCGCGGTCATCGAGATGTAGACATCCGGATCGCCTGCTGCGATCGTCGTGATCTCGTTCGTGATCGTCGGCGATGCCGGGTCGTGACGCACCGGGATGAACTCCGACACAACGTCGGGATTGTTGTGCGCGTAGTCCTCGAACCCCAGCTCGTAGGCCAAGCCGAAGTCGTTGTCCATCACCAGACCGGCAACCCTGACCGGCAGCTCACCGGCAAGGTTTTCCTTGATCCAGTTGCCCCACAGCACAGATTCCGTCGAATAGGACAGGATGCTGCCAGTGGTCCATGGATGCACCTCGGGGTCGCCCCACGCCGGGTGGCCCGTCCACACGAACGGCTGCGGGATGCACTCGGCGTTCAGCGTGCCGTACACCGCCAGCGTGTTCGGCGAACCCAGAGTGTGGATGGAGAAGACGTTGTCGTTCTCGATCAGCTCGTCGACGAACTCAATGGTCTGTGCAGCGACATAGGCATCGTCATAGGACTTCATCACGACATTGCGACCGGCAATACCGCCCTCGGAGTTGACGTGGCCGAGATACGTCTGCCAGCCGAGTCGAGCGTTGCCGTACAACGCCAGCGTGCCCGACTGCGGGCCCGTCTGACCGATACGGATCTCGGTGTCGGTGATGCCCTCGGTGTTCGACCAGTCGTCAGGACACTCATTGAGGTCAATCGTGAAGCCCTCGGGGCCGCGCAGGATGTTGTCGTCGCCGACGCCGAAGTCGCCGGACTCGATGCCAGCGGTCAGCCGCTCAACGACCTTCGCACGACGAGACTCGGCTTCTGCGAAGATGCCCTCGATGGTGGAGCGGTCAACCTCCATCATCTCCTCTTCGTCGACCACCTCCTCCTCTTCGGCCATCTCGTCCTCTTGCGACGCCTGCTCGATGACGTCCTGGCTGAGACCGCCGGCCTCCTCCTCAGGTTCGTCGTCGGCCATCTCCTCTTCGTCGACCATCTCCTCCTCTTCGGCCATCTCCTCTTCTTCGGCCATGGCCTCGGTGGTCTGCGTCTCGGCAGCGTCGTCGCCGTCGTCGTCGCCGCCGCAGGCGGCCGCTACGAGCGAGAACGCGAAGAGCAGCGCTAGCAAGCGCAGAAGGCGGTTCTTGGATAGTTGCATGGGTCCCTCCTCGGTGGAACTGCAGCCACCGCAGCATCGCAAGATGGACGACGAGGGCCGTGGCCCTCGACCGTCCCCCAAAGACCGCCGCGGCGGTTCGCGCGAGAGTAATCGCGTTGCGCAGAGCGTGTTTCGCTGACTTGCGACGATCCTGTGACAATCCCGGACTTGGACGATGGAATTTCGATTGCACGGCACGCTCAAGCGGCTCGGAATAGCGTGTCGGCCCATGGAATGGGGAGTCACTCTGCCGCACTTGGGACGCGTCGGTACACGCGACGGGCTCATCACGTTCGCCTCGGAAGTCGATCAGCTCGGCTTCGCTTCTGGCTGGGCGTCCGATCATGTCTGTTGGCCCGCCGAGCTGGTCTCGCACTATCCCTACTCTGACGACGGTTCGTTCCCGGCGCCGCCGAAGACCGGATGGCTCGACCCCATCGGCACGCTGCAATTCGTTGCAGCGGTCACCGAGAACCTGCGGTTGGGTTTCAGCGTGCTGATCCTTCCCTACCGACCACCGGTCGAGACGGCGAAGCGTCTGGCGACCATCGACGTGCTGTCGAATGGCCGGCTGATCCTGGGCGTGGGCGTGGGCTGGATGCGCGAGGAAGCCGAGGTGCTGGGCATGCCGTGGGAGCGCCGCGGCAAGCGCTCTGACGAGCAGCTCGAAGTGTTCCGCACGTTGTTCTCCGAAGACGACCCGAGCTTCGACGGTGAGTTCTATTCGTTCCCGGCGGTCGGCTTCGAGCCCAAGCCCGTACAGGACCCGGTACCAGTGTGGGTGGGCGGCAATTCGGCGGCTGCGTATCGGCGTGTGGCGCGGTACGGGCACGGCTTCCATGCGGCATTCGAACCGCTGGACGACGTCACGGCCGGCTGGTCGCAGGTGGGTGAGGCATGCGATGCTGCCGGCCGCGATCGCAACGAGATCACCCTGTCGTTGCGTTACTACCTCGACCCGGCGTCGGCGATGAAGCCGGCCGTGTCGATTGCCGGCAGCACCGAGCAGATGATCGACAGCGTGGGCCACGTCGCAGATACCGGCGTGACGCACCTAGTGCTCGACCCAGTGGCGCGCGGCGGCATCGAGGGCCGCCTCGACGCGCTGCGCGCCTTCATGGCCGACGTGGCCCCCCAATTCGCGTAGCACTCCGCTCTGGGTACACGACACTCGCCGTGTTCAACGACTCTGCAGGCTCGTGAGCCTGCGTTCGAAGTCGCGGTTCTCGAAGTAGCTGCAGCTGCCGTTGGCGTAGACCACACCGTCGTGGCACATCGCCTCGATAGTGCCGCCGCCGTATTGCTCGAAGTACAGGCCGGCATAGACGCCACCGGCCGCCAGCAAGGTGTCGTGGTCGCCGCTCTCGACAATCTTCCCGTGGTTGATGACATGGATCGTGTCGGCGGCCTGGATCGTCGAGAGTCGGTGCGCGACCGCCAGCGTCGTCCGGCTCCTCAGCAACTCACCGAGCGCTTCTTGAATGCGCCGTTCTGAGGCGGTGTCGAGCGCGGAAGTGGCTTCGTCGAGCACCAGCACCCGTGGATCGGCGAGCAGCACCCTGGCGATAGCGACCCGCTGGCGCTCGCCGCCCGACAGCCGGGTGCCGCGCTCGCCGACACCGGTGTCATAGCCGGCGGGCAACTCGACGATCCGGTCGTGGATGGCCGCCGCTCGGCACGCCTTCTCGATCTCCTCGTCAGTCGCCGTCGGGCTGCCGTAGACCAGATTGTCCCGCAGCGTCCCCGCGAACAGGTAGCTCTCCTGGGTGACAAAGCCGACTGCTCGGGGCAGCGAGGCGAGCGCGATCTGCCGCAAGTCGGTGCCGTCGATGGTGATCGAGCCCCGCGTGGGGTCGTAGAGGCGAGCGGCAAGATTCAAGATGGTGGTCTTGCCGCTTCCCGACGGCCCGACGAATGCGATGAGCTGGCGCGGTGATGCCGTGAGCGTCACGTCTTGAAGTGCTTCGTGACCGGGATCGGACCCGTACGCGAAATGCACATGGTCGAACCGGACCTCGCCTTGAGTCGTCGCAGGCACCAGCGAGACAGGATTCTCGACATCGGCGATATCGATCGGCGTGTCGAGATAGCCGAAGATGCGGCGGAAGAGCGCCCGAGAGGACTGCAGCTCCACGGTTGTCTCCAGCAGACGAGCCACCGGATAGAACAACCGGCTCTGCAGGGTGGTGACCGCCACGACCGTGCCTGCCGTGAGGGCAAAGTCGCGGCGCAACAGCAATGCCGCCACCAGATACGTGGCGATTGGCGCCACAGACATGAACGTGCCGATCACGGAGAAGAAGGCATACCCGATGGACTGCTGCTTGGTCGCGGCCTGAGCCAACCGCTCATTGGCAGCCGCGAATCGAGCGATTTCTGCATCCGAACGCCCGAACAGCTTCGACAGCGTGATGCCCGACACGGACAGCGTCTCTTGGGTGATGACGCTCATCTCAGCGGTGGCGGTTTGAGTCTCGTGGGTGTACCGCTCCCGGCGACGGCCGACGACCCTGGTCGCGTACACGTAGATCGGCACGGTGGCCAATGACAGCACCGTCAGCGGAACCGACAGCAATGCCATCGCGACGAGGGCGCCCACGAACGTCACGGCATTCGACAGCACCGAGGTGATCGTGCTGGTTACCGCCGTCTGAATGCCTCCCACATCGCTGTTGATCCGTGACTGCAGATCGCCGGTGCGTGTGCTGGCATAGAAGCTCACCGAGAGATGCTGCAGATGCGCGTACAGCATGTTGCGCAGATCCCGCAGCACACCCTGACCGAGGCGGTTGGTGGCGACGGTTTGGAACACCTCCAATGTGCCCGAAACCACCGATGTCGCAACCATGACGGCAGCCAGCAGCAGCACCAATCCCAAGTCGACGCCGGCGGGAGCGAACAGCCCTTCGTCGAACACCACCCGTAGGAGCAGGGGGTTGACAATTCCCAAGCCGGCTACGAAGAACACCAAGAGCGCGACGCCGATGACGCGACCACGATGCGGCCCGAACAGCCCGATCACCCGCCGCCAGCTGAAGCCGTCGGCACCAGAGCGGTCAGTGTGCGGTTCTTTCACGGCGCCCATCGTCGCAGAATCACAACCCGTCCCGGGCGCCGCCTGCGGGCCGGCGCGTGCCTCATGCGCCGGCAGGCTGGCCCACCGGCAGACTCAGGCCGTGCTGTGGGCCTCGTCGCTTGCCAAGTCGTACCCGCCGCGGCGGCTGTTCGCCGATGTCAGCGTGCAGCTCGCGGCAGGGCGGCGAGTGGCGCTGGTGGGGGGCAACGGAGTCGGCAAGACAACGCTGCTCGAGATCCTGGCGGGCATCGCCGAGCCAGATGAGGGCGAGATCCACCGCCAGAGTGGGCTGACCCTCGGCTACCTGCCCCAGGAGCTCGACGAGATCACTGAGGGCACCGTGCTCGAGGCGACGCTGGCCGGCGCAGGCGACATCACCGCGATGACCGCCGAGCTGCGCTCGCTGGAGGCGCGGCTGGCCGATGTCGACGCTGCCGACCACGACGACGTGCTTGCCCGCTACGGCGAGCGGGAGGCCCACTTCCGTCAGATCGGCGGGTACGGATTCGAAGCCGAAGCCCACCGGGTGCTCGCCGGGCTGGGCTTCGCTCCCGACGACGCTCAGCGGCCCGTCGCGCAGCTGTCGGGCGGCTGGCGGATGCGGGTCGCGCTGGCGCAGCTGCTTCTGGCGAAGCCCGATGTTCTGCTGGCAGACGAGCCCACCAACCACCTCGATGTGGACTCGGTGGCCTGGCTGGAAGACCAGCTCGCCTCGTGGGACGGCGGGCTGCTGTTCGTCAGCCACGACCGCGACTTCATCGACGCGGTCGCCAATCGGGTCATCGAGATGGACGGCGTCAGCGCGCACGAGCACGTCGGCGGCTTCGCGGAGTTCGTTGCTGCTCGCGAGGAGCGCATCGCAGCCGCGGAAGCGGCCGCGGCCACGCAGTCACGCCGCCGGGCGCACACGGAGCGGTTCATCGAGCGATTCCGCTACAAGGCCAGCAAAGCCCGCCAGGTGCAGAGCCGGATCAAAGCGCTCGACAAGCTGGCGCCGGTCGAGGTTCCGAGCCGCAAGGAGTTGGCAGCTCGCTTCGGGTTCGGCACGCCGCGGCGCTCGTCGCGGGTGGTCGTGGAGCTGATTGACGCTGTCCTCGGCTATGACGACGGCGATGCGCCGGTGCTCGAAGGGGTGGACCTGGTCATCGAACGCGGCACCAAGGTGGGCGTGGTCGGACCCAACGGCGCAGGCAAGACAACGCTGCTGCGGGTGCTGCAGGGCGAACTGGGGATCCAAGGCGGCGAGCTGCACCGAGGGCGCAACGTGGACATGGCCACCTTCGCTCAGCACCTCACGGAGGTCATGGACCCCCGCCGGTCGGTAGTGGAGGAGTTCACCGCATCGGTGGGCGACCGGCCGGGGCGGAACGTGCGAACGATGCTCGGCGGTTTCGGCTTCCCAGGCGACGCCGCGGATCGCAAGGTGGCCGACCTGTCCGGCGGCGAGCGCACGCGGCTGGCACTCGGGATCACCATGGCGAATCCCGTCAACCTGCTCGTGCTCGACGAGCCGACGAACCACCTCGACCTGCCGAGCTGCGACCTGCTGGAGGATGCGCTGTCGGTCTATCCGGGCACGGTGCTGCTGGTGACCCACGACCGCCATCTCATCCGCAGCGTGGCCGACTCGCTGATCGTGGTGCGCGACGGCACCGCCACCCTGCACCCGGGCGTCGACGAGGACCTGCTGCGGCCGCCTGGGCTGAGTTCGAGACGGACCGCCGGAGGGAGCACCGCAGGAAGCACCAGCACACAGAACGCCGATGGTCGGCGCGGCGCCGCAGGCAGGTCCAGCGGTCGATCCGGCGCCGTCACCGGAGCACCGACATCCCGAGCGGCCGCTGCTGAGCGCCGCCGCGAGGGGGCCAGCAAGCGCCGGGCTGCCCACGATGCGACCGCGGAGCTGCGCCGGGCGCTGGCGGCCGCCGAGCGTGCCTGGGAATCCGCCGAGCACCGGGTCGCAGAATTGCAGGCGCGCCTCGGCGATCCCGCCACCTACGACGACTCGGACCTTGCCCGCCAGGTCGCCGAGGATTACGGAAGTGCAAAATCCGAGGCCATGCGCCACATGACCGAATGCGAGTCACTGCAACGTCGCATCGAGCGCACCGCGGCCGACCTGTAGTCACCTGCGGCTGAGATCGGTGGGCGGTCCATTCCGCAGCACCTTCCATGACGGAAGGATGCTCAGCGAAGTTTCCGCAACGACATGAATTGCAGAAGTTTCAAGCCGGCTCCTCGGCGCAGCCATCGGGGGGTGGCATGACGGCTACGTGGTCAACCGAGACTGTTCCAGCACGGCCGTCGGTGGACTGTTCAAAGGTGACCAAGCACGCTGTCCCGTTCGACGGTATGCCCATCGGGGCGCCCGGGTACCAGGCGATGACCTCGCCGACCGAGACGTCGGTGGGCACGTGCCAGTGGCCGAGTGCTACGTAGTCGGCGCCGGTGGCTTCGATCTCTGCGGCGGCGATCGGCGATGACCGGTGCGCATCGTCGGCAGTGCGCTGGAAATGTCCGTGCCCCGCAGCGATGAACCAGCCGTCATCGGGACGGGACGGCACGCCGGCGAGGGGGCGGTAGTCGGAGTCATGCGAGTCCATGGCGCGGCCCCACAAAGTCAGGTCGTGCTCGCCGAAGTGCAGCGTGGCACCCTCGGGGTCGTCGAGAAAGATCACGCCAGCACCGGTGACCTCCAGCCGATGCTCGTGGTCGGCGTGGGTGCCCCACAAGGTCCGCTCGTCGTGAACGTCGTGGTTGCCGGGAATGATCACCACTGACGCGTCGACACCACCGAGCAGTTCCATCGTGTGCGTAACATCGGACCTCTTCAGCCGGGCGTGGTCGAACAGGTCGCCGGCGATCAGCAACACATCTGCTCCGTGGTGCACAGCCGTTTCGGCTAGGGCCCATATGGGGCACTGACACACGTCGCGGTGCGCCCCGTGGGGTCCACGCACATGGCCGATGTGAACGTCGGACGTGTGCAGGACCCGCAACGTGCGCCCGGCCTCTGGCGACGCCTTCGTCACCCCAGTTTCGGCCCGCCCCTTCACAGCGGAACAGCTTGCCACGGCACGCTGCCGGAGACTCCGGCTGGGGACCTCGGCCCAGAGCCATTGGCTCGACGCAGCGTGGCATCGCCTGTCAACTGGGTGTCAGCCCTGCGGCATCACCCGTTTGCGGGCCATACGTCGACATGTCACCAGCGGGCGGTACCTTCGACACGGTGCGGATCCTGGTGACCAACGACGACGGCATCTCCTCGGAGGGCCTGTACGTCCTTGCGAGCGCCATGACGGCCCACGGTGATGTTGCGGTGGTCGCACCGGACTCGGAGTACTCCGGCGCTGGCGCAGCGATCGGTCCCCTGCACCTGATGGATCCCGAAGTTCACAAGGTTCGCTTCGAAGGCATCGAAGATGCGTGGGCAGTCTCAGGAGCACCGGCGCTGTGCGTGATGTTCGCGCGGCTCGGCGCCTTCGGGCCGGTCGACCTGGTGGTGTCCGGAATCAACCCGGGCGCGAACGTGGGCCGGTCCGTGTATCACTCCGGCACCGTCGGAGCGGTGCTGACGGGTCGCAATGGCAGCATTCCGGGCTTGGCAGTCAGCCAGACCGTCGACGGGTTCGGCGTGGAAGGTCAGGGTTGGGAAGAGGCCATCGCCGACCAGAAGTGGCACTCGGCAGCCGAGGTCGCAAGCGCCGTCGTCGGCGGCCTGCTCGCCGACGACCACGACACCGCGTGGGCGGTGAACCTGAACGTGCCGAACCTTGAGGTCACAGACATGAAGGGTTGGCGATACACCGAAATCGGCACCCTGCCACCCCGCTCGATCACCTCGGTCAACCTCGAACCGCACCCCGACAACGCAGATGCCTTCCGGGTCGCGATGAACTGGGGCGATGCGGTCGACATGCCCGTCGAGGTCGACACCGGCGCAGTCATGGGTGGCTACGTCTCTGTGTCGTTCCTGTCGCGCATCACTGCCCAGCCGCCAGTGCCCGAATCCAAGCTCGCTGCCGGCCTCGACGGGCTGTTCTAAACGCTGCGACTCCGCAATCGACTGTCACGCTTTCTGTGTGCAGATTTGCTGTCTGTGGCGGCATTTCTGCACAACGTCCAACGCCAAGCAATTCTCTGCGCAAAATTGCCGCCTGCAGCGGCATTTCTGCACAAGGTCGGGGCAGTCACGGTCGGCAGGCATCACGCCTATCCATTCGCGCTTACAGGGTGATGCGCCGGGTCACTCGAAAGTTCCGGACCAGCATGAACGCGGCCGCGATGCCCAACACCACGGCCACCCAGGCACCCCAGCTGGCGAGATCGGAGTACGCGCGGTGCTTCACCGCCAAGCCTGAACTCACCCCGGCGGCAGTGCCGAATGCCGTCATGAGCACGTCGACGGTGCCCTGTACGCCCACACGCCGCTCGACCGGGAATGAGGCAGTCAGCAGCGAACTCGCGGCGACCACGCAGCAGCTCCAGCCGATTCCGACAAGAAACAGCCCAGAGAGCAAGCCAGTGGCGTGCTCAGCCTCGGTATTGGCGGCGGTCGCAGCGCCGACGGCGAGTACGAGCGCACCGAGGACGATCATGATCTGGCCGCCGACCCGGTCGACCAACCACCCGACGTATGGCGAGAACGCGAACATGCCGGCGATGTGAAGCGACAGCATGATGCCGATGATGAAGGAGTTCTGGTCGCCTTGGAACATGTGAATCGGCGACACCGTCATCACGCCCACCATCACGGCCTGCGACAGCATCATCCCGATGAGGGCGATCGAGGCCACCGGGTGGGCAAAGATGCGCCCCGCTTCGGCCAGGCTCGGCAGCTTCACCCCCACCGACCCCGCATCCACCGCCACTACGTGCAGCGGATCGGGGCGCAGCCGTCGGGAAATGTTCAGGGCCGCAATCAAGAAGAGCCCCAGCGCCAGCACATAGGGCAACGCGAATCCACTCAGGGAGTCGCTGTCGGCAAAAAGGCTCTTCGCCCCCAACCCCACCGTGGGCCCGAGTACTGATCCGATGGTGCTCGCCCACAGCACGAGGCTGATTGACCGGGCGCGGGTCTCGTCGGTCGCCAGGTCGGCGCCCGCGTAGCGGGAGGCCAAGTTGGCGGCTTGGCCTGTGCCGATCATCACCATCCCCACAACGAGCACTGAGTAGCGCCCGACGAAGCTCGACAGCATCGCAATGGCGGCACCCGCGGCGCCGATCAGATAGCCGCCGGCCAGTCCGGCGCGGCGCCCATGGCGCGCCATGACGGCGGCCAGCGGGATGCCGGCAAGCGTGCCGCCGAGGCTGAGGCACACGGCCGCGAGGGAGGCTTTCGACTCGTCCCCGGTCATCTGCTGCGCAATCAGGGTCGCCGCGGAGAACGACGCCGTCATGGCCAACCCGCCGGGGATGACGCCGAGTTGCAGTACCCGGATGGTTCGGCGTGCCAGTTCGTCGCGCTCGGGCGTGCCTGGGAGGTATGCAGCCCCCTCGCCGCCCGCCGACAAGCTCTGCACCATCGCCCTAGCCTCCCCTTCGGCGTGCCGGGTTTGGCGCCGGGGCCGCTTGGGAACGCTACTGCGGGGCATTGCTGCATGCCCGGATGACCCGCCCGAAGGGGTGCGAGATGCGAGATATCACCGGATGCGTAGCGATGATCAGCGGAGCCAACCGAGGCATCGGCGCAGCACTCGCCGCGGCCCTGCATGCCGACGGCTGGGCGCTGTCACTAGGGGCCCGCGACTTCTCGTCGCTCGAGGAGTCGGCCGCGGCGTATCGGACCGATTGGAGCGGTGGTCCCGCAGTGAGCCTGCACCACTACGAGGTGACCGACCGAGCCGGCGCGCAACGCTGGACCGCGGAGACGCTCGACGCCCATGGCCGCATCGACTGCCTCGTCAACAATGCGGGCGTCGCCTCGACCGACACCCTCGATGAGCTGACCGAGGAGACTCTCGACCTGCTGTGGGAGGTCAACGCGAAGGGCCCGTTCCGCATGATCCGGGCTGCGCTGCCGCACCTGCGTCACAGCGGCGAAGGACGCATCGTGAACGTGATCTCCATGTCGGGCAAACGGGTGCGCGGCACCTTCGCCCCTGGCTATGCCATGAGCAAGCACGCCGCGATGTCGCTGCACCATTCGGTCCGCCACGCGACGTTCCCTGACGGGATCCGTTGCACCGCAGTGTGTCCTGGCTACGTGCAGACCGACATGACCGCAGAATTCGGCGTCGACCCCTCGATCATGATCCAGGCGGACGACCTTGCTCACACGGTCGCGACCATCCTGCGCTTGCCCAACACCGCGTCGGTGGCCGAACTGCTCGTCACCACCGAGCCCGAGACCATCGCCTGACGGGCACAGCGCCCAATGCGTCGGGCGGCAGATTCGGTGCCGCAGCGTGGTACCGTGGCTCTGCGGATCCGACAAGTGAGGCGGGTCGCTGCGCTGGCCTGTCAATGTCGTGACAGCAACCCGCCTCGCGGATCACCCTACGAACAGGCTGCGCCGCACGATGTGCGAATTTCATCGCAGCTATGACGTCTGTGCCTATCCGCCGATGTCCTGAACAGGCTTGCTTGACCGGATCGCCTAGCGGGCGGCGAGTCGGCGGCGGCGCTCGACGACGCGCTCGGTGGCGGCGTCGCTGCCGTCGTGCCACGTCCCGAACCACTTGTCCATGGGCACCAGCGACGTGCCGTAGTTGCAGTCGAAGTAACGGTGGTGAAGCGTGTGGAAGCGATCGCCGCCTGCAATGGTGCGCCCGCCGGCGATCACGTAGCGGTCGAAGCCCGAATGCGACGGTGCAGGTGACAGCAGCAGGTACGTGGCAGTCAGCGTCACGAGGTACGGGTTGCCCGGTATCAGCAGGAACATGAGCGGCGCTGAGAAATACAGCACGTGCTCAACGGGGTGCATGGCAACGCCGGTCCACGGACCGATGTTCACGTTGTGGTGATGCAGCGAATGCGCCGTGCGGTACAGGAGCTGGGTGTGCAGCAGTCGGTGGTTGGCGTAGAAGTGCACTGACACCAGCGGGAACATGGCAAACGTCAACGCAACTGCATACAGAAGGCTGCTGCGGGCCGGGATCGTCCAGATCAGGTCGTTGGCATACAGCCACAGCATCAGCGACTCGTACAGCGCTGCGATCGAGCAGGCACTCACCAGCGACCAGAACACGTTGTCGCGTGTCTGATGCCGGAACAGGAACGGGCGCCGCCCGACTGACAGCCATCGTTCGTCGTACTTGTGCTGCGTCCCTTGGGAGCGCCGCATGTACAGCCACCAGTGCAAACCGCCGACAATGACGACCATGAGCCCGACGTTGCGCGCATACACCAGCGCGACCGCCCACGGGGCGGGCGCGGCGAACCGGTCGAGCGATGGCGTCAGCCACGTCCACGCCACAACGCCGATGACAATCCAGAGCGCGTTCTGCCACCAGAAATACCTGGTGACCAGCCAGCGCGTCATGGCCAGCGGCCGAGACGGACGCTCGTACAGCGGCGGAAGCGTGACTTCCCCGATCCCCACTGCGCGCAGCCTACGCCTCGCCTGCGGTTGGGGTGGGTGCCTCAGGCGCCCCCAGCTCAGGCGCCCCCAGCAAGACATCGCCGGGGTCATTGCCTCCGTCATGATCGATGAGCGTCCGCTCTCGGGGCAGCCGCTCGAGCACCTCGTCGACAAAGGTGACCATCGCCTCGTCGTTCTCGACCTGACGGCCAGCCGCTTTCGAGCGCTCAAACCGATGCTCGATGAACTCGTAGATCAGCTGGGCGTCGTCGAGACGGTCCCGATACCGGTCTGGAATCGCAGCAATCACCGGCTCGTACCGCTCGGATAGCCACCGGTAGGCCTTCACCGACTCGGGCAGCACATGACCTGCTTCTCGTTCGAGCGCCAGCCCGTACGCGTCGACCGCGTTGAGCAGCGTCCGTGCCTGGTTCTCTTGGACCTCGAGACCAGTCAGTCGCCGTAGTCGCAGGTGTGCGTGGCCCTCTTCGACCACCACAGGCCGGATCCGCAGCCGAGAGCCGTCGGACGACTGCACCACGGAGAGCTCTTCGACGTCGAAGCCCATCGCGTTCAGTCGCTCGATGCGCTCGCGGATGCGCCACCGTTCATGCGCTGCGATGTCGTCCTCGCGTGTCAGCTCTGCCCAGAGCCAGCGGTATCGGTCAAGAAGTTCATCGGTGATCTCGATCGGGTCGGCGGCGGCATCGAGCAGGCGATCGCGCAGCAACGAGGTCGCAGTGGTGCGAAACAGGTGCTGGTACGGAAGCGCGAAGTCCAAGAAGCGCGTGATCAGCATCGACTTGAGATCCCGGCCATCGCGGCTGCGACGACCGGTGACGACACCGACTGCTTTGACAGCGGGCAGGCGCGAATCCTCGAGGTGTCGAAGCACCCGATATTCGCGCTCCGCGAGCCGCTGTTCGGTTTCCTTGAGCGCGTAGACCCTGCCGTCGTAGGAGACCATTCGCACGACGTGGCGGCTTAGTCCCCGGCGGACGCTGATCAGCCGGTCTGTCGTGCCGCCCCAAAGCTCGAGCGGCTGCTCCCATGGCAGATCGAGAAAATCTGGATGCCCTTGCCGAGTGATGATTTGCAAACCAGCAGGCACCGCGCCCTCGTCGTCAGTCCCAGATCGCCGTGTGATCCCCGAGATCGAAGAAGTAGAGATTCTGCACCGACACAGCGATCTCGACTGCCACATTGACTGTCGCCCCCGCCCGCGCTGGCCGCCCCAGTCCGATCGGTCGCATCTGCTGCATCTAGCGTGTGCACGGTGCGCGAGCCTCCCACTGCGGGAGCATCCAAGGATACGTGGCGGCGCTGGCTGCGCGATCGGCAGACCCAGGTCGATCCCGGCACCGCCGCAACGTTGGTGGCAAGTTTGCACCGCTTCATCGAGTCTGCCGATGACACCTGGAACTACCGGGTCGGCGGCGCTTCGCCTCTCGGGAACGGGCTGATTCTCTTCTACCGTGCGATGCCGCAGGAGCTCTCGCTTGACGGCCTCGCCGATGCGCTGGGCTGGCAACGCTTCGCCGTGACGCGGACTCCCCCGGACGGTCCGCTCACGCTGCACCCGGCAATCGGCGCCATGGAACAGCACCGATTCGGCTTCCCACAGCCGATCGCTGCCGCATTCGAGTTGCAGCCCCATCACATAGCGCTGGCGCTGGTCCCGGGCATCGCCTTCGACCGAACCGGGACGCGTCTCGGCCACGGTGCCGGCTACTTCGACGAGCTACTAGCCAGACTGCCTGCTGAGAGCCCCCGGATCGGGATCGCACCTCGTGAGCTGATTTTTGACCGGCTGCCTGCCGAGCCCCACGACGTGGCCATGACCCATCTCGCCACCGAGGACGGCGTCGTCGCTCTCCACCCCAAAGAGGATGCTCCATAGAATCCGGAGGAACTTCAAAGGAGCTGACATGTCAACACAACTGCGCCGCTACGACGTCGTCGAGGGCCAGATGGATTCGTTGCTCGAGTGGTTCCCCAACATCATCGCCGTGCGGGAGAAGTTCGGTTTCAAGGTCGAGTTCATGTATGCCGATCGTGAGAACAATCAGCTCGTCTGGGCAGTCAGCCACCCCGGTGACTACGAAGCCGCGTACGAGGAATTCGCAGCGTCGCCTGAGCGGGCGGCCGTCTTCGCAGACCAGCCTGAACGAGTCACGGGCATGAACGTGTCCATGGTGGACACCGTCATCGCACCCGGTTCAAACTGACGGCGAGCCTGACCGACCTCGGTGTGTCTCCCGCGCTTGCGCAGCGCGGGCAGTCTCAATTGCGGGTCGGCGATGACAGCCTTCGATGTGGTCATTGACGATGCCTGACGCCTGCATCAGGGCGTAACAGGTGGTGGGGCCGACGAAGCGCCAGCCCAGTTTGCGCAATGCCTTGCTGAGGGCCGTCGACTCAGGCGTCGTGGGCATCGAAGTGATCGTGCCGTAGTCGATGACCGTCGGCCGGTCGTCGGGGCTCGGTTCGAACGACCAGAAAAAAGCCGCCAGGCTGCCGTGCATCTCGATCGTGTCGAGTGCAGCGCGGGCGTTGTTGATGGTCGCCTCGATCTTGCCTCGATGCCGCACGATGCCTGCGTCGCTCAACAATCGGCTGACGTCAGCTTCGTCGAACCGGGACACCGCCTCGAAGTCGAAGCCGCTGAAGGCGGCCCGGAAATTCTCCCGCTTGCGCAGGATCGTCAGCCATGACAGCCCTGACTGGAAGCCCTCCAGGCACATCTTCTCGTAGAGCCGTACGTCGTCGATGACCGGTACGCCCCACTCGGTGTCGTGGTACGCCTCGTAGTCGTCGTGCCCTTCGCCCCACCAGCAGGCCAGCGTCCCGTCGGTTCGTCGCCGGAGGCCCGAGGGCACTGAGACCGGCTGGGTCATGTGTTGCTGGCGGCGGCGACGGCTTCGGCAATGGCGTCGTTCGTAGGCGACGGGCCGTAGAACATCATCGTCGTGCGATCGGCGAAGGCGTTGCGCTCGGCGATCTGAGCTCCGACCTGCGACGGCGTGCCGGACACGACGATGAGGTCGAGCAGATCGTCGTCGATGAGGTCGGTCATCTCTCGCCAGTTGCCCTGCTTGGACAGCGTGTTCAGGCGCGGCTGCAGCTCGCCGTAACCGTGGTGATCGAGCGCACCTGCATAGGCGGGCGTCGAGCCGTAGAACGCCAGCTGCTCGGCAGCCGATCGGCGCGCCTTGTCGAGCTGTTCGTCGTCCTCGCCCATTGCGACGATGATCAGGCACGCAACGGTGACATCGTCGACGTCACGCCCTGCTGACTCGGCGCCCGCAGCCATCGCCGGCAGCGTGACATCGGACATGAACTGGGCCGTGTGGAAGGGGTGGACGAAGAACCCGTCGGCGGCGGCGCCGATCACCTCGACCATCCGCGGGCCCACGCCGGCCACGTAGATCGGCGGCGGCTCCATGCCGAGCGGGCCTGGATTGAAGAACGGCGTCATCAAGGTGTGGGTGTAGAACTCGCCGCGGTGGTTGAGCCGCTCACCGGTCTCGAAGGTGTGCCAGATGGCCCGCACCGCCTCGATGTACTCACGCATGCGCTCTGCGGGGTGCGACCACTGCTCGCTGAAGCGCTTGGTGATGTGGGGCCGGATCTGAGTGCCGAGCCCCAGGATGAACCGGCCACCGCTCATGCGGTGCAGGTCCCACGACGTGACTGCGCACGTCATCGGGTTGCGGGCGAAGGCGACGGCAATCGCCGTGCCGAGCTCGATGCTCTCCGTGCGCTCCGATGCCAGTGCCAGCGGCAGGAACGGATCGTGGGATGCCTCGAACGTCCACGCCGCCGAAAGGCCCATCTCCTCGAACTGAGCTGCTTCGTCCGCGCAGCCGCCAGGTGTCGAAGAGGTTGTCGCCCCGTCGATGCGGTGCTGTGTCGTCGGCTTGGCATTCATCGGTTGGATCTCCCGTCGTGCATGGCGCTCTCGGGCGACAGTGCCCAGATTGCTCGATGCATATCGCCCGATGGAGCGTCTGCAGGCTGACGGTATTCCACCGGTGAGATTGCATGAATACCGCATGAGAGTATGATTTCTGCATGACATCGCTGCAGATTCGAGACATGCCAGATGAACTGCATCGGCGGCTGAAGGCACGCGCTGCTCTGGAAGGCCAATCGATGGCGGAGTATGTATTGCGCGAGTTGCGCCGTTCGCTCGATGTGCCGACACGCCAGGAGATGATGGAGCGCATCGCGGCACTTGATCGCGTCGAGGTAACCGAGTCGCCTGCCGACGCGGTGCGCGCGATACGCAACGCGAGGTGATCGTTCTCGATACATCGGCCGTCATCGCTTGGCTGCTTCGTCTGCCCGAAGCGACCGACGTTGAGCGGCGTGTCTTGTCGTCCGATTCGCTGCACGCGCCCGCGTTGCTCGAAGTGGAAGCTGCGCATGTACTGCAGCGTTACGTGCGAAGAGGAGACCTCTCGGCCGAGCAAGGGCAGCGTGCGCTAGAGGAATTCCCACGGCTCGGCATCATGGCGCATACGCACGAGCTGCTGCTGCCGGTGATCTGGCGACTGCATGAGAACTTTACGGCGTATGACGCGTCATTCGCAGCACTGGCGGTGATGCTCGACGCTCCCTTGGTGACGCTCGATGCCCGCACCGCACGCGCACCCTGGCCGGCCGATCTGCTGCCGCTGCGCGTCGACTTGATCGCCTAGCGACGTTCCGCGCCGACATCAAGGCTGGGACGGCCGCAGTTCCGGCAGTTGGCTGATGTCGTCCATGATTCCCTCGCCGGAGTAGGTGACTGTCAGCGTCTCGCTGGCCCGCGTCATGGCCACATATAGCAGCCGACGGCGTTGGCGATCCTGCTCGTCGGGCTCGTCATTTTCGACCCAGATGTCATTGGCACCACCGATGACGACATGTGGAAACTCAAGACCCTTGAGCATCCACAGGGTCGCGACCGGCACGATGCCGACGGCATCAGCAATCTTGTCGCGCTGTGCACCTTTGACTTCTACAGCGTCAGGAATGCGCCGCATCAGATTCGCGCGAAGATCCGGCCAGCCCGACAGCACTGCGATGTGCTCGGGGGGTGTACCACCGTTTCGCAACTTTGCTACGTGCTCGGCGATGGCACCGGCTTCGGCTTCCATCGACCCGCATGCAAGCCTCATCGGCAGCGATCCTCGTCGAGCTGCTTTCCCCGGCTTCACGAAGACATCGAGATCGACTCCGTCACTGCCAGAGCGGTCTCGCTCCGCAACATCACCCAGCGCCAACAGCGCCTCCTCGAGAACCTGCTCGGTATTGCGGTAGTTGACATCGAAAACCTTGGTGCGCCCTTGCGCTGTCATTCCCGGCGGATACCAGCGACGACGGTTGCCGCGGTAGACCCGCTGTGCGCCGTCGAATGCCATCACAAAATGGTCACGATCAGGCTTGAACAATTCCCATGCCATGTCCAAGCCGTCGGCACCGAGGTCTTGCGCCTCGTCTACGAGCACCATGTCGTAGCCCCGCTCTCGTCGCTGAGCCTCCGTAAGTGTTCGGAGTAAGGCTGTGGTGTCGCGGCGCCGCTGTTCAAAATCCGGCTTGGCCCCTGCGTCGTCGATGATGCCGGCCCCCGCCAGTAATCGGTGAGCCACTTGGTCGATAGTCCTGACGAAGACGTTGGTGCAGTCCGCCACCTGCGCCCGCAGTGCCGAGGCCAGCGGCACGTTGAAGCACATCAACAGGATCCGCCAATCAGGAAAGTACCGGGCGATGTGTCGGGCTCTGTGGGTGAGCACGAGCGTCTTGCCGCTGCCGGCCACGCCACGAATCACCCGATACCCGGAACCCAAGTGGCGGGCCGCGCGTTCTTGCTCGCGGTCGAGCGTTCGAATGATCTCCTCGCTGGCAGGATCGGGTTCTCGGAACATCGCAGCTGTCTTGCCCGTGATGACGATCTCGGGCTTGATCACTGCTCGGGTGCGCTCTTGCTCGGGTCCGCCCAGCGGCAGAATCTGGCCGCCAATGGCTCGCTGAAGTGCAGGCCGCAATGTGCCCGGCTCGAAGTCGTCGCGCGTTAGCAGCGGAAGCCGGCTGTCGATATCGGTTGCGTGCTCGTGGCTGGTTTGCGGCAACGCGAGGACGTGACGCACCGGCAACGACTCGACCGGGGCTTCAGCGGCACTGCCGCCAAGCTGCGTCACCCGTTCCACCACCAATCGATGGGTCGCTCCCTCGTCGAGCCGTACGCGTCGTCGGCGAGAAGCCTTGATCTGCCGGCGCGACGGCGCCTGCAGGACGGCGATCCCGGCCTGTGGGTCGAGCACTATCAGATAGCAGTCACTGTCGTCGTCTGGCGTCGCAGCGCCGTCGAACTCACGCCGCAGCGCCGCCGCTTCACCCTCCCCGGTGCGCTCAAGCCAGACAGTCACTTCCTCTGGCAAGTCGTCCCGAAGGTGCCGAGCCACCTCTTGCAGCCGCTCCGGCACGTCGCTTCGACTCGCAAGATTCTCGGGCTGCAGGAATGCCATGCGTGCTCCGCGGACAGGGCCTTACGAATGTAGTCAACGCGTCACGCCCGCTGCGACTTCGGGCCGATGACCATGAAGGGCCTACATGGTGCCGGCGAGCTCAGAACCGTCGTCCGTGAGTTCGAGCCGAACGTACGAGGTGCCGTCGAACTCGTCGGTGACGGCAGCGACGAGGCCTTCTTCGACCAACCCGTCAACCGCTGCGCGCACATCGCGTTCGCCAAGGAACGCCAAACGGCCTGCCAACCGGTGATTCGCCAACCGTGAATGCGCACCATCTGACTTCGCCGTCCCGGCGCCCCACAAGCTGCCCGCGAGGCAGCGTTCGATGTTCTTGCGTGAGTATCGCCAAGGGGTGACATCTGCCAGCAGGCCGAGGATCGACTGAGCGACCGGCAACGCCTCTCGCAGCCCGGCTTCGCTGAGATGGCTGTCGGCCCAAGGCCGCGGCAGCTCAGTACACACATCGCAACGGCCGCAGCCGCCGTCGGCAGCTTGTGGCAAACCAGCCGCCGCGTCCAGATAGTCCAGCAGGCCCACGACTCGACACGAGCGCCGGTCGCGGGCGAAAGCCTTGGCACGGTCAGACTTCTCAGCCACTTCGCTGCGGCGCTGCTGGCACTGTCGTTCGACCTCTGCCCAGTCCGGTTCGCCCTGCGAACGCTGAAGCACCCATCCGTACTTCCAGACGGTGAACCCGATGACGTCTCGGTGGTGAAGCTCAAGTAGGTCCTGCGCGACCTCCACCTCGGACCGGCCGAGGTCTTTCGACCACTGCCGTGCGTTGTAGCGGCCGTCATGTTGCTCCGCCAGTTCAATGAGCCGCTGAGCGCGTGCAATGAACTCCGGTTCGACTGCCGCGCCTCCCTGTAGGCCCGCGACCCTGTCGGCGTCCGGCGTGTTGGAATCGCCCGACGCGTCGCTCAGGCGCAGCTCGCCGAGTCGCTTGCGGGTGTCGTCGATAATCGTGACGCGGCCCTCCCACGGCGTGTCGGGGTGCCGCTTCAGAACGTTTGCGAGCGCCAAGTAGTGGACGGCGAGCGAGGTCGCGACCGATTCCGCGTCGCTCTCGCGGGTCGCGTCGTCGGGGCCGTCGACGAGATCCTCTGGGACGTATGAGCCCACGCCAGGTGTCAGCTTCGCCCAGATGCTTCGCACCTGCTCGATTGACGGCGCAGCGCTGCGAACGAAGATTCGATGAATGGAGCAGTCCTTCGGCATGCTCAGCAGTACTGCTGTGCCGTCGGTAGGCATGCCGGGCTGACCGGCACCGCGGGCGGCCCTGCCGGTCTCTTGGACGTACTCCTCGATGGTGGCAGGCATCTCGGAATGCACGATCAGAGCGATGTCAGGCTTGTCGATGCCCATGCCGAAGGCCTTGGTGGCAACGATCACGTCGATCTCACCATGACGAAATGCGTCCTCGACGTGCGACCTTGCCGCTGTTTCCATGCCTCCGTGGTAGGCGCGCACCGTGTGGCCGGCAATGCGCAACAACCCGCTGACGCGCTCGGCGTCGCGTCGGGTCGGCACATAAACCACGCTCGCTTGGCGGCGAAACGCCTCCACCACCTGAGCGATGCGGACATCGCGGTCGCTGCGGTTCGCACAGTCTTCGGTGTGGTAGCTGATCTCGGGCCGGTCTGGTGACAGCACGGTCGGCTCACGAATCCGCAGATTCAGCGAAGCCGCGATGTCAGCGCGCACTCGGGCATTGGCGGTGGCCGTCACCGCCAACAGCGCCGGGCGATCGCCGGCTGGCGAGGCCCTGCCTCGAACGATGCGGCGGCGACGATTCGTCGGAGTCCCTCCGAGCAGTTTGATTGCCTCGGGAATCCTGGCGTACTCGGGCCGGAATGTGTGTCCCCATTGCGAGATGCAGTGCGCTTCGTCGATAGCAATCCGAGCAACGTCGACGTTGGAGAGCAGACTGATGAACTCCTGCGACCACAGCCGTTCGGGGCTGATGTACAGCAGCTTGTAGTCGCCCCAGCTTGCTCCTCGCAAGATGTCGCGCCATTCGCTTTGCCCCACGCCGCTGTGGATGGCCGCCACCTCCGTGATGCCACGGCGCCGCAAGTTCTCGACTTGGTCGTTCATCAACGAGATCAACGGCGACAGCACAAGCGTCACGCCAGGCATCAGCAGTGCCGGGATCTGGTAGGTGATCGATTTGCCCGATCCTGTCGGCAGCACCGAGAGAGCGTCTTCGCCTGCCATGAAGCGCCGCATGGTCTCGAGCTGGCCGGGTCGCCATCGTTCGAAGCCGAAGATCTCACGCACGCGGTTCAGCCGCTGCTCGACGATGCGAGCGTCTCGGGCCTGATCCTCGTCGAGCGCGAGCGCTCGAATCTTCGCGAGGGTGTCATCGACCGGAACTGCATCCATGGCGTTCAGCAGCTCATCGGTCAGCTCGATGCCGTCCAGATGCCCGCAGATGAGTTCGTATGCGCCCTTGGGGTCACGGACGCGATGCTGAGCGGGCGGGCCGGGCAGCGTGGAGAGGATCTGATCGGCATATGAGGTGGCCCGGCACAGGCGGTTGTCGAGCATCACGGTCACCCCGCGATCGTCTGCCGCACGGATCAGCCGTCCTACTCCCTGGGCCATCCTCAGTGCGGCGCGTGGCACGGCATAGTCGGCGAAGCCATCCTTGCCCTGCTGCTCCACAGCTTCCATGCGAGCGCCCGAGATCGGGTCTGCGGGAGAGTCGAAGGGGATCTTCTCCAAGAGGAGCAAGCTCAGCGCCTCGCCGGGGATGTCGACGCCCTCCCAGAACGAGCGCAGGGCGAGCAGGCTGGTGGCCATCTCAGTTCTCATCCGGGCGACAAGCGCGGGAGCAGGCCCGTCGCCTTGTGCCAGCAACGGAACTCCGTGCTCATCGAGGTAGCCACGGAGCTTGTTTCGGGCCGCTTCCATGCGGGAACGAGCAGTGAACAGCGCCATCGTCCGGCCTCCCGCCAACAGCATCAGCCGTCCGGTCTCGCGGCCTGCCGCCTCGGTGAACTCGTCGATCAGGCGTGCTCTGGGGGATGGCAGCCAGTCAGCCAAGATCAGCAGATGCTGTTCGCTGAGCGCTTCGAACGGCGTGGGCAGCGCCTTCGTCTGGGCGGCACCGAGTCCCAGTGAGTTCAGGATGTGACTGAAGCTGCCGCCTACTTGCAGTGTCGCCGATGTTGCGACGGTGGCCTCGAGGCCATTCCACAATTGCCGCAACTGCGGTGCTACCGAGAGCGGCACATGTCGCAGCAGCCATGTCCAGCGTCCGTCGACGTGCTCAATCTGACTGACTGCAACGCGCTGTTGCTCTTCAAGAGTGGCAATGAGACTGGCGCTGGGTATCGCGTCGCCGCCACGGTCGTACCCCGAAGCCTGGGGACTGGACGGGCTAGCGGAGCCTGCGTCGGCGTGGATGACGCGGCGGAGCGTCTTGGCGGCATTTCGGGCAAAGCGCCCAAGGTGTCGCATCTCGGCTTCGAGGCGGTCGCGCCGGTAGCGACCTTCGAGTTGTTCCGGCAGATTGATTTCGTTCAGCTCGCCGGCGATGCCCTCCAGGGCCTCCGCCAGCGACCGCCCTTCGCGCAGCACTACGTAGTAGTCTGGGTGCGCGGTGTCGATTCCGCGTCGAATTCGATACGACGAGGGGTAACGATCGTCAGCGCTCGCTGCTGTCCGCACCCGCAGGTAGGCCGACAGCTCCGAGCCGAATCGCGGCAGCTGATCCCGTACGCCGGAGACACAGCGGCGCAGGTCGGTCAACGGCGCGTCGCGTACGGACCAGCGGGCGGCGCGGGCGAGCCGACCAACCGTTCCGCCCCCTCTACCGCTCGGAGCGATTGCGTCGCAGAGCTGGTCGACCTCGTTCTCTCCGATCTCCGCCGTCAGCGCGTCGGTTGCCGAGTCTTCGAGATTGTGCGCCTCGTCGAGCACCAGGTGCTTGGCGTGATCGAGCCACTCGTCATCGGTCACGACCAGTGCATGGTTCAGCACGGCCACGTCTGCATGCCGCAGCCCGTCACGAGCACGGCGATAGAAGCACCGCTCGTCCAAGTCAGTCTTTGCCGGACCCGGCCGCTCGCTCACCGAGAGCACAAATTGAAGACTGGACATGACGTTCCGAAAGCCGCTGCCCAGCGCCCACGTGTTCAGGTCATCCCAATCGCCCGTCGGCGTTTGCGAGACCCAACCGCTCAGGACCGCGAGCGCGAGGCCGCGAACTGCCCGAGGCGAGCCTGCACTGTGATCGGAATCGTGCCCCGGCGGCGAGGTGCTGCCCGCGACCACATCCTGTGCGTTGCCGGAGTGATCACCTCGAATATCCAACTCGCGAAGCTCACTCTCCAGCGCGGCCACGTCGATGTAGTTGCCCCTGCCCTTGAGCAGAATCCAGTTGAAGGGTGCCAAGAGCGATTTCAGTTCCTCGAGGGAGTGCGCGATCTGATCCTGAAGCACCTTGGAATGCGGGGCAAGCGCGACCGTTGCGCCGCTGGCGCGGGCGTATTCGATCGCGGGTGCGAGATACGCGAGGGTCTTGCCCGTGCCCGTCGGGGCTTCGATGATCCTGGGTTCGCCATTGAACAGCGCCAACGCCACCAAGCGAGCCATTTCGACTTGCTGCGCGCGTGGTGAGCGACCGTGCGACATCAGCGCTCCGCCGTCGTCGAGCATGCCCGCGATGGCTTCTGGATCGAATCTGCGTGTCGGTTCGGGTCGTTGCCGTTGCTTGGGCACCGGGATGGTCAAGGCCAGCGAGGGCAGGTCGGATTCGGCGTCAAGGAATGCGGACCATGGGTGGGCGGTCACGTGCAGCACCCAGCGTTGAAGGCGGCGAGGCCGGGACGCTTCGTTCATCGACGCAAGCAGCTGGCTCAGCACATCAGCAAGCAGACGGGCATCACCGAGCGCCCGGTGCTCGGAACGGGCGGTACGCCCCAAGAGCCGTTCCGCCAGATCGTCGAGGCTTCGCCCACGCGGGGGCTTGCTGTCATCACTTCCAATCGTCATTTCCCGACCGGCCCTCGGGAGCGCGAGGTGTGCCAACTCCAACGTGTCGAGACGTTGGCCACCGATCAACGGGAGCTCCGACTGCTCAGCAGCCGCATCGAGCAACGGGTAGTCGTAGCCGAATCCGTTATGAGCCAGAATTGGACGGTCGCCAACGAATGCGGTGAAGCGCGGCAGCGCCTCAGCAAGCGTCGGCGCCTGCTCTAGATCCGTGTCTGTCAAGCCCGTCAGTTCCCGGGTATGGGAGCGCAACGGTCGGGTTGGTCTCACCAACGTTGCGAAGTCGTCGGCTTCGACGCCGTCGACGACGAGCACGGCCCCGATCTCGATGATCTCATGGGCCGGCGGGTCCGAGCGATCCGCATTGGCCTCAAGATCGAACACTACGTACTCGCGCACTGCCCACACTCCGGAGGCCAACAATCGAAAGGCAAGCTAGACGAGACAATCGGATCGGGTTAGCGATGTCGTCTTCAGAGCTCGGCATCAGCGGGAAGGATGCGGAACGGCTTGCCGCGCAGTGATTGGACGACACGGAAGTGACGCTCGTCGAGCGTCGCAATTGCGTCTTCGTCGTGCTTGTCGGCGAGCACTACCAATGAGGCATCAGTCAGGCCTAGGGGCAGATCGCGATACCGCTCGATGACGGCGTGCGCTCGCATGAGATCGATCGCATCGAATCCAGCGATCTCGTACGGACCCGACGACATCTCATCAAGCACGGCTAGTTCAGCGTCAACCCCGGCGATGCGGGCCGTGAGATAGTCGAGCTCGGCAAGGACGAACGGCGAAATCAGCAGGGGACGGCCCACGGAAAGCGCTCGGGCGCACGGTTCATGCATTCGCTGGTCCGGCACGAAAGCCGCCAGCAAGACGCTGGTATCAACGATCACGTGCCGAAGCCGGTTCGCGCCAAGTGCTCGTCGACGTTCTCAGCGATATCGGGATCACCCCAGCCTTCGCTGAACAATGGGGTCGTCGGCCGCGCCTCGCGCCGTGCGAGAGCCTCTGTCAAGGCCTCGCGCACAATGGCGGCCTCAGAACAACGCGATTCGGCGGCGGCGCTCTCAAGTCGTACCTTGAGATCGTCGGGCAGGTAGATCGTCGTCTGCTTCATGAAACCACAATATATTGCGCCATATATTGTGTCGCCAACGCAAACCACTCCCAGGTCCGGGACGCGGAGGCTGGACGCGACGAGGGCGCGCTGTAGCGCTTGGTGATGTGACGATGGATCTGGGTGCGGGTTGGCTACAGCAGTTCGCGTCCGAGGAGCTTGCGCTCAAGGCTGTACTTGCGGGCGCCCAGGACACCGATGATGCCGGCGATGGCGAACCACAGCAGCGGCACCTCGCCTCCGTGGCCGCCGAAACCCGCCCCTGCCGGGAAGATGTGCGGCCAGATGCCATTCGGGGCGTGCACGTCGAAATAGGCCCAGATCATCTGCACGACCAGCGCGCCCGCCCCAAGACGGGTCAAGACACCCGTCGCGATCAGGATCGCGGCAATGAATTCGACCCAGCCGGCGATGTCGACCTTGACGCCCAGCGGATGGTCGGCGGGAAAGCCCCAGAGCAGGAACGCCTTCTGGATCCCGTGCAGGAATGCGAAGAACGCGAAGAAGAGTCGGAAGAGGAAATAGAACTCCTCTGACCATCGTTCAAGAAATTGGCCGAAGAGCGGCGGTGACGCTGCTGTTGCAGCATCGCTCTGCATCTGCATGTTGAAGTCCTTGATGAAAGTGCATGCGACTGATGCATGCAACGTACGGCCAGTGACTCTATGTCCGCACGAGACCCGAATTCGGGATTTCTGGGCCGCATCTGGCCTGCGAACGAGATCGGCAACTCTGCGGCTGCCGCGTCCGGTGGCCGCGGCCTCAGGGGGATGATCGGCAACTCGCCCCGTCGGTCTGTTCCCAGGCTGAGGCTGTCGGCCAAGTGCTGGGTGGGAACCGTCAGCCTTCCGACATCTCGGCCATGGCTGCTTCGGACCGGCGCGCCATTTCTTCAGGATCAACGTCCTCGACGTGCGTCATGACGTTCCAGGCGTGGCCCCACGGATCCTCGAATTGCCCGGATCGGTCGCCATAGAACTGGTCCTCGACGGAACGCAGTTCGGAGGCGCCTGCCTCCAGTGCTGCAGCGAAAATGGCGTCCACGTCTTCCACATAGACAGTCATGTGGACCGGCGTCCCACCGAGACTCTTGGGCCCAACGAATCCCATTTCGGGGAACTCGTCGGCCACCATGATGAGCGAATCGCCCAGCGCCAGCTCGGAATGACCGATCTTGCCGCCCATGTCGATGCGCATCCGTTCGGTCATGCCCAAGACGTTGATGTAAAAGTCGATCGCCTCGGCGGCGCCGTCGACGCTGAGTGTCGGGGAGACACGTGGGTAGTCGTCAGGAATGGGTTGCACCATGATCAGCTGCTCCAGAAGTTCGTTGGCTCCACCTGGAGCGAATCGCAGTTCGGTCCGCCGGAGGGCGGGAGTGGCCTGACGCTAGTGGGCAAGCAGGACCTCAACAGCCTGCGAGACGGCTGCTTCGGCGCGAGCCTCGAGTCCTGAACCGTCAGCACTCGCAATTGGGTGCTCGATGATCGTGAACGGGTGCTCAGGCACGCCCTGGACCCGGGCCATCAACTCGGCCGCATCCACAAAGGCGCTGGTCATGACGCTGACGGCGGGAACTCCGACCCGCTCGACTGCGACGGCGTCGTGCAGACTGCACGACGAACAGCTGCCTCAGTCGCCGACGCCGGCCAGTACGGCATCCCAGCCCATTGCCTCGGTGAGCAGTTCGTGCTGCGCGGGCGCGCTGTAGTTGAGTTTGATCCTCCAGACCACCTTGGCCACGCCATGGCGGTCGCGCAGCAGACGCTCGACATGTTCAAAGAACGGCTTGGTGTTCTCCTTGCCGTTGGAGATGATGCCGATAGTGGCGCCCTTCAGGGTGGCGAGCCTTGCCGGCGCCGCGAACCCCGCAGGGTCTTGCTCGTGGGTCGGGTTCAGTATTTCCACGTCACGCCTCCTTGGGCGGCACCGCGCTCCCGCTGGCACCCGGCTGAGTACATGCTGCCACGAGGATCGCCCCGACCGGCATGCTCTGCGCCGGACTGGCCACTCTGGTTGGCAGGTCAGCCGTTGATGCTGTCGTAGCCCGCAAACAAGAACTCGAACGCCGCGTCGGCGGGATTCGCAGTTCCGAGCATCTCGCTGTACGGAAGCGAGGCGCCGCCGAACGCCGCGTCATTCCAATAGGGGTCGGCGCCATCCACCTCGCCCCATGGTCCGACGTATGCATAGGGGTACCGATGGGCTGCGTCGCCCGGAGACAGGCCGAATGTGGCTCGGGTTCCGCCTTCGGCATCGCCGATTGCTGTTGCGATGTCGAGGTGCCCGGGCCACAGCTGAACCTCGTCGGCGTCAACGGCGCCAGGCAATGCCCGCAGCTGTTCCAAGACGTCGTTGCCAAGTCTGAACCACGACACCAGATGTGCACCCACCTCGGGACTGACGCGCAGCCAGCGCTCGGCATCACCAAGCTCAGGACTGTCGTGCTCTCGAGCTTCCGTCCCCGGTGCGACACCCACGAAAGCTGCTGCCGCCGCCAGCGTCGTGATGTGGATGCTGCGCGGCACGCCGCCCTCTTCCGCGTGCAGCTCGTCGCCAGCGATCCACACGCGGCACTCCATCTCACCGGCTCGGCCCATGGGGACATCGAAGATTGGGGTGCCGAAACCTTCAGCCAGGCTCCGCAGACCGAACCGTCCTGTTGCGACACGTCGCGCCTCGCCGACCACCGCATACGCCAGCCGGTGGTAGTCCTCGACTGATGCCAGGTAGTCCTCCGGCAGTTCGGTGAGCAAACCGCCGTAGGCGTGCTTCGGCTGCTGCGGGCCGGAATTGTCCTTCATATTGCGAGTCTTGCGCGATGGACGGTCGGTTGGGTAGCGGGTTACAGGTTCAGCGCATTTCGCAGTCCACGCAAGCACCGACTGCGACTGTGGCGGCGTGGCTGCGGGTGCCCAACCAAGGCGGGATGACAGCGGCGAAGCCACCCGCAGGTCCTCCCGCAGCGACGATCAAGAGGTCTTCGGGTGCCTCAAGCGCCGGGTACTCGCGCTCGGCCCGGTCCTTGACGACCGCACCCTTGCCGACGGCGGCCCAGTCCCCCCGGCGCACGCGCGCTCGCTCGTGAACGCAGCTCGCGATGTCGTCCTTCGACCAGCCAGCCGTGTCAAAGTGCTCGCGCAGCTGCGGCGGCAGCACCACTGCGTAGTTGCCGGGCCAGATGGAGTAGTTGAGCTGGTTGGCCCGGATCTCAGCGGCGATGGTCTGGCACAGCTCGGCCGGGTCGGTCGTCCACTCGTTCATGATCTGGCGGGGCGCCATCGAGGCCACCGCCGTCACTGACGACACTTGGCCGCGTTCTACGGTCGTGGTGCCGAGCCGCTGGTCGCCCAGCGACACCCATCCGGTTGCTTCCTCGTCTTCCGCGATGCAGTAGCCGAGCTTGCCGGGGTGGCCCAGCGTCGAGCGGTCGATTCCGCCCGGCCGCACGTCGAGCACATTTGCCAGCACGAGGCGCACCGCCCGGCCGATGACCGCCCGTGACCGGTCGGCTCCCCCGAGCACGCTGAAGGTGGCATCCATCGCCAGCTCGTGCCTGATGGGGCCGTTCACGATCAGCAGCACGGCGCAACCGCCGGTGGAGGCCGTTGGCCCGTGGAGGCCGAATTCCGGCTCCAGCATGGCGGTGAGCGCCGTGACCACGACCGGAAAGTGCGGGGGCAGGCAGCCCGCCATCACGGCGTTGATGGCGGCCTTCTCTGCGGTGATTGCTCGGGCTCTCACGGGCTCGATGCCGATGAGGTGGTCCGGCGCCAGCATCGCCCACTCCAAGCAAGCCGCCACTGCGTCGGCGGTGGGGGGCACCACCGGCAGGCCGTCTGTCCAGCCGCGTGAGTGATACGCCTCCTGCGCGTCGGCAAGGTCGTCGACGTTGATGTGGCCCGACGTCAACTGCATGGCCGTGACCCTATGGCGACTACACGAACCGGGCAGCCGGTGAGAGCGCTGTGCGGCGTTAGTTGCGCTCCAACAGACCCGAGAGCAAGCCGCGTGAGTCGTCCGACATCGGTCCCGCTGCGTTGGCGAGCACCCGAGACGCCAGTCGTTCGAACGGCAGTGACTGCAGCCACACCCAGCCGGTGCCCGACACGGTCGCCAGGAACAAGCCCTCCCCACCGAAGAACATCGACTTGAGGTTGCCCGCCCGCTCGATCGTGTACTTGAGCGACGGTTGCAGTGCGACGAGGCAGCCAGTGTCGAGCCTGACGGTCTGGTTGTTCAACTGGACGGCCTTGATGGAGCCGCCAGCGTGCAGGAAGGTCATCCCGTCACCCGTCAAGCGCTGGAGGATGAAGCCCTCGCCGCCGAACAGCCCGGTGCCGACGCCGCGCTGCCACGCGATGTCGAGCTTGGTGCCCATCGCCGCGCACAGGAATGCGTCACGCTGGGCGATGATCTCGCCGCCCATCTCCGCGAGATCCACTGGGATGATCTTGCCTGGATAGCCCGCTGCGAATCCGACCTTGGCCTTGCCGGCGGCCTCTGTGTTGGTGAAGTGGGTGAGGTACAGCGACTCACCGGAGATGACACGCTTGCCGGCGCCCTTGAGCTTGCCCCACATCCCTGAGTCAGGCTCGGACCCATCGCCCATGACCGACTCGAACGAGATGCCGTCTTCGATGAACATCATCGTGCCGGCCTCGCCGACAACGGTCTCGCCGGGATCGAGTTCGACCTCGACGAATTGCATGTCATCGCCGAAGACTTCGTAGTCGACTTCGTGGCTCTTCATGGCTATTGAGGGCTCCTCGTTCGCAGGATGCGTACGCGCGGGGCGCACGCTGCCCACGGTACCCCTCGGCCTGATGGCGCCTGGGGCGCGCGGGGGCACGGGAGTTGGTCTCGCTCAAGCTCTGATCGCGTCGGATCAGGCGCCCGTTTGCTACCGGTCAGGCTGAGGCTGCTGCAAGCCGGTCGCCGCCGACCGGCAGCTTTGACAGGTCGATGTCGTACAGCTCGGCCGAGTTGTTGCAGAGGATGTCGTGGGCCTGCTCAGGCGTGAGGTGTGCGGAGTGCTCGTCGAGCAGTTCCTGGCTCCACGGCCACGTGCTGTCCGAGTGCGGAAAGTCGTTCGCCCACAGCAGGCGCCGGTGGTTGACGTCGTTCACCATCTTGAACGCCACCCAGTCGTCCTGGAACGTGGTGTAGATGTGCTCGCTGAAGTATTCGCTCGGGAGCTTCGAGAGCTCCTGTCCCGGCGGCAGCCAGTACCGGTGGCGCTTGTAGGCGTGATCCATTCGGTACATGTAGTGCGGCACCCAGCCGGCGTCGGCCTCCACGCAGACGACCCGCAGCCCGGGGTTGCGCTCGAACACGCCGCCGAATACCAGCGTGCCCATGATGTCCTGGTTGGCCCGGATGATGGTCATGAAGGCGTTCGCCTTCGGGCCCCGGGTCCGGCCTTGGCCGCGGCTCGTCAGGATGTGCCAAGAGACCGGCAGGTTCAGGTCTACCGCCGCCTGCCAGAAGGGGTCCCAACGGGGATCGTCAAAGTCGAACTCGGTGTGCGGGTTGCCGGACATCATCACGCCGCGCATGCCCGCTTCGGCCATGGCCTCGATGTCTTCGATGGCCTCGGACACCGAGCGCAGCGCCGTCTGCCCGACCGCCAGCAACCGATCGGTGTCGACCGAGCAATAGTCGGCGATCCACCGGTTGTAGGCGTCCATGGCCGCCTTCTTGTAGTCGGGGTCGCTGTGATTGCACAGCACCATGCCGACTGACGGGTAGATCACCTCGGCGGAGACACCGTCGCGATCCTGGTCGGCAGTGCGCGTCGTCGAGTCGTAGCTGCTGCGCGGCAGCTCTTCGTAGGCCGCGCTGCGCTTCAGCTCCTCCGGCTTCTGGCCCGCCGCGGCGATGAGTCCCATGTCAATGGTGCGCTTCATGCCGTCGATGACGTAGACGTCGCCACGCTCTTCGGTCCACTGGACGTGCGGCGCGACGTCACGCCACTTCGGGTCGATGTAGTCCGTGTAGCAGTTGCGCGCCTCTGCGATGTGCGAGTCGGCGGAGATAATCGGATAGTCGACGTCCATATTCCCTCCTTCTGTCCAGGCCCGTCGCGGATCGTACTTTGCCGCCGTACGCCGCGACCGGGCTAGCCAAGCGCAACGACCGGAGCTAGTCCCCGCTACCGCGACGACGCATCCCTTCCTCGGCCTCGCGTACGCCGCCGAAGAAGTCGTCCTGACTTGCCGCAAGCCCGACAGACGACATTGTGCGCCGATCTCGCTGTGCACGGCTCACCGACGCGAAGGCCTCGTCGATGCCTTCGTCGGACGCCTCGTAGTTCTGCACGCTCCGGGCGTCGAACCCCAGGCGCGCCGATTCGGAGTACGAGTCCTGGTTGGCGCCCATGTACACAAACGCCCAGCCCTGCTCCCGCCGCTTGGTGATGAGGTTGTGGATGTCGGCTGCTGAGTAATCGGTGCTGGCATTCTCGAGACCATCGGTGACGATGACCAAGGTCTGATCCTCGGGCTTCTTGCCCGCCTTGGCGCGCTGGGAGACCCGCTGGTCGGCACCACTGATCAGTCTCGCGACAGCGTCAAACAGCGGCGTCAGTCCCCGCGGCTTGTACCGCTCGAGGAAGTGCGGATCGGCCTTGTGCACCGAGACGTCGTCGACGAGTACCTCAAACGGCGCTTCCGAATCGAACTGGGCCACCGTGAGCCGGCATGTGCCCGGCTCAACCGCCTGCTCGGCGATGAAGCGACCCACGCCCTTGACGACGGCAGCCTCCCGACCCGACATTGAGCCCGATCGATCCAACAGCATCCACACCTTCGACCGGTCCGACGACGGCCCATCGCCGCTCCTCTTGCCGCTCTTGGTGCTCTTCGCCTGCCGTGCGTCATCCGCCGAAGTTCCGCGGTCGTCGCCGCGCTCCCAAGGTGCCGTGCCGCTCCGCTCGAGCTGCCCGTTCGTTGAACCGTCGGCTGTTGTTGATCCCATGTCTCTTCCCTTCGTCCAGAGCCCAGCGCCCTCGCCATAGCGGCCGGATTCGCTGGTTGCGGTGCCGTACTTCGGCCGCCGCCTCTCTCATTTCCAAGGTAGAGAGGGGGTGTTACAGCTATAGGTGCCCGTCACCTGCGAATCGATCTGAGAAACCTCGTCGGCCCTAACCTCCACGAGGTGGACGAGGAACTGCCAGACACGAACGAGGTTGCTGCTCACCGTCCGGAAAGGGAAGGACCACCCTCGGAAAGTCCCGACCCGATCGCGCCGGACCCCGCTTCTCCGGCCGAACCAGAGTTCGAGAATGACGAAGCCGGACGTCTCAAGCGTCTTGCTGACACCGCACTTGCCACCGGCAAGCAGGCGGCCGATGCGACAGTCTCCGGAAGCCAAGAGGCGGCCGAGGTTGTCGGCTCGGCCGGAGTGTCGACAGCTCGGGCCATCGGCAATAGCGCCAAGACTGCAGTGACAACTGGTGCATCAGCAGCGCAAGCGGTCGGCAGTGCAACCGCCAAAGCGAGTGTTGCCGGTGGACAAGCCGTCGGCAAGAGCGCTCGATGGGTGTTCGATTCGACCAGTGCAGCCACCGCGCAGGCGTTCTCATCTGCACAAGCGCTCGTGGCCAGTGACCTGTCGACGACCGTCAACGAAATCGTCGCTGCCGCCGTCAAGGGCGCTCCGACCATCTTCGACAAGGCGATGGATACTGCGTTCATCGAGAGCGGCGTCGGCGGCAGCTACCACCGGCTCTTCGATGGCGGACACACGATCTTCGGGGCATTCAAGGCGTCCCACAACGCATCCCCAGACGACTCCCTCATCCAGGAAGCGCTTGGCGCGATCCAGGGCCTACTGCGAGACGTGTCGACGCCGCGGGGACTGCCGCTCGCCACTTGGGACAAGGAGACCTTTGACGCCGTTGCAGCTTCGCTGGACTCAAGTTTCGGCATACCCAAGAAGTGGTTCTACGACCTGAACACCTACGACGCCGGCGACCTTCTGGGAGGAACCGTCGGCGTGGTTTCGGTGATCTTCGGCTGGAATCGAGCCGACACCGAGACATTTGCGAGGCTCGCGGCAGGCATTGGCATGTCGGCCGCCGTCAGTGTGAACCCGCTACTGATGCCGGTGTCGATCGTTGCCTTGGCGCGCGCATTTCACAAGGCGAATTCCTCGAACGAGTACGCCGAACTTGCCGAGGGTGGGCTCAAGGGCGCGTTCGCGAACGGATCCAGCTTGGGTGCCGTGGCACTTGTCGGCGTCGCAGGCGGGCCTGCTGGGGTTGCGTTGCTCGTAGGTGTCACCGCAGGAGTGCTCGCGCACACCGCCACCAAGGACGTCACGCTGGATGCGATCAGCAAATTCGTCAAGGAAGATGCGGCCACAGTCGCCCGCCAAGTCTCCCAGCAAGCCATTGCCATTGGCGATGCCATCGGGAGTCTCGCTACCGACAGCGGCCGCGCCGTCGCGGGCGGCACGGCGAACGCGGGCAAGTTCGTTGCGGGTTCAGCATCGGCTGTCGGCCGACTGACCGCCGACCAAGCAGCTGCAGCCGGTCGCGCGGCGGCCAGCGGCGCGAAGGGGACTGGTCGCTTGGCAACGCGTGGCGTTGCCGCGACAAGCGCCTCAATCGGCTCGGCGAGCCAAGGAACTCGTTCATCGCGACGAATCAGTGGATCTCGAAGACGACGAATCGGCCCCGCCTACGGCCTGACGACGGTCGCCGCCTCGGGGCGCTGCAAGGTTCAGTAGATCTTGGAGTCGGCTCCGCTGGTGGCCTCGGCGACGCCGGACTCGCGGGCGGTGCGCAGGTCGCGGGCCATGCCGCGGCCGAGTGCCATGGCGTCGCCCGCGACCGTCTGCATGCGGAAGCCCTTGCCGCGGCGGTCGGCCGACAGCGAAGCCGTCGAGTGGATGCCGGCCACCACGCCGTGCGCGGCGCACCGCTCGGCGATGTGCTCCAGCGCCGCCTTGTAGTCGGCATGGTCATCGGTGTAGCCGGGTCCGTAGCCGTAGCTGATCGACAGGTCGGCAGGGCCGACGTAGATCGCATCGACGCCCTCGATCGCCAAGATGTCGTCGAGGGCCTCGACCGCCTGGCGGGTCTCGATCATGGGAATACAGGCCGTGGTCGTGTTCGCGACCTCGAAGTAGTTCTCCCCCGCTACGGCCCGTGCAGCCACGAGCACCGGGCCGAAGCTGCGGGCGCCCAGCGGCGGGTACTTGCAGGCTGTGACCGCTGCTTGCGCCTCGGCGACCGAGTTCACCATCGGGACAACCACGCCCCGTGCGCCGGCATCGAGCACCCGCCCGATGATGCCGGGCTCATTCCACGGCACCCGCACGATGGGCGTGCCGCCACTCATCTCGGTGGCTTGCATCATCTCCACCGCGACCTGGTAGTCGGCAACGCCGTGCTGCATGTCCACGCAGACGTAGTCGAAACCAGCACGCCCGGCGATCTCGGCCGAGTGGCTGGAAGCCATGGAGAGCCACGTGCCCAGCGTCTCGTCGCCAGCCGCCCATTTGTCCATCATGTTGTTCGGCATGGATGTGTGCTCCCGTCTCGGGTCAGTGTCTCAAGCTGTCAGTTCAGGGCGTCGGTGCAGACCGATGCAGCGGTTTGGAACCAGTCCGACTTCGGACCGACCCCTCGCCGTCGCCTGCTCAGGTCTCGAAGATGTCGCGCAGGATGGCGTTTTCCTGCGTCTCGACCAGCGGCGCGATCTCCTTGACGAACTCCAGCCACTGGGCGTCTTCGAAGAGCGCTTTGCGCTTCTGGGCCCGCTCCTCGAGCGTGTCGTAGCGCCACATGTGGATGATCTCGTTGATGCCGCCGAACTCGGTCGTGTAGTAGCCGACCGGCTCGCCGAGGTACTTGCGCTGTGCCTCGTAGCCCTTCTCGAAGTACTCCTTGACCCAGCGGTCGGGTGCGCCCACCTTCAGCCGGTAGCGCCGCATCTCCACAAAGCTCATGGCTGTCTCCTTCGACTGTGCCTGTGCAGCCGCCCAGCGGCCGAACAAGGCTGCGCCGGGCCTGCTGCTGTGGACCCGACCCGCAGCAGGCGCACCGTAGCCCGATAGCGATCCTCTCGTTGTGACGAGCGAAATCAAGGCGCTCCGTCAGTTCAGCACGACGAGGTGCCGAGACCCCCACCTACGCAAGGAACTTTCGCACGTCGGAAGTTAACGAAAATTATTGATTGTTATTTTCTTAGGACTCGGGCTAATGAAGACTTCGTTCATAAGCGCAGCCGCTACGAAAGTATTTTGTCAAATTTTTCACATCTTCTATGCTGATGCATGCATCCACGAAGGGGCGTCGACATGAACCACATTACGGGGCACTACGTATCGACGCCCTACGGCGACGAGGAAGTGCAAGCGTTCGTGCCGCGTCCGCTGCCGCCCGACCCGCCCCTGCGCTTCGACTTGACGTTGATCAACGCACTGAACGACGCAGCCAATGCACTCGGCCGCCTCGACGGAGCGGCCCCGCTGCTGCAGAACGAAGGACTGCTGCTGTACTCCTACATCCGCAAGGAGGCAGTACTGAGCTCGCAGATCGAAGGCACCCAGTCAACGCTGTCGAACCTCATGAGTTACGAGATCGACGAAGCCACTGGCGTTCCCTTCGACGACGTGATCGAGGTTTCCAACTACGTGCGTGCGTTCGATCACGCCCGCGGGCAGATGGCAAGCCCGGACGGCTTGCCGCTGTGCAATCGCTTGTTGCGAGCGATTCACGAGATCCTGCTGACAGGCACGCGGGGCGCCGACAAGCTTCCTGGTGAGTTCCGCAAGTCACAGAATTGGATCGGGGGCAGGCGACCCGGCGAAGCCCACTACGTGCCGCCGCCGCACGAGCAGGCAGCCGAGGCAATATCCGAGCTGGAGAAGTACCTCCACGCCGAAGACGGGCTTCCTCCACTCGTGCGAGCTGGACTGGCACACGTCCAATTCGAGACCATCCATCCCTTCTTGGACGGCAATGGGCGTGTCGGCCGGATGCTGATCTTGCTCATCTTGCTGGATCGAGGTGCCATCACCACGCCGGCGCTCTACCTCAGCCTCTACCTCAAGCAGGAGCGCTCGCGGTACTACGAACTGCTCGACGCCGTTCGAACACGCGGCGATTGGGAAGAGTGGCTCTTGTTCTTTCTTGATGCGGTGACTGTCGCCGCCAACTCAGCAGTCGAAACGGCTCGGAGGATCGCCGAAGTCACCGACCGAGACCTAGCACGAGTGCAACAGGCGGCTCATACCACCAGTAGCACACTGCGTGTCTTGCGCGCGCTGGGCGAGCGTCCCGTCACCAACATCAACCGGATCGCCGATCAGACTGGCCTCTCGCGGCCCACCGTCGCCACAGCACTCAGTCGGCTGTGTCGGCTAGGCGTGGCACGCGAAGTAACCGGACGTGCGCGAGATCGCGTCTTCGTGTACACGGAATACCTCGACATCCTCAGCGAGGACACTGAGCCGCTCTGAGGGGCGGAAGCCTCAGCGCGGCGCTGAGCCGTTAGCCCCGCAGGTCGCGCACTCGCATCGCCTTGCCCGCCGAGCGCTCGATCGTCTCGGGCGCCACCGTGCGCACATCCACGGCTATGCCGATGCGCTGACGCACAGTGCTTGCGAACTCCGCAGCGATCGCTTCGTGATCGCCAGCGTCGGGCTTCGGTTCCAGGACGGCAGTGATGCCTTCGAGGCGGCCGCGCTGATGCACCTCGAGCACGAAGTGCGGCGTGAGGTGGGGGTTCGACGACACCAGCTCCTCGAACTGGCTGGGGAACACGTTGACGCCGCGAATGATGAGCATGTCGTCACTGCGGGCGGCAACCCGTCCCATGCGACGCATCGAGCGGGCGGTGCCAGGTTGCAGCGAGCAGATATCGCGGGTGCGGTACCGAATCACCGGCATCGCGACCTTGGTCAGCGACGTGAACACCAGCTCGCCGGTCTCGCCCTCACCCAAGACCTCGCCCGAATCGGGATCGACGATCTCGGGATAGAAGTGGTCCTCCCAGATCGTCGGACCGTCCTTCGTCTCGACGCACTCATTCGCCACGCCGCCGCCGATGACCTCCGAGAGGCCGTAGATGTCCACGGCGTCGATTCCGAACGCGTCCTCAAGCTCGGCCCGCATCGCCTCCGACCACGGCTCCGCGCCGAAGATGCCGACCCGCAGCGACGTCGAAGCCGGGTCGATGCCCTGCTTACGGAACTCGTCGGCCACCACGAGGGCATACGACGGCGTCGCACACAGCACGTCGGCGTCGAAGTCCACGAGCAACTGCACCTGTCGAGCGGTCTGGCCGACCGACGCCGGCACCACCGTGCAGCCGTACTGCTCCGCGCCGTAGTGAGCGCCCAGCCCGCCGGTGAACAAGCCATAGCCGTACGCGACATGCACGACATCGCCGGGCCGCGCGCCGGCAGCGCACAGCGAGCGCTGGAACACATGAGACCACATGTCGAGGTCGGACTGGGTATAGCCCACGACGGTCGGCTTGCCCGTGGTGCCCGATGAGGCATGCACCCTCAGCACCTGTTCCCGGGGCACGGCGAACATCCCGAACGGATAGTTCTCGCGCAACTCCGTCTTGGAGGTGAACGGGAAGCGCTGCAGATATTCAAGGGTTCGCAGGTCCGAGGGTTGCACGCCCGCCTGGTCGAACAGCTGCTGGTACGCGGGCACGTGGGCATAGGCGTGCGCCAGGCTCCACTTCAAGCGTTCCAGCTGGAGGGCTCGGATTTCGGCAATCGGCGCATTCTCGATGGGATGCAGACCCCGCCCCTCAACGGGTTCGAACTTGGGCATGTGGCGGTTCCTTCCGCGCTCGGACGATGGCGACGACGTCAATTCCTGCGTCAGCCAGTTTCCTAGTGTTGCAGTCTGTGCGCTCGCTCCTGCCAAGCGCCGCGCGGCGAAAGGACCCTCAATCCCGATGACCGACTTCCGCTTCACGATCCTGGTGGTGCCCTACATGCGCCGTCGCGGCGAGCAAATCGGCCTCGCCGGATCGATGCCGGATCGCTGGCAGACGCTCATGGACCACGTGCGGACCCAGATGCAGTTCGCCGAGTCGGTGGGCTACGACGGCTTCGCCATGACGGAGCAGCACCTGCAGGTGGAAGGCATCGAGACCACCACGAACCCGCTGTTCTGGGACTACTTCGTGGCCCAGCACACCGAGCGCATGCGGGTCGGCCAGCTCGGCATGAACCTCACCGCCGTCAATCCGATCCAGCTCGCCGAGAACATCGCCATGCTCGATCACTTCACCGGTGGGCGAACGTTTGTGGGGTTCTCACGTGGCAACACTCCTCGCTGGACGGGAACGTTCGGCCAGCACTTGGGCATCACCTCCACCGAATCCGACAAGTCCGAGTCGGACCAGCGCAACCGCCGTGCGCTGTATGAGAACTGGCACCTCATCAAGTCGCTGTGGACCCAGGAGAAGGTATCCATCCAAGGCGAGTTCTGGCAGGCCCCGCCCGAGATGGAGTGGCACTTCCCGCCCACCGACGACTTCGACCCGACTGCGGTCGACGAGAACAAGACACTGAGGGAGATCGGCATTGTTCCCCGGCCGCTGCAGCAACCGCACCCGCCGGTGTACGCACCGTTCAGCTACAGCATGGAGACGTCAAAGTTCTGGGCTCGCGAGGGCGGCAAGATGGTCAGCTTCGTCGCACCCGAGCGGCAGAGGTTCATCGGCACAGCGCTCGGCATCTATCTCGAAGAAGCCCACAACTCGGGGCGTGAGACCACGGCGGCAGATGCGCTGGCGATCGGCGGTCACCTCACGATGGGCCGCACCCCAGCCGAGGCCGCCGACCTGTATGCCGGCTTTGAAGAGCTGTTCAACTGGGCCTACAACGCACCCCCCTATGTCGTGCCGATGGGACGCGTGTGGCGTGGTAGCCGGGAGGAGGAACTCGACCACGTCGCCTCGTTGCACGAGGAGTTCGGCGTCACCGAGTTCTTCCTGTGGCACCACGTCGGCTACTTCGAACAGGACGAGGAGCTGGCCATGCTCAACGAGTTCGCCGAAGGCGTCATCGCTCCCCTGCGGGCTCGCTCGTGAGCCGGGCCGCAGCACTGTGACCGAAGCGACAGGCCCAAGCTCCAGCGTTTCGGCGCTGGACAGTCGCCGTCGCGCGGTCGTCGTGGCGATGGCGTTCAAGGTCGCACTGGCGATGTGTTTCGTGGTGGCGATCGTCGTGCCGCTCGACCATCTCGAGGGCAAAGGAATGCTGTTCCGCTTCCCGCTGTTCATGCTGTCAGCGGTGGTGGTGCCGTTGGCGTGGCGCGGACGATTCCGGCCCTACCCCGCAACCGCGGATGTGCTGATTGTGGCTCCGTTCCTCATCGACACGCTCGGCAACCTGGCCTACGTGTACGACACGTTCGAAGCCACCGATGACGTGCTGCACACGCTCAACTGGATCCTGCTCGTCGGTGCGTTCCATGCATGGCGCTACCGCCGCGGCGGGGCCAACCTGTCGCGCGCCGATGCTTGGCTGCTCGGCGCCAGCCTGGGAGCGCTCGCCATTGTGGGCTGGGAAGCCGCCGAGTGGATCGTGGCTGAAACCGGCGCGGGCGGCGGACTGGACCTCACCTACGACGACACCGTCGCCGATCTCGTGCTGTCCACCGGCGGCGGCATGATTGGATCAGCAATCGCGGTTGCCCTGTTCCCACCCCGCCCGCGCTAGAACAACCGACCATGACCAGGCCCACCATCGACGAGCTCATCGACAATGGCGATTGGGACGAAGTCGCGCGACGCTTCGAAGGCTTCGATGTCGAACGAGCCGTTCACCGCCCAATCTCAGACTGGTGGCTCCGCTGCGCCGCCGGCGACCCCAAGAATCCTGACGATCTGCTTCGAACCAAGGTGGCTGCCGCCCGCGCCGACGGCGTCTCATGGCAGCGCATCGGCGAACTTCTGGGCGTGTCCGAGGCAGAAGCCCAGCAGCGCTACGACTCGCCCAGCAAGCCCTCCTGATAACAACCACCCTCACAGCAGCACAACACGACAAGGCTCGCGGCCAGGCGGCTCAAGCTGCTCCTCCAGCCTCCCGACGCCCTACGTGCGTCTCCAGCACTCGACGAATGAAGCCCACGCCCCGCGCCGAATTCTCGCTGCCGATGTCGTTGAAGAACGACTGCATCCGACCGAGACTGTCAACCTCGTCCTGTGAGACGTGCTCATTGAAGGCGTAGTGCGCCCAGCGATTCCGCAGATGCCGGAGTTGCTCAAGATACTCATAGGTGCGCCTGGACATGGACGTTCGAACTTGGTGCCCGTTCTTCCTTGCCACTTCAAGCCAGAGCCACGGATCATCGTCCGAGAATGCAACGTCCGAGTTCCGCCATTCCACCTTCTTGTCGTCCTCGAAGTTCTGGCGCCAAGCAGCGACGGTCGGATCGCCGAAGACCGATGTCAGATGACATCGAAGTTCTACCGCCAAAGTCAGCAACGCCCGCTCGACCAGTTTGCGCTGGTCGTCAGCCAATGAGCAGGGCCAAACGGAGACCAGAGTCTCGCGTCGCTGTTTGAAGATCCTCGAACTGTCGCTACTCAGCCATGCGTCGCGCGCCTCGGGAAGCGCGGGCTTGGCATCAAATGCCCAGCGCACGTTCGAGTTGTCACGCCAACCGTCATCCTGAAGTCGGCCGAACTTGACGCTTCCGGTGTGATCGCGATATTCCACTTGATCGACATCAACGCGGTGATGCGCGTCGCCGACCAGTCCGGCAGCCCACCGCCAACCGTCGATCCGCACGACGGCGCGCGCACGTCCCCTGTGAAAGGCAACTGCATGACGCACGTTGAGAGCCTTCGAGTCGCTCATGGCAAGAACGTCATCAGAGTCGATTTCCCACCAACCGCGCATTGAGTTGACCACGGTTTGTTCGCTGTCGCCCTTGCGATATCCACTCCGGAATTCGTCGTCCGTCCGGTGGCTGAGGCGAAACAGGATCGCCGGAAACTTGTTGCGGGGATCATTCCAATCGTTCTCTGCATCCACGATTGCCCAAGACCTCCTTGACCAGCGCTGGTGAGATTCGCGAGCGAATCAGCAGTTGCCAGAGCCGCCGCGCATAGTAGGGCCGCGCATCAGGTCAGAGCGAGCGGAGGCGGTCGATGGTGTCGTCAAGGACTGCTTCGTGCTTACAGCACACGCACAGCGCAAGGTGCCGACTCCCGTAGGTGCTGGTCGTCGTCGGCGGGATCCCAGCGGACGCGACGCAGAACACAGCTATGGCGACTGGAGTGCCACACCATCGCTTCGCCGATGATCTCGAGTTATCTCTCAGCGGCGCTCTGGAGAATCCAGCTTCGGTCGAATTCCGCGCGGCCCAGCGCCGCAATCTCGACCAGCTTGTTGCACGCATCGAGAATGTTGTGGACACGCTCGGCGTCGCTGCGGGTCACAGAAGTATTGCGTCCTCGAACATTCCCCGGTGGCTCTCACGCACTGCCGAAGAATCAACAACGTCGACATGCTGGCCGAGCAATTCCGTCAAGTCCACTTGCAGGCCTGCAATGTCGAAGAGGTCAGCGTCGTCGTCGAATTCGACGAGGAAGTCGTAGTCGCTCCGGTCCGTGTCCTCGTCTCGGGCCACCGAGCCAATCAGCGATATCGACCGCGCCTTGGCGCGTTCCGCGGCGATGCGGATCGCTACCCGATGAGTCTCGAGCACGACGTCGCGACGGTTCACACTTTCGACTGTATCGGCGCGGTTGCCGACGGCGCCTCGTGGCAGCGCATCGGTGCGCTCCTCGTCGTGTCCGAGTCAGAGACCCAGCAGCGTTTCGACCCGCCCAGCGAGCTTTCCTGACAGCTTGCCCTCAACGAATCTCAACTGCTGTCAACAGCCCGCGCCGCGGAAACTCGCATGAACACTAAGTTTTTCGGCCTGCTCTCAACTACTGTAAATTTTTTATAGTGAAATGCACATGCGGAACGCGGCATCGGGAGCCGGCCTATGACAGCGAAGACTGCGGACCTTGCCTTGGCCGCCGATATGCAGCAGCGCGGAACGCTTCTGCTCGGGCTGACGGAAGACCAGTGGTTCGACCGCAAGGGCTCACGACTCGGGGCGCGACAACTGGGCGAGGTGCTCGTGGGGTTCGCCAATGCTGACGGCGGCACCATCGTCATCGGACTCGGCGATGGACGCGTGGAAGGCATCAACGCCGCCGGGGCTGAATCGTGGTCCGGCTGGCAGCAGGCCGCCATGGACTTCACGATGCCAACCATCCCGTGCGAGACCCGGTTCGTGGAGTGCATCAATCACCGCGGCGAGCAGGACCGACTGCTCGTAGTACGCATCGAGGCATCAAGCGTCGTGCACACCACCACCGACGACACAGCGTTCCTGCGAGTCGGCGACGAGACGCGCAAACTGCGCTTCGACCAGCGCCGCGAGCTGCTCGCCGACAAGGGACAAGCGGTTTACGAGGCAACGTCACTGCCCAACCTGAGCATCGAACATTTCGATACGTCGTTGCTTGACGAGTACGTACAGGCGACCGGCTCGTCGGACGTTCGGCGGCTGCTCGTGGCCCGAGGACTCGTGGCTGCCGACGGCGGGGTCACCGTTGCCGCCGCGTTGCTGTTCGCCCCGACACCGCAGACCTGGCTGCCTCACGCCGAGGTTCGCATCGTGCGTTACCGCGGCCGTGAACGAGGATCGGGGAGTCGCCAGCAGCTGCTCGATGACGTGCGCATCGACGGTCCGCTGCCGCGCCAGCTCGAAGCAGCGCGCGAGACCGTGGCCCGTCTGATCCCGACTCGACGCGCATTGGGTCGCGAGGGACGATTTCGGGACGTGCCGATCATTCCTACGGATGCATGGCTCGAGGGCTTGGTCAACGCTGTTGTGCATCGCTCGTACAGCTATGGGGGCGACCACATTCGCTTCGAGATATTCGATGACCGGATCGAAGTTCACAGTCCAGGACGTTTCCCCGGCCTGTCCGACCCGGTCGATCCGCGCGAGGTCATGCGCTTTGCCCGGAATCCGCGCATTGCCCGCGTGTGTGCCGAGCTGCGCTACGGGCAGGAGCTCGGCGAGGGCATCCGGCGCATGTTCGATGAGATGCGCGGCGCCGGACTCGCTGACCCCACGTACACCCAGACATCAACGTCAGTGCAGCTCACACTGTCGGGATTCACGGTGAACGTAGAACTCGAGCAGCAGCTCAAGCCGCGGCAGAAGCAACTTCTCGGCCTGCTGCGTGCCCATGACGGGTTGTCAACCGGCGATGCCGTCGACGCCAGTGGCTGGTCCCGTCCCGTGGTGCTCAACGACCTCGGCCAGCTTCGAGAACTTGGCCTCATCGAGTGGCTAGGGCGGTCACGCAACGACCCGTGGGCGTATTGGCGGGTGCGGAACCCACTCGGCTGATTCGGGCCCGCTCTCAACAAGTCTCAACTTGCTGTTAACGGTTTGCGGCTCGGAAACCCGCATGAACCCTGAGTTTTTCGACCTACTCTCAACTGCTCTAAATTTTTTAGAGTAGTTCTCGGCAGACTGAACGCCCTCGCAGGGGCCAGCTCGAGCCCGGCCCGTCCTCCTCAGACTGCCCCTTTTCCAGCTATTCCAAGCTGTGACCGCACTTGGCCTCAGCTGCCTCAAGTCAGAGTGCGAAGGCGAGTGATGGCCTCGTCGAGGACGTCGTGCTGCTTGCAGAACGCGAAGCGGACGAGGTGGCGGCCCTCGTCGACATTGTCGTACATGACCACGTTCGGCACTGCCGCCACGCCGATCCGCTCCGGCAAGTTCCAGCAGAATTCGACGCCGTCGTCGTGCCCGATCGAGCGGATGTCCGCCGTGATGAAGTAGGTGCCGGACGGCTCGAAGACTTCGAGACCGGTCGAGCACAGGCCAGCGGACAGCCGGTCCCGCTTGGCACGCAACTCATCGGCCTGGGCCTTGAAGTAGTCATCGCCGAGGTCCAGCCCTACAGCGATCGCGTGCTGGAACGGACCGCCGCTCACGTAGGTGAGCCACTGCTTGGCCGTGCGCACCGCCGCAACCAGCTCCGGGCGTGCGCAGACCCAGCCGATCTTCCAGCCGGTCACGGCGAAGGTCTTGCCGCCGCTCGAGATGGTGACCGTGCGGTCAGCCATACCCGGCAGCGTCGCGATCGGGATGTGCTCGCCGTCGAAGGTGAGGTGCTCGTACACCTCGTCGGTGACAACGATGAGATCTCGCTCGACGGCCACCGATGCGATGGCTTCCAGCTCCGCCCGGCTGAACACCTTGCCGGTGGGGTTGTGCGGACTGTTGAGCACCAGCAGCCGGGTGCGCGGCGTCACCGCCGCCGCCAGCTCGTCAGGATCGAATCCGTAGTCGGGCGGCCGCAGGGTCACCACCTTGCGCACCGCTCCCGCCATGGAGATGACTGCGCCGTACAGGTCGTACCAGGGCTCGAAGGTGAGCACATCGTCGCCCACCTCAGTCAGCGCCAGGATGCTCGCGGCCAGCGCCTCGCTCGCGCCCGCCGTGATGAGCACCTCGCTGTCGGGGTCGACCTCCATCCCCCAGAACCGGCCCTGGTGCCGCGCCACAGCATGGCGCAGTTCCGCAATGCCGATACCGGGCGGGTACTGGTTCGCCGTGCCGCTGCGAATCGCTGCCACCGCCGCTTCGAGCACCTCGGTCGGCCCGTCGGTGTCTGGGAAGCCTTGGCCGAGATTGATGGCCCCGGTCCGCACCGCCAATGCAGACATCTCGGCGAAGATCGTCGACTGGTAGCCCTGCAGGCGCGAATTCACGTACGGCAGCCGTGCCACGCTGCGGAGGCTACGCGCAATCTTCGGACTCTCTCCGCGACGCGCTGCCCTTGGCGTGCGTCACGAAGACTGGGACACCCCGACGTGGCCGGCGGTCTACTGGTACGACACGTACAGCGGCGACGGGGTGAGACCCAGCACCTGTTCCGCGGTGGGGGTGGGAGAGTCTTCGTCGTAGAAATTCTTCCAGCCCCAGTAGAAGCGATAGGCGTCCGGCTCGCCTGTTAACGCATCCCACGTGCTGAATTTCGTCGCGATCGGGCCTTGCCCGTCCATGTGGACCAGCACCGCCAGCTCGGCGGGGGTTTCGATCAGTTCGCGGTTGGTGATCATCGAGAAGCGGAATTGGTGCAGGATGAGCAGCTTCTGAGGCAGGGCCTCCGCACGGACGAGATCGGCCAGCCAATGCACGACCTCGTTGATCTCGGCGGCATCGACGGTGCCGATCTGGCGTAGATGCACCTGGTCGGCACCGAGTCGCCATTCAGGATCAAGCGCCAGGCCGACATGGGGAAGCCGCAAGAATTCCTCATACTGCTTGGCCTGGGTGAGGAAGTCGGTTCGGCCCGACTGCAGGTCCAACACCACATACATGTCGTTGGCAGCGGCTACCTCGATCCACGGCCTGATCTCATCCAGGGCGGTCTCGTTGGAGTAATCGCCGTCACGACCAGCTCTGGCTGAGGCCACGGTGGCGATGACCTCGAAGGCAAGCAGCACGTCCGATCCGTCCGCGTCATAGCCCGCCGCGATGGACCGCAGGCGCACCACGCCCTCCGACGGGTCCTGTTCGCCCAGCACGCCGAGCTGCGATGTCGATGGGTGGCCGTACATGGCCACCAAACGGCGGGCGCGCTCTGGCTCGAACAGGAGCAGGCCGCCTCCGGGCAATTCATCACCTCGACGGATGACCTCCAGTTGCCACGCTGCATCGAGGCCAAGGTCTGCGTGCAGCTCCACACGCGCCGCCTCGCGGAGCATCTCGCGTTCTCGTGGGGCCAAGGCCCGCAAGTCTCCGACTGCGGTCATCGCCGTTGCGTCGATCTGTCTCCCGACGGCCCCGAGCACCGCAGCTTGCTCGGCGCTGTCGACGATCCACACGCGCTCGTACCGAACGTCGCGGTGCGGCAGCGCCGCCTCCGGATTGACAGGCAGCCATTCGACGGCGAAACCGGCGAGTCGTTGTTCGAGGTCCTGCTCATTGAAGCCGGCCGCCACGATCCGCTCTGGTGCCAGGCGCCGTATTTCTGTCATCGGTTCAGCGTCCGACCACGACTCCATGAGCAGCAGGGGTCCGTGGATCCCGCGTGCGGCCAGCGTGAGGATCGCCTCGGAATCGTTGGCGAACGCCAGACCGATCTCGTCGGCGCAGCCGTAGAGGGAGCGCGATATCTCGACGCTGAGGAGCACAGGAGCAGCGGTGTCGACCACAAGGTTGTCCGCCGGATCCCGTGGCGAACAGTCCCGAACGGTCGTGGAGGGCTCCGGCGCAACAGGAACGGTCGTCCCCGCCTCGACGGGCGCGGCAGACCCGTGCGTCTCCTGCGTCTCCGAGAAGCCGGGCACGCACGCACTAGCAAGAGCAGCGAGGATGGCGAGAGCCAGCACTGCACCGGCCGTGGTCGACTGCGCGGCGTGCCGGCCAGCCGGCGAGGGTTTCGTCACGCTCGGAGAAACTATTGAGCGCGGCGACAATACTGGCGGCTATGGCGACACCAGAGCTGAACCCCCATGTGCCCGCTCGCTACGACACCGCCGGGGTTGACCTCGCGTCGGTGGATGGCGTGCTGTCGACCACCCGCTCCGTGCGGCTCCGTCTCGACTTGGAGCGAGAGGTCCCCCAGGACCTCGTGCTCGACTGCATCGACATCGCCGAGCAGGGTCCAGGCGGCGGCAACCAGGCCAGCCGGCGCTGGCTGCTGATCCGCGACCCTGCCCAGCGGCAGGCAATCGGCGAGATGTACGACTCGGTTGTCGGCGCATTCATGCGCCAAGGCCGCGATGCCACAGCGGGCACCGGCCATCCGATGGAACAGGTGATGAAATCTGCCTCCCATCTCGCGGAGCACCTCGCGGAGGTTCCGGTCATCGTCATTCCCTGCGTGTGGGGTGTGCACGACGACAGCGGCAAGCCCGGACTCTTCGACTCCGTGCTGCAGTCGGCGTGGAGCTTCTGCCTCGCGGCTCGTGCACGTGGCATGGCGACCGCGTGGACCACTGCGATCCTCAACAAGGAAGACGAGCTGCGCGAGCTGCTGGGCATTCCCGACGGGGTCACCCCGGTTGCACTGCTGCCGCTGGCCTTTGCGAAGGGCACGGAGTTCGGGGCCGTCCCGCGTCGTCGCGCCAACGAGATCGCCTACGTCGACGGCTGGGGCCGCACCTGGGAGCAACGGGGGAACGAAGCGACGGCTCGCGCCATCGGCGAGGGGCCCGGTGCCACGTTCGAACTGGACATCGACGCATCGCCCGAACGTCTCTGGGAAATCGTCAGCGACATCAATGTGGGCGCGAATTTCTCCGAAGAGTTCGTGCGGGCCGAGTGGGCCCCCGGCTACGACGGCCCCGCCCTCGGCGCCAAGTTCATCGGGCACAACCAGCATCCCGCCATCGGCGAGTGGAACATCGATCTCACCATCACCGAGTGCGAGCCGAACGTCCTCTTCGGCTGGGCCACTGGCGAGACCGAGGATGTCGCCGGCGCCCGCTGGCGCTACGAGATCGACCATCTGCATGGTCAGCGCTCGCGGCTGCGCCACACGGTCCGCCTCGGACCCGGCCCATCTGGCCTCAGCGCCGCGATCGAAGCGATGCCTGACAAAGAGCCGCGCATCGTCTCGCGGCGCCAGAGCGAGCACTTGGCGAACATGGAGCGGTGCGTCGAGGGCATCAAGGCACTCGCCGAAGGCAACACTTGAGCGAAGACCCGACAACGGGCCGTTGGGCGCCTAGCCCGACCGGCGATCTGCACCTCGGAAACCTGCGCACCGCACTGCTGGCGTGGCTGTTCGCTCGCTCGGACGGGGGGCGGCTGCTGTGGCGGTTCGAAGATCTCGACGGCGCCGTGCGGCCGCAGTTCTACGACTCGCAGCTGCGCGACGTTGCCGCGCTGGGACTGGACTGGGACGGCGAGCCTGTGCGCCAGAGTGACCGCTTGGAGCTGTATCGCGATGCCATTGCGGAACTGCGCGATCGCGGCCTCATTTACGAGTGCTTCTGCACGCGGCGTGAGATTGCCGAGGCGACTGCAGCGCCCCACGGCCCCTCGCCTGAGGGTGCGTACCCCGGAACCTGCCGGCAGCTCACTCGCGGGGAACGCGAACAGCGTCGCAGCGACGGCCGGCCTCCGGCTCTGCGGTTACGCATCGTCGCCGGAGGTGCCGGCCCTCACGATGGCGGGGCCTCGGACCGGGATCATGTCGAGCTGACCGTCACTGACCGGCAGCTCGGCCCCTACTGCGGTGTGGTCGACGACTTCGTCATCCAGCGCGGTGACGGCACCCCGGCCTACAACCTCGCGGTCGTCGTCGACGACGATGCCCAAGGCGTCACCGAGATCGTGCGGGGCGACGATCTGCTGCCGTCCACCCCGCGGCAGGTGTACCTGGCCCGCCTGCTCGGCATCGCTCCCCCGTCCTATGCCCATGTCCCGCTGGTGCTCGGCCCGCAGGGGCACCGGCTCGCGAAGCGCGACGGTGCGGTGACCCTCACCGATCGGCTGGCGCTTGGTGAAACGCCGCTTGACGTCGTGAACCTGTTGCTGCACAGCGTCGGACTCGAGCCAGTGGGGTCAGCAGCGGACTTGCCGGCCGTCGCGAAGCGCTTCGATCCTGCGGCATTGCCGACGGAGCCATGGATCCATGCGCCCCAGGCTCCCGTGACCTCGGGCGGCACGACGGACTGAGGAGCTGCGCGGATAGGCCCAGATGTCATAGCTGAGGCGGCGGCGGGAAACTCTGCGAGGTTGGAACCTGCTGGATTCCCGGAGCAGAGGGCCCTGCCGCCGCTTCAGCGGGCGCACCCATCCGCGCAACCTCGAATTCCCTGGGCGAAGTCCCGCTTTATTCCATCACCCGCAGCTTGCCTGGGATGAACATCTTCTTGAGCTTGCGGCCCGGGAACACCGGCGCCACCGCAATTGCGACAAGCGCCAAGACGAAGTACACCACCATCTCCACCCAGCGCACGGACACGACCATGCCCACCTCGGGAATGGCGGTCGGCATCAAGAACAACGCCATCCACAGCAGCAGCGCATAGCCGAACAAACCGCCGAGCACGACCGCTGCCACGCCGAGCAGCAATCCTTCTGCGGAAAGGTTGGCGACCACCCTGCGCACCGGCACGCCGTAGGCGAACATCGTTGCGTGGTCGCGAGCGCGCTCATCCACGTTGATGTTGGCAGTGTTGAATGCAATCAGCAGCACCAAGAAGATCACAAAGATCCGGGTGAGGATGAAGACGCCTGTCGACTGATCCAGCGTGTCCTGCACCGACTTGAATGACTCACCCAGTCCCTGCACCAGCGCCACGCCTGTGCCGAAGAGCGCCCGTTTCACGTCGATCAGGTTGCTGCCGTCTGCTGGGACACCGGTCACGACGTTCGCGAGGCCGTCGAAGCCCCAATCGGACGCCACAGAGAGGTCCATGTAGGCATTGATCCGGAGCGGATGTGGGTGAATGGCCGTCACGGGCAGTGAATGGGTGCTGTAGGTGAACGCTCCATCTGTGAACTCGGGATGCGCAACCACGACGTGGTCGTCTATCCCGACGCCGAAGTCCCGTGCTGCCTTGTCGGCGAGCACGATTCCCGGTTGACCGCGCGACAGCTCGCCCTGCGACGCCGTCGGCGTCCAGACGTCACTGCCGAAGTCAACGAACCGGACGACGAGGTCAAGTTGAGTGAACTCATCCACACCCTCGTCTCCGGCGCTGTCGTTCCCAGCCGACGGTTCGGATGTAACGCTGGCCCCGAGGAGCAAAGCTGCCTCGCCGAGTTGCACCGTCGGGTCGGTGAGCACACCCTGCACTTGTGGCGAATCGCTCGGGTAGAAGGAGTCGAATCGCACTATGAAGCGCTCAGGCTCGCCCCCGAGCAACTCTTGATCGCCACGCTCGAAGGTGACCGAGAAAGTGCTGCTCAAACCCAACAAGCTGAACAGGATCGCCAGGCTCATCGTAAACGTCAGCAGTGTCAGGAAGGTTCGGCGGGGGGCTCGCATCAAGTTACGGAACGGCATCCGCCCAAGGCTGCGGCCAGGCAGGGGCAGTCGGCTAATGATGGGTGAGAGTCCGCCGCCGCGCGATGCCAAGTGACCTGACCGGATCGCCTCGACTGGTCGAACCCGAACGGCGCGTACGACGGGCCAGAACACTGCGAGCACCGGCACCAAAAAGCCAATCACCGCCGCTCTCGTATAGATCGCTCCCTGGAACGGTGTCTCAAAGATCGGAAGCCGCACGATCTGCTGGAAGGCGTCCACCGTTTGGAAACCGACGAGGAACCCCACCCCGATGCCGACGACGACACCGAGGATGCCGATCTGCAGGCCGATCAACAGTGGTCGGATGGCGATGGACCGTGGAGTCTCGCCAAGCGCCATCGACGCGCCGATCTCGCGCCGCTGTGCTTCCACCATCCGTGCCGAGAAGTTCAGTGCCGCAAAGGCCGCGCCGACAAAGAGCAGGAGCGCGATGAGGTTGAAGATGCTCCGATCGGTCTCCGGCGTGTTGGTCAACCCGATGTACGACGGCGTCTCGTCGCGGGTGATCACTTCAAGCAGGGTTCCGTCCAGCGACGCTGCAGCATCGGTCAACTGCTGTGACACCGCATCTATGTCGGCATCCTGCTTCAGCGTCAGCACGAGGTCGTTGACGGCCCCCGGTCTGGCCACGATGTCCTGCGCGACCGACAACGGGGCGAACATCACGGCGAGGTTGGACTTGCCGAGCGAGCCGTTTCCTTCAATGACGAGGAAGTACTCCGGCGAGACGGCGTGGCCGACGTAGTCGACGCCGACATCACCGCCAACCGTCACATGGCCGCTCGTTGGAAGGTTGCGGAACGCAGCGAAGCTGCGTTCCAGGAGCACTTGCGGTGTGGAGGCTTCTGGCTGCGGCAGTCCGTCGCCTTCGATGACCTCGACACCGTTGACGTGCGGCCCCCATTCGCTCGGTCCATTGGCCGTCATCTCGACGCCGACGACGCGCCCATGCACGAGCAGCTCGTCGCCGTCTACCTCGGTCTCGAGCTGGGTGTCGATGACGAGGCGCTCGCTGTACTCGTCAATGCCGTCGATCCCACTCGCAAGCTGCGCGAGTGTGCCCGCAGGCACATCGGAGCCCCCACTGACCGTCGCTCGGAGGTCGTACATGTTGGTGAGTTCGAGGCTCTCGTCGATGGCTGCGAGCCGCCACTCGGTGACGCTGGAAAGTCCGGCGTAGGTGCCAATCCCGATGGCGATCGTGAAGGCGATGCCGATGATTTGGATCCAGCGTGCACGCGCGTCCCGCAGGGACCAGCGCAGCCGAAGAAGCCACACGTTCGAGACCTACCAGTGCAGTTCGGACAGCGGGGTCTTGCCGCCCTCCGGTGGACCATCGCTGATGATCTGCCCGCTGCTCATCTCGACGACGCGGTCGGCCATCCGGGAGATCTCGCGGTTGTGCGTCACCACGAGCACCGCTCTGTCCTTGTCAGCCTGATCGGCGAGCAATTCGAGAATCTGGGCACCGGTCTTGAAGTCCAACTCCCCCGTGGGCTCATCGGCGAGCAGCACGGGGTTGCCGGTGGCCAACGCCCTTGCGATCGCCACGCGCTGCTGCTCGCCGCCGGACAGCTCATGCGGAAAGTGTCCGAGGCGGTGGCCGAGCCCGACGGACTCGAGAATCTCCGTGGGGTCGCCCGATTCGCTCTTGCCAGAGACATCCTTCCCGAACTCGACGTTCTCAGTCGCGGTCAAGCCGGGGAAGAGGTTGAAGCTCTGGAAGATGAAGCTCACGGTCTCGCGTCGCAGCGCAAAGAGCTCGCTCCGGCTGGACGCAGTGAGGTCGCGACCGCCGACATTCACCGTTCCCGATGACGCCATGTCCAGTGCGCCGATGATGTTGAGCGTGGTGGTCTTGCCGCTCCCGGAAGGACCGAGCACCACCACGAACTCGCCGGCCTCGACATGCAGGTCGATGCCATCGAGCGCCGTGACCAATACGGGGCCGACTTCGTAGTGCTTGGTGACACCTTCGAGATCGATCACGGCACAGAACTCCCCGTTAGCAAAAGGAACCGGCGCGGACAGGGCCAGCGGTACCGGCCCAACGCGCAGCCGAGTCGCAAGGCATCAAATGACCACGGACATAGTCTCAAGCCAATTGAGCCGTTGTCTATCACAGCCTGATCTTTGGCATCTGCATCTCAATACATCGAGCTGTGCTCACATTGCGTGCACGCACTGCCCAATCTCAGCAACTCGGCCAGTAGCTGAGCGCTCGCTGTTCGGGCGGCGGCACCGGGCGGTTGGCCAGCATCCGAAGGTCCGAGATGAGCACCTGACGGGTATCGGCCGGGTCGATCATCTCGTCGATGCGCATGGTGCCCGCCGCCTCGAACGGGTTCGTGGCCTCGGCTACCTCTGCCACCAGCTTCAGGCGCTCAGTTTCGCGCTCGTCGGGATCGGCAATACGGCTCAGCTTGGAGCCAAACGCCACGTTGACGCCCACCTCGGGGTCCATGAACCCGATCTCCGCGCCAGGCCAGCAATAGATGCCATGGCTCGGCATGCGTGAGCCGTTCATCGCCTGCCACGCCAGACCGAACGCCTTGCGGAAACACACGGTCAACGTCGGCGTGGACGCGTTCTGCAGGGCGTGCATCATGCGCATGCCCCAATGGAGCATCAGGTCGTGCTCGACGCGCTTGCCGACCATGAATCCGGGGACATCCACGAGGAAGATCATCGGGATGTTGAACGAGTCGCACACGGTGGCCATGCGGATGATCTTGTGGCAGGCCTGCGGGTCCAGCGTTCCGGCCTGGAACATCGGATTGTTCGCGATGACGCCGACCGCGTACCCGTCGAGCCGTGCGAGCGCGCACACGACGTTGCGGGCGTAGCCCGGCTGCAATTCAAAGACCGACTCGGGATCGCAGATGCGGGCAACGACCCGGCGCATGTCGTAGCCGCGCGTGCGCCGTGCGGGCACCATCCCAGCGAGCTCAGGGTCGGCGCCGTCGATGCCACGCGGCTCAGCGCGCGGCGCTGGCTCCCACGCGTTCGACGGCATGAACGACAGCCATCGACGGATCGCCGCGTAGGCCTCCTCGTCGGTATCGACGCCGAGGTCAATCTGCCCCGTGATTCGGGCATGGACGTCCACGCCGCCGACGTCCTCGAACGAGATCACCTCGCCGGTGGCGATCTCGAACACCTTCGGCGAGGTCACCGCCAGGCACGAGCCGCGCACCATGACGACGTAGTCGCTGAGCGCCGACACGAACGACGAACCGCCGAACGACTGGCCACAGATCATCGTTGCCATCGGCACTCGGTGGCGCCGACGAGCCATGTCGAACATCCCGCCCGGCTCGGAGATGCCTTCGGAGCCCATGAGGTCGGGGATGCGGCCACCGCCGGTCTCGCCGAAATGGACGATGGGGATGCCCATCGCCAACGCCCGCTCGTAAAGGCGCTCCTCCTTGCGGGTGCCGATGATGGAGCTCGAACCGCGCAACACGGTGATGTCGTCGCCGAACACCGCTACAGGGCGCCCGTCGACGTTGCCGTGCCCGCCGATCTTGCCGTCACCAGGAGTGATGTCGCGCATCTCTGGACGGATCGATCGGCTGAACGTGCCGATCTCACGGAACGTGCCCTCGTCACAGAAGCCGTCAATGTGCTGGCGGATAGTGCGATCGCCTTCCGCGGCCATCGCCCGAACCTTGGAAGCCCCACCCATGTCACGCCGGATCACCTCGGCTCGAGCCTGCATCTCGGCAACCCGTTGCTCGTGGCTGATCGCGTCGCCGTCGCCGTATTCAGGCATCGCTCGCCTCCTCAGGTGTTGAACAAGTCATGGATGCCTCGGACAACTTACGCATCCGCGTAATCAGCGAGGATCTGCCCGTACGTCTCGCCGAGCTGGGCTGGGCGGCGTCCTGGCACCATCATCTGGTCGACCCCGAGCGCGACGAGCTGGTCCAGATGGGCCCGGTCGGTTCCGCCCGTCGTCCACATCTCGATCTCAGCCGGATCGCGTCCCGCAGCCTCGGCGTACCTGCGGGCCGAGTCGAACAATTCCGCGAGCACCTCGGCTGGCCGTTCGGCCGGAAAGAAGACATCGCCGAGCTCGCCGGCGCGCCGGGCTGCACGATCGCTGTGGCCGCCGACCAGGATCGGCACCGGCTGCTGGACCGGCTTGGGCTGGGAGTAGACCGGGTCGAAGTCCACAAACTCGCCGTGGAATTCAGCCTCTTCTTCGATCCACAGCACCCGCAGCGCCGCGATGTATTCGTCGGTTCGGGCACCCCGGCGGTCAAACGGCACGCCAAGGGCCTCGAATTCCTCACGCAGCCATCCCACGCCGATGCCGAAGTCGAATCGCCCGCCGCACAGACGGTCCAGCGAGGCAATCTCCTTGGCCAGGATCAGCGGATTGCGTTGGGGCAGGATGAGGATGCCCGTCGCCAGCCGGATGCGTGACGTCACGGCGGCGGCGTACGCCAGCCAGATGAGTGGGTCCGAGTGGTCGATCTGGCTCGCGCCCTTGAACAGGCGGCCGCCCTCGTCGTAGGGATAGGTCGAGTTGTACGACTTCGGCACGACCACGTGCTCGATCGCCCACAACGAGTCGAAGCCGACTTCCTCAGCAGTCTGGGCGGTCTCTCGTGCAGCAGCGCCGTCGACGTTGCCCATCAAGTTCGCGGAGATCAGGCCGAATCTCATCTGGGAGCCCCTGTCCGCCGCGCTCGGACGGCGCGGCGGCGAACATCATGGCCGATCAGCGTTCAAGATGCCCGCTCAGAAAAGCAGTTGACACGAGGCGGCTGCGTCAGTGGTCTTGCGGCGCATGACGGACCAGGAGTTCCTGCGCCGCCTCCGCCGCTACGCTCGACAGCGGAGGCTCGCGGTCGAGTATCTCCCGGAACGCGGCAAAGGCAGTCACGCCCAGGTTCGACTGGGCGAACGCACGACGACTTTGCGGCATGGGGAGCTCGGTTCGGGTCTGCTGCGCAAGATGCAGAGGGATCTCGACATCGACAAGAAGGAGTTCTGAATCGATGCGTTACGCGTATCCGTGCATCGTCGAACGCGATGAGGAGGAGGCTGCGGCGACGGGGCGGACGTGCTACCTCGCGGTGTTCCCAGACGTCCATGCGGCGCACACCGGCGGCTGGTCGGTGCAGGAAGTGAACGGCCATCTGCGGGACTGCCTCGAGACGGCGCTGAGTTTGTGCATCGACAGCAACGAACCCCTGCCGGAGCCGAGCGAGCCCGAGCCCTGCCAGGTACTCGTCGCGGTGTCACCGCCAGTCGCTGCACAGTTCGCACTCCACGAGGCCATGCGCGCTGAGGGCGTCACTGCCACCGAACTGGCGCGCCGCGTCGGCATGCGCCCCTCACGTGCTCGTCGTCTCACCGACATCTTCCGCCCCGCCAAGCCCAGCGAGATCGAACGAGCGCTCGCCGCTGTGGGCCTGCACATGATCAGCGAAGCCGCCCCGCTCGAACAGTGGACAGCGAGCCCGGATCCCGCCCCAGCCCTCTGAACCAACCCGGCCTGCCGCCAGACGCGTCTGCCGGCGGGCCTGACGCCCGGTCGTCGGCGGGCTATGAACCGGATCGGGGCCGGTCGAGCAGGGTCCGTACTGCCTCGTTGGCGGCTTCGAGGTCGAAGGCGGATGGGTCGAATTGGCTCGGGTCGAACGACGGCTGTTGGATTTCGCGCATCCACTCGACCATCTCATCGTGATCCCCATGGCGCGGGTCGGCCAGCGATTCGCACAGCCCGGCGTAGCCCCAGACACCGTCGCAGTCCTCAGGCGGGCACACTCCGTGGCCGCCGATGCTCGAGTCTCCGTAGCTGGTGCCGTCGCCTTCGCGGAATGCGTGCAGGTGGCAGTCCGCCCAGCCCATGGCTAGCTGGATGACAGCGTGAAGGTCACCCAGCGTGGCCTCGCCGGGCACTAAGACGCGTCGATCGATATCGACATGGGCGCCCTCCAAGGTGATTTCCAACTCGTAGAGCTGCGTTGCTCCTGAGCCGACAAGCTTCGAATCATCCACCGAATCAACGAGTTGCAACACGCAGCAGCGTTGTGGCCCGCAGCGAAGCCGCTCAGGCGGCGGCAGCGCGGCGAGCCTGCTGGCAGCGATCGATCATCAGCGGCGCACGGGTGAAGGCCGCTACCTAGACTTCTCCCAAGCGGAATCGTCCATTCACTTCATCGCCCGATCACATTGCCGAACTCGCCGCCGCCGAGGCATTCGACTAGGCCTGTATCGGAGTTGTCCTCGGCGGCACAGTGGCCAACGGCGGTGACGCCAACGGTCAGCGCGTCAGTCATGATTATCTATCATGACTTGTATGGATCTCGGCGACCGACTCGCACTGCACGAACTTCCTGGCCGCTACGGCGACATCTTCGACGACCGAGATTGGGACCGCCTCGGGACTGTGTTCGCCGATGACGCCGCATTCGACCTGACCGATCTCGAAGGACCCCGCCTCGAAGGTCTCGAGGCGATACGGGAGTTCGTTGCCAACGATGTCGAGCACCTGCGAACGCACACAATGACCAACGTGTACGTCGACGAAACGCCCGAAGGCGGGGTGCTCCACTTCCGATTGCTGGCGCTGATCGGCGGCGGTCGGGTCGGCACCACGTCGTTCCGCGGCCTCGTCGTATCCACGACTGACGGCTGGCGCTTACGGCACCTCACCGTGAAGCGTCGCCGCGGCGTGTCTTAGCCCCGCGACGCCCTCGCCAGCGGCTGTGCAGCTACCGAAACTCGTCTCAGGGGATCCGTCGGCCGTGTCTGACTGGGTTGTGCCTGAACCACACGCTGTCATCGATGTGACAGTCGACGACGACGTGATGTTGAGCGTGCGCAGGCACGGCAACCTGGCGAGTCGATGCCGGGTGCTGCTGGGTCACGGCTGCGGCCTCGCGGCCGACGCATACCTGCCGTTCTGGTCTCAGCTCGCAATCCGGTACGAGATCATCGCATACGACATGCGCAGCCACGGATACAGCAGCCTCGGCCCGCTCGAGACGCTGAATGTACCCACGCTGGTCCGGGACAGCCAGTCCGTGTTCAAGACCGCACAATCGGCCTTCGGAGAGAAGCCGACTGTCGGTGTACATCACTCGCTCGCCAGCGTCGTGGCGCTGCATCACGCAGCCCAAGAGCCGGAATTCGCCGCGCTCGTGCTCTTCGATCCCCCCGTTAGACCGACGGACGGTGCTCCAGACGACATCGAAGCAATCGGCCAATTCATGGCGCGCGCCGCCAGTCAGCGTCGCGAGCGATTCGATCATCCCCACCAGCTCGCAGAGAGCCTCGCCCGAAACCCTGCGTTTCAACTCGTGCCGCCAACCACACTCGAACTCTTCGCCCGCTCGATCCTGGTGGAAGACGCCGAGGGCTGGCGACTGCGCTGCCCACCCGAACACGAGACTGCGCTTTCCCAGTGGACCTTCGGGTTCACGATGCAACTTCCGGGCATCATCGGCCGCCTGCCGATACCAGTGAAAGTGATCGGCGGCGATCCGACTGTGCCATTCTCGTTTCTGCCGACCGTGGACATGTCCGAGCTCATAACCGTCGGTTATGACTTCGTTCCTGATCTCACGCACTTCTTGCAGGTCGAAGACCCAGAGATCACTGCGACGCTCACCATCGACTTTCTGGAGTCTCAGGGACTTGGCTCATAGCCGCTGCACGTCATAGCCAAGCTGCCGCCGTATTGCAACGGGCGCAGTACATGCCCCAGTCTTCGTCTACGGAATCGCAGGCTCCTGCAACGCCAATGGCACTGCGCATTCCAACGCAATCACCTCGAACCCGCTCGCCCGACCAATCCCGCATCGAGCGCTTGTGCGCAGGAACCGGCGCCGACGGCTGCGCACATCTCGGGCTGCTATGCGGCCGCGGCTGCCAACTCGGTGGCGGCGAGGCCCACCGGCGGGGCGTCCCACTCCTTGAGCACGGGAAGCACCTCGGCGGCAAACAGGTCGCGGTTGCGGCGCGCCTCCGTCCAGTTCATACCGGCGAAGCAGAGGTTCGGGAAGAACGCCGCCATGTCGATCTTGTCCCTGATGACTTGGAGCTTCTCGAGCACCTGGTCGGGCGTGCCGTATGGCATCAACCGGGTGAAGTCCTCGGCTGCGCCGCGGGCGCCGTGGCGGTCGATGTACCTCGAGATGCCCTCGTAGAACTCGTAGCCCTTGACACCTTCGTGCGGCCGCTTGGGACCGAACTCGTAGTGCTTCATCACCGTGCCGTAGTAGTTGCCGATATGCTCCATCGCCTTCTCCTCGGCACGTTCCGCGTTGGTGTCGACCCAGCAGAACCCGCCCGACAGCGGGGGCGGGGGCGGCGCGGTGTGGTGTCTGGCCCATTCGCCGTGATAGGCGGCGAAGTCAGACTCGACAATCTCCCAAGGCTTCTGGGGGATCACCAGCAGCCCGATGCCCAGCTGCGCCATGAGCGGCATGCCTTCGGGCGACACAGCAGCGGCGTAGGTGCGGCCCTTGAAGGAATGCTCAGGCTTGGGACGAATCTCGCGGCGGGGCTGGGTCACGAATTCGCCATCGTGCTCCACGTAGCCCTGCTCGAGTCCCTCGATGATCATCTTGGCGTACTCCAAGAAGCGCTCCCGGCTGGTGTTCATGTCGACACGGAAGCCCTCGTACTCGACGCGGGCCAGGCCGCGCCCGATGCCGAGGATGAGACGGCCGTCGGAGAGGTTGTCGAGCATGGTCACCTGCTCGGCGACGCGGGCTGGCAGTCGAGTTCGTGCCGGCGAGTGGCAAGGGCAGCCATGCCGGAATCTGGCTGGGAGACCGACGAACATTCATGCCGACAGGCGAGCTGCGACCGGGGACGCTCCGCTCGATGCTGAGAGACCTCGACATCGACAAGAAGGACTTCTGAGCAATGCGATACGCCTATCCGTGCGATGTCGTGCCCGATGAAGAGGAAGCCCGCCTGACAGGGTGCGAGGCCTACAACGCGTCATTTCCCGATGTGCATGGAGCGCACACATGCGGATCGACAGCAGAAGAGATGACAGACCGACTGCAGGACTGCCTTGAAACCGCTTTGGGCGGTTATCTGCACGACAGTGAAGACCTCCCCGAGCCGAGCAGCGCCGGGCTCGGTCAGATCCTGGTTGCTGTGTCTCCCGCTGTGGCCGCGAGACTGGCCCTGTACACGGCAATGCGCTCGCAAGCCGTCACAGCCAGAGCCTCGCTCACCGACTCGGCGTGCGTCCTGCAAGGATCCGGCGCCTCATTGACCCACACCGCCCTGCCAAGCTCCCCGCACTGGAAGCCGCACTTGCAGCCCTCGGCCTGTCATTGGTCGCCGAGGCCGTTCCCAGGGCACAGCACGTCGAGTACACCCTCGCCCAGCCCACCATCTGACGCGCCCGCCGGCCGACCTGACGCCCGGAACCCAACGGGCTACGAACCTGGTCAGGGCCGACCGAGCAGCGTCCGTACTGCCTCGTTGGCGGCCTCGAGGTCAAAGGCATTCGGGTCGTACTGGCTCGAGTTGAACGGCTGCTCTTGGATTTCGCGCATCCACTCGACCATCTCTTCGTGGTCCCGATGGCGCGGATCGGCCAGCGCTTCGCACATCTCGGCGTAGCTCCAGATGCCGCCGCAGTCCTCGGGCGGGCACAGCCCGTGACCGCCGATGCAGGCTAGGCCCCGGATTCCCTGTCCTTCGTCGGGCCGGATCTTCACCAGCTCGATCCGGTGGTGCCACGAGTCGCCGAAGTCGTACTCGTACTCGATCTCGTCGCCTCGTTCGGCAAGAACCTCCGACACACGGACCTTCGACTCTTCGGCGAAGTCCAAATCGCTCAGGGTGGTATCGCCGTAGGTGGTCCCGCTGCGATCTGTGAAGGCATGCAGATGGCAGTCCTGCCAACCCATCGCGAGCTGGATGACGACATGGAGATCCCCCAACGTGGCCTGCCCGGGCACCAACACGCGACGGTCGACTTGCACATGGGCACCGTCGAGGGTGATGAGCAGATCGAAGAGCGGCATTTCCTCGGGCTCAGAAGTGCGCGCGGCGCTCAACGCTGCGCTCCGCACGGTCGCCGGCTGGCCACTCGCTCTGCGTGACTGGTCGCGTCGTCGTCGACTTTCGAGTTCGCAGAGATCAGTTTGAGTCTCATGTGGGGCCCCTGTCCGCCACGCTCGGACGGCGCAGCGGCGAACATCATGGCCGGTCAGCGTCACGTGTTCCTGCCAGTCGAAAATCGCTTGCCGCGCGCTAGCGACCTGACTGGCACGGCGAGCCGTGACCGACCAGGAATTCCTCCGCCGCTACGCTCGCAAGCGCCCGATGCAGATCGACTACCGACCCGACCGTGGCAAGGGCAGTCACGCTCAAATCCGGTTCGGCGCGCGCACGACAAGCGTGCGGCGCGGAGAACTCGGCCCTGGTCTGCTGCGCAAAATGCTGCGTGATCTCGACGTCGAGCAGCCGTACTGGCGCGTCGCATCGGCATGCGTCCCTCGCGCGCCGATCGTCTCACCGACATCTTCCGGCTCGCAAAGCCCGATGAGGTCGAACGAGCCCTCGCGGCCCTCGGCCTGCAGATGGTCAGCGAAGCCATTCCCCTGGAGCAGTGGGCGCCGAGCCCCGAACCCGCCCCAGCCCTCTGAACAGCCCGCGCTGCCTCGAGCCGCTGGCAGTATTCGAGGGCTACGGAACATGCTGTGGCAGCTTGCCGCCTGACGCACCAGTCGATCTTGACATGCGCGGCGGCGAACATCATGGCCGGTCAGCCGTCAAGGTGACCGCTCAGAAAAAAAGTTGACGCGAAGCAGTTGCGGCGGTGGCCTTACCGCGCATATCCGACCGGAGCCGAGCCAAGCTGCGCGGACTGCTCGCAGCCGGGGACCCCAGCGGCGAAGTCCGCGACGCATAGCACGCCAAGACGCGAATAGCCGAATTGGGTGTAGCTGTCACGCAGGTGTCAGGCGGGGATCGCTGGGCAGGGATTCCCAGCGCTCAACCGACACGATTTCGAGGGAATCTGCTGGCCGAGTGCGCTGCACGAATACTGCGAGCGTTTCGCCCTGACCGGTCGCGGCCGGTGCGATGATTCCGCCGAGTCCGAGCTGATGTGCGACGCGGCCGACTTGTTGGCAGGCCTCGTAGTCGCCGATTGGCGAGTTGAGATCGGCAGTAGTGAGCCCGACGCGGCCAAGCGCGCCAGGGTCCCGCAGGTCGAGTATTCGGCTGAGCTGCACGCGGCAGGTGATGAGGTTCCTGGGGCCGACCATGTCAGCGGTCAAGCGGCCTTCGAGATCGACATCGACAAGATGCCGGTACGCCTCGATCACGATGGAGTCCGTCGGCCGTCCTAGGTAAAGGACCCCGAATTCGCCGCTGGGCCCCCATCGCCCTCCCGACGTCGAGCCGGCCAACGCACGGATCCTCGGCGAGGTGTGCCGCTGGAAGACACCGTCGACTGAGATCGTGTCCGCTGGGCTGATGCCCGCGGTGGGTTCGGGCAACGTTAGGTCGTCCCGTGGGTGAGCGATTCGACCGCGTCGATGACCTCGCTGAACCCGCCTCTGCGGAGCACCTCGATGGGGCGTCGGCCGTCGAAGAGCCGGTTCCTGGAGTGGAGCCAGATCTCGGCGCCTTCGGGGGTATAGACCTCCTCGAGCTGATCGACGACGTAGTAGAGGTCGACTAGGTGGTCGCGGCTCGCTGCGGAAGGCCGTGAGCTCCCTGCGGCCCAGTGCTGGACTTGGCGCTCGCCCACGCCGACGATCTCGGCGAGTTCTGAAGACGAGACGCCGACATCGCGTATCTTCTCGACGACGAGCGCGTAGCTCTCGCCTGCGGTGCTGGCTGCTTCGGTCATCGGATGCCCCATGCTCGCCTTGATGACACTCAGCATAGCAGATTTGATGTCGTAGTAGATTTCGCTTTGGTATCGCCAACAAGTCCGCTTCGTGACTGCCGCGCTGTTTCGTCGGTCGTGTCGCGGGTCAGTTCGAGCGCCTCGAGCGCCCGGTGAACCTCGCAGAACCGTCGGCCGCACGCGTCACACACCATGCACCGCCGTCGCCGCACCGGCGTCACCGGCCGCCTCGAGAGCTCCAGGTCACGGACCTCACGTTCCCGGCGGTCATGACACCGCCAGATGGGCGTCCACCAGCCGGGGCACCTCGGACGCGACACCGTCGACCCCACCCGCACCATCAGCCGCTCAGGCACGTCCACAACCACCCCACCGCCGATGCAGGCTAGGCCCCGGATTCCCTGTCCTTCGTCGGGCCGGATCTTCACCAGCTCGATCCGGTGGTGCCACGAGTCGCCGAAGTCGTACTCGTACTCGATCTCGTCGCCTCGTTCGGCAAGAACCTCCGACACACGGACCTTCGACTCTTCGGCGAAGTCCAAATCGCTCAGGGTGGTATCGCCGTAGGTGGTCCCGCTGCGATCTGTGAAGGCATGCAGATGGCAGTCCTGCCAACCCATCGCGAGCTGGATGACGACATGGAGATCCCCCAACGTGGCCTGCCCGGGCACCAACACGCGACGGTCGACTTGCACATGGGCACCGTCGAGGGTGATGAGCAGATCGAAGAGCGGCATTTCCTCGGGCTCAGAAGTGCGCGCGGCGCTCAACGCTGCGCTCCGCACGGTCGCCGGCTGGCCACTCGCTCTGCGTGACTGGTCGCGTCGTCGTCGACTTTCGAGTTCGCAGAGATCAGTTTGAGTCTCATGTGGGGCCCCTGTCCGCCACGCTCGGACGGCGCAGCGGCGAACATCATGGCCGGTCAGCGTCACGTGTTCCTGCCAGTCGAAAATCGCTTGCCGCGCGCTAGCGACCTGACTGGCACGGCGAGCCGTGACCGACCAGGAATTCCTCCGCCGCTACGCTCGCAAGCGCCCGATGCAGATCGACTACCGACCCGACCGCGGCAAGGGCAGCCACGCCAGAACTTGGCTCGGCGACAGGGCAACAACGTTGTCCAAGGGTGAACTGCAGCCCGGCAAGCTGCGGGCCATGCTCCGGCAGCTCGGCATCGACAAGGTGGAGTTCTGATCAATGAGGTACTCCTACCCATGCGAGGTAGTGCTGGACGACGAGGAGGCCGAGACCACAGGTCGAGAGGCCTACGTCGCAACTTTTCCTGACGTGCCACCCGCCATCACCGGCGGCTGGTCGGTGCAGGAAGTAAACGGCCACCTGCGGGACTGCCTCGAGACGGCGCTGAGCTTCTGCATCGACAACAACGAATCCCTACCAGAGCCAAGCGAGCCCGAGCCCGGTCAGGTGCTCGTCGCAGTGTCAGCGCCAGTCGCAGCACAGTTAGCCCTGCATGAGGCCATGCGAGCTGAGGGCGTCACGGCAACAGAACTTGCGCGCCGCATCGGCATGCGCCCCTCACGTGCTCGTCGTCTCACCGACATATTCCGCCCCGCCAAGCCCAGCGAGATCGAACGAGCGCTCGCCGCTGTGGGCCTGCACATGATCAGCGAAACCGCCCCGCTCAAACAGTGGACACCGAGCCCGGATCGCGCCCCAGCCCTCTGAACCAACGTAACGCGCCCGAGCCCGGTCAGCTGCTCGTGACCGTGTGCCCCACCGCTGCCAGCCAGTTCGCGCTGTACACCGCGTTGCGCGAGCAGGGCGTCACGATCGAATCGCTGGCAGATCGCCTCGGGATGCGCCCGCGGTGAGCCAGGCGCCTCATCGACGTCCATCGCCCCGCTAGGCCGGCTGATGTTGAACGGGCACTCACGGCGCTCGGCAGGACGCTGTGAGTCGAGGATCAGCCGATGGATCAGGCAATCACCGCTCGCTCTAGCTGAGAACCGAACCGCCATCGACCAACCATCCGGGCGTAGTGACTCTGGGCCAGACGCACACGGCAACCCCGCACTGGACTAGGGGTTTCCGAACCGTCCTGCAGGTGCGTCTGTCTGGCCAACGTTGTTGCGCCCCCAGCAGACAATTGTCCCATCTGTACGGATCGCACACGAATAGCCACCACCAGCGGCAATTGAGATGTAGGTGCCGCTTGGCGCGCGCAATTGGCCGAATTCGTTGTCACCCCAGCACACGATGGCCTGATCAATACGGATCGCGCACGAGTACGCTCCACCGGCAGCGACAGCGGTATAGGTGCCACTCGGCCCATCCAACTGACCTTCATCGTTATCGCCCCAACAGGCGATTGTCTGATCGGTGCCGAGAGCGCACGAATGCACAAGGGTCGCGGCAATTGCTGTATACGTGCCACTCGGCGCATCCAACTGACCGAAGTCGAGTTCGCCTCCGTCGTTCACACCCCAACAGATGATTGTCTGGTCAGTGCGGATCGCGCACGAGTGCGCAATGCCGGCAGCGACAGCGGTGTAGGTGCCACGAGGTGCATCCAACTGACCGATGCTGTTGCGACCCCAGCAGTTGATGGACTTGTTGGTGCGGATCGCACATGTGTAGTCGTAGCCTGCAGCGATGGCGACATAGGTACCACTCGGCGCAACCGACTGACCGAACCTGTTTGAGCCCCAGCAGTTGATGGACTTGTTGGTGCGAATCGCACAGGAATGGAAAAAGCCGGCAGCGAGAGTGTCGTAAGTGCCACCGGGCGCGCCAGCTTGGCCATCACCGTTAGCGCCCCAACAACTGACCGTCTGATCGGTGCGAATTGCGCACGAATGGACGCCGTTGACGGCGACGGTGCCGACAGCAGTCGCGTTAGAGCTGCGGGTCGGTGATGCCGTCTGGGGCGCGGTGCGCCTGGTGAGTTCGCCGATGTCGCCGCTGGGGTCAGCAGCGACCGCTCCTACTAGGCGAGCTGTGTGCCAGCGGTCAACGCCAGCGAGACGCACCATCGTCCTGCCAGCCACCTTCGCGGCAGGCACGGCGCCAGTGCCGCCCACGATCCAGCCCTCCGGCTCGGCAGTTTCGAGTCGAGCACGTTGATCGGCGGTCATCGGGTCATCGCGCGGTCCGGCGAGAACGATGCACCTGGTGCCGACTACTCCTGCCAGGGTGACTGCGGCGTAGATGTCAGATTGTGCGGCGTCGTCCGAACCGACCACTATTGGCACCTGCCCACTGCAATCTGCCGTGGCCTCGGGTGGCAGCCTCGGAGCAGCGGCGGCTGGTGCGGCATGCACAGCGGTCAACGCAATTGCCAACACAATTCCGACAAGTACCCCATTCCCGCGGGATGTCATGAACTCTCCTTATAGGAAAGTGTGTGAGCTTAGTGACCCGCGGTGATTCACACTGGGTTTCGCGCTGGCCGTAGGACTTCACCAAGCCCGCTGTGTTCCAGCGCCGTCCCGCATAGCGCGGGCATCGAACAAGCGCTCCAGCGGCAACCGCGTACCGGATGCGGAAGTTTCCTTTGCGAGCACCTGGGATGCGAAGCGCTCTAGTTGCCGCGATGTGATCAGGCAGCAGCGGCTGCCAACTCGGTGGCGGCGAGGCCCACCGGCGGGGCGTCCCACTCCTTGAGCACGGGAAGCACCTCGGCGGCAAACAGGTCGCGGTTGCGGCGCGCCTCCGTCCAGTTCATACCGGCGAAGCAGAGGTTCGGGAAGAACGCCGCCATGTCGATCTTGTCCCTGATGACTTGGAGCTTCTCGAGCACCTGGTCGGGCGTGCCGTATGGCATCAACCGGGTGAAGTCCTCGGCTGCGCCGCGGGCGCCGTGGCGGTCGATGTACTTCGAGATGCCCTCGTAGAACTCGTAGCCCTTGACACCCTCGTGCGGCCGCTTGGGGCCGAACTCGTAGTGCTTCATCACCGTGCCGTAGTAGTTGCCGATGTGCTCCATCGCCTTCTCTTCGGCACGTTCTGCGTTGGTGTCGACCCAGCAGAACCCGCCTAACAGCGGGGGCGGGGGCGGCGCGGTGTGGTGTCTAGCCCATTCGCCGTGATAGGCGGCGAAGTCAGACTCGACAATCTCCCAAGGCTTCTGGGGGATCACCAGCAGCCCGATGCCCAGCTGCGCCATGAGCGGCATGCCTTCGGGCGACACGGCAGCGGCGTAGGTGCGGCCCTTGAAGGAATGCTCGGGCTTGGGACGAATCTCGCGGCGGGGCTGGGTGACGAATTCGCCATCGTGCTCCACGTAGCCCTGTTCGAGGCCTTCGATGATCATCTTGGCGTACTCCAGGAAGCGCTCCCGGCTGGTGTTCATGTCGACACGGAAGCCCTCGTACTCGACGCGGGCCAGGCCGCGCCCGATGCCGAGGATGAGACGGCCGTCGGAGAGGTTGTCGAGCATGGTCACCTGTTCGGCGACGCGCATCGGGTCGTGCCAGGGCAGCACGATGACGGCGGTGCCGAGTTGCAGGTTCGTCTTCCCGGCAACCCAGGTCAGGAACTGCACAGGATCGGGGCACATCGTGTAGTCGGTGAAGTGATGCTCCACCGTCCAGATCGAGTCGAAGCCGAGATCCTCGGCTTCGGAGACCATGCGGATCTCCTGGTCCCAAACCTCTCGGTCCGGGAGTGCGTTCTCTGGGTTCTGGAAGACGGCCGAGTAACCGACATGCATGACGTGCTCCCCTTTCGGATCTTCCCGAGACTGTCAGTGGGCTGTCGGGGCGCCCGTGCTCAGGCGATCCAGCGATGCTGGCGACTTCGAGGCTAGGCCACAGCGCCCTGGGCTCGCTCAGATAGCCCCGGGGCTTGCAAGCCAACCCAGAGTTTCCCAGCGCGCGCATGCCAACCCGGCGTGTGCAGGCCTATCCGGCGCGCTTCGGTCGCATCAGCCAAACTGTGCGGCGCATACGTGTTCGACGACTGGCGGCGAGGGCCTGCGTCATAGGGAGGATTCGTCATGGAGACGGCAGCGGTTGCGCGCAGCATGCGCGGCTCAGTGGGAATGCTGGCGATGGACTGGTTGATGGACCCGTCGACGCTCGAAAAGGCGGCCCAGCGCGGCATGGCGGAAGGCTTCGGGGCCTACGCAACCGGTCGGCTCGGTGTCTTGGGCGAATGCCCGGTTGACAACGTCGTCGGCGCTGCCTTCTTCTGGGCTCCCGACAAGATGCGTTCGATGGTGGCGCAAGGACGGGCGGTCATGAAGCCGTCCGAGGGAGCGCTGATCTGGGCCGACATCTGCGCCGAGTACGGTGAGAAGCGGCTCGCCGGCATGGAAGGCGCCGAACGTCTTGGCGAGTTGCTCGAGCGGGTCGTGGACTCCGCCGTTCCCCAAGGTGCTCCGACATTTGTCGGCTGGCGAGACTTGCCACGGCCCGGCGAGCCCGGGCCAGCCCGTGCGTTCTTCATGGCCCAGATCATGCGGGAGCTGCGCTTCGGTCGACACGCCGTCGCGGTGCAGGCGCTGGACATGAGGCCGCTTGAGGCGATCCTGTCAGGCCCCGCGGGCGAGTGGAACGCCGAGTTCTTCGGTTGGGAGCGGCCGTATCCCGACGTCAGCCACCTCACCGATGCACGCGACGAGATCGAGTCGCTGACCGACAAGCTGCACGCCCCCGACTTCGAGTGCCTGACTCCCGACGAGCGCGCCGAAGTGCGAGAGCTCGCCAAGGCGGCCCGCTTCCACAACCCCGACGAGTAGCTGAGGCTGGGCGCTGCATTGCAGCACTCAGTCGGCGAGAAGATCTTGGTGCTCGCCGAGGCGAGGCGCCCGCGTCGCGCGCCACGGCGTCGCCGAGAACTGGTAGGGCGCGCCCGGGTACGTGACAGGGGTGCCGTCGTGGTCGATTTCGACGGGGAAGCCTCGGGCCACGAAGTGTTCATCGGCGAGCATCTCCTCGGGTGAGTAGACGATGCCGCAGGCGAGGCCTTTCGCCTGCAAGCCAACGAAGAGCTCGTGCGCTCCGAGCCGCTCGGCCAGGAAGTTGATGGTGTCGCGCCCGGCGCCGAACACCTCGGCGCCGAGCGGATCTGCGTCGAGGTGCAGGATGTCGATCAGCTCGTAGGCCTCGCCTAGCTTCAGCAGTTCGGTGTAGGGGCACTGGTCAGTCAAGTCCAGCTCGGCAACCCACTCAGCCAGCGCAGCAAATTCCGGTCCGCGCCGAGGCGGCACCCCGGTGTTCAGCCAGCGCCCGTCCGCGCAACGAACCTGTGTGGGCTCGGAGATCTGCGGGAGCGCGTGACGGCCGGTCTGGCGCTGCACATCGATCTGCTGGTTCAGCCAGAAGTAGGTCGCGAACTCACAGGTCACGTTCGCGGTGGCGAGCATGGACACATCGATGAGCTGGCCGCGGCCCGAGTCTTCCCGCCATAACAGCGCGGCCATCAGCGTCGCGACGGCGTAGTGGCACGCCATCTGCAGGCCCTGGTTCCCGCCGCCGCGGACCGGGGGGATGGTGTGATCGTCGTAGCCGCACGACCACGCGGGACCCCCTTCGGCCAAAACCGTCAGGTCGGTGGCGGGCGGATCGGACCGCTGTCGACCGTTGTGCGTGATCGACACCCAGATGAGCCGCTCGTTGCGCCCGCTGGCATCGGGCGAGGTTTGGGCCGCATCGGCTGCCGCACTCGGAACCGCTCGCCCTAGTTGGCTCCAATCGAGGCCGAGCGCCGCAAGGCGGCCGAGCGGCTCGGCCTCGATCACGACGTCGGATGTGCTTACCAAGCGCCGGAAGTCACCCGCGCCCTCGGCGCTGTCGAGGTCTGCCACCACTGAGCGCTTCGAGGTGTTGTAGTGCCACCACCACAGGGCACTCTCGGGATCCGGACTGTCGCCTGCAAATGGCTCGTAGGCGCGCATCGGCGACCCGCCGGGCGGCTCCACGACGATCACATCGGCGCCCATGTCGGCAAGCAGCTTGCCCGCGAGCGCACATCGCTCCGACGTCAGCTCGATGACCCGAACGCCGTCAAGCGGGCGTGTACCGGCAGCCGAGGCCATTAGATGACGCCCTCTGCGGCCAGCGCAGCTAGCTCAGCGTCGCTGCGGCCCAACACCTCGCCGAACACGTAGCGGTTGTCCTCGCCCAGACATGGCGCGGCGCGTCCGATCGCCCAATCAGTCTCGGACAGGCGAACCGGCAGGCCCTCGACGCGGGTGTCGCCCACCTCCCGGTGCGGAACCGTGACCCACAGCCCCCAGTCCTTGGTACGCGGATCGCCGTCGATGCGTTCGCTGGGGCGCAGCACCGGTGCCGCGGGTACGCCCGCGGCAATGAGGTGCTGCGAGACATCGTGCCTGACCCGCGTCACCGTCCACTCCCCAACCAGGCGCTCCAGCTCGTCCTCCTGCGCCAATCGGCCGGCGAGGCGAGTCCATCGCTCGTCGGCGGTCCACGGCTCGTCGACGGCATCGGCGAACCGCTGCCAGTCCTCGTCGTTGCGGACGGCGATCGCCGCCCACTCGTCGCCGCCGTTGCACGCAAAGATGCCGTGGGGCGCCATCGCCGGCGACTGCGAACGGTTGCTATTGGGCATCTCGGGCCGACGCGCTGGCCGGCCATTCACGGAGAAGTCCAGCGATGCTGCGCCGTGCAGGGTTCCCGCCGCCTCGATGCAGGCCAAGTCCACCCACTGGCCCTCGCCGGTGCGCCGACGATGAAACAGCGCCATGCCGACCGCGATCGCCATGTAGTAGGCGCCGGTGTGATCCATGAACGAGTAGCCCCAGCCGGCAGGCGGCAGATCGGGCAGGCCGGACTGGAACGTCAGGCCGGACACCGCCTGGGCAATCGGGCCCCACGACCGGAAGCTGGCATAGGGACCATTCGCACCGAAGCCGCTGTTCGAGACGTAGACGATGTCGGGCTTGATGGCACACAGCGCCTCGTAGCCGAAGCCGAGGCGGTCCATCACACCGGCTGCGAAATTCTCGGTGACCGCGTCGCTGACCGCGACGAGTTCAGCGAGCAGCTCCTTCGCCCGGTCGTCTCGCAGGTTGAGCGTAATACCCAGCTTTCCGGCGCTGTGATTGTTGAACGAGCCCCCGGCTTCGATGCCGCGGTGCTCGCCCACGAACGGCTGGGTGCCCCGCAGGATGTCCCAACGGCCCTGCCGCACGGGGTCTTCAATGCGGATCACCTCCGCACCGAGGGCCGCCAGGATCTTGGTGGCGCCAGCGCCCGCAAGCTGCCCGGTGAAGTCGCAGATGCGGATGCCAGCTAGCGCTCCGGGCTCGGGCTTCGGCCACACCGGTGAAAGGTGATCGGGTCTCATCACGGCACAAGATCGCGCATCGGCGTGCGCCCACGGCCGGGCTCGTTCGCCAGCGCTCGTGCACTCCGCTGGCAGTCCTCCAGCGCGTCCCGCAACGTCGCTGTCCACGCAGTCATGTCAGGTCGCCGGGCACGTCCCCCGTCTGGCCCGCTCGGCGGTGCCAGGGGTTCGCCCACCACGATCGCCACCTGTGTCCTCTTGGGGAACTTCGCGCCGCTGGGCATGGCCTCGCGTGTGCCGGCGACTCCCACAGGCAGCACTGGAGCCCCCGACTTGGCCGCCAGCCACGCAGTGCCATCGAAGATGGGGCCGATGTCATCGGAGGGCTGTCGCGTCCCTTCAGGAAAGACCAGCATCGCCGCGCCGTCTCGCAGCAATTGCAGCGCTGCACGCATTGCGTCGAGGTCGGCCTCGCCGCGCCGCACTGGGAACGTCCCGATCGAGCGCATGAACCAGCCGAGCGGCTTGGGATGGAAGAGCTCCTCTTTGCCCAGGTAGCGAACTTGATGATGGGTGAGGCTCCCGACGAGTGGGCCGTCGAGGTGGCTGCGGTGAACGGACGCGTAAATCAATGGGCCGTTCGCTCGCAGGCGCTCCTGCCCTGTGGCTCGCACGCGGAACATTCGGTACAGCACGATGCGAATGAGCCCGCGCGCCGCCCGCCACGCCCGATAGCCGGCGGTGCCGTCGGCGGCCAGCAAACCTCCTGGGCCGCGCAATCTCCATCTGTTCGCCCGTCTCGGCACACAGTGATTCTGGCGTTTCGAAGGCACCGCGCGACGACATGGGGACCGCGCAAGAAAGGTATGCAAGAAATGGCGAATACCGCGAACACTTTTTCTGCGGTCAGACTTACAGTGAAGTCATGACCCGACTGACGATCCCCGATCACGCCGAGTTCCGTCGGCAACGGATCGCACGTCGGCGTCGGATCGACGGACACACCGTCTGCACCCGCCCGTCGCAGCCAAGCGAGCTGTGCCGGCGCATGCTGAAGGTGCTCACCGCCGTCCGGCGCCCGCCCTGCGGTTACTGAGCTCGACAATCCCGCCGACCGCCAGTCGGCGGGGCCTCGCGGCATCACTACGCTCGTGCCCGCGAACAGCGGGGGTTTGACAGCATGCCAGTACCGACAGACATGGTGGGCGAGGTGATCGGGCCGGTCACCCATGATGTGGACGCCCGCTGGACGATGGCCTACTCAGCGTCGCTGGACGACACCCACGATTGCTATTTCGACACGCTTTCTGACGACGGCGTCGTGGCGCACCCGATGTTCGCGGTGTGTCCCGAGTGGCCGGCCATCGTGGCAGGCCGTGACGTTTCGGCCCGCTGGGGCATCAGCCTCGACGAGATCCGGCGCTCGGTGCATGCCACGCACGACTTGACCGTGCACCGCCTGGTGCGACCGGGCGACCGGCTGACGACCAGCCTCACCTACTCCGGCATGGAGCAACGCAAGCCGGGCACGTTTCAGACGATGCGGCTCGACACCGTCGACGCCAACGGCGACCCGATCGCAACGACGTATCAGGGCGGCATCTACCTCGGCGTCGAAACCGTCGGCCCCGATCGCCCCGACCCTGACGCGCCCGCAGAGCCGGATTTCAGCGATCTGCCAGCCGAGCCTCTCATTGAGCTTCCGGTGCCCGTGGCTCACGGAGCGGCACATGCCTACACGGAGTGCGCTCGCATCTGGAATCCGATCCACACCGACGCCGCCGTCGCGCGCAAGGCCGGGCTGCCCGGCATCATCCTGCATGGCACCGCCACCCTGGCTCTCGGCGTCTCGGCCGTCGTCGACGCGGTTGCCGACGGGGATCCGAACCGGGTTCGCCGCATCGTCTGCCGCTTCCGCGCCATGGTGCTCATGCCGTCGACGATCACGGTCCGGATTCACGACCTGACACCAGTGACCGGCCTCGGAGATGCCGCCGAAGCAGCCCGTTTCGAAGTGCTGAACGCCGAAGGCGGCCCAGCAGTAGACCGCGGCGTGATTCTGCTGAGCGGCTGAGCCGTCAGCGGACGAGCACACGACTGGTCTTCACCCGTACGAACCATGCAAACCATTGTACATTTATGACATATTTGTCGTATAGCTGACTGCAAGAGATAAGTATGTCATATCCGCTTTTTCATCCTCGTCATGACGCGCCTGTTCCGATGGTGATGACTGCCGAGGATCTTCGTGCCGCATTTCCGGCAGAAAGCGAGCACGTCGAATTCAAAGAGGGGCTGTCGGTCAAGGAGTTGCGCCGCGCGATCGTGGCGTTCTCGAACACCGACGGCGGCGTGATTCTGCTCGGCGCTAGCGACGACGGCACGGTGAAAGGCTTCGTGCTCACCTCGAAAGGCAGCGCGCAGCTCAACAACAACGTGTTCGGAGGGGTGGTCAACCCGGGTCGCTACGAAGTCCGCCAAATCGCAGTCGATGACAAGCCGGTCGTAGTGGTTTCGATCGCAAACCGTACCGAAGGCTTCGCTCAGCTCTCCGACGGCAGCGTCCTCGGTCGCTTCGGGGCTTCGAACCGTGCGTTGCTCGGCGAAGATCTGATCCGGCTCGTCAGTCGGCGCTCTCTGGGGCGCTTCGACACCACACCGACGGGAATTCCGCTGAGCAGCGCCGCCCCCGAACTCGTTGACCAGTTGGCTTCGGCGTGGGGTTGGCACACCGACGGCAGAACGGAGCGGATGATCGAGCACGGTCTGGTCGCACTCGAAGGTCCCGAGCCCAGACTCACGGTCGCCGGGGCGTTACACCTGCTGCCTGAACCCCACGCCGTGCTGGGAAAGGCTTACATCGAGATCTTCCGCTATCGAGGCGAGGCGACCGAGCCGGATCGACGCATCGAAATCATGGGACCGATCGCCGACCAGCTCGAAGCAGCTACCTCGGCCGTCTTGGATGAAATCGGCATCGACTACGTCGTGATTGGTACGCAGCGCCACGATCTGCCACGCCTGCCCGAAGTCGTCCTGCGAGAGGCCATCGCGAACGCAGTCGCGCATCGCTCCTATGAAGCGAAGGGCACCGCGGTCCGCATCGAGCTTCACGATGATCGAGTGGTCGTGACCTCTCCAGGCGGTTTGCCGGAGCCAGTCACGGTCGCGAATATCCGGGAACAGTACGCCGCCCGGAATCTGGCCGTCATTGACACGCTCCGACGCTATGGACTGGCCGAGGACGCCGGTCGCGGTGTGGACGTCATGCAAGACGAGATGGCCGAACATCTCCTGGAACCGCCGGAGTTCCTCGACAACGGCCACTCGGTATCGGTCACCCTTCGCACGGTCGGTGCGGTGACACCGCTCGAGCGGGCATGGGTATCCGAACTCGAACAGCGGGGATCGCTCGCCGGGGCCGACCGATTGATCCTGGTTCACGCAGCACGGGGCGTTGAGCTCACCAATTCAGTCGTGCGTGACATCCTCGGCGTCGACAGCGTGCAAGCGCGTCAGGCACTTCAGCGCTTGCGGGACGCGAGGTTGCTGACTCAGCTCGGCCAGCGCGGCGGCGCGACGTATGTCGCCAGCGACGAACTCGGCGCGCCGGCAGGATTGCGACTGTCCGACGACGAGATCGACACGTTGGTTCTCGCTCTTGCTCAAGAAGGCCCGCTTACGAACACAGCGGTGCGTGAGCGGTTGACCGTGGACCGCCTACAAGCTCTGCGCTTTCTGAGTCGGCTTGTATCTGCCGGCCAGCTGGTGCGACATGGTCAGCGGCGAGGTACCTACTACACGCTGCCGGGCCCGCCCGGTTAGTGGTTATGACATAGTTGTCAGTTGTTGACAAGAATTTGCTAACTATGTCATAAAGGGCGCATCATGCCCCAGAGAAGCGCGATCGCGGGCGGCCCAGCAGTAGACCGCGGCGTCATTCTGTTATCTCGCTGACGGGCGGGGAGTCGCCCAGGGTCGACGGCACGTCGGTGTCGTAGAGCCACGCCTCGACAAGTCCCACGGCGCCGGCACCGGCCAGTTCTTCCACGACGGCCAAGAACTCGGCGGTGTTGGTCGTGCCCCCAGCTGACGATTCGTAGTGGCGTCGCAAGATGTCGAAGAACACGTCGTCGCCGACGCGGCGGTGCAGGGCATGCAGCGTCAACATCGCCCTCCGATACACCGCGTTGAAGTCGAACAGCTGCGCCACCGTGATGCCGCCGGTCGGTGCTGCTCCCGCAAACGTCGCCGTCTCCAGCTCTCGAGCCATGAGAGCCTCCAGATCCTCGCCTTGCACCTCAGCTAGGTACAGGAAGCTCAGGTAGTGAGCGAAGCCCTCATGCAGCCAGATGTCGCTCCAATCGGCCACGGTCACCGAGTTGCCGAACCACTGGTGCGCCAACTCGTGGGCGATGATCTGCGAGCCGAGCGTCTGGGTGCCGTGCAGCGAGAGCGTCTGGTTCTCCATGGCGAAGCCCAGGGTGAACGGCATCACGATCGTGCCATAGGCATCGAACGGGTAGGGGCCGAGCAGCTCCTCGAAGTACTCGATGGCTCCGGGTGTGATCGACAACGCCTCGAGCGTCGCCTGCCGCTGGGGCTCGGACAGCGACCGCGGAATGTAGTCACGGATGAGCAGGTCGTCGCGGGACGCTTGGGCGTGGCGCTCAAATTCGCCGACATACACCGCTGCCAAGTACGGCGCCATCAGATCGTCCATCTGCCAGGTCGCGGTACGACGGTCGTTGAGCACGATCTCGTCGACGAGAAGCCCGTTCGAAGCTGCCGTCAGGTGTTCCGGCACGGTGATGCGGATGGTAAAGGTCGCTTTGTCAGTGGGGTGATTGTTTGACGGGAACCACGTCATCGAGCCCGACGGCTCGTTGGAGGTGAAGACCACGCCGTTGACGCCGAACCAGCCGATGCGAACGAACGGCACACCAGGATCTCTGATTCGTTCGGGTGTGCCCGCATAGGCCACTTCGACCGTGAAGCTTGCGTCGGCGGGGATTGACTCCGCCGGCTGGACAATCAGCTCGGCCCGCTCGCGGGCGAAGCCGACTGGGACGCCGTCGACCTTCACCGTGCTCACCTCGAGGCCGAAGAGATCGAGGTAGATCGTCGTGAGATCCTCAGTCGCAACGGCGTGAACAGTTGTCAGGCCGTCGATCGTGTTGGCGACGGGATCCACATCGAGCGAGAGGTCGTAGTGGGTGACGTCATAGCCGCTGTTGCCGAGCCACGGGTAGAAGCTGTCGCCTGCGCCCGCACCCGGTGGCGGCGTTGCATCCGCTTCGTCGTCTGAAACGGGCGGCGCCGCTGTCGTCGACGTGGCGGGTGCTTCTGGCTCGGCGGCCGTCGTGGATGGCACCGCCAATGCCGTTGTCGGCGGGGGCGCCACCGTCGTGGAAGGGACGACGACCGCGATGGTCGTCGTCGCCGCCGGCAGTGTGGTCGCGGCCCGCTCGTTTTCGGCGGCACTGCATGCTGAGGCGGCCAGCGCGATCGCCGTTGCGATTGTCAATCCTGACGCCAGCCTGCGCATCGGCGTCATCCTCTCAGGCGTTGTTCGTGGCGCGTCGTCAGCCCGGCGAATTGCTGGGATGCGGGCGCTCTGGCCCGCTGGACGGCTAGCTCAGGTGCTCAGCGAAGTGAGTCAGCGTGCGCTGCTTCGCCAGTGCCGCGGCATCGGGGTGGAAGCTGGAGCGGGCATCGCAGTTGAAGCCGTGGTCTGCCCCATCGTAGATGTGCACGGCGATGTGCCCCCAGCGTTCAGCGATCGCGTGCACGTTCTCCAGCGGGATGCCGTGATCCTCGGTGCCGAAGTGCAGCAGCAGCGGCGCTTCCGGACGCTCGTCGAGGTGCGGCATGATCTGCCCGCCGTAGTAGCCCGAAGCGGCCGAGATCTTGCCGGCCAGGCGAGCTGAGGCCACGTAGCACATCGAGCCGCCCCAGCAGTAGCCGACAACGCCGACCTTGCCGCCCTCAGATGCACAGTCGGCGGCTGCTGAGATGTCGGCCATGACCTGGTCCACCGTGAGATTGTCGAAGGCGATCTTGCGGCCCACGTCGATGCCCTCCGCGTCGTAGCCGAGCTCGACGCCGCCGCGCACACGGTCGAAGAACGCCGGCGCCACGGCGAGGTAACCATCCGCGGCGTAGCCATCGGCAACGCTGCGGATGTGGTCATTCACACCGAAGATCTCCTGCACGACCACGACGCCGCCCTTCGGCGCGCCCGCAGGCTCGGCCCGGTAAGCGCTGATCGTCGCGCCATCAGAAGCTGTCAATTCGATCGTCTGTCCCATGGCGCAAATGTCTAGCGGACCCACCCCGCGACAATCGGTGCTGCGGCTCTCGGCGATTGCGATTTCGTGCGCACTCACCACAGGAGCATGAGACCTTCGGCCACGGCGGCATCAGTGAGCTGCTCATCAAAGCAGCCGAATGGACATCTGCCGATGAGGCGAGATGCGGCCAGCGCCGACGCAAGCTGCACGGCGTCGTAGGCACGAAGCGGGTGACGGGCTACGAGATCGATTGCTGAGCGAAGGATGTCTTCGCCTACCCCGATGAGGACGGTGTCGCTGTCCCGGGTGGAAGCGGAGATATCGGTCAGGAATCGCCAGCACAAGACCTGAGCGTCGGTTGCGGAGATTTCACCGACGCGATGCTTGCGCCATAACGCGGCTGGGACCTCCACAGCAGCCAGGTCGCTGGCGATCATCGGCTCCGAGACGGCTTGGACCAAGTCGCTTCCTGGCTCGTTGGCGTAGCGCTTGACGAGAGCGGATGAATCGAGGAATACCGTCACCGATTGGCGCGAACCAGTTCAGACAGCGGTGTTCCCTGACCGGCTCGTTGGCGGGCGGCGGCAACCGCGTCGTCATCGGGTCGCACAATGTCGCGAGCTTCAAAGTCAGAGAGAAGGCCAGCGAGTCTGAGGCGCGATCTGATCTCCTCGATTGCGTTCGATGAGAGTGAGGGGTCAGTTGCCGCCTGCACGATCCGGGTGAGGTACTCGTTCATCGAGATGCGCTGGTCCTGGGCACTCATCTTTACCCGGGCGACGAGTTCCTCGTCTGCTCGCCAAGTGATCTGCTGCATGACTGCATGGTAGCAGTCATGCAGTCATGCAGATTGCGACCTGGGAGTCTGTTGATCGATTGGCCGGGTAGTTCGTGTGTTGGGGCCGTGCGCGATGCTGATGCAATACAGGGCGGTGCGGGTCCGGTGCGGGTGTCTTCGGGCAAGAGAAATTGCGATAGCGTGCGATATCCAAGGATGTGGGAGGAATCCAATGCCTGATATTCTGATACGAGACGTGCCCCCCCACGTTGTTGCGACCATCGACGCCAACGCCGAGCACCAAGGGCTTTCGCGCGCCGAATACTTGCGGCGAGTGCTCGCTCGCGAACGCGATCGACGCCAGCGGGTAACGCGAGAAGACTTTGAGCGTCTCGCCGAGATCTGCGCCGACGCTCTCGACCCAGACATCATGGCAGGCGCGTGGCGGTGACGGGATGGCTCGCTGACACCTCCGCGCTCATTCGGTTGCACAGCAGTCCACACACCGACGAGTGGGTATTGAGGTGCCATCACGGGCTGGTCCACATCTCGACTGTCACACGACTGGAAGTGGGCTTCTCCGCTCGCTCCGCCGATGATCACCGGCGAAGTCTCCAGCAGGTGCCAATTGCCGACATGCCCGTCGCATACCTGCGGCCCGCAATGGAGGACCGCGCCGTCGAAGTTCAGCTGCTGCTGGCCGAGCGGGGTCACCACCGAGCGCCGTCGGTTGCGGATCTGCTGCTCGCCGCGACGGCGGAGTTCGAGGGCTTGACGATCTTGCACGTCGACAAGGACTTCGAACTCATCGCAGAGGTCACCGACCAACCCGTCCAACGGCTTGCGATCGAACCGCCCCAGTGAGGTCAGGCGGATCCGGATGACCCGATCTCGTCGTCCATTGCCTCATCGAACGCTTCGGCAAGCCAACGCAGACGCTGCGCGACGACGCGCCCGGCAGCGGCCGGCACACACCGAACAGTAGTGCCTTCATCGTCCACGGACGCGAGCGCACTGAGCCACGGACCACCAAGCAGTTCAAGCGCTTCAACGATCTGAGCCTCACCGATCCTCGGTTCAGCATTCTCCTGACTCAAGTTGAAGTGCACGAGACCAGCGTCAGGTGGCTTGAAAGACGACGCGGCGTCTGACAGGCACGACCAGGGACCCTCAGCAAAGCGCTGACCGAGACAGCCGACGAGGCGGACCGCCGTCGAGCCCGGCCTCGGCGGTCACCCGAGAGGGCGAGCCACAGGCGCGATATCGGCGCTCCCAATGCACGCCGACAACGATCACGCAGAACCAAGACCCGCTGTCACCTGGTCACAACCAGCAAACTGCGCTCGGCCAACAGCGCAAAGGCGGCAAGCGAAAACGCCTGCTGACCTGCACAAACGCAAAATCTCGTCTGGAGCAAACGGCGATTTCGTGTGGAGCTGACTCACCGACAGGCACTTCGCAGCCGCCCGGCTGATCCGCTGCCGGTGCACCCCGCCACGACTAACACGACACTCGCGAGCATCGCAAGCCTGGCTTTTTCAAACCTGCTCATGTCTGATCTGAGCTTGTTTGACTTGATATTATCTACTGTTGATGTCGACTGGCGTGCCGGATTCGGAGCGTTTGAGTGGCTAGACATCGAACTGTCAGCGTCGAGCGGCTTATCAACGCACCAGCGGAGCGCATCTTTGATGTGCTGGCTGACCCCAGCCGACGCTGCGAGATCGACGGCTCGGGAACCCTCGTGCAAATGACCAGCTCGCAGGCCCGCCTGGCGCTCGGCAGCACGTTCTCGATGCGTGTGCGGGTCGGCGTCACCTACCCCACGAATAACCGGGTCCTCGAATTTGAGGAGAGCCGGTTGATCGAGTGGGCGCACTGGCAAGGGCAGCGCTGGCGCTACGAGCTTGAGCCTCAGGACGACGGCGGCACGCTGGTGCGCGAGACCTTCAACTGGGGGACGTCACGATGGCCACGCGTCGCCGAACTCTTCGGGGCGCACAAGAAGAATGTGCCGAACATGGAAGCCACGCTTGCGCGGCTGGCCGCACTCGTCGAGCCAGCAGCCGACGGCGACACGCAGCTTGACCCCAGTTGACCGAAGGCCTGCTCAGTCGGGCTCGATCACCCAGACGTCTCCATCGAGCGCACTCTCAAGCTGCCAATTGACGCTCGCCAGCGTGCGGTCGTCGGCGCGGCGAACCGGGACGGCCCCGTCGCAGTTGCGAGCCAGCCAGGTGTCGCGATGACGTACGGCCTTGGCGAACGCCTCGCTGTCGGGCGGTGGTCCGCCGTCGAGCACCCTGCGATCGTGCCCAACCGGGCTACGAGAGCCCCATGAAGCGGCGCGCGTTGGTGTAGACGACCTCGTTTCGCAGGCTGCTGACCTCGTTGTCGAAGCCTTCGAAGGTTTCGTTGAGCTCGGCGAGTGCGCCGGGGAACGTGCAGTCGTAATGCGGGTAGTCCGAGCCCCACACGACCGTGTGCGCCAAGCCCATGGCCGCAACCTGCTCGAACGCCTCGCCTTCGCCGGCCTCCATCGTCACGAAGCACTGCTCGGAGAAGATCTCGGTGGGGTCACGCTTCAGCCGCGGCACCAGGTGGCCCATGGCCTCCTTGTGCTCATCGAGACGGTCGAGCCAATACGGCAGCCAGCCCAGGCCCGACTCGAAGAAGCCCACCCTCAGCATGGGATGGTCGTCAAGCACGCCCGACGCCACCATCTCCATCACCGAGGCCATCTGCTCGAAGGGATGGCACACCATGTGGACGTAGAACTGATTCTCGTAGCGGGTCTTGGCGAAGCTCGGCATTCCCGAGCCGAAGCTGCCGTGGATGCCGACGGTGAGGTCGTGGTGCTCGGCGGCTGACCACACCCGATCCATCTCGGGCGAGAACAGCTCCAGCCCGCCGTAACGCTCGGGGCGGAAGGTAATCCCCGTCAGCCCTGCGTTGGCGACTTCCTCGATGATCTCTGCTGCGCCGTCAATCGACTGCAGCGGGCACACGCCCATGCCGAAGAGCCGGTTCGGGTCCTCCGAGCAGAAATCGGTCATCCAACGGTTATATGCACGGGCATTCTCCACAGCGACCTCGGGGTCGTTGATGTCACCGGAGATCAGCATGAGCGACGGGAACATGAGCGCTGCGTCGAGGCCCTCGTCGTCCATGACCGACAGGCGTGCTGCTGGGTCGTAGCTGCCCGGCACGATGTCGTTCCAGGTGACCTTGGTGCCGTACGCATGCGGGATGCACGCCGGCGCGATGCCGTTGCGCAGCTTCTTTCCTTCGGCGAACGCGGCGTCGGTGCCGTCGTCCAGGATCCGGCACTGCATGATCCGGTCGCGGAACTTCGGATCGGCGTATTCGGTCCACACCGACGGCGGCTCGGCGATGTGCGCATCCGCGTCGTACACCGGCACCTTGCCGTTCGCTGCAAGCGGCCCAAGTCCCTTGCGTGTCTGCGTCATGGCCATGTCACAGCCTCCCCGTTGCCCCAGTGAGCCCATTCTGCCCCACCCCCGCAATCGGCGCGGAACGACGCCGGGTCACCGCAGTTCGGGATGCCGCTCGGGAGCTGGAACTTCGAAGCAGCGATCAGTCGGCGTACAGCGCTCGAAGGCCGCGACTGACAGCCAGGCCGACGACAGTGTTGTGGTTCTCTCCGGGGAAGACGTGCCAGGTAAGGTCGATGTTGCGGTACCCGCGGGCCGAGAACTGGTCCCAGAACTTGGCTTGGGGCGAGTACTCGTCGGTCTCGTTCTCCCCCATCGACATGAACACCTTGACGTCCGGATCGCCGCCAGCAGCAGCGTGCTCGGCTTCGAGGCGGAACATGACCTCGTAGTCCCACCACACCGACGGGCTCGCAAGCAGGTAGCGAGCAAACATGTCCGGAGAGTTGAAGAGCACGTGAAGCCCGAACAGCGCCGTGAACGAGTGGCCGACGTAGGTGGTCTCGCCGACGTGGTACCGGTCTCGCAGCAGCGGCAGCACATCGCTGGCAAGCCACTGTCGAAACGGTTCGGCCCCACCCGTCTCAGCGGCAGGCGCCCGGATGCCGGTCATCGGCGGGGCCTCGGCCGGCGTCACCGTGTAGTCGATTGCCCGCAAGTCGAGCATCTCGCGCATGTCGGTGGTGTCGTGCGCGATGCCCGCGACCACGCAGCGGGGCGTCTCCCGGGACATCGACAGGATCCGGGTCGTGTCCACTGCGGTGCCGAAGGTCCATGGCGCGTCGCAACAGACAACGAGCGGGTACGGCCGGGAAGCGTCTGCCCGGTAACCCATCGGCAGCGCCACCCACAACTGGTAGGTCCGGTCGGCGTCGCGACGGTGGAGGATGTGGGTCTCGATGGGCCAAGCGGCCGAGTCACGCACGGCGGGGATGTTATTGGCGGCGCGTGATCATCGTCAGGCCGTCGCCGATGGGGAGCATCACGCTGCCCGCCCGGTCGTCCGCTGCGACGCGGTCGTTGAATGCCCGCATGGCTTCGGTGCCATCGTCGTCTCGGGCGGGATCGGCAACCGTTCCGCCCCACAGCACGTTGTCCACGAGAATCACGCCGCCCGGCGAGAGCCGGCCGAAGATCTCCTCGTAGTAGTCGATGTAGCTGGACTTGTCGGCGTCGATGAACGCCAAGTCGATTGGGGGTTCGGTCGGCAGGGCACGCAGCGTGTCCAGCGCCGGCCCGATGCGCAGGTCGATGCGATCAGCCACGCCTGCTCGCTCCCAGTAGCGGCGGGCGACCGAGGTCCACTCCTCGGAGACATCGCAGCAGATGAGCTCGGCACCCGGTTCAAGCGAACTCGCAACGCAGAGTGCTGAGTAGCCCGTGAACGTGCCCACCTCGACAGCGAGCCGGGGGCGCAACGCCGTCGTCAGCACGCTCATGAACGCCCCCTGCAGCGGGCTGATCTGCATGCCCGCGACCCGCCCAAGCGTTGCCGTCTCGGCAATCAGCTCCCGCTGGATCGCCGTGGGCTGCAGCGAGTGCGCGGCTGCGTATGACGCAACTCGATCTTCGACGAAGGCGCTCTGGCGAGACACGGCGACGAGGTTACGGTGCATCAATGAAGCGCTGCCATGCAATCGCTGGCCTCACTGCAATGGTCGCGCTCGGGGTTGCCTGCTCAAGCGTTCAGACCGAGATCGTCGCCGGCGGCCCAGGCCCCGACACCTCCGGCTCGACGCCTGACGTCGACGTCGCATCTGCAGACGATCGCTCGGATGAGTCGAACATCATCATTCTCGAAGGAACGCCGATCGAGGGCGCCGAATCGATGCCGCTGCGAGAATTGGTCCAGCGAGTACTCGGCTCTGATCCCGACTTGCCGTGGCTGGTGTACGACCCCGATGCGCCCTTGACACACGAAGCATGCGATCCCGAGCCGCCGCCCGACAGCGATCAACGCGAAGACCAAGAAGACCAACAAGACTCTGAAACGCTCACCGCCCCCGAAGGGGCGGTGCTGATCGCCTGCTACATGGCTGCGGATTTCGGCATTCCGCCATGGCAGGCACTGATTCAGATGGAACAAGAGGACCGCTCCGATGCCTTCACCTCGCGCTGGCGGGCGGAGTACCCCGACGAACTCGACGTGGCCTTCAACCTGACCGTGCGTTGGAACGGTGCCGTGCCGCCTGAAGTGCTGGCCGAAGCACGCGCAAGTGGTCTTCCGTTCCGATTCGAGCAATCGTCCACCGTCACTGCTGCAGAGATCCAGCGCGCTGCCGAGGAGATCTGGGAGACCCTGCAAGAGTTCGGCATACGCAATGTCGACTACGGGGGCTACGTCGTGACCCGGACGGTTGAGGCCCGCATTGGCCAGGCGTTCGTCGGCGGAGTGCCCATTGACCGTGAGGCCGTCGAAGCGGCCTTGCCCAGACGGCCAGGCATCACCTACGAGATCGAGTGGCTGCTCGATCCCGACGAGATTTCGCCGCCGGCGGTGGACCGTTTCGTTGTCGCATTCGTGCAGATGTCGACCGACAACTTGAATCGCAGCACTCTGCGCATCGGCGATGAGTGCATCTGGGCCGAGTACGGCGATGGGCCGACACAGCGGACGCTCGTGTTCCCCCACTCCGAGCGGCTCAGCTTCGATGCCTCAATCCCCGCCGTTGTGAACGACGAGCACGTGATGCGTGACGGAGACGAGATTGAGTTCGGCGGCAGCGCCGAGGGGCGCATCGACGATGTCGGCGATGACTTCCTCACTCTGCCCCACTCCACGTGCCCGCCGATATGGCACATTGCCACCGGGCCTTCGCCGTACACCGGCTGGTAGGCACTAGCGACTCGCTTCAAGCAGACTGCGAGGGTTCGCGTCTGCGTTCGCGCTGATTGCCTACACACGGGAGTCACATGCCGGTACTGCGATCTCACATCGACACTTCCGCCGAGTGGTTCACCCAGAACTGCGACGACATGCGCGAACAGCTCGTCGAGCTTGACGAATTGCAGCAGCAGGCCGCGGCGGGTGGCGGGCCCCGGGCCATGGCGCGCATGCGCAGCCGGGACAAGATGCCGGTCCGCGAGCGCGTCTCGATGCTGGTCGACCGTGACTCGCCGTTCTACGAGATCAGCTCGCTGGCCGGTTACTGCTCTAACTACGCAGTCGGCGGCGGGCTGGTGATGGGTATCGGTGTCGTGAACGGCGTCGAGTGCATGGTCGAAGGCAACGATCCGACGGTTCTGGGCGGCGCCATCACGGTGTTCGCCGGCCGCAAGATCATGCGAGCCATCGAGATCTCCCGCGACAACCGGATGCCGTACATCCAGTTCGTCGAATCGGCCGGCGGCGATCTGCGAGGCAACGACGACCCCGAACGGCAGATGCGCGAGCAAGAGAGTCACTTCGCGGAATCCGGCCGGCTGTTCTACGACGTGACCGAGCTGTCGAAGCTGAAGATTCCGTCGATCTCTGTGGTATTCGGCAGCTCCACGGCCGGCGGCGCCTACCAACCCGGGATGAGTGACTACAACATCTTCATCCGCAACCAGTCCAAGGTCTTCTTGGGCGGACCGCCGCTGGTGAAGATGGCGACCGGCGAGGACTCCGACGACGAGACGCTGGGCGGAGCGCAGATGCACGCCGAGATATCGGGCTTGGCCGACTACCTCGCCGAGGACGAAGCGGACGCCTTGCGTATCTGCCGGGAAGTGGTCTCGCACCTCAACTGGCGCAAGCTGGGTCCCGGCCCGAGCATGCCAGCCGACCCGCCGGTCCACGATCCCGAAGAGCTGCTCGGGCTGATGCCGCGGGACCTCCAAGCCATGATCGATTGCCGCGAGGTCATCGCCCGCATCACGGACGGCTCCCGCTTCGAGGAGTTCAAGTCGCGGTACGGCGCCACACTCATCTGCGGTTGGGCCTCCGTACACGGCTTCCCCGTCGGCATCATCGGCAACAACGGGCCGCTGTTCAGCGACAGCTCCGAGAAGGCCACCCAGTTCATCCAGCTCTGCAACCAGCAGGACATCCCGCTGCTGTTCCTGCAGAACATCACCGGCTACATGGTGGGCAAGGACTTCGAGCAGGGCGGCATCGTCAAGAACGGCTCGAAGATGATCAACGCCGTGTCCAACTCGATGGTGCCGCACATCACCGTGATCCTCGGCAACAGCTACGGGGCAGGGAACTACGGCATGTCGGGTCGGGCGTTCAACACCCGCTTCACGTACCTGTGGCCGACCGCCAAGATCGCCATCATGGGACCGAAGCAGATCGCCGGCGTCATGTCGATCGTGCGGCGAGGCCAGGCGATGCGCCGCGGCATCGAGTTCGACGAGGAAGCCGATCGCAAGATCACCGAGCAGGTCGAGCACTACCACGAACTGAAATCGCTCTCCGCCTACGCCAGCGGGCGAGTCACCGACGACGGCGTCATCGACCCGCGTGACACCCGCGATGTCGTGGCGATGTCGCTGTCGGCGTGTCACAACAACGAAGTGAAGGGCGCCGACGGCTTCGGCGTCTTCCGGATGTAGAGGCGGCTGGGATGAGCAAGCAACGACACCAACCGAAGACACCGCATCAACACGGGTCTTCCGGATGCAACGGCGGCGTGCGATGAACGAGAACACTCGAACACAGCAACGCCCGCTGCGGCGGCTGCTCGTTGCCAACCGGGGCGAGATCGCCCGCCGCGTCTTCCGCACTGCGAGCGCCATGGGCATCTCGACGGTCGCCGTGTATTCCGACGGCGACGCCGAAGCGCCGTTTGTCACCGATGCGGACCTGTCAGTGCCGCTCGGCGGGAGAACAGCGGCAGAGTCGTACCTGTCCATCGACAAGGTGATCGCTGCCGCACAGCGCAGCGGCGCCGATGCCGTGCATCCGGGCTACGGCTTCCTGTCGGAGAATGCCGACTTCGCCACGGCTGTCATCGACGCTGGGCTGATCTGGGTGGGGCCGCCCCCCGCGGCCATTGCGGCGATGGGCGACAAGCTGGCCGCCAAGGAGACAATGGTCGCCGCGGGCGTCCCGACGCTGCCGTCTGTCCCGGTGACCGAAGCGATGTCCCCCGACGACCTGGCTGCTGCGGCATCTGACGTCGGCTATCCCCTGCTGGTCAAGGCTTCGGCTGGGGGCGGCGGCAAGGGCATGCGCATCGTGGACTCGGCGAGCTCGCTCTCCGACGCCGTTGCGGCAGCACGCCGGGAAGCGGCCGGTGCGTTCGGCGACGACACGGTCTTCCTGGAGCGCTACCTGCCAGCACCGCGCCACGTCGAGATCCAGGTGCTGGGTGACACGCACGGGAACGTCGTGCACTGCTTCGAGCGGGAGTGCTCGATCCAGCGGCGGCATCAGAAAGTCATCGAAGAGGCACCGTCGCCGGCGGTGACACCGGCGCTGCGTGAGCGCATGGGTGCTGCTGCGGTCGCTGCCGTCAGCACGATTGGCTACCACTCGGCTGGGACCGTGGAGTTCCTGCTGGAAGGCAGCGGCGACGACGCCGAGTTCTGGTTCCTCGAGGTCAACGCCCGGCTGCAAGTCGAGCATCCGGTCACCGAGGAGATCACCGGTCTCGACCTGGTGCGTGAGCAGATCCGAATCGCTGCCGGGGCGCCTCTGGGCTACGCGCAGGCTGACTTGGCGATCGCAGGCCATGCCGTCGAGGCCCGCCTGTACGCGGAGGATCCCGCCAACGGATTCCTGCCCGCAACCGGCACTGTCGAGCTCTGGGCGCCGGCAAGCGAGCCGCAGGCGCGCTTCGATTCAGGCATCGAGATGGGTTCGGTGGTCGGGACAGAGTTCGATCCGATGCTCGCCAAGGTGGTCATGGCGGCGCCGACGCGTACCGAGGCTGCGCTGGGACTGGCATCGGCGCTCGACCGCACCCGGTTGGGCGGTGTTGTCACCAATCGCGATTTCCTCTCGGCGGTGCTGCGCAGCGACGAGTTTCTCGCCGGCGACACCACTACCGATTTCATCGACCGGACGGGGCTTGCCACCGACTCGCCGCCCTACCGCGGCCTGTTCTTGCATGCAGCGGCGTCGGCCGTGGCGCTGGTGTCGCAGGCCCGAAATCGTGAGCTGGCAACTGCGCTGGGCTTCATGACATCGGGGTACCGCAACAGCGTCATGCCCGACGAGGTGCTGCCGCTCACGGCTCTCGATCCGGCCGCGGGCGAGGTGGATGTGAGCGTGGCCTACCGGCGCCAGCGCGACGGCAGCTATCGGCTGCGCGTCGCGCCGCTGCGAGTCGACGCGCCGTATGCGCCACCAGAAGATGGCGAACCCCAATCGAACGACGGCGAGGCCGACGGGGACAGCGACGCCGACGACGACGGCGAGGGTGGCCTGCCGGACTCCAGCGAGTTCGTCGTGCGGCCCCACTCGATCCAGATCCACCCGATCGTGGACGACTTGGCTGGCGAGGTGATCGACGCACCCCCCGCCGAGCAATTCGATGCCGAACTCGACGTCACTGTGCTCAATTCCTTTGGCGGCGGGATGCGAGGCACCTGGCAGATCAGCCGTCGCGGTCACGACTGGTACGTCACTGGGCCGCTCACCGGTTCGGCGACATTGCGGGAGCGCTCTCGATTCCCCGACCCGGACGCCGAGGCTGTCGAGGGCGGGCTGGTCGCGCCGATGCCCGGCAAGGTGCTGATGGTCAATGTCTCCGAAGGAGACCGGGTGAGCGCGGGCCAGGCGCTGGTGGTGATGGAGGCCATGAAGATGGAGCACCAGATCACCGCACCGGCCGACGGCGAAGTGAGCGAGGTGCGCGCTGCTGTCGGCGATCAGGTCGACAACGGCGAACTGCTCGTCGTCATCACGGCAGACGAATAGCCGACGGGCATCCCAGTCGAAGAGCGCTGCCGTCCCGTCGAATAGCGTCATTCGGGTCGGCGTTCGAGGGGGTCACCCAGCACCGATATGCGCTACGACCTGCAGACGTTCCGGGGAGACCTGGCAGGCGGCCTGACAACCGCCGCGATCTCAATCACGCCTGCGGCGTCGTTCGGCATCGTCTCGGGGCTGGGCGCCGCAAGCGGGATCTACGGCGGCATCGCCGTCGGCCTCTTCGTCGGCATATTCCAGAGGGCGCGAGCCCAGATGGCAGCCACCAGCAGCGTCATGGCCGTCGCGATGGCAACGGTTATCGCAACGCACGCCGACTCGATGGCCGAAGCGTTCACCATCGCGATGCTCGCCGGCGTGTTCCAGATCATTCTGGGCGCACTGCGAATCGGCAGCTACATCTCGTACACGCCCTATTCCGTGACGGCCGGATTCACCTCCGGCATCGGGCTGATGATCGTCATCTCGATGGTCGGGTCTTTTCTCGGCGATCCGATCAAGATCACCAAACCTGTCGGCGCCATTCGAGCGTGGCCCGAAGCAATCGGCGCAGCGAACGCCAGCGCGCTGGCCATCGGCCTTTTCACGCTGGTCATCTCGCTGCTGTGGCCCAAGAAGCTGCACAAGCTGCTGCCGTCGACGCTCGCGGGACTGCTGTTCGGCACGCTGCTCAGCCTCGTCTGGCTCGACAATGTGCCGACGATCGAAGGCATCCCGACTGCCCTGCCCGAGATTCAGCGCCCCGTCGTATCGCTGGGCTTTCTGGCGAGCGCCGTCGTGCCGGCGCTTACCGTCGCTCTGCTCAGCACGGTACGCGGGCTGCTGTCTTCGCTCGCGGTCGACGCGCAAACCCGGACACAGCAAGATCCGGATCGAGGGCTGCTCAGCGTGGGAGCCGGAAACGTGGCAGCGGGGCTCATCGGGGGCCTTCCGGGCCACATGACGTTCGTACCGACGATGGTGGCTCACCGGCTTGGCGCACGGACGCCCGTCTCACCGGTGATCCGGGCGCTCACGCTCTTGGTGCTCGTGCTGGGGCTGGCTCGATACCTCGAGTACATCCCTCATGCCGCCATAGCGGGGATGCTCGTCGTGATCGGCTGGCAGCTCATCGACTGGCGGTTCCTCGCACGCCTCCATCGCCTCCAGCGCGAGCACCTCGTCATCATGCTGGCGACGCTCAGCGTCACCATGCTGGTCGACTTGGTGACAGCCGTCGCGGTCGGGCTGATCGTGGCCGGCATGATCGGCGCCCGCCAATTCGAGCGCCTCCAGCTCGACAGCGTCGTGTCGGTGCCGCTGCTCGACCAGATCTTCCTCCGCGACCACACGCCCGACACCCACGGCATCAGCCCCTACTCCGCACGCGTCGGCATCGTGAAACTGCGTGGCAGCTTCACTGTTGCGTCGTCGAGCAAGCTCATCCGCACCATCGGCGACGACATCGTCGGCCACGAAGTCGTCATCTTGGACTTCTCCGAGACCGACTACATCGACGACAGCGCCGCCCTGGTGATCGAGCAGCTCATCGACACGGCAGAGGCCGCGGATGCGACCTGCATCGTCATGGCCCTCGACGGCGCCCCCGCGGCGACCCTCGCCTCACTGGACGTTCTGCGCCAAGTCGGTGACGAGCACATCGTGGCAACCCTTGATGAAGCCCGCGAAGCGGCCCGGCAATTGCTTGACTAGACGCGACGCGTGGCAACAGGCCCTGGGACTACTGTCAGCGCGATCTGGGGGCGCCGTGCCGCCTGGTGGACAGGGGACCACTCATGGACGCAGCGCAAGTACACCGACCTGGACGGCTCGGCGACCCGGACATGACGCTGGGGACCGATCCGCGAGCCGATCGCCGGATGGTCGCCGTGATGGCCGAGCTCGGCCTCGACGGCCACGGCGAGCCCACGCCGATCAACGCCGACACGCCCATCGAGGGTCTCTATGCCTACTGCAACGAGGCCGAGCCGGGCTTCCAGATGATGTTCGACGTGCTCTATGCGGGCCTGCCGCCGATTGAGGGTGTCGAGCGGAACGACGTCACGATCACTGGGCCCGACGGCAACGAGATCGGCCTGTACATCCACCGTCCCGCCGGCGTCGACGCACCGCTGCCGTCCGTTTTCCACATTCACGGCGGCGGCATGGTGATCCTCACAGCAGCCGACGCCTCGTTCTGTCGTTGGCGGGACGAACTGGCCGCGCTTGGCCTCGTGGCCGTGGGCGTCGAGTACCGCAACGGCGGCGGTGCGCTTGGCAACCACCCGTTCCCGGCCGGCCTCAACGACTGCAGCACTGCGTTGCAGTGGGTCGCTGCCAACAAGGCCGACTTGGGCATTTCCACGATCACCGTCTCGGGCGAGTCTGGCGGCGGCAACCTGACGCTGGCGACCACGCTCAAGGCCAAGCGCGACGGCTATCTCGAGATCATCGACGGCGTGTTCGCTCAGTGCCCATACATCTCGGGCATGTACGCGAATCCGCCCGCCGACCTGCCGTCGCTGCACGAGAATGACCTGTACTTCCTGGGCTGCGAGAACCTGGGCGCCCTCGCGAAGGTGTACGACCCGTCCGGTGAGAATGCGACAAATCCGCTCGCGTGGCCAGTGCACGTCAGCGTCGAGGAGCTGGAGGGCATGCCCCCGCACGTCATCTCGGTGAACGAGCTCGACCCGCTGCGAGATGAGGGCCTGACGTACTACCGCAAGCTGACCGCTGCAGGCAATACGGCAGTTGCCCGGACGCTGAACGGCACCTGCCACGCGGGCGATGTCATCTTCCGCGGCGCCCTGCCGGACGTGTACGCCTCAACCGCCGCTGCGCTGCGCGCCTTCGCCTATTCGGTGTAGCTGTCTCGCGCACTCAGCTTGAACGCGCCCGGGCGACTGGGATGCCATCGCGCCGGGGGTACGCCGTCGCGAACAGCAGCGCCTGAGTGGCAAACAGAACCAGCGACAACAGCCACACCCAGCGCATTCCGCCGAGGAACTCGTCAGGCGATGCGGGTCGGCCGACAATGCCGATCGCCGCGGCGACGCCGAGAGCCACCGAGAGCTGGAAGATCGTGGTGCGGCCTGCGCCAGCCATCGCATATCGAGGAGGGGGCACGTCGCGTATCGCCGCTCCGACCAGCGGCGCAAAACCGCAGGCGGCGCACAAGCCCACGACCACTCCGGGAATCAACATGCCCTTGACGTAGCTGGGTTCTGTACCGGTCCACGCCAAGTGCATCGCGGCCGCCGTCACGCCCAACAACCCGCCTGCGACCAAGAGCGGGCGCGACCCGAACCGATCGGCGAACCGGCCAGCGATCGGGGCAAGCATTGAGGACACCATCGGCCCGGGCGCCATGGCGAATCCCGACTTCAGCACCGACCAGCCCCAGCTGCGCTGAAGGAACTCGGGAAGCACGATCAGCCACGCGAAGAAGGCTGTAGCGAAGGCGACGGTGCCGAGATTGCCGACGAGATAGCTGCGGAGCCGGAACAAGCCCAGGTCGAACAGCGGCGCTGCGTGGCGATGCGAACGCGCAATGAACAAGCCCAGCAATACGGCGCCCACCGTCAACGAGGCGATCGTCCCGAAAGCGGTCCAGCCCCAGTCGGATACCTGAACGATGGCCAGCACGAACGCTCCGACGCCGATTGACGCCAGCGGCACGCCTACGAGGTCCACACGCCGCGCCACCCCTTCACCCCTGCTCTCAGCCAGCCAGGTCGGTCCGAGCAGCATTGCCATCAGCGCCACCGGCACGTTGATGAGGAACACCGACCGCCAGCCCAGGGCGTCGACGAGCAGCGCGCCCACTGAAGGGCCCAGCGCCGCCGCCAGCCCGCCCATGGCGCCCCAGACGCCGATGGCCATCTGCCGTCGCTCGATCGGAAACGCCGTCAGCAGCAATGCCAGGCCAGACGGGAACTGGAGCGCCCCACCCAAGGACTGCAGCACGCGAGCCGCTATCAGCAGCTCAGCGGAAATCGCGAGTCCTGACAGCAGCGATCCGACGGCGAAGATTGCCAGCCCCCACAGGAACATCCTTCTTCGGCCGAATCGATCAGCCATCCAGCCTGCTGGCAGCAGCACCGACGCGACGCCGATGTTGTAGGCGGTGATGACCCACGACAGCGAGGCCGCTGACGCGTCTGGGAATGCTTGAGCGATCTCATCACGAGCCAGCGCGATGACGGTGATCTCGAGCGCCACCATGAAACCGACGAGCGAGGTGACGAACAGTGTTCGGTACGCAGCTGCGTTCGACGTGGCGCCGGACGGAGGCGGTGCGCTCATAGGCCGAGGACTCGGGCGGCGTTGTCGCGCAGGTGCTTGCGACCATCCGCGTCGGCAGCCGCCGGCCCGTGGGGGGTCATTGCGGCGACGTTTAGACCGGCGCGTCGGCGGTGATGACGATCTTGCCGAAGAAGCGTCGCTCCTCCATGGCCCGGTGAGCCTCAACGCCGTCGGGCAGTGGCACCAGGGAATCGATCACGGGCACCAGCTCGCGCGACTGCACCATCCGCAGCAGCTCATCAAGGTCGTCGCGCTTCCACCCGTTGGAACCTCGGATGTCCATCTCGGCGGTCCAGATGAAGCGAAGGTCAGTCGGCGGGTTGTAGCCAGCAGTAGCGCCGCAGGTCACCACACGCCCGCCCTGCCGCACGCATCGCAGCGAACGGGCCCAGGTGTCGCCGCCGGTGAAATTGACCACTACGTCGTAGCCGCCCCCGCCGAACAGACCGCCGGTCTGTTCTCGGCAATAGCGGGCAATGTCGACCTCGGAGTAATTGATCGTCTCGTCGGCGCCCAGGTCGGCGAGGCGCTGGCACTTCTCGTCGGTGCCCGCCGCAGCGATCACTTTCGCACCGCGCAACTTGGAGATCAGCAACGCGCTGGTGCCCACTCCCCCGCTGGCACCCAGAATCAGCACGCTGTCGTCGGGGCCGACCTCTCCACGGGTGATCATCATCCGGTGCGCCGTGCCATAGGCCACGGGCAGGCACGAGGCATCCTCGTAAGAAACGTCATCGGGCAGCGGGATCAGCTGGCTTTCGCTCACGGTGACGTACTCGGCATAGGCACCCCACAGGGTGTCGCCGATCATGGAGAACTTGCCGCTCCCGCGGTCCCAATGGACCGGGTCTGCGAGCACCCGGTCGCCTACTGACCATCCCTCGACATCGGGACCGAGCTCCGCAACCTGCCCTGCGGCATCACAGCCCGGGATGCCTGGCAGCGGCACCCTGATCCCTGGCATGCCCCGGCGTGTGAACACGTCGTGGTAGTTCAGCGAGCAGGCCCTCACCGCGATCCGCACTTCGCCGGGTTGCAACTCGGGCGTGTCGATGTCGCGATACGACAGCACATCGATGTCTCCGTGCTCCGAGAAGACGATTGCTTTCATGGCAGTGCCCCTATTCGCCGACCTTCATCGGTCTCTCATGCCGCCGAGGCGCGGTCTCGTTCGACGGATGCGTCCATCTCGGCAAGCACGTCGCCGCGCAGTGCCCGCACTGTGCCGGCGTAGGCACGGGTGTCCAGCGTGTCGGCCAGCTCCGCAGCGACCTCGAGCGCCCGCTCGACGACCGCATCCGGTGCCACCGCCTCGTCGAGGAAGCCGGCTTGCGTCGCACCCACGCCGTCCAGCAGGCGGGCGTTCGCCACGCAGCGCTGCAGGTGCCGCTTGGACAGGCGTTCGGTGGAAATCGCCATGGCCCAATCCGGCAACGTCAGCGCTATTGCCACTTCGTTCAGCCCGATCTTCACTGGGGCGTCAGGTCCGACGCGATGGTCGCAGCCCAGCAGCAGCAACGCTCCCGCTGCGACGGCGTGGCCGGTGCACGCTGCCACCACGGGTACCGATGAGCCATAGGCCCGCCGCACCATGGCGCCTCCTGCCGACACCAGCTCGGTCATCGCGGCACGGTCGCCGCCGCGGATCACGTTGAGGTCGAACCCCGCAAAGAAAGCCCGTTGGTTGCCGGCGATGACCACCGCGCCGATGCCGCCATCGGCTTCGGCTGCGTCGATCTGCGCGTCCAGCGCCGCGAGCATCGGCACCGAGAACGCGTTCGCCTTGCCGTCGTCCACCTGGACCAGCAGCACGCTGCCGTGTCGCTCAGCTGAAACGGGGCCATTGGCTGATGCCCCATTGCCCGATGTGCCATTGCCCGGTGTGCCATTGCCCGATGTGCCATTGCCCGGTGTGCCTGCTTCATTCATCGTGCGAATGCTAGGGCTGCGCCCCCCAGCGTGCCCGAGCCGAGGCCAGTGCCCGGGTCGGGATGGTTAGGGTGCGCCCATGGCCGTGCCGGTTGCCGAAGTGGACATGCCTGATCTGGAACTCGATCCGGTGACGTGGGAGGAACAGCGGCAGTTGGCGCTCGGTCTGCTCGAGAACGGCAACTGGATTGCGCGGACTCCGCTCGGCTACGTCATCACTCGCTACGACGACGCGACCGCCATGCTGCGTGACGGCCGCTGGTACTCCGCGATCGGACTGATCGCGGACATGCAGGGCTACGACGACCCAGATTTCAGGCAGCGCAGCAGCCGAAACATCTTGGCAATGGAGGGTGACGAACACCACAGGATCCGTCGCCTCGTCGGACCCGCCTTCACTCCGAAATCGGCGGAGCGGCTGCGGCCCTTCATGGCCGAAGTCATCGACGAGTTGCTCGATCCCGTGTGCGCACGGGGAGAGGCCGAGTTCGTCAGCGAGGTGTGCGAGCCGTATCCGATTCCGATCATCTGCGAGATGCTGGGTGCTCCTCGCGAGGACTGGAAGCTGTTCGGACGCTTGGCGACGGACATCTTCCGCATCTTCAACGGCAACCTCCACCGGGACGGTCCGGCCATCGTCGCTGCGCAGGACGAGATGGAGGCCTACATGACGGCGCTCATCGCCGAGCGCCGGGCGGCGCCGCGTGACGACCTGCTGTCCGACCTCATCGCCGTGTCCGAAGCAGGCGATCGGCTGTCGACGGAGGAGTTGTTGTCGCTCGCCAACTCACTTCTGCTCGCGGGCACTGACACGACTCGCAACCAGCTCGCGTGCGCGGTAGCGCTGTTCACACAGCAACCTGAACAGTTCCGAGTCCTGGCGGACGATCCATCGTTGGCGCCGGGCGCCGTGGAAGAAGTCATGCGGTATCTCGGCGCGATACGCGGCACGGCCCGTTACGCCAGCGAGCCGATCACCTACCGCGACATCGAGTTCCCGGCCAACACCTTCATCTTCCCGAGCCTTGTAGGCGCCAACTACGACGGCGAGAAGTTCGTCGAGCCCACAGACTTCGATATCACACGCCGTTCAGGCACCCCGCACATGACCTTCGGCAGCGGCATCCATCACTGCCTGGGGGCCTTCCTGGCCCGGGCAGAGCTGCAGGAGGCATTCAAGGCCATCGCACGCCGCATGCCAAGCCTTCAGCTCGACGGCAACGTCGAGTGGAAGCCGCTCTCGAACGGGATCTGGGGTCCGGCGGTTCTGCCCATCAGGTTCACGCCGGGGCACTGACCCCAGCCACTGCGCAGATGGGCCGCTTGCGCGACGCCTTCAGGGTCACGCCCGCAGCGACAGGACTGGGCGATGCCGTGCCGACGCTGGGCCCGGCGGCAGCTGCCGATGTGGTCGGCGACGGGGTCGACTTCGACCGCGTGCGCTGGGGCCGCGTCGTGCTCGTGGCCTTCTCCGGGGTGGTGTCGCACATCTTCGGTCGGGCCACCATCGGAGTTCTGCTCCCCGCTATGGCCCCCGAACTCGGGCTGAGCGACACGCTGGCCGGCGCGCTCGGCTCGACGAACATGGGCGCGTACTTCACGGGTGTGGTGATCGTCACGTTCAGCGCGGGCCGCGTCGAACCGTTCACGCTTCTGCGGGCCGGCATCGTCACCTCGACAATCGGCCTCGTCGTGGTGGGAACGGCGTCGTCTCCGTTCGCCGTGGTAATCGGAACTGCACTGGCGGGCCTCGGAGGAGGCGGCATCTGGCTCACCGCTCCAGTCATCGCCAGCGAGGGAGTGCCCGCGGCTCGGCGAGGCGCCGCGCTCGGCGTGCTCACCGCCACCATGGGCGCAGCATTCATCGGCGTTCCCCTGGCAACTGCCACCATGCGCAATGTTGCTGGCAGCGACGCGATCTGGCGGCCACTCTGGCTGGGCGAAGCAGCGATCTCGGTACTGCTGCTCGTTGCGCTGACGCTGTTCGTCAGGCCGGGCCGTACTGAACGTGTTGCCGCCGTCGGCGGACTCGCAGCGTTGCGGCAGATTCAGGGCTGGAAGCGGGCCGTCGTGGCGTACATGGCGTTCGCCTATACGACGTCGTCATTCGCAAACTTCCTGGGTCTGGCACTCGAGCGCGACCACGGCTTCGACCGCTTGGCAGCCACGCTCGTGTTCTCCGGCATGGGAGCGGGTTCGATGGTCGGCGCCTTGGCGTTCGGCCGTCTCAGCGATCGCATGGGCCGTCCCGCCACCATGGCGACCGTGATGGCCATCAGCGCATGCACCGGCGTCGTGCTGGCCGCGCGCATTCCCAATGCAGCAATCATCGTCGCCGCCGTGGTCGTCTTCGGCGGCGCGTCATTCGCTTACCCGTCGCTTACCGCCACGTTTGTGAGCGATCACGTAGCCGACCGCACGTTTGCGGCGGTGCTCGGCACGATGACGATGTTCTATGGCCCGGCGTCCGTCATCGGTCCAGCAGCGAGCGGTTGGCTCGCCGACAGGACAGGCAATTTCGACGCGACCTACGGAGTCATCGCGGTGATGGCCCTCACGTCGTGCATCTGCATGGCGACGCTGCGCCGTTCTCGAAGTACGGCGCCGCAGCAGGCGCCGACTGGCTGAGCGCTGGCTTAGCCCTCCATCAGCTGCTTCTTCATGGCAGCCGCGGTTGCCAGCTTCAACGAGCGACTCGGACCAATCTCGATGGATTCGCCAGTTTGCGGGTTGCGTCCCATCCGGGCGCCACGTTCGGACATGGAAAAGGCGCCAAATCCTGGCCAGGTGACCTTGCCCCCGGCCTTCGCTTCCGCTGCAACGAGATCGAAGAACGCTGCCAGCGTCCGCTCTGCGTCACCCGCAGTTACACCGGCTTGAGCGGCTACCGCCTTAATGGTCTCTGCCTTGTTCGCCACGGTCTAGTTCCTCTCCTAAAGGGATTCGGAGTATCACCTCAGCACACAAACAGGCCGAAGTGGTGGAATTGCGGCCCGCTGTCTACCGGTACGAGCGCTCCGACACACCTCACACGTGGGGATCGACGGGCGTTTGATGACGCACTTCCGCCTTGACATCGAAGGCGTCTCGCAGGCCATCGCCGACGAAGTCGACCGACAGGACGGTGATCACAATGGCCAAACCGGGGGCCCACACGAGCCAAGGCGCAGTCGTCATCAGCCCCTCATTGCCGCCGAGCATGTTGCCCCAGGTGGCACCGTGCACCGGGCTGACGCCGAGGCCGAGAAAGCTCAGAACTGATTCAGCCAGGATCGCCGCTGCGACTGCCAGCGAGACTGCCACCGTGATTTCGCCCACCAAGTTCGGCAACAAGTGCCGAAACAAGATGCGCGGAGTCCCTGATCCCAGGGCTCGGGCAGCGGCGATGTAATCGTGCTCACGCAGAGCCAGCACCTTGGCGCGGCTGATGCGCGCCAGTGGCATCCATCCGAGCAGCGACAGCACCAGCACCACGTCGAGCACGCTGCCGCCAAGGATCCGGGCCAGCAAGATCAACACCATCAGGCTGGGCAGTGCAAGCAGCGTGTCGGTGATCCGCATCAGTGCGGCGTCGACGAACCCACCGCGGTACCCGGCAACGAGGCCGACGAGGGTGCCGAAGCCTGATGCCAGGATCGCCACCGACACACCGACCACCAGCGAGATGCGACCGCCATAGAGAACACGGCGACTGCCACGGCCATTACCGCAGGCAGCAGTACTGCGTAATCCCCCGCGTGCAGGGCGCCAAGGAACAGCAGGCCCATTCCCGGGTACTGGAACACCTGCTCGGTCACGATGAGACCGCCGATCAACAAACCGATCTCGAGGACAGCCTGTGTCGTCACCGGGATCAAGATTCCACTGGTCGGCGATGTCGGTGTCGGGTCCAAGTTCGTGTGCTGGCAGGACCAGGTCGAACAGCGTCTGCCATGGCGCATGGGGCTCGCTGAACGTGATCACTGCGGTGTGCGGATCGGAATGGTCGGTGTCGGTGATGAGGTCGTAGCCGGGGGTGCTGAGCGTGCCGGTGGTGTCGAGCGCAGCGCGCCAGGTGAACCGCACGTCGCTGCTGGTGATCGTCGTGCCGTCGCTCCACGTCGCCGCGGGGTTCAGCTGGAATGTGAGCGTGAAGGTGCCGTCGTCGGCCGTGACGAGGCCACATACGTGTTCTTCGTGTCCAGCTCCATCAGCCGAGGCAGCACGTGGATCAGCGTCGACCACAGCGTCCACGTGGCGTTCCTGCACGACGTCACCGGGTTCAGGCACTCGGGCCACTGCTCTACCGCCAGCACGAGCGTGCCGCCGCCCGGGCTGTCATCGGCGCTGTCCGCGGTGCTGCCTGCGGCCGTCCCGCCGTCGGTGGCTGGGGGCCCAGACTCGTCGACCGATGTGCCGTTGCATGCGGTGAGCATCAGCGTGGTCGCGAAGGCTGCGGCAGCCCAGCGCCGTCGCATTGCTTGTCGCGGCATCGCAGCCTTGGCACGCCTCACGTCGCGTGTTGGCCGATCATCAGCAAACGTTGCTGTCATGGCAGAAAAATGCGCTGTACTCACGGCCGGGGGCGGCCGCTGGGCATCGGTCAAGGCTGGCGCGGCGCCCTTCCCGCCTTCTCTGCGCAATTTTGCCGCCTGTGGCGGCATTTTTGCACAGAGTCGAGGCGAACCGGGCTGACAGGCACCGCTGCAGTGCCGCTCGACCTCTGAGCACCTGCAGGACGCGTCTGGCAGAGTTTGCGGGATTCGGCCGAACATGCCGGCCAAATGGCGACACGGGAGCACACCGAGGTGCTGGACGGCTACCGCATTTTGGATCTGACCGACGACCGGGGGCATTTGGCCGGGATGCTGCTCGCGCAGCTGGGAGCCGAGGTGGTGCTCGCCGAGCCGCCCGACGGACACCGCACCCGCCACCGCGGCCCCTATGTGGACGACGTCACGGATCCGGAGCGGTCGATCGAGTTTCTGGTCTACAACCGGGGCAAGCACTCGGTGGTCATCGAGAACTCAGCTCAGATCGCCGAGCTGGCAGCCCACTGCGATGCGGTGATCTCGTGTGGCGCATTCGTCGTCGACTTCGATGTGCTGCGTGCCGCCAACCCCCAGCTCGTGACCGCCTCGATCACGCCGTTCGGCGAAACGGGGCCAAAGACCGGCTGGGCGGCAACCGACCTCACGATCGCCGCCTCAAGCGGCACGATGTCGCTGACGGGCGACCGTGACCGGGCACCGGTGCGCATCGGCTCACCCCAGACCTGGCACAACGCTGCGGTGGACACCGCCGGCGCAATCCTCATGGCGCTGCACGAGCGGCAGACCTCGGGGCTGGGCCAGCACGTGGACACCTCGACTCAACAGTCCTTCGTCGACTGCACGCAATTCCAGATGATGGCCGTGCTCACCGGTGGCGAGGTTCCGGTGCGGCTCCCGGGAGCGGTCAACCTAGGCGGCTTCCTCATCCCGTGGGTGTACGAGTGCGCCGACGGCTACGTGACCGTCACGTTCCTGTTCGGCCCGATGATCGCACCCTTCACGACCCGACTCCTGACGTGGGTCTGCGAGGAGGGCTACTGCGACGCCGAGCTGCGAGACAAGGATTGGGTCGATTTCGGCATGGCGATCTTCGAAGGCCGTGAGTCGATGGACACTTTCGACCATGCCATCAAGTGCTTGACCGCGTTTGCGGCTTCAAAGACGAAGGCGGAGTTGCTGGAGCGAGCACTGTCGGACAACCTGCTCATCGCGCCCGTCACGACGACTGCCGATGTGCTCGCGCTCGATCACCTGGGTGTGCGCGACTACTGGCAGCTCACCGAGGTGCCTCGCGTCAGCGGCCCTGAGCCGGTCCGACTGTGCGGCGCAATGGCTAAGACGACCGGCGAGCCGCTCGCAGAACTTGCGGTCGCACCGCGTCTCGGGGAGCACACCGGGCGGTACCTGACGGCCGATGGAGCGGCCGGTCCGGCGATCACGACCCGTCCCCGGGCAGAGCTCGCCCAGACCGGGCCATCGATGGTGCGCCCGCTCGCAGACATCAAGATCCTCGATTTCATGTGGGCGCTGGCGGGGCCTGGTGCGACTCGAACTCTGGCCGACTACGGCGCAACGGTCGTCAAAGTCGAGAGCGAGTTGCACCCCGACGTGCTGCGCGGCGTGCATCCGTTCATCGGCGAGGAAGGCGGGCAGGAGAACGCACTGCAGTTCCACTCGATCAACGCCGGGAAGATGGACCTGACGCTCGATCTGTCGCTGCCCGAGGCCCTCGACGTGATCCTGGACCTCACTGCGTGGTGCGACGTGCTCACCGAGTCGTTCTCGCCGAAGGCGATGGCGAACTGGGGCCTCACCTACGACGTGCTGCGCGAAGTGAATCCCGACCTCGTGATGTTCTCCAGCTGCCTGATGGGCCAGACCGGGCCGATGCGCATGTACGCCGGCTTCGGCACGATGGCGGCCGCCATCGCCGGCTTCTATCCGGTGACCGGCTGGCCCGACCGCATCCCGGCGGGTCCGTTCACCGCCTACACCGACTACATCTCGCCGAAGCTGGGCGTGATGCTGATCCTGTCTGCGCTGGCCGAGCGGGACCGCACCGGCCGGGGCCAGCACATCGATTTCTCCCAGATGGAAGGCGCGCTGCACTTCTTGGCGACCGAGTTCGCCGACGAGGAGATCAATGGGCGCACTGCCGGTCGCAACGGCAACGCTGACCGCCACATGTGCCCCCACAGCGTCTATCCCGCGGCCGGCGAGGATCGCTGGGTCGCGATTGCCTGTGAGACCGATGTGCAGTGGGGCGCGTTGGTCGGACTGCTTGTGGGGGCCGCCGGCGAGAACAGCGATCTGGGGCACGCTCTGTCGGCGATTGGCGCAGACGCTGACCTTGCGGCCCTGGACGTTGCAGGTCGCCAAGCCCGCAGCGACGCCGTCGAGGCTGCGATCACGACGTGGACCGAGCCCCAAGAAGCAGCCGCTATCGAGGCGACGCTGCAGCAGTGCGGTGTGCCAGCTCACCGGGTGAACGACGCTGCCGATCTCATGGCCGACCCGCAGATCGTCGCCCGCGAGCACTTCCTGTCGGTACCGCACGCCAAGCACGGCCACACCTGGGTGGAGGACAGCAATTTCGAGCTGTCGCGCACGCCCGGACGGCCGCTGTGGGGCGGGCCGATGTTCGGCGAGCACAACATGGAAGTACTCGAAGGCATCCTCCGCTACGACACAGACAAGATCGCCGAGCTGGTCATCGCCGGCGCCATCACCTGACAGCGCAGCACGGCGTGCCTGCCGCGCCCCACAATGTCGTCATGAACAACGACAGCAGCACTTCAGGCGCCGACAGGCAGAACATCTCGAGCGGCGGGCCCCTTGAAGCCGTCGCCGGCTATTCGCGGGGGGTGCGCCTGGGCAACCATGTCGCCGTGTCGGGCAGCACAACGCTCGGACCCGATGGCGTGGCGCACCCGGGCGACTGCTACAGGCAGGCGAAGACGATCTTCGAGCTCATCGAGAGTGTGCTCAACGAAGCGGGTGCCCAGATGAGCGACGTCGTGCGGACACGGTCGTTCGTGACCGACATCGCCATGACCGAAGACTTCGTCCGTGCCCACGGAGAAGTCTTCAGCGACATCCGACCCGCTTCGACCCTCGTCGAGGTGTCGGCGCTGATTCATCCCGACCTGGTCATCGAGATCGAAGTCGACGCGATCATTTCCTGACGCTTGCGGCAGACGTTCGCCGACGCCCCGTTGCGGCGCGAGGGATGAGTCCGACTACTCAAACAGGTCAGAACGCGAGCCGACAGGGTGGCGACCGGGCTCGGGGTTGGGGACGAGCACTTCGCACTCCATGGCGTCAGGGTCCCGGAAGAACAGGCTGAGTTTGCGCCCGAAGTCCGTGACGGTGCCGTCGGTGGCGCCAGCGTCCATCAGTTGCCGCCTGATGTGGCCGAATTGGTCAAGATCGGCGGCACGAAGACCGATGTGATCAAGTCGGCCACGACCGAACATCGGCGTCTGGTGCTCGGCCTGGTCGTTGCCTTCGATCTCGAACACGTTGAGCTCGGTACTGGGTCCGATGTTGATCACGGTCATGCGAGGCCCGCCGGGGTATTCCTCGCCGTCAAACTCGATCGTGGCCCCGAACATGTCGATGTAGAACCGCTGCAGCGCGTCCGAATCTCCAGTGATGACCGCGACGTGGTCCAGTCCGAGTGTCAGCATTGCACTCTCCTTTCGTTGCTGGTGGCTCCGCCGCTCAGAGCGCTTGGCCTGCATCAGGTTCGGGAGTGCTCGCCGCCGCCATTGGGGGCGTTTGCGATGCTGAGCCTTTGGCCGTGGTGAGTGTAGGCACTGCATTGCACAAAGTGGCTGTGACGACGGGAGCCGATGCCCTCGACGGCGTTGCCTATCGAGCGCCTCTGACTGCGATCGGCCGAAACCTACGCTGAGCGGGTGCGTGCTCTGGTTCAACGGGCTTCTGAAGCCTGCGTGCGCGTCGACGGTGAGGTCATCGGCGAGATCGGCGGCGGGCTGTGCTGCCTGGTGGGAGCGACGCACGACGACAGCCGGGAGTCGGCGCGCAAGCTTGCGGGCAAGATCTGGAACCTGCGCATCTTCGCCGACGAGAACGGCCAGATGAACCGGTCAGTGGCCGACACTAGCGGCGAAGTGCTGGTGGTCAGCCAGTTCACGCTCTATGGCGACACCCGCAAGGGCCGACGGCCGTCGTTCGTCGCCGCGGCCGCTCCCGACCTCGCCGCTGAGCTGATCGACGAGCTGGTCGCCGAGTTGCGACGCCTGGGCGCCACGGTTGCAACCGGCTCGTTCGGGGCATACATGGCAGTCGAGTTGACGAACGACGGACCAGTGACGCTGATGCTCGAAGTCTGAGCCGAAGCGCTGCGGCGCTGGGCAGGCTCAGGCGGGGGTGAAACGGAGCAGTGCGGGGCCTTCTGGAGTGGGGTCGAAGACTGCCTGCACGGCCTGGCCGATGTGGACCGTCTCGGGGTCGCAGCCGACGATATTGGTGACCACGCGGGGGCCTACGTCAAGCTCGACGTAGGCCAGCACGAACGGTGCCGCCTTGCGCCACGAGCCGGGGATGCGCCGGGTGACCGTGCAGCTGTACACCGAACCGCGCCCCGAGGCCTCGAACCAGGTCACTGACGTCGAGCCGCACTGGTCGCAGCGCTCGCGCGGGTACCACACGACGTGGTCGCAGTCGTCGCAGCGGGGCAGCTCCAGGCGGCCCTCGGCCGTGGCATCCCAAAAGCGCTGCGTCTCGAGGTTCGCGTTCGGCGGCGGGACGGGCAGACCGGACGGACCCAGATCGCTCACAACGACGACCTCACTTCGACCTGGCTCATGTCGATCGGCCCATGACGAGCGTGGTGCTGCCCATGCGTGTCGCGAGGCTGCCGCCGGTGCCGTGTGCCAAGGCCAACTCGCAGTCAGGCACTTGCACCGCTGCATGTGCCTCGCCGCGCAGCTGCCGCACGGCTTCGACCACCTTTGTCATGCCGCCGCGGTTGGCCGGATGGTTGTTGCACAGCCCGCCGCCGTCAGTGTTGAAAGGGAGAACGCCGCCAGGCGACTGCAGAGCCCCGTCGGACACGAAGCGTCCCCCGTCGCCCTTGGCACAGAAGCCCAGATCTTCCAGCGTCATCAGCACCGTGACCGTGAAGCTGTCGTAGATCGACACGTAGTCGATGTCGGCGGGCGTGACACCTGCCTCTGCGAACGCCAGCGGGCCCGAGCGCGACGCACCCGTGTGGGTGAGATCGATGCGGCCGCCTGATGTGTGCTTGATCGATGTGCCCGTGCCCAGCACCGGGACGCAGTGGCGGTCGAGCGATGCCGCTACAGCTTCGGAAACCAGCACCAGTGCTCCCCCGCCGTCGGTGATGACGCAGCAGTCCAGCCGGTGCAACGGGTCCGAGATCATCGGCGATGACACCACCTCGTCCACCGTGACGACTTCTTGGAGAAAGGCATTCGGGTTGTGCTGCGCGTGCGTGGACGCTGCCACCTTGACCTCGGCAAGCTGCTCGGAGGTCGTGCCGAACTCGTGCATGTGACGGGCCGCGGCAAGCGCGTAGCCGCCGGGAACCGACATGCCGAACTGATTCTCGAAAGACGCCTCGGGCGCCGAGCTGAATCGGGCGCTGCCGCCTGGCCCTGCACCGCCGGTGCGGGGCTTGCCAGCCAGCGTGATGAGCGCCACATTCACCTGACCTGCGGCGATGGCAGCCGCGGCGTGCTGGACATGCACCAGGTAGGCGGAGCCGCCGGTCTCGGTGTCGTCGATGTAGGTGCAGTCGAGCCCGAGGTACTCCACCATCGACAGCGCACCGAACCCCGGGGCATCGCCCGCGGAGTAGTAGGCGTCGACATCGGCCAGCGTCAGCCCCGCATCGGCCAGTGCTCCGGCGGCTACGTCGGCATGGATCTGCGGCAGCGTGCGGTCCGGCAGTTCGCGCCCCGGATGCTCGTACACCCCGGCAATGAGTGCCTTGCCTCGAATCGTCACCGGCGGCACGCTAGCCGCCGCCCCCGACGCGATGCCCGATCGCAATGTGGGCGCTCGTCGGCCTGCGACGGGAGCGAGCGTTAGCTTCGCGGCGATGCTGAAGCCATATCGAGTGCTGGACCTCACCGATCACCGGGGCGCGATGTGCACCTCCATTCTCGGCTCGCTGGGCGCCGAGGTGATCCTGGTCGAAGGCCCCGGCGGGCGGGGCCGAAGCCACCGCCAGCACGGACCCGACGGCACGTCGTTGGGCTGGTGGAACCTTCGCCGCGGCGCGCAGAGCTGCATCATCAACGACCGCGACGAGCTGCTGGAACTGGCGGTGGGCGCCGACGCGCTGATCGAATCACCCGATCCCGGCCTCGGTCTCGACTACGACGAGCTGCGCGCCGTCAACCCGGGCCTCGTGCACACCACCGTCACCGCCTTCGGCAGCACCGGCCCGAAGGCCGGATGGGCAGCGTCGGATCTCACCATTGCCGCATCGGCGTGCAGCGCTGCCATCACCGGCGACTCCGACCGGGCACCGCTGCGCATCACGGCACCGCAGAGCTGGCTGCACGCCGGATCGCATGCCGCGGTCGGCACGGCGCTCGCGTTGCGCCAGCGTGACCGCAGCGGCTATGGCCAGCACGTCGACATCTCGGCGCAGCAGGCGCTGATGCAGATTGCGTTTCCTGGACACGTCCACGCTCCGAACGGGTACCCGTCGGCGCGGCGGACGTCGGGCGGCATCCTGCTGCTCAACTTTCACCTCCAGTTCGTCTACCCGACGCTGGACGGCTACGTCTCGATCACGCTGCTCTTCGGTGACACGATCGGCCGCTTCACCGCTCGACTGATGGACTGGGTTCACGAGGCTGGCTGCTGCGACGACGAGTTGGCCAACCTTGACTGGGTCGATTTCGGCATGCGCCTGTTCACCGATCCTGATAGCGCACCGGCGCAGCTCGAGCAGACCAAGGCCGCGATTACCCGCCTGACCAGCACTCGGACCCGGGCCGAGCTATTCGCGGAGGCACAGAAGCGTGAACTGCTGCTCGCGCCCGTGTACAGCCCGGCGGAGCTGACCGCAGTCCAGCATTTCAACGAACGCGGCTACTGGGACACGGTCGACGACCCGGCCTTGGGCAGCGTCGTCACTCCCGGTGCGTGGTGCAAGCCCAGCCGGACGCCGCTGCGCTCGCTCGGCGGACCGCCCGAACTCGGCGCCCACACCGAAGCGGTGAGAACGACGCCGCGTTCGGCGCTGCTGGACGCCGCGCAGGCACTGCGTAATGCGAACCGTGACCCCGCAGCGCCGCGGCCGCTCGACGGCATCAAGGTGCTCGACACCAGCTGGGTGTACGCCGGGCCGTTCACCACGCGGGTGCTCGCCGATTTCGGCGCGACCGTCATCAAGGTGGAAGGGCCGGCTCGTTTCGATGCCGCCCGGGGCAGCGGCGGCGGGCTGCGGGGCGACATGGGACCTGACGCGTCGATCCAGTACGGAACGCTCAACTCGGGCAAGCTCGGCGTGACCCTGGACCTGAATGTCCCGGAAGGCCGCGACGCTTTCTGCGATCTCGTGGAGTGGGCGGACATCTTCGTGGAGTCGTACACGCCCGGCACGCTGGACGACTGGGGCATCGGGTGGGAAACGCTGTCGGAGCGCAACCCGAGTCTCATTCTGCTGAGCACCAGCCTGATGGGCCAGACCGGACCGCTTGCTACGTTCGCCGGTTTCGGCAACCTGGCTGGCGCCATCACCGGCTTCTACGAGATGACGGGGTGGCCCGACCGTGCCCCCGCAGGACCCTTCCTGGCCTACACCGACTACGTCACTCCGCAGTACATGGTTCCGCTACTGATGGCAGCGCTCGATGCTCGTGATGCCGATCCCGAAGGCCGGGGCCAGCACCTCGATTTCGCTCAAGCCGAAGCTGCAGTCCACTTCCTGGCAACCGAAGTGCTCGAGCACACGGTCAACGGCGCCACCGCGACTCGGACCGGCAACGCGGATGCGTTCATGTGCCCTCATGCCATGTACCCGTGCCACCCCGGCGACGCAGACCCCGACAATCCGCTCGAAGCGCTGGACCCTTGGATTGCAGTCGTGTGCGAGACCGAGCATCAGTGGGAATCACTGTGCCGCGTGCTCGAGAACGACGGCCAGCTGGTGCCGTCCGACCTCGCCGGCCTTGACGCAGCAGGACGCCTTGGGCGCAGCGCCGAGGTCGACGCCGCCATCGCCGCTTGGGCCGCGCAACGCACACCGGCCGACGCCGAGGCTGCACTGCAGGCCGTCGGTGTGCCGGCGCATGCCAACCAGAACGGTCTGGGCTGCTTCGCTGATCCGCAGCTCATCCACCGAGGCCACTGGATGGACGTGGCCCATCCGGTGCACGACCGCATGATCGTCGAGGCCCCCAAACTGCAGCTCAGCGCCACGCCTCACGTGGTCACCCGCTCGGGCCCCAGCCTTGGCGAGCACAATGACCTGGTTTTGAGAGACATCCTCGGCTACGACGACGACCGCATCGTCGAGCTCGCGATCGCCGGCGCCATCGGCTGAACAGCCCGGCAGGGGCGGCCGCGACAGGAAAATGAAGCCCGTCTTCGTTCGGCCCGGCGCTACGGTCGCTCCTGGATCGCCGCGCGCAGCCGCGGCCGACTGCGCAGCCAGCGACGCAGCCTGAGCCACACAGCCCGAGCCGCCGTTGTCGTGTGCACTACTGGACGTGCCTGCACGCCATCGCGGCGCTGTCGCGTGCGCACGGCTGCGTTCACCAGGACCATGAGAGGGACTCAGCTGTGTCTGAACAAGAACGATCTCGGCTCTACGCTTGGTTCTGTGACCACGCCGACGAGCCGCTCGCGGAGTATGTGATGTCGTGCTTGGCGCCGGCCCCGCTGGCGGACATCGCAACGAAAGCCGATGTGCGCGACCTCGCCGCCAAGATCGGTGCACTGGTGGCACAACGCGAAGCGGACCGCAAAGAAACAGCAGCACAGCGAGACACCGACCGTAAGGAAACAGCAGCATTGATCGGTGCATTGGCAGCACAGCGCGAAGCGGACCGCAAGGACGCAGCAGAGCAGCGTGAAGCCGATCTGCGAACGTCGCGACATCGCCACTACTGGGCTGTCGGCATCATGACGACACTGTTCGGGGCGAACATGACGGTGGTACTGGGCTCGCTGCTGAACGCGCTCTAGCAGGGTGCCGAAGAGTCCCGAGTCTCAAGTGTTGCGAACCCAAAACCACAGGTCAGAGGCTTGCGTATCTTGCGAGACCCATCTCTATTGGCATCTTGCTAACGGCTGCGCCCCTGAGGAGATGATGCCGGGCCTGCGGGCTCCGGCAGATGCCTGAACTCTGCCGGTTCTCGGGCATCGTCATCAGGATGTACATAGGCGATCACGCGCCTCTGTATTCTCACGCCGAGTACGCGGAACATGAGATGCAGGTGTCGATCCAAGGCAGGTGGATCATGTTCGGCTATGGGTCGGTGGTGAAGGTGACGGTGCCGACGAGGTGTGCGGGTGACCAGATGCCTCCTGGGTAGAAGCCGCCGTCCCAGGTGGGGATGAAGTCGGTGGGCTGCATGTAGCCCGAGCCGCCGCTGCCGATGAACTGCTCTTCGGACACGAGTCGGAACAGCGCTTCGGCGGTGTAGGTGGTGCCCGGGGTCAGGCCCGAGACGGTGACGTATGCGTCGTTGGTGTGGGTGCAGTCGGTGGCGGGGCTGAGGTAGCGGGCTTGGGCGGCTTGGTAGCCGTAGGGGCCGTCGGCGTCGCTGACGACCACCATCACCGGGTCGATGGAGAGCCCGTCAAAGGCGTCGTCGCTGGCGCTGTCGATCACGGTGTGGCCGATCCACCCCGCAACATTGCTGCCAGAGTTCGTGCGCGCCCCCACGGTCACGGTCTTGGTGATCTTTCCGCCGACTGCGTCGCTCGGACTGAAGATCAGGCGGCTATTCGCAAAGCCGTCGACGATGATGTCGCTCGAGATGTGGACGTTCGCTTCGATGTGCACATCTGTCGTGGGGACTTGTTCGAGTGTCACGGTGTAGGTGGCCGTCGAACCCGGAGTCAGCTCCACGAATGCCTTGCTCACGGTCACTTTGTCGGTCGTGTCGGTGCTGTCGCGGTTGGCGAGGCAGGTGTTGTGCCCCCAGCCCTTGTAGCCGATGCCCACGTGCAGCAGCCGGTTCTCAGGGCCCGAGCGCGGCGGTGACAGGGCGAGGTGATCTTTGGCGTGGTTGCCGAGCTGGCTGCCGTTCGGGTCGGTGCCGGTCATGTTGACCCGGATCGTGGCGCCGGTTCTCCACACATTGGTGACGGTCACGAGGCCGGCTGCGGGGAGCTGGCGTTCCGAATCGACCGACACCGCTTTGGAGGGGTTGCTGCGGGCGGTGCCGCGCACGGCGATCACCCGATAGGAGAACTGGGTCAACGGCGCGATCTCTTGGTAGCCGACCCCCGAGCGAGTCACCGTCGCGGTCACGTCGCTGCCGGTGTCAGACCACGAGGTGGTGCCGCTGGTGGTGATGGTGGCGACGTCCGCGAACGGCAGCGCGCGGTCGGATTGGGTGACGAGGCGCCGCTGGATGACGTAGCCGGTCACCGACGACGCGTCCTGGCTGGGCGGGTCCCAGTCCAGTTCGATCGCCAACGTCGTGCCGTCGGCCACGGCCTGCTTGGTCGGAATCGACACGGTCAGGCCCTGGGGGGACTCCGCGTCGGGCCGTGCGGCGTCCTCGACGCGTTCGATGAAGGTACCGGCTGACAGGCGGCTGCCGAAGTCGCGGTCGTTTTCGAACACGTCGACATCGGTGCCGTACAGGGTGCGCATCTGGTAGATGTGCCGGCGCGGGCCGACCAGCGCGTCACGGCTGGTGTCGGTGAAACTGAAGATGCCAGTTTGTCCGATGACGGTGCCGATCAGGTGGGGCTGGCTGTCCGAGAGCAGCTCCACGGTGCCGTTGCGGTAGACGTGCCCGAACGAGGTGCGGTAGATCTCATAGCTGTCTATGGAGCGCCTGTCGACGCAGGTGTACTTCCAGTAGGCCTTGGTGCGGTCCTCTTCCACCCAATAGCGCATGTAATCGTTCTGGAACCAGCGGCCGACGCCGTCTATTACCGCCCAAACTCTGCGGTTGACTCTCTCGGAATGCGAGGTCTGAGGGCCGGGCACCCGCTCGATGTCGTACTCGGCGCAGGCCCACCACTCCGGGCGTTCGGGCCGTTGCCAGCTGATCAAGATGCCGTCATCGGTCAGTTCCGCGGTGACGCGGGGCGCGAACCGCGAAGCGTCATGGCCGGTGATCTCAGCGACCCGGTCGGGGTCGTTCTCGTTCTCCGGTGTCAGGGTGTCTTCCCTGGCGAACGCCGGGGGAGCGCCGGGATCGAACCCCAGCGAGTTCGGGTAGCTCGCGGGCAGCCCCGGCAGGGTGGAGCGGTCCTGGAACTGTGCTGGGACCGTGACCTGCGACGAGGACCGCACCACCACCGCCCCTTCGCCGTCGTCGGGCGGGGGCACGAACTGCTTGTCGTCCTGCTGTGGGTCCTGCTGCTGAGTCGTGCCCGACCTCACCGACACCGCCGAACCAACAACACCACCCTCACCGTCGTCGCCGTCGTCGGGATCGCCGCCATCGCCGTCGTTGCTGGGATCAGGCTCGGGTTCTGGGTCGGGTGCGGGTTCTGGGTCGGGTGCGGGTTCTGGGTCGGGTGCGGGTTCTGGGTCGGGTGCGGGTGCGCCGGTGTCGGGATCACAGCCGGCCTGGGGGTCAGCAGCGACATAGCCCGCGGGCAGGTCCACACGCGAGTAGTTCCCCCAGCGCGAGAGCTGGTCGCCGCGACGCGCTTTGACCCGATAGGTGTACGCGGTGCCGGGCTGATCAGCGCAGCGATCCACGAACGACGTCGCATCGGTGGCAGTGTCGTCGACGATCACATGGAACGACCCGACCGCGTCCACCCCGGGACGGCGACGCAGGACCTGGTAGCCGGTGACTCCCTCGGCGTCGTCGATGGGCGCGTTCCAGGTCAGGGTGACTGTCCCGTCCGCCAGCGACGCGGACAGGCCCTTGGGATGCAAAGAGCTAGACGACGCCCCCACAGCAGGAGACAGCACTGCTGCCGCGAGCGCCATCGCCGCCAGCGCTGCGGGCACCGACCGTCTGCGCCTGCGGGGCCTCATTCCGCGGGGGGGGGGGGGTCTGAGACAGAGTGCGGTCAGGTGTCACGGGCTTCGCTCCAAGAGGACTTCAGGGCCTGCGCAGGCACCGCTCAGCATGTTGCTGCGCGGCACCGGGCAGGGACTGCTGGTGGCTGGCACGAAACGCTACACCGTCCATGAACCAGATAGCAATAGCACATGAGATAGATGCATTCAACAGCCAGGGCACCCGTGCACTCGCACCTGCCGGTGACCCCGGCAGCGTCCGCACGATCCCGGTGCGATTCGGCTGGAAACAGCGTCTCAGTGGTGCAGCTGACTGCGCCGAACTACTCCTCCGACGGCAACGGCTGGCTGATATGGCACGTCGAGCTCGAGATAATGCGAGAGCGGCGTGCCCGCAGCCGTGCATACCTGAGTCTGGGAGCGGGCTTGGCCGTCGCTCGACGTCGCGCACTCAGTCGCTGCGGGGAGCAACAACGTCACATCGCCTGTGCCGCTCGGCTTGACGTGAATCTCCCACAGATCACTTCGCCCGTCGACACGCTTGAACTTGAGGGCTGTGCCGTTGGTCACTTCCAGCAAGTCGTCACGCAGCGTGCGGAAGCTCACAGCGATCGGCTCGCTGAACTGGACACGCGCAGTGAACTGGCCCGTGCCCGCATGCGATGGGGGAATCGTCGACTCGACGAATTCAGCCGTCAGAACGGCGGAGTCGCCCCCGTTGTCGTCGGTGACTGCGTCTTCGATCGCGGGACCCTTGCCGTCGCCGCTGCCCTGCTCGCCGTCTGTGCCCTGCTCGCCGTCTGTGCCCTGCTCGCCGTCTGTGCCGGACGGTGACAATTCTGTCGAGGCTGTCGAGACGGTCGAGGCGGTCGCCGGCATGTCGTAGGCGTACAGGGCGTCGTCGTCATCGTCGGCAACCCACATGACGGTGCCGTTGGACCAGATGCCCTTGGGGCTGGCGTTGCCCGCTGCGAGCAACCCGTCGAAGTCCAAATCGGCCATGCGGTCGCCGGTGGCGAGGTCGTAGGCGTAGATCTTTCCGTCGTCGTCGTCGCTCACCCACAAGGTGGTCCCATCGGACCACATCGCCGCGGCGTGGTCGTTGCCCGCATCGCCCAGACCGTTGATGTCCTTGGCGGATTGCCGGTCACCGGTGGCGAGGTCGTAGGCATACACCTTGTTGTCGTGGTGGTCGGCCACCCACATCGTCGTCCCGTCAGACCACAGGCCCTTGGAGTGGGCGTTGCTCGGGCCACGCTGGTGCAACTTGTCGATGTCGCTGCGGGATATGCGGGCACCTGTGGCCAAGTTGTAGGCGTAGAGCTTGTCGTCGTCGTCGTCGCTGACCCACAGGGTGGCCCCATCAGACCACATGCCGTTGCCGTGGTGATTGCCGGCGGCCCCCAAGGTGGTGATGTCCTTGTCCGCGTCACGGGACATGTCCGCCAGGCTGTAGGCATAGATGCGATCGCCCACGTTCATCACCCACACCGTGATGCCGTCGGACCACAGGGCCCGAGCTGCATGGTGAGCCGGGTACAGCGCCTTCGAAGCGGGCAACGCTCCCCAGTCGAGCGCCGCTGCTGGGGCACGGGTCACGTTCAGCTGATAGATCCGGCGAGCGGTGCCGTCGGAGGACTCCACAGTGACGCGGATGGCGTTGATGCCGGTGGTGAGGTTGACCTGGTGGCCGTCGGTGCCGGTGTCGGCGTCGATTGCGGGATCGAGGGCCACCGTGGCCGCCGGGTCGCTGGGCGTGGCGGTGATCGTGGCCACACTGACCGTGGCTGCAACGTCGGCCGAATACCCGGTGGTTGCGCCGTCGAACGTGCCCAAATCGACGCCGCTGAGCGTCAGCGCCGACAGCGACGCGTCATCGGTGAGCACTGCTGCATCGACCCCGGTGACGGTGACGGTGTAGGTCCTGGTGACCGATCCGCTGGTGACCGTCACTGAAATGATGTTCTCGCCGGTGACCACACTCGCCTGGTGGCCGTCGGTGCCGGTGTCCGCGTCCGCGGACGGGCTGATCGTGACCGTCGCATCGTCATCGGCGGTCTTGGCCGTCACCGTCACCGATGCGACGGTGTTCGGCACGCGTGCGGTGTACTCGGTGCGCTCAGGGTCGAACGTGGCGATGTCGGCCGGCTCGAGCGCGAGCGATGCCAGCCGGGCATTTGCGGGCATGCGATGGGCGTACACGAGGTCGTCCTCGTCGTCGACCGCCCACATGTGCGTGCCGTCGGACCAGATCCCAGCGGGGCTGTCATTGCCTGCGTCGCCCAAGGCGTCGAGTTCCAGATCGGATCTGCGGGCGCCGCTGCGCAGGTCGTAGGCGTAGATCTTGGCGTCCTCGTCGTCGGCCACCCACATGGTGACGCCATCGGACCACAGTGCCGCAGCACTGCCGTTGCCCGATCTGCCGAATGCGCCGCCGCCAAGCCGGCCGATGTCGCGGCCGGCACGGCGGGCGCCGCTTGCGAGGTCGTAGGCGTAGATTTTGTCGCGGCCGTTGTCGGCCACCCACATGGTGACGCCGTCGGACCACATGCCTGTGGGGTAGTTGTTGCTCGCGCTGTCCAGCGTGTCGATGTCGCTGCTCGAGATGCGGGCACCGGTTCGGAGGCTGTACGCGTAGATCTTGTCGTCGATGTCGTCGGCGACCCACATGGTGGCCCCGTCGGACCACATGGCGCTGGCATGGCGATTGCCCGCGGCCCGCAGCGTGGTGATGTCCTTGCCCGCCAAGCGACTCATGTCGGCGAGGCTGTAGGCGTAGATGCGGTTGCTGCGGTTCAGCACCCACAGGGTTGCCCCGTCGGACCACAGCGCCCGTGGCGACCCGTTGGCAGATGCCAGCGACTCCGACGCAGGCAGCGTGCCCCAGTTGGGCGCCGCGGCTGAGGCACGGGTCACGATCACCCGGTAGGTCCGCCGAACGGTGCCGTCGGAGGACTCCACCGTCACCGAGATGACGTTGGAACCCGGGTCGAGATCGACCTGCTGGCCGTCGACGTCGGCATCGTCGTCGGCGGCTGGGTCGACGGTGACGGTGGCTCCTGGGTCGGCGGCAGCGGCGGTGACCGTCGTCGAACTCACCGAGTCCGCCACATGGACGCTGTAGGAGTTCGTGGCGCTGTCGAAAGTGCCGAAGTCGATGCCGCTGAGCGACAGGTCCGACAGCAACGCGGCATCGCTGAGCGTGGCGGCGGCGGCCTGCATCACCGTGACTGTGTAGATCTTCGTGCGGGCGCCGCTGGTCACCGTCGCCGTGATCGTGTTGGCGCCCGTGCTCAAGGCGACCTGATGGCCGCCGGTGTGCGGATCGGCGTCCTCGGCCGGGCTGATCGCCAGCGTCGAGCCATCGAACTTGACCGACGCGGCAATCGTGGTCGATGTCACCGTGGAGGGCACGCGAGCCACGTAGTGAGTGCGACCGACATTGACGACGCCGATGTCGATGCCCTCCAGCGTCAGCGATCCCAGCAGCGGGGCTTCGGGCAGGTTGTAGGCGAAGATCTTGCCGCGTTCGCCGTCATAGACCCACATGGCCTCCCCGTCAGACCACAGACCCGTCGGCGAGTACGACTGCATCGTGGCGCTGAAGTCGAGAGAGCTCTTGCGGTCGCCTGTTCCGAGTTCGAATGCGAATATCTCGCCGTACAGGTAGTCCGACACCCACAGGGTCTCCCCGTCAGACCACAAATCCTCGGGGAAGGTGACATCGGCCTGTCGCAGCGTGTTGAGATCTTTGCCGGCGTCGCGTTCGCCGCTTGCGAGGTCGTAGGCGTAGATCTTCGAGTCCCCGAAGTCGGCGACCCACATGGTGGCCCCGTCGGACCATGCGCCGACGGGATGGCCGTTGCCTGCATCGAGGAGCGTGTCGAGATCGGATCGCGGCATCCGTTCGCCGGTACGCAGGTCGTAGGCGTAGATCTTCGAGTCCACATAGTCCGCGACCCACACGGTGCGCCCGTCGGACCAGATGCCTGAGGGGTGCTGGTTGCCTGCCGCGCTCAGCGTGTCGATGTCGCGGTCGGGCATTCGCTCGCGGGTTGCGAGGTCGTATGCGTACACGGTGGCGTCGAAGTAGTCGGCGACCCACATCGTGGTCCCGTCGGACCACAGCGTGGCGTCGTCGGACCAGCTCGATCTCGACAAGGCGTCGATGTCCAGGACGCTGTTCCACCCAAAATCAGCAGTTGTGGCCCGGTTCAGCTGCACCCGGTAGGTGTTGGCGGCAGTGCCGTCAGTCGCAGCGACCGCGATCGTGACGACATTCACGCCGGTGCTCAGATCGATCTCGTGGCTGTCGGTGGCGGGGTCGGCGTCAGCGGGGCTGATGCTCACCTCCGCTGCGGGTTCCGACGGCGACACAGTGATCGTCGTCCGAGACACACTGGCGGCGACGCCCGCGACGTAGCGATGCACCGACGCATCGAACACGCCGAGGTCGACATCGGTGAGGGCGAGCGAGCCCAGATCGGCGTCCGAGGTCAGCTCCGCTGCGTCGACCCCGATGACCGTGATCGTGTAGGTGCGGGTATCGGCGCCGTTGACAGCAGAGACCGAGATCGTGTTGGTTCCGATGCGGAGGTTCACCTGGTGACCGTCAGCGTCCGGATCAGCGTCAGCGGCTGGGGAGACCGCGACCGTCGTTGCATCGGCGAAAACTGCGACGGCATCGACCGTGGTGGTCGTCACCGTATTGGGCACCCGGACCTCATAATCGAAACGGCCCATGGCGAAGGTGCCAAAGTCCACGCCGCTGAGTGTGAGGGACTTCAGCGCGGCACTCTGGGGCATCGAATAGCGGTAGACGGCCCGGTCCTGGTTGTCGGCCGCCCACATTGTGACGCCGTCAGACCAGATGCCCTTGGGGCTGGCGTTGCCCGCGCCCCGCAATCCGTCGAAGTCCAGGTCGGGCTGATGGGTACCCGTCGCGAGGTCGTAGGCGTAGATCTTGGCGTCGGCGTCGTCGCTCACCCACATGGTCACGCCGTCGGACCACAAAGCAGCGGCACGGTGATTGTCGGCTGTGGCGAATGCGTGGCGATGCTCGGCCAGTGACGGGGAGGCGACGCTGGTGTCGCCCGATAGCGACGAGGACAGCACCGCTCCCACCGCCTCGTCGGTGGGCTCATAGATCACCGTGTTGATGTCGCTGTGGGAGATACGTGCGCCCGAGTCGAGGCTGTACGCGTACAGCTTGTTGTCGACGTGGTCCGAGACCCACATGGTCTTCCCATCGGACCACAGGCCCTTGGGATTGCGGTTGCCCGCACCGATCAGCGAGTTGATCTCCCGGCCGGTCCGCCGCTCGCCGGTGCGCAGGTCATAGGCGTAGATCTTGTCATCGGCGTCATCTGATGCCCAGATGGTCTGACCGTCGGACCACAGGCCGTTCGGGTTGTGATTGCCCGCCGCCCGCAGCGACGCTATGTCCTTGCCCGCGTCACGGCTCATGTCCGCTAGGCGGTAGGCGTAGACGGTTCCGCCCAGATTGGTTGTCCACAGCGTCGTTCCGTCGGACCAGATTGCCCGTGCCGCGCCGTTGGCAGCGTCAAGCGCCTGTGAGGCCGGATTCTGCTGTGTCGTGGCACGTGCCTGCTGGGGCGACGGCACCGCCACCGCAACAGCAGCGGCCGCAACGCACACAGCGAGAACCGCTGCAATGCGCGAACGCGTCAACGTGGTTGGCCATCGGCGGGGGGGGGGGGGTCATGGATGGTTACTCCTCACGATGTTCATCAGGCGACTAAAGAAGTTGTCGAGAAGACGATCGGCTGTCGCAGCAATGACTGTAATTCATAAATTCATGCCGTTGTACCCCAGTGCAGCTCGAGTCTATTGCCAACATCGAACCGCGCTCAAGAGCAGACACAGCGTTCCCGAATGTCACTGTTGGGGTTGCCGGCGCCTTCTGCCAGGGGGTTACGGTCCCGTTCCATGCTCGACGGTGACTCCACAAAATACTGGCCTTGTGCCTGTTGTCTGACCTGTCGCGTCGAGTGTGGGACCGGCAGGAGCGCTCCTGTCTTGAAGGGAGCCTGACTGTCTCGACTCGGTTGTGACGAAGCGCCCCTGCCGTTCGGGGACCCACCGGAACATCACTTCGGCCAGGAGCACAGCATGACACCGCCAGTCGGGGGAATCGACCCCGGCCGGCAAGTATCGGCTCGAATGGCTCCAAGGATTCATCGAAGCCGACCGCACAGCGTGCCGCGAGATCCGACGCCTACCTCGCCCGAAAAGCCGCCGAACCCAAGACCCGGCGCGAAGCCCGACGAGCCCACAAACGCCACCTCGCCAACCGAGTCATCCGCCGCATGTGGCGAGACGAAACCGCCCCACAACACACCCACACACTCGCCGCTTGACAAGGGAGCGTCAGACAAACCCGCTCGGCTGGGCGGCTATGTGTTGGATGTTGCAAGACATACTGGGGCGGCATGACAGCTGACGAGCGGCTTCGAGCAATCCGGTTGATTCACGACTCTCCGTTGCGGATCGTGCTTTCGGTGACCGGCGGCGGGGTGCTGGCGCTGAGCGACCTGCTGACGATTCCGGGCGGCTCTCGCACGCTCCTCGAGGCCGGCGTCCCGTATTCGGTGAAATCTCTCTACGAGCTGATGGGCTCAGAACTCGAGCCCCACGTGTCCGACGAGGCTGCGCTGGCGATGGCCGACGGCTGCCTGGCCCGGGCGCAGTATCTCGTCTCGACACCGAAGCCGGGATCGGAGCCGTGGCCGCTTGCCGGCATCTCGTGCACCGCCGCTCTGGTGACTGATCCGCCACGGCGAGGCGAAGATCGGGCGCACATTGGGGCCGTCACCGACTCGGGCACACGCATCGCCCGCAAGATCACCTACGAAACCGACGATCGCATCGCCCAGGACCGCGAGACATCCGACGCGCTGCTCGAACTCATCGCCGAGGTCGCCACGGGCTAAGAGCGTGAGCGGATAGGTGGCGATGCCCGGCAGCCCCGACGGCTTGGACTTTGCGCAGAAATGCCGCCACAGACGGCAAAATTGCACAAAGAAAGCGTGACAGCAACTTTCCTAGACGTCACCTATCCGCGCGGCCTCTCAGCGCTCGGCAACCGGGTCTTCTGGCCGCGACAACTCCAGCATGCGCAAATGGCGCAGAACTGCACGCGCTGAGCGCTCGGTGACCGGCCCCGCTGAGCCAGCTAGAGAAACAGACCGTCGCCGATGCCCTCGGCGATCTCGTCGGGCGCGTAGCCGACGTCGGTCCACACGTCGAAGTTGTGCTCGCCCAGGTAGGCGGGGCTGAGATAGCGCGGGAACCAGCGCTGGCCGTTCCACAGCCCGGCGAAGGCATCGACGGTGCGCTCGCCGAATACCGCATGGTCCACGGGTTGCCAGAAGCCACGAGCCGCGTGCTGGGGATCGTCGGCGAACAACTGGTGAGAGTCCTGCACCGGTCCCGCAGGAACGCCTGCGGCCTGCAAGGCCTCGGCGGCCTCCGTCGCGCTTCGCTCAGCAGCCCACTCCCCCACAACCGCATCGATCATGGACCTGCGGTCTCGGCGCGCCGCTTCGGTGGCGAGCCTCGGATCGTCGAGTCGCGTGTCGGCCAACAGCCCCGAGAGCCCGAGCCACTGCGCCGGCTCGGTCACGGTCACCGCCACGAAGCCATCGCTGCACGCGTACACCTCGTTGGGAACGTGGTCGGCAATGCCGTCACGGTTGCCTTCGGGCCTGGGCGGCGACACGCCGGCCGACTGGCGGATGATCGCCGCCCCGATCGCATAGGCGCCTACTTCGAGCTGCGCCATGTCGATGCGCTGCCCCTCACCGGTGCGCTCGCGGGCATACAGCGCACCGACCGTCGAGACCGCTGCGGCGAAGCCCGCCAGGTGATCACTGAGCGAGAAGCCCGGACCCACGTCGCCGCGATCGGCGAAGTTGGTCAGGTGCGTGATGCCGCACACCGCGTGCACGGTCGGTGCGTAGGAGATGACATGCCGCCACGGTCCGTCATGGCCGCAGCCTGACATCGTCACGTAGACCAGTCGCGGGTTCCACTCGTGGACCGTCGCCCAGTCGAGACCCCACGAATCCAGCACTCCGGCGCTGAAGTTCTCGATGAGCACGTCGCACGTCTCGATCAGCCGCCGGGCCGCAGTCAACGCGTCGGGATGCTGCATGTCGAGCGTGGCACTGCGCTTGGAGCGGTTCCACACGAAGTAGTAGGGGAAGTCGGGCGAGTTGACGAGCGTGGACCGCTCCTCGCTCTGAATCCGAATCACGTCGGCACCCAGATCGCCGAGCAGTTTCGTGGCAGACGGTCCGGCGAGCACCCAGGTGAAATCGGCGATCCGTATCCCGTCAAGTGGCCGCCGGTCATCGGCGCCCTCACTCAACGCTGCGCTGACTGGTCTGCGGCTGGTCCCATTTCGGGCTTCACTCGCCGGCGCCGCCCATGACGCCAAGATCTCATCTAGGGGCGTGTCCACCTCGGCCGGGGGACAAGGCGGAATCGAACCGGACCTGCCGGTGTCGCTCCAGCGCACCAGTCGGCCCGGCATGTTCACAGTGCCTGCCCCACCCGTCGCTGCACTTGCGGGCACGTGCGAGCCGTTCGCAGCGATCCTCTCCGGTGTCGAAACTTCGGCAAGGAAGTCGCGGTGAGCGAATTGGGGATTGGCACACACCTCGGCAACGTCCAGCACGCCGCCGAAGGCGACATGGCGCTCCTGCGCTTCCCACCACACCTCGCGGGCATCGCGGGGAGCAATCCAGCGCCGGACGGCGTCCATGACCTCGGTCACGTCCAGCAGCACGTCCGCTGGGTCCGCGCCGACCCACCGCGCAACCTCGTCAAAGCCGGTCTCGACCATCCATTCGAACAGCAGATCGGGTGTCGGTGTCAGCGTGATCATGACGTAGCCGCCCTCGCCGCCCCGGCACTCAGCGAGGTCGTAGGCACCGAGCCAGTGCAGGGCGCCCTGCCGGGGAGCCACCTTGGGCAGGGGCAACACGTCGTCGAAGAAGTACTGCATGAACAGGTTCTCGATCGAGCCGGTGACCGTCTCGTGGATGGACAGGTCCACATGCGCCCCCCGCCCTGTCGAGCGCGCCGACAACGCTGCTGCGACTCCCGAGGTCGCTGCCACGAACCCTGCGTAGTTGTAGGCCTGCCGGCCCCACACGTTGAGTGGGCGGTCAGCCAGGCCCGTGAGCGCCATCATCCCGCCCATGGCGGCCGACACCAGATCGGAGCCCAGCCACTGCGCCCGCGGGCCCGTGCGCCCGAACGGCGTGATCGACACCTGCACCAGCGCTGGGTTCTCAGCGGCCGCATCCGCGTAGTCGATGCCCAGTTCGGCCAACCGCCCGGGGCGTTCCGTCTCGATCACCAGATCGGCTGCCGAGGTCAGCTGCCGGTATGCGTCTCGACCCTCGGCAGTGCTCACGTCCAACCGGCAGCGGCGCTTGCCGCCGTCGTACCACCAATCGGCCACGCCACCGAGCGCGGCCGCAGCCCGATCAGCCAACGGCAAGCCCAGCGAACCGGTGCCGACCCGCACCACGTCGGCGCCCAATTCGGTCAGCAGCTTCGTCGCGAAGCGGCCCGGATCGCCGGTCAGGTCGACGACGCGCAATCCCGACAGTGCTCCCTGAGCCGCCGACGGGTCCCGGCTCTGTCGCGGGGAGGGTTGGTTCATGACGGCCCGAAGCTAGCCCCCACCGCTGTGCCAGACGATGGCGTGTGGAGTTCGTCTCGGGGGTGCAGCGCCAAGGGATGTCCGCGGCTAGCCGGCTGCGGCGGCCATGAAATTGCGGTAGAGCTGCTCGGCGTCGGCGGCGAATCCGTCCATGGAGCGGTCCGCGTCGGCAGCGAGGGCATCGAGCGAGCCGGAGCCAAGCGTCGACTCCAGCGCATTGCGGTAGATCTCGATCTCGCCCCAGTTGCGCACCGTGTCGTCCTCCACCTCCACGTGGTACTGCATTGACCACGCCCATTGCCCGACCCGCATGGCCTGCACCCGGCACTCCGGCGAGCCAGCCAGCACAACGGCGTCGTCGGGAGGCTGGGCCACCTGCACCGAATGCCACTGCAGGGCGTGCTGGCGATCGCCCATCTGGTCGAAGATCGGGTCAGCCCGGCCTTCTGAGGTGAGATCCACGGCCAGCACTCCGATCTCGGGCGGGCGTTGCGGTCCGCAGGTTCCCCCGAGAGCGTCGGCCAGCAACTGGTGCCCCAGGCAGAGCCCCAGGAAAGGTCGCTGCAGCTCGCGCACCCAGCGACGTATGGCCCGCTTCTCGGGCACCAGCCACGGGCATTCCTCCACGTCCCATACGTCCATCGGGCCGCCCATCACCCACATGGCGTCGAAGTCGTCCAACGACGGGATGGGCTCGCCCTCGTCGAGTTCCACCGCGGTCCACTCGACGCCATCGGCCCGCAGGAAGTCGCGCAGCCGGCCGGGATGCTCGCAGTCGATGTGCTGGAGAACGAGGAGTCGCATCGCCCCGTTGCTACCACGCTGGGGGTGGCGGGTTACGCCCTTGATGGGCCTGCGATCATTCCGGCGTCGTGCACAGACCGGCGAGGCTGCCAATCGCCGTATCGCGGCGCGGCTGGCGCACCTCGTGCTCGTCGTAGCCGTTGGTGGTGTAGCCGAACGACAAGCCAGTAGCCGGGTCGGCCCAGGCCAGCTGCCCGCCCGCGCCGTTGTGTCCGTAGGCCATCGGCGACACCGTGCGGCCCAGCCCGCGCATGTTCGACATCCCGTCGTCGCCTGCCAGGAAGAGCCCGATCGAGCGATTGGCGGGCATGCCCATCGGGTCGGGCAGGGTGTTGCGCACCTCGCCGGTGCCGATGGCCAGCATCTCGGGGTCCCACAGTCCATCCGGGTTACCCAGCAGGCCCTGGTAGAAGAGTGCCACGTCGACCGCGGTGCCGAAAGCCCCGCCGCCAGGCACGCCGACTTCGCGCACCGACGGCTCGTTGAAGCGCAGAATCGCTTCGTTGGTGACCTCGGTCATCGGCAGCTCGCGGACGCCGAACGTCGCTTCGAGCTCGTCGGGTGTGGCCGGCTCGCCCACCAGGATCAGCTCGGCGATGCCGTCCTGGTCCTCGGGTGCCAGACCCAGCATGCGAGGCAGACCCAACGGCCCGGTGACCCGGTTGTGCACCTCGTCACGGAAGTCGTTGCCGGTGACCGCGTTGATGATCTCAGCGAGGACCCAATGCGCGGAGGTGGGGTGATACTCGTACCTTGTGCCGGGCTCCCAATTCAGCCGCCAGTTCGCCATGGCTCTCAGCCGCGACTCAGAGGTATCCCACTGCGGCGGCTTGAGCGGCGCGTGCGGGAAGCCCGACATGTGCAGCATCACCTGTTCGACGGTGATCTGGTCCTTGCCGTTCTCGCCGAAGGGCGGCACATAGCTGGCCGCAGTGGCGTCGAGCTCCACCGTTCCCTCACTGATGAGCTGCCACATCGTCGAGGCCACATACGGCTTGGTTGCCGAGAAGATGCAGTAGCGAGTGTCGTCGGTGGCGTCGCCGTAGGTGGCCTGCGCCACGATCTCACCCTCGAAGCCGACAGCGACCTGGCAGCTCGGCAGGAGTCCCGATTCGATCTCGCGACCGCAGCGATCGAAAAGGCTCTCAATGCGGGATTGCTGGATGGTGGTTGACGTGTGGGTTGCAGTGCTCACGGCCTTGGCCTAGCACCCGCGGCTACCGTCTCGCACGATTCCTGAGTCGCGACGCACAAGGGGGACGCAATGAGCAACGGCCCAATGAATGACGACCCAATGAAAGACGACCCAATGAAAGACGACACCGCAACCAACGAGACGATCGAGTTCGGGCTGGCAATTCGCCGCAGCGACGACATCGCCGGCCAGGCCCGCGAGATCGAGGCGCTTGGGTACGACTACGCCACCACCGGTGAGCACGTGTTCTTCCACGTGCCGACGTCCAACGCCTTCATCTCGCTGGCAGTCGCGGCAGGTGCCACCACGACGCTCAAGCTGATGTCGTCCATCACGCTCATCCCGCTCTATCCGGCCGCGCTGTGCGCCAAGCTCGCCGCGTCGCTGGATGTGGCGTCGGGAGGGCGATTCCACCTCGGCGTGGGGGTCGGCGGCGAGATGCCGTCAGAGTTCGAAGCCTGCGGCGTGCCGGTGCGTGAACGCGGCGCCCGCACCAACGAGGCGCTCGAGATCATCCAGCGGCTGTGGACCACCGACGACGTGACGTTCGAGGGCCGCTTCAACACGCTGTCGGGCGTGACGCTCGCGCCCAAGCCCGCCTCACCGCCGCCGATCTGGGTGTCGGGCCGCCAAGACGCTGCGTGGAAGCGAGCGGCTCGCTACGGCGACGGCTGGCTGCCGTACATGTACACGCCCGAGCGCCTGGCGCAGTCGATCGAAGCAATTGCGGGGTACCGCGAGGACGAGGGCAATCCGACACCGGTCGAGTCGGGCATGTTCGTGTTCTTCTGCTGCCACCCCGACAACGACACCGCCATCGAGTACGCCGCTGAGCGCCTGTCCAAGCAATACGCCCAGGATTTCTCCCAGCTCGTGCACAAATTCGCCATCGCCGGCGACCCGGACCGCTGCGTTGCTCGACTGCGGGAGTACATCGATGCCGGCGCCCGCACCGTCGTGCTCAGCGCAGCCTCCCCGATGCACTACATAGAGGAGAGCGAGCGCTTCATGGCCGCTGAAGTGCTGCGGAGGATCCGCGGCCAGTAACCAGCCTCACCAAAGCGCAGGGGTGAAGATCGCATGACAGCAAAGCGGTTTTTTGAGACGACGCTCGAAGCGGGTCGCATCGACGATCTGGGCGCGTCAGGGGGGTGGCCGAACCGGCTGCTTGACGATCAGATCTCCAAGTGGACCGCCGAGCGGTCCAGCGAATCGGTCATCACCGACCGTTTCGGCACGATGACCTGGGGCGAGTTCGGTGCCGAGGTGGACGCCGCCAGCAAGGGTCTGCTGGAAATCGGCGTCCGTCCAGGCGTGGTCGTGCAGGTCCAACTGCCGAATTGGCGCCACTATGTCGTGGCTGCGGTGGCCTGTGAACGCATCGGCGCCGTGGTCAATCCGGTTGCTCCGATATTCCGGCACAACGAAGTCTCGGTCATGAGCGAGCTCGGCCGGCCGATTGTGGTCATCACCGCCGACAGCTACCGGGGCTTCGGACTGGCACAGATGCATGCCGAGCTCCGAGAGCGCTGCGAATGGGTCGCTGAGCTCGTGGTGGTGCCGAGCCCGTCCATCGCGCCGTCAAACTCAAATGGGGACGAATCGTGGCTGCCCGCTGACGCGATGACCTGGGAGGACCTGATCGAGGAGGGCCGCTTCTCGTCCTACGACCGCGCCGCCGTCGACCTGTGCCGGCCGGGGCCGAACGACATCTGCGAAATGATGTTCACCTCAGGCACCACCGGGCTGCCCAAGGGCGTCATGCACACCCACAACATCCTGGAGGTGGCCGTCGACGCGTTCTTGGACACCGTGTGCGAAGGGCTTGCGCCGCATCCCGGTGCAGGGGCGCCGCAGGCGTATGTCAGCCACATGGCCTCCACCCTCGGCCACCAGACCGGTTACCTCTACGGGATGCGGCTGCCGTTGCATGTCGGCGGCCACGTCGTCATGCAGGACGTGTGGGATCCGGTCGAGTTCGTGGGTCTCATCGAGCAGCACCGGATCCAGTTCTCGATGGGCGCCACACCGTTTCTGGCTGATGTGCTCAACGTCGAGAGCTTGGCTGATCACGACCTGTCCTCGTGGCGACGCTTCCTGTGCGCAGGCGCCGCGATCCCCCGCCCCGTGCTCGAACGGGCGCTAGAATTGCTGCCGGACTGCATGGTCATGCCGGGCTGGGGCATGACCGAGTGCGGCCTGCTGACGGTGGGCATGCCCGATGATCCGCTGGAGCGCCGCCTCACCGATGGGCGAGCAGTGCGCGACAACGACGTGCGCGTCGTCGACGAGGCCGGCGAGCCGGTGCTGAACACCGAGGGCGACTTGCAGTGCCGGGGGACGGCATTGTTCGCCGGCTACATGGCGGGCCGGGAGTTCACCGCTCAGCACTGGACCGACGGCTGGTTCGACACCGGCGACCGGGCGATCATGGACGCCGACGGCTACATCAGTATCGCCGGTCGCAGCAAAGACCTGGTGATCCGCGGCGGCGAGAACGTTCCGGTGAAGGAAATCGAGGATGTCCTGCTGCGGCATCCCGCAGTGGGCGTGGTGGCGATCGTCGCCAAGCCCCACGAGCGTCTCGGCGAGATCGGGTGCGCCTTCGTGCAGCCCGTAGGCGATCCACCCACGCTCGCCGATCTCACGGAATTCCTGGACGCCCACAACGTGACCCGCCAGTTCTGGCCCGAAGACCTCGTCATCGTGGACGAGTTCCCGATGACGCCGAGCGGCAAGATCCAGAAATACCGCCTGCGCGACAGTCTCGACTGCGCCGGTCTCGACTGCGCCGGTCTCGACTAAGGCCGGCACCCGCTAGGGGTACGAAACGGGGATGCCCGCGGTCGTGTAGGTCACCCTCGGGTCCCACAGCAGCCAGTCGGTGATGCCGAGGTCGGCTGCGGCATCTATCTGAGCACGCACCTCAGCGGGTCCGTAGTCGACACTCAACGAGAAGTCCTGCAGCCAGGGCACGATCGCCGTGTTGGTGCCGGCCAGCACATTCTGGAATTCGGCAAGCGAAGCCCGCGTGATGTCGTAAGGCTGCGCTTCAGGGTGCGAGACGCCATATTCGCCCCGGCCCCAGTGCGACGGATACACCATCGGCGCCACATAGTCGACATGACTTGACATCGCGCCGACATCCTGCGCGATCCACTCGCCGCGGTCTGCGGCGATGCCGAACACCGACACGCCGTGGAACACCTGGGCCTCCCGCAGCATCGTTCCCGCTTCCGCGAGGAAGCTCACAATGACCGGCGAGGGATCGCCGCCGTTCCAACCGGGAATGCGCATGCCGCTGAGGTTTCCCTCGGGTCGGCGCATGTAGTCCCAGAGGATGTCGTCGATGCCTGCAGCGGCCGCCTCGGCCGCGATGTCCAAGTTGTACTTCCGCACAACCGCGTGGTTGAAATTGGTAAAGCCGCCATAGGTGGACAGCAGCGGCCGGCCGTCCGGGGTCTGCAATACCCAGTCGAGGTTGCCGGTCGAAGCCGCGTAGCGAGTGAGCACCGGGTCGTTGAACGCCACGATGCGGCCGATCACGCGCACGCCCATGTCGTGCAACTCGTCAATAGCACTTCGTAGGTCGAAGAGGTCCTTGGAGGAGCCAACCTGGCGCGCCAGCGGAATCGATGTCGAATGGCCGATGTAGCCATCCTCGTCCTTGAGGTCGAGCTGGACCGTATTGATCCGGCCCTGTTCGATGAGCTCCACGATCCCCGAGCGCAGCCCGTCGTGATCCCATGCGGCGGCGCTGACATGCACACCGGTGGTGTGGGGGTAGCCGATGGGCACGATGATGTCGAAGGTGGTGCTGTTGCCAGCAGCATCGGTCGCAACCACCGGGAGTGGGCCGCCGGGCGGGCTTGACAGGGTGAGGCTGAACGAACCAGACGAAGTGTCGAGCCGTTGATCGCCGATCTGCAGGGATACCCCGGCCTCGATAGGCCCAGCCAAGACCACCGGCTCGCCCAGAGGCACCGGGTCGTGAACTCTCGGCAGGTCGACGACCGGGGGTGTCCCGTCGACCGTGAATGTCACCGCCGCCTGGGATGTCCCGAAGAAACGCCGGTCCACGTCCAGCGTGACGATGTGCAGGCCCTCGGTCAACCCGGGCACCGGCCACACGATCCGGTTGTCGTAACGCTGCACGCCGCTCACGGGCAAGCCGTCCAGCAGCATCTGGGCCGATTCGACGTCACCACCGCTCACGCTGAATTCCAGGACGGCTCCCTCGAGGTGACCGGGCTGCAACATGGCACCCTCATGGATGCCGCTGATGGTGATCTCGGTGACACGCAGCGCCCCGACCGCCACGATCCCGACACCGATCGTCGCCGCGGCGAGCAGGATCACTGCGATCAAGCGGCCACCACGGCGGCGCCCGTGGGGCCGTCCGGCAGTGCTGATGACAGCACGATCAGCCACCCGGCGGGCACGACGACTCAACCCCGTCGCATACAGCGGTGCCTCGGACTTCGGCGGCCGCCAGGGAAATCCCCAGCCTTCCGCCGGGTCAACCGCCTGGGGAGTAGTCTGGCTATCGACGCGGCCGCCGAGGTCATTGCCGACCAGCGACGGCCCGACTTCGAAGCCGTGTTGGGTCAGCGACCAGCGAGCGCCTCGCAGCCCCGGTACCGAGTCCACCGGCGCCACGATGCCTGATCGCTGCAATGTGCCCAGCGACGCTTGCACGACCTGGTTGTCCAGAGCTGCAGCCGCGCTGATCTCGCCGATCTCGGCCGTACCCCCACGGAGGAGCAGCTCGCGCAGTATGCGCCTGTCGGCAGGCGCCAACAACGGCATCGGATCGAGTGTATTGAGGCTGCTGAGCACCCTTTAGTCAGGCACCGACGATTCAGCCCAGTGACGCCTGCGCGGGGTGGCGGGCAGTGACGGTGGTCGTGATGCCGCCCCTGACCAGCCAACGCGTTTCGACCGTCGCCTGTTTCGGTGCGACGGCAGCAACCAAGTCATCGAGGATGCGGTTGGTGATGGCCTCGTGATGGACGGGCTCGTCTCGGTAACTCCACAGGTAGAGCTTCAGCGACTTCAACTCCACGATGCGGCGGTCTGGGATGTATGCGATCTCGACGGTGGCGTAGTCGGGCTGCCCGGTCACGGGGCAGACGCACGTGAGCTCGGGCGTCGTGCAGCGCACCTCGTAGTCGCGGTCCGGGTAGGGATCGTCGAGCGCGATGAGGTCCTTGGACGGTTCGCTTGCCATTGCGGATCTCCTCGACTGGCAGGTGCCGCTACCGGTCAGTAGGACAGGGTGGCGTGCGGTGTGTTCTCCGCCAACCCGAGCGGTGTCACGGCAACGAATTCTGCGCGCTCGGTGAATTCGGCCAAGTTGCGGGCGTTGGTGTAGCTCATGGCGCTGCGGAGGCCGGCCATGAGTTCGCCGATCAGCTTGCCGGCCTCGCCCCGGTAGGGCACCGTGCCCTCGACGCCTTCGGGTGCCCGCTGCTCGAAGTACTCGTCGTCGATTTCCTCGCCGTGGCGTTCGGCTCGCGCCTCGATGGCTTCGAAGCTGGCCATTCCCCGGATGCGCTTGCGCAGCCCGTGCGGCCCCTGCTCGACCTCGCCGGGGCTCTCTTTGGTGCCGGCCAGCATGCTGCCGATCATCACGGTTTCCGCGCCGACGGCAAGTGCCTTGGCGATGTCGCCCGAGTTACGTATGCCGCCGTCGGCGATGACTGGGACGTCGAGCCCGGCATCGGCCAAGCCGTTGATCACGTTGTCGGTCGCAGTCAGCTGCGGCACGCCGACTCCCGCGACGAGTCGTGTCGTGCAGACGCCGCCAGGTCCGACGCCAACCTTGATGGCATCGGCGCCAGCTTCTGCCATGTCGATTGCACCGTCGATCGTGGCGACGTTGCCGGCGATGACGTCGACCTCGCCGAAGTGCTCTTTCAGGCGGCGTACGCCGTCGAGGGCGTGATCGGCGTGACCGTGCGCGATGTCGAGGACGAGCACGTCTGCACCTGCCGCAACCAGGGCCTTGGCCCGGTCGCCCATGTCGTGATCGGTGCCCACCGCGCCACCGACCACCAGAGCGCCGTCGTCAACCCGTTTCACCGCAGCAATCTGGCTCGCCTGCGTGTCGATCGGCATGAACCGGTGGACGATGCCTGCACCGCCGAGACGGGCCATGGCGATGGCCATCTCGTGCTCGCAGACCGTGTCCATGTTGGCTGCGATCACCGGCAGTTCAATTTCGATGTTGCGTGACAGGCGGGTGCGCACCGATACGTGACTGCGGCTGCGGATCGACGAGCGCTGCGGCACGATCAGCACGTCGTCGAAGGTCAGTCCGGTTCTCAGGTCGCGCAGTTTCATGAGCGGCTCCAAGCTACCGTGACCCGCCATGAGGCCCCGGCGCAGAACTGTGGTGACGGTCGTTGTGCTGCTGGTGATCGTCGCCGCGGCGGCGGCCTTCGGCGTCTGGCGGGTGCTCGGCTCCTCACCTGAGGAAGTCAGCTTGGCCGAAGCGGTCGCTGACGCCGAGCTCGTGCAAGAAGATGCCGCACCGGGTGCGACGACCACGGTGGCTGCCACAGGTGATGAGAGCAGTGATGCAGCACCCGAGGGCGGGGCCGGCGACCATGACAGAGACCAGGAATATGTCGTGGTCGTCCCGGAAGGCAGCGACGCCGATGCAGCCTCTCCTTCAGACGACGTGGTCACGATCGATGACATCAACGGCAGCTGGAACGTCGACGCCGAGACTGGCTCGTTCACCTTGGAAGACGCCACCGGCTCGTTCGCCGGTTTCCGCGTCGACGAGGAGCTGGCGAGCATCGGCGCGTTCACCGCGGTGGGGCGCACCGGCGACGTCAGCGGCACGATGGAGATCGTCTCAGAGCACGTGACGTCAGTGGAGATCGAGGTCGATCTCACCACGCTCCAGACCGACGACAGGCGTCGGGACGGAGCAGTTCAACGGGCTCTGGGCGCCTCCCGGCATCCAACCGCCGCGTTCTCGCTCACCGAGGAGCTGCACATCGAAGACGCTGCAGTCTCAGGGACAGCAATCATGCTGTCGGCCCCAGGCGACCTGACCGTGAACGGCATCACGCGACCCGTTGTCATCGAGATCGAGGCGCAGCTAGTGGGCAGCGTGATCGCCGTAGTGGGTTCTGTCGAGGTCACGTTCGCCGATTTCGACGTGACCGTGCCGCAGGTGCCGGTCGTCCTCTCCGCCGAAGACCACGGCGTCATGGAGTTCCAGCTGTTGTTCAGACGCCGCTAGGCGGCGGAACCATCAAACGCAGCAGACGCCGTTAGGCGTCTGAACCATCAGACACGGCGGCGCTCTTGAGCGCCGGAACCATCAGACACAGCCGACGAGCTTCCTAGGGACGGGTGCAACGTTTGGGCGGGTCAGGCATGATGTGGCGCCGATCCGGCCAAACGAAGGAGCACCGATGGCAACCCTCTCTGCGGAACCGCTTTCCAAGACCTACGCGACCGTCAATGGCAAGCGGATGGCATTCCACGAGTCCGGATCCGGCGATGCGATCGTGTTCCTCCACGGCAACCCGACGTCGTCGTACCTGTGGCGCAACATCGTGCCTCACGTGCGACCGCATGCCCGCGTCATCGTGCCGGACCTGATCGGTCAGGGCGATTCGGACAAGCTCGACGACACCGGCCCCGACTCGTACCGGTTCGTGGAGCATCGCGAGTACCTCGACGGCCTGCTGGACCAACTCGATCTCGGCGACAACATCACGTTCGTGATCCACGACTGGGGCTCAGCGCTCGGTTTCGATTGGGCCAACCGGAACCGCGACCGGGTGGCCGGTCTCGTCTACATGGAGGCCATCGTGCGGCCGATGACCTGGGATGAGTGGCCCGAGGCTGCCGCCCGCATCTTCCAGGGCTTCCGCTCCCCCGCCGGCGAGGAGATGGTCATCACCAAGAATCTGTTCGTGGAGGCGGTGCTGCCCGGCTCGATTCGGCGCAAGCTGTCCGAAGAGGAGATGAACGAGTACCGCCGCCCGTTCGTCGAGCCTGAGCATCGGCGTCCGACGCTGACGTGGCCGCGTCAGATCCCGATCGAAGGCGAGCCGGCCGACGTGACCCAGATTGTGACCGACTACGGCGAGTGGCTGTCGGGCTCGGATGTGCCGAAGCTGCTGGTCAACGCAGATCCGGGCGCGATCCTCAACGGCCCGCAGCTCGAGTACTGCCGCACGTGGCCGAACCAGACCGAGGTGACCGTGGTGGGCAACCACTTCTGCCAAGAGGACAGCCCCGACGAGATCGGCCAAGCCATCGCCGACTGGCTGGGAAACCGCTGATTCAGCGGTTGGTCCAGCACCGTCGCTGGCTCTGCTGGCCGACTTCGCCTCTGCTAGCCGAACCCAGCCGCTTGGCGAGCACGGGCCTCGCGCTGCTTGCGTTCGATCTCCTCACGTTTCTCGACCGGCCCCTGGTTGGTGATCACCTGGTACAGCTGGGTGTCGATGTCGTCGAGCGCGATGTCGCCGGCCAGCGCAGGCAGCTGTCTATTAGCGAGGAATGCACGAAATGGTTACGCGCGATTCGGATCCGCCGGTCACTGTGAACACCGAACTCTGACTGCCCTTGGAGCAAGACGACGAAACGCGTGGGCGATGTGGACCAAGTCCAGACGACTACCGATTTCCGTGTTCGGGCTGCTACGGCTTGACGCGGGTATCCGCAAGAAGACCAATTCACCCTGATCCACACAGCGCTCGAAATCAGGTTCCTCGCGGCCCGTATGGCCCACGCCGTCTGCGATTTGGCCGGATTGCGCTCTGGCACGCGTAGACGCAGAGCATGACCGGATCCCTCACCCATACCGAAATCATGCGAGGCTCCAGTGCATGTCGCCCCTCATATGAGTTCCATAGCTCCGCCGTCGCAGAACACCCGCGCCGGTAGCCAAGAGCGATGTACGTCGACAGCCGTTGGGTCATCGGCGGAGACTCGAAAGAAGCCACAGCCGCACTTGTCGGTCGGAGTTGGGACGGCCAACCTGCGCCCCGCTCTGCCTCGCCAGAATCGTCATCCGTCGCGCTGTCCGTAGCTGACAGCATCAGCCTCTTGCAGTGACCCTCAAATCGCGCGAGCATTGCCGATTGCGCTATGCAAGGACAACGAACATACCAATCGCAAGACGACGGTCAACCGATAAAGGACCGTCCCCTCTCTATCGCAGAAACCGAGAGGATGCGCCTAGCACTGAGCGTTTTTCGTGATGGCAGCGGTCAGTTCGTCAAATCCATCAGAGAGTACATGCCCGACTATCTCGACTTCGAGAGAGTCACCGCCTTGATCTGCGATGGCGAAACAGTTGAGAGCAAGGGCATCTTCGATGTCATTGTCCCTACTAGCTCGGGGCTTCCGTTCGGCATTTCTTGTAAAATGTCTACTGCTCAACGCGAAGACCATGATGCAAGCTTCATGGAGCTCTCGAACTCACAGAAGAAGTTCAGCGATGAGTTCGAGCGGCTCGGCATAGACTGGCAAGAGGAGCCCGAATTGGCAGGTCCAGCAGTCGTAGACCTCGTAACAAGCTGGCACCACGCGGTTGCGAGTACTGTCGACCTCGACGCCAGCCGCTACTTAGTGCTATCTCACGATAGGCCATGGCATTACTTTCAACTTCATTGCTATACGCTCGACCTCAAGATTGCCGATCCGGAATCCGACGTAACGTGGGTTAATGAAGGAGGAGATACACTTAGCGGTCCTTCTACGGTAGCAGGTTACATTGATTATGATGGCCGTCACCACAGACTTTGGCAGTTGTTTCAACGTTCGGGAGGACAGCTAAAGTTCTTTCCGCCGCTCGGCTGGGCGGACTGGACATCCTCATTCTTTACTCTCGAAACACCGCCTCTCAAGAGCATTTTTGAGAGAGTACAAGAGTATTTCCCGGATATGTGGCCGTGACTAGTGGTGTGTCGCGGTTTTGTTGAGGGCGGTTCGGGCTCGTTTGACTTTGGCGATGATCTGGTCGGCTGTCTTGGTCCATTTGAGCGGCTTGGGGTCGTGGTTCCAGTGCGCGGCCCAGTGCTCGATGACGTCTTTGAGGTGTTCGACTGAGGTGAACGCTTGTGTCTTGAGGGCTTTGCGGGTCAGAATCGAGAACCAGCCTTCGACGAGGTTCGCCCAGCTGGAGCTGGTGGGTGTGAAGTGCAGGTGCCAGCGCTTGCGGCGGGGGTGGGCGAGCCAGGTGCGCACGGGCTCGGACTTGTGGGCTGAGACGTTGTCCAAGATGACGTGGACGTCGAGACGGCGGGGGGTGTGCAGGTCGATCCACTTGAAGAACGCGAGCACGTCGGCGCCGGTGTGGCGCTTGCGGGTCTGGGCCAGGACTTCGCCGGTGGCGACGTTGAGAGCGGCGAACAGGTCGATGGTGCCGTTGCGCTTGTAGTCGTGGGTGAGGGTGCGGTTGCGGCCCGGGCGCATCGGAAGCGACGGCTGGGTGCGGTCGAGCGCCTGGATCTGGGTCTTTTCGTCGAAGCTGAACACCACAGCGCGCTCGGGGGGATTCACGTACAGCCCGATCACGTCCTGGAGCTTCGCCTCGAAGTCGGAGTCCGCGGACACCTTGAACACGTCGGCGAGCCACGGGCGCAGCCCCCGCTCGCGCCACACCTGGGCGACGAAGTCCTTGCCCACCCCGTGACGGGCCGCCATCGCACGCGTCGACCAGCACGCCGCCGCGTCGGGCGGCTCGGCGCACAGCGTGTCGGCCACGATCGCCTCCACCACCGCTGCGGGCACGCTGGGCTTGCGGCCCCGCCCCGGCGCCACCACGCCCAACCCGGCCACGCCCCCCGACTCGAAGCAGTCACGCCAACGGCGCACCGTGTCCTGATGGGCTCCCATATCCCTCGCCACCCCGCGCACCGACCCGCCGGCCGCCAACGCCAACAGCGCCCTCGCCGGCCGCACCCGACGCCACGGCTCGCACCCCGAGCGCGCCACCCCCTCCAACGACAAACGATCCGCATCCGACACGACAAATCCAGCAGTCATGCCCCCACCATACGCGCCCCAACCATTTCAACGACGAACCACTAGCGTTTGACCCAGAGCTTTTCTACCCGAACGGCGGCCTTTTCCACTTTCGGTGGCTTGACTGAAATTTGTTCCCAATCTGACAGTAGCGAATTGTAGATCTTGTTGTCGTATCCGCTCAGAACCGCCGGACCGTCATGTGCTCTCAAGGTGTCCAACATTTCTAAGTGATCTGCCTCAGTCATCTCCTCTCCATACATCTTCTGCGTTCTAGTTGATGGGAGATATGGCGGATCAGCATAGATGAGGCAGTCCGCACTCGAGAAGCGGCGCAGGACATCTAGAGCCGGTCGGTTTTCGATTTCAGCATCTTTCAAACGTGTAGCCAGCTGTGCAAGCTCGGTAGGAACTCGCTGCCAGCGATGTGACATTCCCCGCGCTCGCTGTTTGGCCCCGCGATTCTTCCAACCGGTTTTCTTAGCTAAATCGCTAGCATGCGCCTGCCAGATTCTGATAACAAAGCGCCGCGCATCCTCTAGCGCATCACCTGTGATTCTGTCAGACAGATCATACTCGTCGCGGGCCCAAGGAGTGGCTTCCAGTGCCCAACAAAGCTCTTCCGTGCGGTCTCGAAGGACACGAAAGAGATTCACCACGACGCTGTTGGAATCGTTCAAGAATTCGTGAGGTGAAGGTGCCTTGGTAAAAAACACTGCTCCACTGCCGAAGTATGGTTCGACGTAGTGGTAGTGGTCACCAAAATAGGATACTATTCGTTCGGCAATCGACCATTTTGAGCCCGGGTATCTAAGTGCGGCGCTTCGCTTGACCGTACCGTGACCTGACCAAGAGCCGGGGGGATCTTTGTGTTGGAACATCAGCTCTAAGTTTGTCGAATTCACCGAAATTGTCCGCTCCATGGCTGAATTGTGGCAGCAATTCTCGGCGGAATTGGTAAATCTTCTTTGTCCTCATCTCCATCTAAGACCATTTCAAAGACTCCAAGTGACGCATGTGATTCGACATTAACGGCGTTCACCCCATCGGAATCCGGTTCACCACACGCTAGCTTTCGGAGTGCGTGAGAAAGTTGTGCGCGATATGGGCTGGCCGCCCGCGGAGGTGTACTGCTCGTCCTGTTGTAGTCGCGCACCCGGCGAGCTTGGTGGACCCTGCGGGCTATGGCGTAGCAATGCACGCTTCCGCCGGACAACCCTGCAGCGAGAGCGCGATGGGTTCGGTGAGAACAAATGTGGGTGTAGGGGCCTCTTGGCGCCATGCCCAACTCCAACGCGACAAACGCAGCGGATCCGCGTACACGCACCATTGTGGATCGGAACTTCGTTCTTCGCCAAATGAGTTTCGAGTCCCGCCATCAGCGTCCGACCCTTGCGCCCGCGGCCCTCACGTGGCCCCGCCAGATCCCGATCGAGGGTGAACCAGCGGACGTGACCCAGATCGTGACCGACTACGGCGAATGGCTGTCGAGCTCAGACGTGCCGAAGCTGCCGGTCAACGCAGACCCAGGAGCAATCCTGAACGGCCCCCAACTGGAGTACTGCCGCACGTGGCCGAACCAGACCGAGGTGACTGTGGCAGGCAATCACTTCTGCCAGGAAGACAGCCCCGACGAGATCGGCCAGGCCATCGCCGACTGGCTGGGTAACCGCTGATCGAGCCACCCCGATCACCGACGAGGACAACTGGATCACCAAGCACGCACAATCCGTTCAGGTTCCCACTGCTGAAGTGCTTCGAGGCCGCGAGCTTTGTCCTGGGCGATGTCCAGGGCGACGACGATGTGGTTAGCCACGGGCCACCGCTCTTTGGATGTCTGGGAGTGGTCGAGACGGCGCAGGCAGACCAGCCGCACAGGTGCCACCGCAACAGTGCACGCCCTGACAGCGGGATCGTCGGCATCACCGAGGAGCAATCGGGCGGCGCGCAGAACTGAGTCGGACTGCACATAGAAATCTGGCGGGTGATCCCCCCGCGCAAGAATTGGCATGCCCCACGACGCAGCAGCTCGAGAGTCGGTGAGCGCCCAGCCAAGCGTGTGCTCAGGCTCGTCGAGTCCGAGTTCCAGCCGCTGCGAGGCCTGGGCACGTGTAGGGGGGAGTGCCGCCAATGCAATTGCTCGCCGCTTCCAGACCGTCGTCAACTCATGGAAAAGGTCTGGGATGAGCGGCTCACCTGCCGCGGTGAGCAGGCCGTCGTCTCTCAGTCCGGTCATGGCGCTGGAAACAGCGCTCGGCGCACGGTCAATGAGCCGCGCTGTCTGGCGGACTCCGTGGGGTTCGTCGGGAGTCAACAAACAGCAGATTGCTACTTCCTTGGCGACCTGGCTGTCGAGTGACTTACCGAACCCGCCCTTCTCGGGGAGCGTGGACTCTACGACCGTGTCGACGATCAGAGGTGGGGCCATGATCCGCATTTCTCCGCGCCGGTCGAGGTAGTTCACCCCCGCTTCACGCAGAGTCCGCTTGGCTTCGGCAGCAATGCGATCGGCAATGACGAGCACGGGCGCTCTCCGCCTGACGCCTCCAGCCAATCGCTGTCCGTGCTCCGCGGTGATCATCGACTTGACCTCGACATCGAATCGCTGACCAGCAATTTCGACGACAGCGTCAACTGAACGATCATCGCCCCAAGACACTCTCGACAACACCTTGGCAACGACACCAAGACGCGCCAGCGTCTCGATCAGCGCCGCCAGTGCATCATCCTCCAACGCTGCGACTATCCGTCTCGGCACAATACGAGCCTACATGCGTTCTGTGTTCTTGTATGCGAGAACACAGAACGCATGACTGTGCCGAAGGTGCCTCAGGCTGCGGCGTGCACCGCCTGCGCGTCGATACAGAACCCCGGAGCGGCACCGAACGCCGGCTTCAGCGCAGCTGCTCCAGGAACTCCGCAACCGACATGATCGGAATGCCATAGTTGCGAGCCTTCGTGGCCTTGCCGGAACTGCTGGCAGGGTCTGCCGCTACCAGCAGATCGCAGTTCTTCTTGGTGACGGTAAGGACGGGCACCAGGCCTGCGAGAGCGGCAGCTTCCTCCAGCAACTCACGCGTCACTGATGATCCGTCAATGGTGGCCGTGCCGGTGAAGCAGACGCGCAGGCCAGCGCCGAGATCTCTGGCGCTAGGCAGCGCGGTGACGTCGGGAATCTCAACGTCGCCCACGTTGAGCGCGGCTGCGATGCGGATCAGCAACTCGTGCTCTTCCGGCGTCACGACATGGTCCCGCACGACCGCCGTCGCGATGGACTCGAAGTATGCGCGATGCGCGCGTCGCGCCTGGGCCTCGCTGATACCCAACTCAAAGGCAAGCTCCTCGAACGTCGGGGCAGCCTGGACTATCGATGGCGTGATGCCATGAATATCCACGGCACCGATATCGCGCATCGGGTTGACCAGCGAATCGAACTCATCGGTGACTTGACCACGAGCCACATCGATCTCGACCGCAGCGATCTCCACGATGCGGTCCTGCTTGGAGAAACCCGTTGTCTCACAATCGATCGCGACGATTCGGTGCACTTTCACCACAGCCTCCCGATCCTGCTTCCGCCATCCTGTCGTCGACTGCCGTCGTTCACCCTCATTGGTTGTCTCATCCTGTGTTCGGCGTCCTGTGCCCCATGCCCTGGTGGACTTAGCTGTATCGCGCAACGTGACCGCCGGATTGCCGTCACGAATGGGTCTCCCGCTGGAACCTTTCGAGGTTCACCGCAATCGCTCGCGCAGGCACCCGACCAGTGTGGAGAAGCACGAGTTCGTCGCGAGCGCGGGTCATGGCGACGTACAGCTCAGACATGCGCATCGTGACATGCTCAGCGATCTCTTCTTCATCGCGGCAGTTCGAGGGGATGGACGGAAAGTCAGCGCCGAGACCGGGCAGCAGCACACTCTTGAATTCGAGACCCTTCGACCGAAAGTGAGTGCCGACGTTGACGCCTCGCCCGCTCTGTCCGTCGTAGGACTCAAGTTCGGTGACCAGCACTCCTTCCGCACGCAGGCGAGTCGCGACCTGACGCGCTTCGCTGCGGGTGCTCGTGAGTACGGCCACATCACCGGGCGCAGCATCAGGAGACTCAAGTATTGATCGGACCCGCGCCGCCACTTCCCCGAGTTCAGCGTCTCGGCTGCGGCAGCTCACCAGACACGGGAGCGGTCCGTGACGCAGTTCGGCCGTCGTCTGCTCGGACCGGTCGTAGCGCTCGTCGAGATCTTCGACTTGCAGACCAGAGGCAACAGCCCGTGCAGCGGTCGCGATCTCCGCGGTCGTGCGCCAGTTGACGCCCAAGACTGCCGAACGTCCGCGAATGTCCAGCCCAGCCTGACTGACCGTCCATCCGCCCGGGTAGATCCGCTGCGCCGCGTCGCCGACCATGAACAAGCCGTTGCGCGGATCGCTGCTTCCGCGTTTGACCAGCGCTCGGATCAGCATCAGGCCGGTCATGGTGAGATCCTGCACCTCGTCCACTACCGCCGCCAAGTACCGGCGCTGCGGCGCAGCGTGCGCCACGCCGAGTGCGCGCAGCAGCACATCAGCAAAGCTCATGGTGCCGCGGGCCGCCAGCTCGGCGTCCCATGCTTCGCGCAGCTCCCACACTCGGCGACGTTGCGCCTCCGTCATCCGCACACGGCGGCCCGTTCGCTCCGCCGCCAGGTAGTCGTCGAGTGTGCTGATCGCGCGGCCCTTGATGACGCGTTCGATCTCGTCCTGCAGGTAACGGTCGGTGAACGCGGTTGCCAGACCAGACGCCGATTCCCTTCTGAGGACGGCGGAAGCGGCGGCCTGGTAGGCGCTCTCGATGGCTTGGGGCTCCGTCGTCACACTGATGCCGTGACGTTCACAAGTCCGTCGAGCCAAACGGTCGACATTCACGAACTCGATCTGATCCCGATGGGCGTCGGCGATGCGTCCATACAACGCTGCGAATACCTCAGGCAGCGACCTGATGTACGTGCTGAACAGGATCGGCAGCTCGTCTGCGCCACCGTCACCGTCGCCGCTTGATGCTCGCAGCGGAAGCTGCTCTTCGGCTCGTCGTCGACGTTCGGCGCGCTGGCTGGCCAGCCACGCCGCTCGATGCAGTGCGACGACGGTCTTGCCCGAGCCAGCCGGACCGCTGACTCGTGCAGGTCCAGCGAAGTCGCGCTCGACGAGGTTTCGCTGGCGCGGGTGCAAGAACACCATCCAGTCCTCAACCGGTTTCCCGAGCAGCTCTCGAAGCTGCTCGGGATCCAGTTCGGCGAAGTTGCCAGCACCCGCATCGCCTGTCAGGTCGATCTCGATGAGTCGGTCCTCTTCGGTCGGAACCGGCTGTATCGCTTCGGTGCGTTCGCGGTCGATCTCGCGCACACCGGTGTCGTCGGGAACCCCGTACACCGCGAGCCTGAATGCCGCGTCGAAGCGTTCCGGCGACAGTGTGGACTCAAGCGCCATCACATCATCGTCCGAGTTGACAAGTCGAAGCCGTGCGATGTCTTCATCGTTAAAGCCGTACTGCCGCAGCTCGGAATGGCTCCAAGGACTGAAGGTCAGCCCTTCGTTGCGGAGGCGCCGGCCGCGCACGGTGTCGTAGTTCTCGTCGGCCGAGTTCTCAGCCTCGCGTTCGAAGACCCGGAGATCACCCACCTCGTCGTAGTCGATGCGCATGCGGCGAGCGCGTCGGTAGATCGCATGGGTGCCGTACAACAGCAGCACAACGGTGTGGTTGAAGAGCTGCCACACGAGGCGTCGATCATTGGCGCGCCCGCCGACATCGGAAGCGAACAATTTGCGGCCATTCGTTGCCCGGCCGACATCGTGGGTGTGCAGGCTGGGGTGCCGGAAGGGGCGTTCTTCAAGCCAGCGGTGTGTTCTGTCCAAGGCGCTGACGTAGATGTCATCGCCGGCCAGTGCGGCAACAGAATCGAAGTACGACTTGGTGGTGACAAGAGCGAACGCCATGGGCGCGGAGTCTCGCGCGGCCCTGCGGCAGCCTGCCTGCGGACTCATGCAAGCCAGCAGCTCAATGTCCGAGCACAATGAGGCATCATGCTCAGGAAGGTGTTCGTGCTGTACGCCGCCGTGCTGCTGGCTGCCGGCTTCAGTCGTCGGCTTGGCTGTCAACTTTGTCGGTGGTGCTTCCCTGCTGCTCGATATCGGACTTGTAGAGCGCCGAGGCCAGCAGGCCTGAGGGCACCGCCACCACGCCCAGTCCGATCAGCACGATGACGATGCTGAGCACTTTGCCGCCGGTGCTGAGCGGTGTAGTGAGTGCCGGCCACCAGTGTGACCATGGACGCCACGATCAGGGTCGTGGCGACGGCGTTGACTCTCCGGCCGAGCCTCGTTTCGAGATCGAAGATCTGCCGCACTGCCCGTGCTGGCTCAGGTTGCCAATCCGACAGCCTGGCGGGCTCGGGCTTCGCGCTGCTTGCGCTCGATCTCGGTGCGCTTGGCGACCGGCGTCTGGTTGGTGATCACCTGGTAGATGTCGGTGTCGATGTCTTCGAGGAGCACATCGCCGGCCAGCACTGCTGACTTCCAGTCCTGGTGCTCGGCGTCGCGCTCGTGGAATTCCGGCATCACTTCGGCGGCGAACAGCTCCAGGCTCGAGCAGATGTCCTCATGGGTGTTCTTGCCGGCCTGGTTCAACAGGATGAGCTGGTCGACGTGGGCGTCTTCGTACATCTCGAGCTTGCGGCGGATCGTGTCGGGTGAGCCCACCAGGCCGACGTTGTTGCTGGCCTTCTGCCCTTTCGGCGACTTCTTCCACTCCTGGTACTCGTCCCACAGGTTGACCGAGCCCGGCTCGACGGGACCGTGGGAGTTATAGAAGACGAGCGAGAACTGGAAGAAGGTCCAGCCTTCGGCCTTGGCCTGGGCCTCCTCGTCGGTTTCTGCGCACATGAACGGGCTGACGACGGCAACACCCGGATTGGTCTGGTAGTCGCAGAGCAGGTCGAGGTGGTTGAGGTAGTTGTTGTAGTAGGCGTTCACCCAGGCCCTCGCCGCGTCGGCCGACACGAACGAGAAGCCCAGCGCGCCCATGCCCCGCTGCGCCGCCATGACGATGGTGTCGAGCTGGCTGCATGCCACCCACAGCGGCGGGTGCGGCTTCTGGTAGGGCTTGGGCACCACGTTGCGTGCCGGGAACTTGAAGATCTCGCCGTCGTAGGAGTGGTTCACCTCCCCGAACATGGGCATGAGGCAGCGCACGGCGTCCTCCCACACCACGCGCTTGTCCCGGAAGCGGCGGTCGAAGGGGTGCAGCTCGGTGACCGAGGAGCCCTCGCCGATGCCCAGCTCGACCCGGCCCCCGCTGACGAGGTCGAGCGTGGAGATCCGCTCGGCGACCCGGGCGGGGTGGTTCGTGGGCAGCTGCACGATGCCGTGCCCAAGCCGGATGTTGCGGGTGCGCTGGCTGGCAGCGGCCAGGAAGACCTCGGGCGCGGAGCTGTGGCTGTACTCCTCCAGGAAGTGGTGCTCGACTTCCCACGCGTAGTCGTAGCCGAGCTTGTCGGCCAGCTCGATCTGGTCGAGCGCTTGCTGGAACAGGACGTACTCGGAGTCGTCGTTCCACGGTCTCGGCAGCTGCAGCTCGTAGAAGATCCCGAACTTCATGGCACGCCCCCTCGTTGACTGGCCGCCGGTCATCCTAAAGCAGCGCCAACAGGCGAACCCTTGGTTGCCGAACCTCTTGTCTCCTGCTCTTGTTCGCTGCGCTCACGGGCCGCTCGGGCCACGGCTTCGCCGCCCATCGGCTCAGTCTCTGAGTGCGAGACTCGCGGAAGTTCCGGGGAGAGGGGTCCTCGGGGCTCGGTGGGGCGGAACAAACATTAGTGTTTGGTGAGAAGAGTGGCGGCGAGGACATAGCGACGATGGAGACAGTCGGATTCGTCGGGTTGGGCACGATGGGCGGACCGATGTGCGCTCGCCTGGCTCACGCCGGCCACCAGGTGCAAGCGTTCGACATCAACCCAGATGCACTGGAAGCCGCAGTGGCAGCAGGGGCCTCTGCCGCCGGCTCGGCTGCTGAGGCCGCCGCCGGGGTTGACGTGCTGATGACCTCGCTGCCGGCGCCTGCGCATGTCGAGGCGGTGATGTGCGACGCAGGGGTGCTCGGGGCGTTGTCAGCGGGCTCGATCTGGGTGGATTTGACGACGAGCCGCCCCGAGTTGATCCAGCGCCTGGCCGCGGAGGCGCCCGAGGGCGTGGCCGTGGTGGACTCGCCGGTGACCGGAGCCGTGGACGGCGCTCGAAACGGCACGCTCACGCTGTTCGCTGGCGGCAAGGCCGAGACCGTGGAGCGGGTGCGCTCGCTGCTCGAACCTCTGGGGCGCGTGATCAAGTGCGGCGCACTCGGCACCGGCTGTGTGGTGAAGCTGGTGACGAACCAGCTCTGGTTCGTGGGTGCTGCCGCGCTGGCCGAAGGGTTGGCCGTGGGAGTTCGCAACGGGGTCGATCTCGGCGACCTGTGGGAAGCCATCAAAGACAGCGTCGCCGACAGCTTCGTGGCCCGCCATGACGCACCCAGCATCTTCGCCGGCCACTACGACCCGTCGTTCACGTTGGGCCTGTGCGTGAAGGATCTTGGGCTGGTGGCCGAGCTGGAGTCGGCCGTCGGCACCGATCTGCCGATGACGGCGGCTGCGCGTGCAGCGTTTGAACGGGCTGCCGAGCGCTACGGCCTCGATGCCGCAGAGCTGAGCGTGGCCCGCCGCATCGAAGACGATGCGCACCTGTCACTGCGGCTCGACGGCGACTGGGTGCCGCACTGGGAGGCATGACCGATGAGCACGACAACGGCTGCGTCGCCCGGTCTTGCAGCACGGACCGACGCTGTCGATCTGAGTCGATTGATCGACATCGAGGGCTTCCCACTCGACGGGCGGGACCTGCCTGCGTCCGACCCCAGGCACTCGGCCTACTGGAATGTTGTCGAGTACGCCCGCAGCGGGTTGCGATCAGACGGCTGCGCCGTGCTTGAGCGCTTCGTGACGGCTCTCGGCGTGCGGCAGCTCAACGATGAGATTGTCGCTGCGAAGCCGAAGACCCATTTCTCGACACAGGTCATCAATCCGTACTTCCACACCCACATCGATCCCGATTTCAGCGACGATCATCCGGTGAACACGTTCACCGAACGCTCGAGCGGCTTCATACCGGGTGATGCCTGGCCCGCGGTGTGCGCCATCGACACGGTCTTCCGCTCACCGCAGCTGTGCCGACTGCTGGCTGACTGCCTCGAGATCGACGAGCTCCACTGCTACGCCGACCCGCTGGCGGGCCTGACCGCGAACATCTTGGATCCCAGTCAGCAATTCCCCTGGCACTTCGACACCAATGACTTCGCCGTGACGGTGCTGGTACAGCCCGCCGACGAGGGCGGATTGTTCGAGTACGCACCTGGGGTGCGGTCTGCCGACGACGAGGGTTTCGAGGTCATCGGATCGCTGCTGGCCGGCGGGCGCGACGGCGTTCGCACGCTGGAGCTGCGACCGGGCGACTTGCAGATCTTCCGCGGCCGCTACTCGCTGCACCGGGTGACCCGGGTGACCGCAAGCTCGCAGCCTCGCCACGCGGCGATCTTCGCCTACACCCACCAATCCGGCGTCATCGGGCGAGTCGAACGAACCCGCCAGCTGTTCGGCCGCGTGCTGCCCGAGCATGAAGAGGCTGAGCGACGCCGGGTCCGCGACGACGACCTGCTCGACTGAGCCACGTCGCCCGCAGAGTCGGCGCGGCATCCTCGAGACTCGTGTCAGAAAATCGACGCTTCCCTCGCCGGTGCGCGGCCTACCGTTCGGGCGTGAGCGAATCGTCAGACAGCACAGCCCAGGCACCTTCAGCACGCACCAAGTTGCGACGGATGGCCGAGCGCGGCCGCTACGGCCATGACGAGGTGGTCGGGATACTCGACGCCGGACTCATTGCCCACGTGGGCGTCAACACGCCCGACGGGCCGTTGGTGCTGCCGATGGCTTACGGGCGCGATGAGGAGAATCTGTACCTGCATGGGGCACTTGCAAACCACTTGCTGAACTCCGGCGGGGGTGCCGAGATCTGCGTGACGGTCACCCACCTCGACGGGATGGTCATGGCGCGTACGCCGTTCCACAACTCGATGAACTACCGCTGCGTCGTGGTGCGAGGTCTTGCCCTCCGGATTGACGACCCAGCGGCCAAGGAACATGCCCTCAAGCTGGTGACCGATCACATCGTCGCCAACTGGGACACCTCCCGGCCGCCGAGTGCTGAGGATCTGCGGGCCACGCTGGTGCTGGAGCTCCCGCTGGCCGAGGCATCGGCCAAAGTGCGCACCGGTGATCCAGTCGACGATGCCGAGGACATGGCCGGCAACTGGTGGGCCGGCGTGGTGCCGCTCACCACCCGCTTCGAGCTGCCAACCCCCTCAGCCGACCTGACCGAAGGCATCCCCACGCCCGCAGCCATAGCGAACCTCGCCAACCGCACCCCCGACACCCGCCAGTCCGACGAGCCAACGAAGGCTGATGATCCTTGGAATGACCGCGCAGGCTTCGGGCCAGAAGGACTGAGCGTGGAGCCAGGCGAGATCGACGACGCCGTCTACGGCGCGTGAAGCTCGCCGACACGAGATGATGGGTCGCTCGGTTGCTGGCCTTCGACGGCGACTTTGCCGCCGCTGGCTTCGTTCACGTACTCCCTTGACCAAAATTCCCCGACGCGGAGGGCTTACTCGCGATCCCAAGCTGGGACCACGGGGTCAAGCTTGTGATAGTCGGCGGCATCGTCGACGAAGATCGCTCGCTCGGTGTGCAGACCTGAGGGAAGGTCGAGAGTGCCGGCGCAGATAGCGATGGTGTCGACCTGATCAAGCTGACCCTCGATGACCTTCCAGAAGAGCGACGCGCCACACTCCCGGCAGAAGCCGTAGGCCACGTTCGGGTCGTCGGCCGGGTGGTGCCAGGTCAGCGTGGAGTCCGAAACGAGGCGAAGGTCGGAGCGCATGCATCCAGTGGCGGCCATGTAGTGGCCTGTCCAGCGTCGGCAGCGCCAGCAGTGGCAATTCCAAACTTGACGGATCGGGCCATGCACCTCGTAGCTCACGCCACCGCACAGGCAGTGCCCCGAGGCCACCGGCTCAGACGCAGACTCGTCCGTTTCGTTCATGGCAATCCTCCGATAGCCCGCCGCCACACGGGCATGGTTGCGATGGTCCTATGGGACCTGGTTCTTCATCGGCGACATGTGAATGGAGCGAGCGAACGCGTCCTCTATGTGGAGAGGACGGCGAACCCTTCGCGTTCGGCTGCTTCGGCGAGGCGTTGGTCGAGGCTCACGAACTGCAACGGGGCGCCGAGTTGTTCTTGGACATGCAATGCTGCGCCGAGTTGAGCGGCGTCGGCCGCCCGCAGCGGATGCCGTGCCAGTAACGCGGTCGCGCGCGACCGCACTGCCAGCACCTCGACCACTTCGTGCCATATCGCGCTGAACCCGTCCAGGCGAAGCATGAGGCCGCGGCGCTGATTCCGTGACAGTTCGCCAACGCGCGTGCGCCGCTCTACTGCGCTCGAGACCTCGACGCGAGTCCACACCCAGGTAACGATGGCACCGTCCTCGCGCAGCCACGATCGCACGGCATCGGTTGTCGGTTCAGCAACAATGACCGGCACGAGCGCCGAGGTATCCCAGTACCTCACGCACGGTCCTCTCGCTCCTCAGCCAACGCCTCCGTGAGACTGGTCGGAACCTGCAGGGGAGGTTCGTCGAGCACGGCAGCGGCATCTCCCTGCCCCGCTCGCAGCACGCCCAACGTGATCAATCGATCGAGTTGCTCATCTTCGGGCTCTGCGGGGGGCACAAGCCTTGCTACCGGCGTGCCCCGATCGGTCACCTGTATCTCGCCGCCTCGCCGCACTTCGCGCAGGTACCGGGACAGGTTCGCCTTCAACTCGGAAACAGACACCGCGCCGGAACTCATACGACTATTCTAGTCATATTCAAATGATCATACTGGTCACAAAGAGACTTCGGACCCCGTTCCAGCCGGTGTGTCCGCCAGCGGCGACAGGTCCTTCATCTCGCTTTGGAGGCGACGCTTCGCCTTGTGATCGGTTCTGACGCGGTGCAGCAGTGAATCGAACAGCGTCGACTCGCCGGCCTCAGCAGCCAAGCGCCGTATCCGAGACATCAGATCAACGGCAACCCGGTACTGCTTGGGCTTCTTGCGGTTGATGACTGCCAAAGCCTGCGATTCGTAGATCGCGATCGAGTCACGGGGTGCCGTCGGCTCACGCACTCGTGCGAGCGTCATCCATAGCTGCCAGCTGGTGCCCTGCTGCAAGGCCACCACCCACGCCTCGTCCGCGCGGCCCTCGTGCAGCAGAATCTCGACGAGGACGATCGCCGCTGCTGGCGGCCGCTCGGCAGCCGTGGCCATGACATCGGCCGGCAGCGTCGGCGGCGATGACACCGTCGAGGAACTCGTCCCCAAGCGGCTGTGCAGATGCCGCAGGCAACGCTCCAGCCAATCGGGACCGCCAGGCCGGTCGTCTTGCTGCACCAGCGTCCGGCACGCCTTGAGCGATGGGCTGGCCGTGAACGCGTTCCAGTACAGGTCGACCGCTGCGCCGGCGTAGCCCTGCTCACGCATCTTTCGAGCCAGGAAATCGCGCAGTTCGCCCGCCTGCCACGAACCATGGCCGTAACCGGAAAGCCCTGTGCGCGCCCATGTCACCGCTTCGTCATCTCGTCCTGCGGCCTCATACGCCCGTGCGATCTCCAACGTGTCATCCGGGCGGATGCGCTCACGCCGGTACGCCTCAACGAGTGCGTCCGGATCGCGGGTGGCGAGCGCCCACCCGATCATCGCCTCTCGCGCGTTGTAGTCCCGGGCACGCCACTTGCCGTCCGCAGGGTCGATCTTGAGCCAACTCGGCTCGACGGCTTCGCGGAACGCCGCGAGCCCTACCGGTCCCAGCAGATCCCCATAGAGCGCCGCCGACCGGCAAAACGCTTCCAGCTCGTAGTTGAGTTCCAGCTTCGCCAAGCGCTGCGCGAGCTTGGCGGGTTCGGGCGATCCTGCCTCGCATGCCTGTAAGTGCAGGTCCGCCAGCCGTTCGCCGATCATCATCAGCGAGCCGTCTTCGTCGTAGATCTCGCCCGTTGCGAGATCGGTCCTCATGTACGCGTGCTCGGCGAGTTCCGCTGTCGCCTCGCCCTGACCTGCTTCGATGAGGTCGGCAAGCGCGTCAATCAAGGTGTTTACCTCGTCTGCCCAGTCAGCGGCGTCGCGGTAGTGCGCGTGGCCCCATCGGTCGATCTCGCCGAAGCTGAATGCGCCGTCGATTCGCCCGCGCCACTGTGCCATGTCGAGTCCCAAGCCCCGCTCTGATCTGGCTTCCAGCAGCAACCGCTCTCGCAGTCGCCAGTCGGCGGCCGATTGGCTCAACACGATCTCCGCGAGCCGTCCGTGTTCGAGCCGGCCGACGAAATCCGCGAGCAGTTCGTCGTCGTGGTCGGTGCTCTGGCTGCCTGCCCGGTCCCGCGGCGTTGCGTCGAGCCGATCCTGCGGCTCATCGGCGTAGAGCAGCGACAGGGCTACCGCAGTGCAGTGCTTGCAGAACGAGCCGTCCTCGGCTGCAGGGCACGAACACGCCCACCGCAGTTCTTCATCGTCGAACCACAACTCGACTCGGTACGGCACGGTGCCCCGCACGGTCGCTTCCAGCCGCCCGACCCCCTCATCCACCGACTGCACGCGATGGTCTTCCCAATACCCGACGCCCCGCTCGAATACCGCCGATCCAGCGATATCCCCGATCATGCGAGCGTCGAGCGTCGCGCTCAACTCGTCGACGATGCTCACAGTTCAACGCGCCGTGACGTGCAGCCGACCACCCTTGCCGTCCGAGAAACGGGTCCGCCATCCCGGTACGACACTTCGAGACACTTCCACAACACGGCGTTCACACATGCCATCAGCGAACCCTGCTCAGCCGTAGAAGGCGTCGCGCAGGGCGTCGGCTTCCTCGGCGGCGACACGGTGCCCTGATGCTCTGATCGGAACCCCGAACGTCACCGGCGCAATCTCTGCCAGTTCTTCAGGTCGCAGCCTCACCTCAAGCGGCTGCCAAGCCTGCCATGCGACCTGAACCCACCACGCCTCCTTCGAGGACTCGACCACCTCGTTGCCGTCTGCGTCACCTGGGTACGGTTCGCACACGGCGAGTCCATGGGCGACGATCCCGCCGAAGCCGCCGTGGCGGTAGACCAGCACCTCATCTCCGGGCCGCATCTGCCGGTAATTTGTGCCGAGCGTCCACCCGCTCATGAACCCGCCGGTCGTGGCCGTGATCAGGACACGCGCATAGTACTCCTCAACGGTCAGCTCCCACTGGTCCGGGTTCCACGTGAGCAGGTAGGTAGCCCCTTCGGGGAATTCGTCAGGCAATTCAAGATTCATCGTTCGCCCTTCGGAGTCTGCGGCTCACCGGCTGCACTAACCCAGGGTTGTCAGCCAGCATCCGCGCCGGAACTCGAATTCAAGCAGGGCCTCCCGAGACTGCACCAACCGTCGCTGTCCAATCGCCACAGGACGCGGTCGTCGAGCGACAGCGCCAACCAGACAACGTCGATTTCGGGTGGAAGCTCCGGCACTTCGCTGGGAAGCAGGCCCTTTCGTTCGCCGACCTGCATGGCGGCGTTCGCGGTGAGCACGGCATGGTCCACCCCGACCAGCAAGTGACGTTCCGCTGCTAAGGCAGCGCGTCTGAGCTTGCAAGCGTTGTCTTTCCGCTCAAACACATGCCGAACGACTACGGTCGCGGCACTGTTCACATCGCCCCACACTGGGTCGCCGACTGATCGATGTGAACCGCACCGACAGAGTCGTCCCTTGGCTCGTAGGAGCGAGACGAGAAAACGCCGAGACCTCGGAGTTCACCGAGGACGTGTGCATCGGTGCGCTCATCGTCGTCAACGGCGACTCGCGGCACGTTCAACTCTGTACGGAATGAGACCCGGCGGCCCTCGATCAGGTTCTCACGAGGTTGCGGACCGAGGAGAAACGCGTCGCGCGCGTGAAGCCGACAGAGGTGATCCCACGCTGAAGAGTGCGGCGACAGGTACTCCTCATCTGACATGCGGGCGCTCCGAGCCGAGATCGAGTTCGTCACGCACCCGCCAGCGACGCTCGTCGGGCTTGATGTTCGCGTAGCGGCGCGCCACCCGCTCCGCTGCTTTCTCACGGGCACGCCGCGCGCGGGCCACACGCTCGACCAGCGTCGGCTCGTTCCTGCGTTCCTCGGGCATGGTGGGCAAGGTCTCGCACACCGGAACTCCCCTCGAGTTGATGTGGACATCGTGAGGCGCCGCACTCCCGCCCCGCCAAGAGTATGCATGCCATGCGACGCGCAGCAGTGTGCGCCAGCATCTTGTCGCAACCACCAGTGGAGTACGGCGTTGAGGTCGAGGGGTGCCTTTGGGCAGCCAGCGTCGGAGCAGTCCGCTCTCTGCGTTACTCGTCTTGGCTCTCGATGAGGATGCGGCAGTGGTCGCTGGAGCCCCACTCGTCGGGTGAGTTCAGCGCTCGAACCTTGACCTGCTCATGAAAGCCACGTGACGCGAAGACGTAGTCGAGCTGGTTCGCCGCTGCGCCTGGCTTCTGACCCGCTGCGTAGAACGTCGGCACGTTTCGGGTGTCGGCCGGGAGTCCCGGTGGCGTCGGGTCGGCCTGCAGACCGCCTTCGGGTGCTTGTGGACCAAGGAACTCCAGCCCCAGCGCATTCATCCGTTCGAAGACAGTTCTGTCTCGGGCTGCAAGCACCAATCGGTTGTCATCGGTAGCTCCGTAGAACGTGTTGAGATCTCCAGCAGCGAGTATTCGGTGTGTGGCGGGATCCGTGCTGCCAATGAACGCGGAGAGGTCGGAGATGATCCGATGCGCCGAGCCGTCCGAATAGCCGGTACCCCGCTTGCTGTGCGTCGACGGGTGCGGTGAAAGCCAGCGGGCGTACATGGACACCACTACGAAGGGCTCGGCGCTGGCCGGCGCTACACGGGCCGCCGCGATCGTTCCGATGCCGCTGACGGCGATCTCGTCGTCGGACACCCTGCCGATTGGGCTGACCTGTTTGAACCACTCGACGTCAACGCGGTTCGACAACTTCACCACTTTCGCCCAGCGGTCGAACAGCCTCGGCCACCGACCATGCCACCAGTCCGAGTTCCAGCGATGCGCATCCCAGCTTGCGGCGGGTCCGGTGTCGACCCTGTCGACAACATCGGTCGGACAGTTGCCGGCCTCCTGCAGCAGCGCCGCATCGACGCCCATCTCGACCAGCTCGCGCCACGGGGCGTGCCGCTTTGCCACGTTCCAATTCACGACCCTTGTCACCATGGACGGCGACCGTACCCCCGGGCTGTGACAGGTCCAGGAGTCGCCCCGAATACGAGGCAGTCAGGACGATGTCGAGTAGCCATCGGTCGTCTGAAGAGCCTCTGTCGAGCACCAAGTCTGGATCAAACTCGCTACGTGAGGATGATTCGACGACTGCGCCAAATGGGAGGCAGGTGATGGAGACGTTGCGGGGCTCGATCACATCGGTGGGGTTCGCTTCGGGTCATCGGTTCGTGATCGGCGACTGGCCGCACAGTCCCATCGGTCCGTTCGCCGATGTGATGTGGGCTCGGCCCGACGGGAAACGCGTTCTGCTCGGCGAGGCCAGCGCAACGGCCTGCATCGTCTCTGTGTACCCATTCGACGAAGTCCTCCACCAAGTCGTGACTGCCGAATGCGACGGCCGCAACTACGCCGTTCTCTCGGATGGCCTCGAGCTGGACATGAAGATCAGGCTGGCCAGACTCAGCCTGCCGCCACGTCCCCGCTAGATCACGGCCACCGTCGAGAACTGGTGCGCTCGCAAGCCGCTCGATGTGCACACCTATGGCGCCAACCCGACCGGTGTCGTCGAGTGGTGACGAGCCACCGTCTCGCTGCCACTCCGGCAAGCACCTGCGTCGGAGGCAACCCTGCTCATGTCAAGGTCAAACGTGTTCAGCCGGGCGTCCAGTAGGTGACCGGATTCTGAGCGCCGCGCGCGAAGTCGACGCTGCGCCCCCGTAGGCCGACCCACTCGTCGAAGACTTGGCCGTCGGTCAGCAATGTCGCCGTGAACGCCCACCGTCCGTCCGATCGTTGAAACAAGTCTTCGATCGTCACAACAGCCCGCGTGATGCCCTGATGCACCGCTACGGCGTACTCAATGCCGTCACGCACCAACCGATCGGGATTCATCACCCACCAAGCGCGCGTCGAGTCAACCAACTCCCGGGTTGACATGCCGTCGCGGTAGCCGTGTCCTTCCCTGAATGTCCCCGCTTCCATCTCGGCCCGCTCGACCTGCCAAGGTCCCAGCCGAAGCAGGAGTACCGACGTCGTCGGGTGGCGCCGGCTCTGCACGGCCGGCAGCGTAATGGCAGCGTCAATCAGCCTGAGTAGGGATGACCTCGGCACGTCGATGGGCGCGCCAGACTTGTATTGAACGCGCCCAACTGCTGCTGAAGGCTCCGCTGTGGGTAAGCCCTCCAAGCTCTGGACGATCGGCCACTCCAATCACCCCGCAGATCGCTTCCTCGCCCTGCTCCAACAGCACAGCATCGAGACGGTCGTCGATGTCCGCTCGCAGCCCTACAGCCGCTTCTCACCCCATTTCAGGCAGTCGCGCCTGCGGGAATTGCTGTCGGAAATCGGCGTCGGCTACCTGTTCTTAGGTGACGAGCTGGGCGGCCGGCCGAAGGAACCGGAGCTCTACGACGACGCCGGCAATGTGATGTACGACCTGGTCGCCCGCAGTTCACGCTTCGCCGATGGGCTGCATCGCTTGATGGCCACTGCTGCGACGCAGCAGGTTGCGGCCATGTGCAGCGAAGAAGACCCGACGCGATGCCATCGGCGGCTGCTCATCACGCGGGCACTGCTCAACGACGACGCCCCACCGACGGCGATGCACATTCGAGGCGACGGTCGGCTCGTCACCGAAGCCGAGTTGGCGGGTTGCAATCGGGAGTCGGGACACCAGTTGACCATCTTCAGTGATGCTGGCGGCGAGTGATCTTCAGCGGCGCAGATCGTCGCGGAGAGCCGTCACCAAGGCAGCGAGGTCGGCGATCGTGCCATCCCGCGCCACCCGCCGAACGGTGTAACCGAGGGCCTTGTCTTCGGAGATGTTCTTCCTCGCGTGATCGATAGCGTCGTCCACGCACAGTCCACGATCCAGCGGCTTAGGCGGCGAACTGCTTGCTGCCTTCCGGGCGGGGTTCGATTTGCGACGAATCGCCTCTTTCCGCTTCGTCAGCGGCAGTTCAATCTTGTTGCCCTCGCTGAGTTCCCGAAGGCTCGGGCGCCGTTTGATCAACAGCGTTTGGCCGAAGGTTGTCATCACCCATTGCCAGCCAAAGTCGTCATTGGCCGCGCGAATGATCTCACCTCCGATTTCCTGCACTGGCCCGAGGCCCTCGACCACCAAGCGGCCGTCGTTCATGACGAGTGCATCCGCCTGGGCTTTCGGCGCCGTCCACGTCAGAACGTCCGGATAAGCGTGTGCCTTAGCCGATTCACCTCGGCCGAGAGCAGCCAGACGACGTGCTTCGCTCTGCAGATAGCCACTGTCGAGAGGTTCTTCAGGCGGCAGACCAGCCGAATGGCAGGCACCCAGCAGCGCGCCGGCCATGGTGGCGATCGTGTCGGTGTCGGTGCCTACCGCGTTAGCGGCTACGACGACCGCTTCATATGCGTCACGAGCTACGACTGCCACGGCCACGGCAGCGACGGTCGTCAGGATCCCGCTGCCGCGCTGGCGAGAATCGGTCAGGTTGAGGCGGTCAACGATCTCTCGGTAGGCCACATCGGCGTGCTTGGCCGTGCCGACACAGCCTTCAGCATCGCCGATGGCCTGATGCAGTTCGCCAACGGCTGCATGCCACCCTTCTTCGAACGACATCCTCGCGGTGTCCTGCCAGAGTCTCATCCAAGTGGATCCCAGATTCGAATGAGTCTCGACCGACAGGAACCAAGTTTCAATCTCGGCGGCAATGTGGTGGCACTCGTAGAGATCAGGGACAGAGCCGTGTCTCAAGCAATGGGCGAGTGTCGCCGCGTGGAAGCAGGCACCCACGATGGCGCGCGGATGGCCGTGGGTGCAGACGCTGTCGGCGATCACTTCGAGCAGAAAGTCGTCCAGCCGGTCTCTTGATGCCCACACATGCGGCTGGATGCGCATCGCGGCGCCGTTGCCACCCGCGTCGACCCATCCACGAAACGTGTTGGCGTACCACAGCGTCCGGGGCTTGCCTAGGTTCCTCGCGGCCGCTTTGGACGCCCGGCCGCCTCCCAAGGAATACGAGGGCCAGACCGGAAGTTCGATCCGAGCGAACGTCTCGACGTCGAATCCGCGGCCGGTCATGGACCTGCTCACCGCCATTCGGAGCTGAGTGTCGTCGGACCAGCACCCCGGAGGCAGCCCAACCTCGGTCCCCTGCCTGCCGCCAACGCGTCGCCGCCAGGCCATGAGCCGGTCCAATGGCTGGCCATGTGTGCGGCGTTCTAGGCCCTTGCGATCCGTCAGCTCGCTTATGAAGCCGAGCGCGTCGCCGTACGCAGCCCACAGCATCGAATTCCGTATCCGCGACTCGGATACCGCTCCCGCGTGTGATCCGGGGACATCCCTGGACTCGCGTAGACCCTCAATGCGAGGCCCAGACACGCTGTCGACAACGGGATCACGGCCCTCCTCGCCCGTATCCGACTTCGCCGAGTGGGCACGATCCTCGGCAGTCGCGGGGTCGCCACTGCCGTCGCTCGGGAAGAGACCCGATTGCTGATGGACGGCGTGCGTCGCCTCGGTCATCGGAACGCCTCCGGGTTGATCTCGACTCTAGGTTCGATTGGGAAGTGACTCAGGGCTGCGATAACTGCCTCGTAGGCGTCATCGTTGCCAACGGTGATCTCGTGCAGATGCGTTAGCGGCAGCTCGAACGGGTACAGCACCTCGGCCTGCCGATCCGTAGTGCGGTTGGCCGGTTTGCCGCTTCGCTCAGTCGGATGTCCGTACCGGCCAGCGACGCTCGGCGCAAAGAGCTGCTCGAAGCCCTGGAGGTCGCCCCAGCGCTGCGCGGCTGGGTAGATGTTGTTCGTCGTGCAGAACACGACGCCGGGATCACCGAGGATCTCAGGACCGAATTTCAGGATCACCCATTCTTCCTTTGGGCGTCTGCGCCGCGAGAAGTTGAACATATGAAAGTTGATGTCTGTCACCGACAAGTTGACGTAGGTGTGCCAGCGCTCGTCAAGGTGCCGATCGACGGCGTTGGGCTCGAAGACATGCTGCACTAATTCGTCCGCTGGAAGATCCTGGCGATTCTTCACGGCCTTGCTGTACAGAATCCCCACAAGCCCCTTGACTGTCGTGAAGTGCACGATGCTGGTGATACTGCGTTCGGTCGCAGCTTTAGCAACTTCTGGGCACCGTGGAGCTTCCCGCACCTGCTCTCGCGTCTGCGGCTCTGATTCCGGCACCCGCTTGCCAGTGCTCATGCCGAGACCAGCTCGTACGTTGAGGGGTCGAGCAAGCCGATCAGCGAAGATTCCTCACCTGGCTTGTATCCGACCATCACGGACTTGCGGGCCCTGCCTACGGCCATCGCCATCATGCGGCGAAGCCGTTCGAGATCGGCGTCGCCGTCATCGGTGCCATGCGGAGTGACCCGTTGGCTCAGGCCGGGAAGCAGTACGTGGTCAAATTCGAGGCCCTTCGCGGAATGAATCGTGCACAAGGCGGCGACCTCGGGACCGGTGGGCCACTCGTTCTGCCTTGTCAGTTCGCAGTAGGGAATTACGCGCTGGGCCAGCACCTTGCGCGCCTCGCTGAACCAACCGCCGCCACGCGTCTGCAGTAAAATGACGGAATCGTTCTCAAGATCGGCCGTCAGTTCGAGCCGGTCGATCATGATCCTGAGCTGATCGCTGTACTTACCCGCCACCACCAGCGGCTTTGATCCTGAACGGCGGCACGCTTCGAAGTCTGGCAGCGTGCCGTCATCCTCGAGCGGGAGCCCGTTGACCAGCGGGTAGGCGAAGGCTGCTATCTCGGCGGTATTGCGATAGTTCGTCTTGAGGGTGTGGATGATCTCCGGACGAGCGTTGATGCCAACCTCGCGCCACTTGAAGTACTGCGGGTAGATGCGTTGCACGGCGTCGAGCACGAATGTCGTGTTGTGCGGGTCCTGTAGGTGTTGCTGAATGGCGCGTATCTGGTTGGCCGAGAAATCCTGCGCCTCGTCAACGATCACAACGTCGTAGGCCTTGTAGGACGCGGCCGCGGCGGCGAGCATCGAGAGATCGCTCCAGTCGATCTTCCCGCGCTGCCGCTTGGAGTCCATATAGGCGGGTATGGCGCCATAGATCAACTTCTCACGCGTCGGACGGGCGACACGCGGAGCCTTGCCTCGGCCTTCCCGATCAACCGTGAGGTAGCCCGAGAGATCGTCCGGATCGAAGTTAACGGGGTCATACTCGAAACGGCCCATGACGTACTGGACTTCGTCAACGAAGAATTCATGTTGGCGATTCGTAGCGAAACCATCGGTGTGTGGCCGGAGCATTGCCGAGGTCTCATCGCCGCCGACGATGTCAACACGGCCCACGAGCGACCTTGCCCACCGGCTGAAGGTCTTGATCTCTAGGTCCAGCGCATCGTCCTGCGGCGCCGAGTTCCGAGCGAGTTCGGTGATGTAGCCCTCAAGAGTCCTGTTGAAGGTCAGGACGAGCACGCGTACGGGCGCATCGTGGCCGAGACGTTCGCGTCGATCCAAGCGAACCCGGATCTGCTCCTTCAGCCTCAAGAGAGCCGTCGTGGTCTTGCCGCTTCCTGCAGCACCCCGAATTATTCGGAACCCCGGCTTGACATCGGCGAGCACCTTCAGCTGCTCGGGTGTCGGCGTGACGGTCGGCAAGGTGCGCATCTCGATCGCTCTCTATTGTCGGCCCCACTGCCTGGGACCACGTAGCGAACATTGTAGACGACGTCAACCCGAGACCGCCGTTTGTCGCACTGCTCACGAACAATGGATGCTGGCACCGTCTGCCGCAGCGGCCATAGCACATTCGTATCAACCACACACTTAGACTCGTATCATTACTCGTACAGCACAAAACTCGAGGCACTAGTTCAAATGTCGCTGCGCCATTCTCGAAGCGTAAGAGTTGCGATACGAGGGTCACACACGACTGGAATCGGTTCCGCCCCCAAGTGCATCTGTGGCAGTAGGTGGGCAGCGACTCGGCCGTTCACGACGTCGGTTTCGTACCAGCAATGGGCACATTCGAACGACTGGGAATCTCTACTAGACCGGGGTGGCTTTTTGGAGCCAGGACATCGTGCCTTGTGCAACATGTCACGCACGCGTACGCCACTAGAGCTATTGCGCGCAATCCGCCATGCGCCCCATGCTCGCCACCAGCGTGGCATGGGTTGCCCTAGCAAGAGATTTATCAACTTTAGACCTTGGAATACGACAATCGATACAAGTGCCAACGCAATGGCTTCAAGCGTAAGGAGTACGAAGAATACGACGGCAGTTGGCACCGCCCGTATCAGCCAGATACGGGCCAAATAGATCGCACGATAAATGGAGAACATTCTAGGACCTCTAGATCTTGGTAGCAGTTTCGTCAGAAACAGTGCTTGACCACTCGTTTCGGATCTCGGAGCACGTAGATTGGCATCGGCAGCATTGTTGCCAGCGTCATCCATTTGGATAAACTCCATTACTGAGTTCGATAGTGGATCTCTCGAATCACACTAGTCTCCAACTGGAATGGCCAAGTGCTTGCCCTAGAACTCAATGAACCGACGTTGACTGATTCACATCATTTTCCAATCCGTTTCATAGCTAATGGCTACTCCGGCCCGTCCAAGAATTGACTTAGGTCCGGCCTATTGCCTCGAAACCAGCTCGTCTCATAGACATTCCTATCATCGTTCCACCATCCGAGTTGCCATTCTCCGTCCTGCAGGAAGAATGCCGCATCCCTCATGCCCGGGAGTATCTGACTCTGACTCAGAAATCCGGCAATTTCCGCCAGACACTCTGCATGTTGAAGAAGCTGGCTAACAGCGCTTTCTGCGTCACGACCCGATGAGATGCTGTATCCGGATACGAAGCGCCCATTAGGCATTTCGAAATAGATGGCAATGACTGGAACGCGCTCGGGTTGCCGACTTCGCCGGCACCAACTTGCAACCTTGGAAGCAAGACTCTGCCCCGCCGCTTGCCCCAATGCGTCAAAGAACGCGCCTGCGAAGCGGACAGCACCCCACAGCATGGGCACTACAAGGGCAAATTCTAGAGGCGGTAGCTCTGCCCATCTCTCATTCTGCCGTGCCTTGTCGCCAAGATGATCGGCAATCTCAGTCGCTACGTCTGGGTCGAAGTTCCTTGGCGTAAATTCGACGTTGATTTGAAGTTGGACATCGGCAGCATTGAGCAATCCATCTGACGACAGCGATAGATCAAGATCGCGTTCTTCAACCGTCTGGGTGACGTACGTACCCTTGACATGCAGCTCGAATTCGCCATCTTCGGCTTCTTCGACTTGAGCAGATGTGACGTGTCCGAGCGGAGGCACAAACCGCAAATGCTCGCGGTTGAGAGGTATCTGGCGCTCGTTGATTTGAGCCGCCACTCCTTCCAAGGCATCTCGCGTGAAGCAGACAGAGTGACCGTCTTCAGGAAAATCGACGGGTCTAGTCGACAATATGATTCCGGTTAATTCCCGTTCGTTTGCATTTGAGTTCATCTTACCTCTCTATCATTGCCCAGAGTCAGCCAAAGTGTATCGTCGAACTCGATCGTGTGGCCAAACGAGATCTATAATCCGCTCTCGGGACATCGGTAGGACCTAGTTCTAAGTAATCCCGAGCTTGATCCGATCGCAACTCCTCTTTGACTTGGCACCCTTCGGCATAGAGCGAATGACCCTAAGGTGGCTCACTTGCTTAGGAATTTCGGGGGTTTGCGTTCGGCGGGAGTGGGGGTTGGGAGGTCGGCGGCGGGGATGAGTGGGCCGTTCACGATGCGTTCGAGGATGTCGGCGGCCTGCGGGGTGACCTCGATGGTGTGTTCGAGGATCGAGAGCAGGAGCAGGAGTTCCTTGGATTGGGTCCAGCGGGTCGGGCGGATGTCTTCGAGTTCACTGGATTTCTTGCCCTTGCGAGTCTTCATCCGGTAGCCGAGCCATGACGGTAGGACTCGGAGGCCGGAGACTTCAAACTCCCAGACTTCTGGGCTGACCGGGGTGAAGACGCCGCTGCCCACGAAGAGTTCTTCGCTCTCTGGGTCATAGTCGTAGTCCTCTGGCATGCCGCTGACGGCCGCTACTTCGACGGCTCGGCCTTCGGGCAGCTTGGCGTTCTTGATGGGGGCGAAACGCTCACCCCAGGTGTGCCACCACAGGAGGTCACGCCCCAAGGCAACGGCCTCGTCGAACAGGTCCGAATCGCTCGTCATCGGCATGCGGACGGGTCCAGCGGCTTCGGCTAGTTGGTCACCGAACCGCTCACTGAACGCCGAAGTTCCGCCGAGGCCGTAGCCGTAGGCCAAGAGATCTTCGGAAGTCGGAGCCTCACCAAGTACATTGCCGAGGGCCGTCAAGACGACTTCGGTGACATTGGTTGTCTCTGCCTCAGCGTCGCGATACAGCGGCATCACATTCTTGGCGCCGTAGGAACCGCGGAAGTGGTCGAGGTCGGGCACGTAGGGCGAAACGGTGAGCACAGGACCCCAACCGAGCTTGGTTGAGGTGAGGGTGGTCAAGAACACTTGACTGCTACCACGAACCCGCCACAGATCGGGCCGCGGGCGGTCCGCGAGCCGGTTATCAGCGATGATCCATTGGCGGTCAAAGCTGCGATAGCCGTAGCGCTCAATGCCCTCTGGTGAACCGTCGCGACCGATGGCATTCAGCGACCGCAGTCTTCGACCACCGCCCGCTATGGGCAGTGGCGTGGCGGCCGCATTCCGGGAGTCGGTCGCGCGCATGAGATCGTTTCGTCGTCGTGGCACGGCTGTGAGCAGCGTCCTCCAACGCCTCTGGAGAAGGCTCTTGGACTCGGCGATGGGCCACGTGCGCTTGAGCTGGCACCCGGAGTGACTCCAGGGAAAAAGGCCGGTTACGTCGGGCCAGTCGTGATATTCGTGGGCACTCAGCGGGACGAGGCGTTCCAAACCCTCGCCGTTCACTCGTTTGGATTGGCTGCCGAGCTTCATGCGGCGCAAGCGAGCGAACTTGTCGGTTCTGTCACCTTCGACACGCAGGTAATGGACAACACATTCGCCCGTGGACTCGGCGCCAGTCCGGACACCGATAGCGATCGCGACCGGCGTTTGGATGTCGAACACGTTCTCTTCCGTGAGGGCGCCTCGGCCCTCGCCCCCGAGATCGACGATCCACATCTCGTCGAACGCCTGACGCAGCAAGTTGCGCACCCCGCCCATTGAGATGCCGTCGAGATACGACGATGCAGTGATGAACGCCACCACTCCGGGCCCGGGCGGCAGTTCAGTGGCCTGCCACACTGCCCAGCGCCAGAAGTAGACGTAGTCGTTGTAGACGTTCTTGAGATGGCCACCGAGTCCGGCTTGGCTCATCGGCTCAGTGACCGTTCGCAGCAGCGGCGAACCCTCGACGCCGGGAGTCTCGAACCGGATGACGCCGCCCTTTCGCTTGCCGGTATCGCCCAAGGCCTTCTGTTCGCGGTCGTATGGAGGGTTGCCAATCACGACTGTGAAGCGCTTCTGCGCCTTGAGGTCCGCAGCGGCCCCGCCCTCGACGGAGATCGGGTCGACCATCGTGCCGAATTGGCCTTGGGCCGCTTGGTGCTCAAGCGAATCGGTAAGCAGCACGTTCACATTCGCATCGGCAACGCCGTGGGTGTAAAGCTCCAAGGCCACCTTGAGGTGCGCTATCGCATAGGGGCCGAGCATCAGCTCAAAGCCATGCATCTGCGGAAGCACATGGCGACGCAAGTGCTCCGGCCAGTCATTCTCGCTGCCGCCGCTCGACAGGAACGATTCGCGGGCTTGGCGCAGCCAGGCCACCAGGAATGTGCCGGTTCCCGTGGCTGGATCGATCATGGTCACAAACGGCTGATCTACGGGCACTCCGTCGGGCACCTCGAAGCCGTTGCGCTCAGCGGCCTCGGTCCATGTGGAGGAGTCAGCTATGCCCATGGCGAGGCCGAATCGCTCGCGCAGCACCTCGTCGACTGCGCGCACCATGAAGTCGACCACGGGCTGGGGCGTGTAGAACGCTCCGGCGTCGGCGCGCAGCTTGCGGTCGTACTGCTTCAGAAACTCCTCGTAGAAGTGGATGACCGGGTCGCCGCCTTTCGCGGTCGTGCCGAACTGGTCGAGGATCGCTTCGACGTTGCTGACCCGCAGATCAGCGATGAGATGATCGAGGCCGCTACCAGCCAGATCAAGCACGCTGGCCTCGTCATGCACCTGCTCGAAGAACGCCTCCAAGAATGGATTGGACAGCGGCACCGAGGAGTACACGGGCGAGGTGCCGAAGTCCTCCGGCGAGGTGACCCGGCTCGACAGCAATCCGTAGACGAGCGTCTGCGCGCACATGTCGGCGAAGCGGGCCTCGTCCACATCGGCGATCAGCTGCGAGCGGACCGTGCCGAGCATGGCCGTGAACGGACCCGATCCCCCTTCGGCAGCCAACGCTTCAGCGATCTGGTCGCGGAGGTCGCTGGCGCAGGCAGCCATCTGCTCAGCCAGTCGGGAAGCAGTCGAGATAGCGGCACCGAGCGGCAGCTTGAACGCCTCACGCCATTGCACCGTCCATGCGTCCGCGATTGCCTGATCGTCGGCAGGCCATGCCAGGCGGGGCAGCAGTTCGTGATGCAGCCGCGCCAAGTGACGGTCGCTGCCTTGGCGAGGCCGCCACGCCAACGAGCGGATTTCGTCTGCACGCCCTTCGCGGTTCCACAGCGCCAGCAGATGCAGCTGCACCGTCTGGTCACCTCCAGTGGTCACCACGAACAGCAGATTCTCGGCGTCCCAACGCGGTCGGTTATCGCCCGGTGCCCGTTGGCTCCGCCGGCGGGCGAATGCTTGGGCCACACGGCGGAACTGAGTGACGGGCAGCCGTTCGCGGTCGAACTCGACAAAGAAGATGCCCCACGGCTGGTCGGCACTCAGCGGCCGCAACTGGCGCAGCCGTCGCAGGCTCGACATCTCAGCCGGATCGATGCCGACCTCGTCCGGCAGCCACTCCCACGTCAGGAGCTCTTCGTCCATGTCTGCGACATCGAGCGGCCAGTCGAGTTCATCGGCCAGGTATTCGAAAAGATCGGACTGGGTGCGGATACGCCGCAGCACGGCACCGCTCAGCATCGGCCGTGGCTCAGCCATCAGTTCAACTCCATCCAGCAGTCGAGACGCGGACGTGGCGCGTCGGCCGGGACCTGGGCCACTCGTTCATAGCCATTGGCGATGTGAACGAGCACGCGACCGCGCACCTTGACCAAATCGGCAGGGTCGAAACTGGTTCGGCGCGGAGTCTTCGGCATCGACCGGATGCTCTGAGCGATATCACCGATGTCATCGTCCGCCTCGTGAATCACATCGGTGTCGGCGTCGTAGAGGTACCAACGCGTTGACCCAGCTTCGAGGGTGAATGTGCCGGTCTCGGTGTCCAGTGCTGGCAGCGTGTAGCACAAGAACACGCCGCGCACGCCTTCGTCCGCGTCGTCTTGAAGGGAGGCCGGGGTTCCGGGCAGCTTCGGATCGCGAGACTTCCAAGCCGGCAACTGTGAATCACGCTCACGACCTGAGAAGGTCGCGCCCGGCAACGCTTCAAGGCGGTCGCTGAGGCCAGGGTGTTCGCGGAGCAAGTCCTGGTATTCCAAGTGCATCTGCTCAATCGACGTCACCTCACCCTCGTAGCCAGCATTGAACTCCCTGAGAGCCTCGTAGTCGTCTTGGGGCGTCAGAAGCTTGCGGCCCTCAATACCGAAGGTCTTCGAGATCAACAGCGTCTTGCCGCTCACCCGCCCGTACAGCTTCAAGATCCGGTCGAGGTCATCCGGCGGCAGGAAGTTCCAGAATTTCACTTCGCCACGTTCCGCACCGACGGCAGCGTTGTTGGCTTTGATCTGCTCTTCGATCGCGGGGTTCATGCGGCGATCCACGCGGCCGATGCGCTGCATGAGTCGCACCGGATTCCAATGGATGTCGTAGTTGATCAACAGGGTCGCGTCCTGCAGGTTCAGGCCCTCGGACAAGACGTCCGTCGATACCAGGACAGTGATCTCCTCACCCGGTTCCAAGTCGCTTGGCGAAGTGCCGTTGTAGTACGGAGCGAACCGGCGTATCGCCGCAGCACGCCGGGCTGAGGAGCCGCCATCGAGCTGCGCTAGTCCGGTGATGCCCGCTTCGCGCAGGTGCTTCGCCAAGTACCGGGCCGTGTGGGCGAACTCCGTAAACACGAGCACCTTGCGTTCCCGCACCTCATCGCTCTTCAGCAACTCGATGAGCCGGCGCAGCTTGTCGTCATCGCTGGGCTTGAACTCCTTGGTCTTGGCCAGGAACCCAGCAATGCGATTCAGGTCGTGCCGGACCTCAACCAGGATGGCGGAGACGTCGTACTCATCGCGGTTCAGCTTCTCGGCTGCCTCTTCCCACTCTGGCGGAACGATGTCCTCGCTGTCTCCGTCGCCATCAGCTTCATCGTCATCGACATCGAGGCCAAGCTGTTGTTCCGGACGGAAGCCGATGATCTCAGCGTTGTCATAGGTCCATTGGTCGAGTTCGGCGCGTTCACGCGTCGTCTCGACGTTCGACCGCGCAAAGGCCAGCAGCTTGCGCATGAGCCTGTCGAGCGACAGGTGGAACGCGAAAACGCTGCTCTCGAAACGCTTCAGGAACATCGACCTGATGAGGCCGACCACTTGTCTCTGGCGATTCTCTTCCAGAGGATTGATGTCGGCGCTGTCGCCGATGTAGTAGTGCAACGGGTAGTAGATCGGCAGCGTGAACAGCGGGTTCTCGCGCTTGAAGGCCTCTTCAAACATGTCGAGCACTTCGCCGTACGACTTACGAATCGAATAGTCGGCGACTTCGGGCTCCTGTCGGCGAGGGAACATCGCTGCGCTGGCACCCTGCGCGATTTGGCTTTGCTTGGCGTACACGCGGCTGCGCTGCACGACCAGCTCACGAGAGATCGCCCCTGTTCCGATCTTGCCGATGCTCTCATCGGCGAGCTCGAACAGCACCGGCTGGCCATCATCAGCGTCGCTGGGACGTCCTTCGAGCGCACGTTCGACGTTGCGGAAGTGGGTAGTCAGGTTGTTGATCCCCAACGTCTGCGCGAAGTACCTGTCGTCCCCCGCGGTGAACAGCTCAATCATGTGGCGAAGGTCGGTAACGCGGTTGTTGATCGGCGTCGCTGTCAGCATGAACAGCTGCTTGTGCCGGTGAGAGGCGCTGCGCACCCCGGTGCGAGGGTCAGGCGCGCCATGGATGAGATCGAACAGCCGCCAATAGCGCGAGCGGGTGTCATCGCCTCCCGGACCCTCGTACACGCCCTGACGACCACGGTTCCGGAAGTGGTGGGCTTCATCGACCACCACGGCATCGGCCAATCCGGCGATCCGCTCGAACCGTTCGGGGTAGTCGCCGCCACGACTCAGGTCGGTGTGAGCGAAGACCGCGAGGTTGGAAAAGTCAGTACCGCCACCCGCACCTCCGATGTGGCCGAGCCACTGACTTAGGTGCGGTATCCAAACACCCTCAACCGCTGCCTTCGGCGCGAACAGCACGACTCGCTTTCCCTCGCGCAACACGAGGCGTTCGATGAGCATGAGGCCGACGAAGGTCTTGCCCAATCCGACGCCATCGCACAGGAATGCCCCGCCGTGCTGGCGGGCGATCTTCATGAGCGACCAGTACGCCTCGCGCTGGTATTGGTCGAGCTGGTCGAACACCTTGGATCCTGTTCGATCCCACTCGCCACCCGGAAGCTCATGGCCCCGGAAGTACTCGTGCAGCGCTTTGGCGTACACGATGAACGGCGTCAGTTCGGCGGTGTGGCGCCTAATCGTCTGCAGCACTTCGTCGGTGACCGGCTCAGCGCGGTCCCAGTGCTCATCGAACCAGTCCTGCAGCTGTGCGACCTCGGCCCCGACTTGCACTTGGATGTTCAGCTCGATATTTCGCGTGAGCCCCGGACGAGTGAAGTTGCTCGAACCCACCAGCGCCCTGGCACCGACCACATCGAGCTTGGAGTGTGTGATGTAGGCCTTGGCATGAAACTTCGACTTGCGCAGGACACGGCACTCAATCTGGCCGCTCTTCAACGCCTGGACGATCCCGTCGACTCCTGCCAAGAAGGGGTTCTGGTCCTTCTCGCCCTCCAAGCTCCCGTCGAGACGGTCCATGCGTTCGGCGAGAGCCGTCGTGAAGGCCTGCTTGGTGCGCAGCGACACCTCCTCGCCCATGAGAATGCGAATTTTGTCGAGTTGCTGCCAGTGCCCGTCTAAATCGAGCAGTGATCCAATCTCGAAGAACCCGGTGGCAATGTCGAAGCTGCGCGAGATCTCGCACCACTGCCGCAGGTACTCCAGCCCGGTCCAGCCCGACACCGAGTTGTCCACGATGAACAGCTCGCTGCCGTCGGTACCGCTGCTGCGCCTCCGAGCAAGACCACTCATCGGCGCGACCATACCGGCGCGGTGCAACACGAATGGGCGAGTGAGCAACTACCTGCACTTGAGTATGAGCTAGTTGGCAGGGCACGCGGCTGGCATCAGGTCTGCAGCGAGAGCATCGGCGGCAGCCTGCGAGAAGGCGAGTACCTCGCCGTACACCCCCTCGCACTCGAACCACACGCCGATCCGTTCGGGACTGCGGCGGATGCCGGGCAATTCCGAATGCGGGTTCTCGATGACCTCAAAGAAGCGGCGCGGCTCGCTGCGCCCGAATGCGATCCAGGCCTCGATCGTCGTCTCGCCGGCCCGACCCCGAACCGAGAACTCTGCTTCGACCGCAACTGAATGCTGAACGGCGACTACCTCGTACCCGGCCTCCCGCACGACCCCCTCGGCGACATCCAGCATCGCCCAGTACTCCGCCGAGCGGGCTGGTCTTGGAACCACGATCGAGTGCGCCCAGTGGCTGACAGGCGTGTCGGAGCTGTGGAAAAGCAGGCGCTGGCCGTCAGCGCTCCACCGCAGCGTCGGCACCACGGTGGGCGAAGCCTGCTCGAGACCCTCCACAGCAATCACATGCTGATCCCCGGGATACAGCCCCGGCAGGTCACTGACCACGATCGTCGCTCTGCCGTCGAACCAGTCCCGGAATGCTGCGACTCGCGAACCATTCGGCGACCACGATGCACCGCGCCCCACTATGCCTGCGAGCCGCTCGAACTCGACGGCGTCATTGAGTCGCAACTGCATCAGCGAGCCGCCCGAGCGATAGCTGACCGATTCGCCATCAGGAGACCAAGACGGTGCGGACTCGTGCTCACCGCCTGCAGTCAGCACTTGCTCGCTGCCGGTGTTGAGCTCCACCACCACGATGTACTGGTCGAATTGGCCCGTGGCTGACTCTTCGCTGGCCCGTGCTCGGCGCGAGAACGCGATCCGCGTCCCGTCGGGAGACCAGGCTGGGTCTTGGTCCAAGACCACACCGTCCGTGATCTGCGTGAGACCCAGCGCATCGGACTGAACGATGTAGATGTGACTCGCCCGCTCCCCGTCGACAATCGCTCCCTGCGAGAAAGCGATCCACCGGCCACTGGGTGACCACGCAGGCGCGCTCAGACCATGCTGAGCGGTGAGAAACGGTAGATCGCTCGTGCCATCGGCATCCGCCACCCACAGCGTGCTCCCAACCCGGAACACCATTCTCCGGCAGTCCGGCGCCCACGACAGGTAGTCAACGCCCTCCGGTTTCGTGCTGGCGAACCGCAGCGAAAGCTGGAATCGGGTCGCCGAAAAGCTGCCAGCACAGAATTCCGCAGGCGGACCAGGCTCATCGGACCGGATTCGGCTGGGGATGTACGGCTCCACTCCCGAGACCGGGTGCTCTGGTTCACCGAAAGCCCGCGACGGCTCCGCACCGGTTTCGTCGCCCACACCTGCGCGCTCGTCGCCTGAAATGTCCGGCTCCGGCGGCGCCGGTGTCTCCGATTCGGAGGTCGTCGCCTCCGGTGCCGCTGGATCATCGGGCAACGATCCGTCCGCGCTTGCGCCATCCACCGCTTCTGCCGTCTCGGCATCGTCAGCGCCCCGGCTTGTTCCAAGCTGCGAATTGACAGCAACAGCGGCGACGAGCAGAGCGGCGGCGATCGTCGCTACCAGCCACCAGCGCTTTCGCGGCCCATCAGAGCCCTGCTCGATCTCGATGGTCGACGACCCGCCGTCAGCCGGCTCCAGCGGCACGACCACCACCGGTTCTTCGCGTTCAGTCGGCACTTGCGAACGCCTCCCGACCTCGCTCCCGGCCCAGCCCGCCGTGGCAGCTCGGGCAACGCACCACCATGGGCTTGACCGTACTTGCGCGTGCCCGCGAATGGTGTGGCGGAGGGGGTCTTGAAACGACCCATCTAGGGTGGACGAGTGCCGAAACCGCTGATCGGGCTCGTCGGACGCCGACGCAAAGGATCACGAATCGGTGGCTTCCCGCCGGTGTTCACCGATGTCGACGTCGACCTGTACATCGCCCACTACGCCCAGGCCGTGAACGCCGCTGGCGGCATTGCGGTCTACCTGCCGCTCGACGCTGACCCCACAGACATTGCCCCCCGACTCGACGGAGTACTGCTCACCGGCGGCGAAGACGTGGCCGCGAGCCTGTACGCCGACCGGCTGGTCACCGAAGCTGGAGACGGGTCCGGTGCCAGCGCCGTGAGCGCCTTCGACACGCCGGACGACGCCGTCGTGCCAGACGGTCAGATTCCGCTGCGCGACGCCTTCGAGCTTGAGTTGCTCGACGCCGCCGTGACCGCCGACGTGCCGGTGCTGGGCATCTGCCGCGGCATCCAACTCCTCACGGTCGCGGCCGGCGGCACCTTGCACCCGGACCTGCCTGCTCACGCGTTCGTGGACGGACCTCCCGACGCCACGCCGCATGTCGTGACCACCACCGAAGGCAGCGAATTGCGGCGCCTGTACGGGCCGGAGGTCGCCGTGAACTCACTGCACCACCAAGCCGCCGACCAGCTCGGAGACGGCTACGTCGCCACCGCTCACTCCCCCGACGGGATCATCGAAGGCATGGAGCACGCCGAGTTCCCGATCATCGCCGTGCAATGGCATCCCGAGCTGATGACCGGAGCGCTGGCCGACCCCTGCTTCCGCTGGCTGGTCGATCACGCCAGCCGTTGACCGCTGCGTCTGGCCGGTGACCCAGCTCGGACGCCGGCTACGGAGAGTCCGGCGATAGCGATCAATCGCCCCCGCCCTCGACGGCGGCGCGCACCCGCGGGATGACATTGCGAGCGAGCCGTTCGAGCGACGAGTTGAACAGCGACGGGGCCATGCCGGGCGAGGCACCCCAGGTGCACACGTCGGTAAGTCCGTAGCGCGTGATGAAGTCGACCAGTTCGGCGACGCAATAGTCCTCGTCGCCGACAATCCAATTCTGAGGAATCGCACCCTTCGTCAGATCAAACGCAGTGAACGTGTCGGGCGTCTCGGCGAAGAACTTGGCGTACACCCCGAGCCGGTAACGCTCCGCTGGCTTGATCGGGTTCCACTCACGCTCGGCGTCGTCGGTCACGAAGACCGAGCGGATGATGCCCACGCGGTAGTCGTCGGGGTCACGTCCGGTCGACCGCAGCTCCGCCTTCCACGGATCCATCACCACCTCGGGTGCGCCCTGGGGCAGCAGATGCGTGTCGAAGCGAGCGGCCCGGACGGCCGCATTGGTACTCATGCCGGCAATCCACAGCGGCGGTCCGCCGGGCTGCACCGGTGCGGGGGTCACCAGCAGGTCGTCGAACTGGTAGCGCTTCCCATGGAAGCTGAACGGCTCGCCCTTCCACGCCAGCCGCAGGATCTGTACCAGCTCCTCGGTCAGCGACACCCGGCGGGACTGCGGGATCCCGAAACCGCGGAACTCGTGGGCCGCGTAGCCCATGCCGATGCCCAGCTCGATGCGCCCATTGGAGATGTTGTCGAGAATCGCCAAGTCTTCGGCGAGCCGGATCGGATGGGCGAACGGTGCCAGCAGGATGTCGGTCGACATGCGAATTCTCGACGTGCGAGCGGCAACAGCGCCCGCTACCGGCACGAAGTTCGGCAGGTGGCCATCGTCGAGGAAGTGATGCTCGGTGAACCACGCCAGATCGAAGCCCAGCTCGTCGGCCATCTCGATCTGGTCGAGCGCCTGTGCGTACATCTCCTGCAACGACACCTCGCTGCCGGGCGGGCTGCGAAGATCGTGAACGACACCGAATCGGAGTGGCTGAACCATGGCCGGAGATTAGGGCCAAGCCGGCAAGCTCGGGCTGGCCGGCCCGCCGACGCCGTGCCGTCTGAAAATTTCCTAAGGCCCGTTCGACTATTGTGGGGAGGCAGATCAATCGAGCGCATTCGAGCGGGCCGGGACGGCTTCGCCGCTTTCAAGTCGTCCGATACGGCGACGCGCCGAGCGATTTCACCGGGGGGAATCCAGACATGGCAGCAGCAACGACCAACGGCACGACGAACGGCAGCACCAGCGACGAGCCCGACTACGAGGTCATCATCATCGGTGCAGGCGTTGCCGGCATCTACCAGATGTACCGGCTCGCCGAACGCGGTGTCCATGCGACCGTGCTCGAGATGGGCAGCGACCTGGGCGGCACGTGGTTCTGGAACCGCTACCCCGGCTGCCGCTTCGACTCCGAGAGCTACACCTACGGCTACTCGTTCTCCGACGAGCTGCTCGACGAGTGGCACTGGCAAGAGCGCTTCTCGGGCCAGTCCGAGAACCTGCGCTACCTGAACTACGTCGCCGACAAGTTCGACCTGCGCAAGTACATGCAGTTCGACTGCACTGTGGAATGGGCGCACTTCGACGACACCCACAATATGTGGCGGCTGCACCTTGCCGACGGTCGCGACCTGTCCTCCCGCTTCCTGCTCACCGCACTGGGCCTGCTGTCCGCGCCGACCTATCCCCGCATCGAAGGCGTCAACGCCGACGGCACTGATGTGTTCGGGGGCCCGTCGTTCCACACCTACCACTGGCCGGCCGAACCGGTCGAGATCGAGGGCAAGCGAGTCGCGGTCATCGGCACCGGCGCCACGGGGGTGCAGGCCATCGCCGCCATCGGCGAGCAGGCCGAGCACCTGACGGTCTTCCAGCGGCGGCCGAACTGGTGTGCACCGCTGCACAACAGCGAGATCTCCGATTCCGAGATGGCGGGCATCCGAGCCCGCTACGACGAGATCTTCGACAAGTGCGCCCGCACCCCTGGCGGTTTCGAGCACGAGCCAGACCGTCGCGGTTTCTGGAACGTGCCGCCCGAAGAGCGCCGGGCGATGTGGGAGAAGCTGTACGGGGAGCCGGGATTCGGCATCTGGATGGCCAACTTCCGCGAGATCTTCTTCGACGAAGAGGCCAACGCGGAGCTGTCGGCGTTCATTGGCGACAAGATCCGCGAGCGGGTCGACGATCCGGTCATCGCCGAGAAGCTCGTCCCCAAAGACCACGGCTTCGGCGTGCAGCGGGTCCCGCTCGAGACGCTCTACTACGAGACGTACAACCGGCCCAACGTGGACTTGGTGGATCTGCAGGAGACGCCGATCACGAAGATCACCCCGACCGGCGTCCAGACGACCGATCAGCACTATGAGTTCGATCTCATCGTCTACGCCACGGGTTTCGACGCCATCACCGGCGCCTTCGACCGCATCGACTTCCAAGGCAGCGGCGGCCTGAAGCTGCGGGACAAGTGGGGGGACGGGCCCGTCACCTACATCGGTCTGATGGTCAACGGATTCCCCAACCTGCTGACCATCGCCGGGCCGCAGAGTGGCTCAGCATCCACCAACTACCCGCGGGGCATCGAGATCGGCGTCGACTGGGTGACCGGGATGCTCGACCACATCTGGGAAAACGGCTACACCCGCTTCGAGGCCAACGAAGACGCCGAGCGGGATTGGACCAACCACGTCGTCGAGATGTACAGCATGATGCTGATGCGCAAGGCCCAGGGCTGGTTCACGGGCTACAACTCGAATGTGGACGGACACGAGAAGGGCACCATTCGCTACCTCGTGTACAACGGCGGCGCGCCGAAGTACAAGCGCCGCATCGACGAGATCGCCGACCATGACTACGAAGGCGTGTCGTTCGCAACCGAGCGCACGGCGGTCGGAGTCGGCTGAACCTGAGCTGCCGATCCTGAGCTGCCGATCCTGGGCTGGGGATCCTGGGCTATGGATCCTGAGGTGCTGATAGCGGGCCCCTCGCGGCGCTTGTGCATCTGACCGTTCCTGACTTGAGGTGAATCGTGGACATCTCTGGAGCTGCTGCCATCGTCGGGGTTGCCGAGACCGACTACATGCGTGGCACCTCGCTGAGCGTGCCCGAACTGGTGCTGGAAGCGACGATGGCCGCCATCGCCGATGCCGGACTCGATCCCAGCGAGATCGACGGCATCCTGCCGCCCCCGGGGTTCATCTCGTCCGAGGAGATCGCCGCCAACCTCGGCGCTCGTGACATTCGCTACGCCGTCACGGTGCACATGGGCGGCGCCAGCCCGGTCGCAGCGCTGCAGTCGGCCACGATGGCCATCGCCGCGGGCGTTGCCACCAACGTCGTGATCACCATGGGCTGGAACGGCTACTCGGCTATGCGGCCCCGGCCCGAGACCCGTCCGACCAAGCGACGCTTGGAACCGGGACCGTTCGTGGACGTGAGCCGTAACTTCTATGCGCCCTACGGCGTGCGTTCGGCTGTGCAGTGGTACTCGATGTACATCCAGCGCTATGTGGACATCTACGACGTCGAGCCGACCGATGCCGCTCAGGTGGCATTGACCTGCCGCGAACACGCACACCTCAACGACAAGGCCCTCATGGGCGGTCGGCCGATGACCATGGAGGACTACCTGGCCTCACCGCTGATCACCGAGCCGATGCGCAAGTTCGACTGCTGCCTGGAGACCGACTGCGCAGCCGCCGTGGTGCTGACCTCGCCTGAGCGGGCGAAAGACCTGCGCCATACGCCGGTGCTGTGGCTGGGCGGTGCCGAGGGGCACCCCTACCCCGCCGACGAGATCACCAATCGGCCCGACATGCTCCGCTTGGGCCTCGACTCCGCAGCTCCCCGGGCGTTCGCGATGGCGGGCGTGCAGCCGTCCGACATGGACTTCCTGCAGATCTACGACTGCTTCACCTACGTCGTGCTGATGGAGCTTGAGGCCATCGGCATGTGCCCGAAGGGCGGTGCAAAGGAATTCGTGGCCGACGGGAACATCTCGCTCGGCGGCCGCTACCCGATGAACACCCATGGCGGCCTGCTGTCCCAGGGTCACGCATGGGGCCTCAACCACGTCGTGGAAGCGGCCCGACAGCTGCGCCACGAGGCCGGCGACGCCCAAGTGCCTGGCGCCGAAGTGGGGCTGGTGACCGGTTACGGCGATCTGGGCGACGGCAGCATCGCCGTGCTGGCCCGGGGCTGAGGACCCGACCCGATGAGCCCGACCCGATGAGCCCGACCCGATGAGCCCGGCCAAGCCGGCCCGCAAGTACATCCCCCAGCCCGAGGGGTTGAACCTCGAATTCCACTTGGCGTGTCTGGAAGCGGGACTGCTGTGCATCCAGCGATGCTCGGACTGCGGGCAGTTCCGCCACCCGCAGCGCTGGTACTGCCCGTCGTGCCACAGCCGCAACTACGACTTCGCTCCGGTGAGCGGCAGCGGGCGCATCTACTCCATGGCCGTCAACCACTTCACCGTCGATCGCGGCTGGGTCGACGAGCTGCCGTACATCACCGCAGTCGTGGAGCTCGACGAGGGCCCCCGCGTGGTCGGTTCGTTGCGCGACGTGCAGCCGGGCGAGGCCAGCCTCGGCCGGCAGGTGCACATCTCGGTCGAGCCACGGGGCGAAGAATTCGCCTACCTCTGGGTCGACCTGGTCTGAGGCATCGGCGTCGAACGGCCGAGGCGGGAGCCGCCGACGGCCGGCTCCGACGGTCGGGGCGACGCTCAAGCACTCCGTGTGTCGAGCCCGCTGGCGAGTACGGCGACGATGGCCAATCCGCCGACCGCGGCGGAGGCGAGATAGGCCGTGGTCGGACTGATCGCGAAGACGGGAAGCCAGATGATCGCGCCCAGCGCGTGACCCCCGAATCGAAGCGACAGGGTGAACGACAGCGCGCCGGCACGGTTGTCGGGCGCAGCAACCGAGGCGAGCGATTGGAAGCTGACTACCACGGACTGCGTCGCGGCGCCGGTGACGAACCACAAGATCGCCAGCGACCATGTCGACTGTGCGGCGGGGAGCAGCGCCACGAGCCCCGAGCAGACGGCGATCGCGATGGTGGCCGCTTGTCTCCCGCCCAAACGGTCAAGCATGATCCCCCACGATGGAGCCGCCAACATGCCGGCCAATCCTCCGCCGAACAAGAGCCAGCCGACCTGTGAACCCGTCAATCCGATGACATCCCGGCCACTCAAACCGACCAGGACCCTTGCCCCGACGGGCCCAAGAGCACTCAGTAGCGCTGTGACCGCTAGCAAGAGCGTCGGGCGGCGAATCAGGGAACGCAAGCGAGGCGGTGAGCTCGAGGCCTGATGCGAGCCTGATTCGCCGAGGTGAGAGACGCTCGGCAGCAGCAACGCAATGGCCGCACCGATGACTGCCGTCGCCACATAGGCCAAGCGCCAGTTCAGGTCGGCGCCGTAGCCGCCCACAACCGGGGCGGCCAGCTGACCGAGCGCTTGACATGCTGCGTACCGGCCGACGATCCGGCCCACGCGATCCGCTGGTGCCGTCTCGGTCAGTGTCGCCAGCAGCAGCGGCGTGATGAACGCGTTCATCGAGCCTTGGCCGACGCGGGCCGCCAGAAACCACAGGTACGAGGGCGCCGCGGCGCACGCAGCGGTCGCGACTGCGTACAGCACAACGGCAGGGCGCAATATCCGGGCGCGGCCCCAGCGGTCGGCAATCGTGCCCGACACCAGCAAGAGTCCCGCGAACGGCAAGAGGTAGCACCACAACGCCCACCCGATTTGACCCGTCGTGACCGAGAAGGTCGAACGCAGCTCGGGGATCATCGGCAGCATCACGAAGGTGCCGAGCGGTCCCATCAGTCCGCCGAGATAGAGTAGCACCCGGCGCCACTGCCCACCCGCGAACCGTCCATTCATAAGCGCTCGCACGCTAGTTCTGCGCCAGAGCTACAGGCCGTTCGGGGCAGATTGCCGGCAGCATCCGGCGGCCGCAGCGGCTCCGCGCACCTCGCGCCTAGCATCGCCGCCACGGCGTCACGGCGTCACGGCGACGGTCTGCCTGCAGTGGGAGGGTTGCCGGTGAGCCCGCCGAGACCCAGGCAGCACAAACCGGCCGGCGATCGGCCGGGAACCGACAGGGGGCAGGCATGGCTGCAGAAGTAACGATCACCTCGGGGCGACTGGGAGGCGCCGACGACCAGGGCGTCCACGCCTACAAGGGCATTCCCTATGCGGCGCCTCCGGTGGGCGACCTGCGCTTCCGGCCGCCGGTCGCGCCAGCCGGCTGGGACGGCGTACGCGACGCCTCGGCTTTCGGCCCAGTGGCGCTGCAGCAGTCGATGCCCGGCATCTTCGGCGAGCTGGGCACCCCGCCGAACCCCGCCGGTGACGACTGCCTGCGGCTGAACGTCTGGACGCCGGACCCCACTGCAGGCGGCATGCCGGTGCTGGTGTGGATCCACGGCGGCGCCTTCTACGCCGGCAGCGGCGTGGACGACGTGTACAACGGTGCAGCGTTTGCCCGCGATGGCGTCGTCTGCGTGACGATCAACTACCGCCTCGGCGTGCAGGGATTCTGGAATCTGGCAAGCCACTTCCCCGACCTGTCCCAATCCGGCAACAACGGCATGCTCGACCAGATCGCTGCGCTGGAGTGGGTACAAGACAACATCGGCGCGTTCGGCGGCGATCCCGGCAAGGTCACCATTGCCGGCGAGTCTGCGGGCGGCATGAGCTGCTCGACGCTGATGGCGATGCCCGCGGCGAAGGGCCTGTTCCGGGCTGCCATCCCCCAGAGCGGCGCCGCCCACAACGGCCTCAGCGCCGACACAACCTCGCTCATCGGCAGCTACGTGCTGGACGCGGTCGGCATCACACCGGGCGACACAGCTGCGCTGGCGGCGGTCAGCAACGACGACCTGCTCGCCGCGCAGATCGCGATCACCGACGATCTGAGCGCTACACGCGACCCGGAGAAGTACCGCGAGGCAGCGGCGGTGCCGATGGCCTTCCAGCCCGTCTACTTCACCGAGGAATTGCCGCAGCGGCCGATCGACGCGATCGCTGCCGGCTCGGCGAAAGATGTCTCGGTCATGGTCGGCTCGACCAAGGAAGAAGCACTGATCTTCGTGGTCGACCTCAAAGAGATGTTCAACGAAGAACTCGTGCAAGCCACCGTGGGAGCAGTCTTCGGCATGGCCGGCAAGGACGGCGATGCGGCTCTGCAGCTCTACAGCGAGAATCGGCCCGGCGCCGCGCCGCACGAGTTGGCAGCGGCCGTCGAGACCGACCGTATGTTCACCGTGCCGGCCATCCGCATGGCCGACGCCCAAGCCGCGCACAACTCGGACCTGTGGACGTACCGCTTCGACTGGGACAACCCTGAGCGCGAAGGCGAATGGGGCGCGCACCATTTCATCGAGGTGCCGTTCGCATTCGACCAGACCGACAACGACATGGGTCGGGGCTTCGTCGGCAATAACCCGCCGACCGATCTGATCGCGGCCACGCACGACGCATGGGTCCGGTTTGCAACCGACGGCAATCCCAACCACGGCGGCCTGCCCGACTGGCCGCGCTGGGATGCGAGCAATCGCCCGACGATGCTCTTCGACGACGAATGCCGAGTCGCCAACAGCCCCGCCGCCGCGGAGATCAGCCTCTGGGACGGCGTGATCTAGCCGCTCGGAACACACAAGCGCCGGCCTGCCATCAGCCACAGGTCGGTGCATGGATTGCAACGTACGCAATGCATGGATTGCAATCGTTCTGTTGCGTTGTTTGCAAGTGCTCACGTGTCCGCATCGTGCGGACGTGCCGTTCGCTCCCGCCCGTAGAATCAAGCTCTGCTGAGGCCTTCGAATCCGGCAGGAATCAGAGCCTCCAGATTCGGTGGGCCTCCGTTCTGCGCCCGGAGTCCTTCGACTCCGCTCACTTCGGGTGAGCTTGCAACCCAACGCTGCGTCGGCGCCGTCTCCTTGCGAGGATCACCATGGCTGCATCCCCTCATCTCGTTGCGCGCGCAGACCTGCGCAATGTGGCCATCATCGCTCACGTCGATCACGGAAAGACCACCCTCGTCGACGCCATGCTGTGGCAGTCAGGGGCCTTTCGCGCCAACGAGACGGTTGCCGAGCGGGTCATGGACTCGATGGACCTCGAACGCGAAAAGGGCATCACGATCCTGGCCAAGAACACCGCTGTGCGCTACGTGCGCGACAGCGGCGAGAAGACGAAGATCAACGTCGTCGATACGCCGGGCCACTCCGACTTCGGCGGCGAGGTGGAGCGCGCCCTGACGATGGTGGACGGCGTCCTGCTGCTGGTCGACTCCAGCGAGGGCCCACTGCCCCAGACGCGCTTCGTCCTGCGCAAGGCACTGGAGCTGCTACTGCCCGTCGTGCTGGTGATCAACAAGATCGACCGGTCCGACGCTCGCATTGCTGACGTCGTCGACGAGGTGTACGAGCTGTTCTTGGACCTCGACGCGACCGACGACCAGATCGACTTCCCGATCGTGTACACCAACGCCCGCCAGGGCACAGCAACGCTCGATCTCGGCCAGCCAGGCACTGACCTGCGTCCGATGTTCGAGACGCTGCTCGAGACCGTGCCCGCTCCGTTGCACGACCCCGAGCATTCGCTCCAGGCGTGGGTCACCAACCTCGACTCAAGTCCCTACGTGGGGCGCATCGCGATGTGCCGGGTCATGCACGGAACCATCAAGCGAGGCCAGAGCGTGGCGTGGTGCCGCACCGACGGCACGACCACCACAGCCAAGGTCAACGAGCTGTATGTCACCGAAAGCCTCGATCGAGTGGACGCCGACGAGGCCGGCGCCGGCGAGATCATCGCCATCTCGGGCATCGAGGACATCACGATCGGCGACACGCTCGCCGATCCGACCAACCCCGAGCCGTTGCCCCTCATCACCGTGGACGAGCCGAGTCTGTCCATCACGATCGGCATCAACACCTCTCCGATGGCAGGACTCGAGGGCGACAAGGTCACCGCCCGCCTCATCAAGAACCGCCTCGACGTCGAGCTGATCGGCAACGTGTCGGTGCGAGTGCTGGACACCGAGCGGCCCGACACCTGGGAGGTCCAGGGGCGAGGCGAGCTTCAGTTGGCAGTGCTGGTGGAGATCATGCGCCGCGAGGGTTTCGAGATGACCGTGGGCAAGCCCAAGGTAGTCACCCGCACCATCGACGGAACGCTTCACGAGCCCACCGAGCGCGTCACCATCGACATCCCCGAGAGTTCCGTCGGGGCAGTTACCCAGCTACTCGGCGAGCGCAAGGCCGACATGGTCGCCATGTCCAACCACGGCACCGGATGGGTTCGGCTGGACTACATCGTGGCGGCACGTGGCCTCATCGGCTTCCGCACTGAATTCCTGACCGAGACGCGGGGCACCGGCCTCATGGCCAACGTGTTCGAGGGCTACACACCTTGGCTCGGCGAGCTTCGCACCCGCCACTCGGGATCGATCGTCGCAGACCGCAAAGGTTCAGTCACCGGTTACGCCGTGGCTGCTGTGCAAGAGCGGGCGTCGCTGTTCGTGGCACCCGGTGACGAGGTCTACGAGGGCATGGTCATCGGCGAGAACCCACGCACCGAGGACATGGACGTCAACATCTGCCGCGAGAAGAAGCAGACCAACGTCCGCGCCGCTGCCTCCGACGACACCATCCGCTTGACACCACCGCGTGTCCTGTCGCTCGAGCAAGCGCTGGAATTCATCGGCGACGACGAATGCGTGGAAGTCACTCCGAACGCCATCCGCGTCCGCAAGACGGTCATCGACGCCACCGCCCGCGGCCGCGCCCGCAAGCGCCTCCAGCGGACGAACGCCTCCGAGGGCTAGACGCTGGGGTTGGCGGGGATTGCCAGCTCCAGGCGCGGGGCCAAGTCGATGTTGTGGAAGTTCTGGAGCCGCTCGATGGTCTCCGCGTAGCGCTCACGCTTTCTGGCCTCGCGCTCTGGAGCACGCTCAGCGAACTCGGGCATGACTTCCCGGGCGAACAGCTCCATCGACTCGCAGATGTCCTCGTGGCGGTTTCGGCCCGCCTGGCTCACGAAGATCAGCTCGTCCACCCCGGCGTCCTCGTAGGCGCGCACGAAGTCGCGAATCTGATCGGGCGTGCCGATGCAGCCACGCAGCGAGTCGAGCCCGCCCTCCTCGATGCCCGTGCCGTCGTCAGCCCTGGCCTCGTCGACCTGGGCGTTCAGCTTCTCGAAGCCCATCTCGGCACGGTTCTGCTCGAACTCGGTCCAGATGTCGGTGCGGCCTGGCGTATGGGTGCCGAATTGGTAGTAGTGCAGCAGCGAGTAGGCGAAGAAGTGGAAGCCGTCGAGACCCCGGTCCAGCGCCGTCTGCTCGTCCGGGTGGCACATGAAGCCCGTCGTCACTGCGATGTTCGGGTTCGGCGCCAGGCCCACCGGGTCGGTGCACGCCTCGAACGCTGCGTAGTAGTCGGCGACCCACTGCTTCGCTTCCTCAGGATTGATGAACGCGAAGCTCAGCGCCCCGATGCCCCGGCTGCCCGCCATCAGGATCGTGTCGCGCTGGCTGCACGCCACCCAGATGGGCGGGTGCGGGCGCTGGGTGGGCTTGGGCACCACATTGCGGGCCGGCATCGAGAAGAACTTGCCGGTGTGCCCTTCGTACGGCGTCTGCGACATCATCTTGGCGATCTCGGGGACCGCCTCTTCCCACATCGAGCGCTTGTCGGCCCGCTCGATCTCGAAGCCCAGCAGCTCCATGTCGCTCGACGTCTCGCCGGTGCCGAACTCGACCCGACCATTCGAGATGATGTCGAGCGTTCCGATGCGCTCCGCAACCCGGGCGGGGTGGTTGTAGCCCGGCAGCACCGGCACGATGCCGTGGCCGATGTGGATGTTCTCCGTCGTCGCGGCGCACGCTGCCAGGAACACCTCAGGCGCGGACGAGTGCGAGTACTCCTCCAAGAAGTGGTGCTCCACCTCCCACACTGTGCTGAAGCCGAGCTTGTCGGCGAGCTGGACCTGCTCGAGGGCCTCGTGGACCACCCGTGCCTCGGCCCCGTCGTCCCACGGGCGCGGCAATTGATGCTCGTAGAAGATGCTGAAACGCATGGCGATTCCCCGTGTCTTCTTGGAGGTTGTAGGCCGTTGGGCTGATCAGCCGGCGGCCGCGATGCTGGCGAAGGCCGAGTCCACGATGCGGCCGCCGCGGGGGTCGCCGGTGATGGCGGCGTCCATCTTGTTCATCACATAGGACACCGACGCCCGCACGTCGAAATCGACGACGGCGACCGAGCCGCCCCAGCCGCCCCAGAACATGTGGTTCGGGTTCGGGCTGCTCACCCAGCCTTCGAGCTCGCGGGCGAAGCCGATGCCGTGTCGCAACCGCATGTACAGCACGTCGTCGACGTTGTCGATCTGCTCCTCGAGGCCCTTACGCGCCCCCGCCTCGGACATGATCCGAATCCCGTCAACTTCGCCTCCGCAGGCCAGCATCGAGTGGATCCGTGCAATGGAGCGGGCATTGCCGATGCCACCCGCGGCCGGGATCTCGGCCGCACGCCACTCCCGAGTCCGAGGCTCGGTGGCGTCAAGCAGGCAGCTCATCAGCGTGCGTGCGCAGATCGAGTCCAGCTCAACCTTCACCCCGTTGATCTCCAGTCCCTCAGACAGGACCTCTGGCGGAAGCAACTCCCCCATCCGGTGATCCTCAGAGGCGGGCAGGCTCATGTGGAAGTCAGCACCCAGCGGCCCGGCGATCTCGTCGCGGAACCAGTCAGCCATGCGCTCGCCGGTGATGCGGTACAAGATCTCGCCCTCAAGGTTGCCTTGGGTGACAGCGTGATAGCCGGACTTGGTGCCCGGCTCCCACCAGAGTTCCTGGGCTGCGAGGCACTCGGCAATGGCGTCGAGGTCGTACAGGTCGGCAGCTGTCGCCGGCGGCACGAAGCCGGGCACACCTGCTGTGTGCGACATGACGTGGCGGACCAGCACGCCTTCCTTGCCGTTCTGGGCAAATTCGGGCCAGTACTGGCATACGGGAGCGTCGAAGTCCAACTCGCCTCGGTCGGCGAGCGCCAGCATCGCTGTCGCCGCCATGGTCTTGGTGGTGGAGTACACATTGACGATCGTGTCGCTCTCCCACGGATCGCCGTTGGGACCGGCGTCACCGGCCCAGATGTCCACGACGGACTCGCCGTCGACCGTCACGGCCGCCGCTGCACCGACTTCAAGACCTTCGGCGAAGTTCTGCTCAAAGGCGTCACGAACTGCCTCGAAGCCCTCTTTGCACGTCCCGTGAATCTCCATGAACTGCCCCCCTTGCGGTGCCAGCCCGCTGGGCCAACACGTCTGGGGTTCATCATTGCAGTCGAGACCAGGGGTCGCCCAAGCCGGATCTGCGCTCAATCGGCGGCGGCCGGCACGTGACGATGGCGGGGCTCAGTTCGTAGGCGCAGTGATCGGCGGGGCGTCGCCGAAATCGGCCCAGTCCGTGACGACCCTGAAGGTTCCGGTGCCGTCGATGGTGGCGCTGTAGCTCACCCGTCGGATGAGATCGTCACCGTCGACCCAGACGTCGAGCTGGATGCCGTCGGGCTGGGTGGCTGGCGCCTGGCTCGTCATCATCATGAACATGCCGAGCGACATGTGGAAGCCGGCCCCTGCGCCGGCAGGCGTGGTGTGGGTGCGGTAGTGCGCCACTGCGGTGCCATCGAGGTTCTCGTCACCCACGTCAATGAAGTCGTAGAGACCTCCGAGGTCGTCGACCGCGACGCCGAACGTCAGGTTCGACTGGATGGGTCCGACGGAGCCTGGAGCATCTGTCTCGGAAGCAATCGGAATGGGACCCTCCCATGGTCCCTCCGCAACCGAACGGTACGCCTGACCGTCGACGATGACCTCGGTGTAGGAGTCCATCTGCGGGATGCCCACCTCCGGCAGGGCGGGTCCGGGGGTCAGCCGGTACTGGACGTTCCCGTCCGAGAACGTCGCCTCGACGGTCAATTCCCACGGCTCAGCGAAGTCGTCGAAGTCGAACGTGACCGTCGTCTGCGAGGTGGCGGAGTCGCTGACCTGAATCGTGGCCTCGACGGCCTGGTGCACCGCAGCAGTCGCGTCGCGGCCGGTGCCCGTGTCGTAGGCGACGATCGTCGACGCTGCTACGAGTGAGATCACGACGGCTGCAGCAGCGGCATTGATCCACCGCTGACGAGCGTGTGGACCGAATGGGGATGCGCTGCGAAGCGTTCGAACGGGCGGTGGTGCGTCTCCGGTGTCCGCCAGGATCATCTCCAGCGTCCACGCCGGGTCCGGGTCGGTCGCTGATGCGAGCGAATCGACGTTGACCGGGTTGGCTCGGCGCAGCTCGATGAGCAGAGCGTCGTGGATATCGGTGCCGGTCATTGGGCCTTCCTTGCCGAATCGTCGTCGGGCCGCTCTGGCTCATGCTCATCGACCCGTTCTCTTGCTGCCTGTCCGCGTCGGCGCAGCTCTTTCACGTTCGATTCGCCCGCCTCTGAGTGGTCGAGATGCTCGAGGTGCTCAAGGCGCGCGGCGAGCCGTTTGCGAGCCCGGTGGACACGGATCGCCGAGGCGTTGGCCGAGATGCCCAGAACCTGCCCGATCTCGCCATGGCTGAGTTCCTCCCAAGCCACGAGCATGAGCACCTCACGATCGGCCTCGGACAGGGAGTCGAGTGCCGTTCGCAGCAGTGTCGAACGGTCATCAGCGACATCGGCGACACTGTCGAACGCCTCTGGAGGGTTCGCAATGCGCAGCCGATCATGCGCTGCTTGGCGTCGCCTATTCGAGCGTGCGGCGTTGCGGATCATGTTGCGGGCCACGCCGAACAGCCACAGCCGTTCGGAGCCGTCGGGAAGGTCGTCGCGCCGGCGCCACGCTGTCAAGAACGTGTCGGCGACGACCTCATCGGCGGTTGCGTGGTCCACCCGGCGACGCGCGTACGCGAGCAGCGGCCGGTACGTCTCGAAATAGACATCCCGGAACCAATCCTTGTCGTGGGCACCTAGCATGCAGACAGCCATCATGGCTGTCATGTCCGGACCCGCCCGACTCTTTCACCATGGCAGCGCAAGGCTGCAGGCACCAACGACAGTCAAGCGTGGTGCGACACAGGATCGGCCGAGTTTGCGCCATCCGAGATCACCGAGGGCACCCAAGCGGACATTCGTGCGAACGAGGCCGTCATCGACGCCTACCTTGGTTCCGAGGTCCACACATGAGCCCAGTCACATGAACACAGTCACATGAACCCAGTCACATGAGCCCAGTCACATGAACCCAGTCACATGAACCCAGTCACATGAACCCAGTCACATGAACCCAGGGGAAGCCCCGACCCCGAACGGCAGCGCCGCTACGGCGCCCGCGCTGGACGTACGGAACCTGGTTGCCGGTTGGGGCGGCGTGCCGGCCGTGCGTGACCTGTCCCTGCACGTCCATCCCGGCGAAGTGGTGGCGCTTCTGGGACCCAACGGCGCCGGCAAGACGACCACGCTGTTGACCATCGCAGGGGTCTTGAAGCCCATCGACGGCGAGATCGATGTGCTCGGCATGCCTCTCGACGGTGCCAGCGCACATCAGGTGGCCCGCAGGGGCGCCGCGTTGTTGCCCGAGGATCGCGGCATCTTCTTCCAGCTCAGCGTGGCGGAGAACCTGCGCCTGCACCGCCACCGTCGCAGCGAAGTCACCGAAGCTGACGTGGTGGGCTGGTTCCCGGCCCTGGGGGATCTTCTGGACCGCCGGACGGGACTGCTCTCAGGCGGCGAACAGCAGATGCTGGCACTGGGCTGCAAGCTCATCGCCGATCCGAAGCTCCTGATGGTGGACGAGATGAGCCTCGGCCTCGCCCCGATCATTGTGGAGCGGCTGCTTCCGGTAGTGCGACGCATAGCCGACGAGACGGGCACGGCAGTGCTGCTGGTCGAGCAGCACGTGCACGCCGCGCTGGCGATCGCCGACCGGGCGTACGTGCTGAATCATGGCGAGCTGGCGCTGTCAGGAACTGCCGACGAATTGGCGCAGCGTCCCGAGGTGCTTGAGGCCAGCTATCTCGGCGAGCGCACACTCAACCACGAGTAGCGTCGTGGACCTCATGACATCTCGACTGTCTCGACTGTCTCGACTGCTCGCACTGCTCTTCGCCTTCGGCCTCGCCGCTGCCGCATGCGGCGGCTCCGACGACGGTGTCGCCGCTGAAGAGCCTGCAGCCACCACCGAATCCGACGTTGGCGCCGACACGACAGACGCCGAAGTCACCACCGACGACGGCGACGGCGCAGCTGACGCCTCGGCGGGTGATGGCGGTGATGGAGCCGGCGACGGCAGCGGTGACACCTCAGACGACACGACTGCCGTCGACCGCACGGGCGAAGTCATCAAGGTGGGCTACGTCAACAACGAGGGAGGCGCTATCTCGCTGCCCGAATTGCGAGTCGGCGGTGAGGTGGCAATCCAGACCATCAATGAATCCGGCGGGATCAACGGGGCGATGATCGAGCCGATCGTCTGCCTGTCCGACGGCACGCCTGAAGGTGCCATCAACTGCGCCATCAAGCTCATCGAGGAAGACGTCGTCCTCGCCTACATGGGACTCGAACTGTCCTCAGAAGCAGCGATCCACCTGTGGCTCGACGCCGGTATCCCCTATGTCTCGTCAAACTCGTGGGGCCCCACCGAGAGAAACAGTCCTGGCGCGTTCCTGCTGCACGCGGCATCCGGGGCCTACGCCGTGGGCCCGGCCAAGACGTTCAAGGATCTGGGCATCGACCACATCGGCGTGATCACCCAGGACTCGCCCACCGGCTTGGACTTCCTGGACAACATCATCGGGCCCGTCCTCGAACACAACGGGATCGAGATGGTGCGCATCGTGGTCGATTCCTCAGCACCCGACTGGACCGCCGCAATCGCGGCGGCGCAGACGGCGGGCGTCGAAGGACTCATGGGCCAGCTGGACGAGTTCGGCTGTATCGGCATGGTCGGGTCGGCTGCCGCGAGCGGCTTCGACAAGCCGATCTTCGCCGGCTCATGCACCATCTACATCGACCTGCTGGGTCCGGCCGCACTGGGCACCTACACCCAGGGCGACCAGTGGATTCCGTCGATCCAACAATTCGCACCACCCGAGATCGCGGAGCGTCTCGAGGCATTCAGGGAGGACATGACAGCCGCTGGTTACGCGAACATGATCGACGGCTTCGCTGTGGCCCCGTATTCGGCGTGGCGCGAGCTGGAGTTCATCCTGGAGACCATCGAAGGCCCGATCACGCCCGAGTCGATCATTGCGGCCTTTGGCAATGCAGGCGAGACCCCTGGCTGGTTCGGTCCCAACCTGCGTTGCGGCCAAGCGCCATGGCCAGCGGAGTCCTCGCACTGCACGTCGGAGATCATGGTCTGGCAGATCCAAGAACGCGATGACGGAACGGTGGGCCGGGTACCGATCGGCGGTGGTTTCTTCGACGCCTATTCCTACAGCGGCTTCTAGACGCGAGACGCCCTGAGACGCGCAGAGCAATCAGACATGAGGGGTCGGCCCGACTGAAGTGCAGCAGTACCTCCTCTTCGCAATCGTCGGGCTGGGATTCGGCAGCATTTACGCGGCGTTGTCGATGGGCGTGGTCATTACGTACCGGGGCACGGGCATCATCAACTTCGCCACCGGCGCGATGGCGATGTGGGGGGCATACGTCTTCGAGGAGCTGAGCCGCACAGGCGACCTCGTGCTGCCGGTCATCGTCGTTCGGCACCGCGTCAGCCTGGGCGGCAGCTCAGGCTCGGTGCCGTTTCCGGCAGCGATCGTGCTCGCCGTGCTGTCGTGCAGCCTCATCGGCCTGATGGTGCATTTTCTCGTGTTCCGGCCGCTGCGACGCGCCCCGATCCTGGCGCGAGTCGTGGCGTCGGTCGGCGTGCTGTTGGTGATCCAAGCGATGATCGTGATGCACTTCACCAGCTCGGCTCGCATCGTCAGCCCGATCCTGCCGAACGAGCCCGTGAGCTTCGCCGGCATCAACTTTTCACGCGACCGCCTGTGGCTCACCGCCGTCGTGTTGGTAACTGCCGCGTTGGCATGGGCCTGGTTCCGGTTCACTCGCCTGGGCCTTGCCACTAGGGCGTCCACCGAGAATGAGCGGGCCATCAGCCTCGCCCGCTACTCGCCGCAGGTCCTCGCCGGCTCGACGTGGGTGCTGTCAAGCACGATCGTCGGCTTCCTCGTCATCTTGACGTCGCCGCTTGTGACCTTGAATCCCTTGACCTACGTGCTGGCCATCGTGCCGGCGCTGGCCGCTGCGGTCATCGGCCGGTTGTTGTCCATCGCCATCACGGTGACGGCCGCGTTCGGCCTCGGCATCTTCCAGTCGATCGTCGTCTACCAGACCACCAATCCATGGTGGCCGGACTGGGCGATCACCGGGCTGTCCCATGCGCTGCCGTTCGGGGTCATCGTGATCGCCCTGTTCGGCTTGGGCCATTCGCTGCCGACCCGAGGTGCGGTCGAAGCTGATCCCCTGCCGGAGGTGGTCCGGCCACGGATGCGCCCGTCAGTGGTGGTGCTGGTTGCGCTGGCGGCAGGCGTGTTGACCGTCGTGACCCACGGCAGTTACCGGCTGGGCGTCATCACCAGCATGATCATGACGATCGTCATGCTGTCGCTGGTGGTGCTGACGGGTCTGGTCGGGCAGATCTCGCTGGCCCAAGCTGCCATCGCCGGGGCTTCAGGTTTCGCGCTCAGCAAGCTGGGCGACTCGATGGGCATCCCGTTTCCCATCTCGCCGCTGCTGGCGACTCTCATGGCGACGGTCTTCGGTGTTCTGGTCGGGATTCCAGCCCTTCGCATCCGGGGTGCACAGCTAGCCGTGGTCACCTTGTCGGGTGCCGTCGCGCTCGAGGAGTTCGTCTTCCGCAATCCCTCCATCACCGGTTTGTTCGGAAACCCCATTTCGGATCCGTCCTTGTTCGGGATCAACCTGGGGGTGCGCGAGGGGCGGAACTTCGCCCGTTTGGAGTTCGGGATCCTCGTGCTCATCGTGGTGACCGTGTGCGGCGTCGTGGTCGGAAATCTTGCCCGAAGCGCCACCGGGCGGCGATTCCTGGCAGTGCGATCAAACGAGCGCGCTGGCGCCTCGGTCGGGATCTCCGTTGCCAAGACCAAGCTGCTGGCGTTCGGGATTTCCTCGTTCCTGGCCGGCGTGGGTGGTGCGTTCATCGGCTACAGCCGAGGCCAGCTGTCTGCTGAGAGCTTCGCAGTGCTGGTCGGCCTGAGCTTCTTGGCACTCGCCTACCTGTGCGGCATTACCAGTGTTGCGGGGGCAATCATCGCCGGGATCTTTGCGCCCCTCGGCATCGGCTACGTCGTGGCCGACCGCGCGGCATCGCTGGGGAGGTGGTACCAGTTCCTGGCTGGCATCGGACTGGTGCTGACCGCGATCTTCTTCCCCGAAGGCGTCGCCGGTGCATACCGCCAGAACCTCGCAAAGTTCAGGGCCATGCGTTCCGCGAGGCGTGCCGTCAGGGCCGTCCGTGAAGGCGGCGGCAGCACGGCTGAACTCCCCGGCGCCGCCCCGACCCTCGTCGATTCTCCCGCGCTTATGGCAGACGACGCGCGCCCCGCACGCCCGTCGAGCTTCGATGCGGCACCGACGGTGCTCGCCGTCGAAGACCTCACGGTTCGATTCAGCGGTCTGACGGCTGTGGATGGGGCATCGCTGCGTATCCGTGAGGGCGAGATCGTGGGGCTGATCGGGCCGAACGGCGGCGGCAAGACAACCGTGGTCGACGCGCTGACCGGTTTTGTCCCTTCGCAAGGGCGCATCACCTTCAACGGGCAGGAACTGGCCCACCAAGCGCCGCACCAACGGGCGCGACTTGGCCTGACGCGGACGTGGCAGTCGCTCGAGTTGTTCGGCGACCTGTCGGTGCGCGAGAACGTTCAGGTCGCAGCCGAGCGGTCTTCGATCCGTGCCGTGCTTGCCGACATGGTGGTGCCGACGCGACCCGCAGACGAGTCGCAGGTAGACGAGGCGCTGGAACTTGTGGGTCTGGTCGGTGACGCCGAGGCGCGGCCCCAGAACCTGCCGCTCGGTCGCCAGAAGCTTGTCGGTGTCGCACGGGCGCTGGCTCCGGGGCCCCGCGTTGTGCTGGCCGATGAGCCTGCCGCCGGCCTGACCAACACCGAGAGCAGGGCGCTGGGCCGCCGGCTGACCGACGTGGCGTCGGGCGGCGTGTCGATCCTGTTGATCGACCACGACATGGGCCTCGTCCTGGAAGTTTGCGACTACATCTACGTGCTCAAATTCGGCCAGATCATCGCGGAAGGCACGCCGGCGGAGATCCGGGTCAACGAAGCCGTCGTCGATGCTTACCTCGGCTCAGGGGCCAACGCCTGAGCCGCAGCGAGAAGCACGCGTAGCGGCTACTGGCGTGCGGCAGCCAGCGCAGCGTGGACGCGAGCAGGGCTGAGCGGCAAGTCGTCGATCGTGATGCCGTAGGGGGCGAGCGCGTCACACACCGCGTTGGCGATTGCGGCGTACGGGCCGAGCGTGCCGCCCTCGCCCACGCCGCGGATGCCGTTGAGGTTGTGGGCGGGATCGGCGATGTGCCCCAGCTCGATCGGCGGCACACGGTCCGCTGAGATCGCCAGGTAGTCCATGAACGTGCCCGACAGCAGCTGCCCGTTGCCGTCGTCGGTGAAGTGCTCGTACAGCGCCCCGCCCACGCCCTGGACAATGGCGCCTTGCACCTGGCCGTCCACGATCATCGGGTTGATCGTCCGCCCGGTGTCCTCCACGCACACGATCCGGCGCACTTCCACTTCGCCGGTGTCGGGATCCACCTCGACGATGGCGGCTTGGGCGCCCGCGGCGAAGGTGCCGGTGATCGGGTCGTAGAAGCGGGAGGCTTCGAGGCCAGGCTCGGTGCCGGGTGGCAGGCGCTGCGGCTCGAAGTAGGCGACGCGAGCCACCTCGGCCACCGTCACGCCGACCGCCGGCGCATCGGCTGTGTGGATCAGGCCGTCGTCAATGGTCAACCACTCCGGCTCGGCTTCGAGCAGGTGCGCGGCGATGGTGAGCATCTTGGCTCGCACGGTGCGGGCTGCGAGGGTTGCGGCCCCCGAGCCGATGACTCCCTGGCGGCTGGCGAATGCTCCCAGCCCGAAGGAGATCCGGTCGGTATCACCCATCTCTACGGACACGTCGTCGACGTCGATGCCCAATTCGGCTGCCACCACCTGGGCCATCGTGGTCTCGAGACCCTGGCCTTGGGAGGTCACACCCATCGCAGCGGTGACCGCACCGGTGGGGTCGATGCGCACGCTGGCCGACTCGTGGCCGGTGCGGAACGGCAGCCGTGGCCCCGCGGAAGCCTTCTGGCCCAGACCGGTCAGCTCGTTGTAACAAGCGAAGCCGATGCCGAGCAGCCGGCCGTCGCCGCCTGATGCCGTAGATGCCCGCTGCAGAGCGCGGAACTCGTCGTACCCCACACGCTCGACGACTCCTTCGAGACAGTCGAGGTAGGTGCGCGAGTCGTGCACCAGCCGGGTGGGTGCGACATAGGGCAGGTCGTCGGGTGTCACCAGGTTCTTGCGGCGGATGTCGAGCGGGTCGAGGCCCAGCGCCGCGGCAGCGTCGTCGAGCAGGCGTTCCATGACGAAGACCGTGGCGGGCCGCGCCACACCTCGATAGGGACCCGTCGGCGTGGTGTTGGTTGCGACACCCAGCACGTTGCAGCGGTAGTGGCCGAGCTTGTAGGGCCCGGTCAGCAGCCCGCCCGCCATGAGCGGCTCGACCCCTGCGGTCCACGGCGGCGCGCTGTATGCACCCACGTTGGCGTGCAGCACCGCGTCGACGGCAATGAGCGTCCCGTCAGGATCAAAACCGGCCCGCACTGTGTAGTGGTGGTCGCGGGCGTGCAGGGCGGTCAGCAGATGTTCCGAGCGTGTCTCGATCCAGCCGATTGGGCGTCCGAGCCGTCGCGCCAGCTGTGCAATCGCCAGATCTTCGGGATACAGCACCGCCTTGATGCCGAAGCCGCCGCCCACGTCGCCGACAAGCAACTGCACCGCGCTGTCGGGCACGCCCAGCACCTTTGCGATGCCGTTGCGGTGAAGGTGCGGGACCTGCGAGGTCGCGTGCAGCGTCAGCTTGGTCCGGTCGCTGCTCCAGCGCGCCACCGCGCCACGGCCTTCCATCGGTGTCCCGCCGTGGCGGTTCGTGCGGTACTCCCGCTCGATCACCATGTGCGCGTCGGCGAGTGCCCGGTCGACTTCGCCGGCGTCGAACAGCCTCGTGACGATGAGATTGTCGGGAGCGAGGTCGTGCACCGGATCGGCCGGATCGGCGGCCGCAGCGACCGCGTCGACGTGGCAGGTCAGCTCGGCGTAGGTGACGTCCACCAGTTCTGCGGCGTCGGCCGCCAACGCTGAGCTCGTGGCGACGACGGCGGCTACCGCCTCTCCCTGGTAGCGGACCTTCTGCGCCGCCAGCACCGGCTGGGGCGTGGCGATGTGGGTCCGCAGCGCTGACTCGGCCACCAGCGCCATGGGGGCAAAGTCCGGGTCGGAACCGGTCGCGATGTCGACCACACCGGGGGCGTCGAGCGCAGCGGAGGTGTCGATGCTCACGATGCGGGCGTGTGCGACCGGGCTGCGCACGAACGCGACCGCGAGCTGTCCGTCGTAGCGGACGTTCGCGATATAGCGGCCCCGGCCCCGCAGCAGTCGCGGATCCTCTCGCCGCGGGATCGACTGGCCGAATGGGTCGCCCTCAGTCGGCGCTGTCTCGTCCAGTCGGAACGGCTCGTCTGCCACGCTTTTTTCTCCTCGACCGACGTCCGACCGGCTGCGCGGGCGCGAGCCGGGTAGACGAAATGGGTCGTCTAGACCATTGAGTAGCCGCCGTTGACCGAGATGGTCTGGCCGGTCGTCCAACCCGACAGCGGCGAGGCCAGCAGCAGCACCATCGGCGGCACGTCGTCGGGAACGCCGACCCGGCGCAGCGGGTACATCTTGGCGATGCGGGCCATGCGCTCGCCGTCGGCATTGCCGGTGTGATGGGCGAATCGCTCCGAGCGCACCAGGCCAAGCGACACCGTGTTCGCTCGGATCCCGTTGCGGCCGAATTCCTTGGCCACCGACTTCATCAGGCCCATGGTGGATGCCCGTGTCGTGGCCACGGCCGCCAGGCGGCTTTCGCCCACCCGACCCGAGTCGCCCATGAGCGACACGATCGATCCTGCAATATTGGCGGCGACCATGTGCCGCACAACGGCCTGGGTCATCCGCATCATGCCCATGACGGTCACGTCAACCATGCGTTGGAGCTCGTCAGGGTCAATGTCGATGAACGGTCCCGTGTCGGTGTACGCGGCGTTGTTGACCAGCACGTCAATGCCGCCGAATTCGCTCACGACCTCGTCAACCGTGCGCTCGACGTCTTCCTGGCTGGTGACATCGCATCGCACGGCGAGCGCCGCCCGGCCGGCTTCCTGTGCTGCGGCGGCGCCCTTCTCGGCCCCTTCGCTCGACGCGTGGTAGGCGAAGGCGACGTTGGCGCCCTCGTCGGCGAACGCAGCAGCGATGGCCAGGCCGAGTCCCTGGCCTGCGCCTGTCACCAGGACGTTCTTGCCTGCCAACTGCAAATCCATCACGCGCTCCGTTTTTCTCCGGCCGTCGGGGCCGAACCGCTGCGCCAGTCTGCCCCGGCCGGAACGTGAGCGCCCGCGAACCTTGAGGCCGTACTGGTGCGACGGCAAAGAACTCTGCCCCGGCGAACGCACCAGCTACCCGCAAACCCGGTGCAGCGGGTCTCGGGGTCACAGCTATGGTGGCGACCATGGGGTACACGCCGGTGGAATACCACCCTGCTTTCGAGGAGTACTCCGAGACGGTGTACGAGCTGGAAGAGGACGGCGTCGAGGTCATCCAGGCCCGCATTGCCGAGCGGCTTGAAGTCTCGCGGCCCGCGGTGTCCGAGATGATCCGGCGCATGCAGCGTGAAGGCCTCGTCAAGGTTGACGACGATGCCCACATCACCCTCACCGACGAGGGCCAGCAGATCGCCACGACGGTCGTGCGCCGGCACCGGCTGGCCGAGCGGTTCCTGACCGACATCTTGAAGCTGAGCTGGGCCGATGCCCATCACGAAGCGGGCCGCTGGGAGCACGTGATCTCTCCTGTCGTGGAGCGGGCGATGATGCACGTGCTCAACGACCCGAACACCTGCCCGCACGGCAATCCCATCCCCGGCTCCGACTACGTCGCGCCGGTCAATGCGAAGCCGCTCGCCGACGTCGGGGCGACCGGTGGTTTCATCGTGCAACGCATTCCCGAGGAACTCGAATTCGAACCCGGACAGCTGGAATTCCTGGAACAGTCGGGGCTGATGCCGGGCCGCACAGGCACGCTCATGTCAGTGTCGCCCGACGGCACGGCCACGGTGGAGATGGTTGAGGGCACCGTGGGCGTCAGCGCCTACACCGCAGCCCGGATCCTGGTCACTGCGAACAACTGAGCAGCGGCGGAACGCCTGAACAGCAGCGCAACGCTCGAACAGCAGCGCAACGCTCGAACAGCAGCGCGAAGGTCCGAACAGCAGCGGAACGTCCGACCAGCGGCAGCGCGAACGCCTGCGCAGCAGACAGATCGAGCGCCGGTCGAGTGATGCTCCGATGCCGGTACTTGGGTGTCGGTGCTTGTGCGCGCCGCGTTAGCGGTGCCTAACATTGAGCATCAAGGTTGCGTGTACCGCTCGCAGGTGCCCGCTTGTGCAGAACTGGAGATCGTTGCTTCGATGATCATCTGCCAGTGTCTCGCCACGAACGAGGCCGCTATCCGGCACCTCGTTGCACAGGGCGCAACGACAGCGCTCGAAATAGGTGCAGCGTGCGGTGCCGGCACCGATTGCGGCAGCTGCGTTGGCATGATCCGCGCCGTGCTCGAACAGTGCAGGCTTGAGTTGATGGATCCCGAGCACACGGCGGTTCACTCGATCGCTTTCGACACCATCGCCGTCGGCGTCTAGCACTGCGTCAAGCGACGCATCTGCCGGCGACGATGTGTCGCCGCGCTGCATCAAGGCGGCGCTCTCGGGACGCACGTGTCGTCGGGGTCGGTGCGAGGTTCGGTGGTCCATCGGCTGGTGGTGGGGTGCCGGAGGAGGCGCTGGTTGTTCTTGTGGAGATGGTTGTGGCAGTCCCCGCAGAGGGCGGCGAGATTGTCGGTGTCGGTGCTGCCGTTGTCGGCGTGCCATTCGTCGATGTGGTGGAACTTGCAGCGGTGCATGGGGGCGCGGCACAGCACGCAGCCGCTGTCTCGTATCGCTATGGCGAGCTGCTGGGCGATGCTGGCGTGTCGGCGGCCGCGCCCCAGCCACAGCACCTGTCCAGGTCCACCAAAGATCGCGCCGCTGATACGCGTGTCCGGCGACAGGTTGTTCAAGATCTCTGGCGGGACGGGTCCGGTGCCGAGCACTTCACAGAGCCCGTTGGGTTTGGTGCCGTCGATGACGCCGATGTCGGCGATGATCACGAGCTGGTTGGGTGCTTGGGAGGGCCGCCACCGCTCAACCGAGCGACCCGCAGTGCCCACAGGCACGACATCGTCGTCCCCGCCAGGACCGCCGCCGCCCTGGTCGCGCTCGGTTTCGCTGCGCGGACGGTATTCGGCATCGCCGTGAGCACCGTGGCTGGCAGCGCCGCCGTGAGCATCGTGGCTGGCAGCGCCGCCGTGAGCATCGTGGCTGGCAGCGCCGCCGTGAGCATCGTGGCTGGCAGCGCCGTCGTGGGCATCGTGGCTGGCAGCGCCGTCGTGGACCGATTCGGCGTCGCTGTCGGCGTTGTGGGTGGTGTCGCTGTGCCTGCGCTGGGCGCGGGCGGCGGGGTGTCCGATGGTGGCTAGGGCGTTTCGGTCGGTGAGCATCTCGAACACGCTGTCGGCGAGGCGCTGGCGGTTGTCGCGTATCTGGGCTGGGGTGCCGTCGCGTCCGCCGTCTTGGCGCCACAGGGCGTCGTTGTAGTTCTCGACTGCTTGGAGCACCAATGCGTAGCTGATCGGGTCGAACCGGGCGTTGAGCACGCCCATGCCGGTGGCCTTGTCGACGAACAGCGCCGCGGATCGGTCGCGGCGTTGGCGGTCCAGCACGGTCCGGGCGGAGTCGGGGTCGTGGTGGGCTGCGAAGCTGCGGGCGTCGTGGCGCAGCGTCTCAGGCGAGACCTCTCCAGCGGCGCGCAGCAGCTCTGCGGCGTCGTTGACGGCTTGGGGGCTGGTGCGCCGGGCGGTGTCGGCGAGCACTTCGGCGTGCTCCGCGGTGAGCTCGCCCGCGGCGAGGCCGCGTGCCACGTTGGGCATCTGGGCGACCTGTTCGCTGACCTGCACGGTGCGCTTGGCAGCGCGCCCGCTCGCACGTGCCTGGTCGCGCAGCGCCGTGCGGCCCGAGCCGGGACGGGCGGCTTCCAAAGCAGCGGTCGCTCCCAGCAGCAGCGCTTGTGTCGCTGAGCGCAAAAGCCCGGCGGCGGCGATGACCTGGATGAGCGTCTCGCTGTCTGCGTCACCCAACGGCACCCGCGACGCCCCAGCGACCACGTCACGCGCCCCGCACAACACCGACAACACCGACCCGACAGGCGACACCGACCCGACAGGCCACACCGGCTCAAGCGACGACACCGGCTCAAGCGACGACACCGAACCGACAGTCGGTGCCAGCCCAGCCGACACCGCCCCGACAGCGTCGCCCGGCGGCACCGAGCCTGTCGGCATTCCCTCCGCCAAACCGCTGCGAACGTCTGTGCGCTTCATGACAAGAACCATAAACACACGGTGTCACATCAAAAGCAGCGTCACGACGGCCACCACGGCCGAGCCAGCAGCCGAAACCGGGCCCAACCCACATCGCCACAGGCCTGCTTCCCTCACCGCGATTCGTCAACCCGGTGCACGGCCGCAGCGCAATCTCATGCCGGTCTTGTCACAACAGGCGCATAGAGTGGTGCCATGCAGGGATCACCCGAGGTCATTGAGTTCTTGAACGAAGCACTGACGGCCGAGTTGACGGCCATCAACCAGTACTTTGCAGCCTCGAAGATCGCCGACAACTGGGGTTACGGCCGGCTGGCCTCGAAGTACCACGAAGAATCGATCTCCGAGATGCGTGACGCCGAGAAGCTGATTGAGCGCATCCTGCTGCTCGACGCGCTCCCCAACATGCAGCGCCTCGGAACGGTGATGGTCGGTGAGACCGTGCCCGAGCAGCTCTCGCTGGATCGACAGCTCGAGGAACACGCCATCGAGCGCTACCGGGCGGGCGTGCGGCTGTGCCTGGAAGAGGGCGACGCAGGCACCAGGGAGTTGCTCGAACACGTGCTCGCAGGCGAGGAAGAGCACCTCGACTGGATCGAGACCCAGCAGAGCCTCATCGATGACATCGGCGTCGAGCGGTACCTGCTCAGCCAGATCGGCGCCGGCTAGATCTGTCGTGACAGACTTTCACCGAGGATCCGCGACAGACATGACGGTGCCACAGCGTGTGGATCAGCCCGTGTGAGGGATGTCGACTGGGACCTTCTCGCTGCATGCGTCGGCGGTGCCAGCTTCGTGGGCCTTGCCGTCTATCACGCCGTGGCCGGCTACCTCCACTACCGTTACTACGTCCGCCGGCGCGACGCACTGGAGTCGTGGAAGCTCCAGCCAGAGCGCTTCCTGACGCCCGAGCTTCACCGCCTTGCCATTCGGTCCGGCACTAGGAACATGGCTCTGAGCGGTGTGCTGACCGGCGTTCTGGTCTACGCCATCGTCAGCGGCAGCTTCGACCCGCCGATCTACACCGAGATCGCTGGGGCTTCCGGCTGGGCGTACACCATCGGCTCGACCGTTCTGCTGTTCGTGCTGATGGACTACATCGCCTACTGGGTGCACCGCGCGCTGCACACCAGATTGCTGTTCAGGCGCTTGCACCGCTTTCACCATCGCTTCGTCGCGACTACGCCGTACGTGGCGATCGCCTTGCACCCGGTCGAACTGCTAGCACTGCAGGCGGCCACGCTGACACCGCTGCTCGTCATCCCCTTTCACGCAGCGTCGGTCGCCGCAATCCTGCTGTACATCCTCGTGTACAACGTCGTGGACCACTCCGGTGTCAGGCTGACCTCGGCGTTGCCGTGGCAGCCCCCCTCCCGGTTCCACGATGACCATCACGCCTGGGTCCATGTGAACTTCGGACAGCATCTGATGATCTGGGACCGTCTGCACGGCACGCTTCGCAGGCACGGCAGGCGCTATGGCCCGGAGGTCTTCGGCGGGCGCGGCGAACGCGATCGCAGCGACGCCGGCGAGGGGCGTGGTCTCGAGCCGTTCATCAGGTACTGACAGGCCAGGTGCTGGCAGCGTGTCCCGACAATGAGAACTCTCCCGTGGGATGCGTCGCCGCATCTACCATGGAAAGTGTTCACCAGCCCTGCTGAGCAGTGGGCCGCGCAGCCGACGTTCCTGATCGGGGAATACGTCATCATCGGGTGCGCCGTGCTCGCCTTGGTCCACGCGCTCCGTTCTGGGCGCGCCAATTGGTTCATCTGGGCTGCCGCACTGATCGCCGGCACGGCCAACGATCTGATCTTCATTGCGTTGCCGCTGGTGGACAACTTCTGGCAGGCGCAGGCGAGCATCATGCTCACTCCACGGCTGCCGCTGTACATCCCGTGCGTGTACGTGCTGTTCATGTATTGGCCGACGGTCGGCATCCGGCGGCTGGGCTTAGGGCGCTGGTCTGCGTCGGCACTCACCGGCCTGGTCGCCTGCCTGTTCTATGCGCCCTACGACATCGTCGGCGCAAAGTTCCTGTGGTGGACCTGGCATGACACCGACCCCGCGATAGCGGAGCGGTTCTTCGGAGCTCCTCTCAGCAGCAGCCTGTGGGTGCTCACGTTCACGGGCTCGTTCGCGCTGGCGATCGATCTAGTCGTGCGTGACAGGAACGTCACCCGCACACGGTTCTTCACGGGCCTCGCGCTGGCTGCGTGCCTCATCACTCCGACGATGATGGCGCAAATGTTCACATTGCAGTTGACCGACGGCGGCACGCCTGGCTATGCGGCGTTCGGCGTCGGCGTGGCCATTTACGGCATCGTGGCATTGGCACAGCGCAGCCGTTCGGGCCCGGGCAAGCTCGGTGTCGACTGGCTTGGGCGCGTAGCCGCCGTCTATTTCCTCATGCTCGCTTTCAACATGACCTTCTTCGCACCGCAGTCCCATGTGAGCGTCGGCATTCACCAGTTGCCCGGCCCTTGCGGCGTCGAGGAGTCCGACATCACTGGTGGGACGCGCGAGAAATACCTCTGCGTGTCGGACTACGACGAGGACTACTCGTTCGACTGCGCCACGCCGCCGGCGCACGGGGCTGAGTGGTACACCGTGTGCGGCAGGGAACACTCCAACCACCCGGCGTATGCCGCAGTCGTCGGAAGCCTCGCGCTCACGGGGATCGTGGTGTTCACCGTGTTGTTCGGCGCGTGGGGGCGCGGCAGCGAGCCGCAGAGCGCGCCTGAACGCACAGGCCATCGTCGCGTGCAGTCAGCGACCGCACGGCCGTCCGTGCCGGGACACTCGCGAGGGGTTACGCCGGCTTGCGCACCACCACGAAGTGCATCGGGGTAAAGATCTGCAACCGGCCGGATTCTGCGAGTGCCGCCGCACCGATATTGAGAATTCTCGACGCTCCTGGTGTGCCTCGTGGCACCACCCGGAGAGCCTCGAGCAGCCGCAGGAAATGGTAGGTCGCCGACCGTCCGAGGCGCGAACTCCTGAGGCTCACCAGCGACAGGCCGGTGCCGACCAAAGGCTCATACCACGGGATCGAGGGACCATTCTGTTCGGCCAGGTCGCGGGCTTCCAGCGATTCAAAACCCACCTCTTGCAAAGCGCTGTCCACTTCGTGTGTGGAGGGGATGTCTTGGAGCCCTCCCCCCAGCTCGATGTCGTTCTTGATCTGCTGATGGTGCGAATCCTGCGGGTCAAACCGATCGGTGACGCACCACTCGTGCGAGGCGAAGCAGCCGCCGGGCTTGAGCAGGCGAAAGGCTTCTGCGAACACATCGATCCGGTCAGGTGCATGACACGTGGAGTCGAACGCGTACAAGGCGTCGAATGACTCGTCCGGCTGATCGATGTCGGTGAAGTCGGACTCCATGTAGGTGACTGCGTGGCTCAGCTCGGCATCCTCGGTGTACCTGACAGCGCGCTTGATCTGGTAGGCGCTGATGTTGACGCCCACGATCTGCGACCCCGAGATTCGTGCGATCTCCCGCGCTGGGCCACCCACACCGCATCCCAGATCTGCCACACGCATGCCCGGCCGCAGGCCAAGAGTGAGTGCGAAATAGTGCTGATGACGCGCTATCGATTCACGGAGACTCTCGCTGGGTACCCGCGGCGCAAAGTGGAATGACTCGCCCCAGCCGTATTCGTACAAGTCGGTGGCGAGATCGTAGTAGTTCTCTACAAAACCCCAATGGTCGGTGACGCGACGATCTCGACCATTGCGGCGACCAAACTCGAAACTGCGTTCGTGCGATTCGACGCTCGACTTCACAGCCTCGGGATCGAATGATCGCTTGAGAATTTGAGAGAGCCGCGTCGGCATGAGTCGTGACCCGATCTGATCCAGGATTCAGCACAGCGCAGGCTAGCGGCATGCAGCGAAACTGCTGGGGTGCCGCACACACGCCCCTGCCCCCCCCCCCCCCACAGCTGCCCGTCTCACCGAAACAGCGGGCTAAGGGACGGCAAGGAGTTCGATTTCGGGGTCGTAGGCGGCCGCTGCGAACCAGAACGTGTCGACGTGCTCGATGGGTTGGGGCTGGGTGCCCGCCAGCGGGCCGTCGAGTGCCCGGCCGAGCACGGTCCACGTCGAGCCGGTCTGATCGTCGGTGAATGCGGCCGGCCCTGCTGAACTCGCAGCGTCGGGCATGCGCCAAAACGTCAGGAACTGCCCGTCGACGTTGGGATCGAATACCCCGGTTGCGCCCACGTCGCGGCCGAAGCCCACCTGCTGGTTCTGGATCGGCGTCGCAGTGCCAGGCAAGTGGAAGGCAACCACCGCCACACCGCCTAGTTCGACTGCTGCGGCCGTAGTGGTTGGAACCGCCGTCTCGACAGGAGCTTCATGCGAAGTGTCGCTTGGGACAGCTACGTCTTCGCTGTCAAATTTGGTATCCGTGGGCGTCGATGGCTCCATCGCGGTAGTCGCTGCTGGAAGCGAGCCGGGTGGGCGGGACTCCGGACCGATGGCACAGCCACCACCGATGATCGCCAGAACACAGAGGACTGTGCCGGTGTGCTTCATGGCTGTGTGTTGCTGGCCCATTGTCAGGTTCGAGCGAAGAACCCAACGCACTCGACGAGCCCGGGGCGACGAGTGACGCAAGGTCGCCGCTGTTGGGCGTGCATGTCTGACCGACGAGGTGTCCGCCGAAGGGGACTTCGACTTCATCGGGACGTCTGGCGACAGTGGTACCGATCACGGCTGTGGTCGCGGTGACATCGCCGCATGTCATCAGCGCGCCGTCTCGCGCTCCCCGAACATGCCGTGTCCAATGTGTCCATGAGGCTGCGCCGTCTGCCCGGCAAGCGAATTCACCTCCTGCCCGCATTCTGCGGGGTGATGTGAGCTGCGACTGCTGGCAGTCGTTCGTGGCTGTAAGAGATGCACGGCTGTTCGTAGAGCCAGCCGCTCGGCGGCAGCCGAAGATCGTCGAGGGGTGTGTATGAGCCAGGGCTCGCAGCGAGCCGCACTGCGCCATTGGTACCGATGCAGGTCTGCACGGTTCCGTCGCGCAGCGAGATCAGATAGACCTCCCTGGCTGCGCCGCATGTCGGTTCGTTGTGAACAGATTCGATGGCGATCCGCTCGCCGTCGGTACCTGCGAAGAAGAAGATGCCGTAGTAATCGGCTGTCCCCGACAGCGGGGCGTCGGGCGGTTCGTGCCTGTGCCCCGGGGCATCTCCGGGCTGGATGTTGGAGGCGCTCACGCGTTCATGGCTCCAAGGCCCGATGTGGTACTCACGGCGAATGCCGCCGTACTCGAGTACGAATCCGCTGCCGTAGTCGGCGAGCTCGAACACATAGTCGCCGTAGGGCAAAGTTCGCTCCCAAGCCCCGTCGGGCCACGGTGGCCAGGCCGACGGATCTTCGGGTTCGAGCTCGAATTGCAGGGCGCTGCCCCATCTCAGGTGCGCATTGAGTTCCAATGACCCAGAGTCGCCGCTGATCGGGGCATTGAACAAGAGCCCGTCTGGACGATCCACCAGGGCATCCCCGCATGCACCAACCCACGAAACGGCTCGGGAGGAACATCGGCGGAAGGTGATCGTGGCGGCGTGCATCTGTCACTCGAAGGCCTGCTGGCCGTGTCGTCCTCATCACCAGAAGCAGCCGCGGCCGTAATCGGAGGTGCCTGCGCCGGGGTCGTGTCGTCAGCGGGCGCCGCGCTCACGTGGGGCTCGTCGCGTGTCACTTCCGCGGTGGCGGCCGTCACTGACGTGGCCGTCGTTGAGGTGTTCGGTCCCACTTCGTCGGTGCTGTTGACCGGCACCGCTTGCCCGGCGGAGGCTGTCGGTGATGGGGCCTCTACGACGACCATCACAGAACCCGACCCGATCGGCGTATCGGTGCCGGCGGAGGGCTCAGGCTGGGTACACGACGCCGCCGCACACGCAACAACAATGCCGGCCGACATTGTGCGAATCACCTTGCCCATATCAGCTCCCTGAGAGATCACTGATGCATGCACGAGAGCGTCTCATGGCTGTGTTTGATTGGCTCGATTGTCACGTCGGGCGAAGATCCCGAGGCTCTCGACGAGCCCAAGGTGACGATCGGACGGAGCCTCGGCTTCATCAGAACGCCTGGCCTCGGCAGCGCCGAGCACTACGTCAATTGCCGTCACGTTGGTACATTTGCGGAATCGCAATCGGTGAATATCACAATTGCCCTCCAAGTCGAATCACTTCCAGTTGAATTGAGTGCCTATTCCCCCGAGCGGAACACGAGTTCTGAAAATGCGTGCCAGTCGGTGTTTGGTCCCCCGAATCTGGCGCTTGCGAATCTGGCACTTGCCACACTCGGGCGGAACAAGGTGCACGGATCTTCGTAGAGCCATCCGCTGGGAGGCAGCCGAATGTTCTCAATTGGCTCATAGGCACCGTCGCTTGCAGCCAGTCTGAAATCATCGCCACTGTAGAAACTGATACACGGCTCGACAATGCCTTCAATGAGCGAGATAATGTACAGATCCCTCTGGTAGTGGCACGCAGGCTCATAGTGCGAGTACTCGATCGCGATACGCTCGCCGTCGGTGCCCGCGAAATAGAACGTACCGTAGTTGTCGTACTCGCTTCCCGATAGGACAGCATTCGAGAAAGTCAGCCCGTCGTCGTTGCCATGACGAGGTGGCCACGGCCCTAGGAAGTACTCGCGGCGGATGTCTTGGTATTCGAGCGCGAACCCGTTGGCATATTCCGTCAGCTCAAAGGTGTCATTGCCATATCTCAGGAACCGCCCGAATGTGGGATCCGGCCATCCCGGCCACTCGACCACCTCACTCGGACCCGGCTGCCACTGCGGTGGGCTGCCCCAATCCGAGCGCACTGTGCCCTCTTCGAAGTCTCTAGTAATCATTAGGTTCAGGCCGTTAGGGAACACACCCAACGAGGTCTGGCAATACCACGACCCAGGTATCTCCAAGCAAAGATGAGTAGTGCCCTGATCGCGAGAATGGATGTAATTGAAGCCGATATCAAGAACGGGGCCAAACGTCTCCGATTCCCTCTCGCGGGCGCCGGCATGCACCAGTCCTCGGAAGGGAACGCTCGGTGACAGGGCTGAAAGGGACCACGCTGACGCACAGGCGATATCCCACGATTGCGTCGCCTCATTCACTGGTTCTTCGGCGGCTGGCTCAGCTCGAGGATCTTCCTCGGAGCGGCGTTCGCCAGCAGTCACCTCAGGTATCGACAAATCCTTCGGCACAGTTGTGTCGGCCTTTGCGTCGTGAAACGCTGTCTCCGTGTCGAGGTCGAGAGGTTCGTCCGAAGACGTGATTGGAGGCTCAGGCGAGTTATCGCCTGAATCGGCGAGCTCTTGGCTGTCAACTTCGGTGATGGTGGGCGTCGAAGGCTCGATCGCGGTAGTCGTTGCCGGCAGCGAGTCGACATGGGGCGGCCCCGGTTCGGCGGCGCAGCCGCTGATGACGATCACCACGGCACCGAGAACAGCGACCACACACTTCATGGCCGTGTGTCAGTGGTTCCATTGTCAGACTCAGAAGAAGAATCCGAAGCACTTGGTGAGCCTGAGGGCACGAGGGCGGCGAGGTTGCCGTCGTGGGGTTCGCACGGCATGCCCGAGAGGTTGGCGGACGGCGGCAGTTGCGCGTCTTCGAGCCAGACCTCGGTGTCGTTGGCGTCGGCGGTGGCGACCAGCGCGAACCGGTCGAAGCTCGACGTGCATGCGACGACGGTGCCGGTGCGAAGCGAGATGATGTACAGGCGATTGGGCCAGCCGCAGGCGTGGCCGTCGAAGGCCTCCACGGCGACGAATGCTCCGTTGGTTCCCGCCAGCCACGACAACCAGCCTCCCTCGACTTCGGGTCGGTAGTCGGGGTCCACGGTCGTGGGCGGTGCCCCAGCAGGCCGCCCGGGATTCAAGTCGAAATGTGCCTGCTGCGAGCCGAGCGTGAGCGTGAACCCGCCGCTGTCCGCGGTCAGCTCGATCTGTTCGTTGCCGTACGCAGCGGCCATCCCGAACGACGCATACTTGAAGTCCCAGTCCGAACGGTCGCTTGTGTGCACCACCATCGGTCCGCCCCACGGCGCCTGAGCCACAACAAGCCCATGAGGCCACACCTCATCGTTGATGCGTTGGGTGCCGTAGAACCACAATTCGACCCCCACCGGCGACACGACCGGCCACATCAGGCACCCTTCCACGAAAACGGGTGCGGGCCCGAACTCGCCGGGGTCGAGCTCGGTTTCGGTCAGCTCAGCCCGGGCGGTGTCGAACAACAGCAGACGAGGAGGGGCTTCGTCCGCTCCCCAGACGTAACTCCAATGGGTGTGAACGATCCCGCGGAACGGGGCCGACGGCAGGTGCGTGTTCGGCGCCTGTGGTGGCACTTGTCCGATCGCGTCGGCGGTGTCGTCTTGAGCGTCGGGCGCCGGCTCGGTCGTCGCCGAACTTGAAAGCTCCGACGAGGAGGCCGTGTCACCGTCGGATGCTGTGTCCTCGTCAGGTTCGGCCGCGTGCTCGTCAACAATCACCTCCGCGACGGTGGTCGTCGCTGCCGTGGATGTCGTCGAGGTGATCGGCTCCAGATCGATGTCGCTGTCGACCGGCGCCGTGTGCCCTGCAGAAGTTGCCGGCGACGCAACCTGAACGGCGCCTAGCCCAGTACCCGACCCAACCGGTGCCTCGGCGCTGTCCGAGGGCACAGGCTGAGCGCACGACACTGCCGCACACACAACTGCGATACCGGCCGCCATCGTGCGCAGGATCTTGCCCATATCGGCTTCCTGTCAGATCAGCGATGCGTGCGCCGACACGCGTCGCTACAGGTCACGGTGGGGCTCATGATTGCCCTCCAAGTCGGAACACTTCCACTTGAATTGAGTCCCTATTTCTCTGAGGGGAATACAAGTTCTGCAAGCGCCTGCCAGTCGGTGTTTGGTCCTCCGAATCTGGCACCGCGCACACTCGAGCTGAATATGGTGCACGGGGTTTCGTAGAGCCATCCGCTGGGAGGCAATCGAACATCCTCAATTGGCTCATAGGCACCGTCGCTTGCAGCCAGTCTGAAGTCATCCCCACTGGTGAAACTGATACACGGCTCGACAATGCCTTCAGTGAGCGAGATAATGTATAGATCCCTCTGGTAGTGGCACGCAGGCTCATAGTGCGAATATTCGATCGCGATACGCTCGCCGTCGGTGCCCGCGAAATAGAACGTACCGTAGTTGTCGTACTCGCTTCCCGAAAGGGCATCGTCGGGGGACAGGCGTCCATCATGGTTGCCACGGTAGGGTTCCCACGGCCCTAGGTAATACTCGCGGCGGATGTCTTGGTATTCGAGCGCGAACCCGTTGGCATATTCCGTCAGCTCAAAGGTGTCATTGCCATATCTCAGGAACCGCCCGAACGTGGGATCCGGCCACCCTGGCCACTCGAATACCTCCGGCGGACCCGGCTGCCACTGCGGTAGGCTGTCCCAATTCGAGCGCACCGTGCCCGTCTCGACACCTCCAGAGACATCAAAGTTCAGGCCGTGCGGGAATACCCCCAACCAAGTCTGACAATAGCTCACTTGAGGTACTTCCAGACACAGACGACTTACTTCATAATCGCTTGAGCTCAAGTAACTGAAGCCGATATCAAGAACCCAACCGAACGTCTCCGATTCCCTTTCGCGGGCGCCGGCATGCACCAGTCCTCGAAAAGGAGCGCTCGGTGACAGGGCTGAAAGGGACCCCGCTGACGCACAGGCGATATCCCACGATTGCGTCGCCTCATTCACAGGTTCTTCGGCAGCGGGCTCAGCTTGAGGATCTTCCTCGGAGCGGTGTTCGCCAGCAGTCACCTCAGGTATCGACAAATCCTTCGGCACAGTTGTGTCGGCCTTTGCGTCGTGAAACGCTGTCTCCGTGTCGAGGTCGAGAGGTTCGTCCGAAGACGTGATTGGAGGCTCCGGCAAGTTATCGCCTGAATCGGCGAGTTCTTGGCTGTCAACTTCGGTGGTGGTGGGTGCTGGTTGCTCGATCGCGGTAGTCGTTGCCGGCAGCGAGTCGACATGGGGCGGCCCCGGGTCCCCGTCACAGCCACTGATGACGATCGCCACGGCACCGAGAACAACAACCACACGCTTCATGGCCGTGTGTCAGTGGTTCCGTTGTCGGAATCGAAAGAAGAACCCGAAGCACTTCGCGAGCCTGAGGGGACGAGGGCGGCGAAGTTGCCGTCGTAGGGTTCGCACGGCATGCCCGAGAGGTTGGCGGACGGCGGCAGTTGCGCGTCTTCGAGCCACACCTCGGTGTCGCTGGCGTCCGCAGTGGCGACCAGCGCGAACCGGTCGAGGCTCGACGTGCACGACACGACAGTGCCGGTGCGAAACGAGATGATGTACAGGCGATTGGGCCGGCCACACGCGTGACCGTCCCACGCTTCTACCGCAACAAGCTCCCCGTTGGTTCCCGCCATCCACGACAGCCAGCCGATGTCGACTTCGGGCCGATAGTCGGGGTCCACGATCGTGGGCGGCGCCCCCGCAGGCCGCCCGGGATCCAGGTCGAAGTGTGCCTGCTGCGAGCCGAGCGTGAGCGTGAACCCGCCGTCGTCCGCGGTCAGCTCGATCCGGTCGTTGCCGTACGCAGCGGCCATCCCGAACGACGCATACTTGAAGTCCCAGTCCGAACGGTCGCTTGTGTGCACCACCATCGGTCCGCCCCACGGCGCCTGAGCCACAACAAGCCCATGAGGCCACACCTCATCGTTGATGCGTTGGGTGCCGTAGAACCACAGCTCGACTCCCGCGGGCGACACGACCGGCCACATCAAGCACCTGTCCACGCCTACGGGTGCTGGCCCCAGTTCGCCGGGGTCGAGCTGAGTCTCGGTCAGCTCAGAGCGGGCAGTGTCGAACAACTTCACACGAGGACTGAAGAGATCCTCCCTGGTGTCCGGATTCCAGTGGATGTGAACGATCCCCCGGAACGGAGCCGACGGCAGGTGTGTGTTCAGCACCTCTGGTGGCACTTGTTCGGCCGAGCCGACCGTGTCGTCCTCATCACCGGAAGCAGGCGCGGCCGTAGCCGGGGGCGCTTGCGCCGGGGCCGAGTCGGCAACGGGTGCCGCGCTCACATCGGGCTCGTCGAATGTCACCTCCGCGACGGTGGTGGTCGCTGCCGTGGATGTCGTCGAGGTGATCGGCTCCAACTCGATATCGCTGCCGACCGGCACCGTGTGCCCTGCAGAAGTTGCCGGCAACGCAACCTGAACAGCGCCTAGGTCTGAAACTGACCCCATCGGTGCCTCGGCGCCGTCCGAGGGCACGGGCTGAGCGCACGACACTCCCGCACACGCAACTGCGATACCGGCCGACATTGCGCGAAGCATCTTGCCCATATCGGCTTCCTGTCAGATCACCCGTGCGTGCGTCGGCACGCCTCGTCACAGGTCAATGAGACCACCCCATTGGTAGTGCCCGGCCGCCTGGTCTGCGAACCCGTGCATCATGATGTAGTCGAGGAATTCGAACACGATGACGGTTCGTGCCGAGCCCATGTCGATCTCGCCGCCGGATCGGGCCCGCCACTCGGTGACAACGCTGGCCCCGTCGCCGAACCGGGTGTGGAAGGTGTAGAGCAGCCCGTTGGCCTGGTGATCGGGGTGGAACGCGAGCGAGAGCAGGCCCTGCTCGGAGGAGAGCGACTCGACGCCCGCGCCGGGGGGCGGCGCCGAGTCTCCGTCGGTTGCGTCGGATTGAGACAGCACCCCGGCCTCGATGTCCAAGAAAGCGGGTTCGACCAGCCCGCCGTTGCGGGCTTCGCTGACGATCCCGTCGCGGCCGACCACGAACAGACGGCCCGTGCCGGGTTGTGACACCAACTCGACGGCGCGTGTGGCGCCGTTGACGGCGAGTTCGAGATCGAACACGGCCGGGCCGTTCCAGGGCTCTGCGGTCGGTGTGTTGCCGCTCGACGGGGCGTCGGGCCACTTGGCCCGCTGGCCGGCGCAGTCAGGTGCGCTGCCGGAGGTCGCAGGGCTTTCCCACACGGGCCGGTCAGCAGACGGCTGCCTCGTCGTCGAAGACGCCTGCGCACTCGATGCGGCGCCGTTGCCGGCGTCGGGGCCGTCGCCCGGCACCGTCTCAGCCGACACCGCATCTGCATGTGTCATGTCGGACGAGGCGACAGAGGCCGTGTCAGGGGGAGCTTCGACGGCCCGCCCTCCGTCGCCCGGCAACGCCGTGTCGTCGGACGCGCACGCTCCAAGGCAGAGCAGCGCAACCCAGACAAGGCATCGCACGAAGAGCGACATCAGACGCCGGTGGCGTCCGGAGTATGCCGCCGGCGCCCGCTGGCCGAGTTGTGGATTGACGAGCGGCATAAAAGTATGAGGATAGTTGGTCGATGGGGTTGCCATCGGTTGCGGTGGTCGATGAGTTCGATGGCGATGATCAAGGTGACGGCAAGGGCGAGCTGGGCGAGACGGTGCTCGGGCCATCGGTCGGTGTTGCGTCGCAGTTGTCCATAGTTCGACAGCCACGAGTTGGTGCGCTCTACGATCCAGCGCAGCCCCAGCGGCCCATCTCACCGGAGTGCCGGCCGCGTCGGTGGCCGCGGACCACTTCCAGCCCAGTCTTCGCCTGTCGACAGGGCTCTTGCCGATTCCTTCGCCGCCGCACGGCGCCTTGTGGATCGAACCGTCTATGGCACATCAGCCAGCCGCAGGCCCATGATGCGGTCCCATGCGTTGAGCGGTACCTGCAGTTACAGATCGACGACGGAGCTTGACGCCGACGATCGTTTGCTAGGGGGCGGCGAGGATTTCGATGTCGGGATCGTAGGCAGCCGCTGCGAACCAGAACGTGTCGACGTGCTCGATGGGTTCGAGCTGGGTTCCCGCCAGCGGGCCGTCAAGCGCCTGGCCGAGCACTGTCCACGTCGAGCCGGTCTGATCGTCGGTGAACCCTCCCGGCCCTGCTGAACTCGCAGCGTCGGGCATGCGCACAAACGTCAGGAGCTGCCCTTCCACGGTGGGGTCGAACACCCCGGTTGCACCCACGTCACGGCCAAAAGCCACCTGCTGGTTCTGGATCGGCGTCGCAGTGCCAGGCAAGTGGAAGGCAACCACCGGTACGCCTCCCAGATCGACCGGCATCACCCCGCCGGCCTGCAGCGTGTCGAGTTCCACCGCTACAGCAGCGCCGCCGTGCCGAATGACCAGCACACGGGTCTGGGGAGGCAGGCGCGGATCGGGAACGTCGCCGAAGAAGGTCGGTCTGCCATCGGGCTCGTCGTAGCCGACATAGGGATTGCTGCCGTACGACCGCCCGAAACCGCCGGGGCGCTTCATCACCAAGCCATTGGGGTGCTCGGCCACGAACGTCTCGAAGGCCACGGTGGCAACGGGGATCAGCTCCAGCTGGGATCCCGTCAAGGCGCCGGCGATGGCTTGCCCGGTGTAGTGCGCCCACAGGCTTTCGGTCTGGCGGTCGTACATGACCAGCGCTGACTTGTAGAGCCGGCCCGAGGTGCCGAAGTCGAAGATCCGGTCGCCGAGTTGCCGGTGGTACCCGATGGCCGTGTTGCACAGCGGGCAGTAGGTGATGGTGACCGGTTCGCCGCCGACGGTGTCGTTGACGATCTCGTGCCAGAGCATCACCTGCACCGGGTAGGCGCGGGCGTCGCCATTGAGCGTGAGCGTGACGACGGCTTCCTGGGGTTGCAGGAACTCGACGTCGGAGGCTCGCTCGAAGTCCGGAGCGTCGATGGAGGGGATGCCGTCGGGCGGCGGACCGCCGGAAAGGACGTCGATGGGGGACACCAGCGGCTCGGGCAGCAGCGGTGCGGTCATGCCGTCGCGCAACGCCGAGACGGTGGACTCGCGCGGACCGCCGGGGATCTGGGTGACCTTGAGGTCGATGATCGGCCCCGCTGTCGTGGTCGCCGGGGCTGCGGCGGCAGCGGTGGTGGCCGGAGCGGAGGTGGCCGTCGGGTCAGGCGCGGATTGGTCGTCGCCGGACGAGGTGTCGGCGCACCCCGATGCGCCGGCCAGCAGAGCCGCTGCCAGCAGAGTCAGAACCCCACCGGTGGCGACCCGTCCTGCCGGCGCGGACTTCAGCCGGAACGCATGCCGCTGTCGTGGAGCCATCATGCGACGCTACTTCGGCACCCTGCTCGGAGGGTTCACACGCCGGTGCACTTGCGTGCTGGCAGGTGCCACAGCGCCCACGACGCGGCGGGTTCGTCGATGAGATGCCGGGCGTTCGTACACCGCTCCCCCAGGTCATCGTCAGCAATGACCAGTTCCGAGCAGGGCCGGTCGCCAGCAGAAAGGCGTACCCGTTCGTGGGCGATCTCGGGCAGCTCGAGGCGGTAGAGCCACAGTGCGTAGTCCGGTACCGATGTCCGGTCGTGCGCGAGGCAGGCCAAACCGTCGTTGTCGACGGCATCGGCAACCGTGTGCGCTGCGGTGACCTGATCGCGGGCGACGGCGCCGACATCTGCGAGATGGCGATGGTTCAGCACGGTCGCGGTAGCTCCGAGCGCGAGCATTGCTGCGACGAGTACGCCGAGAGCTGCAACTGGACCCGTCGCCATTCGCCCCTGCGCCGCCTCGTCGTCCGGCGTCTCGTCGTTGTCCGGCGTCTCGTCGTCCGGCGTCTCGTCGTCCGGCGTCTCGTCGTCGTCCGGCGTCTCGTCGTCGTGCGGCTCCGCGTCGGGCGGCGTCTCGTCGTCGTGCGGCGTCTCGTCGGACGGCGAACTTGTTGGTTGCTGATCAGTCTCGCCGTGTTGGCGTTGTGCGATCGCCGCGAGCAGCACACCAAGCAGGACTGCGGTGAACCCAGCCACGGCGACAGCGGGCAGGCGCCCATCGAGCCAAGTCCATGCCGGGCTGAACGACAAGGTCATGATGCGGCGCGATGGTGCGTCGTAGGCATCGGCTGCCCCGATGACCACAGCGCAGGCAGCCAGCGCCACGGCTGCGCTGATAGCCAACACACGCCAGTCGCGACGACGCCGTGCCCGCCGTGTCGCGAGCCAAGCGATAGCAACGGCAGCGAGCGGCACGGCCCACGGATCGACATAGCGGCCATACAGCAATGCGTCGGCACGATCGCTGCCGGTCAGCGTCCAACCGCCGAGCACGACCGCGCCCAAGGCACCCAGCGAGACAAACAGCGCTGACGCGGCCAGCGGACCGATGCCGTTCGAGCTGCCGGTCTTGTTGCCGGGCCACCTTCGAACGAGCCGGACAGCGATGCCCAGACCGGCGATCAGGCCCAGCAGCCCGAGTCCGACGGTGCCGCCGCCCAGCGCCAACAGTTGTCCCGACACGGTGGCGATCGGTTCCACTCCGCGATCGAGCTGTGCCGCTTCGTTCAGGCGGGCCGTCGGCCAGGTGTGGGTGAGCGTGAGGGCCACCGCAGCCGCAGTTCCGCCGACGAGCAGTCCGCCGACGAGCCCCGACCAGTCTCGGCGGCTGATCCGGCACGCCAGCGCCGTCATGACGACGGCGACAACCAGCACGACCATGCGGGCGTGCAGCGCAACAGCCAAGGTCGCCAGCAGCCCTGCGCGACCCCACCAGCGCCAACTCGTGGCTGTACCGGCGTGCAGCGCCGCGCCGGCCACCGCGAGCGCCGCGAGAAGCACGGCCAGCCCGAGCAGCGTCTCGGACCACGCGATGCGCGAAGCGCTCGACAGCGACGGATGCACGGCTGCGATGAGCCCGGCGGCCCCCGCCACCCACCATCGCTGCGCCCAGACCAACCCCAGCCGGCCCGCAACCACGACAGCGGCGACCGCTGCCAGCGAGTTCACCACCAACCCCAGGAGGTGCACCACCTCGCCCTGGGTACCGAGAAGCGAAACCTGCGACACCGCTACGAGCGGCGCCACCAGCAGCCCGTACCCGGGTTGGAACGGCACGTCGGTGGGTGCAAGCCCGTCACCGCCGACCCATTGGGCGATGCTGAGATACGCCGGAACGTCAGGCACGGCGACTGGCCCGCCCGCGGACATCGCAGTGACGAGATGGCCGGCAAGCACGGCAATCAGGGCCGCCATCGCCACTGTGAACCAGACGAAGACGCGCTGCATGACGCTGGGAAGGCTGTCACATCCCGGCACGCCAGAGGGCGCCTCACGTAATATCGAACGGGCACTGAATCGAATGAAGTCGGAGGACTCATGGCGCAGAGCCAGACGGCAACGGACACGTTCACGCGACCCGCGATCAGCCTCGATCCCGAGACCGGCTTGAAGATCTTCAACACACGTGCGGCGAAGGCCTCCGAGAAGATCCAGGGCAAGGGCTACTCGGTCAATGCGGACGAGCACCTGAAGGAACTGCCGCCTCCCCCGCCGGGCGCCGTCTTCAATGCCGAAGAGCAGGCCAAGTACCGGGAGTTCAAGGAAATCCGCCGGGGCGCCGCCGACTACATGGCGATGGAGGGCGAGTTCAAGCGCTACCTCGAAGACGTGTACTCCGAGCCGCCCATCGAGCGCGAGGCGCTCACCGACGAATGCGAGGTGCTGGTGATCGGCGCCGGATTCGCCGGGCTGCTGCTGTGGCACAAGCTGCGCGACGCCGGCATCACCGATGTCCGCTTCTGCGAGAAGGGCGGCGACGTCGGCGGCACCTGGTACTGGAACCGCTACCCGGGAATCGCCTGCGATGTCGAGTCGTACAGCTACCTGCCGCTGCTCGAGGAGATGGGGTACATCCCGTCGATGAAGTTCGCTTCTGGCTTCGAGATTCTCGAGTACTGCCAGGCGATGGCCACCAAGTTCGGCTTCTACGACCATTGCCTGTTCCACACCACCGTCGACGCCACCGAGTGGGATGAGGACACCGGCCGCTGGACGGTGATCACCGACCGCGGCGACGCCATGAAGGCGCGCTACGTGATCTTGGCCAACGGCATCCTGACCAGCCCCAAGCTGGCGCGCATCGACGGCATGGCGACGTACCAAGGCGAGTCGTTCCACACATCTCGCTGGGACTACAACGTCGACCTCGAAGGCAAGCGCGTCGGCATCATCGGCACCGGCGCCACCGCGGTGCAGGTCATCCCCGAGATCGCCAAGGTCGTCGATGAGCTGTACGTGTTCCAGCGGACGCCGTCGTCGATCGACGTGCGCGACCAACGCGAGACCGACCCAGACGAGATCGCCGAGTGGAGCAAGGAGCCGGGGTGGGCGCGGGCCCGCCGCAAGCGATTCGCGCGCATCTCGTCGGGCCGTACCGCCATCAAGGCCAACGACGACTACCTCGCCGGCCGCGTCGCGGACTTCAAGGAACGCAAGCAGCACGCTCGCAAGCTGACGCCCGAAGAACTGGTGCAGAAACAACTCAACACGAACTTCCGGATCATGGAACAGATCCGAGCCCGTGTTGACGCCATCATCGAAGACTCCAAGACGGCCGAGGCGCTCAAGCCGTACTACCCCTACGGCTGCAAACGGCCCACCTTCCACGATGAGTACCTGCCCACGTTCAACCTGCCGCACGTGCACCTGGTGGACACCGCGCCGATGGGCGTGAGCGAGATCAACGAGCGCGGCGTGGTGCACGACGGCGTCCAGTACCCGCTGGACGTGCTGATCTACGCGACGGGTTTCCAGTGGATGGCAACCGCGACGTTCAACATGATCAGAGGCCGCGAGGGCACCACGCTCAGCGAGAAGTGGCAGACCGAGGGCACCAGGACGTTCCTGGGCCTGCACAGCCACGGATTCCCGAACCTGTTCATCGTGTCGGGGCCCCAAGGCGGCGGCGGCAGCTTCAACTTCACCGACGCCATCGACCAGCACGGCGACTACATCATCTGGATGCTGACCGAGATGCGCGACAAGGCCCTCAACGTGGTCGACATCACTGCCGACTCAGAAGTGAAGTACGCCGAGCACTGCCGCGTAGCCGACATCACCACCGCCCCGCTGCGTGACTGCCTGTCGTACTACAACGGCCACGGTGAAGCGCAGCCGGGCAGCCTGGCGTACTACGGCGGCGGCTACTGGCACAAGTTCCGTATTGCGGCCCAGGAATCGCTCGACCCGTACCTATTCGAGTTCAGGTCCGACCGGGTAGCCCAGCCCGCCGGTTAGCGCCAGTGATGGATGCTCGGCGACGGCGTTCCTGAGCGAGCAGCCGCAGTCCTTGTTTGATGGCAGTCGATCGTCAGTCCGAATTGGGCACGGGGGACCACACGGGGTCGCGGTCGTCGTAGCTGTAGGTCAGCCGTCGAATGCCGTTGCCGGTTGCGTTCATGACGCCGATGCCCGCCCGGACGAAAGCAAGGCGGGTGCCGTCGGGCGACCACTTCGGATTCGGGGCTGCAAGGAACATCCCGAGTATCTGCTGCTGGGTGGTCCGGTCGTCGGTGCCGTCGGCAATCAGGATTCCTGGCCTCTGGAGCCACAGGAGCCTGTTGGTGAACAGGATTCTGGTGCCGTCGGGCGACCACTTCGGCCGGTAGCTGTGCGTCGGATCGTTGGTCATCTGCTGAGGACAACCACCGTCGGCATCCGCAGTGAACACCTCGAAATCGCCCGGGGAGGCCATGTGCGTGAAGGCGATCCTGGTGCCGTCGGGCGACCAGTCCGGGTCTTCGTCGGGCACATCGTTGACGGTGAGCTGCACCCCTCCGGTGCCGTCGGCGCCGATGACGGAGATCTCGTTGTCGCCGTCGTTGCTGGTGTAGAGGATCTTGGTGCCGTCGGGCGACCACGAGAACTGCGTGTCATGTGTGCTGTTGTCAGTGAGATGCACCACGTCGGTGCCGTCGGCTGCCATGACCCCGATTTCTTTGTCGCCGTCATCGATCTCGTAGGCAATCTTGGTGCCGTCAGGCGACCATTTCGGCAGCGAATCGGACGTGGTGTTGTCGGTGAGATGCACCACGTCAGTGCCGTCGGCCGCCATCACAGCGATCTCCGGGTCGCCGTCGTTGGTGACGTAGGTGATCTGGGTGCCGTCAGGCGAGAAGTCAGGGGCCCAGTCGTCGACGTCGTTGTCAGTGAGCCGCTGCTTGCCGGTCCCATCGGAATTGATCACGAAGATCTCGTCGTCGGTGGATTTGCTGCTGAAGGCGATCTTGGTGCCGTCGGGCGACCACACCGGGTCGATGTTGTGGTTGCGGTCGCTGGTCAGCTTGGTCTCGTTGCTGCCGTCGGCATCCACCACGAAGATCTCGCCGCCGTGGGCGCCCCACGCGTAGTAGGCGATCTTGGTGCCGTCAGGCGACCATGATGCGGCTTGCTCGGTGTGGCCGCTGGTGGTGACCTGGGTGAGATCGGTGCCGTCGGGCTCGGCGGTGTACAGCTCACGCTGGTCATAGGACCAGAAGAGGATCTTGCTGCCGTCGGGCGACCACACCGGATCCTTGCCTTTTGCGACCTCGGTGCTGCCGCTGCCGTCGACGCTCGCTACGTAAATCCTGCCGTAGTTGCGGTAGGCGATCTTGGTGCCATCAGGCGACCACGCCATCTGATCATCAACCGTGACAGTGTCGTTGACCTGCACGAGGTTCTCACCAGCGGAGTCCACGACGTAGTAGTCGCGGTTGTAGAAGGCCACCTTGGTGCCGTCGGGCGACCATACGGGCTCCCTGGCTTTCCCGGCGTAGAACACGGCTTCGTCGGTGCCGTCGGGCGCAATGGACTTGATCTTGGCTGGGTGGCCGAGGGCCTGCTCGGTCTGGTAGATGATGGTGGTTCCGTCAGGGGACCACGACGGGTAACGGTTCTCGTAGCTGTCATCGGTGAGGCGCACACGGTTGGTGCCGTCGGCGCCGATGGCGAAGAGCTCGTAGTCGGCGGCGACTTCGGTGTAGTACGCGATCTTGGTGCTGTCGGGCGACCACTCGGTTCCGTGCACGTCGCTCGAGTGGCTCGTGACCATTTCCTGGTTGCTGCCGTCGGCATCCATCACCTGGATGGAGAACGCGTCGCCGGGGTTGGAATAGGCGATGCGGTACACGCCGCCCGACTCCGACTCCTCCGATGCCTGCTCATCTGCGGCCGGTGTGCCTGCTCGTGCACAGACGTCCTCACCGTCGTCCGCGTCGTCACCGTCGTCACCGTCGTCGCTGTCGTCGCTGTCGTCGCCGTCGTCGGTGTCGGTGTCGCCTCCGCCGTCATCGACAACTGCACCGCCTTGCTTCCCCGCGAGGACGCCCAACAGCTGGGTGTCGTCAGCGTCGATCTCGGTATCGCTGTCGTCACTGCTGTCGCCGGCGATGACCCCGGTGTCCGGGTCGCAATCCGGCGCATTCTCAGCCGCGACGAAGTCGTTCCGGAGATTGATTCGCCTGTACCCCGACCAGCCCGACAGCTCGCCATCGCGCCACGCTTTGACCCGATAGGTGTACGAAGCACCCGCGTCACGGGCGCACACGTCGGCAAACGAGGTGTCAGTCGCCGTCGTGTCGTGGGCAATCACATGGAACGCTCCGATTGCGTCCACACCAGGACGGCGGCGCAGCACCTGATAGCCCGTCACCGATGCAGCGTCCTGCGCGGGCGCGCCCCAGCTCAACTCCACAACTCCGTCGACGATCGCTGCGGAAGGCCTCGACGGGCGGTCGGGTGACGGCGCCGCATGCGCCGCCACCGGCGCCAGCACTGCCGCGGCGACCACGACCGCCACAACCGCCGAAGCCCAACCTCGGCGATGTCGTCTCACCGAGGGAGGGGGGGGGGGGGGGTATCGCAGTTGGCATTGCATTCTCCTAACTTAAGAAAAGGGCTTGGCCAACCGGCCGACGCCTGCACGACGCGACCGGCTGCTGAGGCCCGTTCGGTGCGCTACTCGAGGTAGCTCCAGTCGGTCCGTGCTGCGCCGAAGATCAGGCCGTCGTGGCGCACGACCCACGACCGCATGTACGCGGGGCCTGTTCCGGCCTCGTTGTCGGCCTCAGTGATCCACACGCCCTCCGGGCCCGCATCAAGTGCAGCCGAACCGAGCACATCGACGATGCTGCGACCCTCCAGCTCAGGGTCGAAGAAGGCCGAGATGATCTCGCCGTCCCGATTGGCGACGAAGACGATCCACCGTGCATCGAAGTTCGACGTGTTGTAGTACGCGAGGGTCGCGGTGATGCTGCCTAGGACAGAGTCGGAACTCGAAAATCGGTCTGTGTAGCCGTCCAATCCCGATTCGTCATAGCCGGCGATGGCGGCCGCGACGCCGTCCTCGACAAACCCGTCGGCGTTGATGTAGTAACCGGACGCGAAGAGCAGCCCGTCGTGGCGCACCACCCAGGCAGATTTGAGCTGGGTCTCCCCGAAGTCCCCTGCCTCCAAGTCGCCCGTCGCGGGATTCTGGAACACATAGGTCACCCATGTGCCGTTCTCGTCTGCGGCCAGCATTTCGGGCCCGAAGGCGTAGCCGCCGGCATCGACGCCCACCCAGCTCGTCAACGACGAACCGACGCGCTCCGGGTCGAAGTGGGCGAGGACTTCCCCTTCGGTGTCGACGATGAATACGTACCACTGGTCGTCGACGCTCTCGATGTCGCTGTAGTGGGCCAGCGTGGCCTCGCGGCCATCGCTGCGGTACTTCTCGATCGCCGAGTCGACGACCCAGCGCGTGTACAGCACAGCTTCAGATTTCGGCGGTGCGGCGGCCATTGCGTCGCTGTCCCCGTCGTCGCTGTCCCCGTCGTCGCTGCCCCCGTCGTCGCTGTCCCCGTCGTCGCTGCCCCCGTCGTCGCTGCCAGGACCGGACGTGGTCGTCGGAGGCTCGGTAGCAACAACAGGCGCCGCAGTGCCGCCTTCGGTCTCTGCGCTTGCCGCCGTCACCGACGGCGCATCGGACTCCGGCATGGCATCGCCGTCATCGGCCTCATCGCTGCAGCCGGCGATTCCCAGATGCGTCACGGCAGCCAGCATCACGGCGAGGGCAATGTTCTTCTTGTTCATGATGAGCTTCTCCGAGCCGTCAGATTTCGTCGGGTTCGTTCCCGAACAGGTCAAACAATGAGGCGCGGCACAGTCATCGGTCGATTCGGGCGCTTACGTCACCCGGATCGACCGATGACTGTCTGCGCGATTTCCTACAGACCGCCGGCGCGCTGACCGGTCGCGTTGTAGGCGTACAGCTTGTGATCTGTGCTGTCGAGCACCCACATCGTCGACCCGTCTGACCACAATCCGCGCGGATGGTCATTTGCGCTCGCAAGATTGAACTCCTGGGTGAGGGTGCGGGCGCCCCATTCCGTGTCGGTCATGCGGTAGGAGTAGACCATGTCATCGCGCTCGTCGACCACCCACATGATGCTGCCGTCGGACCATATGCCGCTCGCATCCTGGTTGTCTGCATGGAGCCCGATATCCCTTTCGGGGTCCAGAGCTCCGGTCTCGAGCACATACGCATAGATTCTCGAATCGCTCTTGTCCAGCACCCACATCGTCGTCGTTTCATTGCCCCACATGCCGTATGCAAACTCGTTCGCAGAGTCGTAATCGGCGGATGCCAACTCTTCACCCGAGGAGTTCAATTCATAGAACTTCGAGTAGATGTCATCACGCCAAAAGTGAGTGGAGCGCTTGCCGTTGGCAATATGGAAACTGCCAGAGTCGACATCGACCCAGAAGCCGCGTACAGCAGACACATGGCCAGGGAACACAAACGAATCGTCGGGTTTATATTCGCTGAACGAGTCGTCGCCAATCGACCATGCCAACGCCGCGTCACGCCCCTGATCGGCCACCCAGACAAGGTTGCGGCCTGCGTCACCTGATACGCCTCGTGAACTCTTCGACCGATATTGATCGTCGTTGCAGCCGGCATTCAAGTTGATGTCTTTGCTCTGCACTCGGCCGAACAACGTTGTGGAATCGTTCGACGTATCCGAGTCTGTCAGCGTCTCGCCACTGCACCCGAAACCGTTCACGTTGATGTCATCATCGGTGACGGCAACGGAGACAGTGCCGATACCGACGCTGTCATACTCATTCGAGCTGGCGTCTGCGTCGACAAGGTGGAGAAGACGAGCGAAATCATGGCCGCTGTCAGCGTCGTGGGCAGCAGTAACTGTGACGGTCTGCGCCGTGGACCAGTTCAAGGCAGTGAACGTCAGGCTGGCCGGCTTTGTTTCGACTTCCCAGACGCCGGTCACCGCTACTTTGACGACGACATCGGAGGACGTCGGGGCGGCGTTGAGCACAACGGTGTAGGTGCCGCTGCCACCCTCATCTACCGTCAGCCTGCTGACCGAGACGGTGGCTCCCGGAGCGATCACAACGGCGTCGTCGCCAGAATCGTCGTCCCCGGAAGTGTCGTCCCCAGACTCGTCATCCCCAGAAGTGTCGTCACCGCTGGTTTCATCGTTGTCGGTGACGGCAATGGCGACGTCGCTGACGGTGATGTGAGCGCTGGCAGGGCTGACTGTGTGGCTGATGGTTGCTTCGTCGTCCGTGCTGTCAGCGTCCTCAAGCGCGGACACGGTGACGTCTTGCGATGTGGACCAGTTCAAGCTCGTGAACGTCAGTGTCGACGGCGACACGGTGATATCGCTGTCCCCGCTCACCGTGACACCGATGAGGATGTCATTGCTTGGAGCCGCGTCGAGCACGACCGAGTACGAGGAGTTGCTGCCCTCATCGAATGCCAGCGAATCGACCGTGACAACCACATCGTCCGTGTCGTTCACAGCCACCGCGACCGGGTCGATACGGACACCGACGAACTCGCTGCTCGACGTGCCGTCGACGGTCACACGGTGAAAGACGGTTGCGGTTCCGTCGGCCCGGTCTGCGTCGTCGCTCGCAGTGACGACGACTTGCTGTTCTTCGAGCCAATTCGTCGGCGTAAAGGTCAGCAGGCTGGGTGCGACGGAGACGGTGGCATCTCCCATTTTCCAAACCTCGATCACGACATTTGAGGCAGGGGCTGAGTCAAGCACCACGGTGTAGGGGGTGCTGCTCGGTTCGTCGATCACCAGTGCGAGGGCGGAAACCGTTATCCCGGCGGTATCGATGTCGAGTGCGGTGAGCCCAAGCGTGTCGATGACGACGGCGTCGTATTCGTCCGAGCTGCTCTCGGCGTTGACGGTATGGGTGATCTGGATGCCGTCGTTGAACGTGTCGCTGTCATGGGTGATGCTGATCGTGATGTCTTGGGGCGTGTACCAGTTCTGCGGAGTAAACGTCAACGAGCTCGGCGATATCGAGAAGTCCTCGTTCTCGGTGTGGGTGACATCAATGACAACATCGGCGTCGGGCTCAGCCCGCAGGACCAGCGAATACGCAACGCTGTCTCCTTCGAAGACATCACCCCAAGTGTCGGGAATCATCAGCTCCACGCCGGGATCTACGGCTTGTTCTTCTTCTGTGTCGCCCGGATGCGTATATGCGAACAGCTTGCGATCGGCCTCGTCGACAATCCACATGGTCGTGCCGTCAGACCAGATGCCCCGCGGCCGGTCATTGTCACCGTCAGTCTGGAACTCATGCTCGACCTGGCGTTCGCCGCGCGAGTCTTCGTCCATCGAATAGGCAAAAAGCTTGGCGCCGCTCAGGTCGCTGACCCACATGACAGCACCGTCGGACCAGAGTCCTCGCGGGCTTCCGTTCAAGGGATCCAATGTGAGTTCTTGATTGTGCAGACGATCGCCCGTGAAGAGGTCATAAGCGAAAATCAGGTCGAAATGGCTGTCGAGCACATAGATCGTCTGGCCGTCGGACCAGATGTCTTCCGGCTGCCGGTTCGGTGCGTCGAGCGCAATTTCTACATCCGGAACGTGCTGGCCTGCCTCACGGTCGAACGCCACAATCGTTCGCTGGTTGGTTCCACTGGGTGCAGCGGATCCATCCGCTGGGGACCCAGGCGTTGGGGCGACCACGTAGAGATACTGGTCGTTGGCCCAAATGCCTGAGTGGGAATCGGCAACCGCGACGGTGTCGATGTCGTCCTCATGGATCTGATCGCCAAACCGATACGCACCAGCGTCCTCCAGGGAAAGTGCGCGCACCTGACTCGAGTCGCGCGTGCTGACGTACATGGTGGACCCGATCCCAGCAATCGCTGTCGGGCTGTTCCAGGCAGCGTGCAGGTCGATGTCCCGGTTCGAGTCGCGATCCCAGGTGACCGAGGCGTCATCGTCCCCGGATTGTGCTGCGGCAGGCAGGGCGACCGTCGCCGTGGCCAGAGCCGCTGCCAGCGTCGCTATGAGCAATCGCTTCAGCCTCCCTCGCTTGCGGGCAGACCCCCAAGACCCGGAGGAGCTGTGACCATGATCGCGATGCATGTATGCCATGCACAGAATTGTAGGCCGCACAAGGATGGCTTCATGTCTTCATGCGTGCAGTGCACCTTGTGTGTGCGATGCGATGCGATGCTGTGCGTCACGGCGGCCGTCGGGCAGCGGCGCACAGTCAGTTGTCGCCGACGCGGCGTGCGGCGCGCACGGTCGAGCCGGGTCGCTGCACGCACCGCCGGGCCGTCGCCATCGGCAGGCGGGCCGACACCGCGCCGACGCATTCCCACCTATGAGCTGCTGGACGATGCGACCCTGGATCGGCTCGAGGCGCATGCGGAAGCCATGACTGGGATCGCCCTCACCCAGCTCGTGCGACCTGGTGCGCCGTTTGCTCGAGGGGCTCACCCTCAACGACAACGCCCTCGGGACGTCGGCGTTCAGCGAGGCCGGTCCGGGCGGCAACTACCTGGCGACTGCCCACACCATGGCGAACTTCGAGACGGCCAACTTCGAGTCGGCACTGTGCGAAACCCGGTCGTTCGAGCAATGGTCCGAGGAAGGCAGCCTCGACATGGCCCAGCGCGCCAACCACCAGTGGAAGCAGATGCTGGCCGACTACGAGCCGCCGCCGCCGCTCGACCCGCCGGTCGACCGTGAGCTGCAAGCCTTCGTCGACGACTGCAAGGCAGCCGCGCCCGACGCCTGGTACTGACCCCGCTCGTTCTTGAGCATGCCGCCCGCACCGGGCCGCGCGGATAGGCGACCGCTCGGAATGCTGCTGTCACGCTTTCTGTGCGCAGATTTGCCGTTTGTGGCGGCATTTTTGCGCAGAGTCTGTCGTCGGGGCTGCCGGGAATCGCCGCTTATCTGCTAACGCTCTCAGGATGTTTCAGAAAATTACTTGTTTCACTGCTATTGAAACAGAGTAAGATATGAAACGAACTCGAATCACTGTCCACCATCCCGGAACCCGAGCAACCATGCCATCGTCAAGCCTTCCCAGCGAAACTCGAATAATCCGAGACCTGACTCGCACGCTTGCTGCTCGGTTGCCGACAGGTTGGAACGCCGACGTAGGCCTCGACGCACGAATCGGTGCAACGGCGCTCAGGCCCGATGCCGTCGTCAAGGTTAAGTCGCCGAGTGGAGAGTCCGCTCAGATCGTCATCGAGGCCAAACGGCGGATCGAACCTCGCGCGGCAAGATCGGTGGTGGACCAGGTGCAGCAGTACTGCACCGCCCTAGAAGAGGAAGCAGTGCCAATCGTTGGCGCCGCCTACCTCTCGCCGCGCACTCGAGACACACTCGTGAGCTGCGGCGTCGGCTACATCGACACCACTGGCAACGTCAAGTTGGAAGTCTCGTCGCCGGGACTGTTCATCTCGGCTGCGGGCGCTGACCGTGATCCCTGGCCCGCGGAGTATCCGCTGACTTCTCTCCGTGGTCGCGGCGCTGCTGTCGCACTGCGAGCCATCATCGACAATTCGCCGCCATTCGGCATCCGACGGCTTGCGGAAACCACCGCGGCATCAGCACCGACGCTCTCGCGTGTCATTGAATTGCTCGACCGCGAAGGGATCACTACGCGCGAGCCACGCGGCCGCGTTCTTGATGTCGATTGGAAAGCCGCCATCCGCCGGTGGGCCGAGGACTACGGACAGTTGACGTCAAACCAGCCGTCCATGTTGCTTGATCCGCGCGGGCTTCGAACCACCGAACGTCGCCTCGCACGCACTTCGTTCAAGTATGCGGCCACCGGTGCTTTCGCGGCCCAACGCTTCAACCCGATCGCGGGCGCGAGAACGGCGACGCTCTTTGTCGAGGACCCCTACGAAGCGGCTCACGAACTCGGCCTGCGCGAAGTCGACTATGGCGCGAACGTCGTTCTGCTCGAACCGTTTGACCCGATCGTGTTCGAAGGCGCCACGATCCGCAACCGTCTGCGCTGCGTCAGCCCGAGCCAACTCGCTGTCGACTTGCTGACTGGACCAGGTCGAGAGCCGTCGCAAGGCGAAGCACTCTTCGATTGGATGACGAGCAATGAACAAGCTTGGCGAACGTAGACAGTTGTACATACGTGCACGTGCGGGCCTTCTGGATGCCGCCGATGCGCTGGGGGTTCATCTCGATGCGGTCGTGCTCGTGGGAGCTCAAGCCGTCTATGCGCACACCAGCGAGACCGAATTTGTCGTCGACGAGTACACGACCGACGCCGATTTCGCGCTCGGCTCGACAGCTTGCAGCAGGACGATCTGAGCAAGGGGGTGACCGATGAAGCAATTGCACTACTGGGCTCACTCTTCGGCACCGCCGACGGCCTCGGCGTTCGCATGGCCGTACGCGCTGTCGGAACGCTCGAAGACCCGGACTTCGTCGCGTCGTCACTTGTAGTTCTCGTCGGCGACTTGCTCCACGAGTTGAAGGCCTGATCGGTTAGGGGGCGTCCAACTAGCGTCCCGTATCCGAACGAGGAGCAAGGTATGGCTCAGTCGCTCAGATTTGGGATCGTGCACGACTTCCGCTGCCCGCCGGGCAGCGACGTGACGATGCCGCAGGTGTACGCCGAGACGTTCGACCAGGTTGTCCATGCAGAGCAGATCGGCATGGAGCTGTGCTGGTTCACCGAGCACCACTTCATGTCCGACGGCTACCTGCCCAACTTCGTGCCGGTGGCAGGTGCGGCGGCGGCGCTGACCACCACCATGCGGTTCTCCACCGACATCTGCCTCATGCCGTTCCGGGATCCCGTGCGGCTGGCCGAGGACCTTGCCGTGCTCGACAACGTTTCCGGCGGCCGCATGGAGCTGGGAATCGGCATGGGCTACGCCGCGCACGAGTTCGCCGGTTTCGGCCTGCCGATCAGCCGGCGAGTGTCGCTGACCGAGGAGGCCATCGAGATCCTGCGCTTGGCGTGGTCGGGCGAGCCGTTCACGTTCGAGGGCAAGCGGTACCGCTACAGCGATCTGCGGGTCACGCCCGACCCGGTGCAAGACGGCGGTCCCCCGCTGTGGGTGGCAGCCACCAGCGAGGCCGGTGCGCTGCGGGCGGCCCGATTCGACACGAACCTGCTGCCGCAAGGACCCAAAGCCAAGGTGCTCGAACCATGGAAGGCAGCGCTGGCAGCCGACGGTCGAGACATCGGGGACAAGCGGGTCGGGATCATCCGTGGCGTCTACGTGACCGACGGATCGGACCCCGCCGACGACCCGACCTGGGAGGCGATTGCAGCGGCCGAGAAGTACCGGCGCGATGTCTACATCGGCATCATCAAGGCCAGCGCCGACCACAAGCAGGCCGCTGCCGAACGCTCGGCCCGGACCGGTTCTCGCCAGCCAGATCCGCTCAACCCGCTGGTGTGGACCGCCGGTGACGCCGACCACTGCGTTGCCGAGTTGACCACGATGATCCGCGACCACGACGTCACCGACCTGGTCACCTGGGGCGGCCCGCCAGGCTTGCCCCCATCGGTCATGAACGACTCGCTGGAGCGCATGGCCCGCGAGGTGATCCCCCGCGTCCGCGCGAACCTTTCCTTGCAGTGAAGACGACGCACTCGCCGTCGGACGACTGTGCTGCGGTGCCTGATCGTCGGCTCGGCGGTGCCTGATCGTCGGCTCGGCGGTGCCTGATCGTCGGCTCGGCGGTGCCTGATCGTCGGCTCGGCGGCGATCGAGCAGCGGCTCGGGGCTTGGCTGGGGTGACCGGTAGTGACTTAGGGTCCGGCCATGGACATTGCTGACCGTCTGGAATTGCACGAGCTGCCGGGCCGCTACGGCGACATCATCGACGACCGCGATTGGGACCGGCTGGGGACGATCTTCACCGACGATGCGGTGTTCGACCTGACCGATCTGGGTGCGCCCCGGTTGGAGGGACTAACGGCGATCCGGGACTTCATGGCCGATGAGGCCGAGCATCCCCGCACCCACACGATGACGAACATCTACGTCAACGAGACCGACGCTGGGGTGGAGCTGAAGTTCCGGATCCTGGCGCTGATCGGCGGCGGCAAGGTGGGCACCGCCTCGTATCACGACCTCGTGGTGCGCACGCCGAACGGCTGGCGCGTCCAAGACCGGATGCTGAAGCACCGCCGCACCCAGGTGTATCCCGACTGAGTTGTCAACTTCGCTGCGATTGCCCGCCGCTGCCTAGTGATGCGCCTCTTGAGGCTGTTCGCCCCCGCGGAGGCGGCGTTCGAGTCGGCTGAGACCGAACGACAGCACCAAGACGAGGCTGACGTAAATGAACACCAGCACGACGTAGCTCTCACGAAACCGAAAACTCCCTGCGGCGTACTGCCGAGCCCTCAGCGTCACCTCGCCGACTGCCAGCACCGACAGCAGCGACGAATCCTTCAGAATCGCTATGAAATCATTCCCGAGCGGCGGGATCACGGCCCGCATCGCCTGCGGGAAGATCACCCGGCGCAGGGTCGCCCGACGACTCAGCCCGAGGGAAAGACCGGCTTCGGTCTGCCCACGCGGCACCGACTGCACTCCGCCGCGGAAAACTTCCGCGATGTAGGCGCCGTAGATGATGGCCAGCGCGATCACGCCCCGCCATTCGGTGCTGATGCTGCGATTGTCGAAGCCGAGCCAGGCGGCGACGTCGGGAACGACAACCAGCGCCAAGAAGAAGATCAGCGGCAGTATCGGAACGCCCCGGATGAACTCGATGTACGTACGGGCAACGTTGCGCAATACGACGTTGCGTGAGATCCGGCCCAATGCCAGCACCAGCCCGAGAGCCAACGAGATCACGAATGCGAGCGCGGTCGTGCGGATTGTGAACCCGATGCCGACGGCGATGCGGTCCCACGCGTCGCGGTAGCGCTCGGTGAACAGCGACAGCCAGCCCAGCCAGCCGACGATGAGGACGAGCAGCACCGCCCAGTAAGGAAATGATTCGGCGCTGAATCTGGCGCGCCCACCCCCGGGTTGGCTTCGCGTGTGCCCTCGACGCATTCGGCGCAGCGATCGCACGGTCAGGTGCTCCGCACTGCGCCGAATCGGCACCGTATCCGCAGTGAGTCCACCGGAACCGCTGCAGACCGACGTCGATGGCTCAGGCTATTCCCCGTCGTATTCGGGGAATTCGAGATCGTCGTACGTGATGGTGAATGCCCCGCCGAAGTACCGGGAACTGATCTCTTCGAGCGTTCCATCCGCCTTCATGTCGGCGAGTGCCTCGTTGATCGGTTCCACCCACTCGCTGCCCTTGGGGAAGATGAATCCGAGCTGGTCCGATGACAGCGACCCGCCGACCAGCTCGACCTGGTCGGCGTTTTGGCCGATGTATCCCTGACCGGCAGTCTCGTCGATGATGACGGCATCGATGTCGCCGGCAATCAGCGACTGCACCACGAAGCCGAACTCCTCGAAGGGCGCCACCCGGTCTTCGCCAACCAGCTCGACGCCGGTGTCGTAGTTGGTCGTGCCGATCTGAGTTCCCAGCACGAAATTCCCGGCGGCGAAGCTGGCGGCGTCAACAAAGCGATCTTCGCCTTTGCGCACCATCAGCCGCTGGTCCACATTGATATAGCCATCGGAGAAGTCCACGATCTCTGCGCGTGCGGCGGTGATGGTGATCCCGTCGGCCGCCATGTCGAACTGCCCATCGGCAACGGCCTGGATCATCGGCTCCCACGGGAAGTTCTCGAACACCGGCGTGCAGCCGATGCGCTCGCAGATCTCGTCGAGCACCTCGTAATCCCAGCCGGTCGGCTCGCCCGTCTCGGGGTCGAGATAGTTGAACGGCAGGTAGGCATTCTCGACGGCGATGGTCAGTTCGCCGCGGTCTGAGTCGGACCCGCACCCGGCCAAGCCCAATCCAAGCAGCATCGCAACCACGAGGCCGAGCGGCCAGCGGCGGAGCCCGATGCTGTTTCGTTTCGGATTTCGGCGGTCGTAGACACGCCCCTCGCCGGTTCGGTGCGAGTGAGACAGATGGTTCATGGTGCACTCTTCCTGCTGCGCGCCGCTCATCGGCGCAAACCTGTCAAGTCTCACACATCGCGTGTCGCTGGCGGCTCACAGCGGTTCAATCAGGAGTTGGGGCGCGGGTGGCGCGCCAGGCTCGCCAGCAAGGGTCGTCTCGGTCGGCCGACGAAGCCGAGCATCCCCGCACCCACACGATGACCAACATCTACGTGAACGAGTCCGACGAGGGGGTGGGGCTGAAGTTCCGCATCCTGGCGCTGATCGGCGGCGGCAAGGTGGGAACCGCCGCCCCTCGAGGCCGCTGGGAGTCCTCAGCTACCGAGGCTCCGGTACGCGTCTCGGCGGTGTGCCACCCGAAGCACCACGATCTCGCGCTGCATATCGTCAATGCGATACACGACTCGGTACGTGCCGCGACGCGCAGTCCACTTGCCTTCAAGGTCATCGCGCAACGGCGTCCCGACCCTGCGCGGCGCCTCAGCCAAAGCTCCTGTGATCAACTCGACAATGGCCGAAGCGACCGATTCGGGAAGCTGCTCGGCGATCGCGGCGGCCGCGGAGCGTGCGATAACGATGCGGTACGGCGCCGCATTCACCGTGGCCGAAGCGCCCTGACAGCCTCCACGCCGCGCACGACGTTGCCTTCGGCTATCTCACGCTCGGCCAGCGCAATCTCCCGCATCGCATCCGGGTCGGACAGGATCGCCAGCGTCTCCTCGATCGACTCAAGATCCTCGGGACTCATGAGGACGGCCGCAGGCGTTCCGTTGCGAGTGATGACGATCCGTTCGTGGTGGCTGTGGACTCGCTCGACGAAGTCTGAGAAGCGGTCCCTCACTGTTCTCAGCGATTCAGTGGTCATGGGCACAATTGTGCCACGGATCATCCGGTTGCCGGAACGCGGTCGGCGAGCCACTGTCGCCAGCGGGGGTCGTCGCGCTCAGCCGCGGCGGCGCCATCGGGTCCGTAGAGGTACAGCCAGGCCGAGACCATCGTGAATCCGCCACCGTCCTCCGATGTCAGGAAGGCCGTGCCGGGCGCTGGTTCGTCGACCAGCAGGGTGATCCGGCGGGCGGCCGTGTCGATCACCGTGCCTGCCAGCTTCGCCACGTCGTCGGCAGCCACCTCGAGACGATGGCCGACCTCGGGCATCTCGTCGATGCCCAACCCGCCCGCGAGGATCGCCCACCCCTCGTCGGGACTCACCGACCACATGGCCATCGGCAATGCAGAGGTCGCAGCCTGTCCGGGGAAGTGCTCCAGGTGGAGCTGGAGGTTGGCCATGAATAGTTTCCAGCCGTCGACCATGGCCTCGTACTGCGGGTCGTCGTCGCCGAATCCGGCGTTGTGGAGGCGCACGGTGCAGGTGCCGTCGTCGTGCGGCGCGATCGTCCACTCGAACGTCAGCCCCTCGACGCCTTCACCCCCATCGAACAGCACCCGCTGCGGCGGCTCCCAGGCCGCGACCCGGCCTGCGATCTGCATCTCGGGCTCCGGCCCGAACGACGCCGTCGCCGCTCCCCCAGTCCGCTCCTCGATGGTGTGCGGCACATACCACGACGAGATCCCCGGCCCCGTCGCCACCGCCCGCCACACCGTCTCCACGTCGCCGATCACCTCGACCGAGAGATCGATCACCCGTCCCGTGCTCGCCATCCCCCCAGCCTGCCCGTCTCGTGGCCAACTCCGCAACTGCGTACGCTTGACGAGCCATGGCGACGGATTCTGGATACTTGCCCCGGCTCCAGTCCCGAGAAGCGTTCGTCGACCACCTCGAGGGTTACACCGAGCCCACGGTGGCCGAGCTTCGTGATGGCAGGTTGACTCGAAAACTGCTCAAGACCTACATGCTTGAGACAGCCCGGCACGACCACGCGACCCCGGCGCTGACGGCGCTCTTCCCGCCTCACGTTCAGTTGCATCGCCTCGACGACACGCTCTACCGCGTCGAGGACGCAACTCACGAGGGTCGCGTCGTCGGACTGCTGGAATCGCTCGAAGAGCGGCATCCGGTGTTCTATACGACGCTGGCCGCTGACGACAGCAACAAGTGGGTTCGGCAGGTCGTCGACCGCAACCCGTGGCTGGACCGGCTCTGGCTCTCGTCGCCGATTCTGTTCGAACTCTGGAAGTACGTGCAACGCACCACGCCAGCCCACCGCTACGTCCGCCTCGGTTTCGAGCACGAAGCGTGGTATGAGACCGCCTCCGACCTCGGTGACACAGATGCGGCCGAGGTCGACGGCGAAGAGCCGGCCGACGACGAAGCGGCTCAAGGGTTTGTCGAGCGCCGACGGTCGAAGGTGGCGCTCACCGAGCGGCTAGGTGTCCTTCAAGAGAAACTGCCGCACTTCCTGACCCTGTACGACCCGATGCATTCGCTCGTTCAGTTGCAGATCCCCAGCGGGAGCAGGGGCGGCCACCTGCTCTACCACGACGGCCACGCGACCAATCGAAGTGACTCGTTCGTTGAGCATCGGGCGGCAGTTGCACAGGTCCTCGGTCTGTATCGGCGCATCACCGAGCACTCTGAAGATCAGCTCTGGGTCGACACAACCGAGGTTGGTGAGGACGGCTTCACGGTTAAGGGCGCGCCGGTCACCATCCAGTTCCGTCAACCCTTGAGCGAGGCGACATTCAATCGATTCGTCGATCTCGGACTTGAACGCCGGACCAGTCGGTTTCGAATCGGCGGCTATGTCACGCGACGTGGACCGACCAAGGTCCATGTCGCTGCTATCGATCGTCACCTCTGGCAACCGTTCCTTCTCGAAGTTACGAGCAAGCAACTTGTCGCCGTCCTGCCTCGCGGGACCTGCGGCAACACGATCCACCGGCTAGTGACCAACGTCCAGCGCCTCCTCGACCCAAGCGTGGACGTATGGCTCGGAAACGAGCGCTACGAAACTGCTGTCGAGAATTCCATGCTGGCCGCCGCATGACCGACGCATCCTCACTTCTCTCGGATCAGGTCTTCCAGCTCAACACGTTCTTGTGGGCTCTCGAAGATCTCCCTGACGAGAGCCAGATCCAACCGGTCCTACGGCAAGCTGGCTACTACCTCGGCTCCATTGGCAGAAGCGTTTTCATGCCGAGCGGTGAGCGGGCGATCGCGGCGCTCACGAATCTGACCGGTTCCGCAGATCGATCGCCATGTCGTCCGGACCTTTGGCTGAGGCACTCAAGCGACCCTGTCCAGCCCATCGTCGAACTGAAGGCGCGTGGCTTCTCACCGGACTCGTCAAATCGTCGACAGGCCCTGAAGCTCATCGCCGCAGCCTTCAACCTCGCGCCGTCGCTCGCCGAGCCAGGCAAACGGCCGGGTCACGTCCTTTACGCAACCACTGCCGCCGACGCCGACGGACTCGCTTCGACGCTCAAGGACTTGGCCCAATCCCTTGTCGCGGAGAACGCTCCCGCTGCGCCAACCGGGGCCATCGGTCTCTCACTCGAAGCCGAAGGGGTCGCCTTGTCGAGTCCGAATCCGGCCGATCTGCCGACCCCGCTCGGCGCCGCACTCGCCAACCGACCGATCGTTCTTCAAGCCGATGGGGAAAACGATGTACGGCCCCTCTACTTCGTTCCCTGGATGCCGGGTATTGACGACAGCCAAGAACCAGAACTTCGCTCTTCCGGGCTTCAGGAATTGACGGCGCGCGTACTCACCCACATGCTCGCCGCGGTCGGCCAGGCACGGCCTCCGACGACGCTGATGCTCGATGGCACCCGACTCTTGAGCGCCGCGACGTTTGGTGTGTTCGATCAGTGGCGAGACACCGATAGGCAAGAGTTCAGCGAAGCCGTTGGAAAGATTGTGGATAGAGCACTCAAGCCGGTGGTGGAGGTGCGTCGAGTTTCAGGCGACTGCCGAGAAGTAGGCCTTCCGAACGCCGAGGTTCAAGAAGCGGTCACCGACCGTCTCGAACGAGCGGATCCGGCCAACCCGGCAACGAATCTGGAGACCGCGGTCGAAGAACCGGCCACCCTGTTCGACGAGTTGTAGCCACGTCACGCCGCGGCGGGTGATCGTCGACAGCGTGCAGCACGAATCACATGCTGCCCAGGCGACTCAAGGTCGCAGGCGCAGACCATCGTGAACCCGCCTGCGTCCTCGGACGTCAGGAACGCCGTTCCCGGTGCTGGCTGGTCGGTCAGCACAGTGATCCGGCGAGCGGCTGTTTCGATCACCGTGCCCGCCAGCCCCGTCACGTCGTCCACTCCCACGTCGAGTCGGTCGCCAACAGCAGGCATCTCGTCAATGCCCAGCCCTCGTCGGGAGTGATCTGCCACATGACCATCGGCAAAGTGGAAGTTGCGGTCTGGCCAGCGAAGTGCTGCAAGTAGAGCTGGAGGTTGGCCATTAACAGCTTCCAGCCATCGACCATGGCCTAGTGCTGAGGATCGTCGTCGCCGAAGCCAGCGTTGTGGAGGCGCGCGGAGCAGGTGCCGTCGTCATGGGGTTCGATGATCCATTCGAACGTCAGCCCCTCGACGTCTTCGCCACCGTCGAACGGCACCCGATGCGGCGGCTCCCAGGCCGCGACCCGACCAGGGATCTGCATCTCCGGCTCCGGTCCGAACGACACGATCGCAGCTCCCTCGGTCCTTTCCTCGATGGTGTGCGGCACCCACCACGACGAGATTCCCGGCCTCGTCGCCACCGCCCGCCACACCGTCTCAACGTCGCCGATCACCTCGACCGGCAGATCAATCACCCGTCCCGAATGCACCATGCCCCCAATCCTGCCTCCGCGAACTGGCTTCTGCGACATCGGCGTCTCGGCTTCGGCATCGAGACATCCGAGAGTCTTGCTGTCTCCACGTCGTGCAGCCACGCTCTACGCCAGACCTGTCGCGGGGTAGCACGTTTGCCCGCGGAAACCGTCACCGACGACCTGACACAGGGCACCAATCCGGCTCGGGCCCATATTGCGCGAACTGTTGCCAATGCGGAAGGCGCAATCTGACTGACGAACTCCGAGGCACTCTCACCGAACACGTCCAGTGTCTATGACCTATAGCATTCAAGCATGCAACCAGGTCAACGAGTCGACGTCATCAGACGCGTAGCGACTCGACTCGGTTCAGAGGATGACTGGACCATTATCGATCTCGTCCTGGAACAGTTTGGTTTTCCGATCCGTTGGGAATGGAACGGAACCAAGGACGCATATGTCATTGACTGCCTAAAGCAGGGAGACGACGACAATCTCTCTGCCATCGATCAGTACCTCATGGGACATCCTCGCCCCAGCGATGAGCCTTGGGAAGGCGAGGGTTTCCGGCTGTTCCTGACGCATCTGGCCAAGAGAAAGCAGATCGCTCACACTCTAAAATCTCACCTCCGCTATTTTGGCGTCGACGCCTTCGTCGCGCATGATGACATTCAAGCGGGCAAAGAATGGCAAGTAGTCATTGAGTCAGCGCTACGTTCCTGCGATGCACTGGCGGGCCTTCTTCACGACGGATTCCGCAAGAGCGATTGGTGCGATCAAGAAGTCGGAATTGCTTTGGGTCGTGGGATCCCTGTCGTGCCAATTCAATATGACCTCCTCCCATACGGTTTCTTTGGCTCAGTACAAGCTGTGAACAATGCAGTCGACCTACAACCGAAGGACCTCGCAAGAGGGCTTGTCCTGATACTGTTGAAAGACAAGAGGACCGCCGGAAGACTGACGGAGGCCATAGTAAACGGGCTGATCGATGCGACTTCATTTAAGCAGGCGAATCAACTGTCCCAGATTCTCGACGAAGAGGCCTCGCTAGTCTCACGAGATCAGGTCGAAAGACTACGCAATGCCGAGAAAGAGAACCGGCAACTGCAAGAAGCCTTCTCCTTCGACCGACACATCTCTGCGATCGAAACCAGAATCGACGCTACTCACGGTCTCGACGAAGAGCCGCCTTTCTGAATCAGCAGACTCTCGCCGGGTGTACGTCACGGGTCAAGCTAGTCTTCGCCAACCGCGAAGCGAAAAGGATCTTAGACTGCCGCGACTCTATTGGTGAACGTGTCGTCACCTGTGTATGTGTCAAACGTCAGGCCAGACTCCGCGCAACCAATACCGACGGATTAGTGGGCTTCCCCCCAAATTGTGGAGGGTTGGTCAGTCAGTATTGGCTTTTTCGTAGTCGATGGGGCTGGTCATGTTGAGGGTGCTGTGGAGCCGTCGGGTGTTGTGCCAGTCGGTGATCCATTTGGCGATGTCGCGGCGGGTCTGAACTTCGGGCTCTTCGCGATTTTTTGGGATGACGGTGGGTTGAGGGTCCTTGGGCAGGGGTCGAGGCCCTGCTGGGATCGGTGTTTGCAGACGCCGTACCCTGGAGGGTCTCGATGGCGAGAGATGTTGTGTGGGTGCGGCTGTGGCTGGCGCAGGTGGGGGTGCTGGGGGTGTTGGTCGACTTGCCCGAGCGGCTGGCGGTGGGGGTCGTCTCGACAGTGCTGGGTGCGAAGTGCCCGCGCTGCGCGACGCCGAGCGGGCGGGTGCATGACCGCCGCGACAACAAGGTGCGCGATCTGGAGGTGTCGGGTCGGCCGGTGACGCTGGTGTGGCAGCGGCGGCGGCTGGTGTGGGGGCCGTGCGGCGGTCGGTTCTGCGAGGACCGCCCGGCGTTCGAGGGCCGTCTCACGGCCCGGCTGGCCCGTCGTGTGGTCCAGGACGCGCGGGCGATGACGGTCAACGCGGCGGCCCGCCGCCGCCGGCTGGGCTGGGGTCTGGTCAATGCGCTGGTGGTCGTCTATGCGGGGCTGGTCGCGGACCGCCGGCGGCGGCGGAGATGCCGGCTGCTTTTGGTGGAGGGGACCTCGATCCGCCGTGGGCACCGGTACGTGACGGTGCTCGTGAACGGCGACACCGGCGAGGTGCTCGCGATGGTGCCCCACCGCAACGCCCAGGCGCTGTCGGGGTTCCTGGCCTCCCAGGGGCACAGATGGTGCAAGGGCGTGAAGGTCGTGGTGTCCGACGGCTCGAAGCCATACAAGGCAGCAATCGAACGGCGGCTCGGCCACGCCCGCCACGTGCTGGACCGGTACCGGGTCATCAGATGGTTCGCAGCGGGGCTGACCGCGGTGCGCCGCGACGTCCAGCGCCGCCCCGAGGGCTCCAAGCCGGCGTTCGACCCCGAAGTGTTCCGGGCACGGTTCTTGCTCATGGGCCGCCCCGACACGCTCGACGCCGCCGAGCGAGCACGCCTCGACGGCCTCTTCGCCGCCCACCCGAGGCTCAAGGCTGCATGGGCAGCGCTCGGCGAGCTGCACGGCCTCTACCTCGCCAAGGACCGAAAAGGCGCCCTCGAAGCGCTCGACCGGTTCGCGGACATCTACCGCACCGGCCAGATACCCGAGTTCAGCGACATCGTCGACACGTTCCTCGCCTGGCACGAGGAAATCCTCGACTGGCACCGAGCCCGACGGCCCCCCAACGGCCGAATCGACCGGACCGACAACCTGCTGCAGGTCCTGCGCCGCAAAGCCCACCGATTCACCAACTACGCCAACTTCGAAGCCCGCGGCATCCTCATCACACAGCCTGACAACACCGAGCCCAGCAGCCCGATCCCACAAAACCGCGAAGGCTCGAACTTCGGAGCCGTGTTCGCATGTGGCGCTGACCAGGACTGTTGGAGTCAGCGACTCGACTGACTTTGCCCGCCAAAGCGGTCGGTGAGGGAGTCATCAATCTCGCCGGCGGAGATTGCACGGGTTGAATTGTTGCGACGCTGGTAGAGGGTGTCGGCGCCGTTCGGGTTCTTGACCCAGATGGGGCGGGAGCTGGCGGGGATGTCGATGCGGCAGATATCGTGGCCGTTGATGCGGTCGATGCGGATGTCGAGGCGGCTGGCGCCGGTGTGGCCGAGAGTGGTTTCGAACAGAGTGTCGAGCCAGTTCACGTAGCCGTCGGCGTCGGCCGGTCTCACCTGGGCGTAGTCGTTGTCGAGGCCGACGGGTTCTCGGTTGTCGGTCACGCCGATCAGCAGGGTGCCGCCGCGGTCGTTCAGCATTCCGGCGACCGTCTTCACGATGACTTGCTCCATCGCTGTATCCCGGCGCTGCTCGCGCACGTTCCAGCGAGCGGTCTGCTTGTACTCGACCGTTCGGGTTTCGTCGTCGATCAGAAGCTCTTCGGTGGGGCAGGCCCAGGTCGCACTCGCGCCGAAGACGGTTTCCACGAGGCGGGCGAACAGCTCGGGGTCGGCGCGGACCTGGGTCAGGAGATCGTCTGTGACCTCCTCGGCCCTGGTCGGCAGTGTCGCGACAGCCATCCCCGCGTCGGCAGCAGCACCGGGAGTGTCGTAGACGCTACCGCCATCGTCGAAGTAGCTGGCGTAGATGTGGCCGTAGACGGCATCGACCTTCTGGTCGAAGAGTTCCGGACCGTAGATGTCGGGCAGCTCGGCGTCGAGGACGGTGCCGACTGCGACCCGCACAGCCGAGCGAGTTTGCTGACGGCGCTTCCAGTCGAGAACCAGCTTCTCCTCAATGTGCTCCAACAGCTTCGTCGCCGCGGCCTTCACCTTCATCGCCTCGGTGGCGTTCAACTCCGGCTCGGGCTTGGTGAGCAGATCAAGAATCGCTAGCTCGGCCTCACTTGCGTCTTCGCGAACCGCACGCTGTTCTTCTTCGGTCAGCTCGTCGTTGATGGCCTTGAGCCGGCGGAGGAACTCCTCCAGATTGTGGGCGCCGGCGTTGTACTCCTCGATCAGCCGGCGGAACCGCTCGGCCAACTCCAGCCGGGTCGGGTTCTTGCGCACCGCTTCGTCAAGCCGCTGCTCAAGATCCTTCTCGATCGCCTTGGCCGCAGTGCGCTTGTTGGCGGCGAAGCGCAGGGCGAGCTGTTCGAAGTTGAGCTGGTTGAGATCGATCAGCGGATCGGCCCCACCGGCGCTGCGGATGATGTACTCCCTGGCCCCCACCGACCGGTCCAGCAGTTCCGACACTGAGTCCATCACGCCGCGGATGTCAGGCGACTCCGACGACGACTCGATCTTCGACGCCATCGACCGGATCACCGCCACCCGGTGGGTGACGGCCATTGCCGCAGGATCCGGCAGCAGCGCCTTGAAGGTCTTGCGGACCTGGCGGGCCAACGACACGTACCGGCGGCGAGTCTGCTCGTCGATCAGCAGCGACTCGACGGCCGCCTTCTGCAGGGCGATGAACTCGAAGCCCCGAGCGCCCTCCATGTCGTCGAGGTCAATGTCATGGGCCTCGGAGAACTCGGCGGCCTCCGCAAGCGCTGCGTTTAACTCATCGACCAAGTCGTCCTTGGGCCGGATCGGCGAATCGACGCCCGAGCCGGTGCGGTCGGCGCCGTAGATGGCGAGGGCCTTCTCGAGGTTCCGAAACACGCCCACGTAGTCGACGATGAGGCCGTTGTCCTTGTCGGGAAACACCCGGTTGGCCCGGGCGATGGTCTGCATCAGCGTGTGGTTGCGCATCGGCTTGTCGAGGTAGACCGACGACGTCGACGGCGAATCGAACCCGGTCAGCCACATGGCGCACACGAACACGAGACGGAATGGGTCGTCGGGGTCCTTGAACTTCGAGTCGAGGTCTTCGTCCACCATCCGCTTGCGGTGTTTGGCGATGTTGAGCCCGGCGTCGGCCATGTGGGCCACTTCGTTCTGGGCCTGCGACACCACCACAGCCATGTCGGTCGAGCGCATGAACTCGATGAGCAACTCCAGATGCGGGCGCTCCAACTCGGCGGTGTCCGCCAGTCGGTCCTCGAGCTCGGCCAGATAGCGGGCCCATTCGGCTTCGACCAGGTCGTACATCCGCACGGCGGTGGCCTTGTCGATGGCCACGTACATGGCCTTGCCCCGAAAGCCCCGGTTGACGAAGTGATGGACCAGGTCCGCGGCAATCTCACGGAGCCGCTGCGGACGCGTGATCAGCTCGTACTGCTGTGAGAACCGTCGCGCAACCGCCCGCTCCTGTGCCTCGTCCAACTCGGCCGCCTCGAGCAGGTCTTCGAGGTCATCGTCGAAGTCATCGTTGGTGAGCTGCAGCTCGGGGATGCGGTTCTCGTAGTAGAGCGGAACCGTGGCGCCGTCGGAGATCGAGTCCCGGAAGTTGTAGATCGACACGTAGTCGCCGAACACCCGACGGGTCTGCTCTTCCTCGCCGGCGATGAGCGGGGTACCGGTGAACCCCAGGAACGAGGCGTTGGGCAACGCCAGGCGCATGTTGGCGGCCAGCGTGTCGTACTGGGAGCGGTGGGCCTCGTCGGTGATCACCACGATGTCGTCGCGCTCAGACAGCACCGGCATCGGCTGGCCCTTCTCCGGCGGGATGAACTTGTGGATCAGCGTGAACACGTACCGGTGGTCCTGTGCCAACAGCCCGCGCAGATGGGCCGACGTCTCGGCGTGGACCTCTTGGCCGGTGGTGATCACTCCGGAATCGGCGAACTGCTCGTACAGCTGCTCGTCGAGCTCCTTGCGGTCGGTCACCAAGACGAACGTCCAGTTGCCGGGCTCCTTGCGCAGCACTTTCTGGGTGAACCACAGCATCGACAGCGACTTGCCCGAACCCTGGGTGTGCCAGAACACCCCGAGCCGGCCCTCCCGCTGCTTCAGCTCTCGCAGCGCCTCCAACGAGTTGTTCACTCCGAGGAATTGGTGGTTCTTGGCGAACGCCTTGACGAGGCCTCCAGGGCGCTCGGTGAAGGCGACGAAGTTCTCGGCCAAGTCGAGCAGCCGGTGCGGTTCGCATGTGCCTCTCAGCGCAGTCTCCAACGAGACGACGCCTTGCTCGCCCTCGGAGTTGATCTTCTTCCACTCGGCGAAGTTGGCCCAAGGCGCGAACGTGGAGCCGACTCTTGTCTCGGCACCATTGGAGAGGATGACGAAGGCGTTGAACCAGAACAGATGCGGGACGGTGTCGCGGTAGTCGCGAAGGTTGGCGTCGAAAGCGTCGCGGACGTTCTTGTGCGAAGCCTTGAGCTCGATGAACACCAGCGGGATGCCGTTGACGAACAGGACCACGTCGGCACGCCGCTTGTACATGTCGCCGATGATCCAGAACTGCGAGACCGCGAGCCAGTCGTTCTCGTCGGCTAGGTTCCAGTCAATGAACCGGACCTTGACTGTCTGGCGCTTGCCACCGCTGTCGGTCGTCTCGACCTTGGCGCCCTCGTGCAGCAAGTCGTAGACCTCGCGGTTCGCCCGTACCCGATCCATCGCCGACCGATCCTCGACCAGCTTCTCCGCAGCCTCATCAAGCACCGCAACCGGCAGACCGGGGTTCAGGTTGCGCAGCGAGTCTCGGAGCCGATGACCGAGGACTGGCTCCGATTGGGCATCGCGGCCGAGGGTGCCTGTCGGGCCCAAAGTCTCCTCAAACCCCGACGCCACCTCCCAGCCCAACTGCGACAGCAGCTGCAGAGCTGGCTGCTCAACCAGCTCATCCTCGGTCAGACGCCCCGCGCTCACACCCCCAACGCCTCCAACTTCAGGACAAGCTCCGACACGTCGAGCTCACCCGTGACGAGGCGCGGAAGCAGTAGATCTCGAACGTCTCGCAGAACTTCGATCTGTTGGATGAGATTATCGGCAAGCCTCAACATCGGCTCTACTTGTCGTGTGAATAGCTGCATCACCTCTTCGGGTGGTTGCACTACGACCATGTTCATGACATCAGTGGGTTTCACGCGCTGATGACTTGTCGAGGTTCCTCCCGCCGTCGTTGCCAATCGAGTTGCGAAGTCGGTAGAAGTGACGAGTCCATGCACATAGGCGAGCGTCCATCTGGCGGGCTCCACTAGCACGAGAAACTCTGTCGACGCGACAGCGCGTCGAACGAGGGCTGAACGATCCACGCGCCAAACTCTTGGAAATCGCGGATTGAGCTTGGAGACCATCACGCTCTCGCCCAATAAGAGGTACTTGCCGCTTCTTATCTCCGCGCCGGACTCAACCGAAGGAAACCTTCGATCATCAAATGCCGGAATCGAATAATGGTCAAACTCCTCGTCCGGATACTCGAACGGACGAATATTAAGCCGCTGTAGATCGATTTCCTCGCCTAGACAGGTTTGACCCCAGCCATTGGGGATTAGGCCGAGGTCGGAGTCGACTAACTCAACATCCTCATGGTCAGGGAACCGAAAGTGCACGAACCACTCCCGATACAGCAATCGAGCCATCTCCTCCAAGATTTCAATCCGCCGCCGATTGTTCTCGATCAGATCATCCATCGGACGGAGAAGGCCAGATATGGAGTCCTGAATACCACGTGGCGGGAGCCCGAATGAGAAGTCACGAATCTGTGTTGGACTTATGTGCGGAACGTTTACTCCCGTAACAATCGGTCGCACGTACGCTTCGAATTGAGGACTTCCAATCATGTACCTGAGGTAGTGCTGACTAAGCGGCCCAGTCGCACGCAGCCGCGCGACTCGCTGAACCAACAGCATCGGCAGATCCGGCTCACGGACAACCGACCATTTGAGTCCCGCTTCGATCCATGGGCGATCCATCGCCAGCACGATGTCGTTCGCGGCAAGCTCAAATTTGCAGTGCTCGGCAGCCCTCGACCGGGGCCACCGTCGCTCCCGATCCCACTTCAAGCATCCCTGACCGATATTCGCCCCTCGCAATAGCTTGATGTCATCGGCCTCCTCGGTGAAGTCTCGGCTCTTGAATGCATAGCCAGCCAGAAGGTCGATGTGATCACCAAGCTTTGCGAACGGCCAGCAATTTGTCATGAGCCAGTGCGGGCCGTAGTGAGGCTGCGACCGACCTGTCTTGTCAACTCGCTCGACCGCTCAGCAAGAGCCTGAAACTCTTCGGTCAGCTCTTCCAACCGCTCGCGAAAACTGGAGCCGACAGCCTGGGTGGCTTCGTAGCCCACGTAACGCCCTGGGTTCAGGCTCCACACATGCTCGGCGATCTGATCGGAGCTTACGACCGCACAGAGACCCAGTACGTCCTCGTACATCCCCTTGGGGAGCACGGCGTTAAGCAATTTCTCGCTTCCTGCGTCGAACTCAGGCTTCTTGCCCCGCCAGAGCCGAACGATGTTGGCGAGGAACTCAACTTGTTGTGGCGTCCAGTCTCGGTGGGCTCGGTCGATCTGGTTATAGATCTCGCGGGCATCGATGAAGAGCACCTGGTCGGCTCGGTCGGTGCTTCTTTTTCCGCGGTCGAGGAACCACAGGGTCACCGGAAGGGTGACGGTGTAGAACATGTTTGTCCCGACGGCGACGATCACGTCCACGCTGCGGTCCTCGACAAGCTTGCGACGGATCTCGAGTTCGCTGCCGCGGGCGTCTGACGCTGAGTTGGCCATGACGAACCCAGTCCGCCCGGTGTCGTTGAGAGCGGAGTAGAACGTCTGGATCCACAGGTAGTTGCCGTTGTCGGGCTTCGGCAAGCCGAACGGGAACCGCGGATCGTCTTCGAGCTTGGTCTTATCGATCTTGTTCACGTTGAACGGCGGGTTCGCCATGACGAAGTCAAACTTGCCAACCGAATCGTGGAGGTCCTCGTAGTAGGTGTTGCCTTCTCGTATGTCGCCGTCGAGCCCGTGCACGGCGAGGTTCATCTTGGCTAGGCGGACGGTGTCGCCAATCTTCTCCTGACCGTAGATCGACAATTCTTGGCCGGGATCGTGACGGTGACGTTCGACGAAGTGAGCAGATTGCACGAACATGCCGCCTGAGCCACAGGCAGGGTCGTAGATCTTGCCGTGGAATGGTTCCAGGATCTCCACGATGAGCCGCACGATCGAGGTCGGCGTGAAGAACTCGCCGCCCTTCTGACCTTCAGAGAAAGCGAAGTTGCCGAGGAAGTACTCGTAGATCAACCCGAACCCGTCACCCTCGATCGCCTTTGGCAGTGTTTTCAGCAGCCGCAGGAGCTCGCCCAGAATGTCGTCGGGGATGCGGGAGTAGTCCTTCGGCAGGACAGCTTGGAGAGCTGGATTGAAGATTTCGATGCCGCCCATGGCTTGGTTGATCGCCTTGCCGATGTCGGCGCCCTCTGGCAGATCGAGCAGGGTCTCGAACCGGGATTCCATGGGGAGATACAAAGCCCCTGCGGCTTGATAGTCCTCGGGCCCGGTCGGACGACGGTCGGAGCCCGGCCCCACCGCATCAGCTGCCTGGGCGAATCGCTGGTCGGCGTACCTCAAAAAGATCAGCCCCAGCACTGGCGAGGCGTACTCCGACGCCTTCAGCCCGGAGTTGGCCCGCAACTGGTCCGCCGTCTCCCAGAGCTTGCGCTGCAGTTCACCAAGATCTGTCGCCACGCTCATCCTTTCGCAGGAACGCCCCATTGTGGCCGTCACGGCAAGTCCACGTCGCGACGACGTCGCAGGGGCTCGTAGCGAGCGCCACGACGAGGCGATCAGTCGAACAACTGACCGGTGTCCCAAAATCCGAGCGAACGCATCTCGCCGTGGAGCCGACTCGCGTCCTCGCGTGTGACGCGGCCTTCGTTCGCAGCGCGTTTGAGCAGCTTGCGGATGCGTTCGTAGGGATAATCCCGAGCACCGTGCAGTCGGTCGAGCACCTTGAGAGCATCAGCATCGTCCGTCGCGATTGTCCACCCACGTTGATACGAGATCGCGACGCACGCCGCCTCGCCGGGCCCCAGCGCGACCTTGAGTCCGTAGGTGGCAACTTCACTGCTCTGGAGACGTGCGGCCAGCGATCGTTCATCCGAGGTCATCGATACGGGTACGAGATCGCCGTCGTCGTAGAGATCATCGACACGTTTGATCCTGGTGAACGACTCGATCTCGTGGTCTACGGCTTCTTCTTCTTCGGCGTACGCTGCCCCGCTCTCGTAGTGCCTCACCGACTGCCGCATTTCCGACAAGAACTCCGACCTTGGCACCGTTCCCGCCTGAGGCGTCCGATCATCTGGGTCGTAGACCGCCAAGGGAACTTGGAGCGGTTTGCCGAGGAGTTCCCCTAGGAGCCTTTCCTGCCCGACGAGCAGGAAATACATCAGCACCACGGTGTCGATGATGTGCGAGTTCTCAGACAACGCCAGAGGCCTCGAATTCGTTGAACTCTGTTTGGAGGTACGGCGATTCTTGCTCGGCGCCGCCGAGAGGTTGGCCCAGGATCTGCACAATGTCGGGAACCGCCAGCCCGGCGAACGAGGCGGCAGTCGGCGGCGACATGACTTCCGTCACGACCGCTTGGCGCAGCATCCGACGAAACGACATGGGGAAGCGCTGTATTCGCCACCGCTCGGCATCTTGCGCATCCTCTTCGGGGTGGATCGTGTAGCCGAGCGCGCGTGCGAGCGAGACCGGACGCACTGAGGCCCTGAGTTCCTCATACCTGTCAGGTGGTATTGCACTCATCTGGCGCAACCGCACCAGCGCGGTCGGCCAGGAGACCTTGAAGTACCGCTGCATGTGAACGATGTCGATTGGATCGACGATGCGGGGTGGTAGCCCGACCTCCTCGGCGAAGCGTCGAATGCCCTCGCTCGGCATCAGGAATTCGCCAGCGAATGCGTCGGCGAAGCTCTCCCGCGGCCCTCTGCCGTGCGAGAGCACGCGGTTGGTCTCGTTGCTGTGGAACAAAGCGTGGGCCAGTTCGTGCGCAACGGTGAACCTCCGCCGTCCCGGCGTCATGTCGAGGTTCACGAGAATCGCATACCCAACCTCGGGATGACTCAAGAAGGCCCCAGACGGCGCTCGACTTAGATCTGATCCAAGGGGCGCTCGGTAGACGGCGACACCCAGCGTCTCGCATACCGGGTCCAAGTCCGAAATCGGGCCAGAGCCGAGTCCGAGGTACGCGCGGACTTCCTCAGCCTTCCGACGAATGTCGTCCTTCTGAGTGAACTTTTGCCGAAACACAAATGGGCTCTGCGTCAGGCCCCGGATGGGTTCGCCCAGGATTCTCGCCAGCTCGGCGAAGCGATCGAGAAAGTGGACAAAATCACGGATGCCCGGTACGGCTCCTGGATCGATGTCATCTTCCGCGCGCAGCAGCATGCCTGCCAAGTCGTTAGGGGCAGGTTCGACGTGCCGGCCCTCCACGAGGTCAGCAGGTTCGATCCCGTAGAGCCGGGCTAGCGCGCTCAGCTGCCGGTCGTTCGGCGTTCGAGTGCCGGCCTCCCAGTAGGACACCATCACTCTGTTGATGCCGAGCGCTGCGCCCACATCGTCCTGCGAATAGTGGGCGCGCGCGCGAGCGCGCGCTAGCACCTCGTCCAGCTTGCTCATCTTGCCCCTCCGGTCCCCTACAACGGGTCTGTTACGGATTCTGGTGCAACTCGCCGCGAAACGCAACACTCTTGCTGTTACAATTCTCCATGGATCAATTTCGATCTCGTAACAGGAGGAACTGAATTGACTACGACGAACAATCCCGACACGGACAACGTCATCGAGGTCTACGTCCACACCGAGGGCGTGATGGACCTGCAGGTGCTCTCAGTCAGCCGTGATGGCCACGTGCGGGACCTGCTGGCGCCTGATGAATCGGGGCATCCGTCGACTCAGTCTGGCTGTCAGACCAAGGCGAACCGCTGGACATCGATTGCCCGTTGATTGACGCGGGGGTCACCGACCAGTGCCATGTGCACCGCGGACGCTGTGCCAGTGTCAAGGCGCGCGTCCGTCATCACGACCAGAGTCTCGACGAGGCCTTCCCTCCGACGACGCAAGTTGCTCGGGTACATCGCTGGGCTGCGGGTCCTGACGGCTTCAAGCTGCCGAATGAGCAGATCCCCAAGCATGGCCTCATCGTCCGCGGCGGCAAGGAGATCGTCGATCCCGAGGTTCATCTGGGTTCCCTCGTGACCAGCGATCGCTGTGATGTTGATCTTGACCTCGTTCCGAGAAAGCGGTTTGAGGGTTAGTGATGGCGTTGGACTTGGCGCCTGACCAGCGGGCACTGCGCGCCGCCTTGAATTCCGCTGCCTTCCGGGGTGGCGTCGATGGCGGGCGTTGGCGGCTGATCGATCTCGATTGGCCGATCGGCAACTTCGCCGTGTCCGCTGCCGGGCGCCCCGACTCGCCAAGCGAGTACGGACTCCGAATTGACCTGTCGGGCTATCCGCAGCAGGCGCCGACTGCCACACCTTGGGACCTTGGTCTCAATGCGCTCCTCGCTCCGGACCGGCGGCCGAAGGGTGATCGAGTTGGTTGGGTATTTCGCACTGATTGGAAGAATGGACGAGCGCTGTACGCCCCGTGGGATCGCGTGGCCTTGAAGGGCCACTCCGATTGGCCCAATCAACATCCAGGGGACGCTTGGCACCCCGGACGTGACATCGCGTTCTTCCTCGGCCGTGTCCACGAACTGCTGAACGCTGATGACTACACGGGCATCTAGTACGGCTCGTCAGCCGCTCGTCAGGCTCACCCGTCGGCAGTGGCGCTCGCTGATCCGAGAGCTCGGCCGCCGAGGAGATTGCAGGCGCGAGGCTGGGGCGTTTCTCTTGGCGCCGCCCTCCGGTTCACGCACCGTCGCTCACGTCGAGTACTTCGATGATCTCGACCCAGCGTGCTTGCGCGGGCACATCGAAATTGAGGGACACGCCTTCAGCAAGCTCTGGGACATTTGCGAGGCGAGGCAGCTCACCGTGATCGCGGATGTCCACACCCACAGTGGTTCATCGGTCCAGCAGAGCTACATCGACAGGGACAATCCGATGGTCGCCCGCGTCGAGCACGTCGCCTTGATCGTGCCTCACCTTGCGACACGCCGAGTCAAGCCCCGCCATGTCGGTGTGCATCAGTACTTCGGCAATGGTGAATGGGCTTCCTGGTTCGGGCGGAATGCTGCTCGACGCCTGTCGATCAGGAGATGGGCATGAACGCCATCGGCCGCGACGAGCTCAACCGAACGGCCAAGGTCCTGATGGACGGGAATCAGGCGAACAACATCGACGATGCCTACCGTCGCCTCAATGACCTTGTTCTCCAAGTTGAGGTGGGGCCCGACATCGCCACGGATCTCGCCGCGCAGCCAGCGCTGCTGACGACCCTCAACACAGGACATCGAGCGATGCTCGGCGGCGTTCAAGTGGCCATCACCGACAACCCAGATCTCTCGCTGCCGTGGGCACGTGGCCAGAAGCTTGTTGAGGCAATTGGCGAATTCAGGGGCGTTGTAGTGGACCAGCTAGACCCTGACCGTCCGGCGCTGCGAATCGGTACACCTCTCCCACGTCACCAGGCCCGACACGAGGTGCGGTTGAACCTCGCATGGCACGGTTGGTGCGGTGGCGTGAGCGATTCCACCGGTACCGAATCATGCGAACCAGCAATCCCGCTAGCCGGCGTCGTGGCCGGCGCACTAGGGATTTCGGAGTTGTTCCAGCACCTGCTCGGCTCCCCTATCGCCGCCCGCCGCACTGTTGGGCTCTCGTTGTGGCGGCCAGACTTGGGATGGCGGTCATCTGATGCACTCGGGCCAGCACTTCAGTTCTTGCCAAACGGCCTCTGGCTGCTCGGCTTGGGTCACCTCGGTCAAGCGAATGCGTGGAATCTCGGCTGCCTGCCCTACGAGCGGCCTGAGGAGCTCGAGGTGTTCCTCGTCGAATTCGACCAGATCATCAAGGCCAACTGGTCCACTGGACTGCTGACCGACCAATCCGACATTGGCCGCTACAAGACCCGCGTCGTGCAGGCACATCTGGAAGCGCTCGGCCATCGAACCCGTCTGGCTGAACGGCGCTTCGACGACAACACGATTCCATTGCCACAGGAGCCGGGATTGGCGCTCGCCGGCTTCGACAAGCCTGAGCCTCGGCGAGCCCTCGGCAAAAAGTTCTCTCGGGTTGTCGACGCTGGACTTGGCGCGGGCCCAACCGGCTACCTCGACATGCTCATCCACTCGTTTCCGTCGCAACTCACGCCAATGACGGCGTTCGAGGACCATGAAAAGGCGGATTATCCGCTGGCCGCCGCCTATGAATCCGAAATCAGCCAACGCACCGGTCAAGGCGAGCCCCCGGGCGATGCGCTCTGCGGAGTCATCGAACTGGCCGGCGCCACGGCAGCCGCCTCTTTCGTCGGTGCCATCGCAGGCGCTCTAAGCGTCGCAGACCTGCTGCGCATCCTCCACGGCGGCCGCCACTACGCAACCATCAGCCTCGACCTTCGAAGCCCGGACAACATCCTCACCGCCCTAGCCATAGGCCTCGAGCAGCCGACCAATCCCGGCTTCGCGCCAGCCAGCATTCCCACGCCGCGACTCGACGAAGATCGAGCGGCCTGATCGGGCTCGTACGTCGAAGGGCATGGTGCACAGGTCAGCCTCGCGGAGTTCGGAAATGCGCCAAAGTCCCACGGCTAGGTTCGCGCGGCGTTCGTGGGATCGTCCGACGAGATCGCTTTGGCCAGCATCGCCGCTGTGGCGACGGGTGGACCGCAGCCCGGATCTGACTTGAGCACCGCAGTCGGTCAACCCGGCGTCGGCGTGACAGGAGACAAAGGCGACGGTCTGATGTGCGCGAATCCGAAGGTCCCGCAATGACGGGACCTACTCCGCAACAGCTTGGGAACATTGGTGTCAGCGCTGTCGGACTCAAGTTGGAGCGACCTCCCTTTTGGTGGGGCATCGCGGACAACGCGCGAGACGACCGAGGCATAGACCTGCTCGCAAAAGCCCGCGATTCGAGTCTTGGCGTGGAGGAATTCCACATTGGAGTGCAGGTCAAGACGGGAGAGTCATATTTCGGGCGACCGAAGAGAGGGGAGGGCCGTGGGATCGTCGGTTGGTGGTATTTGGAGCGCAACAAGAAGCGCTTCAACTTCTGGCTCGGATGCGACGTGCCGGTCTTGCTCGTACTCCACAACGAGGACCTCGACAGGCACTTCCCCCCGTTGACTGGTCAGGTGGTTAAGACGGGCTAGTCGCTCGTGGTGTGACGGTAGTTGGCTTCGTATTCGTCGGGTGTTCGGCAGTCGAGGCTGGTGTGGCGCCTGGTGGTGTTGTAGTGGGTGAGCCATTCGAAAATCGACCGGCGGGCTGTCGCGCGGTCGGGGTAGCGGTGCCGGTGGACGTGTTCTCGTTTGAGGCTGGAGAAGAACGCCTCGGCCACGGCGTTGTCCGCGGACGGGCCGACACGGCCCACCGACTGTGCCAGTCCCCAGCCGGCGACGCAGGTGCGGAGGTTCTTGGCGAGGTATTGGGCGGATTCAATCGGTGGTTGCAACGCCTCGTGATGGAGGTGGTTCGTGGCCGAGACCAGGCATCAGCGTCAGATGGCGGTGCGGGAGTTTCGTGGGAAGGTCTGGTCGCCGGGCCGGCCCGGTGTGGCGTGTCGTGAGGACCGGGTTCGGTTCTGGGAGGCGATCGCTCGTGGGGTGTCGAGCGAGGACGCGGCCGGGTTGGCGGGGGTGTCCCAGGCGGTTGGGACCAGATGGTTCCGTGAGGCTGGCGGGATGTGTCCTGTGGAGGTGTCGCCGACTTCGGGCCGTTATCTGTCCTTTGCCGAGCGTGAGGAGATCGCGATCCTGCACGCACAGGGGACTGGCGTGCGGGCGATCGCCCGGGAGCTGGGCCGCTGCGCGTCAACGATCTCGCGTGAGCTTCGCCGCAACGCGTCGACGCGCAGCAACGAGCTGGCGTATCGGGCGTCGACGGCGCAATGGCACGCCGAGCGGCGAGCGAGCCGTCCGAAGGTGTCCAAGCTCGCCGCCAACGACCGGTTGCGGGACTATGTGGCCGATCGTCTGGCCGGGCGGATCGCCAGGCCCGACGGCGGGCTGGTGGCCGGCCCCGAGGTGCCGTTCACTGGTCGCCGTCACGGTCGCCGGGCGGACCGGCGCTGGGCCACCGCATGGAGCCCTGAGCAGATCTCGCATCGGCTGAAGCTCGACTTCCCCGATGACGAAACCATGAGAATCAGCCACGAGGCCATCTACCAAGCGCTCTACGTGCAAGGACGCGGCGCCCTCAAGCGAGAGCTCGTCGCCTGTTTGCGGACCGGGCGGGCGCTGCGAGTGCCCAGGGCCCGCACTCGCCAGCGTGGCAAGAAGTTCATCACCCCGGAGATCCTGATCTCCCAGCGGCCCGCCGAGATCGAGGACCGGGCGGTGCCCGGCCACTGGGAAGGCGATCTGATCATCGGGCTGGAGCGCTCGGCCATCGGCACTCTCGTCGAGCGCAGCACCCGCTTCACGATGCTGCTGCACCTGCCCCGCATGGAAGGCCACGGCCAACAGCCACGGGTCAAGAACGGGCCGCCCCTGGCCGGGCATGGCGCCGAAGCGGTCCGCGACGCCATCGCAGCGTCGGTCAGCACACTGCCCCAACAGCTGCGCCGCTCGCTGACCTGGGACCAAGGCGCCGAGATGGCCCAGCACGCCCAGCTCTGCACCGACACCGGACTCGACATCTACTTCTGCGACCCCCACAGCCCCTGGCAGCGAGGCACCAACGAGAACACCAACGGACTGCTGCGCCAGTACTTCCCCAAAGGCACCGACCTCGCCCGCCACAGCCGCGACGACATCGACGCAGTCGCACACACCCTCAACACCAGACCCCGCAAGACACTCGACTGGCAAACGCCCGCCGAAGCCTTCAACGAACACCTACGCTCTCTTCAACAGCCCGGTGTTGCGACGACCCCTTGAATCCGGCTTGGCTGCCGCGGTCGGAGTGAAAGACGATCCCGGCGGTGCGACCGGCTCGGGTGTTGGCGGCCATGTCGAGCGCGTCGGCGACGAGCCGGGTGTCGATGCGTTCGCTCATCTGGTGTCCCAGCAGCCGGCGGCTGCCCAAGTCGAGCACCACCGCGAGATACAGCCAGCCCTCGCCGGTGCGCACCTAGGTGATGTCCGACACCCACGCCCGGTCGGGCCGGCCCGGAGCGAACCGGCGGCCCACCAGATCGGGAAGCTTCGGCGCCGAGCGTGCCGGGGTGGTGGTGCGCTTGGGGCGCCGAGGGCGGATCCCGGCGATCTGGTGGGCTCTCATCAGCCTGGCGACACGCTTTGGGTTCACCCGATGCCCTCTGGCGCGCAGTTCCGCTGCCACCCGAGGAGACCCATAGGCGCCGCCCGAGGCGGCATGGATCTGGCTGATCTCCGCCACCAGGTCCGCCTCGGCCGCCTCACGGTCCGTCGGACCAGCCGCGCACCGGCGCCGCCAGTCATAGAACGCCTGCCGGCTCACCTTCGCAGCCCTGCAGCACATCGCGGTCGGGAACCCTTCGGCCTTCCGGGCAGCGATCCACCGATAGCGGGTCACTGTCCCGATTCCTTCACCCAAAAGGCCGTCGCTCGTTTGAGCAGATCGCGCTCCATGCGCAGCTGCGCGTTCTCCCGCCGCAACCGCGCCAGCTCGGCCCGCTCGCCGGTGGTGAGCCCCTCGCGTTCGCCGCGGTCGATACGCGCCTGACGGACCCAGTTGCCCAGATTCGACTCGCCGATCCCCAGCGCCCGAGCCACCGACACAATCGTGCGGCCCTCGTCGAGCACCAAAGCGACAGCGTCAGCCTTGAATTCTCTGGGGAACGATCTTCGCGTACGACCCTGCGGCAACACCGGCCCCGACCGGCTCTGTGCCTGCGTCGTTGACATGGCTACCTCCTAATCGAGGTGACCGGTCAACGGGGGACCCCCACTCCAGCAGATAAGGCCTGGTGTTCGCAACGGACTCCATAAGTCGTCCTAGCCTCAGGTGATGGTTGCCATAACGTCTGCTGCCGTTTCCAGCGCCGCGTCGACGTCACCTTCAGTGTGGGCTGTCGACAGGTACCACAATCCGGTCGAATGAATGCCTCGGTCGATCAGTCCCGTGGCGAAGGCCTGCTGTTTGTCAACGTCACCCCCGGTCCGGTCCTGGATGCGAACAACATCGGCAGGTTCGTCGAAGCTCGTCGCGCAAATCGGCCCGATCGAGCGCACCGTCAAAGACGGCGAGAGCGCAGCAAGCCCGTCAGCAAGCCGATTGCCAAGTCGTTCGAGCCGCGGATAGATCTCGTCCGCCGACCCGAGCAGCACATCGAGAGTGGCGATGACGGCTGCCGTCCCCATCGGATTGCCGTTGAAGGTGCCATTGTGCGCGAGTCGGCCATCGTTGATGACCGAGACGAGTTCGTCGGATCCCGCGATTGCGCTGACCGGGAATCCGCCAGCGATCGCTTTGGCGAAAACCGCCAAGTCCGCTTGGATCCCGTAGCGCTCTTGTGCCCCTCCGAGTGCGATACGAAACCCTGTGATGACTTCATCGAAGATCAACACTGCACCGTTGCGCGCCGTGAGATCGCGGATCAGCGCGAGCATCCCAGGACTAGGCAGGATTACCCCGCCGTTGACGTTGACCGGCTCTACGATGACGGCGGCGATCTCGTGGCCTCGTTCCGCCATCAGTTGGCTCAGCGCCTCGAGGTCGTTCCAACGGCAGGTCAACGTGTCGGCCGTGGCGCCGGGCGACGTCCCCGCGGTTTGCGGCCAGGCCAAGTTCTCTGCAGGATGTTCCGGTGACATGGCATTACCGACGGAGGCAAACATCCCGTCCAGCCATCCGTGGTAGTGGCCCTGAAATTTCACGACTTTGGGTCGGTTGGTGTAGGCGCGAGCGACGCGAAGGGCAACCGCGACAGCTTCACTACCGGTTGACGCAAACATGACCTTCTCCGCGCCTGGCACCGCGCGAAGAATCCGTTCGGCTGCCTCGGCTTCGGCGGCGTGCTGCGCACCGAACGTGAGCCCACGTTGGGCCTGCTGAGACAAAGCTTCGGCGACAGCGGGAGGTGAGTGGCCGAGAAACGAAGGGCCGTAGGCCAGCAGAAAGTCGATGTATTCATTGCCGTCAACGTCCCAGAGCCGAGACCCGGCACCCCGGTCGAAGTAGAGCGGAAGAGGCACGGCGCCTGCTCGCACCGATGACGTAACGCCGCCGGGGATCGAGGCCTGGGCGCGGGCAAGCAGCTCTCGAGAACGACGATACCTATCGGCGTCTGACCCCGTCATGACAGTTCCTGAGTCCTGTTGGCTTCTTCGACGGCTGACGCAACCTCTGCCATCAGTTCCTCGTCGATGGCAAGCAGTGGCTGCCGCGGCGGTCCGACAGGGAAACCGAGCACTTCCAGACCGGCTCGGTTGACCTGGACGTACTTGCCCGTCAATTCAGCTGCCGTCAAATACCGGTAGATGCGTCGATACAGCGACTGAGCGCCGACCAGATCGCCGGCAGCCACCAAGTTGAACAACGCCACACACTGCGCCGGGATGACGTTCGCTACGCCCGCTACCCAGCCGTCGGCACCTCCCACGAACTGCTCCAAGGCCTGGTTATCGGTACCGCACAGCAGTGGGAACTCCGGTGCAACAAGGCGGCGCAGCCTGGGGATTCGTGTGCAATCTCCAGAGCTTTCCTTGGCGGCAACAAGGTTGGGCATGCTCAGCACCTCGGCGAACGCTTCAGGCTGCATATCGATGCCGGTCGTGGCCGGGTTGTTGTAGACCATCACGGGCAGTGCGACACGCCCCGAAACCGTCTCGTAGTGCGTCAGTAACTCGCGCTCGTCTGGCAGTGCGTAGTACGGGTGGGTGATCATCGCCCCCACCGCGCCCAATTCGGCGGCACGGTCAATTTTGGCCACGACGTCGTTCGTCGCGTACGACGAACAGCCGACAAGGACCAACACGCGACCCGCCGCCACTTCCACCGTCGTTCTGATCAGGAGATCCCGTTCGCCGTCGAGCAGTGACACGCCTTCACCCGTACTCGCCGCAACGATCACACCGTGGACCCCTGCCTCAATCACACGATCGACATGCTTGACGAGTCGGTCGACGTCAATACTGCTGTCGGCAGCGAACGGTGTAACAAGTGGGACGACGATCCCGCGCATCTCAGACATGATAATCCTTTCGGTACAAAGTCGACTGTATCATTGAGTCGACTGCATCATTGAATGGTTGGAGTTGCACTATGTCGGCAAATAGCCGAACACCCCCTGCGGGCCGACCGTGAGCAGGTCCATCCAGACGCGGCTAGGGAGACCGACGCTCGCCAGCCTGGTGGGAAGGTCGGCGAGAAGTTTTGTGTACCCATGTCCGCCATAGTGCAGCCACAGGGACCGTTGGCAGACGTCATGACTCACGAGCACCCGCCCGATCAGCCCTTCTTCCCACAGCGTCGCCAGTGCCTGAAGCCTGGTGTCGTCGGTAGGCATCAGAAATCCACGACTATCCGGATAGTTCTCGTGGCCGAACGTGTCGTATTCAACGATCGCTCCACGACTGATCACCTCGCGTTGTTGCGGCAGGTCAAGCACAACGTCCATGTGGCTGATGATGACCCGGCTGAGATCTCGTACGCCCTCGTCGGCGAAGACATCGAGAACGGCCATCACCTGGCGGCATCCAGCAGCCATGTGGACATTCACCGGCGCGCCGGTTTCCAGGTGGGCCCGTGCGGCAGCAGCTACGACGAGGCGTTCTGCGTCGGTGAAAGGATCACCGGTGCCGATCTCTCCGATAACTCCAGCACGCACCTTGTTTGGTCCGACGCCGACGACGATCTCGTCGACCATCTCGCCGGCCAGCGCGTCACAGCCCCGCTGCGTGAGGCCGGCTGGGTGCGCGGCTTCTACGTACCAACCGGTGCCCATGATGATGTTGGTTGCCGTCGAGATCGACAGGCGCCTGAGAAGTTCAGGGTCACGCGAAAGCCCATGGCAGGTCAGATCGACCAGTGTTTTTCCGCCTGCAGCGCTGAACGCGGACAGCTCCGCCTCCGCAATTCGTTCGTCGCGCATGTCGAGGTTCTGGACGAAGCGCATCGGCTCAGCGCGCAATTGTTCCTCGTCTACCTGTCCAATCGGGACGTCGATGGCGCTCGGGTCGGAACACAGGAAGCGTGAATCGACGTACAGGTGTTCATGGGCGAGCGTGATCCCCATCGAGGCTTCATCTATCTCGCCCGTCACGGTCACCGCACGCATTAGGCCTTCCCCACATGACTGAGCGGCATCGATTCGGCGCCACCATCAACGCCCAGCACCTCACCGGTCACGAACTTGTTCAACATCAGCAAGACGCAGGCCAAGGCGCAATCTTCGGCTGTCCCCACCCGCCGCAATGGCAGGGAAGCGACAGCTCGGGTCGCCATTTCATCTGAACTGAGGCCATGATCGATGTTGTCCCACAACGGTGTTCGCACAGCTCCCGGAGCCAGGCAGTTGACCCGCACGCCGAGCGGGCCAAATTCGAGGGCGAGCGACCGGGTGAGTGCATTGAGCGCCCCGTTGATGCCTGCACCAATCACAAAACCGGGCACGGGGCGATCTGCGGCCACGCCACTGAAAAACGTCACGCTCCCCCCCGCACTCAAATGCGGTCGTGCGTCAAACGCAGCCCAGAACGGGCCCCAAAACTTACTGTCGAACGACGCCCGTGCGATCTCGTCCGTCAAGTCGTCGTAGCGACGCGGGTTGACTTCTGAACCTGGCAACACCAGGTGTTCAAAGGCACCGAGCGACTCGAAGAAGTCGGCGACCGCAGGTCTGTCGGCGATGTCCAAGGCGGCCGATTGCACCGGCCGGCCGAATCGGGCCGAAAAGTCCTCGGCGACGAGTTGAACCCGCGAAGCCGTGCGCGCCGCGATGGCGATATCGGCACCCAGCGTCATCGAAAGCTCGGCGATTGCCAGGCCCATTCCCCTCGTTCCGCCGACAATGACCACGCGTTGTCCGGTCAGGTCGAGCGCGCTTGGCATGCTCATGAAGTCACCGCCTGATGCTCGCTGTCAGGGCCGATCCGGTAACCGTCGGGAAACGGGTCGTCCGGATGCACGAGAATTGTGGATCGTGCCGTCACGTAGGCCCGACCGGTGATCTTCGGCAAGATGGTTGGGACGCCCGCAACCGACGGCCCCTCGGTGGCGATGGCCTTGAATCTGGTGCCGAGCGGACCCTCAAACTCGTAGGCTTCATCGCACTGGGCCTCGCCCTTGGCAATCAACGCCGCGAGTCGTGCAGAGGTCCCCGTGCCGCACGGGCTGCGGTCGTATTTTCCGGGCGGTGAGGCCACGGTGTGGCGAAACGTTCGCGGTGAGGGATGCGCTGTCGTGAACAACACCTCGTAACATCGGTCGATTCCCTCGCGGTTTGGGTGCCGTGCTCCTCCGGATGCCTCTACCGCACGGATGATCTGTCGAGAAAGCTCACCGACCGGACCTTCCTGCGTTCTGTCGATCTGCACGCCGAGCGCATCGGCGTCGACGATGGCGTAGAAGTCGCCGCCAAAGGCGAGAGCGATGGTGACGCGACCCACACCCGGGACTTGAATGGCACGTCCCTCCTCGAGCAAGAACGACGGCACATTGGCGATCGTGACAGCGCCGATCTCTCCGCCGCTCGTATCAACGGTGCATCGGGCGGGACCGGCAGGTGTATCGAACTGGACGGTTGTTTCGTCGCCTTCAATCGGTTTGATGCCCGCGTACAAGACTGTCGTCGCGGCACCGATCACGCAATGTCCGCACATCGGTACGTAGACATCCTGCTCCATGATGATGGCACTAAAATCAAGGTTTGAGTCGTGCGCCGGGCCAAGCAGGACCGCGCACATCATCGGATTACCGCGCGGCTCCCAGTTCAGCAGCTTACGTAGCCCGTCGTCGTTCTTGGCGAGCCAGCGCTGCTGCTCGAGGACTGAATTCCCGGGCGGTTGCTGCACTCCCCCAATGACAACACGCGTCGGATTGCCTTCCGTATGCGAGTCGATGACTTCAATCGAACGAGTGGACATCACTGACCTCCTGCCGGCAAGATGGCTTTGGCCGTCGGAAAATGGCAGGCGTGCAGGTGATGAGCCGAAATCTCATCGAGTTGTGGCTCGGTCGTCGCGCAGATGGCGTGTTCGCCATTCTCCTTCCAACGCCAGCACGAACTACGAAACGCACATCCTCCAATAGGTGTTCGCTCGGTTGGCTCGTCGAGTTCGCCGACGTCAGCGTTGAGCATGATGCGATCGGGAAGGCGGTCGTCGGGGTGCGCGGGCAGGACTGCCGAAAGGAGCGCCATCGTGTACGGATGCTGCGGATGGTCGTAGACCTGCGCAGTAGGTCCGGTTTCAACGATCCGGCCCTGATGCATGACCGCTACACGGTGGGCGAGGTGGCGAACCACCGTCAGATCATGAGCAATGAAGATGAGTCCCAGGCCCAGCTGATCCTGCAGCTTGATGAGAAGGTTGATGATTTGCGCCTGCACTGAGACGTCCAGTGCACTGACGGCTTCGTCACAAACAATCAGTTGCGGTGAAACGGCCAGTGCGCGGGCGATCGCGACTCTCTGGCGTTGACCACCCGAAAGTTCATGCGGGAATCGCGCCGCGTGATGCTCATTGAGGCCGACCATCTGCAGAATCTCAGCGACTCGAGCTTTGCGCTCGGACCTTTCGAGCAGGCTGTGGACAGTGAGCGGCTCTTCAACGGCCGATCCAACGCGTTGGCGTGGATCGAGGCTGCTCGCCGGATCCTGGAATACCATCTGCACCTTTCGGCGAAGGTGCAGAGGCACGCGCTTGTAGCGCGACAGATCGTGGCCATCAATCTCCACGGTGCCGGATGTGAGGCGTTGGATGCTAACGATTGCCCGCGCCAGGGTTGACTTGCCGGAACCGGACTCACCGACGACGCCGAGGGCCTCGCCCTGCGCCAACTCAAGGTTCACTGCCTTGACAGCCGTCAACTCCGGCATGCCGCGGCGTGAGAATCGAACGGTCAGATCCTCCACGCGAAGCAACGAGGGGTCCATGCTCATAACCGCCGGTCAAGCGCGCCGACGTGAATACATGCAGCCCGGCGACCGTCACCCACGCCCACCAACGCAGGATCACTATGGGAGCATTCGTCCGTCGCATGAATACACCGGGGTTGGAAGCTGCATCCGACGATTGGGTCCTCCATGGAAGGCGGATATCCGTCGATGGAACGCACCGGTTCGCGGCTCTTGCTCCCAACCCGAGGCTGGGACGACAGCAGAGCCATCGTGTAGGGATGCTCGGGCGATCGCATGACCGCACCCAGTGGGCCTGACTCGACAATCCGGCCGGCATAGACAACATGAATCTTCGAGCAGACCCGTCCAACCACCCCTAGATCGTGCGTGATCAAGATGAGCGCCATCCCGAATGAGGTTCGAAGACGGTCCAGCGTGTCGAGCAGTTGGGCTTGCACGGTGACATCGAGTGCCGTCGTCGGCTCGTCTGCGATCAAGAGCGTCGGTTCGCACGACAAGGCGATGGCGATCATGACTCTCTGACGCATCCCGCCCGACAACTCGTGCGGGTAGGAATCCACGTGCCGTTTCGGATCTTTCAACTCGACCATCTCGAGCAGTTCAATGGCCCTGCGCCGCGCAGCTTTGCGAGAGACCGCCTTGTGGGCACGAATGGTTTCTGTGATCTGCTGGCCGACCTTCATGAGAGGATTGAGAGACCCCATCGGGTCCTGGAACACCATCCCCACCTGATTGCCACGCCACTTGCGCAGCTCGGCCCGCCGGATGGACAGGATTTCCTGGCCGTGCATGCGGGCACTGCCGCTGACCTGCGCGCTCGGCGGCAGTAGGCCGAGTACCGACAGCGCCAGCGCACTCTTGCCACAGCCAGACTCTCCGACAATTCCCACGGCCTCGCCAGCTCCCACGTCGAGGCTCACCCCGCGAACAGCGTGCACGGACTGGTTTCGGCGTCGGAAAAGCACATCGATGTTGCGGAGCTCGAGCACCGTGGGCCGACCGTTCGCTGGTTCCACAGCGTTCAGGGGCGTGCTCAATCCAGAGATTCGACCCACGTTGAGCTCCAGACACCGGCTGACTCTTCTTCCTGGTGACCGTAGTCCAGCGGCAGTGCTAGGGTCAACACTGTCGACCAACCACAGTCGACTCTATTCCATGCTCGATGACGAGCACGACCCGAAAGGTGGCAAAGTGCGACGCATACGACGGATTGCTGTGGTGGGAGCGCTTGCGATGCTCGCTGCGGCCTGCAGCGGCGGAGATTCGGGGGTGGTCGATACGACACCACCTGCAACTTCCGAGCAGACGACTTCCGAGCAGACGACGGCAACTTCCGAGCAGCAGCCGGCACCGGTCGAGGAACCCGCTCGGGGCGGGCGTCTCACCGCCGGCACTACAACAGAGCCCACTTCTCTTGACCCAGTTCTTGAGACCGCTCTCACGAGCTATCTCGTCCTTCTTCCGATGTACGACCGGCTCGTCAGATTCGCTCCCGATCTCGCCTACGAACCACAGGTCGCGGAATCGTGGAGTTGGTCCGACGATGGTTTGGAGGTCACGTTCGTCCTTCGACAGGACGTGACGTTCCACAGCGGCCGGGCACTGAGATCAGCGGACGTCGTCTACTCCTACGAACGATGGACGTCAGAGGAGGCCATAAGTCAGGGCCTGTTCGCAAACGTGTCGTCCGTGGAAGCACTCGATGACTACACGGTGATGTTCACGCTCATTGATGCCGCGCCAAATGCGCTGCTGGCAATTCTTGCGGCGAATGGCGGCCTGCTCATGGACCGCGACGTCGTTGAATCGAACGGCGACCTGCGGCGCACCTCCGGCGGGTCTGGACCCTTCATGTTTGGGGAATGGCGATCCGGCAGCGAGATCGTCCTCGTCGCAAATCCCAACTACTGGGATGAAGGCAAACCGCATCTTGACGAACTGGTGTTCAAAATCGTTCCCGATGAGGTATCAGCTGTGGCAGCGTTGCGAGCCGGCGAGATCGACTGGTTCCAATTCAGCGACCCACTGGTCGCTACGCAAATTGATGGGGCGAGTGGCCTGACCTATACAGAATCGCCGTCACTGGCCTACCAGTACCTGGCCTACAACTTCAACCTGCCTCCTTTCGACGATCCCAATGTGCGTCAGGCGATCAGTTTCGCCCTCGACCGCGAAGCGGTCGTTGACCTGGCGGCCGACGGACGAGCAGACGTCACGGGACCAATCGTGCCCGCCCAGACAGAACTCGTCCTTCCTTTCAGTGAGTTCACTTCGTACAGCCATAATCCTCAGCGCGCGCAACAGCTCCTCACCGAAGCAGGCGTCACTGACCTGTCGGTGACGCTCACGGCCAACAGCGGGAACGCAGCGCATGTCGGAATTGCACCGGTGGTCGCTGAGCAGTTGGCAGCCGTCGGCATCTCCGTCAGTATCGAGATGGTTGAGTCCGGCGTCTGGATAGACAGGCTGACGACCTTCGATTACGACCTGATCCTCGGCTCGAGTGGTGGAGCGCCAAATCCTGACATCCCCTTCGGCAACTCGTTCATGTGCAACGGACCGTGGAACTACTCAGGCGTTTGCGATGAGTCGTTCGACGAGTTGGTCCGCCAGGTGTGGGCCGCTTCCGACGAAGACAGGATCTCTGGTTACCACGAGCTGCAACGCAAGCTCGTGAACGATCTCATGCCGTATTCCTTCCTGTTTGTCGGGCGGTCCCTGTGGGGCTGGGCGGACGAAGTCAAGGGCTATGAGCCACTGCCGCTGATCGAGCGGCGGTTCGAGACCATATTTATCGAGAACTAGGCCCGATGGGGGCGGGCGATGGCACAAGCCATCGCCCGCCCCCATCTTCGATCGGATACAGACGGTGAGGGAGTTCATCGGCGACTTGCGTCACCGCCCGGCATCATTGTTGGCGGTGAGCTTCTTGGTGATTGTCATCCTGCTAGCGGTGTTCGCGCCGATAGTCTCGGTCCACGAACCCAACACCCTCAGCCGCTTCGAACGACTGGTGGCACCGTCAAGCGGACATTGGTTGGGTACCGACCGCTTCGGACGAGACCTGTTCAGTCGCATCATCTACGGATCCCGGGTGTCGCTGTTCGTCGCTGCCGTGAGTATCACCGTTGGTGCGCTGGTCGGTGGGGCCATCGGGGTCGTCTCCGGCTACCTGCGTGGCAAGGTCGATGAAATCATCATGCGCGCGGTCGACATCCTCTTTGCCTTCCCTCCCCTGCTGCTGGCAATCGCGCTAGCAGCCGCTCTCGGTCCGAGCGCACGAAACGCCGCCATCGCGATTGCAATCATTTACATCCCAGTCTTCGCCCGTGTCGCACGCGCCCGCGTTCTTATGGAAGTCTCGAACGACTACGTGGCTGCACTCAAAGTCATCGGTGCCTCGAGTCGGCGAATTTCGGTACGCCACCTCGTGCCGAACATCTCAACACCTATCGCCGTGCAAGTCAGTCTCGGGCTCGCACAAGCACTCCTTATCGAGTCGGCGTTGAGCTTTCTGGGCTTGGGCGCCCAGGTGCCGACCGCTTCGTGGGGCTCGATCCTCGGTGAAGGTCGTTTCGTGCTGACCGTCGCGCCTTGGATGACGCTGGCGTCGGGCGCCGTGATCACCCTCACGGTCCTTTCGCTGTTCATCCTGGCTGACGGCATCCGAGACGCACTCGACCCAAAGGGGAGCCGATGATTCGCTTCATGGCCTGGCGAGTCGTAAACGGGATAGGAACCCTTTTCGGCTTGTCGACGATTGTGTTTGTCGTCCTCCTAGCAATACCGGGGAATGTCACCCAGACCATACTCGGTGTCGAGGGTGCAAGTTCTCCCGAGCTTGCGCTCCGGCTCGAGCGAGAATTCGGTCTCGACCGGCCTATCTACGTGCAATTCTTCTCGTGGGTCGGCAATGTCCTTCGCGCCGACTTAGGAACGTCCTGGCGAACTGCTGAGCCCGTCATGGACACGATTCTCGATCGCCTACCTCTGACCGCCGAGATCGCTCTGTTTTCGATCATTATTGCGCTGCTCGTGGGCATTCCTCTGGGCGTCATCGGTGCACGCAACCAAGATCGTTTGCTGGACCACATCACCCGAGGGATCTCCCTTTTGGGTGCTGCGATACCACCCTACATTTCGGCAACGCTAATTCTCCTTGTCGGATCGATGTGGTTGGGCTGGGTTCCCCCAACTGGGTACACCTCGTTGTTCGAAGACCCATTGAGAAACCTTTCGACGGTCATTACGCCTGCGCTGGTGCTCGGCCTCACGAGCGCCGCTGGCATTACTCGAATGACCCGAGGTGCGATGCTCGATGAGCTCAGTCGAGACTACGTACGGACGGCGTATTCCAAAGGCCTGCACCAATTGTCGATTACCAATCGGCATGCGCTTCGGAACGCGTCCATCCCCGTTCTGACGGTCGTCGGGATCGAAATCGGCACTCTGCTCGGCGGAACCGTCATTACCGAAGCGGTGTTTTCCCTTCCTGGTCTCGGGCGGCTTGTCGTCGATGCGATCGCGCAGCGGGATTACCCGATGGTGCAAGGCGCCGTTCTGGTTATCGCGGCCATATATGTGACGATCAACTTCCTCACCGATCTTGTCTACGGCATCATCGATCCCAGAGTACGAACCATGAGGACAAAGTCATGAATCACTCCGAAGGGCGCATCATCCGAACCGTCACGGGCGATATCGCGCCCAGGGACCTCGGACGAACCTCGGCGCACGAACATATACTCTGCGACATGTCGTGGAGATTTGCCGGCAAAACCCGAGCCTCCGACCATCGTGACGTTCTTGTGACATCTGTCGCGCAGAGTGAACTCTGGTGGCTCCGTGAGCACCACATCGACGTCCTCGACAACTGCGTGCTTGACGACATCGATCTTGCTATCCGCGAGGTCGGCCACTTCAAACAGCCTGGCGGTGCGTCGATCGTCGACGTCACCTGCGATGGACTCGGGCCGCGGCCCGACGATGTCCGAAGAATATCCGTCGAATCAGGCGTGCAGATCGTGCTCGGGTGCGGCCATTACGTCGAAGACTCCCACCCTGCAGGACTGGACGATGAGCCGGTCGAAAGTATAGCTGCCCGTTTCGTCGACGACATCGAGACGGGGATAGCCGGATCGAGTGTTCGCGCAGGCGTGATCGGCGAACTGGGATGTTCGTGGCCTGTCCGACCGAACGAGCGGAAGGTTTTGGCCGCCGGGGCGATTGCCCACGGTCACACTGGCGTAGCCATCAGCGTGCATACAGGCCGGAACCGCCAGGCCGCTAGAGACCACGTCGACGAACTTGGCAAGCAGGGCGTCGCTCCCTCAAGTGTGGTGATCTGCCACGTGGATCGTCGCATCGATGACGACGCAGGCCTGCGTCAACTTGCGGCAACGGGGTGCTTTCTTGCCTTCGACTGTTTCGGGCTTGAGCCGTGGATCGCACCCGAAGCGCGCGGCATGCCGATGCCCGGCGATGTCGAGCGCGCCAAAATGATTGCCGCGCTCATCGACGGCGGATATGGCGAAAACATTCTGGTTGGCCAAGACATCGCCATGAAACACAGACTCGCCGAATATGGCGGGCACGGCTACGGGTACATACTCCGAATGGTGCCCACCATCTTGGAGTATGTCGGCCTGAGTCAACGCGAGATTGATGCCCTACTTATCGACAATCCAGCGCGAGCATTCTCTTTTGCTCGCCCGAGCCGAAAGGAGAGACCGTCATGACTGTGAAAGACGACTTGCTGGCCCCTAAGGGAAACTACATTAATGGAGACTGGCTTCCGCCCCATTCTGGAGAATGGTTGACACGTAGTTATGCGCGTCGGACAGCTATGAGGTCACGAAATGGAATTTAGCGAGCTTTCATCGCGCAAGTCACTGGCTGCCGTTGTTGCGCAGCAAATCCGTGAAGCCATCAAGTCTGGCGTTTTGAAGCCTGGAGATCGATTGGTTGAGCCGGATCTGGCTTCGAAGTTCGGCGTTAGCAAGACGCCAGTTCGCGAAGCATTGCGCGAGCTTGAACGCCAAGGCCTGGCAGAAATACGCCCCCGACGAGGAACATTCGTCCGGACGCTTGCCTCAGAGGACATCGATGATATAATGGTGCTACGTGTAGCCCTCGAAGGGCTTGCCCTGAAGTTGTCCCTCCAGCAAGTCGATCCACAGTGGATTGAAGAGGCAGAAGGACTGGTCGAGGAGATGCGTAGCGCCTCGACCCCCGATGAACTGTACGATCGCCATCGAGCGTTCCATTCGTTGATTTCGTCGAAGTCAGGAAACTCGCGCCTCGATACCATTCTCGAAGGATTGGGCGACCAGATAGCTACTTTCCTCTCATTCGTCCACCTCCTCTACGAGGACCCTGACGAGATGGCGGATCGGCACGAAGTATTTATCACGCTGCTCAGGAGTGGCGATACCAGCGGAGCGCAAACCGTCGTCGACGAACACATCTTGGCCGACGGTAAGCGACTTGCGGAGGTCCTCAAGAGGGATCAAACGCTCAAGAGGGATCAAACGCATGTGACGGAGGCGACCAAATGAGCGTCCCACGGGTCTGCGCGCACCGAGGCGCAACAGATGAGCGTCCGGAACAGACGATGCTCGCGTACAGCCGTGCTGTCGAACTCGGCGCTGACACCGTCGAGCTTGACGTCCGGTTGACCGCCAACCAGCAGCTCGCCGTGATTCACGACGCAACGTTGGAACGGACGACCAACGGCTCCGGTCGAGTAGGAGCAATGTCGCTGGCTGAAGTGCGCAAGCTCGATGCAGGCTCGTGGTTCGACGCGCGTTTTTTCGCCAGCACCGTTCCTACCGTTCCTCAGATCCTGGAGTTCGCCGAGTCGGCCTCCATAGATCTGTGTATCGAGGTAAAGGCGGAGAGCCCCCAAGAAGCCTTGGAAACGGCAGGCGTTCTTGCTGAAACGCTGTCCAGCCATGGCGCCCTCGGAGAACACCTCATCTCCTCCTTTGACATGGGGGCCCTCTCAGCGGTGCGAAGCAACTTCTCGAACGCGCGTCTGCTCCCTTGGATGCCAGAAGATCGGCCGCCAGACGTAGCCGAGCACCTCGAAGTGTCGCGCCTCCTGCAAGCCGAAGGAGTGTTTCACACGGCGAGTCTGCTCACCGCGGCACACGTACGAGAAATGCAGGACGCGGGGCTGGCCGTATGGGTGTGGAGCAGCGATGACCCCAGCGAACTTGCCCACGCCTACAGCTTGAAACCTGACGTGGTGTCTGCTGGCTCGGTCGCGTCCAATCTCGCTGTCCGATCGAAAGCGAGTGCAACATGAAGTTGGTGCGATACGGAGGCGCTCATGGTGCTGAACTTGGCGTCCGTCGCGACTCCGTCGACGACGAGTCCGTTGGTGTGATCCCTCTACGCCAGCTTGTCCCGGACTTTGCAGGGAACGCTGTCGAGGACCTTCTGGTCGACGGCCTCTTGGACCGCGTCGACGGGCTGAGCCTCAACGAGACGCCCGAAGAGCACTCCGTGCCCTTGGAGGCGCTTCTGGCGCCCATTGCCCGCCCTTCCCATGCTCAACAACGTGATTGTGGCGCCGGTGACACGCGCCATCCGAGACATTCCGACCTGTGTGCCGGTGGGCCCAGAACACGGGATCGAACACGAGAGCGCGGTGACGTTCGACAGCCTCGCTGCAGTGCCGAAGACGTTGCTGACGCGGCGACTCGGACAGCTCGACGCGATCGGCCGCGAGCGCATGTGCGCGGCCCTCCGAGCAGTCGCTGACTGCTGAAGCTGGCTTGCCGACGATCGGGGACCGAGGACGGCGGCGCAGCCTCATGCCGTATTTCAGACGAGGGTCGTGACAGCCCCTGCGTACGGTGCGGGCCATGACACAACACACCACACGCATCCTTCCCCGATACGACTCAGCCGAGCGGCCGCCGTGGCTGGTGCATGGCGCCAAAGAGGCGCTGTGCGCCGCGCTGCCGACGGACGAGTCCATCGATTGGTCCGAATTCGTCGTGCGCGCGTGCGACGAAATGGCCACCGCCGCCGATGGGCTCCCCGGCTTCCCCGGTCCCGGCAGCGACCCGCCGAGCGCAGTTCGGCCTCAGGCCGGCGGCGGCACACAGCAGTTGGCAACCCGGGCCGATGCCCGACGAGGCCACGGCGGCGACGCTGCAGACGAGAGCTGCACGCCACACGGTGGCTTCGAGGTTGCCATGGCAGCGGAACTGCTGGGCGGCATCGCTACGAGAGCTGCGTCGCCGTACGAGGCCCACGATCTGTGTCGCACGGCGTACCCGCGCTGCTGGGACTCGGCGCTGGACGAGGCAGCCACCAGCCCCCACGCAGGCCTCGAGCCCGACCCGGTCCTGTACGACCACAGTGTCTCGCTGCGGTCGGTTTGCGAGGGCGAGGCGCCGAGGCCGGCCGGCATGTACGAGGCGCTCGACGCGGTCATGGAACTCGCGCACGACGTGAGTGCTGCCAGCTCGCTCGGACTCAGCTTGGCGCATGTTGCTCCCAGCCCGGTGGTGTGGCCGCCTCCCGAAGCCTCGCCAGCGCTCAGCGTCGCCCGGCGCGATCTCGACGACGCCCTCGCCGGGACGCGGGTCAGCCAGCAGGAAGACGCCGCCATGCTGCACAGCTATCTGTGGGCCCGCGACAACCCTGATGTGCCAGACCCGTCACCGGCAGAGGTCGACCGAGTGCAGGCATCAGTGCAGGACTGGTACGGCTCCGTCGTTCCTGCCGCAGTGCGCCTGGCCACGGCCACGTTCGCCCACGCATACGAATGGGCCAGTGTCGACACCGACCGCTGGGATCCTGCAGTCATCGCCTACGCCCATACCGAGGCGTACCTGTCGATCCATCATCTGCGCCAGATCACCGACTCCTATGACCTCACCAATGGCGCCGTGTACAGCTACGCCTGGTGGTGGTGCCATGATCGCCGACTCGGCTTGGCAGGCCTGCGGGAGTTGGCGAGCAACTGGTAGCAGCAACCAAAATCAGGGACAATCGGCCCAGCGTCTGAGGGATTCGCGCAGCCGCGCACCGTCGCGGTCGCTTCTGAGACAATCCTGCCCGTGTCGATGGCACCGGAGCCGCCGCCAAGCGACGTCTCGCTCGATGAGATCAGGGCAGGACCAATGCGACGTTTCGTGTCCGAACTCGTCGACGAGCTTCTCCTTCTGCCGGTGATATTGATCTGGTTGCTCTTCCCCCTGTTGCTGCTGTTCTGGCTCATCGTGCTGGCCTGGGGCCAGACGCCCGGCAAGCTCTTTGTGGGCATCGTCGCTGTGCGCCGCGACGGCACCCCGTTCAGTTGGGCCGCATGTCCGTCCGTGAACTCTTCCGACTTATTTTCTGGAGCGTCACCTTCGGCTTTGGACTCCTCCTCGACGCAGGTGTATCGCTGCTGAGCGGCGATGGCCGCTCGATCACTGACCGGGTGACGGGCAGCACCATCGTCCACGTCGCGGCGCTGCAGCGCTAGCAGCACGGATCTACGTTGCACCCATGTCGAACGTCGAGGCAGCGGTTGTCGGTAGAGGTCTGATCGGCAGCGCTGCTGCGAGACATCTTGCAGAGGCCGGGCGCTCCGTAGCGCTGATCGGACCGGGCGAACCGGCGGACTACGCAACCTCGGAGGGCCCGTTCGCGAGCCACTACGACGAGGGCCGCATCACGCGGATGATCGATCCTGATCCCGCTTGGTCGCACATGGCGATCCGCTCGATTGCCAGGTACGCAGACATCGAGGAACGATCGGGCATCCCGTTTCATACCGGTGCCGGACTCGTTTATTCCCCGGCTGATCCGCAAGCGGATCTGGCTCATGCCCGGAAGCTCGACGTCGACGCACATGAGATCAGCGTGGCTGAGGTCGCAGAGCGCTTCGGAATTGACATGTCTAGCGCGGACACGATCATCCTCGAGGCTGCGCCGGCGGGTCACATCAACCCCCGACGGATGATCGTGGCGCAGAGCCAGTTGACGGCCGCAGCGGGCGGACTCGTTGTGGAGGCGCCGGTCTCTGCGGCCGTGCCGACACCCGACGGCGTGCAGCTGACCGTCGGGAACGACACGATGCTCGCCGACAAGGTCCTCTTGTGCACAGGGGCGTGGGCGGCCGAACTCGTCGGGGTCGACCTGCCGCTGGAGCGCAGCTTGCGGACGATCCTGATGGCAGAACTCGACGAGGGCCCGACGCTGCCGAGCCTCATCTCCCGGACGGACCCGGCCACGTGTGAGGCAGATCCCCGCCACGACGTCTACTGGGTTCCGCCCGTTCGGTTCCCAGACGGTCGGGTCATGCTGAAGATCGGCGGCTATGACCCCGCCGCCACCATCGCCGAGGACGTCGCCACCGTGGGCGACTGGTTCCGCAGCGGCGGGAGCCAAGCCGAGGCGGACGACCTCGAGAGCCGGCTGCGGGAATTCCTCCCCGACCGCACGATCCGTTCACGCGAAATCAAGCCCTGCGTGGTCACGAACACTCCGCACGACCTGCCATGGATCGACTGGGTCGATGACCGTGTCGCCGTCGCGGTCGGCGGCTGCGGCTCGGCTGCAAAATCGGCCGATGAGATCGGGCGGCTGGCTGGGACGCTGTTCAGCGACGAAGGCTGGAGCGACCCGGTACTCAAGCTCGCGTCATTCCGGCCTTCGGACACTTGATGAGGGGAAGACGCTGACGAGACGCCGCCGGCGAAATCACCTCCATTAGGAGCGCAGCTCCAGCGGCTCCATGAGCTCGATGCGGTTGCCGAACGGATCGTCGACGTAGACGCGGTCGTAGCCCTCCAGCGGCTCGTCGTCTCGGACTGCGACACCGTTGGCTCGGAGTCGCTCTGCCAGTGCCGCCAAGTCGCTGACCAACAAGGCGGGGTGAGCCTTGCGGGCGGGGCGGAACGGATCCTCGACGCCGAGGTGGATCTTGACGGTGTTGCTCTCGAACCAGCAGCCGCCGCGGGCTTCAAGGTGCGGAGGCTTGGGCACCCGCGGCAGGCCGAGCAGGCCTTCGTAGAACGCTTGGGCGGCCGCTTCCTCGCCGGCAGGCATGGCGAGCTGCACGTGGTCGATGGCGACGATCATCATGTGACCGCTCCGTCGCTGGCGGCAGGTGTGCGAGCGGCGCGCTGCACATCGGTCATGCTGCAAGCCTGCCAACTGTGGCGGCAGATCGGTGGGAAGGGGCGGACGTGAGCAAGACGACAGCGTCAACCGAGACAAAGGAACAGCCGTGAGCAGGGTGGTGGTGACTGGGGCGAGTTCGGGGATCGGCGAGGCAATCGCCCGGCGGTTCTTGGCCGACGGGTGGGACGTGCTGACCGGCAGCCGGAGCGAGCCTGCGCTTGAGGGCGCCGGGTGGCTGCGTACCGATGTTGGCGACCCGGCTCAGGCTGATGCGCTGGTTGCCGCGGCCGTCCAGCAATTCGGCCAGCTCGATGTGGTGGTGAACAACGCGGGCGTACAGGTGGAAAAGACCATCGCCGACACCACCGACGAGGAGTTCGATCACGTCATCGACACCAACGTGCGGGGCGTTTTCAACATGTGCCGAGCGGCCGTGCGTCAGATGACGGGCCAGCAATCCGGCAGTGAAGCCGGCCTGCCCAGTGGCGGCGTGATCATCAACATCGCTTCGATTGCCGCATCCCACGCCGACGCTGGCATGGCCGTCTACAACGCCTCGAAGGGTGCCGTCGAGGCCCTCACCCGTGCCATTGCCGTCGATCACGGGCACCAGGGCGTCCGCTGCGTTGCGGTCAGTCCCGGATGGATCGCCACAGCGCTGGCCGACGCTGTGTTCGATCTGCAGACCGATCCCGCAGCTGCGCGTGCCGAGGCCGTCGGCCGCCATCCTGTCGGCCGGCTCGGCACTCCCGACGACGTCGCCGAGGTCGTCGCCTGGCTGGCGGGTCCGGCGGCCAGCTTCATCTCAGGCAGCGTGTTTACTGTGGACGGTGGCCTCACAGCACAGAGCCCCATCGGATGAGATCCGAGCGGCTGATGCGTGTGATCACGTTGCGGCAAGTGCGATGCCGGACCGGTGGCTCGGACGGGGCCACGGGGTGACCCCTCGGGCGGAACATCGGTGATGACCGCCCGCCAGCCGTGCCCGGTCGCCGCGATCGAAGCGCTGATCGTGTCGGTGCCCGCCGTGGGCAACGCCTTCGCCGAAGGCTCCGAGGAGACTCTGCTCGTCAAGGTCATCGACGCCGACGGGCGGGTCGGGATCGGCGAGTCGGTCTGCACACCGGCGGTCACGAAGGCGATGATCGACCAGCGCACCATCCATTTCTGGAGCCAGGGCATCACAGACGTGGTGGTCGGTGCCGACCCGATCGAAGCCGCCGCGCTGTACGACCGGGCATACCACGGCAGCTTCTACCACGGGCGCCGCGGCACCTACATCCAGGCCTATTCCGCCGTCGACATCGCGCTCTACGACCTCGCTGGCCGCCAGCTCGGACTGCCGGTATACAAGCTGCTCGGTGGGGCCCGCACAGAGCGCATCCGGCCGTACGCCACCTGCTACCCAGGCGACATCTACGACGGCCCGATGAACGCCGTGCTCAACGAGATCACCCGCCAGGCCACCATCGCCGCCGACCAGGGCCTCACCGCTGTCAAGGTGCCAGTGCTGTTCGGCAACGAGGTGGTTGACCGGGACATCGTCGAATTCGTCGGCACCTGCCGGGCCAATCTCGGCGACCAGATGACGCTGGCGCTCGACTTCGGCTACCGCTGGTGGGACTGGCACGACGCCGCCTGGACGCTGCGGCGGATCGAGGACTTCGACATCGCCTTCGCCGAGGCCCCATTGCGCCACGACGACCTCGCCGGGCACAACCGCTTGGCTGCGGTGTCGCCCGTCCGGGTCGGCGGGGCCGAGTTCGCAGCGGGCCGCTGGGAGGTGCGCGAGTGGCTGACCACCGGCGGCGTGTCGCTGGTGCAACCCGGGGTCAGCCGAGCCGGGGGCTTCACCGAGCTGATGCGCATCGCCGAGCTGTGCGAACTGCACGGTGCGCAGCTCATCCCCCACAGTTTCGCCACCGGCATCACCGACGTCGCCAACTTCCATCTCCAAGCCGCAGCGCTGACGATCCCGATGGTGGAATTCCGCTCGTCACGGCTCGGCCCGTCTCGGCTGCGCACCGAGCTGGTGCACCCTCCCGAGCCCGAGATCATCGACGGGTACGCAACCCTGCCCACCGGCGCAGGCCTCGGCGTGGAACTGAACGACGAGCTGGTGGCGGCCCACACGCTGGACGCCGCCGGCACCGGGAGCGACTGAGCGGTGAGCGAGCCGTCGGCTGGGCTGTCGGCGGAGTCGGCACGCGGTCCTGAGTCCAGTTCGAACGAACACGGGGCCGTCGGCAGCATCACCACCCACAACCCGCACCTCGGCAACCGGCTCGGCATCGCCGATGCACCCGCGGTGACCGCAGCAACCATCGACCGGCGCCGGGTACACGTCGAGTTCTCGGACGGCCAGTGCCGCACCTTCGCTGCCCAGTGGCTGCGGCACTGCTGCTGGTGCGCCGAGTGCGGCAATCCATCCGACGGCATCCGCTTTGTGACCGTGGCCAGCTTCCCCGCCGACATCACGCCGACTCTGGCCGAAGCCGACGAGGGCGACCTCGTGCTCACGTGGCCCGACGGCCACCGGTCCACCTACAGCAGCGACTGGTTGGCCGCCAACGCCTACGACGACGAAGCCCGCCAGCGGCGTGCCGCGTGGCAACCGACGACGTGGCGCGCCGAACTGGCGAACTGCTTCCCCACCGTGGACTGGGACGACGCCAGCGACGGCGGTGTCGGCCAACTCGGCGCGTACCGGCTGCTGTGTGACTACGGCATCGTGCGCATCGACCACCTGGGCACCGACCCCCGACAGACCGAGCAGCTCGCCAACCTCGTCGGCCCCATCCACGAGACCACCGTCTATGGCCGCATCTACGACGTGCGTGCCGAACCGGTGGCGAAGCTGGGCGCCAAGACCGGCATGGCCCAGGCGCCCCACATCGACGACGCCTTCTACTACTCCCCGCCCGGCATCGACATCTTCCACTGCCTGTCCAATACCGACGTCGGCGGCATGAGCACCTACGTGGACGGCTTCGCCATCGCCGAGTCACTGCGGCTTGAGGAACCCGCCGCCTACGAAGCGCTCACGACCCTGCCGGTCACCCACGTGCGACGGCACCCCGGCGAGATCAACATGCGCAGCCGCAGCCCGCTCATCCGGCTCGACGAGTTCGGCCGCCCGAGCGGTGTTCGCTATTTCGACCGGGCGCTGGGCCCGCTCGACGTGCCAGCCGCCGATGTCGACCGGCTCTACGACGCCATCCGCGCCTTCAGCGACCGGATGGCAAGCCCCGAGTTCACGGCCGTGATCCGGGTCGAGCCCGGTCAAGGTGTGCTCATCGACAACCACCGGGTCATGCACGGCCGCACTGAGTTTGACCCTGCCTCTGGCCGCCACATCCGGCTGTGTCACGTGCCCCGCGACGAGTTTCACGGCCGGCTGCGCGAGCTCAGCCTGCGGCTCGACCCGTGGTCCCACGACCAGTACCTGCCGCAGGGCTCATGAGCATGCCCCGGCACGCCGACACTGCACTCACCGACAGACTCCTGACCGACACACCTCGACTGCGAACCGACACGGAGACTGCCCCATGATGAGCGCCTCGTGATCAGCGCCGACCTGACCGGCAAGCGCAGCATCGTGAGCGGCGGTGCCAGCGGCATCGGCCTCGGCGTGACCCGCACATTCGCTGCCAACGGCAGCACCGTGGCCATCGCCGACCTGCCCGGTGATCGCCTCACCGACACCGTGAGCACGCTGCAAGCCGACGGCCTCGACGTGTTCGAAGCCCCCTGCGACCTGCGCGACACCGACTCGGTGGCGGCCATGGTCGAAGCCGCCGCCGGCCGGATGGGCGGCATCGACTACCTGCTCAACATCGCCGGCCACCCGGTCACGCTCCAGACCATTCCCGCCGGCGACCTCGAATCGCAGACCGAGGAGCTCTGGGCGGAGGCACTGTCGGTCAACCTGCTCTCCGCGTTCCGCACGGCCAAGGCCGCAGCGCCCTACCTGAAGGCGTCCCGCGGCGCCATTGTGAACACAGCGTCGATGTCGGGCTGGCGAGGCGGCGGCTCCAGCTCGCCCTACAGCGTCGCCAAGGGGGGCCTCATCACGCTCACCAAAGAGCTCGCCCGCGGCCTCGCCCCCGACGTGCGGGTGAACGCCATCTCCCCCAGCTACGTGCATCCCGACTCCACCAACTTCCCGATCCGCTGGGAGACCGTCTTCGAGGACTCCGAGTCGCTGCCGCTGGGCCGTCCTGGGACCGCCGCCGAGTACGCCGACGCCTGCCTGTTCCTGTGCGCCGGTGCCAGCTACATCACCGGCCAGACCATTCACGTCGACGGCGGCTGGAGCGCCTGAGCGCTCACCGATCGTCCCGAATCCCGCAGCGGAGCTGCAACAACGAGAGAGGTCGCAAGACTGGTGAGCAAGCCCGAGCAATGGAAAGACCCGGCCAAGAAGCTGTTCCCGCACCAAGTCGGCTTCACCGCGCCGCCGATGGACTTCGACGCCGCTCCGAGCGACTTCCTGCGCATGTGCCCGCCGTCGGTCGGCGTGCACGGTCGCCTGCTGCACGCGCCCGGTTACTCCCACCAGCTCAGCGACCGCGCCGGGCTCTTCCACCTGCTCGAAGAAACCGTCCACTGCCTGTCCAACAGCGCCGCCGACGTGATCGGGCAGGTCGGCACCAACTGGGTGCATGCCGCCGGGACCGACGCCTCCGACATCCGCCGGTTCACGGCCGAGATGTCTGACAAGTACGAGACGCCGTTTCACATGGCCGGCCTGACACTGGTGGAGGCCTGCGAGGCGAATGGCTACGAGCGGGTCGCACTCAACGCTGTCTATTTCTGGCCTGATTGGCGCGACGGCGTGGTGCGTTTCCTTCGCAGTGCGGGCATCGACGTGGTGTGGGCGGGGAACTTCGTTGACCAGGGTCGGTACGCCACCCAGGACGAAGTGAACGACTGCATCTGGATCTTCCCCGGCGACCTTGCTCTGCGATCAACCGAGTACACGCTCGCCCAGGCGCCGGACGTGGACGCGGTGCTGGTCAACGGCATGTCCAACTACCGCGGCTACGACGGTCTGCCGCAGCGCTTCGTCAGCCTGGCCGCCGACATCGAAGAACAGCTCGGCGTCCCGGTCATCTCCTCAGACATCAGCCTGCACTGGCGGATCTTCCGCACCCTCGGCGTGTCGCCACTGGGCCACCAAGGCTCGCTGCTGTCCTCGCTGCAACTGGCCACGGAACCGAATGGGAGGCGCGAGCGTTGAGGACGTCGACCGGGCGGCCGCCGACGCGTGGTCGACTCGAGCGGGGACCCATGCACGCATTGCGCAGAGCACTCCGGCTGACGGGTGCAGCGCTCGCGCTCGCCGCCAGCGCGTGTGCCTACGACTCGACCGTGGAGGTCGGAATGGAACCGGTTGGTGCAGACGCCTCCGTGAGGGGCTCCATCACCTACCGGGAGCGCATTGCGCTCACGCCGGATGCGGTCGTCACCATCCAATTGCGCGACACGTCCTACGCCGATGCAGCCTCCGTGCTCATCGCCGAGCAGATCATCAGCAATCCCGGCCAGGTGCCGATCGACTTCAACGTGCGCTATGTCAGCGACGAGATCGACGACCGCAACACGTATTCGATCGCGGTCGTCATCACCGAAGGCGACGGTCGCATGGCCTTCACCAACGACACCGCCTACGACGTGATCACTCGCGGCAACCCGCGCCACGTCGACATGACCCTGGTCATGGTGGAGCCGCCGCCCGAACTTGTCCCCGACGGGTGGAACCGCACCGATTCTCAGCGCGTCGAGGCACCGGTCCACGCCACCGACGTACACATGATCTGGGAAGGCTCGACCGGCAGCCAGAACAGCGGCTACCTGCGCGTTGCCTTTGCCACGTCCAGCCAAGACGGCTGCTACCACCAGGGCCGTGAGGAAGCTGCCCGAGACGAGTCCGGCAACGGCGTCCAGCGCTACAAGGTCACCGTCGCTGCACGCGTGCCGGCGCCGGAGCCGTGGGCGCAGGACTGCTCCGAGCGGGATCTGGAGCTCGACGCCATCGTCCACCTCGGCAACGGGTTCATCTCAGGCGAGACGTTCGAAGTCGTCCTGAACGACGAGCGCACCTTCACATTCACCGCGCCGTAGTTCGCAGCGCGGCATGGCCGCGCACAACGCCGCCCGGGCCGGTCCTGCGGCAACGGTCCAGCGAATAGCCGTCGAATAGCTTGGCGTTTCGTCGGCGCTGTGGCTCAGCCGCCGACGGCTGCGGCCGTCTGCTGCTGCGGGCGCCGCATCGCCCTGCGCACCCCGGTGAAGGTGAAGAAGGTGGCCACCACTAGCGCCACGCCGAACAGTGCATTGGCGTAATTCACGCCCTGGTATTCGAATGTCGCGTACAGCGCACCCGAGGTCAGCCCAGCCAATGCGCCCGAGCCGATCATGGCGAAGTCACCGACGCCTTGCACTGCGACTCGCTGGTGGATGGGGTACAGCGCCACCAGCAGGCTCGACGCTGCGATCACCCCGAAGCACCAACCCAGGCCGATGAGGAAGTTCCCCATGAACACACCCACCACTCCCGCAGGCGGGGTGACTGCCGCCCACCACGCCCCCCAGGTGCACAGGCCGCCCGCTATGTACAGCATCGGATAGTTGCCGATGCGGTCGGTGAGTTGCCCGATGACCGGCGAGAACAGGTACATGCCCAGAATGTGGAATCCCATCATGAACCCGATGGCGTTCTGGGACTGGCCGCCCGCATCCATGTGCAATGGCGTCAGCGCCATGACGCCCAGCATGGTCACCTGGCTGACGACCATCGCCAGCACGGCCAGACGAGCCTCCGGTTTTTGCCAGATCAGTGCCAGCGCGTCACGCGTCGTTGGCGTCGGCAACGCTTCCGATCGGCCGCGGGCGCCATTGCGTGATTCGCTGACTTCGTTCGCGACCTCCAGCGGGTCAGGCCGCAGGAACAGCTCCACAATCGCAGCGGCCAGCAGGAACATCACAGCAGCGAACACGTACGAGCCGGTCTTATCGGGCAGTCCGAACGAACGGCCGACGTCGCTCGCGAAGCCCGACACCACCGAGCCGGCGGTCGAGCCGAATGTTGTGGCCCACACGATCATGCTGATCGTGCTGGCGCGCCGGTGCTCGGGTGCGAGATCGGAAGCTGCGTAGCGAGTCGCCAAGTTGGCGGCGCTGCCGGCTCCCGCGCCGAACACGCCCAGACACAGCAGCGGATAGCTCAGCAGGATTGCGCCGAGCACCGCGAGCGTCGAACCCGCGGCCCCTACGAGGTACCCGAAACGCAGCCCGACGCGCCGCCCGTTGCGGTTCATCAACTTCGACATCGGCACGGCGACCACCGCCGCACCGATCGACAAGCAGCTCGCGGCGATAGTGGCAAGTGTCGCGCTGCCGGTGATGTCCTTTGCGAGCAGGGCGCTCACGATGTAGGTCGCCACCAAGCCGAAACCGCCCGCGGCCTGGCTGGCGATCAGCACAACAATGGTGCGCTTTTGGATGCGTTGCCGGTCCGAACGCGAGTACGCGGACGCGCGATGCACCGCGAACACCGAGTCCCCCGACATCGCAACAGCATGGCCCATGCACGGGTGTCTCGCACGGTCAACGGCCCACGGTGGAAGGCCCCACGGCCACGGCGGCACCGGCGCGGGTGCGCGTAAGGTCCCGCAGATGCACGTCGGCATCACTCCCATCAACTCCGCCGCTTACCTCGACCCTGGATTCCTGCGGTCGTTCGCACAGCAGCTCGAAGAACTCGGCTACGAGTCGGTGTGGACGTTCGAGCACGTCATCGTGCCCCACGACTACGAGAGTCGGTACCCGTACCACCCCAGCGGCAAGCTGGGCCTCCCGACGAACGCCGGCTTCACCGACCCGTTCATTGCGCTGACGTACGTCGCCGGGGCCACGCAGCACCTGCGACTGGGCACCGGCGTCAACATCGTCACTCAGGCCAACGCGCTGTACTTCGCCAAGCAGGCGTCATCGCTCGACCATCTGTCGGGCGGACGGCTGGAGTTGGGCATCGGCGTGGGCTGGCTGGAAGAGGAGTTCGACGCCATCGGCGTGCCGTTCGGCCGTCGGGGCGCCCGAGCCGATGAATACATCGACGCGATGACCGCTGCGTGGACCGGCGAGGACGTGGATTTTCGCGGCGAGTTTGTGGACTGGTCAGGCTTCTCGATGCTGCCGACGCCGGCGCAGCAACCCCGCATGCCGTTGCTCATCGGCGGCACAACGCCGCCTGCCATTCGCCGCCTGGTGGCCCGCGGGGACGGCTGGTACGTCATCCACAAAGACCTCGACGACTTCAAGCGGCTCATCGGCGAGATGCACGCCGAATGCGACCGCCAAGGCCGCGACCCCGCCGAGCTGTCCCTGACTGCCTATTGGAACTACCACCGCGAGGGCCTCGAAGGCCTTGAGGTGTACCGCGATCATGGCGTGCAGCGGCTGCTGGTGAACACCGCAGCGCTGCGCATGGGTCAACCCGAGGACGCCATCGCTCAGTTCGCCACCGATGCCCTGCCGGCCTGCGCCGAGGCATGACGACGCTTGGCGCTCGCCCGGCGGTGCCTCAGCCGTCTCCGATGGAGATGCGGATGCTGCCGGAGGGGTGCAGCGAGCAGTAGCTGCTGAAAGCCGCCGTCTCACCGAAGCTGTGCTCGGAACTTTCACCCGGCCCAACCTCGAAGGGGCCGATGGTGTGTGCCACCGAGTCGCGGTTCACGATGATCAGCACGTCGCGCAGCTTGAAGTCCAGCTCGTCGGGAATGACTTCGACGTCCTCGCCGGCAGCCAGGCGCTCGGCTGTTCCCGGCGGGATGTCGATCGTGTGAGTGACGGGATCGGGCTGATCGACAAAGCGCGAGACGACGACGGGGATCGCCGCAATCAGCAATCCGCCCAGCAGGTACAGCAGCAGTGTCCGCTGGTTGGGCCAGCCGACATCTCGACGGCGCATGTCAATCGTCGGACCAGTTGCGTTCGTTCTGGTCGAAGTAGGTGTGCCGGGCGGTACGCGAGCTGTCGCTCTTGCCCATGTAGCCGACGGCAACGTGGTCGAGGTGGTTGATCGCTCGGCCCAGCGGCATCGCCTGCGCATTGATCGACGCCTTCGACGCCGTCACCGGCACCGGCGGCTGGTTCACGATCGCGGCGGCCAGCCGTTCGCCAGCGGGCACCAACTCGTCGTCGCTCGAAACCGTCTCGGTGAAGAAGCCGAACTTGTCCAGCTCTTCCATCCCGTAGGTGCGCCCGAGGATCAGCATTTCCTTGGCGCGGTGCGGGCCGACCAGGTTGACGAGCGCCGGTAGCGAGTGCCACGTCAGGTTGAAGCCGATGCTGACCTCGTTGAGCGTGAGGCTGATCGACGGGCTGCCGATGCGGAAGTCGCAGGCTGCGGGCAGCACCCCTCCCCCGCCGATCATGTAGCCGTGGCACAGGGCGATGGTGATCGGATTGAGGTGCATCAGCGTGTCGTACATGCGGGCGCCGTGCTTCGAGCCGAGCATCGCATCGAGGCTGCTGCCGCGCTGTTGCTTGAGGTCGGCGCCCGACGAGAGGCTCTTGCCCTCGCCACGCACGATCACAACCCGCACGCCGGGGTCGGCGTCAAGCGCGAGGCACGCCGCATGCACATCAGCGACCAGCTGGGCGTTGACGGCGTTGTGCACTTCGGGCCGGTTCAGCACCAGGTGGCGCACCGGACCGTCGCCGTCCACCCGCACTGTCTCCAATTCCAATGACATCGCTGAACTCCTATCCGGCGGCTCCGAACCCCTCCCCCATCATGTCGCCGAAATCGCCCACGATCTCATCGGCGGGCGGCGCCTCGATAGTGATGTCCGCGTCGTAGTCGTAGAAGTCGACGACGTTGGTGATGTTGAACAGACTTGCGATCTCGTCCTCGTGGCCCTCCGTCTCGGCATCATCGAGGCCGCCAATGAGGTTCTCCATGAGGGAGCCCAAGTCGACGCTCATGCGTCGCGTCAGGCCCTCGGCATCGATCCAGATGTCGTAAGCAACTTCGTCGGGAAACATGTCACCGACGAAGGGAAGCGCGCTGTCGCTGCCCTCGGGCTCAGCAAGGTAGGCATCCAATGCGGCGGCGTAGTCCAATATGAAGCGCACCCGTGTCGTCGGCACGCCATCGAGCTCCTCGGGACCGACGATCTCGGCGCTGGTCACGTTCTCGATCATGTCCGTACTGTCGTTGGGCAGTCGGCACAGGCCATCGTCCGGCGTCGCGCCGGGCAGCGCGGACGGGCACACGATTCCCATTGCGGCAGCTGTCTCTGCGTCGAGGGTGAACCAGCCCTGGGGCATCGCATCGCCGACCAGGTCGCTCATCTCTTCGGGCACCGCGAACTGCAGGTACTGAACGCCGTCAACGAACCGGATCTCGAATCCGAAGCCCGCCTCGCCAGCACCCATCATCTCCTCGAAGCTCATCAGCATCGAGAAGTTCTGGTTGCCGTCGCTCTCGAAATGCACGGCAACGGTCGCCAGATCGCCCATGTCCATGCGCATGTCGCCCTTGACCGAACGAGTCGCACTGTTTTGCAAGGCGACGGTCACAAGCTCCTTCGCGTCAGTGGGAAGCGCGGCGGCTGTCGTCGCCGGTGTGGTTGTGGGCGCAGCGGTCGTTGCCGGCGCAGAGGTCTCCTGAGTCGCCGCATGAGTTACGACTTCGCCTCCACCATCGTCGTCAGCGCCACCACCGCAGGCGGCGGCGACGAGCACCAGCGCCGCGAGTCCGGCGCCAAGTCTCGCCCAGCGAGCCTTCACGATCATCATCTCCTTGCCGGAACGGCGGCACCATGTGTTGGGCACCGCTGACACGAACCGGTCTTCGGCCAGTATCTCAGCAGTTCATGTCCGCGAAGAGCCAGGGATCTCAGTTCTTGTTGCGGGAGTCACCCGGATTGCAGAGGGTGGGCGCCACGATCCATGCCCAGGCGACGAGCGTGACCGGCTCGAGTCGGTCGCAGCAGCAGCCCTATGAACCGCCGTAGCCAGGCGCGGTGCCGGAACCCTCGTCAAAGCCGAGGCCCATCATGTCGCCGAAATCTCCCACGATCTCATCGGCGGGCGGTGCGGTGATCGTGATGTCGGCGTCGTAGTCGAAGAAGTCGATCACGATGGCGAATTCGGGGATGTCCTCGGCGTCGGCGCCGAATCCTGCCGCGAGGTCCCCGAACATCGACCCCAGATCCAGACTGACTCGCCGCGTGAGGCCATCGCCGTCGATCCAGATGTCGGTGGCCAGGCCGTCGCCGAACATTTCCGCAGCGAACGGAGCTGACCCGTCGCTGATGTCGGGCCCGGTCCCCTGCGATTCGGCCAAGGCCACAGCATCGAGGGTGTAGCGGAGGACGGTCATCGGCTCGCCGTCGATGTCCTCAGAACCAATGGTCTCGACATCGGTCACGAATTCGATCAGATGGGAGTTCTCGTTCGGCGCAGGGCAGGCGCCGGCGCGGGGGGCCACACCGGGCAGCGGCGAGGGGCACAGGATGCCCATGCCCGCTGCTGCGGTGGCGTCGAGCGTGAACCAACCCTCAGGCGGTGCCCCAAGGGTCAGACCCTGCATCTGTTCGGGAATGACGAAACGGATGTAGTTGGTGCCGTCGATCATCAGGATCTCGAAGGCGAGACCGCCCGCTGCCGGGTCGTCGACGCTCATCGTCATCGCCATGTTGGCGTCGGGGTCGACCTCGAACGACAGCGCAATCGCTGCCATTCCTCCGAAGTCAGATTGCATCTCGCCGCGAACCGAGCGCCCTGCGCTCGACTCGAACGCATGCGTGAGCAGCTCCAGCGGATCAGTAGGAAGAGCGGCTGCAGTCGTCGGCGGTGCGGTCGTGGGCGCAGCGGTCGTTGCCGGCGCAGAGATCTCTTGAGTCGTCGCCTGCGTTGCGACTTCGCCTCCGCCACCACCACAGGCAGTGGCGACGAGCGCCAGCGCCGCGAGGGCCGCGGCAACCTTGGCCCAGCGAGCCTTCACGATCATCATCTCCTTGCCGGAGCGGCGGCGCTGTCGGACGGGCACCGCTGACACGAACCGGCCTTCGGCCAGTATCTCAGTAGTTCATGTCCGCGCAGCGTCAGGTCTTTCGGCCGGGACCGGCGCTGGCAGCTGTGCCGACGAGATGGGATCGCCGGTGAACTCAGCATGGGCATCATTCGCCGGTCTGAGCCGCCTTCGCCGGAGTGGTCCATCTCACATGCGGTTGCCGAAGCGTTCGAATATGTCGTGAGCGACGGCAGCCGCTGTCTCGGCGCGGGTTGAGCCCGATATGCGTGACACGATGGCGCCCGCCGGCAGAGCACCTCTGATAGCCGCTTCTACTGCAGGTCCCACAGCGGCCTCACCACCCAAGATCGTGACGCGCTCGGGGCCGTACTCAGCCACTACTGATGCGGTGGCCGGAGACATCGTGTCGGCGTCCACGTAGAGAACGACGGCGTGCGGCATGGAAGCGGCCAGCACAACTGCTAAGCCCACGTCGGACGGACTCCATGCATTGGCAACGATGATCGTGGGGGGGTTGGCACTATCGGGACTGCCGAGCCTCTGCCGTGCGACCAATGACGCTGTCTCGATGCGCGTGGCTCCGCTGATGCGCTCGATGCGGGCCCTCGCCGCCGCCGCGGTCACATCGGCGTGTAGTTCGTTGCTGATCGCTGAGGTGCCCCCGATGAGGATCACCTGCTCAGGCTGATAGTCGCGCAGCACTGCGATGGCTGCGGGGGAGAACTTGGAGTCTTTGCTGTACAGCACCGCGGTGTTATCCGCCTGAGCCGCCATCACAGCCGCCAGCGCGGTGTCGGGAGGACGCCAGCCGTCGGCCACGATGATTGTTGGAGGGTTGGCGTGGTCGGGTTCGCCGAGCTGCTGTCGTGCCACTGCGGCGGCGGTTTCAAGACGGGTGAGGCCGTAGGCCCATGCGACGCGGTCCGGACCCAATTTGTGCCTGAGAGTGCTGTGAACCGTGTCGGAAATGACAGCCAGGCCCCCGACGACACAGGCACCGTCGAGCTCGTATTCGCTGAGCACCGGCTGCGTGACATCGGACATTTCCGTTCCGTCCGTGTACAGCATGACCGCGCCGCTGGCAATGCCGCCCAATACTGACGCGACAGCGATATCAGGTGAACGCCAGCCGTTGACCACCATCACGGTCCCCTTGTCGCTCTCGCGGCCAAACCACTCCGGCAGGTCCAGAACGGGATCCTTGGGCTGCTTGCTGTCATCGGGCTGATTCCGGTTTGGCGGGTCGCTGCTGAAGCTCGTGGTCGGCCGGGATGCTTCGTCGTCGTCCACTATTGAGATCACCGACTCGTCCACCGTGCCCGTGGACACACCCGTCGGCAAAGCCCCGAACCCCAGCAGCACGCTCTCGTCGTCATCGTCCAAGCTGTCCGCCGTCGCCGCGAACGTGAACGACTTGACCGTCTCACCCGGCGCGAACGACACGATGTCGGGAACACCCGAATAATCATCAGCCGACGCGCCACCTCCCAGCGCCTTCAGGAGCAAGAGCACCACCGTCCGCCCAGGAGCCACCGACAGCCGCACCTTCACCTCGACCGTGTCGCCCTCGTCCACGCTGTAACTGGCAGCGCCGAAGCTGGCCGTCAGTGCAGGGTCGTCGTCGTCCACTATCGAGATCACCGACTCGTCCACCGTGCCCGTGGACACGCCCGCCGGCAGCGGCGCCCCGAAGCCCAGCTTCACCGACTCGCCGTCGTCGTCCACCGAGTCCGCGGTCGCAGCGAACGTGAACGACTTGCTCGTCTCGGCCGCCGCGAACGTCACGCTCGCGGGCACACCCGAATAATCATCAGCCGACGCGCCCCCCTGGTCCGTCGCCGTGAGCGGGATCACCACCGTCCGCTCAGGAGCCACCGACAACGACACCGTCACCACCGCCGTGCCGCCCTCGTCCGCGCTGTAGCCGGCAGCGCCGAAGCTGGCCGTCAGTGCAGGGTCGTCGTCGTCCACTATCGAGATCACCGACTCGTCCACCGTGCCCGTGGACACGCCCGCCGGCAGCGGCGACCCGAAGCCCAGCTTCACGCTCTCGCCGTCGTCGTCCACGTCGTCGGCGGTCGCGGTGAACGTGAACGACTTGACCGTCTCGCCCGCCCCGAACGACACCGACGCAGGCACACCCGAATAGTCGTCGCCCGACGCGCCGCCCTGGCCGGTCACAGTGATCGGCACCACCACCGTCCGCTCAGGATCCTTGTGCAGCTCCACGACGACGGTCACCGAATCGCCCTCAGCCGCGCTGTAGGACCCAGCCCCGAAGCTCACCGACACCGTCGGCACGTCGTCATCGCTGATCGACACCACAGACTCGTCGGGGCTGCCCTCGGTCACACCCGCCGGCAGCGACCCGAAGCCCAGCTTCACCGACTCGCCGTCGTCGTCCACGCTGTCGGCGGTCGCGGTGAACGTGAACGACACCGACGTCTCGGCCGCCCCGAACGACACGCTCGCGGGCACACCCGAATAATCCCCAGCCGACACGCCGCCCTGGCCGGTCACAGTGATCGGCACCACCACCGCCCGCTCAGGCACCGCCGACAGCCGCACCGTCACCACCGCCGTGTCGCCCTCGTCCGCGCTGTAGCCGGCAGCCCCGAACCTGACCGTCACCGCCGGGTCGTCGTCATCGTTGATCGTGACCGTCGCCGCGTCCGGGCTGCCCTCGGCCACCCCCGCCGGCAAAGCCCCGAACCCCAGCAGCACCGACTCGTCGTCATCGTCGAGGCCGTCGGCGGTCGCCGCGAACGTGAACGACTTGACCGTCTCGCCCGCCCCGAACGTCACGCTGGCGGGCACCCCCGAATAGTCATCGCCCGACGCGCCGCCCTGGCCCGTCGCCGTGATCGGCACCGTCACGGTGCGCTCAGGCGCCGCCGACAGCGTCACCGTCACCGTCGCCTCGTGCTCGCTGACCGCCGCCGTGGACACGTCGTCGCTCTCGGCCACGCTGTAAGAACCCGCCCCGAACGACACCGACACCGCCGGCACGTCGTCATCGACGATCGAGATCGTCGCCGTGTCGACCGTGCCCCTGGTCACCCCCGCCGGCAAAGCCCCGAAGCCCAGCAGCACGCTCTCGTCGTCATCGTCCACGTCATCAGCGGTCGCCGTGAACGTGAACGACACCGACGTGTCCTCAGCCGCGAACGTCACGCTGGCGGGCACACCCGAATAATCATCGCCCGACGCGCCGCCCTGGCCCGTCGCAGTGATCGGCACCGTCACCGCCCGCTCAGGCGCCGCCGACAGCGTCACCGTCACCTCCGCCTCGTGCTCGCTGACCGCCGCCGTGGACACGTCGTCGCTCTCGGCCACGCTGTAAGAAGCCGCACCGAACGACACCGACACCGCCGGCACGTCGTCATCGACGATCGAGATCGTCGCCGTGTCGACCGTGCCCCTGGTCACCCCCGCCGGCAGCGTCGCCCCGAACGTCAGCTTCACCGACTCGTCGTCGTCGTCCACGGTGTCCGCGGCAGCCGCGAACGTGAACGACACCGACGTGTCCTCAGCCCCGAACGACACCGACGCGGGCACACCCGAATAGTCATCGCCCGACGCGCCCCCCTGGCCGGTCGCAGTGATCGGCACCACCACCGTCCGCTCAGGAGCCACCGACAGCCGCACCGTCACCACCGCCGTGCCGCCCTCGTCCGCGCTGTAGCCGGCAGCCCCGAACCTGACCGTCACCGCCGGGTCGTCGTCGTCAGTGATCGACACCGTCGACTCGTCCACCGTGCCCGCCGACACGCCCGCCGGCAAAGACCCGAAGCCCAGCAGCACCGACTCGTCGTCATCGTCCACGCTGTCCGCCGTCGCGGCGAACGTGAACGACACCGACGTGTCCTCAGCCCCGAACGACACGCTGGCAGGCACACCCGAATAGTCATCCCCAGCCGACACGCCCCCCTGGCCCGTCACAGTGATCGGCACCACCACCGCCCGCTCAGGAGCCACCGACAGCCGCACCGTCACCACCGCCGTGTCGCCCTCGTCCGCGCTGTAGGAAGCCGCCCCGAAGCTCACGGTCACCGCCGGGTCGTCGTCATCGACGATCGACACCGTCGCCGCGTCCACCGAGCCCTTGGTCACGCCCGCAGGCAGCGTCGCCCCGAACGTCAGCTCCACGCTCTCGTCGTCATCGTCGAGGCCGTCGGCCGTCGCGGTGAACGTGAACGACACCGACGTGTCCTCAGCCGCGAACGTCACGCTCGCGGGCACACCCGAATAATCATCGCCAGACGCGCCGCCCTGGCCCGACACAGTGATCGGCACCACCACGGTGCGCTCAGGCGCCGCCGACAGCGTCACCGTCACCGTCGCCTCGTGCTCGCTGACCGCCGCAGTGGACACGTCGTCGCTCTCGGCCACGCTGTAAGAGCCGGCCCCGAAGCTCACCGACACCGCCGGCACGTCGTCATCGACGATCGACACCACAGACTCGTCCGGGCTGCCCGCCGCCACCCCCTCAGGCAAAGCCCCGAACCCCAGCAGCACCGACTCGTCGTCGTCGTCCACGCTGTCCGCGGCAGCCGCGAACGTGAACGACACCGACGTGTCCTCAGCCCCGAACGACACCGACGCCGGCACACCCGAATAATCATCGCCCGACGCGCCCCCCTGGCCCGACACAGTGATCGGCACCACCACCGTGCGCTCAGGCGCCGCCGACAGCGTCACCGTCACCACCGCCTCGTGCTCGCTGACCGCCGCAGTCGACACGTCGTCGCTCTCGGCCACGCTGTAAGAAACCGCACCGAACGACACCGACACCGCCGGCACGTCGTCATCGACGATCGACACCGTCGCCGTGTCCACCGAGCCCTCGGCCACCCCGTCAGGCAAAGCCCCGAAGCCCAGCAGCACGCTCTCGTCGTCATCGTCCACGTCATCAGCGGTCGCCGCGAACGTGAACGACACCGACGTGTCCTCAGCCGCGAACGACACGCTGGCAGGCACCCCCGAATAATCATCCCCCGACGCGCCGCCCTGACCGGTCGCCGTGATCGGCACCACCACGGTGCGCTCAGGCGCCGCCGACAAGGTCACCGTCACCTCCGCCTCGTGCTCGCTGACCGCCGCCGTGGACACGTCATCGCTCTCGGCCACGCTGTAAGAAACCGCACCGAACGACACCGACACCGCCGGGTCGTCGTCATCGACAATCGAGATCGTCGAGGTGTCGACCGTGCCCCTGGTCACCCCCGCAGGCAGCGTCGCCCCGAAGCCCAGCTTCACGCTCTCGTCGTCATCGTCCACGCTGTCGGCGGTCGCGGTGAACGTGAACGACTTGACCGTCTCGGCCGCCCCGAACGACACCGACGCAGGCACACCCGAATAGTCATCGCCCGACGCGCCGCCCTGGTCGGTCGTCGTGATCGGCACCACCACAGTCCGCTCAGGATCCTTGTGCAGCTCCACGACGACGGTCACCGAATCGCCCTCAGCCGCGCTGTAGGACCCAGCCCCGAAGCTCACCGACACCGTCGGCACGTCGTCATCGCTGATCGACACCGTCGACTCGTCCACCGTGCCCGCCGACACGCCCGCCGGCAAAGCCCCGAAGCCCAGCAGCACCGACTCGTCGTCATCGTCCACGCTGTCCGCCGTCGCGGTGAACGTGAACGACACCGACGTGTCCTCAGCCGCGAACGTCACGCTGGCGGGCACACCCGAATAGTCCCCAGCCGTCGCGCCGCCCTGGCCCGTCGCAGTGATCGGCACCACCACGACCCGCTCAGGCGCCGCCGACAGCCGCACCGTCACCACCGCCGTGTCTCCCTCGTCCGCGCTGTAGGAAGCCGCCCCGAAGCTCACGGTCACCGCCGGGTCGTCGTCATCGACGATCGACACCGCCGCCGCGTCCGGGCTGCCCGCCGACACCCCCGCCGGCAAAGCCCCCAGCCCCAGCAGCACCGACTCGTCGTCATCGTCGAGGTCATCGGCGGTCGCGGTGAACGTGAACGACTTGACCGTCTCGCCCGCCCCGAACGACACGCTGGCGGGCACACCCGAATAGTCATCGCCCGACGCTCCGCCCTGGCCCGTCGCCGTGATCGGCACCACCACGGTGCGCTCAGGCGCCGCCGACAGCGTCACCGTCACCGTCGCCTCGTGCTCGCTGACCGCCGCCGTGGACACGTCGTCGCTCTCGGCCACGCTGTAAGAGCCGGCACCGAAGCTGACCGTCACCGCCGGGTCGTCGTCATCGACGATCGAGATCACCGACTCGTCCACCGTGCCCTCGGCCACCCCGTCAGGCAAAGCCCCGAACCCCAGCAGCACCGACTCGTCGTCATCGTCCACGGTGTCCGCGGCAGCCGTGAACGTGAACGACTTGACCGTCTCGCCCGCCCCGAACGACACCGACGCAGGCACACCCGAATAGTCCCCAGCCGACGCGCCCCCCTGGTTCGACACAGTGATCGGCACCACCACGGTGCGCTCAGGCGCCGCCGACAAGGTCACCGTCACCACCGCCTCGTGCTCGCTGACCGCCGCAGTCGACACGTCGTCGCTCTCGGCCACGCTGTAAGAAACCGCACCGAACGACACCGACACCGCCGGGTCGTCGTCATCGACGATCGAGATCGTCGCCGTGTCGGGCGTGCCCCTGGTCACCCCCGCCGGCAGCGTCGCCCCGAACGTCAGCTTCACCGACTCGTCGTCATCGTCCACCGAGTCCGCGGCAGCCGCGAACGTGAACGACACCGACGTGTCCTCAGCCGCGAACGTCACGCTGGCCGGCACACCCGAATAGTCATCGCCCGACGCGCCCCCCTGGCCCGTCGCCGTGATCGGCACCACCACGGTGCGCTCAGGCGCCGCCGACAAGGTCACCGTCACCTCCGCCTCGTGCTCGCTGACCGCCGCCGTGGACACGTCGTCGCTCTCGGCCACGCTGTAAGAGCCGGCCCCGAAGCTCACCGACACCGCCGGCACGTCGTCATCGACGATCGAGATCGTCGAGGCGTCCACCGAGCCCGCCGACACGCCCTCAGGCAGGGCCCCCAGCCCCAGCAGCACGCTCTCGTCGTCATCGTCCACACTGTCCGCGGCAGCCGTGAACGTGAACGACACCGACGTGTCCTCAGCCGCGAACGTCACGCTGGCGGGCACCCCCGAATAGTCATCGCCCGACGCGCCCCCCTGGCCGGTCGCCGTGATCGGCACCACCACGGTGCGCTCAGGCGCCGCCGACAAGGTCACCGTCACCTCCGCCTCGTGCTCGCTGACCGCCGCCGTGGACACGTCGTCGCTCTCGGCCACGCTGTAAGAGCCGGCCCCGAAGCTCACCGACAGCGCCGGCACGTCGTCATCGACGATCGAGATCGTCGAGGCGTCCACCGAGCCCGCCGACACGCCCTCAGGCAAAGCCCCCAGCCCCAGCAGCACCGACTCGTCGTCGTCGTCCACGGTGTCCGCGGTCGCCGCGAACGTGAACGACACCGACGTGTCCTCAGCCCCGAACGACACCGACGCGGGCACACCCGAATAGTCATCCCCCGACGCGCCGCCCTGGCCCGACACAGTGATCGGCACCGTCACCGCCCGCTCAGGCGCCGCCGACAAGGTCACCGTCACCTCGGCCTCGTGCTCGCTGACCGCCGCAGTGGACACGTCGTCGCTCTCGGCCACGCTGTAGCTCGACGCCCCGAAGCTCACCGACACCGTCGGCACGTCGTCATCGCTGATCGACACCACAGACTCGTCGGGGCTGCCCTCGGTCACACCCGCCGGCAGCGACCCGAAGCCCAGCTTCACCGACTCGCCGTCGTCGTCCACGTCATCGGCGGTCGCGGTGAACGTGAACGACTTCGACGTCTCGGCCGCCCCGAACGACACGCTCGCGGGCACACCCGAATAATCCCCAGCCGACACGCCGCCCTGGCCGGTCGCAGTGATCGGCACCACCACCGCCCGCTCAGGAGCCGCCGACAGCCGCACCGTCACCACCGCCGTGTCGCCCTCGTCCGCGCTGTAGCCGGCAGCCCCGAACCTGACCGTCACCGCCGGGTCGTCGTCATCGACGATCGACACCGTCGCCGCGTCCGGGCTGCCCGCCGCCACCCCCGCCGGCAAAGCCCCCAGCCCCAGCAGCACCGACTCGTCGTCATCGTCGAGGTCATCGGCGGTCGCCGCGAACGTGAACGACACCGACGTGTCCTGAGCCGCGAACGTCACGCTGGCGGGCACACCCGAATAATCATCCCCCGACGCGCCGCCCTGACCGGTCGCCGTGATCGGCACCACCACGGTGCGCTCAGGCGCCGCCGACAAGGTCACCGTCACCTCCGCCTCGTGCTCGCTGACCGCCGCCGTGGACACGTCGTCGCTCTCGGCCACGCTGTAAGAAACCGCACCGAACGACACCGACACCGCCGGGTCGTCGTCATCGACGATCGAGATCGTCGAGGTGTCGACCGTGCCCCTGGTCACCCCCGCCGGCAGCGTCGCCCCGAACGTCAGCTTCACGCTCTCGTCGTCATCGTCCACGTCATCGGCGGTCGCGGTGAACGTGAACGACTTGACCGTCTCGGCCGCCCCGAACGACACCGACGCAGGCACACCCGAATAGTCCCCAGCCGACACGCCCCCCTGGCCCGTCACAGTGATCGGCACCACCACCGCCCGCTCAGGCGCCGCCGACAGCCGCACCGTCACCACCGCCGTGTCGCCCTCGTCCGCGCTGTAGGAAGCCGCCCCGAAGCTCACGGTCACCGCCGGGTCGTCGTCATCGACAATCGACACCGCCGCCGCGTCCGGGCTGCCCGCCGCCACCCCCGCCGGCAAAGCCCCCAGCCCCAGCAGCACCGACTCGTCGTCATCGTCGAGGCCGTCGGCGGTCGCCGCGAACGTGAACGACTTGACCGTCTCGCCCGCCCCGAACGACACGCTGGCGGGCACACCCGAATAGTCGTCGCCCGACGCTCCGCCCTGGCCCGTCGCCGTGATCGGCACCACCACGGTGCGCTCAGGCGCCGCCGACAGCGTCACCGTCACCGTCGCCTCGTGCTCGCTGACCGCCGCCGTGGACACGTCATCGCTCTCGGCCACGCTGTAAGAAGCCGCACCGAACGACACCGTCACCGCCGGCACGTCGTCATCGACGATCGACACCACAGACTCGTCCACCGAGCCCGCGGTCACCCCCGCAGGCAGCGTCGCCCCGAACCCCAGCTCCACGCTCTCGTCGTCATCGTCCATGGTGTCGGCGGTCGCGGCGAACGTGAACGACTTGACCGTCTCGCCCGCCCCGAACGACACGCTCGCGGGCACCCCCGAATAGTCATCGCCCGTCGCGCCGCCCCGGCCGGTCGCAGTGATCGGCACCACCACGGCGCGCTCAGGCGCCGCCGACAAGGTCACCGTCACCTCCGCCTCGTGCTCGCTGACCGCCGCCGTAGACACGTCATCGCTCTCGGCCACGCTGTAAGAGCCCGCACCGAAGCTCACCGACACCGCCGGGTCGTCGTCATCGACGATCGACACCACAGACGCGTCGAGGCTGCCCGCGGACACCCCCGCCGGCAAAGCCCCCAGCCCCAGCAGCACCGACTCGTCGTCGTCGTCCACGGTGTCCGCGGTCGCCGTGAACGTGAACGACTTGACCGTCTCGCCCGCCCCGAACGACACGCTCGCGGGCACACCCGAATAGTCCCCAGCCGACGCGCCGCCCTGGCCGGTCGCAGTGATCGGCACCACCACGGCGCGCTCAGGCGCCGCCGACAAGGTCACCGTCACCGCCGCCTCGTGCTCGCTGACCGCCGCCGTGGACACGTCATCGCTCTCGGCCACGCTGTAAGAGCCCGCACCGAAGCTCACCGACACCGCCGGCACGTCGTCATCGACGATCGAGATCGTCGAGGTGTCGGGCGTGCCCTTGGTCATGCCCTCAGGCAGCGTCGCCCCGAACGTCAGCTTCACGCTCTCGTCGTCATCGTCCACGGTGTCGGCGGTCGCGGCGAACGTGAACGACTTGACCGTCTCGCCCGCCCCGAACGTCACGCTCGCGGGCACACCCGAATAGTCCCCAGCCGACGCGCCGCCCTGGCCGGTCGCAGTGATCGGCACCACCACGGCGCGCTCAGGCGCCGCCGACAAGGTCACCGTCACCTCCGCCTCGTGCTCGCTGACCGCCGCCGTGGACACGTCGTCGCTCTCGGCCACGCTGTAAGAAACCGCACCGAAGCTCACCGACAGCGCCGGCACGTCGTCATCGACGATCGACACCGTCGAGGTGTCCGGGCTGACCTCGGCCACCCCGTCAGGCAAAGCCCCGAACGTCAGCTTCACGCTCTCGTCGTCATCGTCGAGGTCATCCGCGGTCGCCGTGAACGTGAACGACACCGACGTGTCCTCAGCCGCGAACGTCACGCTGGCGGGCACACCCGAATAGTCATCGCCCGTCGCGCCGCCCTGGCCCGTCGCCGTGATCGGCACCACCACAGTGCGCTCAGGCGCCGCCGACAAGGTCACCGTCACCGTCGCCTCGTGCTCGCTGACCGCCGCCGTGGACACGTCGTCGCTCTCGGCCACGCTGTAAGAGCCCGCACCGAACGACACCGACACCGCCGGCACGTCGTCATCGACGATCGACACCGTCGAAGTGTCGGGCGTGCCCCTGGTCACCCCCTCAGGCAGCGTCGCCCCGAACGTCAGCTCCACGCTCTCGTCGTCATCGTCGAGGCCGTCCGCGGTCGCGGCGAACGTGAACGACACCGACGTGTCCTCAGCCGCGAACGTCACGCTGGCGGGCACCCCCGAATAGTCATCGCCCGTCGCGCCGCCCTGGCCCGTCGCCGTGATCGGCACCACCACGGCGCGCTCAGGCGCCGCCGACAGCGTCACCGTCACCTCCGCCTCGTGCTCGCTGACCGCCGCCGTGGACACGTCGTCGCTCTCGGCCACGCTGTAAGAAACCGCACCGAAGCTCACCGACACCGCCGGCACGTCGTCATCGACAATCGACACCGTCGAGGTGTCCGGGCTGACCTCGGCCACCCCGTCAGGCAAAGCCCCGAACGTCAGCTTCACGCTCTCGTCGTCATCGTCGAGGTCATCCGCGGTCGCCGTGAACGTGAACGACACCGACGTGTCCTCAGCCGCGAACGTCACGCTGGCGGGCACACCCGAATAGTCATCGCCCGTCGCGCCGCCCTGGCCCGTCGCCGTGATCGGCACCACCACAGTGCGCTCAGGCGCCGCCGACAAGGTCACCGTCACCACCGCCTCGTGCTCGCTGACCGCCGCCGTGGACACGTCGTCGCTCTCGGCCACGCTGTAAGAAACCGCACCGAACGACACCGACACCGCCGGCACGTCGTCATCGACGATCGACACCACAGACGCGTCGGGGCTGCCCGCCGCCACCCCCGCCGGCAGGGCCCCCAGCCCCAGCTTCACGCTCTCGTCGTCATCGTCCACCGAGTCCGCGGCAGCCGCGAACGTGAACGACACCGACGTGTCCTCAGCCCCGAACGTCACGCTGGCGGGCACCCCCGAATAGTCATCGCCCGACGCACCCCCCTGGCCCGTCGCAGTGATCGGCACCACCACAGTGCGCTCAGGCGCCGCCGACAGCGTCACCGTCACCACCGCCTCGTGCTCGCTGACCGCCGCCGTGGACACGTCGTCGCTCTCGGCCACGCTGTAAGAAACCGCACCGAAGCTCACCGACACCGCCGGCACGTCGTCATCGACAATCGACACCACAGACTCGTCCACCGTGCCCTCGGCCACCCCGTCAGGCAACGCCCCGAACCCCAGCTTCACGCTCTCGTCGTCATCGTCCACGGTGTCCGCGGTCGCCGCGAACGTGAACGACACCGACGTGTCCTCAGCCCCGAACGACACCGACGCCGGCACCCCCGAATAATCCCCAGCCGTCGCGCCGCCCTGGCCGGTCGCCGTGATCGGCACCACCACGGTGCGCTCAGGCGCCGCCGACAAGGTCACCGTCACCACCGCCTCGTGCTCGCTGACCGCCGCCGTGGACACGTCGTCGCTCTCGGCCACGCTGTAAGAGCCCGCACCGAACGACACCGACACCGCCGGGTCGTCGTCATCGACGATCGACACCGTCGCCGCGTCCACCGAGCCCTTGGTCACCCCCGCAGGCAGCGTCGCCCCGAACGTCAGCTTCACGCTCTCGTCGTCATCGTCCACCGAGTCCGCGGCAGCCGCGAACGTGAACGACGCCGACGTGTCCTCAGCCGCGAACGTCACGCTGGCGGGCACCCCCGAATAGTCATCGCCCGTCGCGCCCCCCTGGCCCGTCGCCGTGATCGGCACCACCACGGTCCGCTCAGGCACCGCCGACAGCGTCACCGTCACCGTCGCCTCGTGCTCGCTGACCGCCGCAGTCGACACGTCGTCGCTCTCGGCCACGCTGTAAGAGCCCGCACCGAAGCTCACCGACACCGCCGGGTCGTCGTCATCGACAATCGACACCGTCGCCGCGTCCACCGAGCCCTTGGTCACCCCCGCAGGCAGCGTCGCCCCGAACGTCAGCAGCACCGACTCGTCGTCATCGTCCACACTGTCCGCCGTCGCGGCGAACGTGAACGACGCCGACGTGTCCTCAGCCGCGAACGTCACGCTGGCGGGCACCCCCGAATAGTCATCGCCCGTCGCGCCGCCCTGGCCCGTCGCAGTGATCGGCACCACCACGGTGCGCTCAGGCGCCGCCGACAGCGTCACCGTCACCGTCGCCTCGTGCTCGCTGACCGCCGCAGTCGACACGTCGTCGCTCTCGGCCACGCTGTAGCTCGACGCCCCGAAGCTCACCGACAGCGCCGGGTCGTCGTCGTCCACGATCGACACCGTCGCCGCGTCCGGGCTGCCCGCCGACACGCCCGCCGGCAAAGCCCCCAGCCCCAGCAGCACCGACTCGTCGTCGTCGTCGAGGTCATCTGCGGTCGCCGCGAACGTGAACGACACCGACGTGTCCTCAGCCCCGAACGACACCGACGCCGGCACCCCCGAATAGTCATCGCCCGACGCACCCCCCTGACCCGTCGCAGTGATCGGCACCACCACAGTGCGCTCAGGCGCCGCCGACAAGGTCACCGTCACCACCGCCTCGTGCTCGCTGACCGCCGCCGTGGACACGTCGTCGCTCTCGGCCACGCTGTAAGAAACCGCACCGAACGACACCGACACCGCCGGCACGTCGTCATCGACGATCGACACCGTCGCAGTGCCCACCGAGCCCGCGGTCACGCCCTCAGGCAGCGACGCCCCGAACCCCAGCTCCACGCTCTCGTCGTCATCGTCCACACTGTCCGCCGTCGCGGCGAACGTGAACGACGCCGACGTGTCCTGAGCCGCGAACGTCACGCTGGCGGGCACACCCGAATAGTCATCGCCCGACGCTCCGCCCTGGTTCGACACAGTGATCGGCACCACCACAGTGCGCTCAGGCGCCGCCGACAAGGTCACCGTCACCACCGCCTCGTGCTCGCTGACCGCCGCAGTCGACACGTCGTCGCTCTCGGCCACGCTGTAAGAGCCCGCACCGAAGCTCACCGACACCGCCGGGTCGTCGTCATCGACGATCGAGATCGTCGCCGCGTCCACCGAGCCCTTGGTCACCACCGCCGGCAAAGCCCCGAAGCCCAGCAGCACCGACTCGTCGTCATCGTCCACGGTGTCCGCGGTCGCCGCGAACGTGAACGACACCGACGTGTCCTCAGCCGCGAACGTCACGCTGGCAGGCACCCCCGAATAGTCATCGCCCGACGCGCCTCCCTGACCGGTCGCAGTGATCGGCACCGTCACCGTGCGCTCAGGCGCCGCCGACAAGGTCACCGTCACCACCGCCTCGTGCTCGCTGACCGCCGCCGTGGACACGTCATCGCTCTCGGCCACGCTGTAAGAAACCGCCCCGAACGACACCGACACCGCCGGCACGTCGTCATCGACGATCGACACCACAGACTCGTCCGGGCTGCCCGCGGCCACCCCCTCAGGCAAAGCCCCCAGCCCCAGCAGCACCGACTCGTCGTCGTCGTCCACGGTGTCCGCGGTCGCCGCGAACGTGAACGACACCGACGTGTCCTCAGCCCCGAACGACACCGACGCCGGCACACCCGAATAATCATCGCCCGACGCGCCCCCCTGGCCCGACACAGTGATCGGCACCACCACCGTGCGCTCAGGCGCCGCCGACAAGGTCACCGTCACCACCGCCTCGTGCTCGCTGACCGCCGCAGTCGACACGTCGTCGCTCTCGGCCACGCTGTAAGAAACCGCCCCGAAGCTCACGGTCACCGCCGGGTCGTCGTCATCGACGATCGACACCGTCGCCGCGTCCGGGCTGCCCGCCGACACCCCCGCCGGCAGGGCCCCCAGCCCGAGCAGCACCGACTCGTCGTCATCGTCGAGGTCGTCGGCGGTCGCCGCGAACGTGAACGACACCGACGTGTCCTGAGCCGCGAACGTCACGCTGGCGGGCACACCCGAATAGTCATCCCCTGACGCGCCGCCCTGGTTCGACACAGTGATCGGCACCACCACCGTGCGCTCAGGCGCCGCCGACAAGGTCACCGTCACCACCGCCTCGTGCTCGCTGACCGCCGCAGTCGACACGTCATCGCTCTCGGCCACGCTGTAAGAAACCGCACCGAAGCTCACCGACACCGCCGGCACGTCGTCATCGACGATCGACACCACAGACTCGTCCGGGCTGCCCGCCGCCACCCCCTCAGGCAAAGCCCCCAGCCCCAGCAGCACCGACTCGTCGTCATCGTCCACGGTGTCCGCGGTCGCCGCGAACGTGAACGACACCGACGTGTCCTCAGCCCCGAACGACACCGACGCCGGCACACCCGAATAATCATCGCCCGACGCGCCCCCCTGGCCCGACACAGTGATCGGCACCACCACCGTGCGCTCAGGCGCCGCCGACAAGGTCACCGTCACCACCGCCTCGTGCTCGCTGACCGCCGCAGTCGACACGTCGTCGCTCTCGGCCACGCTGTAAGAAACCGCACCGAACGACACCGACACCGCCGGCACGTCGTCATCGACGATCGACACCACAGACTCGTCGGGGCTGCCCGCCGCCACCCCGTCAGGCAGGGCCCCCAGCCCCAGCAGCACCGACTCGTCGTCATCGTCGAGGTCGTCGGCGGTCGCGGCGAACGTGAACGACACCGACGTGTCCTGAGCCGCGAACGTCACGCTGGCGGGCACACCCGAATAGTCATCGCCCGACGCGCCCCCCTGGCCCGTCGCCGTGATCGGCACCGTCACCGTGCGCTCAGGCGCCGCCGACAGCGTCACCGTCACCTCCGCCTCGTGCTCGCTGACCGCCGCCGTGGACACGTCGTCGCTCTCGGCCACGCTGTAAGAAACCGCACCGAAGCTCACCGACACCGCCGGGTCGTCGTCATCGACGATCGAGATCACCGACTCGTCCACCGTGCCCTCGGCCACCCCGTCAGGCAAAGCCCCCAGCCCCAGCAGCACCGACTCGTCGTCATCGTCCACGGTGTCCGCGGTCGCCGCGAACGTGAACGACACCGACGTGTCCTGAGCCGCGAACGTCACGCTGGCGGGCACACCCGAATAGTCATCGCCCGACGCGCCCCCCTGGCCCGTCGCCGTGATCGGCACCGTCACCGTGCGCTCAGGCGCCGCCGACAGCGTCACCGTCACCTCCGCCTCGTGCTCGCTGACCGCCGCCGTGGACACGTCGTCGCTCTCGGCCACGCTGTAAGAAACCGCACCGAACGACACCGACACCGCCGGCACGTCGTCATCGACGATCGACACCGTCGCCGCGTCCACCGAGCCCTTGGTCACCCCCGCAGGCAGCGTCGCCCCGAACGTCAGCTTCACGCTCTCGTCGTCATCGTCCACCGAGTCCGCGGTCGCCGCGAACGTGAACGACACCGACGTGTCCTCAGCCGCGAACGTCACGCTGGCGGGCACACCCGAATAGTCATCGCCCGACGCGCCCCCCTGGCCCGTCGCCGTGATCGGCACCGTCACCGTGCGCTCAGGCGCCGCCGACAGCGTCACCGTCACCTCCGCCTCGTGCTCGCTGACCGCCGCCGTGGACACGTCGTCGCTCTCGGCCACGCTGTAAGAAACCGCACCGAAGCTCACCGACACCGCCGGGTCGTCGTCATCGACGATCGACACCGTCGCCGCGTCCACCGAGCCCTTGGTCACCCCCGCAGGCAGCGTCGCCCCGAACGTCAGCTTCACGCTCTCGTCGTCATCGTCCACCGAGTCCGCGGTCGCCGCGAACGTGAACGACGCCGACGTGTCCTCAGCCGCGAACGTCACGCTGGCGGGCACACCCGAATAGTCCCCAGCCGACGCGCCCCCCTGGCCCGTCGCCGTGATCGGCACCACCACGGTGCGCTCAGGCGCCGCCGACAAGGTCACCGTCACCACCGCCTCGTGCTCGCTGACCGCCGCAGTCGACACGTCATCGCTCTCGGCCACGCTGTAAGAAACCGCACCGAACGACACCGACACCGCCGGGTCGTCGTCATCGACGATCGACACCGTCGCCGCGTCCACCGAGCCCTTGGTCACCCCCGCAGGCAGCGTCGCCCCGAACGTCAGCTTCACGCTCTCGTCGTCATCGTCCACCGAGTCCGCGGTCGCCGTGAACGTGAACGACCGGGAGGTCGTCCCCGACGCGAACGGCATAGCCACGGGAATAACCGACGTGTGATCGGCACTAGATGCGCCGTCCTGATACGCAATCGTGACCGGCACCCATACCGTGCGCTCAGGGGATGCGGTCAACGTCATCACCACCGTCACCGAGTCGCCCTCGTTCACCTCATATGCGCTCGCAGCGAAATTCACCGTCACCGCCGGGTAGTCGTCGTCGCCGATCGACACCGTCGACTCATCAGGGGTGCCCTTGGTCACGCCCGCCGGCAGAGACGCCCCGAACCCCAGCAGCACCGACTCGTCGTCATCATCCACGTCGTCGGCCGCAGCCGTGAACGTGAACGACTTCGACTTCTCCCCCGAAGCGAACGTCACGCTGGCGGGCACAGCCGAATAGTCCTCAGGACTCGACGCGCCCCCCTGGCCCGCCGCCGTGAGCGGGATCACCACCTCCCGTTCGGGTTCAACATTCAGCCGCACCTCCACCGTCGCCGTGCCGCCCTCGTCCGCGCTGTAGGACGCCGCGCCGAAGCTGACCGTCACCGCCGGGTCGTCGTCGTCGGTGATCGAGATCGTCGACTCCGCGGGGGTGCCCTTGGTCACACCGGTCGACAGCGAACCGAAGCCCAGCTTCACCGACTCGCCGTCGTCGTCCACGTCATCGTCGGTCGCGGTGAACGTGAACGACTTGCTGGTCTGCCCCGACGAGAACTGCAGACTCCCCGGCACACCCTCGTGGTCGTCTCTGGATGCGCCGCCCTGATACGCCGTCGTGATCGGCACCCACACCGTGCGCTTCGGGTCGGCGCTCAACGTCACCTCCACCGTTACCGAGTCGCCCTCGTCCACAGCGACGGACGCCGCCCCGAACTTCACCGTCACCGCCGGCACGTCAACGATCGTGATTTCCGTTCGAGCAATCGTGCCCTCGGTGACGCGGTCCGGCAAAGTGCCCTCGAGAATGTTCACCAGCACGCTCTCGCCGTCGTCACTCACCGAGTCGGCGTGCGCTGTGAACGTGAACGTCTTCGAGGTCTCCCCCGAGACAAACAACACGCCCGCTGGCACCCCATTGCCGTCCAAGCCCGACGCGCCTCCCTTGAGCGTCGGTTGGAGCTCTACGTACACCGAGCGCTTCGGGTCCTCCGACAAGGTCAGCGTCACCATCACCGAGTCGCCCTCATTCACGCTGTAGGAGTCCTGCGCGAATGCCACCGTCACCGCCGGGGGGGCGTCGTCGTCGGTGATCGACACCGTCGACTGCGCGACGGTGCCCGCACTCACCCCCGCCGGCAGCGACGCCCCCAAGCCCAGCAGCACGCTCTCCCCGTCCTCGAAATCGTCATCGTCGATCGAGGTGAACGTGAACGACTTGATGGTCTCCCCCGACAAGAACTCCACCGACTCGGGCACACCCGAATACTCAGTGTCCGACGCACCCCCCTGGCCAGTCGCCGTGAGCGGCACCACGACCGTTCGCTTGGGATCCTTGTTCAACGTCACCGTCACATCGACCGAGTCGCCCTCGTCCACCTCATAGGCGGCATGCTCGAAGTCCACCTCCACCGCCGGATCGTCATTGTCCGCAACAGTGACCGTGATCGTGCGGTACCAGCCCACAGCCGCACCGTTTGCGCCGACGGGCTCGTAGTTGGCGACATTCTCCCCTATGAGCGCAGCCGGCGGATCGAGAATCGTCAGCGTGACAGTTCCATCGGCCTCATCGATGCTGTCGTCGGTGGTCGAGATCGTCACCGTCTGTGAGAGGTCGCGATCCTCGCCCTCTTTCGCAGCGGCGAAGGAGACCGTCTGGGGCGTGCTGCCGCTGATGAACTCGCCATCCTGGGAAACAGCGACGCCCACCGAGAGCGCCTGGCGGGAATTGACCGGCACACCGCCGTAGCGGCTCATCGTGAAGGTGATGTCCTCGCCCTCGAGGACCCACTGGTGGTCCGACTCGATGCGAACACCCTGGGCGTTGTTGTGGAGGTTCACCTTGGCGTCGTCGGGCGTCCCGATCTCGTACTGGGGCCAGTAGCCGCAGTTACCTGGCACCACATCGCACTTGAACGGCTGCAGGGCGACGTAGGCGAAGCCTCCCAAGGCAAGGACATGTCGAGGCGGCATGTCATAGGTGTGACTGGAATCGCCGCTGGGCATCTGCACAGGCAGGAAGTGGGTCGATGACGAGTAGGGGAACACATCTCCTTGGGGCGGCATGTCAACCGGGAGCAGGCTCGCCTCAGTCCCGTCCTCGATGTCCTCCATGCCGAACTCACAGCTACTGCCGTTGAGACGCGAGCCCTCATAGAGGACGGGGCCGACGACATAGGGACAATCCGGGAACCAGCGAATGGCGTAGCGGCCCACGCGGGCGATCAAGTCGTACTGTGCGACATCGGCCTCGGCGTACTCCTCCGCGTCGTCGGAACTCCAGCTTCGCTGCAGGGTGTACTGCGGGAACGAATCGTCGCTCTCAACGTGATCCTCGGTCACCGGCGTGAGGGTGAGCGTCGGGAGATCGTCGTCGCGGACCCAGACGGAGGCCTGCCTGCTGTCGACAGGCACGGCATAGAGTCCCGGCAAGATCGTCGCCCGTACTTGCCTGTTGCCCTCGTTGAGCTTGTTGTCCACCGAGGGGACCGTCAAGGTGGTGGTGAAGGAATTCGCGGCGAAGCTCGCTTCGAGGTTCTGGATCTCACGTTTGACCGAAAGCGCGCCGAAGGCGAAGCTGCTCTCGAATGAGAACGTGACCACCTGCACTGCAACGCTCAATCTGCTGCCGATATTCGTAAAGCCTCTGGTCAGCGTGAACTCGACATCGGTGCCTTCATACACCCAGCCTCGGCTCTCCGTCTCCACGATGGTCACTGTTGAGTGGGTAGTGCTCGACTCCTGAATGGCGGTCGAGGCGCTTGCCGGACTGCCGAGGCTGTACACAGCGTCCGCAGCAGCGGTCAACGTCACCGTGACGGTCTCGTCTTCATTGACGTTCACGTCCGACGTGGTGGACAGCGTGAGCTGTTGGCTGGCGGCCCCGGCGGGAATCGTGACCTCGGTCGGGCGCTCGGCGAGGAAGCTGTCCCCGCCGGTGACGCTCACGGCGACAGTGAGCGGCGATGCATCGCTACCGCGGCGCCGAACAAGGAAATTGGCGTCGCCGCCTTCGGTGATCTGGCTCTGCTGCGCCTCAATGGTCACCTCAGGCATCTCGTCGTCCAGCACGGTGACGACGGCGCTGGCGCCGATGTAGGTCGACGAACCGAAGACGGAGTTGATGGTGACAGTGACCGAACCGTTTGGACCGATGTCGAGGTTGTCGGCAGTCGCCAAGCCAATGCTGGCACCTGCCCGTCCTGCTGCGAAGCGAACAGACTTCGTCGGCCCCGTATGGTTCGTCAAAGACGCGCCGACTGCCTCGATCTCGACCAGTATCCAGACGACGCCGGAGGTGCTCCCAGTTCGCGTGAAGTCGAAGTAGGCGGTCTCGCCCTCATTGACCGACTCGTTGCGCGCCGTTACCGAATATTCGGGCGTCTCCGAGGTTTGGGCGCTTGCCGGCGGAAGTGTCGTTGCCAGCGACCCGGCGACCAGGCACAGTGCAATGAGGGCCGCTGCGCAGCGCAGCCCGAACCGTGGCGGCTGTGTCCCGCGGCTCTTACCCCCCCCCCCCCCCCCGATTGGGCAGCATCAGACGCCGAACCATTCATTCACGCGCTCGAGCGACAGGTTCGAAGATGTGCAGAACAGATGCATCCGACAAATGCCGAACTCGCGACGGCAACCATCAGCCGGACGCGGCGACTGTGCTCACGACTGTATGAATTGATCGCATGGCCAACAATAGACAGATTATGAATGTTGACGCAAATGACTATGAGTCCATGTACAGCCCAGCACCCAGAACGACTGGGTCAACTATCGGATCCCCATCAGTACGACGAGCGTGAGTCGTCAACCCGCTGGCCATGAGGGCATGAGCCGCCGCGAGGGCTGCAGGCAACGCAATCTCGACGGGCAAGCGAACCCGATCCGACTCGTCGGCTGGCGTTGCCCGCGACTGCGGCAGCGTCTGGCCGGTTTCTCCGCAGGGTCGCTTAGGAGGCGAGCCGGTAGGCGGGGAACCGCGGGGCAAAGCGTTGCCCGTTCACGGCTTCGCGGCGCCGGCGAGCACCTGCCCGCGCGGCTCCTTAGCCCATCCGCCGCATGTCTCCTACAGCGGGTGGGGGCCGGGGTCCATGCCGAGGCGGGTGCGGCCGTAGGCCTCGCCGACCGTGTCGAGATCGGCGACTTGGTGCTGGGAGGCCATCGTCACGTCGCGGAACGTCTGCTGCAGGCGGCTGCCGTCGAACACGGCCCGTCCTCCCGCCGCAGTGGTGACGCGGTCGAGCGCCCGGCGACACAAGTCGATGGCGTAGCTGCCCTGGTATTTCGCTTGGGCCCGAAGTTCTTTGGAATCGGCTCCTTCGGCTGCCTGGCGCAGCAATCCGAGCGTGTCTTCGATGAGCAACTCGGCCGACCGCACCTCGGTGTTGGCCTCGGCCAGGCGCATGTGCAGCCCTGGGCGCTTGGATTTCGACGAACCCATGTAACGGTCGTCCTGGATGCCGAAGCGCTCGGCGGCATCGTCGAGCCCTGCACGGGCGAGTCCGAGCGTCGTCGCTGCCACATGCACGGCCAACCCAGGCAGGGTCGGGGTGCGGTACACGCTGGTGCGGTGGCGGCTCGACCACGGCGAGCGGCCGCCGAGCAGGTCGCCGGAGTCGATCACACGGTGCGTCGGCACGAACGCCTCGTCTGCGACCACGTCACACGAGCCGGTGCCGCGCAGCCCGATGGCATACCAGTTGTCGTCGATCTCGATGTCGGACCGCGGGATCACCACGTGGAGAAGGCGCGGCCGCTCGCCAGGCGCCAGCACCTGAGAGCCGAGCAGGAACCAGTCACCCCAGACCGCACCGCTGGTGAACGGCCAGCGGCCGTCGACGAGCCAGCCGCCGTCGCACTCGGTGGCGGAACCGACCGGTGCCAGCGAGCCGGGCACGATCGCATCGGGATCGGCCCCGTACACCTCGTCCTGAAGGTCCTCGGTCATCGACCCGAGCATCCAGCTGTGCCCGACCAGAACCATCAGCACCCACGCCGCGGCACCGTCGTACAGGGCGGCCTCTCGGACGTTGGCAACCATGTCGGCGAATTCCCGCTCGTCGCCTCCGGCGCGCTCGGGCACCAGCAGGCGCAGGGCACCGGCGTCGCGCAGGGCCGTCAATGCCCCTTCCGCGAGATGTCGGTGTTCCTCGTTCCATGCGGCATGGGAAGCCAGCACCGCTCCCGTACGCTCGTCGATGCGCAGGTCCCGGCCCGAACCGTTCGGGCCAGCCGAACCGGGCACATCGGTCGTGCTCATCCCACTATTCCTACTGCACTTCCTGCTCGGCGTCGTAGGGTGTCGCAGAGTCTGCTGCCGCCTCCGCAGCTATGGGGTCTGTGCCTGCTGGCTCAGGTTCTCAGTTCCCGCTGGGTGTTGCTTGGCATAGGGGGCGTCGGTCCGCTCGCGGCGCGTCAGTTCGTCCTCGGCTTCTGCCAGAAGCCGTTCCGCATCAGGGCGGTTCGCGAACTCGTCGTGCAGTTCGGCGAGCGGCTGCAATTCGAGATCGCGGCGACGTCGGAACCAGCTCATCGCTCCGACGCTAGCAACCCTGTTGGGCACGGCTTCTATGCCTCCGCTTCAATGTTTGCCAAGTGGCGGCTGTAGAGGAGATCCGCTCGGCGAATCGCCTTGCGGTACCACCTCGCTCCCTGCTGGCCAGTGGTCTTGTCACCGCCGCAGAGCAACACGATGCGCTGCCGAGGGTCGAGGGCGTAGAACGCGCGGAGTGTCCGCGCCGGACGAAGCTCTTTCATGTTGCTGTGCTTGGAGCCCCGAACACTGTCGGCGATTGGTCTGCCCAAGCGTGGGCCGGAGTCGATGATGCGATGTTCGGCCCGCTGCAGCCGCGCACGATCCCTGTCGGGCAGAGATCTTGCCCAAGCGCGGTACTCGGCCGTCGTCACGATCTCCCACACCGGGAAAGTCAATCTCGCCCGGGCCGCCGCATCCAATGGTTTTCTGGGATCGCCTGTGGCGGCGCACTCATCGGCGCGGCTCCCAAGAGGCTGAGCCGATGGGCGAAGCCGTGGCCCGAGCGGCCCGTGTGCGACAGCGAGAAGGTTCGCCTATTGACGTGGCCTCTCAAGCACGATTCCGGCAGCGCGTAGTTCCGCGATGGTCTCGGGCGTTCGGCCCAACTCGGTCAGGATCGCGTCGGTATCGGCGCCGCGCTCGACGGCGTCGGCCAGCACGACTTGCTCCATCATCGAATCGGGCCAGATGTTCGGGTTGCGCTGGCGCACGTCGGCTTCGCCGGGGCCGGTGGTCATATCCGTCCCGGGCCGGTCAGCGCTCCGCGCTCCGGCCCTCGGCTGAGGAGCCCTCGGCTAGGGGAAGCAGGAACCATTGCGGATCTTGCTCGGCATCCAGCCAAAGATCGAGGCTCCCCTCCCCCCGAAAGCAGTGAAGCCGCCGAGAGCTGACAGACCGATCGAGTTCACGCCGCCGAACGAGATGACCCCGATGCTGTTGAGCCCGCCGATGCTGATCACGCCGATGGAGTTGGCGCCGCCGATCGTCACAATGCCGATCGCATTCCACCCGCCGAGTGCCACGATCCCGATGGCGTTGTGCGTTCCGATGGCAATGCCGAGGCTGGTCTCGGAGTTCGGGACATTGTCGAGAACGCCCCACTGCGTCAGCAGGAACATCAGGGTCAGGCCCCCGAAAACTGCGAGCGCCCACAGCATCGTCACGCCTGCCGGCGAGAACCGGTCGTCTTCGTCTGCCGGAAGTGTCATCGCGGCCTCCCCCAGGTTGAACCGCTGACCGCTGCGAACCTACTCGCCGGGTGCTTGACGGGCTTCCCCGTAGGCCCGTCGCTGCGGTCGACTCGGGGCGCGTTCACCGAGCGGCGCCCCAGTCCTACATTGACGATCAAGCATCGACAGACAACAAAGACGAGCAGCGAGCATGACGAACACTGACGAACTTCCCGACTTCAGCGGCCTGCGGGCGCTGTTCATCAACTGCTCGATCAAGCACGACCCCGCCCAGTCGCACACCCGGCGGCTCATCAACCGGGCAGCCGGGGTGATGCGTGACCGAGGCGTCGACGTGGAGATCATCCATGCGCTCTCCCACACCATCGCCTTCGGCATGGAAAAGGACCAGACGATCAACGGCATGGCCGACGATTGGCCCGGGATCCACGCCAAGATCATGGAGGCCGACATCTTCGTGATCGGCACGCCCATCTGGCTGGGCGTCAAGTCGAGCGTGGCCACGCTGGTGGTAGAGCGCATGTACGCCTACAGCGGCGACCGCAACGCCAAGGGCCAGTACCTGTACTACGGCAAGACGGCGGGCTGCATCATCACCGGCAACGAGGACGGGGCCAAGGCCTGTGCCATGGACCTGCTGTATGCCATGTCGCACATCGGCTACACCGTCCCGCCGCAGGCCGACTGTGCCTGGCTGGGCGAGGCCGGCCCCGGCCCCAGCTACGGCGACCCCCGCCCCGACGGCGGCCACGAGGGCTACGACAACGACTTCACCAACCGCAACACCACCTTCATGTCATGGAACCTGATGCACACGGCGAAGATGCTGCGCGACAACGACGGCCTCCCCGCCATCGGCAACCTGCCCGAAACCTGGCAGCAGCTCCCCAACGCCAAGGAACAAGACCCCGAAGCCGACTGAGGGCGGCGGGCCCGCTGCGCCGGGGCTTCATACGCTATTTCTCCTTGTCAAAAGGAGATATATGGCCTAAATTCTCCTTATGGAAAGGAGAACTATGGACAACTCGTCCACCGCTGGACCGGCGTTGCGGCGCGTGATTCTTGAACAGGCCGCCGGACCCCACAAGCCGCCGGCCGGGTTGACACAGCGGCGAGTGCGGGGCCGAGTGGAGTTCGCCGGCAAAGCGACTGCGGTGGTCGGGATGCGCCGGGCGGGCAAGACGACGTTCTTGCAGCAGTTGCGTGGCGAGCGCGCCGCCGCAGGGACACCGACGGGGCGTCTACCGATGCTGTCGCTCGAGGACGAGCGGCTCACCGGGATCGATGCTGCACAGCTCGGCTCGCTGATCGACGAGTACACCGATCAGCAATTCGCCGCGGACGACAGCGGGCCAGTGGCGTGGTTCCTCGACGAAATACAGGTCGTGCCCGGCTGGGAGCGGCTCGTGCGCCGCTTGCTCGACACGCGCAGCACAGAAGTGTTCGTCTCGGGGTCGTCGGCGGCCCTGTTGTCGCGTGAGATAGCGACCGCACTCCGAGGGCGTTCCTGGCAGGTGCTCATCCACCCATTCGGCTTCGACGAAGCGCTGCGCCACAACGGCGAGCGTGTGCCCGATGACCCGTCGGCGATGGGCAGGCCAGCGCGTGCCCGCCTGGAGTCGTCGTTTGCCACGTGGCTTGAGACTGGCGGTTTCCCCGAGGCCCAAGGGCTGGACGCGCCGAGTCGCAGGCGGCTGCTTGCGGACTACGTCGACGTGGCGATCTTGCGGGACGTCATCGACCGCCACGGCACAAGCAATGTGGTGGGCCTGCGCTGGCTCGCGAGGCATCTGCTGGCTAACGCGGGATCGTCTTTCAGCGTCGAGAAGTTCCACGCGACGTTGCGTTCGCAAGGCATCGCCGTTGCCCGTGACACGGTGCATCAGCACTTGGCCCATCTCGAGGACTGCTTCCTCGTGCGCACGGTGTGGATGGAGTCCCGCTCCGAGCGCCAGCGAATGGTCAACCCTCGCAAGGCCTACCCCGTCGACGCGGGTCTGATCGGGGTCTTCGATCGCAGCGGTCGCGCCAACACAGGCCACGCTTTGGAGACCGCCGTGCTGGTGGAATTGGAGCGGCGGGGCTGCGAAGTGACCTATGTGCGCACTCCGGAGGGCTACGAGGTGGACTTCCTGGCCCGCGGCGACGACGGCAGCACCGAGCTGATCCAGGTGTGCGCCGATGCCTCGGACCAAGCCACCGCTGCACGCGAGCTGAGGGCCCTCGCCGCCGCGGCCGAAATGTTCCCGACGGCTGCCAAGCGCTTGCTGATCCAGGACCGCCGCGGCCTGCCCACCGAAACACCCGCCGACGTGACGACCCAACCCGCCTATGAATGGATGCTCACACTGCCGAACTGACACCAAGCGGGCAAGACACAGCGGATGGGCGGCGAGCCCTGCTGAGCGCGAGACTGCTCGCTGGCTCTTGAACGGGCGGCGAGCGGGGGACTTGTGACGGCGACGATTACTGAGCTGGCGGCGGGTTACCGGGACGGGTCACGCAGTCCGGTCGAGGCCACCGAGGAATGCCTGGCTGCCATTGCGGCGCTGGATGGGCGGGTCGGTGCCTGGCAGGCGGTGTACGCGGACGAGGCTCGGGCGGCGGCGGAGGCTGCCGATACGGCGCTGGCGCTGTCGGCGGGTGAGCCGCTGGGGCCGTTCTGGGGGGTGCCGTTCGCGCTGAAGGACATCGTGGACGTCGAGGGTCGGGTGACGACCGCTGGGTGCGCAGAGTGGGCGGATCGGATCTCGCCGACGACGGCGACGATCGCGCGACGCTTGCTGGAAGCCGGCGGGATCCTGCTGGGCAAGACCAAGACCGTCGAGTTCGCGATAGGCGGCTGGGGCACCAACCAGCACATGGGCACGCCGTGGAATCCCTGGGATCCGGCCGTGGCCCGCACTCCGGGCGGCTCGTCGTCGGGTTCGGGCGCGGCGGTGTCGTCGGGCATGGCGCCGTGCGCGGTGGGCACCGACACGGGCGGGTCGGTGCGACTGCCGGCTGCGATGTGCGGGATCGTCGGGCTCAAGACCACTGAGGGCCTGCTGCCGATCGACGGGATCGTTCCGCTGTCGCACACGCTGGACACGCCGGGGCCCTTGACCCGGTCCGTGCTCGATGCGGCACTGATGTTCGACGCCATGCTGGGCACGCCGCCCAACGCCCTCGAGCGGGACTGGCTGGCGGGCACCGGTCGCTACGGGGCGCTGCAAGCCGGCATTGAGGGCCGCCGCATCGGCTGCATGAGCGATGCCGAACGTGTCGGCGTGGATGCCGCCCAACTCGCGGCGTACGACGCCGCGCTTGAGGTGCTGGTCGATCTGGGAGCCGACGTGGTGTCCTTCGATGTGCCGACGTCGTTCGAGGAGATGAAGAACACCCGGTTCGTCGTCGTCACCGCGGAGTCGTACTACTACTACGGCGAGCTGATGGAGGACCCGAAGTCGAAAGTGGATGAGCGCGTGCGGGCTCGGGTTCTCCCGGGGGCCAAGATCTCAGCCAGCGACTACATCGCGGCCGCGCTGCAGCGGCGCATCGACCTTGCCGAGTTTGCGGCAGCGTTCGAGGGCTTCGACGCGATGGTGACGCCGACCACGCCGATGCTGCCGCTGCCGGTGGACGAGGCCGACGAGACGAACACCCCGGCGCTGTTCACCCGAGCGGCCAACTATCTGGCCCTGTGTTCGACGACCGTGCCGACGGGCGTGTCGGCGGGCGGCTTGCCGACGTCGATCCAGTTCATGTGCCGCGGCGGCGACGAGACGCTGTCGCTTGCGTTGGCGGCGGCGTACGAGGCGGCACGGGGGCCGATGCCGAGCCCGCCGCTGTGGGCCGGTGACTGAGCGACGCTCGGTGCGCTGCCCGACGATGCCGACCCCGCGGCCTGGCGCGCCTGAAGACCGCCGCCTGGCACCCGAGGGCAGCTCCTTTGTGCCTGCCGCGCAGGCAAGTTCGCGCCGGCCCTGCTAGTCATACGGGCCGAGGCATACAGCCGCGGCGCGAATCGCATCCTGGCACGAGCGCAGCCGACTGCAACTGAGGAGCAGGGTCATGGGCAAGGCAACGGTGATCGGCAGCTTCGCTTGTCAAGACGGCAAAGCTGACGAGATGGAGGCCGTGCTGGCCTCGATGGTCGAGGCCGCCAAGGACGAGCCGGGCGTTGAGATCTATTCGTATCACCGCGGCGAGGGAAACCACTTCTGGTTCTTTGCCCTCATGAGCGATGCCGAGTCGATGCAGCACCACGGCCAAACCCCCGCCATGCAGGAGGCGATGGCAGCGTTCATGCCGCTCATGGCGTCACCGCCCCAGATGCAGATGACCACGCCGATCGCGGCGGTCGGCCTCGACCTCTGAGAACGACGTGTCGGCGAACCTCATTGATGCAATCCGTACTCCACAGCATCGATGTCGTCGTCGGGGTCGACATGGAGAGAACCGACGAGCTCGTCGACGGTGTGAGCCGAACTGAAGGCAATTCTGGATCGATCGGTTGATGAACGATGTCTGCGGCGGAGCGACGCCTGGAGGCTCTCGTACGCTGGGCGGCGTGTTGGCGGTGCTGGTTCTCTTGCTCGTGTCGGTTCCGCTGCTGGAGCTCTACGTGATCGTGCAGGTCGCTGGCGGGCTGGGCGCGGGCCAGACGATCGTGCTGTTGCTCGTCGTGTCGGTGGTTGGCGCCTGGATGGTGCGCCGCTCCGGGCTCGGCGTGCTGAACCAGATCCGCACCCGATTGGCCCAGGGCGAGCTTCCCGGCAACGAACTGGTGGACGGGCTGCTGATCTTGCTGGCCGGGGCGTTCATGCTGACGCCCGGCTTTCTGACCGACGCGGTGGGACTGCTGCTGCTGTTCCCACCCACCCGGATCGCTGTTCGCTCGGTGCTCGTGCGTCGCTACTCCAAGCGCATCTCGGTTGCCGGCTGGTCTGGCGGGCCGAGTGAGCCCGGTGGACCCCGCGGGTCGAGCGGACAGGGCGGACAAAGCGATGCTGGGCGCTCCGGTCCCCCGCTGGACGCTGAGAGTTTCTCCGACGACGACGACCGTCTCGCCTGACCACTTCGCCTGAGCGCTTCGGGCCGGGGGGTGTCCCGAGCGCGGGGCCGCCCAACGACTAGAACTCGTCTATGGAACCCAAGGACCGGCTCCCGATCGGCGTCTCGCTGCTGGCGCTCGCGGTAGCGATCGCAGCATTGGTAGTCGCCGTCAGCGACTCCGACAGCGACGACGCCGTCGACGAGCCCGAGACAAGCGTCACAGCGTCTGCGCCAGCGACGACTCAAGCATTCCAGACCACCACCACGGTGCACACCGTTCAGACGCTGGCTCCGGCGCCCGCGACGACGGCCGCGACCCAGTTGATCGTGACGGCCACGACGGCTGCTGAGTCGGACGAGATGGCCGACTCCGAGTTCTCGGACAACCTGCTGGCCGTCGTGGGCATCGGCCACGACAGCACTCTGAACGTGCGCGAGACGCCGGGAGGCCAGATCGTCGGCAAGCTCGACTCGGACGCCGCGGGAATAGTTCCCACCGGCACCACTCGAGAGGTGACCGGGGCGATCTGGTACGAGGTGCACGCAGCTGGAGTCGTCGGCTGGGTCAGCGGCGAGTACGTGACACCGCTGGGTGTCACGATCGACGCCACGACGCAGATCGTTGCGCTCCTGGGCGAGACGCCCAGCGCGGACAACATGACGGCGTTGGGTCGGATCGTTGCGGGGGCTGTGGCATCGGAGGAGCCCGAGTCGCGTGTGAGGATCTCGGGTGCCCCCACCGTCGGAGATGTCAGCGAGATCACGATGGATGTCGTCGGTCAGCCTGACGATTCGATCCGCGGCTTCCGGCTGCACCTGTTTGCGACACCGAGCGATGGCGGCGGATCGTTCACGCTTCGCAACGTCGAGAGCACCGTGATGTGTTACACCGAGCGGGGCGTCAGCGCAGAGGGTCTCTGCAACTAAGGGGGGCGGCTGCTGACGGATGGGGGCGGCGGTGATGCGCGGACGCCATCTGCGCGTGCTCGCCGCAGTCGCCATTGGCGTGGTGTCGTTCGTGCTGGGCGTCAGCGTCTATTCGGCAATCGACCATCGGTTCGTCGGCACGCCGTACGGGGCTGCGCTGAACGTCTGCCTCGCTCTGGTGGTGCTGTGCTGGATGGCCTCGATCGTGACGCGCGACCATTCCTGGGTCGACCGGCTGTGGTCACTGGTGCCGGCGCTCTATTGCGGGATCGTGGTTGCCGACGTGGGCTTCGGTTCCGCCCGGATCACCGTGATGACCGTGCTGGCGTGCCTGTGGGGGGCTCGGCTGACATTCAACCTGGCACGCAGGGGCGGGTACCGCGCGGGCAGTCAGGACTACCGGTGGACCTACATCCAGGATCAGCTCACTGAGCTGCAATTCCAGTTGTTCAACGTGACACTGGTCTCATTCATCCAGTTGGCGATCGTGTGGTGGTTCACGTCGCCCATTCACCAGGCCTGGCTGCACGCCGAGGTGCCGTTGGGCTGGCTGGACTATGTCGCGATCGCGGCATTCTTGACCCTGCTGGTGCTGGAGAGCGTCGCCGATGGACAGATGTGGCGCTTCCAGCAGGACAAGAAGCGGCTGGTGGCGACGGGGGCCGAGGTGGAGCGGCCGTTCATGACCGAGGGCCTGTTTCGCTACTGCCGCCATCCCAATTGCGCGTGCGAAATGGGCATGTGGGTGGTGTTCAACCTGTTCGCGATTTCGGCATCCGGTCGGCTGTGGCACTGGACCGGACTTGGCTGCGTGATCTTGGTGGTGCTGTTTCTGGGCTCGACGCAGCTCACCGAGAAGATCTCCAGCGCGAGATACCCCGGCTACAGCCGCTACCAGGCCGCGGTTCCGATGTTCATTCCGAATCCGCTCAACCCGAGACGGCGGCGGGCGCAGCCTGTGTACCTGTAGCAGGATGCTAAAAAAGTGCCGATACCGCAGACCGGCAGATGCAAAGCCGCTGGTCAGAGAGTTGGTCAAGCAGCTGAAACGGGCTTTTTCAACAGCCTGCTAGCGGAGGGCTCGCTGGGCCGTCCGGCGGTTCGCTGGTGCTTGGCGCGCTCCCAGCCATGGCTGGGCAGGGCTGGGCCAAGGCTCGGCCGGGGCAGTTTGGCTAGGCGGGGCCGGGCATCTCGGGAGTGCCGTAGCCCCCGTCCACCACACCCTCGGTGAAGAACGCCTCCCACCACAGGCCGTTGGGATCAGTGACCCAGGACTTGTGCTGGAGCTGGTAGCCGCACACCAGGTCGTCCTGGTCGGCTCGGGACAGGTCGGCCGAGTCGATCTGGGTGCGCATGTCCTCGAGTTCGTCTCGGGATTCGACCTGGATGCCGTAGTGGGCCGAGCCGGGCGGTCCGTCGCCGTGGACGTCGAGCGAGAAGTTGACCCGGGGGTCGTCCAGCATCCACTTGGCGTAGTCGGAGCGCCGCAGCGTTGGTTCGCAGCCGAACAGCCGCGTGTAGAACTCGATCGACTCGTCGAGGTCGTCGACCTGCAACCCGATGTGCATCCGCCGCATGGCCCGCACGTTACGGCACCCAGCGACGCGCGATCTGACCGGTCGCACCAACCAGCAGCACCAACTGTCTACAGCAACTGGTGACGCCGGCCGGCTGATTCGCGGCGTTGCATCGGTCGTCTCCGTGCCGTGACGTGCGGAACAGCACAGGGGTGCCAACGGCTGCGTCAGTGGCACGTTGGCGCTGCCGCGGCAGACTGCTCGCCGTTGGAACCGGCTATCCGAGCTGAGCAGTCGAGTCGGATGCTGAGATTCGCCGTCGCCCCGGCAGCGAGCAGGAGACCACCATGCCCTTTGCGTCCGTCAACCAGTTCGCAGGGACAGATCAGGACGACACCGAGATCCGGCTCTACTACGAGACCCACGGCGATCCGGCCGATCCGGCGCTGCTGCTGGTGAACGGGTACTCGTCGCAGATCATCGGGTGGTTCGAGGGATTCCGGGAGCAGCTCGCCGAGCGGGGACGGTTCGTCGTGAGCTTCGACAATCGGGACGTCGGCCTGTCGACACACCTCGATGGGGTCGAGGTGGATCTCGCCGCGGTGAGCAAGGCCGCCGCCGCGGCAGCTGTGAGCGGCGAGCCCATGCCGCCGGTGCCCTACACGCTGTCCGACTTCGCCGATGATGCCGCGGGACTGCTCGACCACCTCGGCATCGGGGCCGCGCATATCGCCGGCATGTCGATGGGCGGGATGATCGTGCAGCAGATGGCCATCGACCATCCCGACCGGGTCCTGTCGATGACATCGATCATGTCGACGACGAATGAGCCTGGCTACTTCGAGGCCACGCCCGAGGCCATGGCGGCGCTGATGACGCCGCCGCCGCCCGACCGTGAGGGGTACATCGCGGCCAGCGTCGCTTCCCGCAAGATCAGCTCCAGCCGGCGCTACTTCGACCCCGACCGGGTGGCAGAGATGGTGGCCGCCGCCTACGACCGCATGTTCTACCCCGAGGGCCTGCCCCGGCAGATGGCGGCCGTGCGGTGTTCGAGGTCCCGGGTCGAGAGCCTGCGGCAGCTCGACGTGGCGACGCTGGTGATCCACGGTCGAGACGACCCGCTGATCATGCCGAACGGCGGCGAGCGCACTGCCGAGCTCGTGCCCGGCGCCAATTTGCTGCTGGTCGGCGACATGGGCCACGACCTGCCGACGCCTCTGTGGCCGATGCTCATTGACGCGATCATCAGCCACACTGCTCACGCCGGCCCTCGTCGGTGAATTCGACGGGGTCCTGAACCGGGACACGACCGGGTTATGACCGGGATATGACGAATCGAGGCACCTGACATGAAGCTCCTGGCGTTTGCCGCCTCCAACAGCAGCCAGTCGATCAACCGGCAGCTCGTGACCTACGCCGTCCGCCTTCTCCAAGACGGACACATTGAGGGCGTTCCTTCCGGTGAGGTGGAGGTCAGCACGATCGACCTGAACGACTTCGAGATGCCGATCTACAGCATCGACCGCCAGAACGCTGATGGGATCCCCCAGCCGGCCCACGATTTCTACGACACGATCGGCGCCGCCGACGCGCTGCTGATCTCCTTCGCGGAGCACAACGGCTCCTACACGGTCGCCTATAAGAACGTCTTCGACTGGGCGTCACGGATCAACATGCGCGTGTACCACGACAAGCCGATTGTGATGCTGTCGACGTCGCCGGGGGGCGGCGGGGGCGGGTTCGTGCTGCGGACTGCCGGTCACCTCGCCCAGTACTTCGGCAACGAGGTGCTGGCCAGCCTGGCCATCCCACGGTTCGGGGAGAACTTCGACACGGCCACGGGGACCCTTGCCGATGCCGACCTCGATGCTCAATTGCGGGACGCCCTCGCCACCCTGTCCAAGGTCACCGAGAACACCACATCGTGAGGTTCAGGGCTCAGGCTCAGGTCATGGACAAGTTCACCGTTGCTGCTGCGATTGCCAGGCAACGTGTTCAGGGAGTTGGGTGGTCCAATTCCAGCAAGCGATGGTTTGGTCTGCAATAGCTGTCAGACCCGGATCGCAAGTCCCTGACCTGCGGTTTCGTGTCCATCAACCACCCAAAATGCGACTTTCCGACCACCCTGCTAGGGCCGTCTCAACGGAGCCGAGGTAGCCGCTGGGGATGGGGGCGTCGGCGAGTTCGGCGGGTGTGACCAGCCTGACATCCGTGTGCTCGTCGCTGTGGCTCAGCGCTTCGGGTTGGGGGGCTTCGCATGCGTAGGTGAGGATCAGGACTCGCTTGCCTTCGACGTCGTAGATCCATGAGTCGACCAGCGGGCCGATCTCGGCATCGAGCCCGAGTTCCTCGTTGATTTCTCGACGGAGGGCGTGCTGCGGGCTGTCGTCGGAGGTCTCAAGACGACCACCGGGCAGTTCCCATTCGCCGCGGTGGTTTCGGAGCACGACGATCCGGCCGTCCCAGCCAAGCACTCCCTTGACCGACACCGGCCAACGCGCTCCGGCCATGGCCGCAGCTTCCATCGGCCCCGGGGCGGTCACGCGACCGCACTGCACATTGAGCTCACCGGTTCTGCGCGTCTGCACGCATCAGACACCGTCGACGTGATCGGCGCGGTCACCGACGACGGCATCAACGGCAAGTTCTGCGCGTCTGCACGCATCAGACACCATCGACGTGATCGGCGCGGTCACCGACGACGGCATCAACGGCAAGTTCTGCGCGTCTGCACGCATCAGACACCATCGATCCCGTCCGGTTCATGCCCGACGACTTGTTCGGGGGTCGGTCCCTCCGATGGCGCCGAGACGTACTTGCCGTCGACGAGCACCGGCACCGTGTGGCTGACGTCGACCGCCGCAGCCCACGTGACATCGATGTCGTAGCCGCGCTCAGTGAGTTCGCGTCCCGAGACGCACTCCGACAAGCGTTGTTCCAGATCATCTCTGGCATCGAGGTATGCGGCCGCTGCCGTCTCGGCCTCCGGCGTTCGGCGGGCGCCGGCAATGGAGGCGATGACGGCACCAGCTCCGATGAAGTCCTCGAATGCTGGCCGCAGGCTGTCATCGTGCGGCCACCGCTCCCCCGCGGTAAGCACTCCCACCCGCGATCCGATGCGTGCCACATGAGCGCCGACGGCGGCCGCGTTGCGCAGGCACCCAGCCACGACGGTCAGATCGGTCCAGACGAGTCGAGCGGTCAACGCCGCGCCGTTCGGCGACGGCAGCACTACGGTCGAGTTCGCCGGCAGTGAGGCGAGCGATACGGGTGAGAGCGAGTACGGCCGGACCGGCGATGTCTTGCGACGGAGCACGGCCACTTGGGCCCCGAGCTGCGCACCCAGTCGTTCCGCTTCCGCACGGTCAACTGCGCAGGGCACGACCGCCGCACCGCGCGACACCGCCACGTCCACCGCTGTGCTGAAGCTCAGCACGTCGACCACGACAACTACATCGGCCCATCCCCCGAACACCTCGACAGCACGAGGCCCCCACTCCAGATGGACCTCAACCATGTGCCTCACCGTCGCTCAGCGGTACTCAGTCGTGCGCAGTCGTGCGCAGTCGTGCTCAGTCGTGCTCAGTCGTGCTCAGTCGTGCTCAGTCGTGCTCATGCTGCGACGTCTCAGGGGCCGTCATCAGCCATGCGCACGATACGGCCAACCGGGCCGGGCTACCGGCACCTCGGCTGGGGCACTCGGCCCGTCGTGGTCTCGCCGGCACCGAGGCCTGCGCCCACCCGATGCTGCGTGTACTACAGCTCGGCGATGATCTTGACGACTCGGGGCCAGCAGGGTGCTGAAAAGGTGCCCAACTCGCTGTTTCATCCGTGCAAAACAGCAGGTCAGCGCGTTGCGGGTGCGCCCAAAGAGGGCTTTTCAGCAGCCTGCCAGAGCGCGGCCTAGGAGCGTGGTCGGAAAGTCGCATTTCGGGTGTTTGATGCACGCGAAACCGCAGGTCAGAGGCTTGCGATCTGGGCCTGACACCCATTGCCGACCACCCTCCTAGGGCTCCCACAGGAGCGTGTCGGCCATGAATTGGCTCCAGGCGAACCAGAACGACTGGTGACCTTCAATCTCCGCACTGGCAGCATCGACGGCCCGCAGCCCGCCTCCGTCGAGGTGCAGCGTGACACTGCCGAGTTCCACGGTCCCGCCGGCTTCGAGCGCAGCCACTGCTGCGGCGACGGGGAATGCAACGGGGGTGCCGTCGTCGAGGACCACGCCGAAGACCTGGTCGTGAACACTGAGGCGACCGTCGACGTCGCCGACCGGGAAGATGGGCCCGTGGTCGTCGCGGCCGCCCAGCGGGTTGAACGGGTACTGGCGGCCGGTCCCCCCGTCTCGGGCCACGATCGTCGTGTCGGGATGGGCGGCCTTCCACTCGCCCCAGGTGGTGGTGACGACGGTGGCCTGGGGCAGCACGATGCCTTGCTCACGCAGCGGCCCCGAGACCGCCCGGCCGGTGAACGTGTTGAACACCGACTTGGTGACGAGGTCGTACATGACCTTGTTCGATCGTGAGAGCAATCCTGATGTCCGCAGAACGGGCACTGCTACGCCATCGGGAACCGCATCGGTCAGGTACGCCTGCGCTGAGCCGCACAGCGTGCAGTACGGCATGCCGATGCGGCGCCCGCCGAGCGTGTCGTTGACCATCTCGTGGATTTCCATGATGTGGCGGGGGTACGCCCGGGCCTCATCGCCGATGACGACTGCGAACACGATGCCGTCGTCGGGGTACCACGAGCCTCCCGACGCGTCGGTGACCGCAGGGTCGTCAAGGGCCGGGATGCAGCCCCGCGGGCACGGGCGGGCGTCGCCGAGTTGACGGTAGTCGATCAGCACCCCGCCCCAGCTCACGATGCGCCAGTCGATGTCGGCGTCGGCGTCATCGAAGAACGGCTGCCAGCCCGGCTCGACCAGCGTGAACAGCCGCTCCTTGTAGTCGTCGTAGCCGTCGAAGGCGGGCAGATCCCATGCGAGCAGGTGATCGGTCACGGACTGCCACGGGCTTCGGGCTGCCACGGGGTCGTCGGCCAGCCTCGCGCCGGTCAGCGACTGGAAGGCCGAGACGGCCCCGTCCGCAATGTCGCCACGGGGGAAGAACCTGAGCAGGTCCGAGAGAATCCAGGCCAGTCTCGGATCGCCCGACTGGGCGAGTCTGGCGACGGTGAGGCCGCTGAAATTGACTTCGGTCTGAAAGCCGGACCAGATGAACTCGAGGTCGTCGACTGCGGTTTGTGCGAGCGGGCCCGTCGGCACCTCCGGTGGGAGCGGGAACGCGTACCCGAGGTGGTTGCGCAGCGACCCGGTTTCCCGCGGGTCCAACAGCACGGCATCCTGGCTCGATCCAGCCTCCGACGTCGATATGCCAGCCGAAGTGGTGGCCGAGGCGGTCTGCTGGACGGGATCCTCGGCCGCCTCAGCCACCGACGTCGGGGTCATGGCCGACGTCGGCGTGGTCGTGTCGCTGCCGGCACATGCTGCGGCCAGCAGTGCGGCTCCGATCAGCGGGGCGAAGAAGCGGAACCGCACGCGGCCACCCTATGACGCGGTGAGGCTGTAGTTGCCTCGCCCCTGCTCACCACAAACTCCGGCCGTCGAAGCGGGTCCCCGCTGGCTCGTAGCGTGCCGCTCATGTTGGAAGGCAAGCGAATCGTGGTGACCGGGGCCGGCGCAGGCATCGGCGCAGCCATTGCGGCCACGGCCCGCCGATATGGCGCCGTGGTGTTCGGCGCCGACATCGATCCGGACACCGCCGTCGACGGGCACTACGACGTTGCCGACGAGGCCGACGTGGCCCGGCTGTTCGAAGCCGCCGCCGCCAAGATGGGCGGCATCGATGGGCTGGTCAACAACGTCGGCATCGCAGGCCCGACGGGCCAGGTGGAAGACCTCGACCCGGCGGAGTTCGATCACTGCGTGCGCGTCAACGTCGGCAGCACCTTCCGATGCACCGCCGCCGCGGCACCGCTGCTGCCCGCCGGGGGCTCGATCGTCAACATCGTCTCCACGGCGGGGATCTTCGGGTACCCCCTGCGCAGCCCCTATGCCGCCTCGAAGTGGGCTGTGGTCGGGCTGACCAAGACCTGGGCGATGGAGCTCGGCGGGCGCCACATCCGAGTCAACGCTGTCTGCCCCGGCACCGTCGAGGGCCCTCGCATGGATGGCGTCATCGAGCGGGAAGCAGCGGCCACCGGCGCCACCGCCGAAGCGATCAGAGCCGGCTACACCGCCCAGGTGTCGATGGGCACGCTCGTCACCGGCACAGACATCGGCGAAGCCTGCGCATGGCTGCTCTCGGACGCAGCCCGCTACGTCTCAGGCCAAGTCCTCAGCGTGGACGGCAACACCGAGACCCTCCGCACCGTCTGACCGGGAGTTGCCGCAGCGTCCTTGTCGCGCAACGCGGGTCGTGTGTCCTGACGCCTCGACAAGATCGTCGGCACAGACACGGCTTTGCGCCGGATCGGACGGTGTGTGTCTCGCTCCTCGTCTCGGTCGGCCCCGGTTCAGCAAACCCCGGTTCAGCAAACCCCGGTTCAGCAAACCCCGGTTCAGCAAACCCCGGTTCAGCAGATCTGACGCGTGCTGAGGCGGGCGGTGCGCCGGGCCGGGGAGGTCCGCCGGGTCGGGCGCGTCTGCGGAGCCAAGGGGGCGTGCTGGGCCGGGGAGGTGCACCGGATCGGACGGTGTGCATCTCGCGACTCACGCTGGTCGTCCCCGGTTCAGCAGATCTGCTTGGTGCTGGGTCGGGCGGGTGTGGGGGGTGGCGCTGGTGTGACTGTCCACCCAGTGCCGGGCGGTGCCGGTCCGGTGGGGGGATGCAGCACCAAGTTGTGCTCGTGGAGTCGGTGGTGGTGGCTGTGGCACAGCAGAGCCAAGTTGGCCAGGCAAGTGGGCCCGTCGTCGATCCAGTGCTGGATGTGGTGGCCGTCGCAGTGGATGGGGGCTCGCTCACAGCCGGGCCACACGCAGCCTTGGTCGCGTGCGATCAGCGCCCGGCGGATCGACGGCGGAATGGTGCGGCTGGCGCGTCCGACGTCGAGCACTTCGCTTGCGCCGCCCATGACCACGGGCACGACCTGGGCGTCGCACGCCAGCTTGCGCAGCTCGGCGCCGCTCAACTCTGTACCGGTCTCGGTGACGCCGCAGACACCAGGTGCTGCCAGCAGCGGCGGTACTGCGCTGGCTGTGTTGTTGCGGAGATTGTCGAGGCTGGTGAGCACGATCATCTGCGTCGAGCTGGGCACAACCCAGTGCTCGCTGCCGACGTTCGTGTTCGTATTGGGACCGCCGGCGGTACCTGTGCCGGCAGTCGCGTCGCCCGTCGCCAATTCGGCCGTCGAGCCTTCGCTGGAGGCGGTGTCGCCGACGCTGCCGGTCACCGATCCGTCTGTCGAGTCTTCGCCCGAGGCGGCTGCGCCTATTGGATCTGCGTCTGTCGGGTCTTCGCCCAATTGGGAGCTCGCGTCTCGTTGGCTGTCTGCGGTGAGCATCTGCGCGAGCGCATCGGCAGCTCGATGGGCGACGCTGCGTCGCTGAGACTCGGGCAGGTCTTTGTCACTGCGCCAGTTCCGCTGGATCATTTGCATCAAGCGACGATTGATCCGATCCCCGGTGAACGGGTCGAACTTGGCGCGCAGGTGCCACATGCCGTCACTGGGATCGATCCACATCGACGCGTACCGGGCGGCCCGCAACCGAGCCCGCCGCTGAGTCTCGGACTCGCTGCGCCATGCGGCCTCCGCAGCACGCACTGCACGCCGTGTTTGGTCTGCCGTCTGGGACTTGGCGCCGGCGCACAGCTCGCCGCGCACTTCTTCGGGTACCTCCGCTGTGGCGACCACGGCGGCCTGATCAGCGTTGATCTCCCCGCACGCCAATGCATCAGCCACCTGCGGGCGGTCCTGCAGCGACACTGCGTCGCGTTCGACACGGCGCGCCGCTGCGCCGCTCAACGCCGTCGCGCTGGCCAGCGTCTCGGCCACTGATGCTTCCCCTCGGCGCACATGCAACTCGCGCCGCGCTGCCTCGGCCGCGAGGGCGACGCGGGCGCCTTCGAGCGCATTGAGCGCACGTTGGACTTGCTGCGCAGACCTCACCAGATCGCCATCATCGGCTGCGCGCACTGCGTCGCCCCCAACGAGCGGACCCGCGAGCAACGGCCCCACAGCCGCATCCACCGCGTCACACACCTCGCCGGTCTCGCAACGCTGCGCCAACCCCGCACGCAGCTCCGACAAGCACACGCTCTCGACCGGCCGGCGCGACGGTCGCCGGCTGCCACCAGTGATCTCTCGGGTGCTCGAGTCCATGGACATCACCGTAGGCGGGGGGTGTGACAACCGTTCGCCCCGAACCTCACCGCCTGCCGCGCGTCGCCCGACATCGGGTCGGTCCTCGGCGCCTGGATCCATGGCCATCACCGTAGAGAAGGGCTGTGACAACCGTTCGCCGTCAGGCTCGCGGCACACCAAGTCAGCGCCGCCCCAGCCCCATCACGCCGGTCCAGAACGCCATCATGTCCTCAACAAACAACGGCGCCAGCTCGGGGCTTCCACCGATATGGGCGCCCCGCACGGCGTACCCCGCATTGAAGGCGTAGAGGAAGCCGTCGAGATCGACCAGTTCGGGATCCGGCTCGTCGGATGTCGGGAGGATGAAGGCCCCGTCATCATTGATGTAGAGCGTGGGCGCCCCGGGTGCCACGGCCGCGTCGGGCATGTGCTCGAGGGGAGTTGTGCGGTCGAAGCTGTGGCGGGCGTCCGGCACGATCCGCACGGTCGCATCGCCGCCCCCGACCCGCATGGCGTGGATATGGGCTTGGACCTGTGTCGGCGAGCACCAGTCGTCGAGATCCCCGATGATCGCCCGCACCCGAGTACCGCCGACTGCTGGATCAACAAACTGGTGTCCCGACCAGGGATAGGCGGCGTACACCCCGACGAGCTTCGGCGCACCCGATGCCGCCGCGAGGTGCACCGAAGCGGCGTTCAGCACCGCCGAACCGCCCCGGCTGTGGCCTTGCGCGCCGATGCGGGTTGCGTCGATCTCAGGCCGGGCCGCAAGCAGCTCAGCCGTCGCAAGCACGTCCCAGGCGCTGGCCGCAAACGAATACTGGGCTTGATTCTCGACGGTGCTGATGACGCCCCGGTTGCCGAAGGGGTCGATGGCGCACGCTGCGATGCCGGCGTCGGTGAGTTCGGCTGCGTACGAGATGTGGTGCTTCTGGAGCCCGAGGCTGCCCGGGGCAATGATCACAACCGGGTATGGACCGGGCTCGTCGAGCCGACTGGGCTGACCCGACCGACCCGACTGACCGGCCCCACCCGACCGACCGGGCTGACCGGCCCCACCGGGTTGACCGGGCTGACCGGCCCCACCGGCCCCACCGGACCGACCCGCCCCGTCGGGCAGGAACAGTTTCCCCCACAGGTTCTGGCGGGGCATCGCATCGGTGTCGGAGATCGCCTGAAAGAAGTTCTTGGGACTCGCGGACGGGATCGCCAACGCCTCGCCGACCAGACCGTTCGTCAGGCAGAAGTCGTCGTCATAGAAGTCGTCATAGACAGCCTCGTCGTCAGTCACCGTGTCCCCTCCCCCATGTCTGAACCATTCTCGGCGATGCCAGCCAGCTGCGATAGCCGTTATGTCGGCGCCCCGTCCGGGCCGGCCAGTTGAGTTGATGGGGCGACTTGGCTGTCTGGCTGTCCGTGGCGCAACGCCGCAGCACCGCCTCAAGCGGCATTCGCAGCGAGAAACGCCCGCAGATGCTCCGTCAGAACTTCGGGCTGGTCGATCGGGACGAGCGTCCGGCTGTCGTCGATCCACACCAGCTGCGCGTTGTCGAAGTGCTGGGCAAGCCGCTCGGCATGCGCCGAGGGCATCAGCTTGTCGTCCCGCGCCCACACCACTAGCACGGGCCCGCCGAACGACCGCTGCTCCTCGGCGCATTGGCGCAACACCCGCTTCTTCGGCACGTTGCGCAGGTACTTGTCGAGGTCGCGGCGCACCCGCTGGTCGTGACGAAGCGGATGGATCCAGTTCATGAACACATCGTCGGCCACTCGCTTCGCCGACATGGCGCCAAAGGTCACCGGCAGGTGCCGGATCCAGCGGGGCCGCAGCAGCTGGGCTGTCAGGAAGGTGCCTCCGGGCAGCGCTGCGTTCAGGCACAGCAGCCGGCCGGGCAGTCCGGGCGGGTAGTTGTCGAATGCCTCGCAGGAGACGAGCACGAGGTTTGCCACCCGGTCGCTGCCGCCGGGGCTGATGACGAGCTGTGCGCCGCCCCAGTCGTTGCCAACCAGCGTGACGTCGCGCACGTCAAGCTCAGCCAGGAACGCAGCGATCATCTTGACGATCGAGGCCAGGTCGAGGGCTGCGTCGTCGGGCATCGGGGTGCGGTGGGCGCCCAATGGCAACTCGGGCACGATGCAGCGGTAGCGGTCCGCCAGCCCGTCGACCACGTCGTCCCACAGGCTGCCGCTGGTCAGCACGCCATGCAGCAGCACCACGACGGGACCGTCGCCACCCGTGTCGGAGTACATGAAGCCTGCTGCGGCTCGCCTGTCCGGCTCCATCGGCACACTCCCGACGCTGTGCGGCCAGCGTACGCAAGCCCCCGAACGCCCAACGCCGACCACCGCTTGCGGAGGGTGTCCTACCCAGGCTTGCGGAGGACTTCGTAGAAGCCCCGAAGCGGGTCGGCGAAGAAGGTGCCGTGGGGCCGTTCAGCCCTGACCGAGATCGATCTGAACCAGAGGCCGACTGACGACGGTTGTGTGGAAGCTGTCGGTGCCGTTGGCAATCCAGTCCGCCGGGCGCACGGCTTCCTGGACCGGGCGCCCGAGTCGTTTCTCGGCGGCGGAGAGCGCTGCGTAGAGCCGATCGCGGTCTGGAGCGCCAAGCACGAGGACGTCGATGTCGGCGACGGGACGGTCGCCCCCAACTTCAGCCCAGCGCGCCGCCCACGATCCGAAGATGTACACAGCCTCGATGCCGTCGACATCCTCGAGCACTTCCGCAAGCACCTGCGGGGGACCGAATGCCTTGACCAGCACGTCGGCGAGTCCCCCGTAGTAGGGACTGGCGGTGTCGGCCCGCACGAGCCGGACGTTGCCGATCTTCCGACTGGTGACGATGCCGGCGGCGTGTGCCCGCTCGATCTCGCGGTGCACAGAGCTGATCGGCACGCCCAGCATCGCAGCGATGTCCGTGACGCTGGCTTCGAGTTCAGGATCGCCGAGCAGCCGAGCCAGTATCTCGCCCTGCTGGCGCGACCGCAGCAGCGGCAGCAGCTTCGGCGTCGCTGACTTGCCCATATTTTGGAAACTATATCCCTAATTATGAAAATAGTGAGAAGTCGCGCCACTTCACCGGCGAGCGGTGCTACGGGCGAGCGCTCATACAAGTTGACGGCCAGAGCCTGCTATTCGAGGGATTGACGCGCTGCATGCACGCAGTCGCGTAATCCGTCGTAATCGTCGGTGTAGTCCGCAAATTCAGCGCGCGGAATACGGTCGAAGTACTCCAAGACGGCTGCCAGCTGCTCGGGAGCGAAGCCAGGGTCCTTCTCGCCGGCGAGCTGGCAGAGCTGGTCGATGTCGAAGCGGTTCAGCAAGCCCCGGAAGTCGATGAAGTCCCGGGATTCGCCACGACCGGCAAGTGCGAGCACCTTGTCCGCCGCCAGTTCGGCCTCTGCCAGCACGAAACCTGTGTCCGTTGAGCGGGCAGGCAATATACGGGCATCTGATGCGAGGTCGACGAAGGTCGCCTCGTCGGGCCCGCCGACACGCAGCCGTGCGAACGTCGCTCCTTCGGCAAGGCGTGTCACTTCGAGGCCTGCATGCTCAAGGGCGGTCTGAGCGGCGTGGAGCAAGGCTTCGACAGTCTTCGGATGCGGTGTGAAGAAGTCGAGGTCATTGGTCGGACGGTCTGCGATTCCGCTGACGATGATTGCTGCGCCGCCGGCGAGAGCGAACTCGTCGCACTCGGCAAGCCCGGTCAGGATGCGCCGAATCTGTCCCTGCAGGTCGGTGAGCACTGCGAAGCTAGGTCAATCGCCCGTGTTCGGCGAGCCAGTTATGCCACCGCTCCCGCACGTGCGGTGCGAGGTAGATCTCGTCCCATATGTCGACGAGCGCGTCGATGTCGACGAAGTACCGCACGTCAGCTTCGAGTCCCTCGCTCATGACTCTGGCGTAGGCCCGGCACCGCTGTTGGCGATCATCCAAGTCATAGACATACGGCGGGCTCCACGCGATGTGGTCCGGGAGCCTCACCGTGCCCTTTGCCTTGGCCAGCGATCGATCGCCAACATCTGCCGGAATCGCGACTGGCATCCGCCCGAGCGGACGGCGCTCGACTTCGCGTGTGTCGGTCTCAAGACGGCCGGCCATCAACCCAGTGTATTTGTGGGTCCAGATCTCACGATCTGCACCAGTTCCTCCGGCATTCGACCTAGTTGAGCCCCAGTAGGCGGACGAACAGAGCGGTGGCCTGCTTGGCAAGCAGTCCCGAGTGGTTGCCCGTCATCCCGCCTTCTGATCTGACCCGCGTCACTCCCCGTGTCGTGGGGACATCGACGAGCTGTTAGGGCGTAACTCGGCGATCGCTCTCAGCTTGGCCTCGTTGATCCGCCGAGCACGTTCGGGATCGCGCCGTGCTTCGTCTCGCAGTTCGCTGAATCTCCTGGCGCTCGGCATCAGCAAAGTCCTCCTATTCGCTGCGCTCGTTGGAGAGGCCTCGGCCCGATCCAACGCTATGGATTCTTGCCCAGCGCGACGGCCGCAGGAGTACCGCTATCGGTACGCAACTACGGCCGCCCGAAGGCGACCGTAGGACGTGGCGTTCGGCCCAGGGCCTATGCGCCGATGTCGAAGTGCACAAGCACCATAAGCCACGGCAGCTCACGAACTCCAGACGTTTTCGCGGGCGGCTACCTGTCCGCGGCATGACGCGGCGCGGGCGTAGTGGATGGCGGTCGCTTCAGACGACTTGGACTGCGTCGCGGAGTTGGCTGGGAGGCTCCTCGGGAAATGACAGCACGAGGTGTCGGTTCAGCCCAGAGGCAAGGCCAACGAGGGTGTCGATTCGGTTGCGTGCTCCGCCACCCTCCTCGAGGCGCGAAATCACTGACTGGGTAGTTCCCATGCGCTCTGCCAGCTCGCGCTGGCTCAGGCCTGCCTGCACCCGCAGGTCGTGGATGAGCTGGCCCAAGGCAAGGTCCTGCTCGACGGCGGCACGAGTTGTCGAGGAAGGCTCGCCGCGGCCTGCCTTGACATCCTCCCAGCGAGATCGTCTGGCCACGGCTCGGCTCCATCACGGTTGTCGGCAGATGGAATTATCGCATTATTACGATAATTCCATCCAAGCGATGCCGCCGCCTGGCGCTGCTCGAGCAAACTCCAAGCACGACGCCCAGGCATTCGAGGCCTAAACGCTAAACAGCCCCGACCGAAGTCGGGGCCGTTGGACCGGGGTTACGCGCCCCGGTGGGGTGTGGACACCGTATCGAAGAAATCGCTTCGGCCGACACTCGCATGCTGCCTACGGTCAGCTCAGAACCGCTGATCACTCGGCGAGGGCATGGCAGAGGTTTCCTCGGGAAACAATCGGGGGGCGCCGCCGCGGTTGGCGTCGCCCCCCAAGTTCTGCCCCAAGCAGCTTCAACGAGAGGCCGACGAGGAGCTTACGATGCCCACGATATTGGCACTCCAGCGGCCCATGCAACGCAATTCTGAATCTGCCCATACCAGCGGGTTCGCAGTCCGCGCCGATACTCCAGCTGGAACAGCCACCGACCTAGCCTGCCGTGCTCACCGGCAGCTGATCCCACAGCTCGCCCTCGAGTTCCCGGCCACCGGCCTTGGGCGTCCGGCCTCCCCATTGCTTGAAGAAGAACGCCACGCCGGCCGAGATGCAGGTGTCGCGAAGCTCGGTGACCCAGTCCAGTTCCATGGGCCGGGCGCCGGCACCGGACTCGCCGCCGGCGATCACCCAGCCGATGCCCACAAGATCGAGCTCGCCGAGCGGGCCGAGCAACGGCTCGGCGCTCACGAACCTCACCGCCGCGGGCACCTTGCGCAGGTGATCGATGCGGAAGGCGTACCGGCGGGTCTCGACGCTCACGCCCATCCACAGGTTCGACGGCCAGTCGAGCTCGCCTGCGATCCGGTTCAGCCGCTGCGCTCGCTTGGTGAGCACCTGGTAGGTGTGCTGGGGCGTCTCGCGGATCACCTCGAAGACCTGCGCGATGAACTCGGGCGGCACATCGTCATGGAAGAGATCGTTCATCGAATCCACGAAGACGAGGCGGGGTGCGCTCCAGCGTCGAGGCACATCGAGCGATGACCGATGCAAGGTGAGCCTGAAGCCCGGCCCGCTCGTCGGCGGGTCGCCGTCGTTCTGGTACTTCGGCGACCCCATCGCCTTGAGCCTCTTGGCCAGGGTCTGCGCATAGCAGCGGTCGCAACCCGGCGACACCCGATCGCAGCCCGTGGTCGGGTTCCACGTCGCCTCGGTCCACTCGATCGCCGACTTGTCAGCCACGCCTGGACAGCGGGGAATCAGAACAACTGCTGGGTTCGAGCGAAGACGCGTTCCCTGTACGACCGACCCGTGCGCACCTGCTCCACTTTCCCCTCGGCCACCAGCGCATCCACTCTCGGCTTGACGTGGGCCTGCTTGTAGATCGTCTCGAGCAGGGCGTGTTGGCGAAGCTCTTCCATGCTTTGCTCACGCTCGTCGAGCAACTCCAAGATGGTGTTCTCAAGAGGTGCGAAATCGGGCTCGAGAATGTCGAACGCCAACTGATTGGGATCACGTGGATCTCGGAAGCGCTGGCCAGAGACGCCGTCCACCTCCCACAGCCCGTCCTTGAACTTCTCCACGGCCGTTTCGCTGTTCGTGCCAAAGAACTGGTACAGCGAGCGCCCTCCCTCATCGAGCATTTCGAAAGTCAGCACATGGTCGAAACCAGCAGCACGGAGGGCTAGGCGATATAGGTCGAGCAGAAATGGCCGCTTCTCCTCTGTCGGCAGGTCACCGACACCTCGCCAATCGCTATTGCCGAAGACACGCTCGCCCGTCTGGTGCTCGAGATTGACGAATCGGACGAAGTGTTGACCTTGAAACGTGACGAGCACCTCTGATGAGCGCTGTTGGGCAATGCGCTCCACGATCCTGTAATCGACGTCCGCTCCCCAACCATCGAGGTTCGCAAACACGGGTCCAACCCATCCGCCCACGCTTGCTATGGCCTGCTCGTAGAGATCGACGCACTCGCCATGATGGACGCGAGCGACCAATCCGGGCGGCCTGACCGACTGCGGAAAGCGGGCGTCAAGATGGCTCTGCAGGTGCTCGGAACGTCCGCGATGTTCTTCGATTAAGACAAGACGCGTCCGGGTGCCCAAGCTCGTTACCTCGCCCCGCATCGCCCGCTCCATCGCAATCGCCGGCGAGCTCTCGCTGGTGTTCGTGTACTTGCCTGGCCCCGCGAAGCCGTCCAAGAATGTGATGCCAACGTCCCGGAACGTGCTGGCCATGATCGGAAACCACGCGTCCAGGTAGCGACGTAGCAGCGTGTGCTTCGCGGCCGTATGGGGGTCGCGCTCCCAAAGGACTCCGGTTGGAACCGCCACTGGGCTAGCTCGCCACCTTGAGCGGAAGTTGGTCCCAGTATTCGCCCTCGAGTTCCCGGCCGCCGGCCTTGGGAGTCCTGCCACCCCACTGCTTGAAGAAGAACGCCGCGCCAGCAGACGTGCAGGTGTCTCGAAGCTCAGTGACCCAGTCCAGTTCCATGGGCCGAGCGTTGGCACCGGACTCGCCACCCGCGATCACCCAGTGAATGCCTGCGAGATCCAGCTCACCGAGCGGGCCGAGCAACGGTTCGGCGCTGACGAATTTCACGACGGCGGGAGTCTTGCGAAGGTGATTGATACGGAACGTGTAGCGACGCGACTCGACACTGACACCCATCCACAGATTCGACGGCCAGTCCAGCTCATCTGCAATTCGGCTCAGACGCTGCGCTCGCTTGGTGAGCACTTGGTAGGTGTGCTGGGGCGTCTCTCGGATCACATCGAAGACCTGTCCGATGAATTCGACGGGCACGTCCTCGTGGAAGAGATCGCTCATCGAATTCACGAAGACGAGCCGGGGAGCGTTCCAGCGTTTCGGCACATCGAGCGATGAGGGGTGGAGGGTCAGCTTGAAGCCAGGTCCGCTCGTCCTGGGGTCACCGTCGTTCTGGTACTTCAGCGAGCCCATGGCCTTGAGCCGCTTGGACAAAGTGAGCGCGTAGCAGTTGTCACAGCCCGGCGAGGTGCGATCGCAACCCGTGGTCGGGTTCCACGTTGCCTCGGTCCACTCGATCGCTGACTTGTCGGCCATGCCTCAACCGTAGAGGCGGGCTGTGACGGCCACGAAGCCAGATTCAGCAGGGGTGACGTGATCCCGCACAGAGCGTTGCTAGCTAATGGCCCTGGACAGGCTGCTGCGGCACCCGGAACTCGGCACCGTCCTCGGCGAGCGCTACCGCGAGCGGGGGCATCGTCGCGTGCCGCCAGCGGGTCACGTCCGACGTGTTGCCCTTGTTCTTGTTGCAGTAGGTGTGGGACGCCTGGAGGTTGTCGAGCTTGTGCAGCAGGCTCTTGTACCGGGTGCCCTGCACTGCCTTGCCGGCCGTGCTGATGTCGAAGTAGGCGAATATCTTCGGGACGATGTGCTCCACGTGGGCGGCTTCGATACGTGTCTCGGCACCGCACACTCCACAGCGACGACCGTCCCGCTCGTAGACGTAACGAAGCACCTTGCGGCGATGCTCGGGAGTCCAACGGCCCGATGCGTCCGGTTCCTCGGCCTCCAGCATGAATCGCCGGGTCTTGTCGACCGTCTTGACCGTGCCGATGGCGGCCTTGGCGAGCTTGTCCCGCCAACGACGTCGTCCGTTGACGCTGCGGTCGCCGTTCGTGTCCGGTGCCGCCGGTTCAGCGTAAGCATCCGATTCAGCCGCTTTCGGCTGGCCATCAGGAATCTCAGCTGCGGGCCCGACGGGGTCCTGGGCGCCGCTCGCGACAGCTTCTGAGCCGGCAACTGGGACGACGCCGCGGCATTTCGGGAAGGTCGGGCAACCCCAGAACTGATTCCCCTGATTCGCCCCCCGTCGAGCGGTGCGCAGAACCATTCCCGCACCGCAGCGCGGGCAGTCAGGCGGCGTTTCAGCAGGACTTGGCGACGGTTCATTCGACGTGTGCTCCACGAACGGAGGATCGTAGCGACGCCGGGCGCTTCACCTCATGACTCGTGAAGTCTCGAGTTTCGCTTCATCCGGAAGCGGCCGACGACCAACATCGAGGCTCAGACAACGGCGCGTAGGCGTGCCCGAACTCGTTCGAGAATGTTGATCTGTTGCCGTTCACGGTCCTCCAATTCCACAGCAAGGCCGTAACGCTGCCGGTCGTATCCCGGCTCCGCTAGCTCAGACCAAGGTTCGCTGACGTGAGTCACAACGAGGTAGTAGGTCTCCCCATCGTTCGGGTCGAGGGACGTGGCAGCTGGCGCATGCCACCGTCGCACTTGAAGTGTCGAGAAGCGGACCGCGTTCGTGGATGGCTTCAAGTGCTGCACTCGTCGCCGATCACTCGGCAGGTTCAACTTGTCGGCATTCGTCGGCTGCCTCGCCATGATTGCTCGCAGCTCGTCCAAGTCGAATGCCCGGTACAGATCGATTCGCATACGACCTGCCAGATATTCGCGGCGAAAGCGACGCGTCGGTGGATCGTAGGCGAGGGCGATCGCGATAGTCCGGTCTGACTTGCCAATGGCGAATTCCTCGGGCACAGGAATCTGATGGATGACGCTCGTGTCCGTCTCAATGTCTCCATCGAAGGTCATCACCACCCTGTGCTGAAGCGATTCGACCGCGCGTCGCTCATCTGGAAGTCCGTAACCGACAAGACCTAGATGTTTCGCGACCTCTGCGGCCTTGGCGGTGCTCCTCGTCTTGTGTGGAGTCGGTACTCGTGCCGAGAGCCCGACAAGTGCTCTGGTCAGATTTGCCGAGGCCTCCGGATACTCGTCACGAACGACGGCGGCGATTCTGGCGACGCGCGGTGCCGCAAGCGACGTACCGCTCGACGCATGGAACAGGTCGGGAAACCCGAGTGAAATCGCAGCAACTCCAACATTCGTGTTGGACAGCGTTCGCTGCGACAGCCTGGCCTGGCTTACGAGATTGCCGCCGTAGTGCACGAGGTCCGGTTTCACGGAGCCTTTCGGGCGGAAGCCCGGCCCAGAACGTGAGAACGGTGACACCTGGTCGACTTCGGCAACGGCTCGAAGCTGCGGCGGCGTATCACCGTCGGGATGCGCACCTTGACTGGACCGTGCGACGCTCCCGACAGTGAGGCAGTTGGCGGCGATCGCGGGTTCGGCCACCCGGCATTCGTCGGACAGCAGGTGATCCGGATGGCCGGAATGCAAATGTTCGACATCAGGAAGGAGTGCTTCCCCTACGTTCCCTGACGCCGTGATAATGACGGCATCCAGTTCCCGCGCAAGCTGGTCCAGCATCTCGGTGCGGTGATCCACATGGGGTCCTGCGTACCGCGACCGGTCTGCGAGTGAAATATTGATCACACGTGCACCGCGCCGAACAATTTCGCGAATCGCCGCCTCAAGGATCCGATGCTCCGGTGTCGCTGTGGGGAACGTCGCCGCGCCATTTCTCGTCGAATCCTCGACTACTCGGGCCGCAACTACCCGAATGGGTGAAGGCAGCGGGGCTCCACCGCCCAAAGCACTCTCGAAGTCCCCGTAAGCCGCGAGACCAGCGACCATAGTCCCGTGCTGTGTGGGAGGTTGCCAAGCGCGTTCAGCCGGCACCTCGAAGCCATCAACAAGTCCTTGGAGGAGCGGGTGCCCGGTCAACACTCCATCGTCGATCACGCCAACAACGCCGGAACGCGACGGCGGCTGTTCGACGGCGTCCAGAGCTGATGGGCCTATCCAGTCGCTGGGAGACAGGTAGGGGCTCGGCGGCACGCGGACACGTTCGACTGCGGAAACCAAGAGCAGTTCATCCAGCGTCGCTTCATCTACCAACGCACGAACCAGCAGAAAAGCGGGCTGCTCGTCTGCCGCGAGTTCTTGTTCACGCAGCAAGGTCCGGACAGCCGCGAGGCGCTCCCTTGCCTCCATGCCCGTCGAAGCTGGCCAGAGATGAACATCGACCAGCAGCGGGAACGTGAGCGCCTGACCTGACTCGATGCCTGGACCTCGTCGATCCTCGGGGCCATACGGCTCGATGTCGTCGATCAGCTCGAAGACCGACTTGCCTTGAGCACTGCGCCGGTACGTCTCAATTGCCTCCCGGAAGGTGGTCGCATTCTCGTCGTGTGGCAGGACGAAGTAGTCCCAGCCCGAAGATTCACCGAGGTGCTGGAGCCCTTTATTCCAGAGGTCGCCATCAGTAAGTCGTGACGTCGCGCGAATCTTGAACACCAGCCTCGGTTCGACTCCCCCTACACGCGCTGATACTTGTGGTGGGGCGAGCGCTACCTCGAGACTCGCTTGGAGTCTCTTGCCATGGGAGCGGTGCTCGGGCCGCGGCACGTCGCCGGCTCCCGCCGGCTGTGCACGGCGTGATCCGACATCGTGCGGCCGCGGCAACGGAAGATGTCTCGGCACGAATTACCAACGACGCCGTTTCGTCGCTGCGACCGCCTCCGTGAGATCGTCGACCGACACTGCCGTCCGGTTGCTTCTCACTGCGATCCTTATCGCCGTCCATGCAGTTGCCTCGGCTGCTGCATGGGGCAGACCGCGCAGCTCGGTTCCCATCTCGTCGATGGGCAGCGGCTCCGCCTTCACGTGCTTGAGGCCGCGCCGCAGGATCGATCGAATCTCCCTGACCGTCGGCAGCGGAAACTCAACCACCTCGTCGAAGCGCCGCCACAATCCTCGGTCAAGTGTCTCTTCGTGGTTTGTCGCAGCAATCAGCATGCCAGGACCCGTGTACGAGTCGAGCAGCTGGAGGAACGAATTCACGACTCGCTTGATCTCGCCATGTTCGCTGGGATCGCTCCGTTCACGACCAAGCGCATCGAATTCGTCGAACAGCACGACCCACGGCGCGGAGCTTGCGTATTCGAATATCCGCCTGAGGTTGCTCGCCGTCTGTCCGAGGTACGACGACACGATTGCGTCGAGTCGAACCACGACTAGCGGCACGCCAAGCTCGGCCGCAAGTGCCTCGGCGGCTGACGTCTTTCCGCAACCAGGCGGACCGTAGAAGATGACCCGGTTGCGACGTGGCACACCGAGCCCCTCAAGCTTGCTCCATTCAGGGACTTCCTTGGCAAGGTCGGTCAGTACGGTCCGCACCGCAGGGCGGAGGACAAGGTTGCCGAGGTAGCGCTCCGGGTGCTGGAGGGTCGCAAGATCCCAACCTTGATCGGGGTCGGTTGGCGGAGGCAACAGCCGAACATCGCCTTGGCCGATGTCGATGGACTCACCGCTGGCAAGGATCTTGCGCAAGTCGCGGGCGAGGGCAACGTGATGGCGCGCCTCTTCCTCTTCGATGATCGTGTTCGCCGCCCGGCGAAACGCCAGCTCGTCAGCGTTGCGGAATGCGCGGAACAGCTCCTTGAGATCACGGCCAGCCATGCACCCCTCCGGGTCCGCGTCGCGCCCCGAGCCTAGAGCCGAGGCTGACGGCGGTTGTTGACGGTCTAGCTCAGACGAGGTGTGGTTCCAAGCTAAAACGAGATTGACGGATCAGGCAGTCATTCGCCGCACGCTTCCGGATTGGAACCAGTGCACCAGCAGCACCGCTGTGTGAACGATCATCTGCGCCAATTCTGGGGTAAGCGGGATCGGCGATGGGTCACCGCCGTGCCGGGTGAACCCCGTCCACACCAATCGCAGCATTCCGATCACGGAATCGATGTCTCGGTCGGAACCCGTGACGGTCGTCCACTTTTCCGGCTTGTCCTCAAGCGCCTTGATGATGAGCCCGAGTGTCGCTCGTTGGTCATTCGGGATTACTACCGGCTTGGCAGCCTCTTCGACTGCTACCACGGCTGCGTCACACGCTGCCTTCAAGTCGGGAGTGCGCCCAAAGGCACCGGACCAAGCAGCCGCCAACTGCCGCGCCACTTCGTCTCGACCGCTCAAGGTCTCGTTCATCAACTCCGTTAGTTCGGGCGGCTGACGGTGCTGTAGCTCGAGATGCCCTCCACTGTCGACACCCACCACGTACGCGCTGCGTCCTTCTTCGAGAGCCACTTGCAGCTGAGGCAATCGAGACGGCTTCAACTGGCAGTAGTGAACTACGTAGTCGACGACGTTCAGAAGCAGACTTGGGTTGTCCTTGGCTTCGTCGACAAGGTCACGAAGCCAATAGGGCAAGGGCTGGTCGACAATCCGCGACAGCCGGTACCGGTGATCGTCGATGACTTTGGGCGGTCTACCAAGCCCTGTCGACTCACCGAGGTGTTCTTGTACGAACTTCAACAGGGTGGGGTTCAAGCCACGGGGTACGCCTTCTCTGAGTGTCTCGAACTGCTCTCGCGCAGTTGGATCAGAACTCCTTCGGATTGAGAATGGCGCTCTTACCATCGATGCCCTTTCCAGCTTGGGCGGCCCTGTCGTCGTACCCGCAGCACCATCGCGACTTCAGTGTCTCAAATCCTAGGAAGGACCTCGACGTGTTCTGGAGACTTCAGCCCTCAAGCCCAGTGGCCAGACTGGTACTCCAGCATGTCCTCGCCATGCAGCTGCTTCGTTGCGTTGCCGACCCGTACCCAGAACTCGGTCGGAGCGGGTCCTCCATCCCTCGGGCGAGCAAAGACCGGCTTACCGCTCGCAGCCACAGATGCAACGCAAACGTCGGCATCGTCGACCCGCTCGAAACCGAGCTTGACAACGCCTGCGGTCGGGATCGACAGGTCGTTGTCCAACCGCTGGCGCAGGAAGAGCTCGTAGCCGTCGCGAGACGCCTTGCCGCCAAGCGTGGCCATGTCGTCTTGTAGACCGAGCACCTGACCGCCATCATCGACGCCGATCAGCAGCGTCCCGCCCTCTGCGTTCAAGAATCTGCACACCGTCTTGGTGATGACGTGCTCCAGCTTCTTGTCGACCTGTTCCGTGTGGAGATTCCACCGAGCAGTCGACTTGTACTCGACCGTCTGCGATTCACCGACGGCAAGCAGGTCAGCGAGCGTCGACGACACCTCATCCCCCGGATCCTCGTCCCATAGGCGATTGAAGCCGTCATGCACCACCCGCGCGATCAGATCGCGACGCCGTTCAAGGAACGTCGGGTAATCGAGCTGTTCCCACCCCACGGGCAGTGCATGCCAGTAGCGCTGTCGATGTAGGCGTTCCGCCTCCATACCAGCGGTCATGCCCGGCCAGTACTCCAGAGGGTCTTCCGCACTGATCGTGGCGTTCTCGGGCCAGTCGAGGAAGGCCATGTTGGCGATCGCGTTCACCTGGCGAGTCGTGGTGACCCCCTGCGCATTCAGGTACGCACGCGGGAAGAGATGGTGCCGTTCGATCGACCTTGGCGCCGTGACGTTCGGATCAAGCAGCTCCCGGATCCTCAGGTCGCTAAAGAGCAGCTCGGCGTCGAGCAGGTTGAGCGCGGCCCAGTAAGCGAAGAGGACAGGCGATCGCGCCGACGACGTGTCCAGGCGGTTCGGCAGCGAGATCTCCCAGTAGTCACCGGTGAAGTTCGCCCGGACCAAGCGATCCAACTCACTGCAAAAGGCCGCGCCGTCGCCGTGCGCGAGTGCGGCCACCCGGCCGAGGTCCGCCTCGATCTGGCTCTCCGGCGAGGACGTGTAGCGGCCGGTTGTGTGTGCCATGAAGAACCACCTGGCGATGACACCTCGCAGCGTCTTGAGGTCGAGACCGAAGTCACGCTTGCCGATGAGCCAGAGCACGTAGGTGTAGATGAGAGCGTTTTCTGAGGTGACCATGCGACGGCTTCGGAAGCCAGCGTGGGTGAGGCACTTCAGGAACTCGTGCCAGTTCGTCAGGTCGAGGACGTCGTCCTGCGCGCGTCGGAGCTCGTCGAACTGTGCGGCCCGACGACCAGCCGAAACGTCGCCGGTCTCAAGGTCCTTGCCGCGCAGGATGCTGTAGACGTGCTGCAGCCTGCCGCGGCGGAACGCCAAGCCGACGCCGGCCCGCAATAGTTGATCGGGGCTTGGGTCGATGAACGCGTTCCTCGGCGAGGGGCCCTTCACCGCAACATCAACGGCGTCTCTGCAGAACAGCTCGAGCTGTTGACGGCCTTTCTCCCAGTGGACCGACATGAGCGTGAGGATGAAGTCCGCTTGGTTGAGCTTGACGCCCTCAGAGTTGGTTCGAACGAAGACCTCGGCGACCTGCTCCTCGTCGGCCGAAGCGTTGAGCTCAATCACTTGGAAGCGGAAGTTCTGGAGATCACGCACCCGGTCGATGCGGTCTTCGAGCTCGTCCTTCTGTTCTTCCGTCAGGTGCTTCGATTCGTCGTCCGCTAGGCGGGCGAGGAAGCTACGAACGGTTTGTTTGAACCCGCCGCGCCACGGTGCCGTGATGTCGGGAATGAACTGGGGATCTCGTTCGATGGCGGCGTCTGTGACCTCGAAGGTCTCGTCTTCGGGGCAGAAGGCAACGCGGATCTGCCGCTCCTCAAACGTCTTGGTCAGCACCGGTCGGCCGGTCAGGATCGCGTAGAGCGATGTGAGCCGTTGCTGCCCATCAACAATGAGGAGCTCCGCCACTTTCTCGTTCTCGCCACCACCGACCTGCCGTGTGCCGGCGTCCGCGCCTGTCTCCCAGAGCATCAGCGTGCCGACCGGGTACCCCCGGTAGAGCGAGTCGAACAGGTCCCGCGCCTTCGCTGCCGACCAGACGAACGGTCGTTGGATGTCCGGCAACGCGATGTTGCCGTGCTTGATGTCCTCGACCAGATGCGTGAGCGAGTAGCCCGTGTCCCGGTACAACGTCGGCGTCATGTTCGTTCCTTTCACGGGGAGCAAGATCCGGAGGGTTCCCCAAGGGACCGCAAGTTCGTCGAGGTCAGCCGCTACGCAAGCGTCCAATCGGAATCGGCGCGACGACGTTTCGGGCACCCGTGTCAAAGCGCTGTTCTGCTCTCACAGGTCGAGCCACACCGTCGCCGATCACAAGACAATGCTTCGATTATGAACTATCTGCACCCTATATTGAGCATTGTTACTATTGTCATACGTCATGCAGCGCAACAGGGCAGATGGAATCGACAAGAACCGAGGCACGCGATCTCGTAGGGGCAACTTCGCGCGTGGCTCTGGGTGTAAGCGGCCGTGCACCCTCACACGACATTGCGCGGGAACAGGCGCAGCGGAGTCGTAGTGGCGGCAACCCTGGGCGGCGAACTCGCCGAGCAGATGAATCAAGGCGTGCTCTTCGATCCTGAGGTCTTCCGGGCGCTGCGCCGGGTGAGCGAATCGCCGCAGGAACGGGGCCGCATATTCGAGCGTGTGATGCGCGCCGCATTCGAGAAGAACCCGCAGTACAGCGACCGATTCGAGCGTGTTTGGCTGTGGACGGAATGGCCTGATCGCATCACGTTCGGCTATGGCTCCGACGCGGGCGTGGACCTGGTGGCCGCGGAGCGCGACGGCGGCGTGTGCGCGATCCAGTGCAAGCTCTATGAGGCGGGCTCCAAGGTGCCCAGCAGCGACATCAACAGCTTCCTGGCCGAGGCGGGCAAGCAGCCGTTCACGAGCAGTCTGCTGGTGAACACTGGGGAGCTCACCGATCCGTCGTGGAGCAAGATCGAAAACGCGACCAAACGCTGCGAGGTGCTCAGCAGCTTCGAGTTGGACAAGTGGCCGATCCGCTGGCAGGAGTGTTTTGAGGATCCCGGCAAGGTCGAATTCACACAGCGCGCTGTACCGCGCCCCGACCAGACCGAGGCACTCAACAAGATCGCCAAGGGCTTCCTTGAACATGACCGCGGGCAGGTGCACATGCCGTGTGGCACCGGCAAGTCGCTGGTGTCGCTGTGGGCTGCTGAGCAGCAGGTCGGAAGAGGCGGTCGTGTGCTGTATCTGGTGCCGTCGATCGCGTTGATGTCCCAGACGATGCGTGTGTGGGCTGCGCATCGTGCGCTGCCTCATCGCTATGGGGCGGTGTGTTCGGATGTGACCGCCGGCAAGAGAACCTCTGCCACAAAGTCCGAGCTGGCTGAGCTGCTGGCGCCGCCGAGTACGAACCGGGATCAGATCGCCGAGACGATGCAGACCCCGGTCACTGACGGGGCGATGCATGTGTGGTTCTGCACCTACCAGTCGGTGCCGCTGCTGTCTCAAGTGCTCGAAGAGCATGCGCCTGGGGTCGTGTTCGATCTGGTGGTGTGCGACGAGGCGCACCGCAGCACTGGCATTGGCTCAGCAACCAAGGAGAAGTCCGCGTCGGCGTTCGTGATGGTCCACAGAGACGACTACGTGCCCGCAACCAAGCGGCTGTATCAAACGGCAACACCGCGCGTGTTCACCGAGCGTCAACGCCGCAAAGTCGAAGAGCTCGGCGCCGCAGGAGACTCGTTCTCGATGGACGACGAGTTGGTGTTCGGTCCGGTCTTCTACGAGATGAGCTTCGTAGAAGCCATCGAACAGGACCTGGTGTCCGACTACCGGGTGCTGGTGGTCGGCGTCAACGAAAAAGAAGCGGCAATGCACGGCGCGGGCAAGCGCGTCACAGAGATCACTGCGTCTGATCGTGCCCGCAAAGCCAAGGTGGACTCCGACTACGCCACCAAGCTGCTCGGCTGCTGGGACGCGATGGCGACCCCAGAGAGTCAGATTCGCGCTCCGGGCACCGTCGCAGGTGAGATCACCAGCGACGCGCAGCATCGGCATCTGCGCACAGCGATCGCATTTACCAACACCGTGCGATCCTCCCAAGCCTGCTCAGAGGACGCCTACTTCGCGGACGAGGGCCTGGAGGGGCGGCTGTGGGAAGCCATCGCGGAGGAAGTCCGCGAAGCGAACACCGGACGCAACTTCCTTGACCTCAAAGTGGACCATGTGGACGGCACCACACGAGCGGTAGCACGCGCTGAAGCTCTCAACGCTTTGGAACAGCAGAGCCGCGACACCACTGGCGAGCCGCGTTGCCGGGTGATCAGCAACGCTCAGCTGTTCACCGAAGGCGTGGATGTCCCCGCATTGGACGCCGTGGTGTTCCTGGAGCCCAAGCGGTCGCCTGTTCAGGTGACACAGGCTGTCGGCCGGGCGATGCGCAAAGCCGAAGGCAAGGACTACGGCTATGTGGTCATCCCGGTCATCGTGCCAGACGGCTGCCAAATGACCGACACCGAGGTGCTCGACGGCAGCGACTTCAAAACCGTGTGGGAAGTCGTGCGTGCGCTGCGCAGCCACGACGAACGCGTCGACTACTGGGTCAACAACCCCCAAGTCAACTCGCCCATCATCATCAAGCCCAACCAACCCGAAAACCCTGAAGTCCTCACCGACTCCGAGATAGCCGAGCAGGGCATTCTCAGTCTCCAGTTCGTCAAGCGGCTTGAAGAAGCCGTCGCATCCAAGATCGTCACCGAGTGCGGCGACAAACAGATGTGGCCCACATGGGGACAACGCGCCGCCGATGTCTGCAAACGCGTCGAACGCCGAACCGCGGACCTAATCGGCGAGCCGACCTGCAGAGTCGCCTTCGACGGATTCGTTGCTGCCATGCGCGAAGCCGTCGGAGCGCACCTCACCCCCAACGCCGCACAGCAGATGGTCGCCCACCACATCGTCACCATCCCCGTGTTCGACCACCTGTTCGCCGAAGCCCAGTTCGCTACCCGCAACCCCATCTCGCGAGCCGTCAATCGGTTCCTGGACGCGCTCGCCGATGCCCACGCCGCGTCCACAACCGACCCGGAGGCGTCCAGCGCCGACCAAGTCTTCGGCGACCTGCTCACACCCTTGGCGCGCAGCTACCGCACCATGCAGCAAATGCTCAAAGACAGCCACAGCCCCGCTGAAACCGTCGACCTGCTCAGACAGATATACGAAGGGTTCTTCGCTCACGCGATGGCAGACACGGTCTCGCGACTCGGCATCGTCTACACCCCAGTTGAAATCGTCGACTTCATGCTGCGCTCCGCTGATACAGCCTGCCGCAAGCACTTCGGCTACGGGCTGACTGCCGAGAGCGTGCACGTCCTCGATCCGTTCGTCGGCACAGGCACATTCCTGCACCGGCTGCTCACCGCCACACGCCCCGACGGCAGCCCGCTCGTGGACGACAGCGATCTCGTCCGCAAGTACAGCGGCAAGTGCCTCCAAGGCGCCGCCGCCGCGTGCGACGGCGAAGGCGAACACCAGAACTGCAACCCGCCCGAAATGCACGCCAACGAAGTCGTGTTACTCCCCTATTACATCGCAGCACTCAAGATCGAAGCCGCAGCCGCCGAACGAGGCGTCGATACCGACTACCGCCAATACCGGGGCATCGTCTTCGGCGACACCTTCAGCAGCAACACACGTCAAGGCAGCATCCCCGGATTCGACGACAACTCCGCACGCGCCCGCGCGCAGAACAAGCTGCCCATTCGAGTCATCGTCGCCAACCCGCCATGGTCCGCTGGGCAGAAGTCAGCAGGCGACGACAACCCCAACATCGAGTATCCCGAAATCGAGCAGCGGGTACGCGCCACGTTCGGCGTGAGGCACAAGGAGGTCACCGGTGTCGGCATGGGACCCGCTGCCGGGGATCTCTACATCGAGGCGCTCCGTTGGGCTTCCGACCGCATCCAGCAGTCCACTGACAGCGAGGAGAAGCCCGGCATCATCGCGCTTGTACACCCGAACTCGTTGGCGAACGCACCTTCCCTCACAGGTGCACGCGCCGCTCTGAGGGATGAGTTCAGCGACATCTATGTGATCAACCTGCGCGGCGATGCAAGGAAATCCGGCGACGATCGGAAAGCCGAAGCCGACAATGTCTTCGATCAGCACTCGCGCAACGGTGTACAAGTCACAGTTCTCGTTCGCGACCCAAAACGCCTTGGACGCGATCAAGGCAATTTGCACTACGCAGAAGTCCCGGCGTACACGAAGCGTGGCGAGAAATTCCGCTGGCTCAACGACCTCAGCGACATCAGCAACAATCAATTCGAAATGGTGCCAGTCAACGACAGGCACCACTGGGTGAACATCACTGATGGCAGCTTCCATGAACTGCTCCCCGTGTGCGCCAGCGCTAGAGACGGTGACGCATCGGCTGTGTCAAGGCATGAACTCGGCGTCAAGACCAACCTTGACCCATATGTCTATTCGTTCAGCCGCGACGCTCTGATCGAGAGAGTCAAGCGGCTCATCAAGGCTTATGAGACGGCTCGAAAACTGTACGTCGAGCAGGGCGGGAGTTTCGACTATCTCACCAGCAACGAGAATCCAGGTGCTATCCGCTGGACCGCGGCTCTGAAGCAAGCTCTCAAGCGGAAAGACGAAATTGAGTTCGATTCAGATCGAATTCGCAAGGTGCTGTATCGCCCATTCGTCACCCGCTGGCTCTATGACGACGACCGCATCTTGGCCCAGAGCAAAGCCGCGACCTCGCTGTTCCCAGATGCAGAGAGAGAGAGAGAGAGAGAGAGAGAGAGAGAGAGAGAGAGAGAGAAACAGAAGTTCGATCCTCATCACGGCACCGAACAACCGAGCAGTCTTCGGAGCCCTGGCGAGTCGGCGGGTCGGCGACTTACAAGCGGTTGGAACCATTCAACCGTCCAGGATCATGCCACGGAGGCGATCCTGGTGACAAGTCCCTCGAACATGACATTCCAAGCGTTGGCATCAGACACGGTGCCGGACATCGCCGCCATCAAGGGTTCGCAGCAGACGCGCGTGATACTTCGGAGGCAGTCATGGTAAGCACACCGTCGACTCGCACCATGTTCGCGGCGCTGGCAACGGGGGTGCTTCCCGACCTTCATCTCGTGGACCCTGCCGGGCGCGTCATCGTCCGCCACCGCAAGATCAGTGAGGTTCCGCTATGAGCAGCACCCTTGACCTCGGCTTGGAGGAGGTATCTGATGGTGATGGCGACAATGTGACGGACTGGTGCCTGGAACATTTCCGAGAGCACTATGGCGACGACTCAATTTCGAAGGACGACGTCTGGGAGTACCTGTACGGCGTGATGCACGCCCCTGATTGGCGCGACAAGTACAAACACGACTTGCAGCGAAACCTGCCTCGGGTGCCGTTCGCGTCGGACTTCGGAGCATTCCGAGCAGCGGGACGCGAACTGATGGACCTGCACATCGGCTACGACGAAGTGCCGGAGCACCCAGTGGACTGCCTCCTGGACGGCGAGGTAGATAACGACGGCGCCTCCGACGCGATCGCTGACCCGAGTGCGTATCGGATCGAGAAACTCGTTTGGGGCAAGGGAGCGGATAAGAAGGCTGACCGCAGCGTGCTGGAGGTCAACGCCCGCTGCCGACTCGTCAACATCCCCGACGCTGCACATGCGTACACGATCTCGGGACGATCACCGCTCAAGTGGGCGATCGACAGCCTCCGCCACAAGCACGACTCGAAGTCCGGCATCACCGACGATCCGAACGAATGGGAAGCGTGGGCAGACGAGCCCTACAACCTCATCCGGCACCTGCGCCGGCTCATCCACGTGTCCGTCGAGAGCGCCCGCATCATCGGCGAACTTCCGCCATCGCTGACACCAGAGGATTGACACAGCAAGCCTGAACTGCACGAAGCCACTGATACGGCCGCAGGCCTGCCGTCAAAGCCCCTCATTCCGGTTGCACCACGAATGATCAAGCGATCTGGCGGACAGCGCCCCAGCGTGACTTGGCATGAGCCGATGACACCGGGAGGCGCGGGACCAGGTCATCTCAGGCAAGGCTGCTTGACCAACGGCTCTCGGCAAGAATGCGCCAGTCCTTCGATATTCGTCGACCTGATCCTCATGCCAGAAGTTGGTACGCAATGGTCGTAGCACCACGTTTGAGCGGCGACGCTCTCAAGGCTGTCAAGCACCGAGGCACGCACCTGCAGATCATTGCGTCAGCTGGCTCGGGCAAGACCGAGGTGGTGTCCCAGCGTGTGGCAGACCTGCTGGCGGATGGTGTCCGGCCTGATGGCATCGTCGCCTTCACCTTCACGGAGCGAGCGGCGAGTGAGCTCAAGGAGCGCATCGAACTTCGGGTCGTCGACCGGATGGGGCCCGGATCCATCGACCAGCTCAGTGGCCTCTTTGTCGGCACCATTCATGCCTATTGCTTCAGGCTGCTCCAGGTGCACGTGCCCGAGTATGAGAACTTCGATGTCCTCGACGAGAATCAACTCACAGCCTTTGCATGCAGGGAGGCGAGCCGGCTTGGAATTAGACAGTTCGACGAGAGCAACCGACTCTTTCGCTCTGTTGCAAGATTCCTCGAGAATGTCGAGGTAGTCGACAACGAGCTATTGGATGTCGACGGGCTCCCCGAGGAATTCAGGTCGGCCCTCACGGACTACCACGCGGCTCTCAGCCGATACCGGCTGCTGACGTACGGTCAGCAGATCCGCTCGGCTGTGGAGGAGCTCGGTCGTCCCGAGGTCGCTGCAAGAGTCCACGACCAACTTCGACACCTGATTGTCGATGAGTACCAGGACATCAATCCTGCGCAAGAAACGCTCATCGAGCGGCTCACCGGTCCGCACACCGAGCTGTGCGTCGTCGGCGACGACGATCAGGCCATCTACCAGTGGCGTGGTTCAGACGTCGAGAACATCGTCACGTTCGCGGATCGCTACGCGCCGGTGACCAGCTTCAGCATCACGACAAATCGGCGGAGTAGGCCCGAAATAGTGAGGACCGCCAACGGTTTCGCCAAGTCCATTCCCGACCGACTGCCGAAGGTCATGCGGTCGCATCGGCCTTCGGCTGGGTCTGCCCCGCGGGTGGTCGTATGGGACGAGAAGGACGAACAGGCAGAAGCCGGCGGGATCGCCGAGATGGTCTGCGACTTGCATGACGCGGGGCTTCCCTACAAGGACATCGGCGTACTCGTCCGGACCAGAGCGGCCTATTCGAAGCTGCTCGTGGCATTCAACGCGAACGGCGTGCCAGTCCAGCCTGGGGGTCGCACCGGGCTCTTCGACCAGCCGGAGGCCCAGGCCCTTGGCATGACCTACTGCTGGCTGACTGACGTCGACTGGCGAGAGCCATACGAGACAGGCGGTGCCGTGGAACTCGGGTCACTGGTGGCAGAGTACGAATCGGTGTTTGGACTTCGAGACCAGACACACGCGAACCGGCTGAAGCGCCACCTAAGGCGGTGGCAGAAGAACTCACTCGATGAGAGTCGAACCGCCGATCTCGTAGGGGACTACTACGATCTGCTCGACGTACTCGAGGTTCGTGATTGGAATCTCGACGACCCGATCCGGCTCAGCTCGCTGGGCACGCTTGCCCGCTTCACGTCGCTCCTCGCTGACTACGAAAGCGTCCGGCGTCGTTCCCGACAGGACGCAGACAACTACGGCGAGCAGGTAGGGGGTGAGTGGGCCGGCGAGTGGTACCACAGGAATCTCGCAATTCACATCATCAACTACGCCCAAGGCAACTACGAAGGATTCGACGGCGAACCGGACGTCACCGTCGACGCGGTCGACATCACCACGATTCACAGGGCCAAAGGCTTGGAGTGGCCGGCCGTGTTCGTCCCTTCGATGACCAAGAATCGATTCCCTCCGTCCAGGATGGGGCGAGAGCGGGACTGGATCATTCCTCGCAAGTTGTTCAATGCGACCCGATACGAAGGATCCGATGCCGATGAGCGCCGGCTGTTCTACGTAGCGATCTCGCGTGCACGTGATTGGTTGTCGGTCTCGCGGCACGATCGGGTCACCAAGAACTACGTCCAGCCCAGCCCTTACTGGACGGAACTCGACTCCCACCACATCGACCCGGGCGACGTCGTGCTGCCGGAGGTCGAGTCTCGCTCGTCGGCTGACCAGGACCCGCTCGCGATCACCTTCAGCGATCTGGCTTCATTTCTCAACTGCGGGATGGCATACCGGCTCCGCACCCTTGTCGGCTTCCAGCCCCGGCTCGCCCCCGAGCTGGGCTACGGAAGAGCCGTGCACCACCTCCTACGACGCGTCGCGGAGCAAACTCAATCCGTCGGGGCGGTACCGACCGAGAGCGACGTTGAGCAGATGCTCGACAACCACTTCTTCCTGCCCGCAGCCAACAAGGCCGCCCACCGGACCATGAAGGACGCAGCCAAGGCTCTCATCCAGGGCTACATCAGGAACCACGAGGACGATCTGCACCGCGTGTGGGAAACCGAGCGACCGTTCGAGCTTCACCTCGACGCTGTCACCGTGTCAGGGCGCGCCGACGTCATCTTGGACGAGGAGAATGAAGTCCCGAGCGCGCTCGCGATCGTCGACTACAAGACATCAACAGATGGTTCGACTGATCCTTACAAGCTCCAGTTGCAGGTCTACGCCGACGCCGGTCGCAGAGAGGGTCTCGACGTGCGAGGTGCCTACGTCCACGATCTCAAAGGCACCCGAGAACCCGTCAAGATCGACACTGCCACGATTCAGTCGGCCGAACGCGAAGTTGACGAAGCTGCCCACAGGATTCGTAACCGCGAATTCGATCCTTCGCCCGGGACCCGATGCCGTACGTGCGATGTCCGCACCATCTGCAAGGCGAGACACCAATAGAAAACGAGAATCGCTCCAAGCAGCCAGTTCTCAACCCCCGCCGCGACCGGATCGGGAGCGGCCTGCTCACGATCCCGGGAAGCGCTTGGAATCGGCTCAGTCGATGCAGTTCAGGAAGTCGGCAACTTCCATGATCGGGATCTCGTACTGCCTCGCCTTCTTGGCCTTGCCCGACTGGCTGGAGGCGTCGGCCGCTACCAACAAATCGCAGTTCTTCTTGGTCACCGATCCGACTGGTTGCAGTCCGGCCTTGGCTGTAAGGAACTCCAACGCCTCGCGTTCAAAGTGTTGTTCGTCCACCACCGCTGTCCCGGTGAAGCAAACGCGTGCACCGGCGGCGATGCCGTTCACGGATGGCAATTCGGTGATGTCTGGGATCGGAGCCTCAGGCAGTTCGAGCGCGACAGCGATCTGCCGCATCAGATGATGCTCGTCTGGCGTAACGACATGGTCGCGCAGCGCAGCAGCGACGACCGCGTCGAAGTAACGCTGGTGGGCCAGTCGCGCCTGCGCTGAGCTGATTCCAAGGTCCCGCGCTAGTTCAGTCAGCTCACGGCGCTCCTCCGCAGTGATCACGTGATCGTCGAGCACCCAATCGAGCATGTCCAGATACGCCAACATCGCCTCATCGGAATACGGGTAGTGGGCTCTGCTGATGGTGCGCACCATCTCGTTGGAAACCGCGCCCCCGCCCGCGCGCCGCTGGGTACGGGGCGTCCCGCTCCCGTCGATATAGCCGATGCGGCATGGGACCAAGCCTCGGTCACGCCGGTCTGATTCCTCAGCCTCGTATACGCGCGTGAGCAAGAGTGCAGTGGCGCGAGCGTCGGCCAAGGCTTGATGTTGCTCAAAGGCCGCAATTTCGTGGCGCTGGCATGCGACGCCGAGCTTCTCCGACGTTGCCCTGAGGGTGCAAAAGCCCGACCCCGCAGCGAAAGCCGTGTTGATCCGCGCGAACTCCTGGCTAAGCATTCGAGAATCAAACGACAGATTGTGAGCTACCAGAGTGCTGCCGTGCATGCGGCGCGCTAACGCAGCAGCGATCTCGGCGAATGTGGGCGCAGCCTCAACCATCGAAGCGGTGATGCCGTGCAAGTTGGTCCGCCCTACGTCACGCTCCGGGTTCACCAAGGTGTCGAACTCATCGACCACATCGCCGGTGTCTACGTCCACCTCTACCGCTGCGATCTCGACGATCCGATCGCGCTTCCCAAGTCCTGTCGTCTCGCAATCGAACACCACCCAGCGCCGGTCCACAATGCACCCCCGTCGTCAATCAAGTCCAAGATCCCGCGACCCGAGAGTCTGTCAAGCATCGGGCGCCCCCGTCATCTGTGGGGGTTGAACGAGCCCGCCGCCGGATGAACCGGACCTCGCAGGGCGGTCTGCCTACGCCTTGGAGCACCGTCATCGGGCGGCGCGTGCCCCATGCTCACTCATGAGGGCACGATTGAGCCCGTTGCCGCCGCGATTTGGAGGAGTCGGGCTACAAAGCCTCTGAGGCGAACGATCTCGAGTTAATCGCTGCCTCCGAACAGCTGCGGCCCCCCGATTTGTTCCTCACAGCCATTCCGTGCCAGCCAGTCGGCGGCGTCCAGCAAGATGTGCAGTTCCTCATCGTTGATGTGTCGCACGTCACGGTGCACGTGGTGGCGCGCAATACGTCTCACAGCTTCGTGCAGGGGAAGCCCTTGATAGCTGCGTTCGTTCGCCATGTGGGAGAGTCTCGCGCTCCACCGGCACGTGCCGACGAGACCTTGTCCGCCACCGCGGCACAGTGCCTTAGCTTCGAGCTTCGCGGATTGCAATCTCAAGCGCGGCGACGATCCTCTTGCCGCCTCGACGGAACCCCAGTTCGTCCATCATCGCGGCGATCATGTCGCTCTCAGTGCGCAGCAACGTGTCTGACTCGATCCAGCGTGCAAGTGCCACGAGCTGGTCGTGTCGATAGTCGGCGATGCTGTCGTAGCCAAGCGATCCACGACGAGGGACTGCTGGCCGCGGGGCCCTTTGGACTGACTGCGTCTCGGGCCCGTCGGTCGCGGGCGAGAGTCCGGTCGCCGACGCTCCCGTACGACCATGCCTCTTTGTTACGTCTCTCACGCTGGCGGCGGTGTTTCCGAATCCGTCGGCGGCGCGAACCGCCGCGCGCCACGCAGCCTCGGCCTTGTCGAGTTCCGCTTCCTGATTGCTGAACCAAGCGGTCGACCAGATGCGGTGGACGCGCCACCCCTTGCCTTCGAGCACTTGCTGACGCAGCCGGTCCGCGTCCCGGGCAGTCGGTGTGGAGTGGTAGGTGGCGCCGTCAGCTTCGACTGCCAGCACCATCTGGCCGGGCTTGTCGGGGTGCGCGCACGCGAAGTCGATTCGGTATCCCGAGACGCCGTACTGCGGCGTCACCGGGATTCCACGGCGCTCGAGACCTTCCTTGACGGAGAGTTCGAAGGGGTTGAGCGGCACGTCATGAGCGCTTGTGCCGAGTACGTGACCTTCGGTGGCCGCGTACTGCAGGTACTGCCGCAGGAGTTCGACGCCCTTAGCGGACGAACGACCCGGATCCATGTCGTGATGGCCGAATGACGACACAACGTCTACCCGTGATCGAGCCCGGGTCACCGCCACATTGAGGCGACGCTCCCCACCGTCCTGATTCAGCGGACCGAAGCGGTACGGCAGCCGGCCGTTCGCATCCTTGTGATATCCGACGCTCAGAATGATGGCATCGCGCTCGTCGCCCTGGACACGTTCAATGTTCTTCACGAAGAAGCGTTCGTCGTTGGCTTCGGAGAAGAACTCGTCGAGCGCGGGGTCGTTGACGTCCCGCAGCTCGCGCATGAGCGCATTCTCGATCGCGTCTGCATGCGCTTGGCCGAAGGCGATGACGCCGAGCGTCTCGTCGGGCGAGGTGCGAGCGTGATCGAGCACGCGCTCAGCTACAAGCAGCGCTTCATCGGGATTCGACCGGGTGCCATTGACCTCGGCATGCGGCCGGAACGGAACCAGATGGTGGGTCAGCGGGGAGCCGGTTGCGGACCCGGGAAACGCCGTCAACGACCCGCCGTAGATGTGCTGGTTCGAGAAAGCGATGAGCCGATCGTCGCGGCTGCGGTAGTGCCACGTCAGCATCGTGTCGCGCAGGAAGATGTCGGCTACTTCGAGCAGCGATTCGATGTCGTCGGTGGCAATCAGTGCCTCGTCGTCATCGGTTTCATCGTCGTTCGCGCTCTCCCGGCCGAAGAACGCTGTGGGAGGAAGCTGGCGACTGTCGCCGGCGATGACAGCTTGTGGCGCGCGGGCGAGGCTGCCGATGGCTTCGGCGGGAGGAATCTGGGAGGCCTCGTCAAACACGACGACGTCAAAGATGTTCGCGTCGGATGGAATCATCTCGGCCGTGAGCACTGGAGACATGGTCCAGCAAGGTCGCAGCGCTGTCAGCACATGTGGTGCGCGTGCGAGCAATTGGCGAATGCTCAAGTGACGGCGCTTCTTGCCGGCTTCGGTACGGATCAACGTCGCTTCTTCAGGGTGTGCGTCCATGGCAGAGATCACACTTTGGGCAATGCGGCGACGCAGTCGCATCGGCGCAACGTCGAGGTGCTGCCGGTCGAACTGCGCATATTCGTCGCGGACCCGCGTCGCGCGATCGCTGTCGAAGCCGGACAGGCGCGGGTCGGTGAAGCTCAAGTCCTCCAACACCCGGGACAGCCAGGCGTGCTCGACGGCGCAGGCAGCCATGTGAGCCGGGTATGAGTCGCCGGCTTGCTCAAGAAGCGACATCACCTCGGCGGTGCGAAAGCCGGACTCAAGCTCGCGTATCCGCGGCAGCTTCTGGGCGACATCGGAACTCGATGCCAAGCGGTCGAGCGTTTCGGCCAGCGCCGGCACCGGCCCAGCCGTTGTGTCGCTCTCGGTCAGAACCCCGTATTTCTGCAGCGATGCGAGGCTCTCGGCCGCCACCGTGACCCTGTCGATCGCGTCGTCGAGACCCTGTGGTACTCGGGGCAGGCCCTCCGCTGAGAACTCCGACCACGCTGAGAGATGCTTCCCCGCTTGTTCCAACGTGTCGAGCGCGTCTATGGGCGACAGATCCCCCGACTCGCTCAGCGTTGCGGCGACCGACTTGCGCGCTCTTCGATAGGCGCCGGAGAACAGCCGTGCGCTGGCGCGTGCCATCCCCGATTTCCGTGCCGACGCCAGCGAGCTCCGCAACCCGGAGATGTCCAAGGCGTACAGGTCGTCGCTGAACCGTTCGAACATCTGCCTGATGTCCGCGAGCGAATCCAACGCATCACGCCATTGTGCATAGGCGACCGGAAGGGCGGCCCCGATTTCGTCGAGACAAGCCTCGATTACGCTGCGCGCCGCGGGCAGCTGATCTGCGGCAAGGCCCCGAACGAATTCAAATGCAGCTTGCGCCTCTTGAGTCGTTTCGATGGTGCTTCTCGACCATTCCGGGTGCGAAGTCGGCAGATCATGCCCGGCAAGGTCGACCCACTCCGTGATGTCGCGGCTAAGTCGCTCAAAGCTCTCGCGATCGATGCCGTTTGCCGAATCGGACGACAACCGCGACGGGGTATGTGCCTCAACAGGAACTCCAAGCAGGCGCTGGCGCATTTCGAACACGCTGAGGTTCCACGGTGCGCGTTGGTCGTGCACGGCGGCTTTGTCGGCAAGAAGTTCGCCCCGGCGGTCTTGCAGGCGACTGTGCAACTCAGTGTGGTCTTGGGCCGGAATCGTCGCGACGTGATCGAGCGAATCTGAAAGATGGCTTGCAAACTCCCGGCGAGAGGTGACGCCTCCATGCAGGTCCATCACCAGATCGTCGAGACCGACCAAGTCCAGCCGCTTTGTGACAGCTTCGATGGCTGCGCGTTTCTCTGCCACGAACAGCACTCGCTTGCCGTGAGCGACAAGGGTGCCGATCAAGTTCGAGATCGTCTGTGACTTGCCGGTCCCGGGCGGACCCTGAATAACTACGGACTCGCCACCGAGAACGCGGTTGATGGCCAAGTGTTGGCTCGAGTCAGCGTCGAGAATCAGGAATTCTGACTCGGGCGGATCGACGTCGGGTTGGCTGGGACTCGGATTGCATGCTCGCGCGGTGAGCGCGGCCCGGGCGGGTTCAACTCCCGCGATGGCCGCCACGAGGTCGTTCTGTGCGAACGCTTCGGCGCTTTGATCGAGGTCTTGGACTAGCGGCATCGTCGAGTACGAGAAGTTGCCTCCCACGACGCGTGATGTGATCGCAAACTCCGGCAGCTCACTCCATGCACCGGTCAACTGGTCCAAGAATTCATCGAAGGCTTCGAGCGATGTGGGAGGGTCCTCGGCAACATCGGCCTCGATGTCGTCTATCTCGATGCCATGATCGCTGCGCACCATGCGTGCAAGCACTGGATTCAGGTGCGCATCACCGGCGACAGAAACTTCGAAGTCGCGAGTGGCAGCCCCGGTGGGCACTGTGTGCAACGGCACAAGGATGACCGGTGCATTGGGCTCCGTGCCCAGCTCGACCCTCCAACTTGCAAGGCCGATCGCTGCGAAGCAGGTATCAATTCCCTTTTCCTCGAGGTTCGTCAGCGCCTTCTTGTGGATTGCGGACATCCGTCGCCGGGCATCGTCAAATGGCGGCGCCGCGACGGTCGACGTCACCGTGGAGTAGATGTCGCTCAGACGCACTTTGCGGCCGGCCAGCAGCCGGTCGAGCGCCTGGGCACTCGCGCCGGCAGCAGCTCCAGGCGTGAGATCGAGCGTGCCGGTCTGCAGATCGCGGTATCGGCGCAACCGATTGCGGCCGGTCGTGTCAAGCAGCTCGTTCTGCCACCGCTGAGCGGCCCTGCGCACAGCGTCAAGGCGGTCGTCCTGGACTTGCGTTGTAGCTGCCAGCGCGTCGAGACGAGACAACGCATCGCTTGGGTCGTCTTCAGATTGCGCCATAGCGGCGGAATCATAGCCAAGCGAACCGAAGCGGTTATGAAGCGCATTGCTCGAAGCTGTGAACCGAGCCGCGGGCTAACGCTCGGCAAGCCCTGCGCAGGAAACGACAACAAACTTCGACGAGAGCTCACGCCCCCTCTGCGCGCGCAACGCTGATCGGTCAGACAGTGCCTCGCCACTGCCCAGCCCGACGCTCGTCGCGTGCCTGCTTGCGGACCTCGCGTGCCTTGATGCGCTCTACCGCTTCGGGACTCAGCGGGAAGCGCGCGCGTCCATCATGCAGCCACCATCCACCCGCCAACGACGCAACCACCCCATACACACCCACCAGAGCGAGTGCGCCGACCAGGCTCAGAGAGGTCCAGTACCTGGACCACGGCACAATCATTCACGGCACCGCCGTAGCCGCCAGGTGCCAAGCCCACCGCTCGCCACGACTGCGGAACTCCGGGAATCTCCCCAACGTCCGACGCACCGTTCGCCAAAACGACAACTCAGTCCGTTGAATCGTGCCGTTCGTCACCTGAGCAGCCCAAGTCTCGTCATCGACGCTGACACTATGCGCAGTCCACAGGCGACGACTGTGCGAACCTGATCCTCGTGGCACACCGGCACGACCCACGCTCCGGCATCACAACCGAGGCATCGTGAACTCTCTACCCGACCTTTCCAGCACCAAGGCGAGACTCCGTCAGCACCTGAAGGAACTCGAATCGCGCAACGACGAGGACGGGCCCGCACCTACTGGATGCAGCGAAGACCTGTTGATCCCGCTTCGAGCAGCACGCGCCGAGGCGAACCGCATCCTGCTGGCGGAATAGCGCAGCGCAACCCGCCCTGCAGAACGAGGAGCCGGGAAGCCCTACGCAGGGTTCACTCACGACCCCAAGGGCAGCCGCGAGGTGGAGTCAGCGTCGGCGCTTCTCGGCGTCCTCTGTTCCGTCCCGAGACTTCACGTAGCGCTCAAAGGTCTCTTGTGCGACTCGGCGCCCGAATTCGCGCGGGTCGTCCCGCCTGTCCAGCCCGGGGTTGATCCTGATCGACCGCGATCGAGCCAATTCCTGTCGAAGGTCGTTGTCAGCCGTCCGTGTCATGATGCTCTTCCTAGTGTGCCAGAACCGCTAAGTCGGCGATCGCGGTCGAAGTACCGGTGATTCAGCTCCGGGTCGAAATAGTGCTTTCGCTTGATCCACACGAGGCCATCTCCCTTTGAGATCACTGCAACATCGATGGGGCCTCCCACGGTCTCAGCCCCCGGCGTCACTCTTCGCTTGAACGACGTGAGGTTGACGAGCGCCTCAGCCATCTCGGCTAGCTCTTCTTTGGGCAGCACTTCCACGACCGACATGATCGGCCCCGAATTGTTGCGCTCAAGGAACTCGTCCAGACCGCTCTCAAAGTGCTCGGTGACCCAAGCACGCGCCTCCTGCATCTCGTCCTGCAGCAGCCCGAAAACCGCAGCGGGAAGCGAGCTCTCGACAAGGCCGCAGAAGCGCTCGATGAGCAGTGCGACCGTCTGATCGACAAACTCGTCAAGCGCTATCCGGAAACCCGGATGCACGCCTTCCATGAAGGTGGCCACCATGTCTTCCTGCGCAAACGGGTAGATGCCCGCCGATTGGTTGCCGTCGATGCGGACATGGCCTGCTGGATGCACTCGTACACGGTTCGCAACAACTCCGTCCAGTAGATAGTGCGAGAGCGCCGGGAAAATCTCTGATTCGCCGAATCCTGTGACGACCACTCCCCCGCTTCCGGGCGAACGGTCCGCGAGCCGCAACGACATTCGTACCAGCACCCTTGCGCGGCGTACGACGCGACTATCGACCGGCAGACCTCGAAACACGGCAGTGACGAAGGCGGGCCAATCAGGCATGGCGCTGCTGATCTCCCGCCCGACGATCGCAGCGCTGAGCCCCTCGACGAACGCGCCGCGTGCGAGTCGCTCAATCGTCGCGTCGATTGCGCCGAGGATGGGTTCGATGATGTCTGAGTCGTCGAGCGGGCTGCCATCGGCCAACGCTGCAATGGCGTCGTCTTCCACGACGTCGTGGATCATCTCAAGTTCCCAACGCGCAGTCATCGCGACTCGCTCGAGTTGCTCGTCTCGGGTCACGTGCTGAGTCAGATTCGCAAGGTGGTCGATGAAGTCGGCGGCGTACTCGGCAACGGTTCCGAAGGTCTTCGCACCGGCTGTCTTCCGATACTCCTTCACCACCGTTTCCCATGGCACTTGGCCAAAGGTTCCCGCTCCATAGATCATCACTGCCACTGGTTCCACGGTCGACAGTGAGAACAGCTTGTTGGCGGTGTTGTAGATCTTGGGACCCCGGCCCGCGACGGTGGCCGCGCTGTCCGCTGCAATGGCCACCGCTTCACGATTCAGGATCACAACCTCAGCTGTCACAGGCGCTCCTTTCGCCGGCGAATCCTTACACGAAGCAGCCACACGGAGGCGAACACATTTGGCAATTGCATCGATTCCGTCCCCACTGGCGGACGCTCGGACTGAGGCCTCGACGTCCTCGCCGATCTCGGAGTGATCGTGCGGATCGCGATACGTCGGAAAGTTGCTGCCAGGCGGGGTGCGGCCCAGTGCGACTGGCGCCCTGCCGGTGTGGGACGCTGGCTCATGGCGCGCATCGAGGTCATTGCTGACGACGACTGGGACGGCCCCCTCGGCGAGCTGTACCCCCGGGTCGTGGACCCCAGCTACGGCCGGGTCGACCACATCTTGGCCATCCACTCGCTCAACCCCCGCTCCATGGCCGCACACCAAGGCCTCTACGAATCGGCCATGACCGGCACCGCCACACTGCGCAAAGCCGAACGCGAGCTCGTCGCCCTGGTCGTCAGCCTCACCAACGACTGCCACTACTGAGTGGTCCACCACCGGCGCGGTCTGCGCCGCCTGCTCCGCAACGACGAACTCGTCGCCGCCGTCGAGCACGACTGGACCACCGCCGCACTGTCGCCCAAGCGCACCGCCATGCTCCGCTACGCCGTCAAGCTCACCGAGACCCCCGCCGCCGCCAGCGACGCCGACGTCGACGCCCTGCGCGAAGCCGGCTTCAGCGACCGCGACATCCTCGACATCACCGAAGTCGTCGGCTACTACGCCTACGCCAACCGCATCGCCGACGGGCTCGGCCTCCAAACCGAAGACTGGATCCCCGAGTGATCCTCTAGGAACGTTGCTCACGGACTTTCCTGCACCACTGATGCCAGTAAGGCACACAGGGCTTGCCTGCATCCCGGTGAGTGATGGGGACTTGGATAGCTGAAAGGGTCCTCCACTGAGTGGTCCAACGGCATCTCCATCGTTCTCCCGATTGCGTGCATGGACAGAGCCGCGGAGCGCGGATACCAAGGAAGCCGTCGAAGCGCCAGCGATCCCGAAACAGAGGTGCTGGCGTCGCTATCGTGCAGTTCAGCGCCGCAGTCTCGGAGGCCACCATGGAACGAGCCGAAGTGCTGAAGAACTACGCAGCCTTCGAAGCCATTCGCGTTGAACTCGAAGCAAGCCACCTCGGGCAGTTCGCCGTGCTGCACGACGGCCAGCTCATCGGCACGTATGCGAGCGTTCGCGAGGCCCGCACCGCCGGCAACGCGCGCTGCGGAGTCGGGAACTTCACCACCCAAGAGATCCGTTCCGAGCCGATCGAGCTGGGCACTATGGCCGCCGCCCTGACCTGACACGGGTGACTGCATTCGACACCGACATCGAACAGGGCCGCTATGTGCGGTTCTATGTCGAAGTCAGCGCTCCGACGAGCGAACGGAATCCGGCCCGGTACAGGGCGCTCGTCGACACGGGCGCAACGACAACGGCGGCGACCCGCGAAGTCATTGAACGGCTGGAAGTCACGGCGAGCGGCATCGAGACCGTCAACACACCCATCGGGCAGGTGCAGACGGACACCTTCGACCTGGACATCGCTCTTCCTGTCAACACGCCGGGTGCGGCCAGCGCATGGGGCGACGGCTACGCGTACGGCACAGCGCACGCCGTCATCGCGATCGGACTGAGTCGCCGTATCAGCGATTGCGACATCGTGCTCGGCATGGACGTGCTGTCGAGGGTGTGCTTCACGATGTGCGACGGCCGCTTCGAGATGCATGCCTGAGCAGTCGTGGTGACGCCCAGGTCTGTGCGCTATTTGTATTCATTCTACTACTTGAATGCTATATATAGATACTTGAACTTATTGAATTTGAATACTTATAGATATCGATATCTACAGCAGGTCAAGAATGCTGCGAGACAAACGAGCCCAATCACGGCGCCGACTCGACCAGCGCTTCAGTCGGCATGGCGACCTCGCCGATCTTGCCCCTCCTTCCCAGGGCTGGATCCGCACGCTGCGCGACTCACTGGGGATGACCAGCGGAGACCTGGCTCGCCGCATGGGCGTTCACCCGTCGCGCATCCCCGCCATCGAGCGAGGCGAGCGGGAACGGACGCTCAAGCTCGACACCCTCACCAGGGTCGCTGACGCCCTCAATTGCGACCTCGTCTATGCACTCGTGCCCCGCACAAGCCTCGACGGCATGGTCGACGTTCAAGCCCGGCGCCGAGCCGTCAAGCACTTGCGAAACGTCATCGTCCATTCGCAACTTGAGGATCAGGAGGTCACTCCCGACGATCTCGAAGCCCTGATCGCTGACCTCGCCTACGAATTCAGACGCAGGCGCGATCTGTGGCGCACCGAGCGAGGCAATTCCCGATGAACAACCTCGGCATCGCCACCGGCTAGCGCGCAGCCCAAACAACAGCCCGACTCGGAACCGCAGCCAGCGCGGCCGACCTCGTGATCGACAGCACCTACTCTCGACGGTGACCCACGAACAAGGGGAATCAGAAATGGCCGACATGAAGCTGGCGCTGTACCTGCCGAACTTCCGCGACCACGTGACCGTCTCCGAGCTCGAAGACCTCACCGAGCTCGCCGAAGAACTGGACTTCGACTCGATCTGGACACTCGACCGCATCGTCGTGCCTGAAGCATCCGACCGCGGGGAGCTCCAGTACCCGTTCGGGATGATGGAGCAGTTTCCCACGCAGCTCCCCGTCACGGCCCGCGGCCAGTGGTTCCAGGGCTGGCCGCTCATTCCCTGGCTCGCTGCGAAGACCTCGAAGTGCCGAATCGGCATGAGCATCACCGACACGCCATACCGCTCGCCCGGCGTGTTCGCCGCCGAGATCGCAACGGTGGATCACCTGTCCAACGGGCGCGTGAACGTGGGAGTCGGCTCGGGCTGGATGCCCGAAGAGTTCGCTGCTGCGAGCGCAGCGCACCTCTTCGGAAAGCGGCACAAGCACGTGCGCGAGACGATCGAGATCTGCCTGGGCATCTGGACGAACGACCTGTTCGAGTACCACGGCGAGTTCGCAGACTTCGACCCCAGCGGGTTCGGCCACAAGCCGGTCCAGGATCCGCATCCGCCGATCTTCATGAGCGGCTTGCGCAACCCAGCCATCTCCGCGAAGCGAGTGGCCCAGTACAACCTGTCCGGTTGGATTGGCATTCAGGACACACCCGAGGAATTGGCTGGGTGGCTCACCGCCATCGGCGAAGAACTGGACAAGCTCGACGGTTCGCACAGCGTCGACGACATGGAGATCTCCAGCATGTGCTGGTTTGTGATCACCGACGAAGCGACCGATCAGACCCCGAACGGCAAGCTGACGAACCTCCTGGCGGGCACCGCCTCGCAGATCACACAAAACCTGATCGACTTGAAGGCTGCGGGCCTGACCATGCCCCTCCTCTGGCCGCCGTTCAGCGATGTGCCGGTATCGAAAACGCTCGAGGATCTCCGCCAGATCGACGAGGAGATCATGCCCCAAGTCAACGCCGCTTAGCGGCTGCGCCGCCTCATCGCAGACGACGAACTGGTCGCCGCCGTCGACCTCGGACTGTCAGGACCAGTCGTCGCCGAGGTCGATATCGAGTGAGATGAACTCGATCGCCCCGTCGGCCGACAGCTGGCCGACGACCGTGAACGCACGAACCAGCACTCCCGTCGAAATCAAGATCCGGTAGTCATCCTCGCTGAGGCTCAGATTCCGCGACCTTTTGCTGCACCCGCGACCGCGCCCGCGCCCGTTCAACGAGTTGCGGAGGCGCCTCGTCGAGGTCCGTGACGATGCTCGCTTCGAACAGAGCGTGACGCTCGGCCGGGCTGAGCTTCTCAAGTTCTGCCGCCGTCACGATGTCCTCGGCCATATGCCGATCATAGGTTCAGCCTGATCGGATCGAGCGCCTGAATTTCGTTCTCGAGACAGCTGACTTCTCCAGCTGCCGACTTCCCGGCAGCGCCGAGCATTGCTTCGCCGGTCAGCCCACCGCGAATCCGCCGGTCCCGCTCTCAACGAATCCGCCGAACCGCAGCAACCAGCCCGATTGCGAAGCCGACGAACTCGGCCAGCCCCATTGTCGCGGGCGTTCAATCACGCCCAGTGCTCAGTGCTGGCCAGGCCCCCGGCCGCGTCCTTCAAGGCGAGCGCCGTGAGCCGCCGGCTCGAGACGAGGCCCACAGGCATCATCGGCATGAGCAGAGCGGAGCCCAACGATCCCCACCATGACGGAACGCCGAGATCCGGCGCGCTCATCCGCCCGAGCACCCACAGTGCCAAGGACAACACCACCGGCGCGGCAAACCCGGCCATGAAGGCGACGACGCCGGCGGCGGCCACATAACGGCCATCGGGCCAACGTGCCGCCCGCCACCAAGTCGTCGAACCAGCAGTGTCGAGCAACACGTACTCGACTGGGGCAACGGCCCACGACCCACGCTCAGCCACCGAAAGAGCCCGAACGTTCACCACCAGCAGAGCACCGACCGACACAGCCACCAACAGCACAACCACCAACCCGGCCCCGGGCACCGTTGCACTGGTCGGAATGCCCGCCAACCCAAACAACCAGAATCCGGTTGCGGCCAGACACCAAGAACCGATCTTGATCCACGCGGCGATCCCGTCATCGCGCGGACTGATCAACCGCCCATCAGCCCAGCGGGGCCGACGCCACGAAAACGGCGACCTCACCGGTGGCTCTCGAGAGGAAGGCTTGAACTCCGCGCTGGCATTCACAAACGTTCCCCTCGACGCGGCCCACCGTAGTGAGGCGGCACGATCCCGCCAGCTCACAGACTGACCTGCGACCTCGTCTATGTGCTCGTACCTCGCACCGGCCGCGACACGAGCGCCTGCCGGGGGTCAGGGACTCGGGCGATCGTCTTCGGAGTCGTCGTCATGCAAGACCGCGTGCGTGACAGCTTCGCTGTCCGGCTCGGGCACTTCGAAGTGGCCGAGAGCGTGGGCGATGAGCGCATCGAGGGCAGCCTGCCGTTCAGCGACGACATGGTCGACGAGCCCGTCGCGCTCCAGATCGGCGGCGTCGGCGGGGTCGGCCGCCCAAGCGAGCACCGCTATCTCAGGGTTGTGCTCACGTGCGACGCGGGCGAATTGTTCGACGGCGAACGGCGGGCTGTCCACGGCAAGAGCGACCCGCGCGTCACGCAAGCCTGCCCGGTCCGCGATGAATTGACGCGACACGTCGCCTGCAACCACCGTGCGGCCTGTCGCGGCTGCCCATTGCTGTGCTGCTGGGTCCATCGAGACGACGGTGTGGGGCACGTTCGCCAACTCCAGGGCAGCCACGATCCGGCGGGCCCGGGGCCCGAAGCCGTTCACGACTGCGTGGTCGCGCAGGGGCTCGTGCTCGCCGGGATCTGGTTCGAGGGCGGGGCGATCTAGCGGGCGATCCCTCCAGTCGTCGCTGTCGCCTGTCTCGAGCCGCGCCGCGACAGACTCACCGAAGCGCACGCTGTAAGGGCCAAGTGCCATCAGCAGAACGGCAACCGATATGAAGGCATCGGTGCCGTTTTGCAGACCCGCAGGCATCAGCCCGACTTCCTCGCCGGCTCGTTCGAGCACGAAGGAGAACTCGCCGATCTGGGCAAGCACCATTGCCGAGGAAACGACTACGGCTCGGGGCTGCCGCAGCAGCACTCCGGCGACTGCAGTGGCGAACAGCTTGACGGCGACAACACCGAGCGCCAAGCCGATCACCAACGGCAGGTTGCTCGCGAGAAATCTGGCGTCGACGAGCATGCCGATCGACACGAAGAACGTCGCGGAGAAGAGAATCTGCAGCGGCATCACCTCGCCAAGGGCTCGCGACGCGACGCGACTCTCGCTCACCATCAGCCCCGCGAGGAACGCGCCCAATGAGATCGAGACATCAAGCAGGCTGGTCACGTACGCGGTCCCGAAACAGATCGCCAAGATGGTCAGAAGGAACACCTCTGTCGACTGGTGCCGCGCCAGGAGCCGCAGGATTGCGGGGACCAGCGTGCGGGCGACGAACACCACGGCGACGATGATCCCGACCGCTTTGGCCAACGCGATCCCCACGTCGGCGGGACCCGTGGTCTGGCGGCTCAGCAGCGGCACGAACAGCACCATGGCGACGATGGCCAAGTCTTGAAAGATCAACAGGGCGACCGACATATTGCCCATCGGCGATGTCGTGGCACGCCGCTCAGCGAGCACCTTGAGCACGATCGCCGTGCTGCTGAGCGAGACGAGCAACCCGGTGAAGATCGACGTTCGCCAATCGACGCCGAAGGCGGCGACGATCGCTGTGACGATTCCGGTGGTCAGGACCACCTGAATGGCGCCGCCGCCCAGAAACAGCGACGCCAATCGGCGTACCCGATCGAGGCTGAATTCGATCCCGAGGGTGAACAGCAACAGCATCACGCCGATGTCCGCTGACTGGCCGACGAGATCGATGTCGCCGATGAGGCCGACGCCACCGGGTCCGATCACCACACCGGCGATCAGGAAGCCGACGATTGGCAAGACACCGAACCGCGAAGACAGGAAAGCGATCAGCGTTCCTGCTACCAGCAGAATCGCAAGTTCGGTCAACAGCGGTGGTGCTGACGCAGCCATCAGCATGTGTCTTGGAGGCTATTGGTGCGGGCGTCAGCCGGGGAGCCCGCATCGGGCAGCCGCGAGCCCGGGTCGTCGGCTACTACGCGTACGCCAACCGCATCGCCGACGGTCTCGGCCTCGAAACCGAACCCTGAACTACCCACTGATCCGCGACCCCATCCAACCACGAAACAGGAAAGCCCGAGAGCACGGCTAGCTCCGCTCGGCGCCGACCCACTGGCGCCAGGCGACCACGACGCCGAGCAGCGTGATCCCGAAGAAGATTGTCCCGAACCCTGTTCCGGTGATGGCGCCGAACATCTCGATCACCGTGACGATGAACACGACGAACAACGCCAATGAGGCCAGCACGATCGCCGGCACGCGCCGCTGAACCGCCGCCAGCACGATCACCCCAACCGCCCACAGCCCGCCCGCGGCCGGCCAAGCGCCCGGCGCAAACGCAAACGCGCAGGATGCACAGAACCCCGTGAACCAGATCATCCGCAGCCAGGCTCGTACCGAGAAGTGGCTGGGCAGCCGCTGCACGAAGGGTGCGAACGTGGCGAAGCTGAGCGACAGCACCAGGACTCACCCTGCACGCGGGCGGAAATCACCAGCGCCATGCCCAGCGCTGAAGAGGCAACGAAGACGATCCACGTGACGGTCGCGTCAGTAACGTTCCCGCGCCGCGCCGCCACCCGAGTGGCCTGTTCGACGAGCGTCACGGCCACCACCATCAGCGCCAAGGCGACCCAGACCGACACCTCGGACACCGTGACGCTGAGCGGAAGCGTGAAGCCCAGTCGTGTCTCGCTGCCGGTCGCCAACGCCAGCGGCAACGCGACAAGTCCGATCACTGCCCAGGCCCCAGCGGCTCGCGAACGGAACCACCAGGTGAAGGCCAGTGCGAGCAGCCCGAACAGCACAAGCGCACCTCCCCCGTACGCCAGCGCATCTGCAGTCCGCGACCCTTCGGCGTCAGCGGGCGGCGCGGGCTCAGCTTCGACCGATCGTGCGCTCGGACGCGGCTGTCGTGGCACGATCAGTCGTGGCTCGATTCGTTGGGCCGGTGACGGCGAGCCACTGAGCCCGCGATGGTCCGCAGCGGCGTGGCGGAGATCTCGAAGACCGCTTCGACGAGCTGTGCCGGTGCGCGTGCGGCCTCGATGAGGCCTCGACCGAGCACGTCGCCGGCCGTTCGGCCCGAGGGGCGACGAATCCATCCCACCGAGACGAAGACCCCGAGCGACAGCGCCGCAACCAGCACCATGAATGCTGTGACCCAGATCCAGCCGCCCGGCCGACCGAGGAGGGGGAGGTCGGCGAAGTTCATGCCGAAGAAGCCGACGACGAGCGTCAACGGCAGCATGATCGCCGCGTACACGGTCAGAACCTTGGTCACCTCGGTTGCTTGGCGGGCTTCGGCACCCCGGTAAGCGTCGAGGCTCTCCGCGAGTGCGGTTCGCGCCCCGTCGACACCTTGAGCGGCACGCGACGCCGTGTCGAAGACGTCCGAGAAACGGCGCCGACCTGCGTCGGTGACTACTGCTGAGGTGGAGCGCCGAAGGATGTCGAGTGCTTCGCGCTGGGGATGCACGGACCGGCGCAGCGCCGCCAAGTCGGCGCGGACTGCGGTGATCTCGTGGAGGAAGTCGGCGTCGGCCCGCAATGCGAGCCCGGTCAATTCCTCGTTGCGGTCGTCGAAGACATCCAGCACCGTGACGAGCCGGCGGGTCGCGACATCAGCCAGCCGGGCAAGTGTTTCGTCGGGGCCGCCGTTGGCGACTTCGGGCTGGCACATGACGCCGTCCCAGAGCACATCAACGGACGGCGACTGCCCGCTGTGAATGGTGACAAGGCACCGCTGCGAGAGGAAACAGCTGAGTTCGTAGCAATCGATGCGCTCGCCGCTCAGCGCATGCAGAACAACGAACACCGTCCCGCCGAAGTCGTCGACCTTGGGAAGATCCGTGTCTTGGACTGCGTCCCGGACGGCAAGCGCATCCAGCCCCAGCAGGTCGGTGAAGGCGCTGACTTCTTCGACCTTGTCGGGCGCCGCCGTGATATCGATCCACACCCAGCCGGATGCGGGCAGCGTCGGCGGCGGCTCCATGGCTTCGGCGCACTCACTCGCACCGAACTGAAGTGCTCGAATCAACACTGACACGATGCTGGCACGCCGCCACAGCGAACTGGCTGATCCGCACTCAGGCGAAGGGGCGGGCGGCGGCGTGGCGTATCCGATGAGCTCTCCCAGCAGGCCCAGGACATCGCCCTCCGCTCGTTCTCGGTGCTGGGACTGTTCGACTGCGCCCGCGTCGACATGAGAGTGGACGACGACGACAACATCTACGTGCTCGAGGTCAACAGCCTGCCGAGCCTCGGCGAGCACGGGTCGTACCTGATGGGCGCCGCCCATGTGGGCATGGACTTCGCCGCGTTCGTCAACCGCTTGGTCGAGGTTGCCAGCGGGGTGGCGCAGCGCTTCGGGCACGGCGAGACCACTCACCTGTCGGTCATGGACGCGCACGGCAACGTCGTGGCGCTGACGCAGTCGATCGAGAACGTGACGCATCCGTATTACCTGCGCCCGAACGCCGTGCCGTGGGCCAGCGTGGCTCCGACGATCGTGTTCCGGTCCTCCGAGCCGTGGCTGGCGATCGGCTCGCCCGACAGCGAACGCATTCCGCCCACGATCCTGCAAGTGCTGCTACGCCTGCGGAACTCGTCACCGATGGCAGCGGTGGACGCGCCCCGCATCCACTGCTCGCTGCAAGGCGAGGTTTCGGTGGAGGCGTCACGGATTGCCACCGATGTGCTGGTCGCGGTCGTCAAGACCCATACCTGCTGGAAGGTGCCCGTCTACCGTCGGCCGCTGAGCGAATCCGAAGTCGAGCGACTCCTGGGCGCCTACCACAGCCCCTATCACGACCAGCTCAGCGAGCTGGGACGGAGCGGCCGGTGGCCCCTGGGTGTCGACTGCCACACGATGGCCGCGAGCGGGCCGCCCGTCGGACCCGACCACGGCAAGGAGCGGCCGTGGATCTGTCTGAGCAACGGCGACGGAACCTGCCCGCGGACCTGGATCGAGGGCATGCGGGCGTGCTTCGCCGAACTCGTCGACGGGCCGGTGAACGTCAACGATCCCTTTCGGGGCGGCTACATCACCCGCTCACTCGGCGAGCAGGGTGATGCGCCAGGGTGGATCCTTGCGGGGTACATATGAAGTCCACAGGGTCAGGGCCACGTCGCCGCTCGTGGCGGTGAGCGTGCAGTAGGGGCCCGGCTCGGTGTCGGGCGGCGGCGGCGGGCACGGCTCGTCGATGTCGATGCGGTCCCAGCCGGCGCCGGTTGCCGCCGACCGCAAGTCCTCCGCCTCGGGCGGGTCCTGCGCCGACCACTCGACCCTGTACGACGTGCAGCCCGTTCCGGTGCACAGGAAGTCGGTGCGCAGCTCGCCGCGCGCCTGCTCAGCCCATTCCGGCGGAGCGGTCAGCTCGTCCGCCGCCACTGCTCGGGCAGGGTCGCTCGGAGCACACCCGGCTACGACCAGAACCGCGAGCAGCGCAGCCGCGGCTCTCACGATGACCGTGAGCGGCGTGCTCATCGACATGACGGCACCACGAACAGGTACTGGTGGGAGTAGGTGTTGTCCTGGTCGCCGTCGTGGGTCTGCGGGACATCGGGACCGTCGTCGTCGACAATAATCAGCGTCCCCCGGTAGTCGTCGTTGATGACCATCTCGGTGACGGGCTCGCTGAAGCACACCCACACCGTGAACATTCTGCCCGAGTCGAGGCTCACGCTGCGCGGCCACCCGCCGGGCGACCGCGTGTAGGGGCCTCCCGGATGCCAGTGGGTCCATCAACAAGAGCGCGCCCGAAGCGCCAAAATCAGCCCCCAAGACCCCGATTTCGCCTAGATGGCAACAGACGGGGATTTTGGTGGCTACGAGACCTGGTGGGATGTTGGCCAGTTCCGTTTGCCCAGGTCAGATGGGGTGGATTTTGGCCCTCGTCGCGATCTCCACATTGATTTGGGCGAAGGATGTGTGTCGAACAGCGCGTCGGGCTGGCGGCGGTCCGCGTCGGTGAGGGTGTCGGGCCGGCGCCCCAGCACGAACCGGGCTCTGAACACGTCAGGGTCGAACGCCGGGGTGACGCCCGGCGGGATGCGGCCGTGTCGGCGTTGATGATCACGGTCACATAGCGATGCCGCTTGCGGATCGAGGTCTCATCGACCAGCAGCGCTCGGCGCGGCGACGCTCGCCCACAGCCCGGCCCAGGCGCCCACCAGGGCGTTGACCATATGCCAGCCCACCTGGTGCCGGCGCGCCGCCGAGGCGAGCGTCATCACCTGCGCGTCGGCCACGATCCAGCGCGCCAGCCGCGCCGTCACCGATCCCAGCAGGGCCTCGACCCCTGCACAGGGACCCTCAGCCGCTCAATTCCACAAAACCGCGAAGGCTCGAATTGTCGTTTCATACGTAGTCCGAATACGGTCGGAATTGCGATAGCCGATAGGGCATTGATTCTCTTGTTTGAGTGGCCACGAGGAGAGGTCACGGCTCGGGCAATAACTGGAACGCTTTCTGTGTGCAAATTTGCCCTCTGTGCGGGTATTTCTGCACAGAGAACTGAGCAGCAAGGGGCCCCGGCAGGCCGAGCCGCCTATCCGCTGGCGCCCCCGCAGAGCAGGGCCGGGTTGAAAGCCCTGCTGAGCAGTAGCTCGGTGGGGTTTTCGTTCGTCAGACCGTGGGGAATCACTACGCTCACATCAACGCGATTGCTACACTCACGTCAACGTGATCGCTACGCCCGCTGGACTGGAATCGCTACATCCATATGTCGACTGCCGGAGAGACACAGTGAGCGCCCCTCACGCACCCCGCAACCGGACGCTCATGCCGAGCGGCTATCGGCCACGCGTGGCCGATGCCCGAGTCACCGAGTGCCTGGACTCGGTGGCCGCAGTGCTGATAGAGGGGCCGAAGGGATGCGGCAAGACGTGGACCGCTCTGCGCCACGCCCGCAGCTCTGTCCGCTTCGACGGCGACGCGGCGGCACGACGGCTCGCCACTGTGAGCCCGGAGGCCGTCCTTCGAGGTGAGGCTCCGAGGCTGCTCGACGAGTGGCAGCTCGCTCCCGAGATCTGGAACCACGTCCGCCACGCATGCGACCGGTCGGGCGAGCCAGGCAGGTTCCTGCTGACGGGATCGGCGGCTCCGGTCGACGACATCGTGCGCCACTCCGGCGCAGGCCGCGTGGCGAGGGCGAGGCTGCGTCCGATGTCCCTGCTGGAGTCTGGCATGTCAAGCGGACTGGTGTCCCTAGGCGGCCTGCTGGGCGGTGAGCCAGCCCCTGCAGGGACCAGCGAGGCCGAGTTTCGCGACGTGCTCGAAGCCCTCTGTGTGGGCGGATGGCCGTGGCTCCTCGACCAGTCTCCGGAGGTGGCCCAGCGAAGACTTCGCGAGTACCTCGACGAGGTGCGGCGCTTGGACCTCGACATCGGTTCGGGGCGCCGACGCGATCCGGTGCTGGTCGAGAAGCTGCTCATCTCGCTGGCACGCAACACCGCTACAACGGCTCCCAACTCCCGCCTGGCCTACGACGCCGACAACGACAGGCCGCTGAACCACCAGACCGTGCGCGCCTACCTCGATGCTCTGACCCGGCTGTTCATTGCCGAGGATCTGCCCGCCTGGCCCACCCATCTGCGTTCGCGCGCCCGGTTAACGAAGTCTCCCAAGAGGCACTTCGTCGACCCGTCGCTGGCTGCTGCGGCCCTGCGGGCAGGCCCCGACGCGCTCACCGCCGATCTGGAGGCCTGCGGCTTGCTGTTCGAGTCGCTGGCCGTGCGCGACCTGCGCGTCTACGCAGACGCCCACGAGTGCGACCTCTACCACCACCGCCTCGACAACGGTCTCGAGGCCGACGCCATCATCCGGCGCCGCTACACCGGCGAGTGGATGGCGGTGGAGGTGAAGCTGTCCCACACTCCTGACGCCGTCGACGCCGCGGCCCGGTCACTGCGTCGCGTCGCCGCCGCCGTGGACACCTCCAGAGCCGGACCGCTCGCCGCGCTATTGGTCATCACGCCGACCGGCTACTCCTACACCCGTCCCGACGGCGTGAGTGTGGCCCCCCTCACCGCTCTGGGCCCCTGAGCTGCCTCGGCGGCCGCGACGATTACCGGCTCTTCGGATCTGAGCGGGGTTTGGGTTAGGCGGGAGGTTCCTCGGTACGCGAGACGAGGACTCCAAGAATCGGTGATTTGTTGCGCCGTCGAGTCTGTGGAGTCCTCGTGGAGATTGATCCTGCGCGTATGTGTGAGCTGTTGGTCGGGTTGCCTGATGTCGATGTGGTCGGCGTCGATGAGTTGGTGCGGGGGTGGCTGGTGGTTGTGGTCGCGGTTCGCGAAGAGCGTCCGAGCTGTGCAGGGTGCGGAGCCGCCGCGTGGGTGAAGGATCGTCGCGAGGTCGATCTGGTGGATCTCCCGGCGTTCGATCAGCGCGTGGTGCTGCGGGTGATCCGGACCCGTTGGCGCTGCCCGGTGCTTGGGCGCGGGATCGGTTCGTGGACCGTTGAGCATCTCGCGGTCGCGCCGGCCGGTCACCGGTTGAGGGCCCGAGCGGCTCGCTGGGCGACTGAGCAGGTCGGCCGCTGGGGCCGCTGGGTCAGCGAGGTCGCCGACGCGCTGGGGACGCACTGGCGCACGGTCAACGACGCCGTGGTCGCTTACGGCGAAGCGCTCGTGGGTGCCGACAACGACCGGATCGGGGCGGTTCGGGCGTTGTCGCTCGACGAGACCCTGTTCATGCGCGAATGGCGCTGGCGGGTCCAGCGGTGGTCAACCCAGATCGTCGACGCCAGATCGGGCCAGTTGCTCGGGGTCGTCGAAGGACGTGACGCTGGGGCCCCGGCCCGCTGGCTCGCAGCACGGGACCCCGGCTGGCTGGCGGGGATCGGGTGGGCGGTCATGGATCTGTCGGGGCCGTATCGGGCGGCGTTCGACACGATGCGGGAGTGTCCGATGTTCTGTGTAAGCGGGCCGGTCGGTTGGTCATTTTAGGTGAGCGGGAGTCGTCCTGGGTAGCGGACGGCGAGCTGGTTCAAGCAGCGTTTCCATCCGATGGTTCCTGTTCCTTGTGGTCCTCCTCTGTTGGTGGTGATGTTCCTCACGGCGAGGTAGAGCAGTTTGAGGGCGGCTTGCTCGTTGGGGAAGTGCCCTCGGTTCTTGGTGACCTTTCTGAGCTGGCGGTTGATGGACTCGATCATGTTGGTGGTGTAGATGACCCGGCGGGCTTCTGGGGGGTAGTCCAGGAACGGGATGAACTGTTCCCAGCTCGACCGCCACAGGCTGACCACGGCGGGGTATCTGGCGCCGATGCCGGCTTCGAACTCATCGAGCGCCGCCTCGGCGGCTTGGGCGTCGACGGCGGCGTACACGGGCCGCAGTTCCTTGGCGACTTGTTTGCGGTCGTTCCAGGTGACGTAGCGGTGCGAGGCTCGAAGCAGGTGCACCACGCAGGTCTGCACGGTGGCCGCGGGCCAGGTCGCCTCGATCGCGTCGGGGAGGCCTCGCAGGCCGTCGCAGCACACGATCAGCACGTCTTGGACGCCTCGGTTGCGCAGCTCGGTGAGCACCCCCAGCCAGTACTTGGCGCCCTCGCCGTCGCTGTCGCCGATCCAGATGCCCAGCACATGCTTGCGGCCGTCGAGATCGACGCCCACGGCGAGATAGGCGGGCCGGTTGGCGACGTGGCCGTCGCGGATCTTCACGTTCAGCGCGTCGATGAAGATGATCGGATAGACAGCATCGAGGGGCCGGCTGCGCCACGCCGCGAGCTCGTCGAGCACCCCGTCGGTGACACGGCTGATCAGGTCATGGGACACCTCCACGCCGTAGATCTCGGCCAGATGGGCCGCCACGTCGCGCACGGTCATGCCCCTGGCGTACAAGGCGATGATCTTGTCGTCGAACCCTTCCAGGCGCGATGTTCCCTTGGGCACGATCCGAGGCTCAAAGGAGCCGTTGCGGTCCCGGGGAGCGTCCACATCCACGGTGCCGACGCCGGTGTGCACCCGCTTGGGCGTGACGCCGTTGCGCGAGTTGCCCGACCCCGCTCCCGCAGGGTCGCCCTTCTCATAGCCCAGATGATCGGTCAGCTCCTCCGCGAGCGCCCGCTCGAGCACCGCCTTGGTGAGCTGGGTCAAAAGCCCGTCCGCGCCCAGCAGCTCGGCGCCCTCGGCGCGGACGCGTTCCATCACCGCGTCCAGCGCCCCCTCAGGCACCAGCGGCGTCGTGTCCGCCGCCGGCCTCGCCGGCAGCCTCTCTCGATAATTCTCAGTCATTGCGGTCCTTCCTGTCGCCTCGGCATCCATCACCGACACGACACTCTCAGACCAACCCCCTTACACAGAGGATCTGACACTCTCCACGATGCTTCCCGACGCCGAACAGGTCGCCGATCCGTTCCATGTGGTCAAGCACGCGAACTCCAAGCTCGATGAGTGCCGGCGACCCTCGGGGCGAGGTCGCCTACGCCTGGCACGCGAAAGAGGCGGTCCGGTTCTTCTACGACATTCCCAACGCGCGGACCGCCAACCGATACCTCGCAGCACTCGCCGGGGACCTCCAAGACAACGAGTTCCCACCAGAGGTCCGATCCCTGGGCCGCACACTCAACAGGTGGCACACCCAGATCGTCAACCGGCACCAAGCCCGAGCCTCCAACGGCCCCGCTGAAGCCATCAACAACCTCGTCAAACGCGTCAAGCGAGCAGCATTCGGGTTCCGCCAGTTCCGGCACTACCGGATCCGATCACTCCTCTACGCCGGCAAACCCGACTGGACACTCCTCGACACCATCACACTCCACTGAAATCCGAAGAGCCCGTTAAGCGGAGTTCAAGAGGCCCAAATCGCGTCCCGAGCGGGCCAAAGCCCAAGAAATCGGCCCAATAGAGACCTTGCGCGCAACCCACAAGCTGCGCGCACTATCGGAAGCTGACGCATCGCGTGGTCAGCTGCAGCGGCTCGCGGATTCCGTGACTTGCTACTCAAATGGCCCGAACCGATCTGATGCGCTCCGGATCACCACTTTCGCGAGCGTCCCCGTCCAATGAGCATCACAATCACCGACAGCGACGATCTCACCTGGGTGCTGGAGGCTGCTGCGAAGCTGCAGATTCACGACCCTGGCTCTTGTAGTCGCCAATTTCCGAAGTCATCGTCGGCTGTCCATTCGCGGGTTTTGTTGCAAGGATTCCACGCGTCGATGGAGAAATCCCGTCCTTCGAGAATTCGAACTTCTGCACCACTCGATTCGACTTGGCACACCCACGCTCGATAGTCACCTTCGGAAGCCAAGTCGTTGCTCGGAAGCGCAATCTCTAGCCATTGGATTCCGTCCGATGAGTAGAACAGTTTTGGAGGCCATTCGGCCCGTGGGCCATACCCACCTGGCACTCCGCTTGTGGTTAGCGCATATCCTGTGCTGAGGCCGAAGAGTTTGCAGCAGGCTCCTGAGAATTCAGGTAAGTCAGATCGTACGGGCGTGCCGTCCCATTCTGAATGCCAAAAGAGACCACGGTACTCGTCCGGGCTCAGATAACCCTTCATGCTGCGCGTGCCGTAGCGATACCAGTCGAATTGCGTAATCCCAAGGTCTTCAAAAGATACGAAGCAAGTGAAGGCGTCGTGGCCGCCGTCCACTAATAGCGTTGGGTAGAGGCCTTCTGTTTCGTGGCTAGGTTGATCCCATACCCAATCGCTGACATAGCTAATACTTTGGCCGCGTTCGTCAAAGTCGCCGGGAATGAGTTCTCGTATCCTCAGATAGGTGATGCCGCTCGCGGCGAACATCCAGCCCGTCGGACCGATGATGAGCGCTTCCGGGATTACGGCATAGTGCAACGGATACGGAAGAGCCTCTGGAGGGTCCAACGGCAGTGAGTGCTGCACCTTGCGGCCTGCAGAATCCGTAATGTCAATAATGAGCGTTTGTGGCTCGTATGCTTCCTGCCGGACTCGCCAGTATCCATCCCGGTCGTGTGCTGCCTCGCTGGCATAGAAGGGATGGGGAGAGGTTGCCGCGACAATTTCATAGTTCTCATCTGATGCCCTTAGAGGTGAGTAGTACGACAAGTCGACCGGCTGGAAATCGGCGGCATCAGCAGGATCGAACTCCAACTCGTGGCAAAGCGGCGGCGGCTCAGCAGGTAGCTCGGTTACAGGCTCTGATTCGGCGGCAACGCCATCCTCGGCATCGTCTGATTTGTCAGCTTCAGGCTCGACGGCATCCTCCACCTCCGACACGGTCGTCGTAGGCGCTACAGGCATCGTGGTGCTTGCTGCGATGGTGGTAGTGCTTGGCTCGGCCGCTTCGGTGTCGTCGGGACGCGTGACGCTCACCGGAACATTCGTCGTCGCGCTGCTTGCAGCCTCGGTCGGCACCGGAGCGGAAACAACGGGCTCATCCACTGCACCCTGGCAACCGGACACGATCATCAACGACGCAATGCCCACAGCAATGAACAATCGTCGCTGTCGTGACCACACCAATAGTTCCAATCGCAGTCGAGGCTGCCATTCGGAGACTAGCTGTGCTGCTGACGTAGGCGGTTGACATCAGGGTTGGCTGGTTTTCTGTTTGAGTCTTTCATAGGGGGTCTGGCCGTCGAGTCCGCCGTGGGGTCGTTCGAAGTTGTAGTAGTCCTCCCATTCGCGGAGCCGGTCGTTGAACATGTCGGTGTCGTCGATGGTGACGCCTTCGAGCAGCCGGTAGGACTCCTCGGCGTCGATGCGGTGGGAGCGCTCTACCTTGCCGTTGAGCCTGGGCGTGGCGGGCTTGATGTAGACGTGGCCGACGTCGATCTGGACCCGGTGGCCCGGTCGCTGTTTCTCATACCGCTTCCATCGCTGGGCGCGGCGCTGGTAGCGCTGGTTGGCCGGCAGGCGGCCGAGCCCCAGCCGGTGCAGGATCCGCCACACTCCTGAGGAGGAGTTCTCGACGTCGTGGTAACGCTTGAGGTACATCGCGATCCGCGCGGGACCGAAGTGGTAGCTCTGGCGCAGGTGCACGATCCGCTCGACCACTGAATCACCCCGGGTTTCGTGAAGGCTCTAGGGGTCCCTGGGTTCGGTGGCGGCGTGATGTCGGATTCGTGCTGCCGGTTGGTGTTGATGTCGAGCAGGTCGGTGATGATCGGTCGTTCGAGCTCGCGGCGGATCGTGGCCGGAGTTCGTGGTTCAGTCGTTCGGGTCGTCCTCGATCATGTCCCAGTAGCCAGGATCGACCTCGTAGTCGGCGATCTCGACCACACCTGGCTCCACGAGCACCCCAGCAAAAACCAGAGCGCCAAAGACCGGGTCAACAATGTGGAGGGTGCGGATCTCCGAGTGGAAGTCGAAGAGCAGGTTTCCGAAGTCCCGAAATCCGATGAGTGCGGCAGCGGGCGGCCCGGACCAGAAGTCCCACTCCGACGGCCGTCCGGTGGCGCTTCGTTCGGGGCCGTACGTGCTCGTGATCTTCTCGACTGCAGCCTCGCCGACACGAACCTCGAACATCAACCAGCCGTTGCAAGCCCGTATCGCTCCGCCACCGATCTGGATAGCCGCTCACTGGTTGGGGTCGCAGCCTGCGGGAAGTCGAGAAACGCCGTCGAAAACGGGATCGTTTCGCCGATCTCGGTCAGTCGCCAGCCCGGCTCCTGATGAGACAGCTCGCTGACCTGAGTTCCGGACATCCCCTATGGCTGGTCGAGCACATCTTCGATGGTCTGCATCTCCTCGGCGGTGAACCAGGTCAGGTCTGCTGCGCGCTTCGGCACCAATCGGTGCTGAGGGCGACCGAGGAAATCCTCTTCGATCAACTCGGCCGCGCCGGAGTCAATCAGCCGTCGCCGGACCGGAAGGAGCTGATGCGGGGCCGGTCCATGAGGAAGCTTCTGGAACTGACAACCCGACACCACTCGATGATGTCGCCGCAAGTGCGTGAACTCGACGAAGAACAGCACCTTGTTGAGCTTCGTGGCGCCTCCAGCGCGGTCGCCCTGCAACCGAGACGAGACGTGCAGCAGCAACTCGGCGAACTTGTCCTCGACGTAGGCGACATCCATGGGATTCACCGTACGAGAAGGGTGTGACGAACCATAGGAGCATCGGCCTTGCCGGATGGTGGGATGTTGGGACGTTGGCCAGTTTCGTATCCGCAACGTTCAGGCTGCTCGAGGTGCTCCTGCAACACCCAATCGTCACCACTGGCGGTGTCGGTGCCGCGGGAGTTCGCGAGGCGGTTGGGCAAATGCGTTCGTGTGCTGTCACATCTCCTCGGTACGGTCACAACAGCACTCGAAATGGGCACCGGACATGAACTCCGACCTGACCACCGACATCGCGACCCGCACCGAGATCGGTCCCCGCGACCGCCAGGAGGACCGCGCCCGCGCTGTCGTGAACCCTGACGGATCGTGGATGATCGCTGTCGCAGACGGACTCGGCGGGCATCCGTATGGGGATGAAGCCGCACAAGCGGCAGTCGACACGCTGCCCGAGCGCATCGCCGATGTAGCCGAGATGACCGCCGCGTTCAACGCGGCGAATGCTGCGGCGTGGGCGCTGCGCCCAGAGATGCGCGCCCACAACGAGGGCGTGTCGTCGGCGATCGCGCTCACGACGCTGGTCGTCGCAGCATGGACACCCGAAGGAGGGTTGCTGCTGTCGTGGATCGGGGACTCGATGGGATTCGTGGTTCCCCTCGGAGGCGGGTCGGGTTGGCACAGCACACCGCACAACGACCCTTTCGGGTTCATCAGCCGTTGCATCGGCATGTCCCGCGCCGGCCAGGACAGCTTCGACCTGCCGCCCGGTGACGTGGATCATCTCGGTGACGATGTGCGCGGCGAGCGTGTGGATCGCTGGATCGAAAACGGCGGCCTGCTGGTCGTGCTCGCCACCGACGGATTGTTCGGCCCGATCCTGGGCGCTCATGGCCGGGAGTGGTTCAACGACGATCCAGACGACGACAGCCTCGGCTTCGCGCTGCCGGCAGATCGACGCGGCACCGCCGCGGACGCGGCAGACACGCTGATGGACACCGCCCGGTTCGCGGGACTCCAGGACAACATCACGATTGCGGTCGCACGCATCACACCCGAGGTCTCTGAGGACTCAGGCGATTCGACGCCAGCAGAGGCTTGAGATAGCGCCGCGAGACTCCTACGAGATGGACGAACGGCGATACCCGGTCAACTTGAGTCATTTCAGGGCCAACGATTCAGCTTCACGGGGTTGAATGGGCCGAGGAATACCCTGCGTTCACGGAAGCAGGAGACACGATGGCCAAGAACGGCGACAAGGGCGGTGGCCGGAACGGTGCCGTGAAAGGCCGCAGTCAGTTCCAGAATCCGAAGAACGGCAACTGGATCAAGCGCGACGCGTCTCGTCGAGCAGGAGCCGGTTCGCTCGTCCTCGGGCAGCCCTCAATGGGTCCAAGATCTTCTCGCTGCATCCGCGCGGCGCTGGCTCGTCATCATCGGTGTGGCTGTCGAGCATCCGCTGGAAGCGGCGCAGCGTCGCGGATGCGTCCGGGACGGTGGGTGTCTCGTCGAGGTCGAGGATGACGTTGCGTTCCCCGCCGTCTTGAGCCTCTTGCATGGGAGCGGTCTCGTAGGTCAGGTTCTTGAGCTGGGTGGGGCTGAGGTGCCCGTATTCCGCCAGGATCGCGTCGAGGTGCTCAACGAAGCGATCTGCGCGCTCGGCTTGCTCGAATACGAGCGGTGGGGCAGTAAGACGAAATTCCGGGCTGCCGAACAGGTTCAGGGTTGGCTTGACGCTGATCTCGCCCGCCGTCTTCAATGCTTCCTCCACGCGGTACAAGTCTTCGGTGAACGGTCCGTGTTTCTGCCACAGCCACACCACGCCTGAACCAGAGCGGCCGTCGTGCTCGATCGAGCGCAGGTCCGCCAGATAGAGGAGCTTCGCGACCTTCATACGCGTCATTCGCTGTTCACGAGCAGCCGCGAATCCCAGCAGTGTCTTCATGGCCGACGACGCACGCGCGACATCGGTGCTCAGACGGGCCACGAAGTTCAGCGTAACCGTCTCATGATGAGACGCCGCGACAGACGGATTCTCAGACATTTCGTTAGCTCCAGCCAATTCGGAGTGTGCTCGAAGTTGGGTCATGTCCCGCGGAGTCGAGACTCCTGCGTGCCGCAGCATCGGGCTTCGATGGCGTGCCGGGCTGCGCAACAGCCGTCCGAGGCAGTTGTCTTGTTGATGTCGGAATGGCCTGAACACGTTCGGGTCTCTCGGGTCGGGTGGGATTCGGTGGGGGCGGGGCGCAGGAGACGCTGCGGGGTGAGGTCGCGAATACTGCCACGGGGGTGTCACAACAAACCCGCGGAGCCGCAGACGTGCTGCGGCGTCCAGGGGTTGGCTGCCACGGCTGGGTCGATTGCTATTGCACGCCGACGTGAGGTGGACCGAATCGGCCCGGGATTGGGTGGGTGACGACATCAGTCGGATGAGTGGAGAAATACACTGAATTCACGGAGCCGGGAGGCACGATGGCCAAGAACAGCGCAAAGGGCGGCGGCCGGAACGGTGCCATAAGAGGCCGCAGTCAGTTCCAGAATCCGAAGAACGGCAACTGGACCAAGCGCGACATGTCCTCGGGCCGATTCATGGCGATGAAGCGATCTGGCGGGCCGTTCAAGGGCGTGCGACGCGAGCACTGAACGGCGCGAAACAAGCCCCGGAGCTGGGCTCCCGGGGCTTGCTGATTGGTGGCGTGTTGGCCAGTCGCGTTGGCCCAGGTCAGACGGGGCAAATTTTGGCCGGTCCGTGAATCTCCACATGCTTCTAGCCGAATCTCCACATTGGCCCCGCAGAGCCAAAACCCCCGGTCAGAGCGCTGCACGGCACACCGAGGCCAAGTGGGTAGTGCAGAAATGCGCTCTCAGAGGGTCATGTTCGGCGCGAAATGACCGTTTTCGGGCGCCCTGAGCGCCCTCGCGGCGCTCACGGTTATGAGTTCCTTGCCCCTTGGGGGCTCCGGCCCAGCGGTCCAGAGAGTCGGCGTGTCAATGCCGGCTGATCAAATGAACGCGAACTGAGTGAAGTCTCGGCTGCGGAGCCGGTGCCCGTCAGGCCGGTCGGCTAACCCCGAGATGTGTCTCTTGGAGGTCGGTTCTGTGCGCGAACTCGGTGCTGGTCATGTCGAGGAGGGTCTCGCCACGCACCATTACTAGGAGCCGTTCGGCGATGCGCAGCGCCGCGTGGAGGTTCTGCTCGATGACGAGGATGCCGATCCCGGCGTCTCTGAACAACGACGCGCATTGGTCGATCAGTTCGTCGACGACGAGGGGTGCGAGGCCTTCGGACGGCTCGTCCATGACCAGCAGCTCCGGCCCGGTCGCGACGGCTCTGCTGATTGCCAGCATCTGCTGTTCGCCTCCGGACAGGTCTCGGCCGAGGCTGCGCCTTCGCTCGCCGAGCTGGGGGAACAGGTCGTAGATCGCGCTGGTGGGCCAGTCTCGGTCCTGCCTGGGGCCGAGCATGGTGAAGTGCTCGTCGACGGTGAGACTGGCGAACACTCTCCGGCCTTGGGGGACGTACCCGATGCCGGCGCGTCCGATCATCACGGGTTTCTTGCCCAGGATCTGCTGGCCGTCGAGATGCACCGTGCCGTGCGCATCGCGGTGGATCCCGGTGATCACGTTGCACAGAGTGGTCTTGCCCATGCCGTTTCGTCCGACGATTGCGACGCGCTCTCGGCCCATCGCGAAGCGCACGCCGTGCAGGACCTGTGCCGTGCCGTATGCAGCCGAGTCGATGCGGACGTCGAGGAGCGTGTCGTGCGCGCTCACGGTGCCCCGCCATGATGGGAGTTGGCCGACGGCTCAGCTCGTGTGCCGTGCTGTTCGCCGAGGTACACGGCGCGCACCAACGGGTCGGCCTCGATCTCGTCGGGAGTGCCGGCGGCGATCATCCGCCCCGATTCGAGCACGATGACACGATCGGCGACGGTGAGCGCGACTTCCATGTCGTGCTCGACGAGCACGAGCGCGACACTCCCGTCGAGGCCGAGCAGCAATTCGGTGAGCAACGACCGCTCGCTTGCGGACAGACCCGCGGCGGGCTCGTCAAGCAGGATCACCACCGGATGCGCGGCGAGCGCCATGGCAACTTCGAGCTGACGGCGCTCGCCGTGGCTGAGCACTTCCGCGATGTCGTCGATGCGGTGCGTCAGACCGACGGTTCCGGCGAGATCCTCGGCCGCTTCGCGCATCCGCTGGCGCTCGGCTCGGCTGAACCGCAGCGACAGGCGGTGAGCTTCGATGCCTCGACGAGCGAGGATGAGGTGCTCCGCGACAGACAGGCCGTCGAACACCGACGACGTCTGGTAGGTGCGCGCCAGTCCTCGGCGCACCCGGTGGTGAAGCTGCAAGACGGTCACATCCTCGCCGGCCAGGATGATGCGTCCCGAGTCGGCTTCGAGGTCCCCGCAGACGAGGTTGAACAGTGTCGACTTGCCGGCCCCGTTAGGGCCGAGTACGGCGAGGCGTTCCCCGACAGCGACCTCGAAGCTCACATCGTCGACGGCGCGCAGGCCGCCGAACGACCGTGACAAGCTCTCGACCCGGAGTGGGGAGGGAGCACACCTGGATCGGTCGTGTCGGGCAGGTCTCATGTCGGGGAACGCCTCGCAGTTGCTCCAAGGTCAGCCGCAGCTCGGGTTCTCGCGGCTGAAGCTTCCTTGGGCGATGTAGTCGTCCCGGTCGAAGCCGAGCGTGGCGTTGACCTTCGGGAGCGTCTCGATCGTCCCCTGAGCGCCGTTCTCGACGCGGCGGAGGTACATGTCCACGACGGCTTGGCGGTTGTCGTCGAGCGACACCGGTCCGATCGGGGTCACCCAGCTCTGCTGCGCGAGCGCTGCCTGGAACGCCCGGCTGTCGTCGTTGATGTCGCCGCCCACCTCTTCGAGTGCCTGCAGCGCGGACTTGATGGCCACGTAGTAGTAGACGTTGAAGATGTTGGGCGTCTGCCCGGGAAACACCGAGTCGAGGTACTCCGCGAAGGCGTCGAACTCGGCCAGTCCAGAATCGTCGACCACCGGCCCGGACGAGATCAGTCCCTCTGCGCGGGAGCCGAGCTCGGACAGCACCGACTGATCGACCGCTGTGGGTCCGGCGATCAGGGGAATGGCCTGTCCGGTGAACTCGTCGTACTGCTTGACGAAGTTGATGGCGTCAGTGCCGCCCATCGCGAAGAACACACCGTCCACGTCGCTTGGGATCTGCGCGACGAACGACGAGTAGTCCTGGGTGCCCAGCGGCACCCAGATCCGCTCGGCGACGGTGCCGCCCAAAGCGCAGAACTCGGTGAGCACGGCGCCGACCTGGTCGTAGGGGTACGAGTAGTCCTCGGCGACCGTCGCAATGCGTCTATAGCCGAGTTCCTCATACGCGTAGGTGCCCACACCGAAGGTCCACATCGCGCCGTCGCCTCCGAAGCGGAACACGTTGTCCGCGGGATCTCGAAGCGTGAGATCCTGCGACGCCGAGGTTCCGTTCACCAGGGTGACGTGTGGCAGCTCTCGGATGTAGTCCTTAAGTGCTAGGCCTTCGTCGCCTGACAGTGGCCCGATGACGATGTTGGCGCCGTCTTGCTCGACCATCTTTCGGGTCGCCTCGACTGCGACGTCGGGTGTGGCGTCGGAGCCTTCGATCACAAGTTCGATCGGAATCCCTGCCACGGATGCTCCCGAGACGCCGTCGCGGGTCGCGGTTCCGTCGAGCGTGCCGCCGTACTCCAGCAACGCGAGTTTCACGCCGTGCATCGAGAAGTCCCCGAGCGCCGCGAACGGCCCGTCCAGTGTCGAGATGGCGCCGATGACGATCCGGTCAGTGCCGGGGGCGTCGTCGTCTGTGCTGCTCGGCTCGGGGTCGCTGTCGGATTCGCTCGCGTCGCTGGCCTCGGTGCTATCGGGAGCGTCCTGGCCGGCCGCTGTTGCCGCCGGCTCATCTGCCGGTTCTGCCGAGTCGCCATTGTCACCGCATCCGACGGCAAATAGGCTCGCAGCGGCTAAGACCGCCAGAAGACGCCCGAGCGCCCTCCTCTTGGGGGTTCGCATGTGTTTTCCTCCTTGTTCGCTGGCCGCGGCATTCCGCCGAGGCCGGTCATGGGCCGGGGCGACCGACTGGTCGGCCAGCCACTTCTTGGTCCGGGGCCGGCCTATGGCCTCGGACCAACCTGAGCGCATGTCGCGCTCGGGATCGGAACCCGATCAGGACTCCGGTGAGTCCGTGTCGGGACAGCAACACGACAGCCATGAACGCGACGCCGACGAGGGTCTCGGCGCGGTTGGTGAAGTCGCTTGCGTAGTTGCGCAGCAGGGTGACCGCGACAGCGCCGATGTAGGCGCCTTCGAAGCGGAGCGTCCCGCCAATCATCACGACGATCAGCAGCTCGATCGTGCGCGTGATGTCGATCGAGCCTGGGGAGATGGCGCCGTTGTACCAAACCGAGATCACACCGCCGAGGCCGGCGGCGACGCCTGCCACGACGAACGCGGACACGACCGTCGTCTCGGTGCTGTACCCGAGGGCCTGCAGCCGGTGCCGGTTGTCGCGCAGGCCTCGATACGCGAGACCTGCGGGGGTGCGCGCCACATATCGCAGCAGCGCTGTGACGGCGACCGCAGCGATGGCGGTCACATAGAACAACGGCCGTCGCTCGTTGAGGTCGAAGCCGAACAGCATCGGCGCGTCGAATCCGTTGAATCCGGTGTGGCCACGTGTGATCGGCTGGTACTGCTGAGCAAAGAAGAACACGAACACGCCGATCGCCAGCGTGAGCATCATCAGGTACAGGCCTGAGCTGCGACGGCTGACGACCCCGACGACGAATCCGGCCGCCGGGCCCGAGGCGAGAGCGACGGCGACGGCCCACCAAGTGCCCCAACCGTGATCGAGCACCAAGATGGCCATGATGTAGCCCGATGTGCCGAAGACCGCTGTCTGGGCGAGGGACAGCACGCCAGCCTGGCCGATCAGGAACGCGAGCCCGGCTCCCACGATGCCCAGCCACAGCGACTTGATCACGATCTGCAGCAGCACGAAGTCCGACACCAGCGCCGGCAGGGCCACGATCGCTGCAGCGGCGATGCCCAGAGTCGCTGCGGTACGGCTAGAGGCGCGCATCGGCTCGTCTCCCGAACAGGCCGTTGGGTCGCAGCGCCAGGATCGCGATCAAGGTGCCGAAGGTCATCAGCACGCTCAGGATCGGGTGGTGGGTCTGCGCGAACGCCTCGACGAGCCCGACGATCACCGATGCGGCGGCGGCACCGCCGATGCTGCCGAGCCCGCCGGCGATGACGACGATCAGCGACGCCAGCAGGATCCGGTTGTCCTCGCCCTGGGCGAGCGACAGATACGTGCCCCCAGCGGCTCCTGCGATGCCCGCGAGCGCGCCGGCGAGCCCGAAAGCGGCGGCGAACACCAGCTCGACGCGTATGCCCAGGATCGACACCATGTCGCGGTCGTCGACACTGGCGCGGATGGTGGTGCCGAAGCGGGTGCGGTGCATCACCGCCCACAGCGCAATGCCGACGGTGAGCGCGACTCCCACGACCGCCAGCCGGAACTTGGGGTACAGCAGGTCCGAACCGGGCAGACCGATCGATCCGCTGAGCAGCGAGGGTGGGTCAAGGTCCGAAGGGACGCCTCCCCAGCGTGCGAGCACCTGGTCTGCGATGACGATCGCCGCGCCGAGCGTGAACATCGTCTCGCGCAGGCCGTCGCCGCGCAGTCGGCGCAGCACCAGGTACAGCGCGATGCTCAGCACCGCGGAGAACGCCGCCCCGGCTGCTGCGCTCGCGAGCCAATTGCCGGTGGTGCGCTGTGCAGTGAGCGCGATGTACCCGCCGATGAGGTAGATGCCGCCGTGCGCGAGGTTGGTCACCCGCACCAAGCCGAACACCAGCGTGAAACCGCTCGCCAGCAGGAAGTACAGGCCCGCTGACGTCAGCCCGTTTAGCAGGACCAGCAGCGACCGGTCCCCGATCCCGACCGATTTGTAGACGACGTAGAACGCGATGGCTCCGGCGAGGGCGACCACTGCGAGACGCCTGTCAGTGGGAAGACGGATCGCTGGGGGCCGCGGGCTCTGTGTCGCGTCGGCGCGCCCGGCCGCAGGGCTGCGACGGCCAGTCGCAGCTGGGCGCGGCGGGACGCGGAGAGAGCTCAGAGGTGCTGCTCCTCGGTCAGCGCCGCCGCGTAGTCCTCGCGGGCCTCCGCGGGCGCTGTGGGCAGCAGTGGAAAGTCCCACCAGCCGACGACCTCGGCTGCGGCGATCGCTGCGTCACGGGTGATGATGGTCTCAACCAGTGCCGGCTCGTTCGACTCGATTGCTCGCTGCAGGGCCTTGGCGAGATCGTCGGGACGGTCGACTTTGCTCACTTGGGAGAAGCCGAAGCTGCGTGCGAGAGCTTCGAAGTCGACCGAGTACTCCTCGCCTGAGACGTGGCTGAACTCCGAGCCGATCTGGCGAGTCATCAGACCCAGCTGGCCGTCGCGGATCGAGATGAACCCCTTGTTGTTGAGGATCACGAACACGACCGGCAGGTCGAGCATTGCGCAGATCGCCAGTTCCTGCATCGTCATCATGAAGTCGCCGTCGCCGACGATGCACACCACCGGGGTGTCGGGCTTCGCGAGCTTGGCGCCGATCGCCGCGGGCACTGCGAAGCCCATGGGGGAAAAGCTGCCCGAGGTGATGTGGGTGCGCGGCTCGTAGATGGGGAAGGCCTGCTTGGTCGACGACTGGGGATGCCCCGAACCGACGGTCACGATGCCGTTGCGCGGCAGCGCCTGACGCAGTTCGTGCAGCACCCGCAGCATCGTCAGCGGCGATCCCTCGTGGTAGCGACGCGGCCGCAGCACCTCCTCCCAGTCGGCCTTGAGCCGTGCGATCTCGCCGTGGTAAGCGTCCCGATCCCCGGCGGCTCGCTGGTGGTCCGCTGGTGAGAGCGCGTCGAGCATGTCGCCCAGCGCCGACTTGACATCGGCGACGATGCCGACCTCGGCGGGATAGTTCTTGCCGATCTCTGCCGGGTCGATGTCGACCTGGATGAGCCTGCCGGGCGGCAGCGAGAAGGTCGCTCCTTTGCGCCACGACGACGCGGACCAGTCGGTGAACTTGCAGCCCAGCGACAGGACCACGTCCGCGTTCGCGGCGACGGTGTTGCCGGGAAGCGAACCGGGCCAGCCCGCGGTGCCTGCGTTCAGCTGATGATCGTCGGGGAGCGCACCCTTGCCGTTCCACGTGTACACGACCGGTATGCGGAGTCCGTCGACGAGTGATGCCAGCTCTGGTGCGGCGTCGGACATGACTGCGCCGCCTCCCGCGACGATGCACGGCCGCTGGGCTTCTGTGAGCAGTCGCACCGCGGCTTCGATGGCGTGCTGGTCTGCGCGGGGGCGTCCGACGGGAAGCCTGCGTTCGAGCTCGGATACCTCGACGTCGGCGGACTCGACTTGCACGTCGAGGGGGATCTCGATATGCACGGGGCCTCGGCGGCCGGTGAGCATCGCGTTGAACGCGCGGTGCATCAGGAACGGTGCCTCCTCTGCGCGGACCATCTCGAAGTTGCGTTTCGTGACGGCTGCGGACACGGCGGGGAAGTCCGGGGAGTGGAACCGGTCCAGTTCCTGCATCACGCCGTGGTTGCGCATGTGCGTCGCTGTCGATCCGGTGAGCAGCAGCAGTGACGTCGAGTCCGCGTACGCGGTCGCGAGGCCGATGACTGTGTTGGTCGTGCCCGGCCCGATCGAGGCCGTCGCCGCGATCGGCTGGCCGGTCACTCGGTAGTGGGCGTCCGCGATGTGGACAGCAGACTGCTCGTGGAACACCTGGACGAACGGAAGCCGGCAACCGTCGTCGAGGAACGCGTCCAGCAGACTCCAGTTGCCGTGCCCCGGCAGCCCTGTGACATAAGGGACGCCGTAGTTCTTGAGCGCTTGGGCGATGAGTTGTCCGGTTGTGTGGCCCATAGGGGTTGCCTCCTCAGATGTGATCGTCGGCGCCGTTTGCCGCTTGGGCCCCGGCGAGGCCGAGACGGTCGAGGCGTACCGTGGCCGTCAGCGCGTGCCCGAACATTCCCTCCGCGTCGCTGATCGCTGCGGTTGCTAGCGCAACGCCCTCGGCGCAGGCCGCGTCGTCGACGTATTGGTAGGTCGGGGTCTTCAGGAAGCTGCCGACCCACAGCCCGCTCGTGTAGCGGGCTGCCGCTCGGGTGGGCAGCACGTGGTTGGTGCCGATCGCCTTGTCGCTGTATGCGACAGTCGCGTCGCTGCCCAAGAAGATCGTGCCGTAATTGCGCAGCTCGTCATGCCACCACCCCAGATCGACGGCATGCACTTCGAGATGCTCGGGCGCCATGTCGTCAGCGACGGCCACCGCGGCTTCTCTGTTGTCGCACAGCACTACGCAGCCGTAGTCGCGCCACGCAGCTCCGGCCACGTCCGCTGTCGGGTAACCGGATCCGAGCAGGCGCTCGACCTCTCCGATCGTCGCTGTGCCGACCGTCTCGCTCACGGTGACCAACGCAGCGGGGCTGTTGGTGCCGTGCTCGGCCTGGCCCAGCAGGTCATAGGCCAACAGCCCAGGATCGGCGCTGTCGTCGGCAATCAGCAGCACTTCGGTCGGGCCTGCCAGCAGATCGATGCCGACCGTGCCAAACAGCTGGCGCTTGGCCTCGGCCACGAACGCGTTACCGGCGCCGCACAGCAGGTCCACCGGCCCGCCGAATCCCTCGACGCCGTATGCCATCGCCGCAAGCGCCTGAATTCCGCCGACGGCGTAGATCTCGTCCGCGCCCGCACGCGACATAGCAGTCAGCTGGACGGGATGAACGCCCCGGCCGGGCTTGGCGGGCGCGCACCCGACGATGCGTTCCACGCCTGCGACCTTGGCGACGGCGATCGTCATCAATGCAGAGGCGATGAGCGGATATACCCCGCCGGGCACATAACAGCCCGCGGAGCTCACCGGGACGATCCGATGCCCCAGGCGCATCCCGTGCCACGCCGTGTGCTCCAAAGGCAGGATGCACTCCTTCTGCGCCATCGCGAACGATCGGATCCGCTCCAAAGCGAAGTCGATCTGAGCGACGAGATGCGGTTCGACAACGGACTGGGCCTCGCGGATTTCGTCGGCGTGGACCCGAAACGACTGCGGATCCCACTCGTCGAATTGCCGGCTGTAGCCGCGCACCGCATCGATGCCGCTGGTCGAGATGTCCGCCAGGACCTCGCGGACCGTCTCGGACACGTCGATCTGGGAGTACTGCTGCTCCGGCTCCTTGAGGTACCGCCCGAGGTTGGCGTCTCGTAGTTGCATTCCTCCCCCGGAATTGATCGTTTTCGGCCGCCGATGCACACATTTTTATGCATTCGTATGCGCAACCGTGGCGCGCGAGCGTATACGCAGGCTAACGGTGGTGTCAAGTGACAACCTCTGCCGCGTTGACAACATCTTGACGGCGGTATTTCTGCAACTTCTCCGTGCAATACAGCACCAATATGTGCATATAGCAGTGCATAGTTCGCTGCGATAGGTGCAGCGGTGTACACTTACGAGCCGATATGACCCCGCAGCACGACTTGCCGAGCGGCGCCGAGCAGCGACAGCGGGTCACCAGCCGCGACGTCGCCACGGCAGCAGGCGTGCACCAGTCCACGGTCTCCCGCGTGCTTAACGGCGACCAGCGCATCAGCAGCGACACCCGAAAACGAGTCGAAGCCGCCGCAGAGCAGCTCGGCTACGTCCCAAGCAGACGCGCCCAGAATCTCAGAGCGCGCCGAAGTGGCGTCGTCGGCGTCATGGTGCAGGACATCGACAACGCCTTCTATCCACTCCTTCTGTCGGACATGCACCGAGAGCTGACCGCCGCCGGCTATGCGATCGTGCTCATCGTCGATCCGCTGCACCGGCGCGCCGACATGTCGCGCATGCGGCAGCTGTTCGACGACTCCCTCGACGGCGTGCTCATCAGCACAGCCACGATCGACAGCGAGACCCCACGCGCTCTGCACGCCAGCGGGATGCCGCTCGTGCTCGCTGTGCGGTCCGTGCCCAACCTCGACGTCGACACCGTCGAATCCGACAACGTCGCCGCCGGGCGAGAAGCAGCGCGCCACCTCGTCGCGCTCGGCCACACCGACATCGCAGTCGCGATGGGCCCCAAGGAGACCTCCACCACCCGTGACCGACTGCGAGGCGTGCTCGAAATCCTTCAGACCGAGCTGCCGCCCGACCGAGTCATGCACGGCCCGTACCGGCACGAGACGGGCTACGCGATGTGCAGACGGCTGATGATGACAGACAACCCGCCCACCGCCATCATCGCCGGCAACGACGTCATGGCCATCGGCGTGCTCGACGCAGCCTGGCGAAGCGGACTGTCGACACCCGAGGACCTTTCGGTCCTCGGCTTCGACGACATACCCATGGCCGCCTGGCAGGCCATCAACCTCACTACCGTCCGCCAGGACAGCAAGGCCATCGCCGAACAAGCCGCCCGCCGCCTCGTCGACCGTATCGAACAACCCGACAGCCCGCCGCACCACGACATATTCCCCGTCAGCCTCACCGTCAGAGCCACCACCGGGCCGCTGAGAACCGATTCCTGAGGATGTTGCCGTAACGGTGCATCGTGCGGTCGCACGCCACGGCTTCCGGCCGTCCCACGTCGTGGACCATGTGCGCGACATGACAGGGCTGAGATTCACCGCCGCGATGCACGCCGAGGTCGCACGGGCGCTCGGGGTGCGGCCCCCCAAGGGCCAGCCTGATCGGACCATGAGACTCAGCTACGCGGAGTACCTCACCAGCTACAAGGGCTACCTGTACACCCCCGCATGGGTCGAGCGGCTCGTGAAGCAATTCTCCGCGCCAGGCAGATTCGAGGAGCTGACCGGAACGTCGCCAATCAAGATCGACGACGCCGATTCGCCGTGACCGTGCTTTCGCGGCTGCTCTCACATGGCTCCGTCCTCTCAAGGGTCGGAGCCCGCAAAATAATCGGTGAGACTCACTTCTCATCTCACGTATCGATTCAGCGGCACGGAGTCGTCGTAGTTCCGCATCGTTGGCACCAGGGCCCAAGTTGGCCTCTCGAAGCTACGTAGCAACTTGACGTCCAACAGGGCGCCAGCATCTAGAGGCACGTCGCCATAGGGACCAGGGACAAACGCCGCCGATACCCAGGTGTCGGCGGTCATGAGATCCTGCCCAGTGGCGGCCATGTAGCTGCCCGCTGGCGGTCAACAGAACTGCCCAGCGGCGGCCGACAGAACTGCCCGCGTTGAAGTCCGTCTCCGGTCGGGGTCCGCCGCGGCGGGGTGCTGTTCCTACTCGAATGGCCGGTCACCGCGACCGTGGCCGTCGAGCAGGAGGAGCGAGTGAGGTCTGGCGAGGAGATCATGAGCATGTTGGAAGCGTTCGACCTGACTGGGTCGTTGCGGGATGCCGGCGGGCTGGCCGGTTGTTCCCGTCACACCGTCGCCGCGTATGTGGCCAGGCGCGACGAGGGTCGGCTGGGGGGTGCGGGTCCGGTGCGGCGGGAACGGATCATCGATCCGTGGATGGCGAAGATCGAGGAGTGGGTGGAGCGCTCCTGTGGCAAGATCCGCGCCGATCGTTGCTATGCCGAGTTGAAGGCGTTGGGGTTCGAGGGTTCGGACCGCACGGTGCGCCGAGCAGTGGCGGAGGCCAAGAAGAGCTTCGCGGCGGGTCGGCGGCGGGTGTATCGGCCGTGGATCGGCGAGCCGGGCATGTGGGCGCAGTGGGATCGGGGCGCGGGTCCGGTCATTTCTGGGCGAAGGACGGATCTGTTTTGTGCGTGGCTGGCGTGGTCGAGGTTCCGGGTGGTGATCGCGACCTGGGACCGCACCCTGCCCACGGTGATCGCCTGTGTGGATCGGGCGATGCGAGCCTTTGGCGGCGCGCCGACGTATTGGTTGACCGACAATGAGGTGTTTCTGACTCTTCGCGACGGGTTGGGGTTGGGTTCAGACTGCGTCGGTGGGTTGCTGGCGGGTTGTGGTTGGTGAGAGTAGTGGTCTGGGTCATCGTTGGCTCCGGTGCCAGGCTCGGCGTTGTTGGTCGGCGGTGTGCATCCCGTGCTGGCGGGCGGCGCGGATGGTGTCGCCGCGGCCGTCGTGTTCGTCGTTGGGGGTGACGTAGCCGATGGCTTCGTGCAGCCGGACGCTGTTGTGGTGGGCTCGGATCCGTTCGAGTTCGGCGGTGAGCACGGTCGGGTCGGTGATCGTGGTCAGGTGGGGGTGCTCGCGTTTGGCGTGGCCCCACAGCGACTCGATCCAGGCCTGGTCGGTCGGTGTGGAGGGGCGGCCGAAGTGTTGAGCGATCGAGCACAGGGCCATGAACCGGCGGGTCTCGTTGGCGCGCATCTCGGTGCCGTTGTCCGAGATCGCCAGCAGCAACGGGATCGTGGTGTCGTCGGGCGGTTCGGCGTCGGGGTCGTCGAGGCGTGCCCGCAGCTCGTTGGTGAGCAGCCCTTCGTTGTCGAGACCGCGGCTGAACAGGACCCGGGCGGCGACCGAGTCGGGGTTGGCTGTGAGGTGGGTGGAGATCCATTTGCGGCTGACGAGGTCGACGATCGCGTACGCGTGCTTGGCGGCAGCGCAGCGTTCGAACTGGGAGCCGTCCCAGCACCACAGCTGGTTCGGGCGCCATTCATGCCAGGCCGGCCACGGCGTCTTCACGCTGCGCGCGGGCCGCGGATCTCCTTGCAGGGCAAGGCCGTGACGGGCCAGGACCCGATCCACTGTCGATGGCGATACCCACACTCGCTGTTCGTAGGAGCCGCGGTGGGCGAGCTTGCGGTGCGAGCGGTCGATGTCGCCCCAGTCATCGAACAGCGCCAAGATCTCGGCCTCTTCGCACTCGAGGAGCCCATGGATCGGGTTCCCGCCCGCAGCGAGATCCTCGAGGCGGCCGGCGGCTCGGCGTTGTCGCCAGCGCCACACCCTGGCCCGGTCGACCTCGAGGGCCGCGCAGGCCCGGGTGAGACTCCAGCCGGCGCGCACAGCGTCGTCGATCAAGCCGAGCAGCGCTGCTTTGGCGGCCCCGTCGACGCGGGCGGGGATCGGGCCGCTCATCCCCAGTGCGATTTTCCCCGCAGCACCGCCAACTCGACCGCCTGCTCGATCACCGTGGACTGGAGCCGTTCGACTTCGGCGCGCAACGCGGCCGCCTCCGACGCCTCGGCGCGGGACTGGCGCGGCCGGCCCGGCCTGGAGGCCTGCAAAGCGGCGATCGCCCCGTCGCGAGCCACAGCGCGCAGCCGAGCGACCACCGAGCGATCCACCCCCGCCTCGGCCGCGGCGTCCGCTTGGGAAATCTGCCCCGACAGCATCCGCACCCACAAGTCGTACTTCTGCTCCGCTGTCAGCATCCGCTTCGGCTCTCGCTGCATCGACGTCATCGTTGACGGCCTCCATGATCAAGGCCAGCCACCATCTCAGATGCAACCTGAAAGAACCAGAATCCCGTCGCGTTAAGTCAGACGCAACACACATGACATGTTGGGGTTCGTCAGCAGATGCATCGGCATGTCCCGCGCCGGGGATGACAGTCTCGATCTGCCGCCCGGGCACGTGGACCACATGGTCGACGACTTGCCCAAAGAGCATGTCCAGAGGTGGATCGACAACGGTGGCCTGTTGGTGGTGCTGGCCAGTGACGGGCTGATCCCCCCGGTCCTCGAAACTCACTACCGTGAGTGGTTCGACGACGATCCCGACGACAACTCCCTCGGCTTCGCGTTGCCGGCGGATCGGCGCGGCACCGCTTCGAACGCGGCGGACACGCTGATGGACGCCGCCCGTGTCACAGGTCTGAGCGACAACACCACGATCGCTGTGGCCCGCCTCATACCCGACCGCTCAGCGGACTCTGCCGGTTCAATGGCCTCGGAGAGTTGAGATGGCTGCGCGGGACATGTTCGAGTTCACGACCGACAAGAGGTGGGACGACACAGCCGAGGTCGCCCCCGACGCGGTCTGTGACGTGCTGGTGGTCGGCGACATCCACGGCACCAAGACACACCTCGCCGACGCCATCACCCGCGCCGTCGACCTCGGCGCGCAGGCGATCGTGCAGGTCGGCGATTTCTGGCTGGCGGATCGACACTGGAGCCGCTTCAGCTCCGTCCAAGCCGACTACATGCAGGCTGCTTGCGACTCGCCGCTGCCGATCATCGTGATCGACGGCAACCACGAGATCTGGCCGGCGCTCGGCCGATACGCCCTCACGCCCGCCGCCCGCGAAGCAATGCAGGCGCGGCGGCCGCTGCATCTGGGCGGGTCGCTGTGGTGGGCGTGGCGCGGCAGCGTCTGGCGCTGGAACAGCCACGCATTCGGCGCGCTCGGCGGCGCCGTGTCGCCCGACAAGCGACTGCCAGAGGTGCGCCACTACCGATGGCCCGAAGAAGCCCTCGACGAGGATGATGTCGAGCGGCTCATCGCGAACACCGAAGCGGAGTTCGACGGCCGGCTCGATGTGCTGTTCACCCACGACGCCCCCGCACAAGTCCAAGGCCTCAAGTCAGGCATGACCGGCATCCCCTTCGACGTGCTGCGAGAAGCAGAACACGGTCGACGGCTGCTGGCCGAATCCGTCGACCGCACCCAGCCCGAGTTCGTGCTGCACGGCCACTGGCATCAAGCCAATCGTGAACGCATCGGCGAGCGCACCGAGGTGATCGGTCTCTCCGAGGATGGACGACAGAACCACGCCGCACTGCTCAGCACAAAGACGTCACTGGTCGCCGCGTACACCTAGCCGGCGCGACACACTCCGCAATCAGCGTGGCGAAACGCCACCAGGCGATGCTGGGTGTGGCGTTGCTTCTCCCGGTCGTCCATCAGGACTTTCTCTCACGAGAACCCCTGACGTTCAACAACCTCCGCCAGTTTCAGATCTAGGCGGCTGGTGCTAGCCAGATCAGTCTCAGTTGGTGGTGACTACGAAGAACACGGAACTCGACATACCAACCAGCATGTACGTGGTAGCGCCTTGTGATGTCTGACTGGTCGGGGACCTGTTGGCCAGGCATCTCAGCGGTGGACTGGCGTTTCACGATTCTCATCGCTTCTAGCGCAGCCTCGTGTTCGTTCTCGTCGTAGCCCTGCAACATCTCAGCAAGACGTTCTACGCCGCCGTCGGGATAAACCCAATTCCATCCGTCAGGCGATCTCACCGTTCGCTTCGGCGGCGCGACAGAGCTTCCGCGAGTTCGTCAAGTGACATCTCGTTCTCGCGTTGTGAGCCTCGCTGCACCCAATCTTGGTGGTATGCCTCTTCGAGTTTGCGGGCTTCCGCAAGTGTGCTGCCTCCGAACGGCGATGCGCCGACCCGAGAGGGCGGCTGTGGCACAGCAGTCGGCGCGTCATTTCGTTGGCTGGGCTTTCGACGCGGTTTGGTGCCGCGTCTTGCGCTGGACGGTGAGATGTGTACGTGTGCCCGTGTCCCCAACAGTCTGATCGTCTGCCCCGATGATCGTGCGTTGCGGCCTGGACTGTTCCTCGCTGTCACGATTCCGGGTGTCTTGATGCGGGACCTGGACTGGGTGCTCATCGCTCCAACCCCCATATGGCGTGGGCGTGCTCAGTTGTAAGGGACACAAAACCCTTGACGATCTGTTCATGGGCTGCGTTCAGGACCGCGAGCGCACCGTCGAGGCCGAGCGACGGGGCAAGGCCGCGCGAGGCGAGATGGATGATGAGCATGCGTTCTTCTTCGACAGTGACGGGGCCAATTTCTATGTCGAGCCATTGGCACGGTTCGGGGACGTGAAAGTGCAGGTACGTCGCCGCTCTGTAGGGCTCGGACAGAAAGTCGTTGCTCATTTCGCCGCTCCACGGGGCAACGATCGAGGCGGTGTCCTCTGGGCCGGTCCAGCCGTTTTGTGCGGTGATGTAGTTGAGGTAGAACACTTCGCAGATGTCGGGCTCCAAAGGCGTCCCGGCGACGCTCTCGACGTGCTGCCATGCCTTCTCGAAGAATTCTCGTATCTGTTCGTAGCGTGGGTAGTCCTCGGTGGGGTCGTCGTCGGACCAGTTGACCATGAGACGGTCCGGTTGGATCTGCACCACCCTGCTGCCGGGTGCGTTCTCCAGCCACAGCCGCTCGCCGGGTGCGTCTTCGTCCGCGGTGGCTCCGCTTTCAGGCAGCAGATCCATCCTGGTAAGCACCTGTCGCGAGTGGCGTTCGTAGTCGGGCCATGCGGCTGCAAGTGAGTCTGCGTGTTCCCATGGCAGCGGTTCCGCGAACTGTGCGATGAGCCCGACTTCTACGACTGGGGGGCGGTCAAACGTGGGGAAGCCCGTCGCTGTCATGCCGTTTCGGTAAAATCGGGTGGAGCCAAGGCCGCACTCTCCTGTCTTGCCTATGACGTTGGGATCCCACGCGGAGCGCTCCCAAGTATCTGTATTCCATCCTGACACAGGATCTAGCAGGTGGGCGGCAATCTGGTCAGTCGTGACGTCCAAGCCGTCGACCGCTCGCAGCCCGAGCTCGTGCTGCACGACCACTGGCACCAAGCCAACCGCGAACGAATCAGCGACCGCACCGAAGTGATCGGACTCGCCGAAGACGGACGGTCCAACCACACTGCGCTGCTCAGCACACAGCCGACGCTCAAGATTTTCTGCAGGTAACGGGATACGGCGCCCTCGCCGACCCGGAAGGCGAGACAGCGAAATTGCGGATTGCGCTCAAGAGCGCTTGTTCTAGGTTGCGGGGATGGCCGACACAATCAGCGTTCGCCTCAGCGACGAAGAACGAGCGATGCTTGCCAAAGAGCAGACCCGCCGACGCGCCCCTCGCGAGCTTCATGGACGAGTGGGAAACCGAGTCCGGTCCACCAGACCCCGACAGTGTCGCCGCAATGCGCGAGCGATTCTTCGCGGAGCGGTGATTCTCGAAGCTGGAGCGCTGACCGTCATCCAGAAGCGCAAACCCGGCCGTTTGCCGCAGCAGTCACGGTTCCGGGATCGTCGCCGTGCCGACCGGGGCCGACGCGCCCGCACGCTCAGTCGGTCCCACTTCGGAGCGAGACGGCGCAACCGGGACCTGACTCATCGAAGCGGAACTTGTCGCCACAACGCCATCCGCGACCCGGGCAGAGCGACGATCCCCCTGTCGATCCGGCCGGCCTGTCTGGCAGCTCCAGTTACGCTGAACCCGTGTCGGCAACCGGCGACCCCCACCGACCGGCCCACAACCCGGCCGTGGCCGAGGCGTTCCGGCAGATCGCCGACATCTACGTCGAGGCCAGCCGGGAACTGACCGAATCCGACCCGGACCTGTGCCTCGACGTCCCCGAACCGTCGCCGTCGACACTCTCTTGCGAGCCCGATTGGGGTTAGAGGTAGCAGCGCACACAACCTCAGGCGAAGTGACACCTAGTCGGTATCGGCTGCCAAGGCGCTTTCGCCGTCAGAGCGTCGCCATCGCAACGTCCGTCTGGTCCGTACCTTGCTGCGCTCCACAAGCGCATCAATCTGCTCAGTGAACAACGGCTTTGCGACATCCAGCAGGAACTGCTGTGACGGGTTGACCGCATCCGAGTCGTGCTCCCCGACGACGCTCTCATCCGCCATGTTCTGAGCGAAGCGGCCAAGAGCCAAGAACGCCAAGGCTTGATGCCTGAAGATCAAGCCCGCCACTCGGTGCTGTTCCCCTTGGTCCGATGCGTACTTCGACATCCAGATGAGGATTGCGACACCAGCCCCGGCAGGACTGCGGAACGCCCATTCCCAACCCTCGGCGGGTGACACGACGTTCAGGGCCGTCGTCGCGACGGCAGCAGCAACGGCTGCCCATCGGTACCTGATCGATCTCTCGTGCCACTGCGCAGCGAGTTCGCCCTCAGCGTGCGCTGTGTCGCTGTGTGATCCGCCCAAGGCTGTCTCCGTCGAGATCCGATGCACCTCTTCGATGCTTTCCAAGAGCTCCTTAGAGCGAGCCCTGTTCGCGCCCGCCGCTTCTATTGCCGTGGCGATCTCGTTGTCGAGCCCAGCGAGGTCTGAGCGGGTCTCTGAGACCATCTCATCCAGTGCCTTCTTGGCCTCAATCCCAATCCCCTTCCTGATCTCGTCGGCTTCCTTCTCTACAGATCGAGCTGCGGCGTACATTCGATCCCGAGATCGGCGTTCGGCCACGCCGAATCTGTCGTCAGACATCGCTTACCTCGATCATTCTTCGCGAGAGCCTCGGCATCGCATGCTCTCCGCGACCTCACACGGCAGCATGCAGAGGACTCGTCGAACGGTGGCGGTGGATGCCAGGTGAGGCACCGTGCCCTGAAGCTAATGCGGAGACGTCAGGGCACGGAGATCCCAACCGGGCGACACGACACGTCCTTATGGTGCATCACCATGAGATTGCTCCCACGACGTCGCCCCAAGGATGTTCTGCTTCCTGGGATCTGGCCTTCTGAGCTGCTGTTCTACGACACGGCGCAGAGTTTCGTTTTCGAGCGCGACGACGGCTGGGATGTGAGCACCCGCCATCCCGGCCACCGATTCGTCGCATGGGAACTCGCTGTCCGCTATGAGACCGCGTGTCGCTTGGCTGAGTTGCACTACACGCAGATCTGTGACGGGCCGACTGACGATGAGTACGCAGTCCGTGTCGCTGAGATCGAACGGCTGCTCGGCGAGGCCGACCGGCTGTCGCAGTTGGAGCGCTCGATACGCCCCGCTCTCCCCGACGATGCGACTGCAATCCGGATACTGGCGTCATCACCCCGCCCGCAGCCGACCATGCCTGAGGCATCCCGGCTCGAATCACTGGCACGGGACCATCTGCCTGACTACACCCCTATGCACGCCAAGCTCGCTCAACTGGAAGCCTCATCCCCTCCGTTCAACCCGCAGGTCCACAACTTCCTGATAGAGGTCGATCGACAGATCCCCGGTGTCGGCATTCACACAGCTGTGTGGGATGGAAATGACAAGTACGACTACCCCTTCGACTACGAGTTCGAAGCGGTCCTGAGGCCGCTCCGGTACGTACCCGTGTATCTCAGCTTGGCTTGGGGCGACCCCATTCATGTGCGTTCTGTCGTTCAGATGGCGACAGCGCATCTCGAAGGCTGCGTCAAGAAGGCGCTGGACAAGAGCGATGCCAAGCGGCCTCTCGGAGCGCTCCTCGGCACCCCTGCTGCGAAGAATCTCATGCCCTCAGACGCGCTCGCCGGCGCAGGCGAATTCATGAGGCTCGTAGGGAACCCGTCCAAGCACGACTACACCAACGACCGGAGCCGTGGCTCCGTGTTCATCTACGAAGATGCTGTGTTCGCCTACCTCTTGGCCCGGCGTTTCGGTGCTCAAGCGCTGGGGCTCAGCGGACACCTCGAAGGCTTGGTCGCCGCCGCCGAAGACGCGACACGCCACGACCGCTACTTTCGCGGAGCACAACTACCCATTCACAGCAGATGAGAGTGGGTGGGGACTATTCGAACCCTCGGTCATAGAAGCTGACACGCACCTCAGCGACCGCAGCGCGGCACCGGCGAAGCACCTCCTGGTCATTGGCGAGGCCGCCGCAGTTGAGTGCATTGTCGGGCAGGTTCGACAGGCAGGGTTCGTAGGTGGGATGACAGTCGCCGCCGGCTGGGAGCGTTCCAGAGCGAACTCCAAGGAACGAAGGCCAAGCTCCGCGCTCGTTGCCGGATTCCGCCGTGGTCGCTCACCGGCATGTCCTCAGCGTCGCAATCCACGTCTTGGCACCGACTCTTTCGGTCACGCGTCCTGTCTGGCGGCTGCAGCGAATTCGCCATACGGACGGAAACGAGCTACGTCGGCGCTGCGTTGAATCTGTTCGTACGTTGACTCGCTGACTAGCGTGAGACGCCTGATCGACGACATCGGGTAGGTGTCGCCTATTTCGAAGTACACGACTGAGCTGGCGGGAGGTGCTTGCCCGCCTCCGCCACCTAGTTTCACTTGCCATGCATAGTCGGCTGCATTGTCCGGCGGCAGACGTCGCGCGGATGCAACCGCCCGCAACTCGACGCGTCTCCCGTCACGACGATCTTCCTTGAAAGTCACATAACCGCTCATTACCGTGCTCCTTCCAAATGCAGGGGACCCAGAGCATGGCGCACTGACACACAGACCGCCCGCCATTTAGAGCCGTCATCCCTACGCCCGCACCACTGCCTTTGGTCACCGCATCCGACTGGGCTTCCACTCCGCTCATTGCTCAAGAATGCACAGCCCCGCTGCGCGCTGCTTCCGTCTCTGCGCCTCGGGATGTAGGTGTTGTCGTGGAATTGGTCCGACATGGCCACCTTTACGGTGGCACCTTGCCTGCTCGCGCTCACATGTCTCTGCAGACTCGCTCTTGTTCCGCTTCTGCTCCCGGCAAGCAGATGCAGAGGCAGGTCAGGATCCCCCAGATCCGCGCCGTCGGTTCCGGGCGAATCGCATTTCCCGGAGGTTCCATCTCGAGTCGGGTGACCGTCGGACTCGTGGTCGTGCATCAGCTCCAAGACGGGGCTTGGTGCGGATTTGTCCTACGTACAGGATCAGGTCCGGGGGGCTGTGCTTGACCTTTCTGATGGCTCGGTCGATGTTGTTGGTGCCGATGGTCATGTCGCGGGTGTGGATCGTGTCGGTGTCGTCGGTGTGGAGGCGTGGCTGTCCTCGTGGGGTTCGTCTCAGGGCGAGCCCGGCGGGTTCTTTGCATTGGAACAGCTGTGCCAGCAGCTGCCACAGAGGCACGGTCTCGAGCGCGACGGCGTGCTGGGTGGCGTGGGGCCGGTACGTGAGCTGGCCTTGATGGAATTGGACTTTCGCGGTGCGGCTGCCTTTGCGGTGTTGCAGCTGTGACAGCAGTCTGCTCGCGCCGATGGCGACGGAGTGCTTCACGAAGTGCTCGATCGCAGGAGGGGCGACACCCGTCTGGGTCCTGGTTTCCCAGCCGGCGGTCAGCCACTGGGACAGGTCCGGTATCACGTAGATGACGTCTGGGTGATTGAGTTCGCGGAAGCCTGCGTCATGCGCGGCGACCAGCTCCAGGTTGATCCTGATGTAGGAGTCGATGGATCCAGTTGAGGGCGGCTGGGCGTCCGCAGACGGAATCTGCTCGGGCGTGGTCGGCTTGACGATGAACCACTTGGCGAGCGCGTCCGGCCAGTGGCTGATGCTGTTCGCGTCCTCGTGTGTGCAGATCCAAGTCTCGGGTCCCAGGGCAGTGAACAGCGCTTGGAGGGTCCACGTTTCGACGAGTCTTCGGGAGACGATGCGGGCCATGGTTCGGGTTCCTCGGCTCGCATCGTCGCGCGAATCGACGGCGCGTATTGCCCCGTCCTCGTCCGAGAGCGCGACTGGATCGAACCGCCGCTAGCGACAGCTAACGCTCTCAGCTCCCCCCGCCGCGAGCGCCCCTTCGCGGACCCGAGTCACTTGCGCCCCGGCGCTGTGCGCCCTTCGGGGTCCGCGCGCGATACCCAGATGAGTTGATTTTTCTGATTCATGCGCTGAGCCGCATAGACACTGAGGAGTTGCGCTTCGACCTGGCAATCGCGGCGCTCCCAGTGGGTGCACGTGATTACTGCTCAGAGGTAGCAGCCGCAGTGCCGGTCGCCATTTCGGCAAGCGACACCGCGGCTGCTGAACCCGGCAAATGAGAACTTACCGACCCGTCGTCGATGCGGCCCCGCAGACCGCCAGGTGCCACCACCGGGACGCGCGCGGTTTCGAGGTGCTGCTGTGACGGGCATCGCCGCCGGCGGGGCCCAAGGAGACAAGGGCCGGCCGGAGACGGCAGCCGTCTCGGCTGACGAGGCCTCCCGCGGCCGCGAGGCGAGCGGGAGCATCCGTGGGTCGATCCCGCTGATCCTCGCCGAGCTGCGGAAGATCGACGGGCTGAGTCCCGCAACCAGGAGCAATCTGCTGTGGCTCGCGAAGAGCCTGCTGGAGTACTTGGCTCGCGTTGCCGGTGACCGCTGGGACAACGTCGCCCTACAGATGTTCGTTGCCTGGTGCGACGGAGACTGGGCAGATCCCGATACGGGTCGTCGGCCGGGTCAGTCTCGGCTGTCGAAGAAGCAGCGCCGCTGGGCAGTCCCTCGGGCCGTTCAGGCCGCGATCGCCACAGGGTCGCTGCCGTCTGACAGTGCGATCGCGGAACTGGCGAACACGTCGCGGCAGCGCAGACGCCCTGAAGGTGTCACAGGCGACGACCCGGAACACATCGCGCTCGCCATCGAGCTCTGGTGCCCCAGAGACGAACGGTCCATTTCTGCGACTCACTTGTTGGCGACTGCACGCGAGTGGGTGACCCGCACCGGCCCGCCGTCGGGATCCTCGGCGACCGCGTGGCTGCGGATCGTGACCGATGCGCTGCTGTGGTCCGAGGGCGAGCTCGGCACCGCCGATCCCGATTACGTGCTGCATCCCCGCAACGTCGAAGCGTTCACCATGGACCCTGCCCGTGGCTGGTCCGACGGCTGGCGCGCCCAAGTGCGTTCTGTGCTGCGTCGCGTCGGGCGGGAGGTCAGCCCGCAGCTGTGGCCCGACGGTCCTGTGTCGGTCGGGGCGAGAGATGCCGTGGTGCCGTACTCGGCGGTCGACGAGTTCTCGTTCCGCGAGTCCGCCTTGATGGCGGGCCGCAAGCGGCGTTGCGAACGGCTGTGGCTGGTCGCCGCGACGCTCGGCGCGGGGCTGCGAGGAACTGAGGCCTACGGGCTCGGTCCGGGCGATCTGGTGAGTCTCGACGCGGGACGGCTCGGCATCGAGATTCAGCGCGACCGGCAGCGAATCGTCCCCATCCGCGAGCGGTACACCGCCCTCGCCATCGAGGCCCGCGACCTGTGCGGCGGCGACCGGTTCTTCGAGAGCGACAATCCTGCAGCGCCGTCGAGACTCGCAACGCGACTCGCCGTCGACGGTCTCGGGCGGCTGAAGCTGCACCGCGCCAGGGCGACGTTCGTGTGCGCGCACATCAACGCAGGCACCCCGCTCGACGTCCTGCACGAGATCGCCGGACCGATCACCGGCTCCTATCTCCAACAGATGCTCGCCCACTGCGCCGAACCGGCCGACCCCGTCGGCACAGCCATCAGGGGGCTCACAGCATGAGCCGCCGACTGACCCCGTCCAAACGGCACCACGCGGCCGGCGAGCTCACGGATGCACAGATCGTGGCCCGACTGAAGGCACATCAGGAGCCTCCAGGTCATCCCCAGTCCACCGTGTTCCGCAAGACGCCCGACGGCAGGCACATCCGCGAACTCAAGATGCTATTCGAGGCCGCAGGCGTGCTTCCCTACCTCGAGCGCAAGCTTCGGCGAAGCGGACCCAAACCGCGGCTGAGCGTGCGCACTCTGCTGATCGCGTTGTTCTACGTCGCCGGCGAATGGAACACCTACTGGCGCACACATGTCGCCAACTTTCTGGCGAGCCTGGAACCCCAAGACGCCGTGGACCTCGGCGTGCAGCCGCTGGACGCGCTGCTCAAGCCCATCTCCTACGACGTCGTGTGCAAGCAGGCCCGACGCCTCGAGCAAGCCCTGCGCGAAGGCTGGACCGACGAGGACGGCACCCACTGCCACCTGCGCTGGTTCACCACTGCCCTCATCTATGCATCAATGCCGCCGCGCATCGCCCGAATGATCGAACACGTCGCGATGGACGCAACCGCCGTTCCCTCATGGGCCAGATGGAAACAACCCGACGACGACGGCCGCCACGGCTCGGACCCTGACGCGACGCTCAGCCATCGCAGCGGCAACTCAGAGCACGGACCCGGCCCGTTCTACGGCTACTTCCTCACGACTGGCATCGCAGTGAGGTCCTGGCACCTGACCCGCAGCACCAAGACAGTGAAGTTCGGTCCCCCTGTGCCTCCCTATGTGGTGTCGCTGATATTCGAGACCGCCGCCGCCAACGTCGCCACGACGGGCATCGATGCCATGGAAGACGCATTGAGCCTGTGCCCGAACATCTCAAAGCTCGTCGTGGACCGCGGCTACAGCCAGCTCGGACCGAGCTTCAACCGCCCAATCCACACCATCAACATCGACATCACCATGGACTACAAGGAACCAGCACGCACGGGCGTCAAGCCAGTCAGGCTCGGCCCCAGCGGCTATCCCGCGTTCCTCCACGCCGGCACCTTCCTGCACGCCTGCACCCCGCCCAACTGGCGCAAACCCCCGGCAGGACTCAAGGGCGAGGAGCTCCGGGAGTTCTACACCGAACGAGCCCAACGCTTCGGGCTGAGAGTCCACCGGCACCTCGACGGCGGCGCCAAGCAACTCTCGTCGCCCACCCGAGACGGACGCCTCAACATCGACCCCAACCGGACCGCCGGGCCGAGACGACAGCCCCTGTACCCGCCGCCGGCGGACCTCACCGGGATCTTCAAGAACCTCCCCCAGGAGATCCTCCACCAGGGACTCATCACCGCAATCGTCGAAGACCTCGACTACTTCCAGTGGCCACCGTGGGGCACACCGCTGCACGACCAGGTCTACGGACAGCGCAATCCCGCCGAGAACATCTTCGCCCAGATCAAGGACGAGAACGGCCTCTCCAAGAAGGTCAACCGCATCATGGGCAGCGCCGCCCGCCACATCATGTGCCTAGCACAAGCCGTCTGGTACAACCTCAAGCTCACCCGCAAGGGCGAAGAAGAACTCAAAGCCACAAAGCAGGCTCGGCGAACCGCCAACAAAACACGTACCGCAACCAACACACCCGAACAACGGGAAGACGCCGACCAACCGGCCTCGAGCCAGCCAGCCGGCGATGCGCCCGACTCCCCCGCACGCCCGCCGCCACCGACATAGCTCAAGACCAATAGCTCAATGAGGCAGACGGCCACCAAGCCGTCTGCTTCGCCGCGCGCGTCCACACACAGCCAGCGGCCTGATTTGCGCGAACCGCCAAGACAGCACGTCAACAAGTCCGAAACCGGTGCCGAAACGCGCAGAAACGGGCCGAATCGGCCCGTTTCCAATGGAACTGGCCAACACAAATGGGGTGCACTGGCCAAGACCCCTTGGTGGCGGGGGCAGGATTTGAACCTGCGACCTTCGGGTTATGAGCCCGACGAGCTTCCAGACTGCTCCACCCCGCGGCGAGAGCGACAACACTACCAGCGGCCGTTCGAAGCCAGCAAGGCCGTGGACTCCAACTGCCTGCTCCGCGTTGCGCCATCAGCTGTCGAGAGATTCCCCGACGGGGCGCACTGACTCCCGAAAACCACACGGGCGTTCCAAAGCGGCCTAGCTACGGTCCGCCAGGTGGAGGGCTGGTGGAGGCCGGAGGTGTTCGAGGCCGACGACGGCACCGTCCCGTTCGAGCGATTCACCGATGGCCTCTCAGACTTCAAGTTCGTGGCTCTCGACGCGGCAATACGCCATGTTCTCGCAGTCCGTGGTCTCGAGCTCGTGCGAACCGAATGGCTCAAGCCCGGCGATTGCTCGTGCAGTTCAAGGTGCGCCAGCGCCGCGAGCGGCGATCCTGCGATTGACTTGATATGTGTAATTCACCATAATAACGTATGGGAGGTCGCCGCTGATGGCACGCGCCTACGACGAAGTGGTTGCGGCGCGCCGAGCGCGCGTTGGTCCAGACGCGGCAGCACGCGGCGAGGTGCTCGCGCAGGCATACAGCATTGCCATGCAGGTCGTTGAGCTACGCGAGAAGCACAGCCTGACCCAAGCCCAATTGGCTGCGCAGTGCGGTGTCAATCAGGCCGATATCTGCCGAATTGAACGCGGTGCGATGAGCCCCACTGCGCGCACGCTGCAGCGGATCGCTGACGCTCTCGATGCCGACGTTCGCCTCGTGGCCCGCGCCACTTGACGGGTTCGCACAGCCGCCCTGAGCGCGAGCGGGTTATTGGATGCGTCGCTGAGCGCGGGCTTAGAGGCCGCGCGGATAGGTGACGTCTCGGAAACTTGTTGTCACGCTTTCTTTGTGCAATTTTGCCGTCTGTGGCGGCATTTCTGCGCAAAGTCCAAGCCGTCGGGGCTGCCGGGCATCGCCACCTATCCGCTCACGCTCTTAGCCGGTGGCGGCTTGTTCGAGAATGCGGGCGGCCCTGGCGATAAAGCGCTCGGCCTCGTCGACTGCCTCCTGGTAGGCCGCGAGGTCGCCTTCGCGCAGCGCCGCATCGGCCCGGTTGAAGGCACTCGCGGCCCGCTCGAGCAGGTTGCTCACCGTGTCGGTATCCACGGACGGCTCTGGCTCGTCGTCGGCAGGCGCGGCAGGCGCCGGCTCATCCTCGACCTCGGGCGTCGCGGCGGGCGCGGCACCGTCCAGCCGTATCGTCCCGTTCCCGATGTCGATGTCAGCTCCGCCGATCGCCTTCTCGAGCGCTCCCTCGAACGTCTCGGAGATCGCCACGTTCGAACCGATGCCGGCAATCACCAGCTGTAGCTCGGGCACCGCCGTCGGCCCGGTCGCCGCAATGAACAGCGGCCGCACATACAGCAGCGAGTTCTCCACCGGGATCAGCAGCAGGTTGCCGGGCCGCACCACCGAGCCGTTCTGGTTCAGCAGCGTCAGACGCTCGGAGATCTCCTCTTCGGTCTGGATGTTCGAGTTGAACAGTGCCGGACCGTCGATCGGCTGATCGGAACGGATCTCGAACACCTGGATCTGGCCATACCGGTCCGGATCGTTGTGGACCACCATGAAGCCTTCGAGGTTCTTACGAGAGTCGTCTTCGGAGAACGGCACGAACGGCCGGAAGATCACAAACGAGGCAGAGTCGTCCCCCGGCAATCGGAACAGCAAGTACTGCGGCGAAATCCGAGCCTCGACGGTGGCAATCACCTGCCCAGTCGTCTCGTCACGCACCGTCTCGACCGTCGTCTGCCCGATCGAATCGCCCGGGTCCTGCGCAACCGCCCACGCACCGGCCGCGTCGTAGAACTCCGACGGCCTGTCCAGGCGGTAACGGCCCCACGCATCGGTCTGCACCCGGAACAGGTCCTCCGGGTACCGGAAGTGCTCACGCAGCTCGGCCGGCGGCGGGCCATCGGCAAACAGCGCAGGGAACTGCTTGATGTAGGACTGCACGATCGGATCGTCGTCGTCCACCACATAGAACGTGACCGTCCCGTCGTGGGCGTCCACCACGGCCTTGACGGAGTTGCGCACGTAGTTCAGCGGCTGACGCAGGTCGCTTCCGGGCGTCGCCGCCCGTGAATTGGTCCGCTGCGCATACGGGAACTGCGACGTGGTCGTGTAGGCGTCGAGCACCCACTGCACCTTCCCGTCGAGGACGACCGGATAGGGGTCGTTGTCATAGGACAGGAACGGCGCCAGCAGACGCACCCGATCGGTGATGTCACGGTTGTAGAGGATCCGGCTGTCGCCGGTGATCTCACCCGAGACCAGCAGGTTCGGCTCGGCGAAACGCATTGCGAACGCCAGCCGCCGCAGAATGCCGCCGATGCCTACCCCGTCTTCACCGTCGTAGCGGGTCGTCTCGGTGCGGTCGTCGTCGTCCTGGAAGTCGACCTCGGCACGCCGGGCGCCCACGATGGCGTAGCCGGGCAGATCCTCGCCCACATACAGCCCGGGCTCGTCCAGCTCCAAGGCCTCAGCACCCGCAGAGATCACATTCGGGATGTCGCCCAGTGCGTACGCCGGCCGGCCGTTCGCGTCCACCGCATTGGCCGGCGCCGCCGCCACGCCATAGCCGTGGGTGTAGGCGACGTGCTCGGTCTCCCACGTGTCGGTCGGCAGCTCGGTGGGTCGAAGCTCGCGGGCCGCCAGCACGATCTGGGTGACCTGGCCGTCGATCTCGTACCGGTCCACGTCGATGTCGCGGAAGTCGTAGAAGCTCTTGATGCCCTGGGTCTGCTGGAACGTGTCCCGCATGACCGCAGGGTCAAGCAGGCGCACGTTACGGACCGTTTCGAAGTTGTTCTCGATGTCGGTGACCGTCAGTTCTGGTTCGTACTGGAACTCACTCGACGTCACGTCGTCGAGCCCGAGCGCGATGCGGGTCATGTCGATATTGCGCTCGATGTAAGGCGCCTCCCGGGTGGACTCCGAGGGCTCCACCTGGAAGCGCTGCACGATGGCCGGGTACGCCGCTCCCGCCAAGCCGGCAACGACCGCCCACAACGCCACCGCGATCACCGGGTAGGTGAAGCCGCGCCGCCAGATGTTCACGATCAGCAGCAAGAAGCTGAAGATGCTGATGATCATGAGCAGCCGCAGGACCGGCAGCTGCGCGTTCACGTCGGTGTAGGTGGCGCCGTCCACGAAGCCCCGCGTCGACAGTGTCAGCTCGAATTGGTCGAAGTAGTACCCGACGGCCTTGATGAGCGCCAGCAGGCCCAGCAGCAGCGACAGGTGCGCCTTCACCTGCGGTATGACCCGGCTGCCTGCGGGTGCTTGGACCCGGATTGCCCCGTTCAGGTAGTGCCAGATGGTGGTGAAGATGAACGTCACCAGAACGGCAGCGAAGGCCCAGCCGATCAGGAAATTGAAGAACGGCAGGCGGAAGATGTAGAAGCCGACGTCGCGGCCGAACTGCGGGTCAGCGAGGCCGAATTCGGTGCTGTTGATGAAGAACAGCCACGCTTCCCACTGGCCCGAGACGCCCGAGCCGACCATGAACGCCAGGATCAGCGCTACGGCGAGACGAATGAGGCCGCGGCGCCGGCGGCTCATCTGACGCCAGCGGGCGGCGATGTCCTCGGGCGGGCCTGGAGGAGCCGACTTGGCGGCGAGGCGCTCGGCGATGAACAGGTTCACCCACAGCAGGACGAAGAAGATCGCTGTGAACAGCAGGCCGAGGCCGATCTTGGCCCACAGCACCTTCCACCACACCGAGGCGAAGCCCAGGCTGTCGAACCACAGGTAGTCGGTGTAGAAGCCGGCGAGGCCGCGAATGGACAGCAGCAGGATCAGCCCGGCGCCGATGACGATGCCGATGATCAGGCGGAAACGGTTGATGTTTCGGCGGCGGGGCACCCGTCGGGGACCTTGGGGTCCTTGGGGACCCTGTGGTCTCCCCGGCGGTTCAGAAGACGGAGGCGGCATGTCCTCGGGGGGGCGCATACGGGAGCGAGGCTACTGGGGCGCGTGGGTGGCGCAGCCAGCGGACCGCGCTGCCGACGAGCGGGACGCGCGGGAAGCGCAGCGAGCGGACCGCGCTGTTGGCGGACGAGGCGCGTAGGTTCATCGGGGTGCGGCTGGCGGTATTGGTTTCGGGAACCGGTTCCATCCTCGAAGCGATGCTGGGACGCGGGCTGCCGGTGGGCTTGGTGGCGGCCGATCGACCGTGCAGGGGGCTGGGGATTGCGGCCGATGCCGGGATCGAGACGGTGCTGGTGGTGCGTGAGGATTGGATGGTGGATGTGGCTGGGCGGTCCGGCGGGGCTGGGCGGTCCGGCGGGGCTGGGCCGTCCGACGGGGCTGGTGCGGGCGGCGAGTCCGGTGGATCGGGCCGGCGGCAGTTCGACCGCAACGGCTACAGCTGCGAGCTGGCAGCGGTGTTGGCCGGGCGAGACGTGGACGTGGTGGCGATGGCCGGCTTCGGCACTGTGCTGGATGGATCGTTCTTCGAGTGGGGCGGCGGGCGCTACCGGGGGCAGGTGCTGAACACGCACCCGTCGCTGCTGCCAGCGCATCCGGGCTGGCACGCGGTACGTGACGCGTTGGCTGCGGGTGCCGCCGAATCGGGCTGCACCGTGCATGTCGCGATTCCCGAAGTGGATGCGGGCCCGGTGCTGGCCCAGCGTGTAGTGCCAGTGCTGGCGGGCGACGATGAGGCGACGCTGCACGAGCGGATCAAGACCGTGGAGCGCGAGCTGTACCCGGCGACGATTGCGGCGTTCTTGGAGCGCTGCGAGACCGATGAGGTCGCCGTACCAGTCGGTGGTTCGACTGGCGGGCAGGCTGGCGGGCAGGAACGGATTCAGGAGGGACTGACCCGATGAGGGCGTTGATCTCGGTGTGGGACAAGACCGGCGTGGTGGAATTCGCAACTCGGCTGTCGGGGCTTGGATGGGAGATTGTGTCGAGCGGCGGGACCGCTGGGGCACTGGCCGATGCAGGCGTGCCGGTGCTGGCGACCGAAGACGTGACCGGCAGCCCCGAGATGCTCGACGGTCGGGTGAAGACGCTGCACCCGCGGATCCACGGCGGGATCCTGGCGGACCGGTCGAAGCCTGCCCATCTGGCGTCATTGGATGAGCACGGCATTGCGGCCATCGACCTGGTGGTGTGCAACCTGTACCCGTTCCGGTCCGATCCGGGTCCGGAGCTGATCGACATCGGCGGACCGGCGATGGTGCGGGCTGCCGCCAAGAACCACGGCGACGACGCCGGTGGTGTCGGTGTGGTGGTTGACCCGGCCGATTACGAGCCGGTGCTGGCCGAGCTGGCTGAGCAGGGTGCGTTGAGCACCGCGACCCGGCGTCGGCTGGCGCGGGCCGCCTTTGCACATACGGCTGCGTACGACGCGGCCATTGTCAGCTGGCTGGACGAGCCGGTCGACGATGCGGAATCCGGGACCTCCGATCCGGGGGGCGCTCCCCTGCCGCCCACCGTGCATCTGGCGCTGGAGCGGGTCGACGAGTGCCGCTACGGCGAGAACCCGCACCACCTCGGGGCCCGGTATCGCCCGGTCGGCGAGCTGACGTGGTGGGACCACGCCTTCCAGCACCAAGGGCTGGCGCTGAGCTACCTGAATTTCTTCGACGCCGATGCGGCCTGGCGGATCGTGCACGACCTGGGCGATGCCGAGGACTGCTCGGCTGTGGTCATTGTGAAGCACGCCAACCCGTGCGGAGCGGCCGTCGGCGACGACCTCGCAGACGTCTACCAACGGGCGTATGACTGCGATGCCCGTTCGGCGTTCGGCGGCATCGTGGCGTTCAACCGGGTGGTCGACCTGGACACGGTCGAACGCCTGGAAGCCGCAGCACAGGCCGACTTGGTGATCGCGCCCGGGTACGAGGACGGGGTTGTTGAGCGCATCGAGGCGAAACGGCGCAACACCCGCGTGCTGGAAGCGCCCCGGCCTGAGTCGGTGGGCATCTCGCTGCGGCAGATCAACGGCGGCTGGCTGGCGCAGTCGCCGCATACCTTCGCCTCAGCGCCCGAGGACTGGCAAGTGGTGACCCAACGCCGGCCGACCGAGCAGGAGCTGGCCGATGCCCGATTCGCTTGGCGGGTGTGCGGGCATGTCACGTCGAACGCCGTCGTGCTGGCGCGTGACCGCACGGCGTGGGGCATCGGTGCCGGCCAGCAGAACCGGGTGGAGTCAGGCCAGCTCGCCGCCTCCAAGGCCGACGGCCGTGCCGCGGGCGGCGCCTGCGCCAGCGACGCCTTCTACCCGTTCGGTGACGGCGTCGAGGCCGCCGCCGAAGCCGGCGTGGCTGTGGTGGTGCAGCCAGGCGGCGCCCTGCGAGATGACGACGTCATCGCCCGAGCCAACCAACTCGGCCTCGCCATGCTCTTCACCGGGGAGAGGCAGTTCCGGCACTGACAAGCGGCGGCAGCGCCAGGCTCAGGCGGCACTAGCGCGAGTCAGTGCATGAACCGTTCGGGACTCACTGCTGGGGTCAAACTTGCGAGCTCTTCGGGGAGTACCTCGTCTGAGATCAGCGCCGCCACCAACCTCCCAATCGCCGGCGCGGTTTGGATGCCCGTTCCGCCTTGGCCCGCGCACCAGACGAAGTCATCGGCCCGGGGGTCGAAACCAGTCGAGAAGGTGAAGACCGTGCGGCGTAGCGGTCGCATGCCCACGGTTTCTGCCCCGGCAAGTTTGGCGACCTCATCTGCCCACGCCCCCGCAGCATTCACCACGACATCGCAGCTCAGCGAGCCCTCTGCCGTGTCGACGTGCCAGCCACTGCGTTTGTTGATCAGGTTGCGCACATTGCGGTCGCGAAGGATCGTCACGCCACGTTCCCGGGCCCCTCGCACGTACGCCTGGTGCAGTCCAGCGACGTCGATGTCGAATCCGCCGTATTCGATCACTCCCCCGGCCAGCCAATCCGGGTCGAGTGCTGGGCATATCTCGATCGTGCGAGCCGCATCGATCAACTCGCACTCGGTCTCGGTGACCTGATTGGCCTCGACCCGCTCCACCAAGCGGTCTTCGAGCCCAGCCGGCGCCACCCACAGCACATTGCGCGGGATCAGCACGGCACTGTCAGCGAGCCCGTCAGCGTCCGAATCCAGGAATTCACGTGACGCAGCGCTCAACCGACGGTTTGTCGCCTCACCGTACGAGGCCAGAAACTGCGCCGCTGATCGGCCAGTGCTGTGGGCTGTCAACGTCGACTCACGCTCCACCACGGCGACTTGCTGGCCGCGCTGCGCCACGGCGAACGCGGCAGAGATTCCGGCGATGCCTCCACCGATGACAACGACGTCGTACGCGTCGGCCATAGATCGATTCCCTCCGTTGACGACGCACCTGGACCAGCCGTTCCTCAGTTTGCACCCCTCAACGCTGGCGGCCAGAAGCACCCGATGACTCCACCACGACCCCGTAGCCACCGGCGAACGAAACGCGCGCGCGAAAAAACCATTGCGATCGCGGAGGTCGGGCGCGTCACACTCGCCAAATGAAGTTCTCGGTACCGGCACATGTAGCTGGCGCACTGCGCTCAGCAGCTTTGCCATGCAGCTTTGTAAATATACATGTTTCCCTTGTAAACTGGCATCGTGGCTGTTGCGCACTATCGGGTTTCGGAACGAGGTCAGATGGCACTACCGGCTGAAACACGCCGCCGGTGGGGAATCGCTGCGGGAGGAGCAGTCGAGATCGCCGATCTCGGCGCTGCGGTGGTGGTAGTGCCGGCCGGCAGAGGCGGACTGCGGTCAATGCTCGGCGAGGCTCTCGAGGAGGCCGGTGGCTACCAGTCGCTCGCGCGCCGCGTCGCTGCCAGCGAGCCGGATCTCGCATGAGCCCACCTCTACGATGAGCCCGCAGCTTCCATGAGCCCGCAGCTTCCATGAGCAATGGCGTCCTCGTGGATGACCACATCCTGTTGAGGATGCTGCTCGGCGAGGAGCCACGCGAGTTGCGGCCCCGAGGCGGCGGCGTCGCCACGACGGGGCTGTGGTACCACCGTCTCTGCCGTGCACTCTCCGATCAAGCAGTCGTGGGGTCGATGTCGCGCCGGCTCGGAGGTGTGTCGCCCGAAGTCGCAGCCGAGGTCATTGCCGCGGTCATCGAGCTGCCGGCATCAATCGAGCTGGTGCCGCTTCGCGCGATCGGCTGGCCGATGGGCGAACTCGTACGAGACGGGGCCCGCCTCAACCTGCTCTCGCTCGAAGCACTGGCTGCCGCTCGCTTTCTGGATGCGGAGATCTGCTACGCGCAGGCCAACGAGAACGAACCGCTCATCGACGCGGCTCACACCCACGCAATACCGATTCGCAGCCTGCAGATCTGAGCAGGTGCCTTCGCTGCTGAGTCGGAGTCAGAGGTTAGCGAGGGTGCGTCGGGCTGCTCGTGCGGCGGTGTCGGTGCGGGTTTGGCCGGTGATGCGTCGGATGTCGGCGCTGTCGGGCGCTGTTTGGGTGACGGTGGTGCGCACGTCTTCGGCGACTGCTGTGCGCCCGCCCACGATGATCACCCGGGTCGGCCGGTAGTCGCGTATCAGCGATGCTGTCGCCTCGGGCAGCATGCCCTGCGCGGTGTAGGCGACCGCGGCGTTGTCGGTCGCCGCGGCCAGTGCGGCGGCGACGCCCACGTCGGGCGCGGACCAGCCGTTCGCGATCACCAAGGTGACGTCGGCGGGCGCCGCAGCGGGGTTGCCCAGCACGCGGCGTGCTGCTTGTGCGGCAGTGTCGATGCGGTCATCGCCGGTGAGCCGCGAAATGTTGGCTCCGTCTGCCGCGTCGGCGACCGCGTCGGCCGCGTCAGGGCCGATCGCGGCGGTGCCCCCCACCAGGATCACCCGCGCTACGTCGTAGTCGCGCAGCAGCGCCGCGGACGCCTCAGACAGCGTGGCGGCCTCGGTGTACAGCACCGCGGCGCGGCCGCTGCGCGCAGCCAGCGCCGCCGCGGCACCGATGTCAGGCGGCGACCAGCCGTTGGCCACAATCAGCGTGACCCGACCCGCCGCAGCGGGCGCACCCAGAATGCGTCGCGCCGTCGCCGCCGCGGTGTCAGCGCGATCCACCCCCGACTCCCGCGAGATGCCCGAATCGGGCGACGCAGCACGGATCTGGGTCCGCACATCACGCGACACCGCAGAAGTGCCGCCCACGATCACCACCTCAGCGGGCAGTGCTTCTCTCAACAGCGCCCTGGTCTCCGAGGACAGCTCGCCGCTCGCGGTATAGACCACCACCGCGCCGTCGGTACGAGCCGCCAGCACCGACGCCACGCCCACATCGGCAGCACTCCACCCGTTCGCCACCACAAACGTCGCAACACCGACATCGAAATCACCGCCGCCGCCGCCACCACCGCCGCCGTCAGAGCCGCCGCCGGCAGCATCGCCGTCGTCGTCCGCACCGACTGGGGTCGACCCGCTCGCCGTGTTCCCGGTGCCGGTGTCCGATGCGCCGGGCGTCGCAGCCGTCGTGGCGCCCGCGGTCACCGTGAACGACACCTCCAGCGAGCCCCGCACATCGCCCTGGCCCCCGGGATCCGCGTACGCCGTCGCCCGCAGCGTGTAGGCGCCCGCCGGCAGCGCCTGCCCGTTGACCCTGCCGGCTCCGTCGCCGTAGAGCGAGTACGGCGCCGCGTCGTCGCTGCTCGTCGCCGTCTTGGCGCCCGAGAGCGCGAACCGCACGCTCCCCGGCACCAGGCCCGGGCTGATGTCGGTCCGGATCCCGTAGCTCGCCGCCGCCAGCTCGCCGAGCTGCACCGTCGAGCCGTCCGCCAGCGCCATCAGGTCCGCGTTCGTGCCCGCGTCCACCAGCGTGAACCCCGTCAGCCACGCCGCCTCGCGCTCGCTGTTCAGGATCGTCGCCACCGCCGAGCCGTCTCCGATCACGGCCGCCCCGTTGTTCGCATCGCGCCCCGCCGGATTGCTCAGCACCAGACCGAACGTCTCGCCGGTGTCCTCCTCGCCGTCGTCGGTGATCGGCACCCACACCGTCTTGCGCGTCTGGCCCGGCGCGAACGTCAGCGTCCCGCTCGTGGCCGTGTAGTCCGCCGACGCCACCGCGGTGGCGTCGGCGGTGGTGTAGTCCACCGTCACCGTCCCCGATGCAGCCGGGTCCAGCGTCACCAGGAACCCGGCCGAGCCGTCGGCCTCGTTCGCCGCCGCGTCGAACACCCTCAGCGTCGGCGCCCGGGAGTCCCAGGTGTGCTCAGACGACCATCCGCTCACCGCTGCGTTGCTGTAGGCGCGCACCCGGGCAGTGACCGGGCCCCGGCCCGAGGGGCCCGGCGGCAGCGTGATGCTCGTGCCCGCCTGCAGGTTGCGGCCCTGGTTCGCCCGGTTGCTGTAATGCAATCCGTGGCGCCACACCACCAGATAGCCCCACGCGCCGGGCACCGCGTCCCAGCTCATCACCCGGTCCGAGCCGATCTCCACACCGGTCGGCACCGCCATCACCGCATCGGCGGGGCGGTCCACCAGGATCCGCACCCAACCGGTGCCGCCCGACACCAGGCCCGAGCGGGTGTCGTCGCGGGCGTAGGAGACCCGGTGGTTGTACTTCACCTCGAACGGCGCGCTCAACAACGCGTCGTAGCGCCGGTCATAGGGGTAGTCCTCCAGGGCGGCCGCGGTAACGGTCACCTCGTGCCAGTCGTTCGGGGTGCCCCCGAAGATCGGGATGCGGTCGTTGGCCCGGTCCGGGAAGTTCGTCATGTCGTAGACATCGCTCATGGTGAGCTCGTTGCCGTTCTCATCGGTGCGGAAGCCGATGCCCTCCACCTCGCACCACAGGTTCGTGAACAGCGTCGGGGCGGTGTCGATCGGGCTCGTCGCGAGCCGGCCCGCCGGCGACGAGACGCGCTGGGGGTTCACGTTGTATTTCCTGGTGCACGGCTTGAGGCGCACCCGGTACTTGCCCTGTTCGCCCATCCGGATCCGCAGCGCGGTGGTCGACGCGTCGTGCCAGGCGCCGTCGTTGAGCACCTGCGCCTCCACCAAGTCACGCGCATAAGGGCTCGTCAGCGGCGTCTCCCCCTCACGGGCCGTGGCGTGCCAGTACCTCTGGCGGCGCGGAGAGTCGAAGTCCGGCGAGAAGTCCAGATCCACCCGGTACCAGCTGTCCGCGTCCAGACCGCCCAGCACCAGCTTCACGGCCTGCCACGCCTCCTTCCTCAACAGCGGGTACGGCTCGGCGTAGCCCACCGCGCCGGTGGCGGTGTCGGTGTAGCGCACATACAGCGGGTTGCCGTCGGGGTTGCGCACCCCGAAGCGCACCCACAGCGTCGAGTCGTCCGGCGTCTGCAAATAGACGCCCTCCACCACCGTGTCGTCCAGCGTCGCTGTGTTCGACCACGGCCCCGCCACGCCGTTGATGTTGATCGCCCGCACCCGGTAATGGTTCTCCCGGATCACGCCCGGCGCCAGCACCTGATGGGTGTAGCGGTGCTCGAAGCGGCCCGTGTTCGCCACCAGCGCATACCAGTGGGCCTCATCGCCGACGCACGTCGTGCGGCACACCTCGATCCGGTAGCCCTGGATCTGCGAGAACGTCGCCGTCGCGCTGTTCGCGGTGACCCTGTCGGTGGCATTGGAGGGCCGGCCCCAGCTCAGCTCCGCACGACCGCTGTCAGTCGCCCGCACCCACAGGCCCTGAATCCCCTTCGGGGTCCCCGTCAGCCGCTCGGTCGCCATCGCCTGCACCTGCGCCGCGTTCGCAGACCCGTGGGCGTTCACCGCCTGCACCTCAAACACATAAGCCACGCCGTTGGTCAGCCCCTCCACCCGGTAGCCCGTCACCAGCCCCACCGACTCCCAGGCGTTGAACGTCGCGCCGTCGGTGCGCCGCCAGCGCACCTCATAACGCAGCACCGGGCTGTCGTTGACAACCGGCGCCCACGACAGCACCACGAACCCGTCCCCCGACGTGCCCACCGACACATCGGGCGCCGCCGGCGGGCCGTCGTCGTCGGTCACCGTCACCACGAGCCGCGGGTTCGCTCCCGTCGTCACCCGCCCCGGCAGCGGCGTCACGAAGCCGAGCGTCAGGGTCTCGTTGCCCTCCACCGCGGCGTCGTCGCCGAACGTCACCGTGAAGGCCGCCTCGGTGGCGTCGGCCGCGAAAATCACGCCGGCGGGCACGCCCGAGAACTCGTCCGCGTCCAGGTTCGCGCCCCGCGCCGCCGACAGCGTCAGCGCCACCTCGCGCTCGGGCGCCTGGCTCAGGCGCACCGTGACGCTCACCTGGGCGCCCTCGGGCACCGAGGCCGACGCCGGGTCGAACGTCGCCGACACCACCGGCACATCGTCGTCGAGCAGCGTCAGCACGAACTCGTGGTGCGTCCCCGCCACGTAGCCGTCGGGCAGCGTCCCCAGGCCCAGCGTCAAGGTGCGGTGCGGCTCGTCGTCGGTGTTGTCCACCGTCGTCACCGTGAAGGTCTTCGAGGTATCGCCCGCGTTGAACGTGACGCTCGCCGGCACGCCGGAGTACTCGGTCGCGTCGAGCCCCGTGCCGGGCGTGGCCGTGATCGGCGCGGTGACCGTCGTGCCCGCTGCGGGCGTCACGGCCAGCGTCAGGGTCACCGTCGCCGAGCCGCCTTCGGTGACCGACGCCGACGCCGCGCCGAACGACACCGCTATCCCTTCGCGCGGCGTGACCTGCACCTGGGCAACAGCACCGTTGTGGTTGGCGTTGCGCGCCCTGATCTCGAAGGCGTGCTCGACCTCATTGGTGAGGCCCGTGAACGTGTGGCCGACAGTCTCGCCGTCGCTGCCGCCGATCGCGGCCCAGCTCGTCCAAGGGCCGGTCCCGGCGCGCCGGCGGTACTGGTAGTCGCCGGCCCAGATCTGGTCGTAGGTCGCCGGGTGGTCCCAGCCCAGCGTCGCCTCGGTGTCCCCCGGCCTCGCGGCGATGTTGCGGGGAGCGCCCGGCGCGGCGTCGTCGTCGAGGATCAAAAGCGTCGCCGTCGACGCAGTGCCGATGGTGTAGTAGTCCGGGTTCGACGGGATCGCGAAGGTGACCGTGGCGTGGTCCCCCGCCGCCGAGTTGCCGGTAGGCGTCAGACCGTAGCCGGATTCTGTTGATGAAAATGCGAAGACAGCGTTCGGCTGCCCGTCGATGGGGACGGCCCCGAGCGCGGGGATCCTGGTCGTCGCCCCCATGGCGAAGGCGTGCAGAAAGACGTTGCCCAGGTCGTATCCCCGCGAGAGCGTTCCGACCAGGCGCACTGTGCCGCCCTCGACGACTCTGGTTCCGCTCCGTCCCGAAGAGTCCTCCAGGCTGATGGTGAACACCGGCGGGTCCTCGTCGTCGACGTATCTGAGGTCGATGCCGCCGCCGATCCGGGACCCGCCGTGCGCGGCGGTCAGTGTCTCGGTCACCGGCGGGTGGTACAGGTCGCCCGGGCGCTGCGGGGCGCTGACGGCGAGCGTGCCGCTCGATTGCCCGGCGGCGATGGTGACGGTCGCGCTCCCGGCGGCGCCTTGGATGACGGGCCCGCTGGTGATCTCCTGGCCGCCCCACTCCAGAGTTACCGTCTGGTCGGTCTCGAACCGCACGCTGTTGGTGATCCACACCGTCGCCGTCGCCGAAGCGCCGCCCTCCACCAGTTCGGTGACGTCGTTGCCCCCCGAATCGCGAACGGTGAACCCCAACAGCGCTGTGTCGTCGTCTGCCACCGTGATGGCGATCTCGTCGTTGGTCCCCGGCACGTAACCCGACGGCAGCGCCCCCAACCCCAGCGTGAGCACCTCGTCGTCCTCGTCCAACATGTCCTGCAACATCGTGACCGCGAAGACCTCGGAGGTGTCGCCCGCGTTGAACGTCACGCTCGCCGGCACGCCCGAATACTCGGTCGTGCCGAGCCCGGCGCCGCGTGTCGCGGTGATCGGCACCACCACCGTCACCCCCGTCGACGGCGCCTCGTCCAGCAGCACCACCACCGAATACGCGCCGCCCTCGGTGACCGATGCCGTCGCCGAGGCGAACGAGACCGCAACGCCGACCCGCGGCGTCACCGTCACCGACGTCTCGGCCCCGTCGCCGGCGACGTTCTCGGCCCGCACCTCGTAGGCGTAGACCGTGCCGTTGGTCAGGCCCGTGAACTTGTGGCTCGTCGTGGCGCCGTCGCTGCCCGGGACCATCGTCCAGGCGCCGAAGGCGTTTGTCCCCTCCTTCACCCGGTACTCGTAATGCAGTACGGGCTGGCCGTGGTCCGGCGCGGGCGCCGCCGGCGCACTCCACCTCAGGGTCGCCTCGGTGTTGCCCGCCTGCGCCCGCAGGTTCCCCACCGCCAGCGGCGCCGTGTCGTCGTCGCGCACGATGACCGTCACCGTGTGGGGGGCGCCGAGGGTGTAGGGGATGTCGGTGCTCGTCTCGAGGGCGAAGGTCACCTCGCGGGCGCCGTCGTTCTGGGTGGTGTTCTCGGCCGCGGTCAGCGTGACGGTGGCGTCCAAGAGGCCCGAGACCAGCAATGTGCTGTCGGGCAGCGTCCCGCTGAGGGCGCTGTCGCTGTCGGTGATGGTGAACTTGAGCGCTCCGGGCGCCGGGTAGCGCACGGACAGCTCGATGTCGATGTCGAACGTGTCGCCCTCGTTCACCGACTCCGGGGCGTCGGCGATGCGCGCCACGGGCGGGCTCTCGTCCTCGATGCGGCGGAACTGCTCGATGGTCGCGATGACGGCGTCCGCCCACTTGGCGGTGAGGTCGTGGGTCTCGGGGATATAGACCGGGTTCATGTCGTTGTCGGGCGCGCTGACGACGAGGCTGCCGCTCGACGCTCCGGCCGCGATGGTGATGGCCGAGGTGTTGCCTGCGCCCCGGATCCGGCTGGTCAGCGGGATGCCGCCCCACTCCAAGGCGATCTCCTGGTCGGCGCCGAACGTGGCCTCGCCGGCGTTGGTGATGGTCACCGTCGCGGTCGCCGAAGCGCCGCCCTCGGTCAGCCCGGTCACGTCGCTGCCACCAGAGTCGCGCAACGTGAAGCTCCACTCCGGCGCGAGCAGCATCAGCGTGTCACTGGCCTCACCGCCCCCGCCGACGTCGTTCACGGCGCGGACCTCGAACGTGTACTGCGCGCCCAGGTCCAGGCCCTCCAGCGTGTGGCTGGTCGCGTTGGCCCCACCCGGCGCGCTGTCCGCGACCGCGGTCCACCCGGAGAGAACGCTGATCCCCAGCGAGACCGTATCGTCCTCGCTCCAGCTCAGGCCGGTGCCGGTCCAGGTGAGTATGCCCGACGAGTGGGCTGCGTCCGCGAACGCGAACGAGGAGGCGCCCACGTCGAGCGTCAGGTCGGCGAGCGCCGCCGCGGGGATGCTGAGTTTGTTGGTATGCAGTCTCAGCTGCCCGCCGATGAGGTCTATCGAATCGATCAGGTAGTTCACCGAGTCATAGGAGAAAGCAGCGTCGCTCAGAAGCTGGGCCGGCAGGCATCCTTTATTGGCTTCCGCGGTGTCGCATCCCAAAAAGTTGGAGCCCAGGTCGCCGACCGTGAGCGTTGCCGACCATATGGGCGGCGTCCGGTAGCGCACCTCGTGGCCGGTTATGGCGCTGCCGTTGGCCCAGGTGCCGCCGTCCCACTGGAGACCCACCTCGCCGAACGTCGAAGTGTTCGCGGACGACATCCCCGTCACAGCCTCCGGAGCGGTGGGCGCGAGGGTGTTGTCGACGAACAGGATGTCCAGGGCCGCGGCCTCGTTTTCGGCGATGTCGCGGATGGGACTCGTCCCCGGCACGGTGTAGTCGACCGTCAGCGTGTCGCCGGGGCGGAACGCCGGGCTCACCGTGAGCACGATGCCCGACGTGCCGCTGGCCGACGCCGCCGAGACGGCCCGGGCAGTCCCCCCGCCGACGATGCCCAGGGCGATCTGGTCGTCCTCGCTCCAGGCCAGGCCGGTGCCGGTCCAGGTGAGTCTGCCCGACGAGTGGGCTGCGTCCGCGAACGCGAACGAGCGGCCGCCCACATCGAGCGTCAGGTCGGCCCGCGCCGCCGCGGGGATGCTCTTGTCGGCTGCGAGTATCAGCTGCCCGCCAGAGATGTACAGCTGTTCGATGGTGTAGTCCACCGAGTCATAGGAGAACGTATGGTCGGTCAGAAGGTCGCTCGGCTCGCATCCCTGATTGGCCTCCTGGGTGTCGCATCCGAAGTCGTTGGCGCCGATGTCTTTGACCGTGAGCGTCGCCGACCAAATCACTTCGGCCCCCACCACCACGGTGAATGCCGACGCCGCCGGAACCGAATCCGGGTCCAGGGGCTCGTCGTAGGTCAGCAGCACCTCGGTGTTCGACGGGGTGGACGTCGACGACAAAGCGGGCGGGGTGTCGTCCACCAGCGCGGTGGCCGCCAGCACGGCGTTGCCGTTGCCGGCCGCGTCGGTGACCGCGCCGGCGGCCAGCGCGACGGTCACGTCGGTGTCCGAGGCGGTGAGCGCCGTGTCCAGGGTGATCGTGACGGTCTGTTGGGTGACAATGTCGATCGCCGTGGTCCCCGTCGTGGTCAGGGTCGTCCCGCTCGAGTCGAAGGTGATTTTCGTGCGGTCTGCGGTGCCGATGACCTCGCTGAAGGTGAGGATGATCTTCGACTTGTCCGCCGACGGCCGAGCCCCCGTCAACTCAGGCCGCACGCCGTCGACCTTGTGGTCCGAGTCGTCCGCGAGACCACCGTGGGTCAGGACTGCGAGTTGCCCGAGCGGACCCAGGATCGGTTTGACATCTGCGCCGAGCTTGAGCGCGTTGGCTTCGATGCTGATTCCGTCGGTGTCCTGCGCGCTTGGTGAGACGGACGCGGTGCAAGTCAGCGTCTTATTGTCAGTGATGCCGATGGTGCAATCGATGCCCACTGTCCGTGTCCCAATCCTGATCTCGCTGTAGGGGTTGTCCGTTCCTGTCCCAAGCGAGATCACCTTGTCGAACGTCACCGTGACGACGATGGCCTCGCCGATGATGTAGGTGCCGGCGGTGGCCGGGGTCGAGGTGATGGCAACCGATGTGATCTCCGGCGGCGGGCCGGCGACGGGGCCGAGCCGGGGGCTGGTGCGGGGGTATTCCCGGTTGCCCGCGTCGTCGTCGAAGACCACCCGCACCTTGAGGTGCTTGCCCACGTCGTCGGCGGTGGGCGTGTACGCGGCGCCGGTCTCGCCGTCGATGTCGGCCTCGTCGGCACCGTCCACCCGGATCCACTGGTAGTCGTAGGCAGCGCTCGCGACACCGTCGCTGGAGTCGGTGATGCCCGACACGTCGGCGGACACCTCCACGCCCTCCTTCGGCGTCTCGACGTTCAGAGCCATCGTCACGTTGCCGGGCCAGTGGAGGCTGGCGGCCCACTGGTACTGATAGAGGCCTGCGCCCGGCTCGCTCTCAGCGGCGTCGGCCGAGGAGTAAGACACACTGTTCACTTTGAACGTGAACCCGCGTGGCAGTTCCCTGTCCAGCACAATGACCAGATCACCGGAGTTGACGTGGCGTTCATCGTCGAATACGGCGAGAACGGTGTACGCGACCCCATCCACAGTGAACAGCGACTCAGAGATGGACCCGAAACCGAGAGAGTGCGCAGTCGCTGCCGCCGTGGCGTATCCACTTGCCTCGAATGACGAACCGACGATCACTTCCGCAGGCGTAACCGTTGCCGTGAAGACCTCCTGGGCGAACGCGCTGGTGATCTGCGGGGCGCCGGTGGCGGGGGTGTTGTCCGGCTGTGCGCCGGGCAGGTCGTAGGCGTAGATCTTGTCGTCGGTTTCGTCGACCACCCACAGCACCCGGCCGTCGAACCACATGCCCACGGGATCGTCGTTGCCGCTGGTCAGGGCGAGGTTCTTGGCCGAGTCCTGGGACTCGTCGGAGTGCTTGTAGGCAAAGACATTGTCGTCATCGCTGTCCGCCACGAACATGGTGGTGCCGTCCGACCAGATGCCCCACGGCGCCTCGGCGTTCTGGGCGGCGGTGTCGGTCGAGACGTACAGCTGCTCGAAGTCCTTGGCGGTGTCGTGGGTGCCGTCGGCAATCTTGTAGGCGAAGATCTTGTTGGCGCTGGTGGCGCCATCGTTGGCCACGTATACGGTCGTCTCGTCGCACCACACGCCCCTGGGCTGGCCGTTGGCCGAGTTGAGGGTGATGTCCTTGGTCGAGTCGCGGGTGGTGTCGGACATCTTGTAGGCGTAGAGCTTGCCGTCGTCGCTGTCCGCCACGAACATGGTCGTGCCGTCAGAGCAGATGCCGGTGGGAGTCGAGTTGCTGGCGCCGCTCAGGCCGTCGAAATCGTTGGCGCTGTCGCGGGATCCGTCGGCGCGGTCATAGGCGTAGACCTTGTTGCCGAGGGCGGCGCCGTTGTTGACCACCCAGAAGGTGTCTTCGTTGCCCCACATGCCGGTAGGAGCAATGTTGCCGCTGTCCAGGCCGAAGCCCGTCACCCGCACCGGCGGGGGCGGCACGAACACGGAGCCCTTGATCTCGATCCTGAGCGACTGCACGAAGGATCCCCACGAACCGCTGCCATATTGATGGGAGTCATTCCCAATTGACCAGCCCGTCGCGCCGCCAGCGTCTTCGTTGTTCGCGCTGGTTGAGTTGAATGTGACGGCGCCAAAGAAGCCCGACCGTTCGACGACAACGAAGTAGGCCGTACCCGCCGCAAGGGTGGGGCACGTCGCCGGCACAACGAAGGTATGTACGCCCGAGCCGGAGAAGGTGTCCGGGTCGCTCAGCGTGCACAGAGCGGCGCCGGGACTGCCACTGCTGTTCGCGTTCAGCGTGACGGTCAGCTGGCCGCCGACGAAGCTGGTCTGGGTGATGGTGTTGAAATCGATGCCGATGGAACTCAGCGTGTAGCCCGCTTCGCTGGTGCCGGCGGTGAACTGCTGGGCCAGCCTGGGCTGGGTACTACTCAGATCACGAGGGACGCCGGCGGACTGCCCCGTGTTCTTGACCAGGGTGGTCGCCAGGATGCTCATCGTCTGCGCTTCCGCCGGCGGCGGCACCGGCACGAGGAGCACGGCGACCAGCGCCAAGGCCAGCAGCGGGAGCGTCACAAGACGCCGGGAGGCGGTCATGACCTACCCCCAAAGTCGCGGGGGGGGGGGGGGTCAGCGCGAACGCAGAAGCGATGGCCGGAACCATCGTTGCGTCCCCCGTCTCAGCTGGATGGACCGGTCTGTCGAGCGTCATGCAGATACCCCCCTCGTCGCCGGGGCATTCTATGTGACACTCGCACTATTTCATGAGCAAATCCCCAAAAAGACGAAGGCTCAACTTCAAACAGCACCAACCCGCTTAGTAGAAGCCCGGCCCTTTAGGGCCGGGAGAAGTCACATATTCAGGTTCTGCCGTCATGTTCGATTCGACAACGAGATCGATCTTGAACCTTTCGAACTCGCGTTCTCCGAGATATGCCGTCGCCGTCAGCGCCGCGTTGGGAGTGCCGAGCGCCGGTTCTCGTTGCAGCTGGACATCGAATGTGAAGAAGTCTGTGTCAGCGTGCTGGTGTCCAAGGTCCTGTAGCAGCTTGATGGATTCGCTCATGTCGTCGCGGCGCATCAGGTCGATGTCGAGGCTGTGGCGGGCGCGGCTGGGTATGCGTGCCAGCAGCCCTGTGCCGCCTTTGAGCACCCATCCGGAATCTTCCGACGCGAACACTCGGTAGAGGAATCGGCTGTAGGCGAATTGGCGGCGAATCTCTGAGATGTCCACCGCGTCGGAACTCGTAGCCCTCGCAAATCGCGCCTTGAGCGCTTGGTCGAACGCATCGGGTGTGCGATAGGGAACCGAACGCCCGCCGCCGTCGCCTTCGGTGTCAGTCATCGATGCCGGCGCCCGCGTGGTCCCCGCTCTGCATGAGGATGGACTGAATCTCGTCGGGGTCCACGCTGAGCCGCTCGCACAGCTGGGCCATGCTGATTGCGCCTGCGTTGAGCGCGTCGCTGACGAACCGGCCGATGTGCCCGCCGTCGACATGGTCGCTCATGAGGTCGGCAGTGGTCCGGCTCACTGTCGTCACAGCGAATCCATCCTTGAGTTCCCACTCACTGCGCTCAAGACCTCGCGATCGGCGGCGGACCCTCGTGCCGTGTCCAGGCTGGATGCGGCCGCGCGACACGAATGTGTGCGGCCCGCCGGCGAATACCCCGAAACCGTGGACTTTCGCAGCTGACTGAAGGGCAACCCAGACCCTGGGGTCGGCGGCCCGCTGGCGCGGTGTGCGCTGCGGGTCGAGCCGGAGCGACTCGATGCGCAGTTCCGCGAGGGGGTCGGCGCCGGCGCCGGCGACCCTGTACACGCCGTGCCCCACGCGTTCGATCAGGCCGCGCCCCACAGACCTCGTCAGATCGAAATCCGGTATTCCAGCCGCCGAGGCTTGCGCGCGCGTGAAATAGCCATGCTGAGCTGCAGGGAGATCCCCCAGTCGTCTGATGATGCTCCCAGCCATGTCGAACCCTCCTCTCTTGCACTCCGTCGTGATCCTCTACACAGAAATCATAGTGACATACTGAGAACCTTGCAATATGCGCAAGTTTCTCAGTACCTCGATTGCCGAAGTGAATCTTGCTAGCTGCAGCACTCTTGGGATGACGGCCGATCTGCCGTTTCGGCGCTGTCTCAACGGCTCGTTCTTCAGGGGCCACTGACCCTCGGCGATTCCAACTGTCAACGGCCAACGGGATCTGCCCAGTGGCGGACAGTGGACCTGCCCAGTAGTGGCCAGCAGAACTGCCCGGTGGCGGCCGGGTGTTCTGCCCGTAGTTCAGTTGGCCAGTGGCGTCACCCCCTTGCCGGAGGTGGCTTGGGTGAGGCGGATGCTGTCGCCGGCGGTGAGGACGATGTGGGCGTGGTGCAAGAGCCGGTCGACGGTGGCGTTTGCGATGGTCTTGGGCATGAGTTCGTCGAATCCGGCGGGGTGAAGATTGCTTGACAAAGCGATGGAGCGTTTCTCATAGGCGGCGTCAACGACGCGGTAGAGCGCTTCGGCGGTCTCGGTGGCGACCGGGAGCAGGCCGATGTCGTCTATCACGATGATGTCGGCGCGCATGATCCGGCGGATGGCCTTGGCGGCGGTGTCGTCGGCGCCGTGGCGGCGCACGAGCGCGCCGAGGTGCTCGAGACTGAACCATGCGACCTTGTGGCCGGCATCGACTGCGGCTTGTCCGAGCGCTTCGCAGAAGTGGGTCTTGCCGGTGCCTGATGGTCCGCACACGACGAGGTTCTCGTGGCGGTGGATCCACTCGAGGGTGCGCAGCGCCCGCTGGGTCGGTGCCGGGATCGATGACGCTGTCTCGTCCCAGGCGTCGAAGGTCTTGCCGGTGGGGAACGCGGCCGCTTTGCGCCGGACCCGCACAGACGACGCTTGGCGGCCGGCGAGTTCTTCGGTGAGCAGCGCTTTGACTGCTTCGGCTGGGTCCCATCGCTGAGCTTTGGCGGTGGCCAACAGCTCCGGTGCTGCGGCGCGCATGTGGGGCAGGCGCAGGGTGCGCAGCAGGTCGACGACCTCATCGATCGGTGCTGGGTTCATCGGTCGCCTCCGAGGCGACCCCAAGCGGCGGTGCCGGGCTGCAGCGAGTGCACGTCATCGGCGCGTCGGCGTTGTCCGGGCGCATCAGCGGCCAGGATCGAGGCCAGATCGCCGTCTGGGGAGCGGCCGAACATCGCGGCGTGGCCGAGCGCCCAGTCGAGCCGCTCGGCGCCGTGCAGTCGGGCAAGGGTGACGGCTTGGGCCATCTTGACCTTCATGCGGCTCGTTCCCGCGGCGGCTGCTTCAACGAGCCAGGTGCGGGCGCCGTCTGCGATGGCGAGGAACTCGGCCTCGGCCGCGCTCGTCGGCTTCGGACGCCGCCCCAGCGGCCCAGCCGGGCGCGGCGGGTAGTGGGCGTCGTCGATCATCGGATGCCCGGGCGTCGAACGCTGGTGGCGGGCAACCTCGACAGGGCCCGACGGTGCGCAGTGCGTCACCACGACGTGGTCGCCGTCCACACGCACCCACACCGTCTCATCGGCCAACGTGTGCGGGACTGAGCAGGTCACACCGCCGAAGCTGATCGTGGAGCTCCAGGAGACTTTCCGGGTTTCGCCCAGCACCGCCGTGTAAGGGGCCTCGGGCAGCGCGTGCAGCCGATGCCGTTCCTCAGCCAGCATCTCGGCCGGCCGCCGGCGGGTCACCCGATGGACCCGGGCGTTCACCTCAGCGGTGAACAACTCACAAGCCTCGACCAGTTCGGACCAGCTGGCGTAGTCGCCGCGCAGGTTCGCGTCGGTTGGCACCAAGTCGGCCTTGGCAACCCGCACCGTCGCCTCTGACCCGCCCTTGGACTCGGGGTCCGCCCGCACACACGTCGCCACCGTGATCCCGTAGTGGCCTCCGACCGCGACCATCTCCGGATGCCTGACCGGCACCCCCGCGACGTGATCGATCGTGACCGTGCGCTCGTTGTCGGTCAACCAATACGTCGGCGCGCCGCCAAAGGCTCGCATCGCCCGATCCACACAGGCGATCACTGTGGGCAAGGTGCGGTCCCAGGTCGCGATCACCACCCGGAACCTCGACCACGCCAGCCACGCACAAAACAGATCCGTCCTTCGCCCAGAAATGACCGGACCCGCGCCCCAGTCCCACTGCGCCCACATGCCCGGCTCGGGGATCCACGGCCGATACACCCGCCGCCGACCCGCCGCGAAGCTCCTCTTGGCCTCCGCCACCGCTCGGCGCACCGTGCGGTCCGAACCCTCGAACCCCAACGCCTTCAACTTGGCATAGCAACGATCGGCGCGGATCTTGCCACAGGAGCGCTCCACCCACTCCTCGATCTTCGCCACCCACGGATCGATGATCCGTTCCCGCCGCACCGGGCCCGCACCCCCCAGCCGACCCTCGTCGCGCCTGGCCACATACGCGGCGACGGTGTGATGGGAACAACCGGCCAGCTCGCCGGCATCCCGCAACGACCCAGTCAGGTCGAACGCTTCCAACATGTTCATGATTTCCTCGCGAGACTTCACTCGCTCCTCCTGCTCGATCGCCACGGTCGCGGTCACCGGCAATTCGAGTAGGAGGAGCACCCCGCCGCGGTGGACCCCGACGGAAGATGGACTTCAACGCGGGCAGTTCTGTTGACCGCCGCCGGGCAGTTCTGTTGACCGCCAACGGGCAGCTACATGGCCGCCACTGGGCAGAATCTCATGACCGCCGACAGACGGGTATCGGTCCGATTGGCACGACGATGCTGACATGCAGAGATTACTCTCCGGTTGGCAGTCTTGATTGCGAGGTGAACTCTTGATGCGGTCACGACAGCGAAGATCGTTGATCGCTGTGGGCATTGCATCTTTGCTGTTCATGGCTGGCTGTCAGGGGGCAGCGGACGAGTCCGTTGTCACCGATCCGGTGCCGACCGTGACTGCGATCGACACCACGACGTCTGATGCGGTGAGCGTCACGGGTCCCGACGACACCGAAGCGTCCGAACCAAGCACCACGATGCCCGCAGCGCCTGAGGTGCCCGCGACGACGGCAGCTGAGGCCGAGGAAGCCGTCGAACCTGAGCCTGACGAACCGGACGAAGCCGAAGATGGCGGTGCCGCAGAATCAGAATCTGCGTCCGAGCAGCCGGCTGAACCGCCGCCGCTTTGTCACGAGTTGGAGTTCGATCCCGATGATGCTGCGGGGTTCGGGCGTGTCGACTTGTCGTATTACTCAGCTTTGGAGGCGTCAGATGAGGACTTCCAGGTCGTCGCGACGATCTCTCCCCATCCCTTCTATGCCAGTGCGGCCGCTCACGACCGGGACGGGAGCCGGCGAGTCCACCCGGAAGCACGTGAGCCGCAAACACTCGTCGTCGAGATCACGGACACCGAGGGCCGCACACAACGGCACCTGCTGCCGCTGGACCCGCCCGAGGTTCTTCCGGATCACTTGCACTACGCCGTCATTCCCGAAGTGCTCATCATCGGCCCGAGAGGCTGGATGTTCGCCGCAAGCGGCATCACCTATCTGAGCATCCGAGAACTCATTCCCGGCGACTTTGACGAAAAAGGCCCACGCAGCAGCTATGTTAGCGATTGGCCCTGGCCGGGTGAGTCTCCTCACGATATAGACGGCCTGTATCTCTATGTTCATACCGGAGGTAACGCCCGAGGCCTCAATTGTTTCGTGTCCTTCGAAGACCTGGGAATTTCCCAAGCCGACTGGTACCTATACGGTTTTCGCACTATGAAGGGTTATCTCGTCCCGGATGAATACCGCGGCCTTTTCTGGCATTCAGAGTGGGGTGGCATCCCCGTACGATCTGATTTGCCTGAGAGTTCGGGCGAGTGCTGTGAACTATTCGCACTGAACGAAGGCTATGCGCTGACTACGAACAATGTTGCCGGGGGATACGGACCGCGGGCAGAGTGGCCTCCGAAGCTATTCTATTCCTTGGACGGAGTCCAGTGGCAAGAGGTGGCCTTGCCGCAAAGTGATTTGACGCTGGCTGATGGCGTGGATACTGCAGACATGTGGGTGTGCAGTATCGAGGCAACAAACACGGGCATTCGAATTGTCGAAGGTCGCAGCCTCCGCTTTGACTCACCCGCTCCATGTGACGAGACTCGCGAGTGGACTGTCGATGATGACTTTAGCAATTGGCGCCTTCAGGAGCCGGGGTCGTGAGTCTGCAGCAGGGCTATGTCAGCGCGATTGCAGAATCGTCGCGGTTGACAAGTGCTTTGCCTAGCAGCCCTCGACGCTGGCGGCGGAGATGATCCTGAGCGCATCAGATCGATTCGGGCAAATTGAGCAGCGTTCCGCTGTGTTCCGGAGTCACTGCTGCTGACATCGCAATGCGACGGCTTCCTATGGTGCGCGCAGCCGCTCGAATGCGCGCAAAGACCACGTTCGGCCAGATTCTTGCGTTTTGGCCGTCTGTGAACCCGATTTCGATGACCTGAGCATCGCTCAGCCCCTCATTTTGCCCGCATTTTCGGCATTTTGTGGCGTTTTGTGCGTTTTGTGGCTTGTTTGGGAGCCGAAACTGAGGCCCGGCACGCCTCCTGTTGGCTGATTTGAGGGCTTCTGGAGGTCATTTCGGGACGTTCGTCGCCAATCTCATCTCTGCGGGCTGGAATCGGCACGTGTCTGGCGGCTCTGCTGGGGCAGATCGCGCTTGTACCGATCTGGGTACTCTGTGGCTGTCGGTTGAGTACGCACGGCCGGAGGGGAAGTGTTAACGGTTCTCGCTAATTTCGACGGTGGGACCTTGGCACCCTTGCTGTGGACCATCGACGGTGGGGGCTTGGCGGCCGGGGTGTATTGCCTGCCGTCTGTCGTGGCGCTGTTGCGGAGGCAACCTCGCACTGGCCGCATCATTGCATTGAACGTTCTGGGAGGGTGGACAGTTGTCGGTTGGCTGCTTGCGCTCAGTTGGTCTTGCGCCGACCCGAACGAGCGGCGGCAGCAACGCGGCTCTTGGTCCAGCCCCAGCTCGAGTCCTCTGGTAGCTCCGCGTCCCCGGCGAACAGCACCAGCAACAGCCATCGTCTCCGAAACCGAAGATCGCATCCGAGAACGCCCCCAGACCAGCCGCAAAACGCAGCCCGATCACCACGACACACCAGAATCAGACTGAACGACGCCAACTATTCCGCACCGCTTCCCGCATTGCTTTTCGCACAGGTTCCAGTTGAGGTGGGATGCGGACAGTGTGGTTGCACCGCGGGAGCCTCAGCCGTCAGCGACTTCTTCGATCCAGTCTTGCTGTTCACGCAGCAGCGATGTGCACAGCATGATCGCCAAGAGGGCGTTTTCTCGCGTCAGGTGCGCGACGGTCGGCAGATTGACCGTCGCATGCCGCGATGTCGTCTCGGGGATCGGATCGTCGCGGTTGGGGTAGAAGCCGTGGAAGAAGCTCGGGATAAGCGACAGCAAGGCTCGGCGCGGCGTACCCAGTTGCGATCGGACATCGCTTGAGTCGGGCACTTCGAGTTCTCGCTGCGCGTGTGAATACTTCTTCTTGAGCGACTTCTTCTATGCCTCGCGTTCCGCCTCAGATTCAAAGGACGTGACCCGGCGTCTCGAAGCCCATATCGCCGGCCTCAAGCCTCCTTTATCTGAGGAAGCCGCTCGCTGGCATCGACCCAGCGAGCCAGCACGCTGACCACTGCGAGCTGCTCAAGGGCCTCTTGCTCGCTCAAGTCGACCGCATGATGACCCGAGAGGTTGCGAATGCCCGAAGTCACAGCGGTGCCGAGACTCATGGCACCGAGATGCGCCGAACGCCAGGTCTCGGAGTCTTCCGCATCTACGAAGGTGATTCGAAGACGAGGACTGTCTTCGCTGGCTTCGTCGAGCGAGAACGCCTGCTCGTAGAGGCGCTTGCCCGAGAGGTCCCGTCTGCCAAGTCGGGCACGTGCCTTGTGCTGCACGACTTCAGCGGCCGCGTGGACTGCGTCGCGGTAGTACCCGTCGTCCCAGCGACTGCTCGCTGCTTCCCAGACCCAGTCGTGAAGGCCGTCGGCTCTGAGCGCAGGGCCTCGCGTCGGAAACAGAGCCTCCCTGCGGTCGGCATGGCCGAGAATGCCGGCGAGACGCTCGACGGCTTCATTGGCGTCGCGCCACAGCCAGAACTGGCCCTGCGGCTTGAATCTGTCCGGAGGTTCGTCAGGGTCGATGACTCCGGCGATCTGCTCGATGAGCGGCTGCAACCGAAGCAGCTGAAAATGCGACGGGTGCTCCCAAGGGCTGGTTGTCGGAGAATCGCAATCGTGGGGTCTGTCAGCGTCATTTACGAACTTGTTCTGCGCCAACAGATGAAGGAACTCGCTGATTGTTCGCTGCGCTTCCTCGATGTCGAGTTCAGCCATCACGATCTCCAAACTCCGTGTCGACCCTGATCGGGTCTCTGGCCCGAGCAGCGCGCAATGTACCTGCGGACTCTTACGGAGCGATCTTGCTGTCTCGTGATGTCATGCAGCCGCAGGCGCCTTGTCGCTGCTTTGGGTGTGCTGCTGCGTGTGTCCCGTGAACTGGTGTTGCTCGACGATGCGAAGCAGGCTGGGGTCTCTGATCTCGTAGCACAGCAGTGCGACTCGTTTGAGTGCGACCATGCGCTCTCGTTCGTGGATCGCGGGGTCGGCGATAGCTTCGAGATATCCCTGCACCGCGATCTGCCCCGACTCGTATGAGCTGTGGTATCCCAAGGTGCTGAGCAGGTCCGCGATGCGCGCGCGCACCAACGGATGAAGGCCGTCTTCGCAGGCGAGTTGCGCCCAGGCATCTCGGATCGAGTTGTCGACGCGGCCCAGCGGCGGCGGGCACACGAGCATGGAGTCGGACTCGACATCTGTCCATCCCGGCACCCACTCCCCGAACGCCAAGTCCGAACGAGCACCGGGCCGGACTGATCGCGTCTCATACCCGCACGCGACCGACAACGCCGCAAGCACCCGACCGGGATCATCACAGCTTTCGCGGTGTTCGTCTATGCGTCGGCGCAGGTCCTCCAGCGTGAACGATGACACCTCGGAGTCCTCCACAAGATCAGCGCAGAACCCATTGACAGTCTGCACACAGGAACCAAGTTCAAGAGTTGTATCAGTCATAGAGGGAACGTAACGAGAGCCGCACCGCAAGGAACCGAATAGCGCCAAGCACCCGCGGGAGCCATGCCATCGAGAGCCGATGGGGAGGCGCCTGACGGCGAGATCGGGCTATTTCGCTGATGCGACTCTGACAGACCACCGTGCCTCGCCGAGATCCGCTGGCTGTGTACTCCAGTTCAGCGGCAGCCGGCCGATGTGTCCGAGAGTTCCCGTGCGGTCTGCGACCTCGGCGCTGCTTCGGGGCCGTTCGGGGTCTGAGGGCATTCTCGGGACTATGACAGCGGCACAGCGTGAGAGGCAGTTCAAGAAGCAGCGGGTGGTGGAGTGCGTGCGCGCTGGCAGCACTGTGACGGCAGCAGCACAAGCCGCAGGCGTCAGCGTGAGCACTGTGGCGCGGTGGCGACAAGCTGATCCGATGCTGTATCGGCAGGTCGCGTCGGCGCTCGCGGACCGTGACTTCGGTTCGCGAGCCTGCCGCGGTCCGTCGGCAGCGAGCTTCGACGCGATGTCATGGCTGGAGGCAGTCCAATTCATCGAAGAATTCCTGCAACAAGCCGAAGAAGCAGGCGAGCTTGACGTCGACCTCTCCGACATGGACGGGCCGCTCGGGTGAACCGCAGCGAGCGGCGGTTGCGCGCCAATTGGTCGGTTGTGCGATTTGCTCAAGGGCCGGCCGCGTGAGCGGGGGTCAAGCTCCGTTGCTGACAATCACGACGATCAACGTGTCCGCTGTGTCTGGACGGCTCGTCACGCCACAAGTCGCACTGGCTTTTTGAACCCCATGAGGCGTTCGAATTCGTCTTGCCTGCGAGGCGGCGAGCAAAGATGCCTGCCGTGCTGCGTCCCACTCTCGCTCCACAACTAGAGGGGCAGCGTTTCCGTGGCGACATCGTCCAGAAAACCGCGTCCCAAGATCCACGCCACGAAGCTCAGCGTATTGCCCGTTCCGCAAGAGATGCGAGGCCGAGGGGCGGCTTGAACGGGGTGCGCTGGCACCAAGAGGGCCACTCGTCGGTTGGCTACGCCGAACGCGATCTACCCCTCATGCACGATTCTCGATACCCCCAGTTGAACAAGCCGCTATTCTGCATGCAGGATACGATGCGAACGGCGCCGAAGTACACGGGGTAGCGTGGGATTGGAACGATGAACTCAATGGTCACGACAGACGACAATCCCACTGCGGTCGATGTCAAAATCGACAAGCTGACGTCGGATGCAGATGTCTATGCACTCGTTGATTCGCTGCGCGAAGCGAGTTCGTCGAGTTCGGCACCGATTGCACTCGACTTCCGGAGCCTTGCGCGAGCCAGACCACAGCGAATCAATGCACATCGAACCGAAATAGTTGCAAACGCTTTGCTCACTGAGTTTGCCGAAACAGACTTGATAGTTCACCCACCGTCAAGTCCTAATGGCCGCAAGAATCTCGAACGTGCTGGCTTGGCCTTTGCGATTAGGCAAAGACCGCCTCGCTTGACTCACTTGGAAACTGATCGGCAGAAAGAGTCTTGGCCAGCTGTTGATTGGGGCCGCACGTGGTCGCCGTTCGACTCGAACTTCCGGCAGCGCATATTTGAGGTCGGTGACGAGCCTGACGTACTGTTGGATGGCAAGTTTGTTACGTTTCTTAATCCGCACGCGTACGCTGCCGATGATGACCTCGTCTGGGAATTGACTGAAAATCAGGCAGGCGAGTGGATTTCACAGCTCGTCAGGACTCGGCCGACATGGGTTGACAGCGTGCACGAATTGGGTGAACGCAAAAAGACACAACAGGAACTGATTGGGAAGCTTCGCAGAGTAATTTATGAGCTGGTAACTAACCTTTCCTATGCATTCTGTAGCCACAATGTGGCGGGTCGCGCGCGGCGGAACTTCTTGCAGCGCTCTTATGTGCAGCTGTATGTGACTCGTGGTGGCACGAATAGCTTCGATCGTCTGCACTTCGTCGCTGCAGACACTGGGTTCGGCATAGTCGCGACGCTCTTGCCCAAGTTGGTCAGGAGCGGAGAGTACGACGAGTCTAGCTCTGAGTTGATCATACGTCAGCTGATCAATACAGAGCTGCCAGACTACGGGCGAAGCAGCGGTCGAGGATACGACCGCATTACATCGATCCTCAAAGAGTATAGCGGCGATCTCTTCTTGACGACTGGTTTCGCTAATTCATCCGGCCAATGTCAAACGATGCGCGCACATTCGCAGTATGTGGCCGCGGAATCTTCCAAGCTAAGAATCATTCGCGATGAGCGTCTCCGTTTTCGTGGAACTACTGCACACGTGATACTCCGACTTGACGAGAGCAACCGAGACGACCTCGACAAGACAACGGTCTAGCGCAGACCGACTGGTGGGATCTAGGAACGCGACCGTGGCGCGAGACATGTATGCACGATTGACCGCGACGCGAGTTGCAATGGAGAGCCAACCGGCTTCGACAGCAGGCGCGCTTCTCTTCTTGGATCTCGAAATCGAGGATGTGGAGCGTGCCGTAGAAGCTCTTGGGCATCTGCGGCGGATGTCGCCGGTGGGACTGGGAAACGTCGCTATGGTCGTGGTTCGGTGGCCGAATCCTGATGAGCCGGCCGAACCGGCTGCTCGGTCGCTCTTGGAGCTACTCCGCGATCAGCTCGACGCGTTGCGAGTATCGGCGTCTATCGGTCTGGTGAGCGTCAGAGTCGGAGAGCAGCATTCCATCCAGTGGCTTGACGGGCAGAACAGCGATGGTGCCCAAGAATCATTCGACCTTCAAGTCTTGGTTCGCTGCCGCCAGGTCGAATTGGCGACGCTCATCAAGAACGGGAGGGCGCTATGGCAGCCTGAGCACTACCACTACCGGCTGCCGAGCGGCCGGCATAGCGGCAGTTTCGTACGGTTGGCTGACGCCGTACGCAGCGTTCGAGACGCGGACGTGCTCGCATGGTGGCTGCTATCGGACGTTGAGTCCGGCAGCGGTTTGGTGATTGACACTTCGACCATTGTGCCGATCGCCTTGGCGTTGCGCTCCCAGTGCGCTGCGGCCGGTGTTCAGCTCGGTGCGTTGCACTCATTGCGCTCGTATCCTGCCACGCTCTCCGAGTTTGCAAGAGCAGTTCGCGACGCTTCCATTCGCAATGCTCCGGTCCTGGCGCTGTTGTCGGTGAGTTCGACGGGCACATTGAAAGAGCGACTCGTTACTGCGCTGAAGAGTGTCGTCGGCGATCGATGGCGAATGCATGTATTCGTAGACAAGCTGGGAACTGAAGCGACGGCATTTGACTCATCTCTAGGGGACCTTGTCGGCAACACATGCACTTGGTTCTGTACCGATATCGATGACACGTATCGAAGCGAGTTGCCAGCGCAGGCTTGTAAGCTATGCAAGAGTGGCACCCGTGCGCGTGTTGTGCAGATCGATCCGCGTTCATTCGATGGACTGGTATTGCCCGACCCGAAACTAGTCACGCCGGACATCAGGTTCGCGGAACAGTCGGGGGATTTCTGGAGTATCTGTGACGGGGCGAACGCCTTGGCGCTTGACGTCGAACCGCATCCGTCCAGTGCGCCTTTCCGTCCTCATAGATTCACTATGGGCATTCGCGTGGATTTTGATCCACTACTGGTCAAGCCTGAGCCGGTTTCGCTGCCGACGAGTTCCAACCCTCCTAGTGCGAGCCCAGAACCAGCCGAGGCGGGCCAGTCTCCGAAGAGCGTCGAGACGCTGCAAGAGGCAGCGTCGAAATTTCTGGCACGTCTTGTCGATAATTCCCCCGACTCATTCCCGGCAAGATCTCAGCTGTTCGTTGGCTTGGCTAGTGAGTTCCAGCGCGGTGATGGAGCGGGAGAGGCATTCTTCCGGACACTGCTCGGAAACGTTCGACCGGGTGTAGAGGTACACGCAGTCTCTGCCCAAGAGGAGCACGCTTCAAAGGAACTGCGAGAATTGATCAAGAGCCGCGACCAAATCTGCCTCGTGGCGCTGGGCGTGGTAACGGGGGCCTCGCTGCACAATGTCCTCGCATATATACAGCACGTTCGGCGTGATTTGAATCTGCCAGCTGCCGAAGTGGGTGCTCTAGTAATTCACTTGCGTCCGCCGTCAGAGCGTGAACGCAGCACCATAATCAATCCCTTTGGAAGCTCTCGGTTTCATGCGATCTATGAGAGCCTCTTGCCGTACGGCAGATCACCGATGAGGGATGAACAAGATTACTTGAATTCTCTTAGCCATTGGACCGAAATAGAAACAATTGACTACTTCCGGACAAGATTGGATTATCTGCGCGAAGGTTCTCTCGATGCCCAGGAGAATATGGGAATATTTTGGGGCCTGGACAAAGATGATCCAGTAATAATGCGTCCCGGAAGCTGGTACGGTGAATCTCTTTCTGGATTAGCTACATTAATCGCAGTCGGTTCTGCGATCCAACGGAGACGCCACGTTCAAGAGACAGCTGGAATTGCGCCCGAGTGGAGGCAGTTCGAGATTCCTGCAGTTTTCCGGTCTTACTACGACCCGTTTATCGTGGCATCGGTGCTGCGATGGTTGCAACCGGAAGAATGCTGGTGGGGCAGGGAAGTTGATGCCAGCGTTCAAGTTGTCCGGGAACTTCTCAATAGCTATAGCTCACAACATGACCGTCGACTGATCATAGGAGAGCTGCTCTTGGCAGCAGCCCTCGGAAAGGTACCGGTGCCAGCGGTGAGCATTGTCCGCGATCAAGCTCGCGGAGTTCTTGAGAACAGCGAGCAAGAGCGGGCACTCGGGGCTATTGAGATGGGCCTCGCGATTCTCGACAAAGAATTTCCAGCTGACGAATAGTTCGTGAGTTAGTCCTCAGCGAGATCTCTAGTCCGAGAGCGAACTTGTTGGGCGCCGGCCTGTCGTGTGCTGGCGGCGCGGATATCGCTACGGACAGCCCGACCGTGCGCTTAACCTACGCTCAGCTCGACGAAGCGTGCGCGGACCTCGACAACCCACCGTTGCTCGACGAGTCCAGCGGCCTCGTCTGGAACCCAAAGCCATGCCCAGCATGAACACTCTGGGGCGTCGTGGAGGTGCGGTGGTCCTGTAGCGGAGCAACTCGGTGTCGGGGCCAACAGAGGCGTGCCCGATCGTTCCCAGCTGTCCACGCAACCTTGGGGCGGCTCCGCGGCTCGCTGGGCGTCGCCGGATGTCGTGTCTCCTGTCCGAAGGACGTGACCCATGCCCGACAAGCCGGCTTCGAGACGTTTGGACCTGACCCCCGTCGTGTCTCTGCATGTCATCGCCGCTTCGCGCGGCTACAGCCGGTCTCTCGCTCTCGGTGACGGTCTCCTTGGCCGCACGCGTCCGGTGCATTCAGATCGGCACCCTCGGTGTCGGTTGGCTAATCGGCGCTGACGGTTGGGGCTTGCGCTGCTCCGCGAAGCGTCACTGCGAGCTGGATTCCCTCGTGACGCTGGATGCAGCCGATGATGGCGAAGAAATTGCGTGCGTTTGGGTTGCCTTGAGGCCCCAGCATCCGCATGAGGCTCTTGGGCTGTTTCTTTGTGAGTTTGCCGAGTTCTGAGAAGCCCATGGTTGCGTTGATGTAGGTACGCAACAGGGAATTGGCTGTGTCGATGTCCCCGGCGAGCGTGCACTCGATTCCTTCTTGAAACAGGCTCTGACGGAACTCGGGGTCGCGTTGCACGCGAGCCTGCACGGTCTCCTTGAAATCACGGGTGAGCGGCATGTTGTTCTCCTTGAGCCTTGCGGTTCTTGTAGTCCTTCCAGCGATCCTGAGCAGTTGCGATATCAGATTGTTGGTCTCGCTTGGTCCCACCGCCGAGCAAAATGATCAATGTGTCCTCGTCGATGGCGACATAAATCCTGTAACCGGGGCCGCTGTGGATGCGACGCTCCAGGACGCCTCCTCCGACGCCACGGTGGTCTGCGAAGTTCCCGGTCTCCATCTGGGCGACGGCTCTGAAAATCTTGGCTGCAGGTATCGCATCGAGACCGTTGAACCAGCGACGAAACGGGCTGCGATCACGGCTGTCCACATATTCTCTTGACTCGTACAGTTTCGCTTCAGCAATGCCTGCATGGTAACGCACGCGTTACCAATAGGCAATGGCGCTCAAGATCGTTGCCGGCGAGCGTCTGTTTGTGGCGGAGCCGTGTGCGTGTTGCTCAAACGCTGGGCGCATGATCGCCTCCCACGCTCCGTCGCTGAGTATCACGATGGCCGTGGTGTCTGCGGTGGCGGGCGGTTCGAGGTCAGCGCCGGCGAGCAGCTGCTTCTCGTCGCCGATGATGCTGAGCGGTTCGTCACGCCACCCGGCGCTTTGGCCCAAGTACAGCGTCAGATACGCGACATCACCGTCGCTGCGATGCGGCGCGCACAGCGACCTGCCGTGCCACGACCCACCCTCGCTCCACAACAGGACAGGCAGTGTGTCCCCGGTGACGCCAACCACCATTCCGCCTTCGGGGGTCCAAGCGGCGACACACAGCGTGCTCGCCGGAGCGCGGGTGATCGGCGAAACCATCTCGTAGAAGTGCGGCGGCGCCAAAGCTGCCACCGACCCATTGGCTTCGCCGAACGCCGACCACATCTCCTTCGGTCCGGCGATTCGCCGTGGCAATGCCCTGATCGCTCGGCGGGCTGCGGCGCGGCCACGCGGAAGGCCGCCGAGACCGTCTGCGACCCCGATCAGCCACGAACCGTCAGCGTCGATCGGCTCGACGGGGCCTGGGATCACGATGCGAGGCGTAGCGGCCTCCTTGCGTCACTTGGGGTCTGCCGGGAACTGTCACTTACTACATTCTCCGCCCATGCAGCGACAAGCGAACAGCAGACGGAGCACCGAGAGCGTTCACCGCTCCTTGTGCGCTGTGCCGACTTGCCGCTCGGATGCGGCCCGGCGGCTGCATATGACGCCGCAGATGCCACGGCGCAGAGCGCGCCAGCGCGCTTTCGTCCTGGAAGACGACGCGCCGCGAAATTGGAGCCTTCGTCTTTTTTGGGGATTCGGGTTGCTGGGCTCGGCGGGGGTCAGGTTAGTAGCAGGCCGCGGGCTTCGAAGTTCTGGTAGTTGGTGAACCCGTGGGCCTTGCGTCTGAGCACTTGGAGGTGGTTGTTGGCGGTTATCTGGAGGGCTTGGTGCAGTTGTGGTTTGGAGCTTGGGTTTCATGTGAGAGACATGTCGCTGACGGGGTCGGGGATGCGGTTGTGGCGCCGGTGACCGAGGTGCTGGGCGAGGTGTTCTCGGAGTTGGTGGTTGTCGGCTTTGAGTCTGGTGATCTCGTCGAGGGCAGCCTCGAGGCGTTGTCGCAGCGATTCGGCTGATCCTCGTTCGGGTGATGGAACGGGGACAGCCTGGGCTGTGGTGGTTCGACGGAGCCGATCGATCTCGGCTCGCAGATCGGGCTGGCGGTAGAGCCAGGACCGAGACACGCCTGCTGTGCGGGCGACGTGTGCGAATGTGATCGGTTGCCCGGTGGCGTGGAGGCGCTGTAGAGCTTCGGTGGCGCGTTGGCGGGTCTGGTCGGAGCGTTGTCGGGCGGCAGCGGCGAGGGCGGCGGTCATGGTGTGGTGTCTGCGATGTCTTCGAGCGCGGCGATGAGCCCGTCGAGGTTGTCGTGGACTTGGCGATGGTTGTCAGCGAGCCGGAACCGGCCGTCGGCTTCGGCGGTGGCGATGAGCAGCCGGGTCTGGTCGCGTTGGCGGCGGTGGATGTTGAGGAACGCCGGGGTTGTCTGGAAGTCGGGGCAGGTGAGGCAGGCGTTGGGGTGAGGGCAGTCCTGTTGTGGTGGGCGTCCGCAGTAGCCGTTGGGCAGGCTGGCCTGGACGCGGGCCGTGTTGTGGGTGGTCCGCTCGGCTTCGGCGGTGAGCGCGCCGGGGTCGTAGGCGATGCGTTCTGCGGCGAGGTTGACTCGCTGCTGGCAGTATTCGTCGAAGGCTGCGCGGACGGTGGTGTCACCGAGCGCGGCGTAGCGGGCGGTCATCTGGGGGCTGGCATGGCCGAGGAGCCGCTGGATGACGTGTTGGGGGACGCCTGTGTTGATCAACCGGGTGCCGAAGGTGTGGCGGAACTGGTGGGCGGTGACCCGCACGGGCCGGCCGACCTCGTCGCGCGGGTCGATGTCGTGTTGCCGGCGGGCCAGACGCCCCCGCAGCGTGGCGTAGCTGAACGGTCGGGTCCCGTCGGGGTTGGAGTGCGGGGCGGGGAACAGCACCGGCACAGCGTCGGGCCACCGGTCGAGCAGATGCGTCTGTTGGGCTCGGATGGCTTCGGCGGCGGCGGCGCTGAGGGGCACGAGCTGCTCAGCGGCCATCTTGGTGTTGAAGTAGCGAAGGCAGGGCCATCGGGTGCTGTGGTCGATGATCGGGTTGAACGGCAGCGAGCAGGCGTCGTTGGCCCGCAGGCCGGTCTCCATGATCACGATGACCAGCGCCCGGGTGGTGGCGTCGGGCAGCATTGCGAGGCGTTCGGGGTCTTCGAGCTGGGCCATGACGAACTCGGGGATGAACCGGGGCAGGGGCCGGGGTCGGCTGGGCAGATCGTCGTGATAGACCGCCGCCGTCGCGGGCAGCCGCGGCAGCCAGCCGTGGCGTCGGCAGGCATCGAGAAAGACCCGCAGACACGTGATGTAGGTGCTGGAGGTGTGGGCAGCGAGATGTGAGGCGGTGACCCACACCAGGCAGGACTCCAGCGCGTCGCGGGTGGCGACAGCCTCGTCGACGGCTCGGGGATCGCGTTGGGTGAAGAATCGGCTGAGAGAGTGTCAGATCCTCTGTGTAAGGGGGTTGGTCTGAGAGTGTCGTGTCGGTGATGGATGCCGAGGCGACAGGAAGGACCGCAATGACTGAGAATTATCGAGAGAGGCTGCCGGCGAGGCCGGCGGCGGACACGACGCCGCTGGTGCCTGAGGGGGCGCTGGACGCGGTGATGGAACGCGTCCGCGCCGAGGGCGCCGAGCTGCTGGGCGCGGACGGGCTTTTGACCCAGCTCACCAAGGCGGTGCTCGAGCGGGCGCTGGCGGAGGAGCTGACCGATCATCTGGGCTATGAGAAGGGCGACCCTGCGGGAGCGGGGTCGGGCAACTCGCGCAACGGCGTCACGCCCAAGCGGGTGCACACCGGCGTCGGCACCGTGGATGTGGACGCTCCCCGGGACCGCAACGGCTCCTTTGAGCCTCGGATCGTGCCCAAGGGAACATCGCGCCTGGAAGGGTTCGACGACAAGATCATCGCCTTGTACGCCAGGGGCATGACCGTGCGCGACGTGGCGGCCCATCTGGCCGAGATCTACGGCGTGGAGGTGTCACATGACCTGATCAGCCGTGTCACCGACGGGGTGTTCGACGAGCTCGAGGCGTGGCGCAGCCGGCCCCTCGATGCTGTCTATCCGATCATCTTCATCGACGCGCTGAACGTGAAGATCCGCGACGGCCACGTCGCCAACCGGCCCGCCTATCTCGCCGTGGGCGTCGATCTCGACGGCCGCAAGCATGTGCTGGGCATCTGGATCGGCGACAGCGACGGCGAGGGCGCCAAGTACTGGCTGGGGGTGCTCACCGAGCTGCGCAACCGAGGCGTCCAAGACGTGCTGATCGTGTGCTGCGACGGCCTGCGAGGCCTCCCCGACGCGATCGAGGCGACCTGGCCCGCGGCCACCGTGCAGACCTGCGTGGTGCACCTGCTTCGAGCCTCGCACCGCTACGTCACCTGGAACGACCGCAAACAAGTCGCCAAGGAACTGCGGCCCGTGTACGCCGCCGTCGACGCCCAAGCCGCCGAGGCGGCGCTCGATGAGTTCGAAGCCGGCATCGGCGCCAGATACCCCGCCGTGGTCAGCCTGTGGCGGTCGAGCTGGGAACAGTTCATCCCGTTCCTGGACTACCCCCCAGAAGCCCGCCGGGTCATCTACACCACCAACATGATCGAGTCCATCAACCGCCAGCTCAGAAAGGTCACCAAGAACCGAGGGCACTTCCCCAACGAGCAAGCCGCCCTCAAACTGCTCTACCTCGCCGTGAGGAACATCACCACCAACAGAGGAGGACCACAAGGAACAGGAACCATCGGATGGAAACGCTGCTTGAACCAGCTCGCCGTCCGCTACCCAGGACGACTCCCGCTCACCTAAAATGACCAACCGACCGGCCCGCTTACACAGAACATCGGACACTCCCTCGGCTGAACCACAGCATCGCCCGCACATCGACATGCACGCTGCGGTAGGTATTTCCCGACCCCAGCCGAAGCCTCGCCCAGCGCTTCACCGCGGCGCGCAGCCACGGCTGGTCGATGGTGTCGAAACGGGTCTGAGCCGGCGACCGGGTCACCTTGATCCCCAGCCGCGAGGCGACCCAGACGTCCGACGCGTACTCGGCTTCGATGTCGATGCCGCCGAGGTCGCTCAGACTCCGGTAGGCGTAGCGGACAAGCCCGATCGTGCGACTCGGGTCCTTGTGGCCTCGGGACCTCACCTCGTCGAGCCAGTCCTGCAGCGGCCGGTCCAGCAGCGAGCCGGCGCCGCTGTCGGCCAGCAGACCGACCAAATGCCTCACCGTGGGGGGCGGCACCCTCACAGTGCGGTCGTCGTGGCGGCACCCCAGCACGTACGCGACCTCCAGGCGGGGCCCGACGGCCAGGGCCGACAGGTCGAAGCCGTCCACGTTCTCTGAGCCGGCCCGGACCGCGACCGCAGCGGCCCCCGCCTTGAACTCCCCGAGGTCGGGCTTGCCGTGGCTGGCCCACCGTTGGTGGTGAGCAGCGCACAGACCCCGCGCCCAGGCGCTGCGCCCGCATCGCACCACCCCGCAGCGGCCCCGACCGAACACCGGATCCTCGGGCGACACCGCGATCACCTCGCCGCAGAACTCGGGGCGAACAGCCGCCACGAGCTCGCCCAGATGGTCGCCGCGGCCGCTGCGGGCGGGGACGACGCTCAGCATGAGACGTCATCCCAGGCGCCCGCACGCACCAGCTCGGCCCGCAGGTCCTCGACATCGAGATGCACATACGCGGCGCTGGTCGTGGTCACCGACCGGTGCGTCAACAGCTTGGACACGACCTCGATCGCCACACCGGCGCGGATCAGCTCGGTGGCGCGGCTGCGGCGCAGCGTGTGCGGGGTGAACTCGATGCCCGTGCGGGCTCGCAGCCGCCGCACCAGCTTCGCTACCGTGTCATAGCGCAGCGGCCTGCCCACCGGCGCCGACCACAGGTTCACGAACACGTAGTCAGAGTCCAATTCGCCGTACTCGGTGTGCATGCAATCGCTGTAGAGCCGCACCAGCGGCGCCGACACCGGCACCGTCGCCGGCGACGAGCACTTGGCCCGTGCCCCGTTCGCGTTGTCGGCCCGGGCCACGATGCGCACCTCCCGCCGACGGCTCACGAAGTCCTCGTGCCCCAGACCAAGCGCCTGGCCGACCCGCATGCCCGTCTCGGCCAGCAAGGCGAACAAGAACCGGTCCCGCAGCCGGGTGCACGCCGCCAAGATCACAGCGGTCTCCTCGACGCCGAGCACAGCCGGCAGCCGCCGCGGCACACCCAGCCCCACCGGCCGCAGCCGCACCGGCCCGTCACCAGCGATGCCGCGCAAGAACGGCTTGTAGGAACCCCGAGACCCGCGCCGCCACGCCCGCGCCGCCGCTGCGAGCGTGGAAGTCGCAGAACCCGAACAGCGCGGCCAGGTGACGGTTCACCGTCGCCGCGCTGCGAACCGCCGCCGTGTCATCGAACACGATCACGTTGTCGGCCCGAGCCCGCAGCCATGCCACGAACCGCGAGACGTCCTCGATCCCAACGCTGTCCCAGACCAGGCGACGGGCCCCGAGGAACTCAAACCAAAGCCGCAGACCGTGCGCGCAGGCCCTCACCGTGTTCGGTGAACGCTCGATGCCAGCCAGGTGCGCCAGGTAGCGCTCCACCGGCTCCACCAGAGCCCATCCGTCGTCGACGACCGTCCAGGACTCCGCGCCGGTCACCGGCATCACCACACGCTGCACCCTCACAGGCCACCTCCACCGCATCTCGACCGGCGACCGCAGGCCGAAGGAAGCGCTGTCTAGCTCACGCCGCCAGCAACATCGCGGACTCCAACGACACGCTCCAGAGAACGCGTCCACGACCGCCCGCCATGTGCCCGTCAGCGACATCGCCGACACCCTCCGACACACTCCAGAGAATGGTGCCTTCGATGCGGCCGTTGCTGGGCCGTCCGGTCCGGTGCCACTCGAGGATCTCGTTGTGCCACGCCAAGAAGGTGTCGACGGTGTCGCTGAACTCGGGGATCTGCCCGGAGCCGTAGATGTCGGCGAACCGGTCCAGCGCCGCCAGGGCGCCTTCGCGGTCTTCGGCGAGGTAGAGCTGGTGCAGCTCGCCGAGCGCGTCCCAGGCTGCCCGCAGCCGCGGATGGGCTGCGAACAGCTTGTCGAGGCGTTCGCGTTCGGCGGCGTCGAGCTTGTCAGGACGGCGCATCAGCAAGAACCGCGACCCGAACACGTCGCGATCGAACGCCGGGGTGGACCCTTCGGGGCGGCGCTGCACGTCGCGGCGCACCGCGATGAGGCCTGCCGCGAACCATCTGATGACGTGGAACCGGTCCAGGACATGGCGGGCGTGGCCGAGCCGCCGGTCTATTGCTGTTTTGTACGCCTTGGAGCCGTCGGACACCACGACCTTGACGCGGCGGCACCATTTGGCTCCCTGCCCAGCCAAAAAGCCCGACAATGCTGCGCTGTCTCGGTGGGGCACCATGGCAAGCACCTCGCCGGTGTCGCCGTTCACCAGCACCGTCACATAGCGGTGCCGCTTGCGGATCGAGGTCCCCTCCACCAACAGCACCCGGCACCGCCGCCGCCGGCGATGATCGCCGACGACGCCCGCCCAGGCGACCACCAAAGCGTTCACCAGCCTCCAGCCCACCTGGTGCCGCTTCGCCGCCGCGTTGACCGTCATCTCCCGAGCATCGGCCACCAGCCGCCGCGCCAGACGCGCCGTGACGCGGCCCTCGAACGCCCGATGGTCCTCCACGAACCGGCGCCCGCACGGCCCGCACACCATGCGCCGCTGGGAGAACACCAACGTGACCGGCCGCCCCGACACCTCCAGATCCCGGACCTCGCGGTCCCGACGGTCATGAGTCCGGCCGCTCGGCGTCCCGCAAACCCCACAGCGCGGACGCGACACCGTCGAACACACCCGCACCACCAGCTGCTCAGGCGCGTCGGCGACCACCCCCAGCACCCTGATCCGCGGCAGCCACAGCCGCACCGACATAACATCACGATTCATCGAGGCCCTCCAGGGTTCGGCGTTGCGCAAACACCGATCCCAGCAGGGCCTCGACCCCTACCCGCGGACCCTCAACCCACCCTCATCCCACAAAAAGCCGAAGGGCCAACAACGATGTGGATCTTCATGGCAAGTCCTTTCGATTGAGTCCAAGAGTGGGCATTCAGGTTCGTCGCGATCGGGACCAGGCGTCGGCGGACACCGCGACGAGAATCACGACGCCTTGGATGACTCGCTGCCAGATCGGGTCGACCTGGTGCAGGTTGAAACCATTGACCATGAACGCGATGAAGAACGCGCCGAGCAGGGTCCGCCACACGGCACCGGTGCCGCCCGCAATTGACGTGCCGCCGACGACGATGGCGGCGATCACCCCGAAGACGAAGCTGAAGTCGTCCGACGGCGTCGCGCTGATTGTCCTCGAGGCCGCCACGACGCCCGCGAGACCGGCCGCGAGACCGGACAAAGCAAAGACCGACACGACGATGTGCCGCGTTCGCACGCCGGCCAATCGTGCTGCCTCGGCATTGCCGCCGGTGGCGTACACATGCCGTCCGAAGCGGGTTCCTGCGAGCGCGAACCACGCCACGGCAACCACCGCGAGTGAGATCCAGGTTGCGGTCGTCAGGTTCAGCACCCGTGTCCGCGCAATGGAACGGAAGCTCTCCGTGACGGGGCGCAAGATGCTGCGCTCGCTGACGATGTAGCCCAGGCCGAACACGATGAACGACGTGGCGAGGGTCGTGATGAACGAGTTGATCCTTGCGAACGCCACGATCGAGCCATTGGCGAGGCCCACCACGAGACCGAACGCGCATCCGGCGAGGAGCGCCAGGAGGACCGAGCCGGTGGCGTTCTCCACCCGCAGCGCGACGAGCGGCGACACCACCGCCACGGCGGCAATGGACACATCGAACCCGCCGGCGATCATGGTCAGCGTCGCCACTGACGCCGCAATCAGGAGCGTGGCTTGCTGGTCCAGCACGTTGCGGAGATTCGGGCCGGTCAGGAACCCGTCCGTCGTCGCCACCAGCACGACGAACAGCGCAAGCGTCACCCAGACGATGCCGAATCGACCCAGCACGCCGAGGTAGCGCCCTGCACTCGGCGCCGTTGCCGACGATGCGGTCGATTCGGCCACTAGCTCATCCCGTTCGAGGTCGCTTCACCGAATGCAGGACGGAGCAACGCTGTCTCGTCCAGGTCCGGATGCGTGAACTCGGCGACGAATCGGCCTTCTCGCATCACGAGGATGCGGTGGCACAGCCCCACCAATTCCTCCAACTCGGAGGAGACCACGAGCACGGCAAGACCCTGCGAGGCGGCGGTCGCGATGAGGTCGTAGATGGCGCGTTTGGAGCCCACGTCGACACCGCGAGTCGGCTCATCAGCGATGAGCACCCTGAGCCCCGGAACCAGCCAGCGAGCGAAGAGGCTCTTTTGCTGATTCCCGCCCGACAGCAGCCGCACCGGGGACTCCATGCCGCCGTCGCGGACGCCGGCACCGGAGTTCGCGGCTCGAACGAGTCGACGCTCAGCGATGCGGTTGACAACCCCCGCCGTAGCGAAGCGACGCAGGTGCGGCAAGCTGACGTTCTCCCGGACGCTTCGCTCCATCAGCAGCCCGTGATCCTTGCGGGACTCGGGAATGAGGCCCACGCCTGCCCGGATCGCCCGATCGGGCCGCGTGCCGCGAAGCCGCTGCCCGCTGACCGTGACCTCGCCTCCGGAAACGGGGTCTGCTCCGTACACCGCTCGCAGGAACTCGGTTCGGCCCGAGCCGACCAGTCCTGCGATCCCGACGATCTCGCCAGCGGCCACGTCGAGATCGAGCCCGTCGTCGCTCGGGGATGAACCCGAGCACCGCAATCCCCTGACACGCAGCGCTGGGGCGTCCTGCTCGTCGGGAAGCCGCGGTTTCGGCGGAAAGCTGGCGTCGAGCTTGCGACCGATCATGGCTTCGACCAATGAGTCGGTCGTCTCTTGCGACGGCGCGGAGGTGCGCACTACTCGCCCGTCGCGCATGATCGTCACTGCATCAGCGAGTTCGAGCACTTCGTCCAGGAAGTGCGAGATGAACAACACGGTGATGCCCTGGTCGCGCAGCGACCGCACCAACCGGTGGAGTTGGCTGCGCTCGGCGGTCGAGAGGCGCGCCGACGGCTCATCCATCACCACGAGTTCGGTTCGGCGGGCAACGGCGCGCAAGATCTCGATTCGCTGCTGGTCAGCCACGCTGAGCTCGCCGACCGTCACAGCGGGATCGACGTGGATTCCGGTGCGGTCGGCCAGCTCGCGAAAGCGCCTCAATGACTCGGGGCGGCGCACGCATCCCCACCTGGTCGCCTCGACGCCGAGGAACACGTTGTCCACCACCGTTTGATCCGGGACGAGCGCCAGCTCCTGGGCAATGGTGGTAATTCCGGCATCGAAGGCATGCCACGGCGAGCGGAACCGGACTATCCGACCATCGACGGCAAGCGAGCCGCTGTCTGCGACGTACAGCCCCGAGATGATCTTTCCGACCGTCGACTTGCCCGCACCGTTCTCGCCGACGAGGGCGTGGATCGCGCCGCGGTGGACGACGAGGTTGGCGCCGTCCACCGCCTGCGTCGATCCGAACCGCTTGGAGACGTCCTTCAGCTCAATGTGGACGGGTCCGGGAGTCGCCCGGGAGATCACCCATCCCACTCCGCGGTGAACTGGTCGACGTTGGCCGAGGTGACCAGGCCCTCATCGAGGAAGCCTGCGTTCGGGTCCACGCCGCCAGTGATGGTGCCGTCGGCCAATGCAGCGATCATCGCTTCCATGGCGAGGCGGCCTTCGCTCGCGGGCGCATAGAACACCGTCGCGAACCAGCGTCCATCTCTCACGCCTTCAACTGCCGGCGAGGAGCCGCCGAGGCCGATGAGGGCGACGTCACCGAGCATCCCCTCTTCAGTGAGCACCAATTCGACGCCTTGCAGCGACTGGTCGGCGCCGACGACGACATCGAATTCGGGCTGCACTTGAAGGATGTCCTGGATCGCATTGATCCCTCGCTCCGGCCCGAGGTACTGGCCTTCGCCTTCGGCCACCACCTGGATGCTCGGATGGTCAACGACGACACTGTCGAATCCTTGCCGGAGCGCAACGTCCAGCGGAATCCCCCGGATGCCGAAGAAGTAAACGACCCGGCACGGGTCTAGCCCTTCACATGCCCAGATGGTGAGCCGTCCGGCCCGCTCACCGGTCACGACCGGGGGCGCGAGCACCGAGGCTGCAATGCCGTCCACTTGGGGTTCGTTGGTGGAGAGGTCGGCACCGACGATCTGGTTGAACAGCACGACCTGCATCCCGCCCGCCAGCGCCGCCTCCACGTCGGGCACCAGACCCGGCCCGTTAAGCGCTACCAGGATGATGCCGTCGTATTGGCCGCTGGCGATGACGTCCTGGAGCTGGGTGGTCTGGAGCTCAGCGTTGAACTGCGCATCGAACTCGACAATTTCGATGTTGTTCTCATCCGCGAGACGCTGCATCTCGCCGACGGACGCCAGCAGGAACGTGTTGGCCGAACTCGCGGAGAGGTACGCGATCCGGCGTGGCTCGGGAGCAGGCTCGTCCTCCGCAGGCTCTTCGGGCGCAACAGTGTCCGCGGTGCCTTCGTCGTCCGGCTCGGCGGCTGCTTGGCCGTCGTCGGTGGCGCCATCGGGCTCATCGTCGCCGGAATCTCCGGCGTCAGAAGACGCAGCTACGGTCTGCGCAGTTGCGGCAGTTTCTTGCGTCGTCTCGCTGTCGTCGCTGTCTGCGCACGCTGCAGCCAAGAGCGTGAACGCGAGCACGGCGCCGAGCAGTTTCATCAAGTGGCGTGCCTTCATCGGATCCCCCTTGGGCCTGGGTGTTCAGGCCTATTGGGGCGACCGTAAGGACGCGCTCATTACCTCTCAATGGGCAGATCGCTGTGATTGCAGGGTCATGCGGTGCAGTTCGTGCACATAAGTTCTTGCTACCCCGTGTTGGCGAACCGCTCCGGGCTCAGCTGGGGCGAGAGCTTGACCAAGGCCTCGTCGGGAGTCTCGTCGCCGATGAGATCGGCCGTCAGCCGTGCGATGGCTGGAGCGGTCTGGATTCCGGTGCCGCCCTGGCCAGCGCACCAGAAGAACCCTGCAACGGCAGCGTCGAACCCGACGACCGGGATGCGGTCGGGCGCAAACGTTCGCAGCCCGGCCCACGTCGAACGGATCGAGCGCACGGCCAGCAACGTCGCCTGGTTGATGGCCTCGATGCCGGTGGCCACGTCAATCTCGCGCGGCTGGGCATTGCAGGGTCGGTCGAGGTGCTCATCGGCTGGCGACACCAGCAACTGGCCCGGGCCTTCGGGCTTGAAGTAGAAGGTCTCGTCGGCCGAGATGACGAGCGGCCATTCGGTGCACTCGTAGCTCGTCGCGAACGTGAAGACCGTCCTGCGCAGGGGCCGCATGCCGAGCGCAGGCGCGCCCGCCAGAGCAGCTACTTCGTCAGCCCACGCGCCAGCTGCATTCACGACGACTGTGCAGCTGAGCACACCGTCGTCCGTCTCCACCTGCCAGCCATCGTCGCCCCCGGCGAGACCGCGCACGCCGTGCTGGCGCAGGATGGCGGCCCCACGGTCTCGGGCGCCTCGCACGTACGCCTGATGGAGCCCCGCAACGTCGATGTCGAAGCCTCCGAACTCGAGGACGGCCCCGGCCAGCCACTCCGTGTCGAGGGCGCCGCAGATCTCGGTTGCCTGTTGGATGTTGAGCGCCTCGCAAGCGGTCGACGTCGTCACGTTGGCTTCCAGGCGCTCGACGAGGTGGTCCTCGTGCCCGGTGGGAGCTACCCACAGCACATTGCGCGGCAACAGCACGTCGCTGTCCGCGAGGCCATTGGCGTTGGAGTCAAGGAAGGATCGTGACGCTGCACTCAGCAGCCGGTTGGTGGCCTCGCCGTAGGAGGCCAAGAATTGAGCAGCGGAGCGTCCGGTGCTGTGCGCCGTCAGCGTCGATTCGCGTTCGACGACGGCAACCTCGTGACCGCGCGCTGCGAGTTCGAAGGCCGCAGAAACGCCGGCAATGCCTCCGCCCACGATGACGACGTCGAACCGTCGATTCACCGGTGTCACTACTGCTGGGACCGATCGAGCCGGTGCTTGCGCATGACGAGCTGCAGCGCCAGCCGCTGGTCCGGGTCGTTCAAGTTGATGTGCAGCGCTTCGGATATGCGGTCGATTCGCTTCATCACCGTGTTGCGGTGCACGCCGAGCATGGCGGCCGCATTCGTCGCCGATGACTGGCAGTCGAGATAAACCTCCAAGGTGCGAAGCAGGGTCTCGTCGACACCTGTCGCCTCGAGCGGGGCCAAGAAGGCATCCACGACACGCCCGAAGTCGGCCGAGCCGTACCAGCCGAGCATGATCCGCTGGATGCCGAGCTCGTCGATGTGTCTCACTGCGACACGCTTCCCGCCGGCGCCTGCCAGCGTGGCGGCTTGGCGCGCATCGGTGAGACTCGCCCGCAAGCCAGGCAGACCCGTCGACGGTCGCCCCACACCGGCATGCACCATGACATCTGCCATTCCGTCGACAAGCTGCGCGATGGCGTCGCGAAGCCGCCGCGCCATGCCTCGATAGTCCTCGACCGGCGGTTCAGCGCGGGAACTCACCCAGCTCGACCAGCCGTCGGTTCGTTCGATGAGCGGACCGTCGACTCCGCACGAGCGCAGCAGCTCGCCAAAGGTGTCGGTGTTGACCAGCACCCAGGCGGCATCGACACCGCCGGAGACCTCGACATGGAAGGCGGTCACCCATCCCGCAGCCGACCATCCGGCTGTGGCCATCTGCGCCAGAACGGTCTCGTCGGGCAGTTCCCCGCCGCCTACGACTTCGTTGAGCAGCGCCAACCGGTGGCGGGCGTCGCGCTCCATGACAAGGCGATCCCGCACGAGGTGGGCCCCGACCGCCCATGAGGCCACGCCGAGCATGTCGAGACCCGTGCCCATGATCGCTTCGTCGGCTTCGTCGAGCACGCAGACAAGCCAGAACCGGGCGGGTTCTCCGGGGACCACGATGACGGGACAGGTCATGCCCGGGGTTCCACTACCGCCCACGCGGGGCGAACTGAAGGGTCGGTGCCGTAGCGCCCCGGTCTCGACGAACATGTCCGGACCCGCAATGATCGCACCGGTGGCCTCGACCAGCGAACAGGGGCGGCCGATCACGTCCGCTACAAGGGCGAGGGTGTCGGGCACCGTGTCCACATCGATCAGGCCGCTCAGCAGCCTGGACACCATCGCCGCTTGGTGCACGGTGGGCTGCAGTAGCAATTCGCGTGCGGCGGCGGCCATGGCGAGCACGTCGGGCGCAGCGGCCTCGATGAGCACGGTTTCGAAACGGTCCGCTAGCCGGCGCGTGGCGAGCCCAGGCGATGCCACGGCGTTGAGCGCCACGAGTCCGGCACCATCGCCATCGCGCACCGCACGTAGGGCGATGTCCAACGCGTAGGAATTCGGCGCCAGCGAGCTCGCGTTCAGGGCGATCAGGAGTCCGGCCGACATAGGCGTGTCCATGTCGCAGCGCTCAACCACCGCCACGTCAGTGACGACACGGTCGAGACCTCGGCCGCCCGAGACGACGCGACAATCGCCGAACACACCCGCGGCGAGCAGTTGCCGCAGGGTCAGTGGTCGAGCTCGCGAGCTGGAATGCAACACACCGGCTCCTACACGCAGGCAGCCTCGGCGGTTCTATTCTCCGCGACTTCGGGCGCTTGGTGTGACGGCAGGTTGTTCAGGACGAAATCGATCCAATTGCCTCCGGCGACGCGCCCAGCGACTTCCGGACCGAGCTTGGCGGACAGGATTTCCACCAGGGGCCCGAGATCAGATGGCGACCGCATTCCGTCCAACAACGGCAGGCAATCGGGGTCGACCAGTCCGGCGCCCAGAATCGGGTCGATCGTGTGCAGCAGGTCGTCGATGAAGTCCGGTCCCAGACCCACGGCCGAGTCCCCGACGACGCCGATGGCATGAGAGATGTGGGACAGGTAATCGGCCACAGTCGGCGACTCATGAGCGAGGAAGCCGCCGAAGGCGTTGATGCCGATGATGCCGCCGGAGGCTGCGATCTGATGCATCTGGGCGTCGGTGACGTTGCGAGGGTGAGGGCACAGGGCGTGGCAGGACGAATGGGTCGCAACGAATGGACGGATGGCGATGTCGGCGACATGCCTCACACCGGCCGCCGACAAGTGACTGACGTCGACCACCATTCCCAGTCGCTCCATTTCCGCGACGGCGTCGATGCCGAGCGCTGTCAGTCCCGCTCCGGTTGCCGCCTCGCCGACGCCGTCGGCCATCATCGTGCGACGATTCCACGTCAGCGACATGCAGCGAACACCCAGCCGGTAGAAGGTCGCGAGGAGCGCGAGGTCGGCGCCCAGCGGTTCCGAGCCTTCGATGGCCAGCAGCAGCGCTATGCGATTCGACGCCAGTGCCTGCTCGAGTTCGTCTCGGGTTTCCACGATCGCGACGTCGGCGGCGTGAACGTCGGCGAGATGCCGCGCCTCTTCCAACAGGAGCAACGCACGCCGCAGGGCACCCTCACCCACGTGCTGGTCCTCGGTGAAGATCGGGAGGAACTGCAGGTCAACGCCGCCGCCACGCAATTCGGGCAGCCAGTAGTCCCCGAAGGGGTCAACATGGCCGCGCTCTCGCTGATGCAGGACGGCAAGCAGCAAGTCGTTGTGCGAATCGGCGACGCGAATCTCGCCCAAGCTCACGCTGCGAGCGGCCCGACCGCCTTGACGATGACCCTGCAGCCTCCGCCCGGCACGTAGGTCATTGGAATCTCCACGACGCTCGTGATGCGCACATCGGATGCGTTGGCGCCGGCGCGAATCGCTGCGTCCGTCGCTTCTTCGGTGGCGCTGCGCAGGCAGTCCTCACGGCTTGACGCGTCGTAGCTATAAACCTTGTCGATCGACCCGGCAGCCTCGGCGATCGCCGCTCCGAACGCATTCGCCACAGAGTGATGCGGCGGCCAGACGACCTCGCTGATCCCTGCAAGCTGCGCCGGAACCAGGTGGGCTCCGCCGCCGACCGCCATCAGGGGCAGCGCCGTGCTGGACGCCTTCATGCGCTCGCACAGCACCTGGACTCTCTCGTCAACCCAGGCGATGGCGGCCTCGCAGACCGAGTCCTCCACGCCGTTCAGGAGTGCCGGATCGCCGAATCCGGTGAGACGGCCTACTGCCAGTGACACATCGGACAGCGTCAGCGTCGTCCCGCCCATGCACAGTGCGTCGCTGATGACGCGGTACCCCACCGAGTCGGGTCCGACCGCGACGCCATCGACGTCCTGGCGCACGAAGGTGCCGCCCCCGAGCCCGACCGAGATCAGGTCAGGCATGCGAAAGTTGGTGCGAACGCCGCCGACTTCGACCGCTGCTGTGGACTCCCGGGGAAAGCCGTTGATGAGAATGCCGATGTCTGTGGACGTCCCGCCGACGTCGATCACGAGAGCATCGGACAGACCGGCCAGCGCGCATGCTCCACGCATCGAATTTGTCGGCCCCGAACCCACCGTGAGCACCGGGTACCTGTCGGCTTCCTCGACGGTCATCAACGTTCCGTCGTTCTGAGTCAAGAAGCTCTCGACGTCGAGTCCGAGCCCCATGAGGGTGTCCCGAAAACCATTCACGACCCGTCGTGCCACGGTGAGCAACGAGGCGTTGAGAATCGTGGCGTTCTCACGTTCCAGCAGTCCCAGTGACCCGACCGTGTGGCTGAGGGACACGGGCATGTCATCCCCGCACTCCTCCGCGATGAGCTCCGCCGCCCGGAGTTCGTGATCGGTGCAAGCAGGGCTGAAAGCGCACGAGACGGCGATTGCGGACACATCGCCTGCGCAGGAGCTTGCAAACCGCCGGATCGCGTCTTCGTCCAGCGCAGCGATGGGCGAGCCGTCGTACTCGAATCCGCCCTCAGTGATCTCGCTGCGTCCGATCACGATGTCGCGCAGGTCTTCAGGCCAGTTGGCGCTCGGTCGCACGCCCAGAGAGGAGGGCGCGGCGAGACGGAGCACACCGACGCGATCAAGATCGCGGCGCCGGATGATTGCGTTCGTGGGGTGCGTCGTGCCCAGCATCGCCTTGCCGAGATGCGCGGCGTCGTCGAGCTGATCGATGACGGCCGTCATCGCGGCGACGATGCCGTCGATGGGTTCCGGAGTCGTCGCGGTCTTTGTCTCGGCGACGATGCGGCCCGCTCCGTCAACCACGACCGCGTCGGTGTTGGTGCCCCCGACATCCACGCCGAGCCGCAAGTCCTTCATCGCACTCGCTCCCGGAAATCGACGTAGTCGATGTCGTATCCGAAGGCTCTCGGCCCGACGAGTTCCAGCATCCCGTCGCGGTGCCATTCGGGCGCACACGGCATCGCGAGGACGTTGAGGCGCTGTCCGTACGCCAGGCCTTCGGTAGTGATGGGATCGGCCGACTCGTAGTCGAGCAGGCACAACAGGTCCGGCACCGTGACCACGGCGGCGCCGTCTTCGAAGGCAATGAGGTTCTCGTTCTGGATCTCGACGCGCAGAGTTCGGCTGGGATCGTCGAGGTGCTCCAGCACGACCGTGCCCCGTGCGAAACCCTCGGTGGTGCGCCGATCGATGTCGATGACCTTGCCGCTGAACACGAGCGCTGCATCGGTGTAGTCGAGGAGTTCGTCCCAGGCTCCGACTGTTCCGAGCTTCACCTGGGCGAGGCGCTTGCCGACCTCGGTGCAGTAGCTCATGGAGCCATGGATTCCGGCTCGCCGTACGTCTGCCACCGTCATCGGGTAGCAGCTGATTGCGTCAGCAAGGCCGAGCTGAATGACGGCGGCACGTGCCAACGACTCCGCTATCTGGTTCGTGTTCGCCTCGAACACGCACATGTTGCCCTTCTCGTCCGCGATGGACATGGGAGCTGCCAGCAGGCCGTGCAGCGTGAAGACCGTCATCTCGATCTGCGGAAAGGCTCTGCGCATCCCGTCGGCGTCAACGACGGGCAGTCCCATCTCGACCGCTGTAGCGATCGGAACCAGCGTGTTGACGCCGCCGACTTCTATCGGCATCAAGGCGACGGGGTCTTCGCCGAGGTACGCAGCGAGTGCCCGGATCCCTGAGCGGAACTCGGTGCCCGCCGGGATCTTCTCCAGGATGACGGTGGGGGCGCCAATGATGGCGGTGGTCAGCACCCGTCCGTCATCGGGCAATTCGTCGACAGTCACTACCCGGGCGGGTCCGTGATCTGCAATCGCCTGTTTGACGAGCAGCTTGCCGACGTAAGGATCGCCCCCGCCGCCGGTGCCCAGCAGCGTCGCTCCCAGCGCGAGGTCGTCGATGTCGTCGAGGGTCAGCTCTCTCACGAACATCCTTCCGCTGGGAGGGCTCCAATGCTTGACCAGCGAATGTATGTGGCCACTGCGTGCGCCATCGATGGGCACATCGCAACCCCAAGCTCGCCCAACAGCGCGCTCTGCCCTCCGCGCGCCCGTGTCTGAGAACGGCGGGAATGACGCTCCCAGAAAACAATCGCGCTCCCGGCGATCGTGCGCATCACACTCGCCAAATGAACTTCTCGGAACCGGCACACGCGGCCGGCACACGGCACGAAACAGCTTGACCATGCAACCTTGTAAATATGTCTGTGTGCCTTGTAGATTGACGCCATGGCTGTTGCGCACTATCGGGTTTCGGAACGAGGTCAGATGGCACTACCGGCTGAAACACGCCGCCGGTGGGGAATCGCTGCTGGAGGAGCAGTCGAGATCGCCGATCTCGGCGCTGCGGTGGTGGTAGTGCCGGCCGGCAGAGGCGGACTGCGGTCAATGCTCGGCGAGGCTCTCGAGGAGGCCGGTGGCTACCAGTCGCTCGCGCGCCGCGTCGCTGCCAGCGAGCCGGATCTCGCATGAGCCCACCTCTACGATGAGCCCGCAGCTTCCATGAGCCCGCAGCTTCCATGAGCAATGGCGTCCTCGTGGATGACCACATCCTGTTGAGGATGCTGCTCGGCGAGGAGCCACGCGAGTTGCGGCCCCGAGGCGGCGGCGTCGCCACGACGGGGCTGTGGTACCACCGTCTCTGCCGTGCACTCTCCGATCAAGCAGTCGTGGGGTCGATGTCGCGCCGGCTCGGAGGTGTGTCGCCCGAAGTCGCAGCCGAGGTCATTGCCGCGGTCATCGAGCTGCCGGCATCAATCGAGCTGGTGCCGCTTCGCGCGATCGGCTGGCCGATGGGCGAACTCGTACGAGACGGGGCCCGCCTCAACCTGCTCTCGCTCGAAGCACTGGCTGCCGCTCGCTTTCTGGATGCGGAGATCTGCTACGCGCAGGCCAACGAGAACGAACCGCTCATCGACGCGGCTCACACCCACGCAATACCGATTCGCAGCCTGCAGATCTGAGCAGGTGCCTTCGCTGCTGAGTCGGAGTCAGAGGTTAGCGAGGGTGCGTCGGGCTGCTCGTGCGGCGGTGTCGGTGCGGGTTTGGCCGGTGATGCGTCGGATGTCGGCGCTGTCGGGCGCTGTTTGGGTGACGGTGGTGCGCACGTCTTCGGCGACTGCTGTGCGCCCGCCCACGATGATCACCCGGGTCGGCCGGTAGTCGCGTATCAGCGATGCTGTCGCCTCGGGCAGCATGCCCTGCGCGGTGTAGGCGACCGCGGCGTTGTCGGTCGCCGCGGCCAGTGCGGCGGCGACGCCCACGTCGGGCGCGGACCAGCCGTTCGCGATCACCAAGGTGACGTCGGCGGGCGCCGCAGCGGGGTTGCCCAGCACGCGGCGTGCTGCTTGTGCGGCAGTGTCGATGCGGTCATCGCCGGTGAGCCGCGAAATGTTGGCTCCGTCTGCCGCGTCGGCGACCGCGTCGGCCGCGTCAGGGCCGATCGCGGCGGTGCCCCCCACCAGGATCACCCGCGCTACGTCGTAGTCGCGCAGCAGCGCCGCGGACGCCTCAGACAGCGTGGCGGCCTCGGTGTACAGCACCGCGGCGCGGCCGCTGCGCGCAGCCAGCGCCGCCGCGGCACCGATGTCAGGCGGCGACCAGCCGTTGGCCACAATCAGCGTGACCCGACCCGCCGCAGCGGGCGCACCCAGAATGCGTCGCGCCGTCGCCGCCGCGGTGTCAGCGCGATCCACCCCCGACTCCCGCGAGATGCCCGAATCGGGCGACGCAGCACGGATCTGGGTCCGCACATCACGCGACACCGCAGAAGTGCCGCCCACGATCACCACCTCAGCGGGCAGTGCTTCTCTCAACAGCGCCCTGGTCTCCGAGGACAGCTCGCCGCTCGCGGTATAGACCACCACCGCGCCGTCGGTACGAGCCGCCAGCACCGACGCCACGCCCACATCGGCAGCACTCCACCCGTTCGCCACCACAAACGTCGCAACACCGACATCGAAATCACCGCCGCCGCCGCCACCGCCACCGCCGCCAGAGCCGCCGCCGTCAGCATCGCCGTCGTCGTCCGCACCGACCGGGGTCGACCCGCTCGCCGTGTTCCCGGTGCCCGTGTCCGATGCGCCGGGCGTCGCAACCGACGTGGTGCCCGCGGTCACCGTGAATGACACCTCCAGCCAACCCCGCACATCGCCCTGGCCCCCGGGATCCGCATACGCCGTCGCCCGCAGCGTGTAGGAACCCGCCGGCAGCGCCTGCCCGTTCACCCTCCCGGCTCCGTCGCCGTAGAGCGAGTACGGCGCCGCGTCGTCGGTGTGCGTCACCGTCTTGGCGCCCGAGAGCGCGAACCGCACGCTCCCCGGCACCACGCCCGGGCTGATGTCCGTTCGGATCCCGTAGCTCGCCGCCGCCAGCTCGCCGAGCTGCACCGTCGAGCCGTCCGCCAGCGCCATCAGGTCCGCGTTCGTGCCCGCGTCCACCAGCGTGAACCCCGTCAGCCACGCCACCTCGCGCTCGCTGTTCAGGATCGTCGCCACCGCCGAGCCGTCTCCGATCACCGCGGCCCCGTTGTTCGCATCGCGCCCCGCCGGATTGCTCAGCACCAGACCGAACGTCTCGCCGGTGTCCTCCTCGCCGTCGTCGGCGATCGGCACCCACACCGTCTTGCGCGTCTCGCCCGGCGCGAACGTCAGCGTCCCGCTCGTGGCCGTGTAGTCCGCCGGCGCCACCGCCGTGGCGTCTGTGGTCGTGTATTGCACCGTCACCGTCCCCGATGCAGCCGGGTCCAGCGTCACCAGGAACCCGGCCGAGCCGTCGGCCTCGTTCGCCGCCGCGTCGAACACCCTCAGCGTCGGCGCCCGGGAGTCCCAGGTGTGCTCAGACGACCATCCGCTCACCGCTGCGTTGCTGTAGGCGCGCACCCGGGCAGTGACCGGGCCCCGGCCCGACGCTCCCGGCGGCAGCGTGATGCTCGTGCCCGCCTGCAGGTTGCGGCCCTGGTTCGCCCGGTTGCTGTAATGCAATCCGTGGCGCCACACCACCAGATAGCCCCACGCGCCGGGCACCGCGTCCCAGCTCATCACCCGGTCCGAGCCGATCTCCACACCGGTCGGCACCGCCAGCACCGCATCGGCGGGGCGGTCCACCAGGATCCGCACCCAACCGGTGCCGCCCGACACCAGGCCCGAGCGGGTGTCGTCGCGGGCGTAGGAGACCCGGTGGTTGTACTTCACCTCGAACGGCGCGCTCAACAACGCGTCGTAGCGCCGGTCCCACGGGTAGTCCTCCAGGGCGGCCGCGGTAACCGTCACCTCGTGCCAGTCGTTCGGGGTGCCCCCGAAGATCGGGATGCGGTCGTTTGCCCGGTCCGGGAAGTTCGTCATGTCGTAGACATCGCTCATGGTGAGCTCGTTGCCGTTCTCATCGGTGCGGAAGCCGATGCCCTCCACCTCGCACCACAGGTTCGTGAACAGCGTCGGGGCGGTGTCGATCGGGCTCGTCGCGAGCCGGCCCGCCGGCGACGAGACGCGCTGGGGGTTCACGTTGTATTTCCTGGTGCACGGCTTGAGGCGCACCCGGTACTTGCCCTCCTCGCCCATCCGGATCCGCAGCGCGGTGGTCGACGCGTCGTGCCAGGCGCCGTCGTTGAACACCTGCGCCTCCACCAAGTCACGCGCATAAGGGCTCGTCAGCGGCGTCTCCCCCTCACGGGCCGTGCCGTGCCAGTACGTCTGGCGGCGCGGAGAGTCGAAGTCCGGCGAGAAGTCCAGATCCACCCGGTACCAGCTGTCCGCGTCCAGACCGCCCAGCACCAGCTTCACGGCCTGCCACGCCTCCTTCCTCAACAGCGGGTACGGCTCGGCGTAGCCCACCGCGCCGGTGGCGGTGTCGGTGTAGCGCACATACAGCGGGTTGCCGTCGGGGTTGCGCACCCCGAAGCGCACCCACAGCGTCGAGTCGTCCGGCGTCTGCAAATAGACGCCCTCCACCACCGTGTCATCCAGCGTCGCTGTGTTCGACCACGGCCCCGCCACGCCGTTGATGTTGATCGCCCGCACCCGGTAATGGTTCTCCCGGATCACACCCGGCGCCAGCACCTGATGCACATAGGTGTGCTCGAAGCGGCCCGTGTTCGCCACCAGCGCATACCAGTCCGCCTCATCGCCGACGCACGTCGTGCGGCACACCTCGATCCGGTAGCCCTGGATCTGCGAGAACGTCGCCGTCGCGCTGTTCGCGGTGACCCTGTCGGTGGCGTTGGAAGGCCGGCCCCAGCTCAGCTCCGCACGACCGCTGTCTGTCGCCCGCACCCACAGGCCCTGGATCGCCTTCGGGATCCCCGTGAGCCGCTCCGTCGGCGTGCCCGGCACCGACGCCACGTTCGCAGACCCGTGGGCGTTCACCGCCTGCACCTCGAAGGTGTGGGCTGCTCCGTTGGTCAGCCCCTCCACCCGGTAGCCCGTCACCAGCCCCACCGACTGCCAGGCGTTGAACGTCCCGCCGTCGGTGCGCCGCCAGCGCACCTCATAACGCAGCACCGGGCTGTCGTTGACAACCGGCGCCCACGACAGCACCACGAACCCGTCCCCCGACGTCTGCACCGACACATCGGGCGCCGCCGGCGGGCCGTCGTCGTCGGTCACCGTCAGCACGAGCCGCGGGTTCGCGCCCGTCGTCACCCGCCCCGGCAGCGGCGTCACGAAGCCGAGCATCAGGGTCTCGTTGCCCTCCACCGCGGCGTCGTCGCCGAACGTCACCGTGAAGGCCGCCTCGGTGGCGTCGGCCGCGAAGGTCACGCCGGCGGGCACGCCCGAGAACTCGTCCGCGCTCAGGTTCGCGCCCCGCGCCGCCGACAGCGTCAGCGCCACCTCGCGCTCGGGCGCCTGGCTCAGGCGCACCGTGACGCTCACCTGGGCGCCCTCGGGCACCGAGGCCGACGCCGGGTCGAACGTCGCCGAGACCACCGGCACATCGTCGTCCGCCACCGTCACCTCAAGCGTCGCATGGGTCCCCGCCACGTAGCCCTCCGGCAGCGTCCCCAGACCCAGCGTCAGGACGCGGTCCGGCTCGTCGTCGGTGTCGTCCACCGTGCTCACCGTGAAGGTCTTGGAGGTATCGCCCGCGTTGAACACAACGCTCGCCGGCACGCCGGAGTACCCGCTCGCGCCGAACCCGGCGCCGGGCGTCGCCGTGATCGGCACGGTGACTGTCGCGCCCGCGCCGGGCGCCTCGCCCAGCGTCACCGTCACCACAGCCGAGCCGCCCTCGACCACCGACGCCGACCCCGCGCCGAACGACACCGCTATCCCTTCCCGCGGCGTGACCTGCACCTGGGCAACAGCACCGTTGTGGTTGGCGTTGCGCGCCCTGATCTCGAAGGCGTGCTCGACCTCATTGGTGAGGCCCGTGAACGTGTGGCCGACAGTCTCGCCGTCGCTGCCCCCGATCGCGGCCCAGCTCGTCCAAGGGCCGGTCCCGGCGCGCCGGCGGTACTGATAGTCGCCGGCCCAGATCTGGTCGTAGGTCGCCGGGTGGTCCCAGCCCAGCGTCGCCTCGGTGTCCCCCGGCCTCGCGGCGATGTTGCGGGGAGCGCCCGGCGCGGCGTCGTCGTCGAGGATCAAAAGCGTCGCCGTCGACGCAGTGCCGATGGTGTAGTAGTCCGGGTTCGACGGGATCGCGAAGGTGACCGTGGCGTGGTCCCCCGCCGCCGAGTTGCCGGTAGGCGTCAGACCGTAGCCGGATTCTGTTGATGAAAATGCGAAGACAGCGTTCGGCTGCCCGTCGATGGGGACGGCCCCGAGCGCGGGGATCCTGGTCGTCGCCCCCATGGCGAAGGCGTGCAGAAAGACGTTGCCCAGGTCGTATCCCCGCGAGAGCGTTCCGACCAGGCGCACTGTGCCGCCCTCGACGACTCTGGTTCCGCTCCGTCCCGAAGAGTCCTCCAGGCTGATGGTGAACACCGGCGGGTCCTCGTCGTCGACGTATCTGAGGTCGATGCCGCCGCCGATCCGGGACCCGCCGTGCGCGGCGGTCAGTGTCTCGGTCACCGGCGGGTGGTACAGGTCGCCCGGGCGCTGCGGGGCGCTGACGGCGAGCGTGCCGCTCGATTGCCCGGCGGCGATGGTGACGGTCGCGCTCCCGGCGGCGCCTTGGATGACGGGCCCGCTGGTGATCTCCTGGCCGCCCCACTCCAGGGTTACCGTCTGGTCGGTCTCGAACCGCACGCTGTTGGTGATCCACACCGTCGCGGTCGCCGAAGCGCCGCCCTCCACCAGTTCGGTGACGTCGTTGCCCCCCGAATCGCGAACGGTGAGCCCCAACAGCGCTGTGTCGTCGTCTGCCACCGTGATGGCGATCTCGTCGTTCGTCCCCGGCACGTAACCCGACGGCAGCGTCCCCAACTCCAGCGTGAGCACCTCGTCATCCTCGTCCAACATGTCCTGCAACATCGTGACCGCGAAGACCTCGGAGGTGTCGCCCGCGGCGAACGTCACGCTCGCCGGCACGCCCGAATACTCGGTCGTGCCGAGCCCGGCGCCGCGTGTCGCGGTGATCGGCACCACCACCGTCACCCCCGTCGCCGGCGCCTCGTCCAGCAGCACCACCACCGAATACGCGCCGCCCTCGGTGACCGATGCCGTCGCCGAGGCGAACGAGACCGCAACGCCGACCCGCGGCGTCACCATCACCGACGTCTCGGCCCCGTCGCCGGCGACGTTCTCGGCCCGCACCTCGTAGGTGTAGACCGTGCCGTTGGTCAGGCCCGTGAACTTGTGGCTCGTCGTGGCGCCGTCGCTGCCCGGGACCATCGTCCAGGCGCCGAAGGCGTTTGTCCCCTCCTTCACCCGGTACTCGTAATGCAGTACGGGCTGGCCGTGGTCCGGCGCGGGCGCCGCCGGCGCACTCCACCTCAGGGTCGCCTCGGTGTTGCCCGCCTGCGCCCGCAGGTTCCCCACCGCCAGCGGCGGCGTGTCGTCGTCGCGCACGATGATCGTCACCGTCTTTTCGGCGCCGGTGCCGAGGGTGTAGGGGATATCCGTGCTCGTCTCGAGGGCGAATGTCACTGTGCGGGCGCCGTCGTTCTGAGTCGTGTTCTCCGCCGCGGTCAGCGTGACGGTGGCGTCCAAAAGGCCCGAGACCAGCAATGTGCTGTCGGGCAGCGTCCCGCTGAGAGCGCTGTCGCTGTCGGTGACGGCGAACTTGAGCGCTCCGGGAGCCGGGTAGCGCACGGACAGCTCGATGTCGATGTCGAACGTGTCGCCCTCGTTCACCGACTCCGGGGCGTCGACGATGCGCGCCACGGGCGGGCTCTCGTCCTCGATGCGGCGGAACTGCTCGATGGTCGCGATGACCGCGCCCGCCCACTTGGCGGTGAGGTCGTGGGTCTCGGGGATATAGACCGGGTTCAGGTCGTTGTCGGGCGCGCTGACGACGAGGCTGCCGCTCGACGCTCCGGCCGCGATGGTGATGGCCGAGGTGTTGCCTGCGCCCCGGATCCGGCTGCTCAGCGGGATGCCGCCCCACTCCAAGGCGATCTCCTGGTCGGCGCCGAACGTGGCCTCGCCGGCGTTGGTGATGGTCACCGTCGCGGTTGCCGAAGCGCCGCCCTCGGTCAGCCCGGTCACGTCGCTGCCGCCAGAGTCGCGCAGCGTGAATGCCCACTCCGGCGCGAGCAGCATCAGCGTGTCACTGGCCGCACCGCCGCCGCCGACGTCGTTCACGGCGCGGACCTCGAACGTGTACTGCGCGCCCGGAACCAGGCCCTCCAGCGTGTGGCTGGTCTCGTTGGCCCCACCCGGCGCGCTGTCCGCGACCGCGGTCCATTCGGAGAGAACGCTGATCCCCAACTGGACCGTATCGTCCTCGCTCCAGCTCAGGCCGGTGCCGGCCCAGGTGAGCCTGCCCGCCGAGTGGGTTGCGTCCGCGAACGCGAACGAGGAGGCGCCCACGTTGAACGTCAGGTCGTCGAGCGCCGCCGCGGGGATGCTGGCGCGGTTGATTTCGAGTCTCAGCTGCCCGCCGATGAGGTCTACTAAAACGATCCGGTGGTTCACTGAGTCAAAGGAGAAAGTGTTGTCGGTCAGAAGCTCGCTCGGCTCGCATCCTTGGTTGCCCTGCGAGGTGTCGCATCCCAGGAAGTTCAAGCCCAGGTCCTTGACCGTGAGCGTTGCCGACCATATGGGCGGCGTCCGGTAGCGCACCTCATGGCCGGTTATGGCGCTGCCGTTGGCCCAGGTGCCGCCGTCCCACTGGAGACCCACCTCGCCGAACGTCGAAGTGTTCGCGGACGACATCCCCGTCACAGCCTCCGGAGCGGTGGCATCGAGGGTGTTGTCGACGAGCAGGATGGCCAGGGCCGCGGCCTCGTTTTCGGCGATGTCGCGGATGGGACTCGTCCCCGGCACGGTGTAGTCGACCGTCAGAATGTCGCCGGGGCGGAAGGCCGGGCTCACCGTGAGCACGATGCCCGAGGTCCCGCTGAGCGCCGCCGCGGAAACGGTCCGGGCGGTCCTGCCGGTATTCACCACCACGGTGAACGCCGACGCCGCCGGGACCGAATCCGGATCCAGGGGCTCGTCGTAGGCCAGCAGCACCTCCGTGTTGGACGGCGTGGACGTCTCCGACAGCTCGGGCGCCGTCTCGTCGACGATGGCGGTGGCCGCCAGGACGGCGTTGCCGTTGCCCACCGCGTCGGTGACCGCGTCGGCGGCCAGCGCGACGGTCACGTCGGTGTCGGAGGCGGTGAGCGCCGTGTCCAGGGTGAGCGTGACGGTCTGTTGGTTAACAATGTCGATCGCCGCGGTCCCCGTGGTGGTCAGGGTCGTCCCGCTCGAGTCGAAGGTGATCTTCGTGCGGTCGGCGGCGCCGATGACCTCGCTGAAGGTGAGGATGATCTTCGACTTGTCCGCCGACGGCCGAGCCCCCGTCAACTCAGGCCGCACGCCGTCGACCTTGTGGCCCGAGTCGGCGGCGAGACCGGAGTGGCTGCCGTCCGCTATCTGCCCGAGAGGACCGACGAGCCGATTGAAGTGCTGCACGGCGAGGCCGCTCACCACGATGCCGTCGGTGTCCTCGTCGCCCTCCCCGACGGTGTGGGTGCAGGCCAAGACCTTCGTCGGCGCCGTGCCGAGCGCGCATCTCGGTTCCTTCTCATCTGCAAAGCCGATTCCCAAGTACAAGAAGATGTTCGGTGTATGTGGGCTGGCGTCGGTAAGCGTGATGTCCTTGTCGAAGGTGAACGTCACGACGATGTCGTCGCCGATGACGTAGGTCTCATCGGCGCCCGGGTCCGAGGTGACGGCGACCGATGCGATCCGCGGCGGCGGGCCGGCGATGGGGCCGAGCCGGGGGCTGGTGCGGGGGTATTCCCGGTTGCCCACGTCGTCGTCGAACACCACCCGCACCTTGAGGTGCTTGCCCACGTCGTCGGCGGTGGGCGTGTACACAGAGCCGGTCTCGCCGTCGATGTCGGTCTCGTCGGTGCCGTCCACCCGGATCCACTGGTAGTCGTAGGAGGCGCTCGCGACACCGTCGGTGGAGTCGGTGATGCCCGAGACGTCGGCGGACACCTCCACGCCCTCCTTCGGCGTCTCGACGCTCAGAACCACCGTCACGTTGCCGGGCCAGTGGAGGGGGCTGGCGGCCCACTGGTACTGATAGAGGCCTGCGCCCGGCTCGCTCTCAGCGGCGTCGTCGGAGGAGTAAGACACACTGTTCACCGTGAAGGTGAACCCGCGTGGCAGTTCCCTGTCCAGCACAATGACCAGATCACCGGAGTTGACGGCGCGTTCATCGTCGAATACGGCGAGAACGGTGTACGTGACCCCATCCACGGTGAACAGCGACTCAGAGATGGATCCGAAACCGAGAGAGTGCGCAGTCGCTTCCGCCGTGGCGTATCCACTTGCTTCGAATGACGAACCGACGATCACTTCCGCCGGCGTCACAGTTGCCGCGAAGACGTCGTGGGCGAACGGGCTGCTGATTGCCGGGGCGCCGTCGGCGGGGGTGTTGTCGGGCTGAGCGCCGGGCAGGTCGTAGGCGTAGATCTGGTCGTCGGTTTCGTCGACCACCCAAAGCACCCGGCCGTCGAACCACATGCCCGTGGGATCGTCGTTGTCGCTGCTCAGGGCGAGGTTCTTGGCCGAGTCCTGGGACTCGTCGGAGTGCTTGTAGGCAAAGACGTTGTCGTCGTCGCTGTCCGCCACGAACATCGTGGTGCCGTCCGACCAGATGCCGAACGGTTCCTCGGCGTTCTGGGCCGCGGTGTCGGTCGACACGTACAGCTCCTCGAAGTCCTTGGCGGAGTCGTGGGCGCCGTCAGCAATCGTGTAGGCGAAGATTTTGTTGGCGCTGGTGGCGCCATCGTTGGCCACATACACGGTCGTGCCGTCGCACCACACGCCCCTGGGATCGGTGTTGGCCGAGTTCAAGGCGATGTCCTTGGCCGAGTCGCGGGTGGTGTCGGACATCTTGTAGGCGTAGAGCTTGCCGTCGTCGTTGTCCGCCACGAACATGGTCGTGCCGTCAGAGCAGATGCCGGCGATAGCAATGTTGCCGGCACCGCTCAGGCTGTCGAAATCGTTGGCGCTGTCGCGGGATCCGTCGGAGCGGTTGTAGGCGTAGATCTTGTTGTCGAAGAAACCGCCGTCGTTGGCGACCCAGAAAGTGTCTTCGTTGCCCCACATGCCGGTAGGAGCAATGTTGCCGCTGTCCAGGTCAAACCCCGTCACCCGCACCGGCGGGGGCGGCACGAACACGGAGCCATTGATCTCGATCCTGAGCGACTGCACGAAGGATCCCCACGAACCGCTGCCATATTGATGGGAGTCATTCCCAATTGACCAGCCCGTCGCGCCGCCAGCGTCTTCGTTGTTCGCGCTGGTTGAGTTGAATGTGACGGTGCCAAAGAAGCCCGACCGTTCGACGACAACGAAGTAGGCCGTACCCGCCGCAAGGGTGGGGCACGTCGCCGGCACAACGAAGGTATGTACGCCCGAGCCGGAGAAGGTGTCCGGGTCGCTCAGCGTGCACAGAGCGGCGCCGGGATTGCCACTGCTGTTCGCGTTCAGCGTGACGGTCAGCTGGCCGCCGACGAAGTTGGTGTTGGAGATGGTGTTGAAATCGATGCCGATGGAACTCAGCGTGTAGCCCGCTTCGCTGGTGCCGGCGGTGAACTGCTGGGCCAGCCTGGGCTGGGTACTACTCAGACCACGAGGGACGCCGGCGGACTGCCCCGTGTTCTTGACCAGGGTGGTCGCCAGGATCACCGTCTGCGCATCCGCCGGCGGCGGCACGGGCACGAGGAGCACGGCGATCAGCGCCAAGGCCAGCAGCGGGAGCGTCACAAGACGCCGGGAGGCGGTCATGACCTACCCCCAAAGTCGCGGGGGGGGGGGGTCAGCGCGAACGCAGGAGCGATGGCCGGAACCATCGTTGCGTCCCCCGTCTCAGCTGGATGGACCGGTCTGTCGAGCGTCATGCAGATACCCCCCTCGTCGCCGGCCCACTCTATGTGTCATTCACATCAAACTATGAGACATTCACGCTGGTGCCTCCAAGGCTGTGCTTGATCGCTGGGTGCTCGCCGACATCGGTCGGCTGGTTCACGAGCGAAACCTGTTGCTCTCGCAGAACACGCCCGACGGGTCGTGATGGACGACCACGTCCTGTTGAGTCCGCAGCCCGGCGAAGAGCCGATCTAGCTGCAGCCCCGAGACGCCGGTGCGCCTGCCGTCGGATCAGGCGCAAGCGTAAAGCATGAAAGTTTCATGCTAGGTTCATGCAATGGCGAATCTCCAGGTCCGGAACATGCCTGATGAACTTCACGAGCGCTTGCGTCGTTGCGCACAGCAGCGCAACTGTTCGATGAGCGCGGTCGTGCTTCAGGCCGTCGAGCGCGAACTCGAGTGGTCCGAATGGCAGGAGCGCTGGGAGTCGAGCCCGGAGATCGACCTCGGCATCAGCGCTGCGGAGGTACTCGATGAAGTGCGTCGCGAGCGAGACGAAGAACTCTATGGACGCCTACGTAGTTGACTCGTCCGCTGCGATTGAGTACCTGCTCCGGACCCCCGCAGGACTCGTGCTGGGGGACACCATCGCGGGGCGTTCGTTGGCAGCGCCCGAGATGTTCGATGCCGAAATCGTCTCGACCATGCGCCGCTTCGTGGCCCACGGAGTCATCCCCGCGGCGCGTGCTGAGACGCTGCTCGACAACCTCGCAGCCTTTCCTATCGAACGCGTCTCACATCGATTCCTCACACGGACGGCATGGCATTACCGGCACAGCGTCACCGCCTACGACGCCATGTATGTCGCCGTAGCCGTCGCCAAGCGTGCACCCCTCATTACGGTCGACGGCAGACTCGCGCGAGTGCCGAATCTTGGGATCGCCATTCATCACGTCCAGCAGAGTTGAACGGCAGCTAGGTCAGCCGATGTCCACCGGTGTTCCCATGTAAGAGTGACGCCGTGTCTTCCATGGGCTCAGACGTCATGACCGAGTGATGCTCCCCCGCTCTACGTTGGGGGCATGGCAAACGGGCTGAGCGTGAAGGACCGCGCCACGGGGCGGGTCTCGGCGCGGGTGATCGACCGGGCGGATGCTGCCACGCTGGTGCCGTTCGTGGAGCAGCGCACCGACTGCGGGGCGCTGGTGTTCAGCGACGGTCACGCGGCGTACTCGATGCTTGCCCGCCGCCATGAGGTGGTGGCTCACAGCGTTGGGGAGTACGTGCGCGGGATGGCTCACACGAACGGCATCGAGAGCTTCTGGGCGCTGATGAAGCGTGGCTATGCGGGGACGTTCCACCACATGTCGGCCAAGCACCTGCACCGGTACGTGGCCGAGTTCGAGGCTCGCCACAACCAGCGGGTCACTGCTGCGAAGGGGCGGCTGGCCGGGCTGGCTGCTGGCTGTGACGGCAAGCGGCTCGACTGGGCCACCCTCACCCGCTGAGCGGGTCAGCCGAGGTTCGCTGGGTGGTTGTCTCTTGTCAGACCGTTGTGGCTGACGACTTCAGCGACGAGCTGCTGTCCACCGTCCGAACAAGAGCGTCGCCGATGGTCTCGATCACGGCTTCAAGCAGCGTCCTCACTGGTTCCGACAAATCCTTCGGGTCGGTCAGCCGTTCGCTGTCTGTCCACATTGCGCGTGCTGCGCTCAGGAGCGTCTCGCAGCGTTGCAACTCCGAGTGTGTGAGATCGAACTGCTCCCAGTTCGGAGCGTCCAAATCGAGCGTGTAGTTCCGGTCGTGAACCACGTCCGATCTGTGCTTGATCAGCACGCGGAACTCGACGGCGACATCAGCGTCAGCCATCTGCTTGCCTCTTGACCTGCTGCATTTCGGTGTGCACTTCGAATGTCTTGTCTTTTGTCGTGTCGATTTTGTCGCCAAGCCGTTCCAATTGGTGAGCGGCTTGGCCCAGAAATTTCTTGATGATGGCGTAGATCGTGCCGAACGCTGCCACAGCCACTGCCGCTGCGGCTCCGTGGGCACCCCAATCGTCCACGCGCGGATTATGGCCGTTCTGCGACGGAGGCCTGCGTGCCTCAGCGGCGAGGCCGAGGCGGGGCAGTGGCGACAGCACGGGCAATCCGCTCAGGCGAGTCCGGGATCATCGGCTTATCGGGCTGCTTGTCCGACTCGGGCTTCGCGGTCTCGGTGGCTGCCATGCCTTCACCGTAGCGGTTCGCGCTACGCGAGTCACCCCGGTTTACCTCTAGATGGTTAGTTCCAAGGGGTCGGGTCCGCCGGTTGTGTGGTGAGGGTGTCCAAGCTCGGGGTGAATCACACCACTAACCCCTTGGAACCAACCATCTAGCGAGCAACGGCGCCTTTGCAAGATGCACGGCTCGATCCCGCATGGTGAAGCCGAATCAGAAGGTGGGCGCGCTCAATTGGTCCTGAGTCTCAGCGACTATGAGCGCTACGAGTGGACTCATCCACGACTTTGGCGTCTCTTGCAGGCACAGTTCTTGACTTCGAGTTTCCTGTTCCTCGGATTCTCCATGGCCGACCCGAACTTCGAAGCGGTGTTCAGGATCGCCCGGCTTGCCACCGCGGACAAGCTGATGCCGCACTACGCGATCATGAAGCGGTCCGACGACGACGGGATGTTCGATTTTCGCGCTGGTGATCTCCGTCGCGCTGGGGTTGAACTCATCGAGGTCGCCAACTATTCCGAGATCACGACGATGCTGCAGCGGCTCGTTGCCAGAACGCGACCGGCCGGGCTCTTTGTGTCCGGCTCCGCCCGCACTCCTGAGGACGCCGAATCGACAGGTTCCGGCACCTATCCGACCGCTGCAAGCAACGAACGACTCGACCGCTTCGCAGAGGTTCTCGGATACCGCCTTGCGGACGAACAAGTTCCCTCAGTCGTTGCAGCTGGCGAACTCGGCGCCAGAGTCGGTTACAGCTACTTGTCCCGACTCGACCCGTATGACCCGAGACGTTTCCTCTTGGTCAGACGGCGCGCGGACGAAGACGTCGGGCCTCCATCATTGCGACAGGGACAGATGCAGTTCATTGGCGATGTGCCCGACATGCTGAGATCGGCAGCATTAGAGCGCGTTCGCGCCGTCGTAGTGCTCGGGGGAGGCCCCGGCACCGAATCCGAGGTCTCTCGTGCCCTTGAGTTGGACATGGCTGTAACACCCCTGCCGTACGGTTGTTCTTATGAACGGCGGCGGCGATTCGGCTTGTGGTGGCGGTGCGGCAGGCGCGTTGGTATCGGGTGGGGTGCGTGTGGATGCGGTGGATGTTGCTGGGCTGTGCGGTGAGGGCCTGCGGGCTCGGCTGGGTGTGCTGGCTCGGGCCGAGTCGCGGCTCGCGGCGATGAAGGCCGACGCGTTGGGCGAGATCGCCCGCCGCAACGGCGACGGCGCCGCTGCGCATGCCGCGACGGACGCCATGGCGATCTCGGGCCGCAGGGCGCGCGGCGAGGTCAGGGACGCAGTGAGGCTCGGCGGGCTGAACGCGACCCGTGAGGGGCTCTTTGCGGGTTCGGTTCCGGTGGGCCACGCGCAGCTGATTGCCCGTGCCGCCGGCGACGCCCCGATCGACGACGAGTTCCTCGCAGCGCGGGCACGACACGAGGGCTATGACGAGTTCCGTCGCACTGTCGCCCGCCATGTGGCCGACGTCAGCCGAGACGACGGCGCGTCACTGCTGGAGCGGCAGCGCCGGGCGCGCAGCGCCAAGATCGTGACCCGCTCCAGCGACGGCATGACCGTGCTCAACCTCGTCGTCGACCCCGTCACCGGCGCCCGGCTGGGCACGCTGATCGCCGCCGCCGAGCGGCGTCTGTTCAAGGACGAGGATCCCGCTGCGCGGCGCACACCCCAGCAGCGGATGGCCGACGCGATCAGCCAGCTCATCTGCGATCCCGGCGCCAAGCGCCCCGCGGGCGCGTCGCTGATCGTCGTGGCGGACTACGACATGGCGAACCACCAGCTCACCAACGGACGCCTCGCGGACGGCACCCCGATCCCGATCGGCGAGATCGCCAAGATCGCCGTCGACGCCGAAGTGCTGCCGGCGATCTTCGACGCCGCCACCGGCGACCTGCGCATGGGCCGCACCCGCCGCACCGCCACCGACCTCCAACGCGCCGCGCTGGCATTGCGCGACAAGGGCTGCGTCGGGTGCGGCATCTCCCCCGAGCGCTGCCAGCACCACCACATCGACCACTGGCAGCACGGCGGCCACACCGACTACACCAACCTCGTCACCGTCTGCCCCGACTGCCACAACGACAAGATCCACCAACAAGGCTTCACCGCCGAATGGGACACCCCAGGCAGCCGCTACCGGCTCCAACCACCCACCCAGCCGCCAAACAGCAGCAACGACCCGTCACGAGCACCCCCACGCTGAACCCCCGGGGGCAAAGCCCCAACCGCCGAGACGCAAGACACTCGCGGTGATTCACCCCAGGAGTGCACCAAGCTGCAGGGAGCAATCGATGCGCGGCTGCTCATTGCCGCGCTTGTAGAGGCGAAGACGATGATGCAGGGGCCCACCACGCTCGGACATCGAGATCGGAAGCACCTCGACAACACCGAAGCGGGCGCACTGGTAGCAATCGTCCCAGCCGAGGTTCGCGCCACTGCGACACGTGCGACACACGCCATCCTGTGGGCGAGCGATGGGAACTAGACCCGGCCGAACTAGATCAAGGTACGGGCCGCGGGTCTAGATCGCTCATGCGAATACGGCATCGCTGCTGACGGCTAAGTCCGCTTCGAGCGCCGTAACGATTTGGTCCGCATCTCTCACAACCGTTGCATTGCGCGCAGCAGCATCCATTTGCTGGGCCCAAGGCTGGGCGGTCACCAGCGACTCGACGAGAAAAACACGCTTGCCATGCATTAGTGCCTCAGCGGATAGGCGACCATGCCCGGCAGCCCCGACGGCTTGGACTTTGCGCAGAAATGCCGCCACAGACGGCAAAATTGCACAAAGAAGGCGTGACACGAATGGGCGACACGCGGCCGATAACTGTTGCGCCACGACAGACCAGCGGTGGCGGCGCAGACCGACCGTAGGGTCAGCCGAGGAGGCCCATGCCGCCGACGGTGTCTCGTTCTTCGACGAGTTCGGCCCAGGTGGCTTCGATGCGGGAGCGGCTGAAGGTGTCGAGCTCGAGTCCGGTCACCACGTGGTACTGGCCGCCTGACACCGTCACCGGGTACGACGTGATGATGCCCTCGGGGGCGCCGTAGTCGCCGGTGGAGGGGATAGCCATCGACACCCAGTCGCCGCCGGGCGTGTCCGACGCCCAGTCACGCATGTGATCCACCGCAGCCGATGCTGCCGATGCGGCCGAGGATGCTCCCCGTGCCTTGATGATCGCGGCGCCGCGCTGCTGGACCGTCGGGATGAAGTCGTCCTCCAGCCATGCCTGGTCGTCCACCAGCGCCGCAGCGTTGTGACCGCCCACCTCGGCATGGAAGATGTCGGGGTACTGGGTGGCGGAGTGGTTCCCCCAGATCGTCATGCGGGTCACGTCGTTCACCGACATGTCGGCCTTGTTGGCCAGCTGGGCAATGGCCCGGTTGTGGTCGAGGCGGGTCATGGCGGTGAACTGCCCATCGGCGATGTTGGGCGCATTGCGCATGGCGATCAGGCAGTTGGTGTTGGCCGGATTGCCCACCACCAACACCCGCACGCCCGGGTTCGCAGCGTCGCTCAGCGCCTTGCCCTGCCCGGTGAAGATGCCGCCGTTCGCCGCCAGCAGGTCGCTGCGCTCCATACCCGCCTTGCGGGGCATCGAACCCACCAGCAATGCGTAGTCGGCGCCCTCGAACGCTTCGTTCGGATCCGAAGTGCCGGTGCGCGACGCCAGCAGCGGGAACGCGCAGTCGTCGAGCTCCATCATCACGCCGTCGAGCGCACCCATCGCCGGCGGGATCTCCAGCATTCGCAGCTCAACCGGCTGGTCGGGGCCGAGCATCGCTCCCGAGGCGATCCGGAACAGCAGGCTGTAGCCGATCTGGCCCGCAGCTCCGGTCACGGCAACCCGGACTGGCTCTTTCCTGGCTGGATCGTTCACGGCGTTCTCCATGGGTCACGTGCGGGCACGATTGCATCGCGCTAGGCGCGAGCGTTTCTAGCGCAGCGTCTCCGTTTCCGCACCTGTTCGAAGCGGAGCAGTGACATACTCGGCCAGCGTGTCCGAATCAAGGCCGGCCAGCGGCCCAGAGGAACGTCGACCGGCCTGTTTCGTGCCGTCTTCAATCTGATCGGCGTGCAGCTGACGACGCTCGTCATGTCGCAGATCGGTCGCCTGCCACAACGCGTTGTCAAACAACAACTCTGCGTCACCGGTCCACAGCGGCGCGTCATACCCAAGCGCGGTAGCAGCAGCGAAGGCATCGCCGAGCGACATGTGAAAGCCGAGCTTGATCCGAGCCGCTGTCTCAGCCAAGTCCGATGTCACTGGATCGAGGACCACATAGCCACGCAACCACTCGGTGTCGCGTGAAGCCGAGGCCAAGCCGCGAATACGCGCCAGACCGCTGCACACTTCAGCGAAATTGACTGTGCTCATGACAGTGGCAGCGTCGTCTGCCTCCAGCAGTCGGCCGAACTCGGACGCTGCGAATTCCTCACCGTCGTAGAAGCCCACGACGACCCACGCGTCGAGAACTACCACTGGCGGACGTTCCGGCACCTACAGCTCGATCGAGGGAGTGGACTGCGAGCGCGGCTGCTGTTGTTGGGATCGCTCAAGCCGCTCAACGCGCTCTGCTTCTCGGCGCCGTTCGATCTCCGCGTCCTCTCTGCGTGCTGCATCAAGGTAAGCGGAAGCGCCTCGGTATTTTCCACGCGACTTCAGGATTTCCCGTCGTGCGCGGTCCCTGCGCTCAGCGGCTTCCCTCGCGATGGCCTGAGGGATCTCCGAGTCGCCGGCCATGCGAATCGGCGTCGGCGATAGAACGAGATACGACACGCCGCCTCCGAAACTCATCACCTCACCCTGCTCGCGCAGTAGTGCGAGCCGATCGGTGAAGTCCTTGGGTCGCGGCCATTTGGTCTCTGCCCACGCGAGCCGGAGCAAGTGCATATCGCGCTCGCTTTCTCCGCCAAGGCACACGGTGAACGCCACGGCCTCGGCTTGTTCCTTTCGCCTCACGGCTCGCACCGTTGTCGGGCTGCGGTCGTAGAGGTAAGCGCAAGCAGTCGGGGTGAGCACCTCGAGTCCGAGCCTGACGCAATGGCGCTTCCAGGACTCGCGGCGCTCGTCGTCGACTGCCCACCTGCTCAATCGAGTATTCCTCGTTGCGGCCGCGGTCGCGGTCGCAGCAGCCAACAACTCTTGGGCAGTTTGCCACTCCGGATGCTTCGTCATCGCGTGCCTCTGTCTGCGTACACCCAACGGAAGACTAGTTCAGTGTATGCCTGCCCGCGCTCAGATATGATCGCTAGCGATCACATACTGACGCGAACAGTTAAATCTGTCGGAGCTCTGATGACTGAGGCGGAATGTCTCAGCCGATCTCAGCCGCTGCGTCGACCGTGTTGGCCAGCAGCATCGCCCGTGTCATCGGGCCGACGCCGCCGAGACGAGGAGTCACCCAGCCAGCGACCTCGCCGACCGATTCGTCGACGTCAGAGAGGATCCGGCGGCCCTCGCGCGAAATCCCGCCGCCGACCACCGCCGCACCCGGCTTCACCATGTCGGGCGTGATGAGGCCGGGCACGCCGGCCGCCGCAACGATGATGTCGGCCTGGCGGGTGTAGGCGCCGAGATCGGCCACCCCTGTATGCACGACGGTGACGGCCGCGTTGGCGTTCGGGCGCTTGAGCGCCAGCAGCAGCGCCATCGGGCGTCCGATGGTGAGGCCTCGGCCCACGACCACCACGTGGCGTCCCTCAATCTGCACGCCGTAGTGCTCGAGCATGACCTGAATGCCACGGGGCGTGCACGGCAGCGGACCGTCGGCGCCCATCACCAGCCGGCCCAGGTTCACCGGATGCAGGCCGTCGGCGTCCTTGTCGGGATCGATGGCGAGCAGCGCCGCTTCCTCGTCGAGCTGGCGCGGCAGCGGCAGCTGCACGATGTAGGCGTGCACCATCGGGTCGGCATTGAATTGTTCGATGACGGCGTTGAGCTCGGCTCGGGTGATGTCAGCCGGGAGGTGCTCGTGTACCGAGTCAATGCCGACCTCTGCGCAGTCGCGGATCTTGGCGCCTACGTAACTGTGCGACGCCGGGTCGTCACCGACCAGGATCGTGCCAAGCCCGGGTTCCAATCGCTGGGCGGTGATCCTGGCTCGCAAGCTGTCCTTGATCTGATCGGCCAGCGCCTGACCGTCCAAGAGCGCTGCCGTCACGGCGTGAACAGTAGTGCCACCCCAGAGTGCTCGGGCCTCACGCAGTGCCGTTGGAGGCTGCGTTGTGGGAGGCGGTGCTGCGGTTGCGGGCGGTGCGGCGCTTGTGGAGGCGACGCAGCGCAGGCGACGCGGCAGCGAGAGCTCGGTCGGCGGCGGCCAGTACCCGGCCTGCGGTGCCGGGGGTCTCGTTGTCGATGAGGTTGCCCATCACAGCCAGGGTGAGGCTGGCGATCGCATCGGTGCCGACCGCGAGACGCAGACCGGTTCGCAGGATGCGCGGGTGCCCGATGAGGAACGAGAACCGCCGGCCCGTGCGCAGGAAGGCGTCGAACTTCTCGGCGACAATGCGGTCGTAGGTGTCGGCAACCGCTGCCGGGTCCTCGGCGAACAGATCGGCAACGAGGATGCCGGTCTCGAGGCCATAGTCGATGCCCTCGCCGTTCATCGGGTTGATCAGGCCCGCTGCGTCCCCGATGGCCACCCAGCCGGGGCCGTGGCGGCGAGTGGCGCTCATGGGGAGGCGCCATGCACGGGGCCGCTCCAGATACGGGCCGAGCTGCCAGCTGTCGGCCACCAGGTCGCGGTAGCTGTCGCAGAGCCGGTTCAGGTTGAGATTCGCGAAGCCCTTCATGGTGTTGAGCGCACCGACACCGATGTTGACCGTGCCGTCGCCAGCGGGGAACAGCCAGCCGTAGCCGGGCACCGCCATGCCGTCGGGGTCACGCAGCGTCAGGCACGCTTCGAGGTATTCGTCTGCGTGGCGGGGTGTCTCGGCGTAGGTGCGGATGGCGAGGCCGAACGGCTCGGCGGGGTCGCGCAGCGCGCCGAGCATGCGGGCGGCCTGGCCTTGAGCACCGGCGGCGAGCACGACGAGATCGGCGGTCCAGCGCTCTCGAGCGACGGTGACCCCCACCGCACGGCCGTCCTCGACGATCGGCAGCGCCTCGGTGCCGAAGCACAGCTCGGCACCTGCCGCAGCGGCGCCTTCACACAGAGCGCTGTCGAGACGGCGCCGGGGCCATACGGCGCCGTACGGGCCGAACTGCCCGTTCGCGGGCCAGTCCAGCTCGCGCACACGCCGCCCGGCGATCATCCGCAGCCCCGCAATGCGATGCGCTTCGTCCAGCGAAACGCCGAGCTCGTCGAGCGCTGCGACCGCACGGGGCGTCAGGCCGTCGCCGCAGACCTTGTCGCGACCCGGCGGCGCCTTCTCGAACGCAGTCACCTTGATACCGGCGCCCGCGGCACGCATGGCCGCCGCCGCACCGGCGGGACCAGCCCCGATCACGATCATGTCCCGGTGCGGCACCGCTACAGCCTGCCGACCCAGACGCCGGATCGCTCAGCGAGGAGCTTCTGGCGGACTCGCTCGGCCCGCCGCGGCGGCGATGGGCAGCAACACGAGCTCATGGGTGAATTCCAGCACTCGCACGGCGATGGCGAACGCGGCCGCGTCGCCGATGCCGAAGCGGTCGGCCAGCAGCGCCGCCACGACGACTTCCCGCACGCCAAGTCCCGCCGGCGTGATGCCGACCATGCCAACGAGCACGCCGGCTGCCGTTGCGCCGGCGACTAGCCAGACATCGCCGGTACCGGCTCCGACCACGGCAAGGGCCAGCAGCACCGTTGCCACGAGCCGCAGCGCCACCGAGGAGCCATACACCAACGTCGCCTGCCAGACCGTCGACCGTTGCGCGCTGAGTGCGTCGGGAGGGATGCGGTCGGCAATCGGTCGCAGGAGCACGACACGGCGCATGAACCGGTCGACGCGCCGCCACCACATGCTGGCACCCGCGAGCGTCCACGGCAGCGTCGCCAGGCCGACTGCTGCGCCGGCTCCGATCACGATGCGCACAAGCCAGCCGCCGGCTGTGCCCAGCCAGTCGCTCGGGGCCCACAGCGCCGCGAATACGGCGGCCCAGCCGACGAGGGTGGCGGTCTCGACCACAACTGAGGCCCCCGCGGCCGCCCGGTTGACACCCAACGGGGCAGCCAAGGAGGCACGGGCAGCGATGGGCACCAGGCCAGTGGGCAAGTAGCGGGTGGCTTGGGACAGCATCCAGATGCGAAGCGCGGGCTGGCACGCCAGCGATGTGCCGTAGCCGCCGATCAGCTCGCGCCACCCGGTCGCCAGCAGCAGCGTCGCCGCGAATGACGCGGCGATCGCCCCGATCAGCCAGCCGGCCTCGACGCTCAAGTCGATCTGGCGAAGGTCGTCCCAGTTCCGGACGGCCAGCCAGACAATCACTGCAGCGGTCGCCAGCCCGAGCGCCCACCGCACGGCCGTGCCAACTGTCCGCTGCGCCTTGGGTCCGGTCCGATCGTTCACGACGGTGGGCCCTCAAGGCCATCCGCATGGCCCCCCACCAGCATCTCGCTGAGCGTACTGAGGCCTCGAGAGGTCACCCGCTAGAGCATGACGCAACCGACGAACACTTCGCCGCGAGACTGATCATGTGCGTCCCCTGCCTGCAGCACCACCTGCGAACGTGCCGCCTCAGGAACTCGGCGGGTGGTCGAAGTTCGGCAGGCTCACGGCGTGGGCGCTCTGGAGCGCTTTCGTGTGGTGGTGGTCGTTTGTAGTGGTGTGGATGGGCCTCATTGGGGATTGGGACGATCCACACCCGCCGAACCGGATCGCCGCTTGGTCCGTCGCGCTCATCTCCATGGCGACGATCGCCGTCATCGGGTGGCGCATGCGTGTCCGCGTCGTGCGTTACGCCGCCCTGGCGTCCTTGCCTGTGCAACTCGCGTGGTGGGCATTCATGATCCCTAAGGCGGGAATCCCGAACTAGCGAATCAGTCGAGCGGGCTTGCTCCCGGCGCTGCAAGCTCAATCGGCTGGTCGGCGAGCAGGCCTGAGACGTCAGCGGGGCCGGTCGGCAGCCACGACTCCAGAATCGCGCGGGCGTCGCCTGTCTGCGCGGTACGGCGGCGCCGCTCGTTACGCCCGTTTCTAGCCATCGGGACAACTCTAGCACTCCTTCTACATATATTTTTTTTCATTTTCATTAATTTCCAGTATGTTTCAGATAGCTGAGAGCCCCAGCCGGCACATCACGCAGTGGCTCGTGGCCGAAACCGAGCAGGCAGTTCCCGATTGAGCTGCGTGGCGGTTCTGACTGTCGATGCTGACGGGATCGTTCGAGAACCGACATGCTGCGAGACTGCGCAAGTGCGCGCCGTGCTGGTGACCCCGGGGTTTCCGACCTCGCTCGACGATCATCACAAGCCGTTCCTCGCCGATCACGCACGGGCGCTTGCGGAGGCTGGAGCCGAGGTCACCGTCGTGTGCCCGGCTCATCCGGACGCCCCGCGCCGCCACGAGATGGGCGGCGTCGAGGTGTGCCGGGTTCGGTTCGCTCCTGCGCGGGTCGAGGCCCGCGTAGCGCTCGGCGAGAGCTACCGGGTGTTCTCCGGGCTGTCGGCGCTGTGGGTTATCCCGATGATTGCCCGGTTGACGTTGACCGCTGTTCGCCAGGCCCGGCGGCGCCCGAGTGCTGCTGCAAGCGACTCAGCCCGTCGGGTCAGCCCAACGCACAGCGGGCCGGTCATCCACGGCCACTGGTGGTTCCCCTGCGGGCTCGTGGCTGTTGCTGCCGCCATGGCGGCCGGGCGCCACGTGGCCAGCGTCGTGCAGGTCCACGGTTCCGATGCCGCGGTCACCACCAACGCAGTGCACCGCTGGCTTGCCCGCCGGGTGCTTCGCCGGTCCGGTGCCGTAGTGACCGTGTCAGAGGACTTGCGCGACTGGGCTGCGTCACTCGTGCCGCATCGTGGCGGTCTGCACCCGCCGCCGAGTGCTGAGCCTGAAGGTCGGCGCCCCGGCCCGCTGCTGCGGATCGTGTCCATGCCCGTGGGCGCCGACCGACTCGGATCGCCGACGCCCACGCCCCCCGACGGACCCGTCGTCGCCGTCGGGCGACTGATGGCCGAAAAGGGCTTCGACGTGCTCATCGAGGCCGTGGCGCTGATGCCTCCAGCGGAACGACCCGAAGTGGTCATCGTCGGCGACGGCCCCGACCGGACGCTGCTCGCAGCACTGGCCATGCGCCGCGGCGTGACCGTTCAGTTCGCCGGAGCAGTCGCCCCAGCGGAGATCGGCGAGTGGTACCGGCGAGCCCGCCTGGTGTGCGTGCCGAGCCGGCGTGAAGGCTTCGGCATGGTGGTCGCCGAGGCCCTCGCAGCGAGCCGTACGGTCGTCGCAACCAGGGTCGGCGCCGCGCCGCAATTCATCACCGACGGCACCAACGGCTACCTGGTCCGGCCCGACGACGCCCGCGCGCTGGCCGAAGCACTCGCCACAGCGCTGCACTCGAACGACGCTGTGACCTTCGCTGCACGTACCGATGTGCTGGCACCATTCGGTCCGCAGGCCCACGCGGCGGCGCTTTTGGACCTCTACGCCGAACTCAGCGCGAAGTAGCAGTCGATCGGCGAAGGATCCGACGGAGCAAGGGGTCGGCGGGACCGCCAGCCTGCGCTGTTGGGACCTGCTGGATCCCCCTGCGCAGGGAGGCGGTCCCGCTGGCCCCGGGAAGCGCCAGCGCTACAGCTCGGCGACGATTTCGGCCATGAGCTCGCCGGCCTCCGTGGGGTTCAGCCCGACACGCACGCCGGCGTCGCGCAGCGCATCCATCTTCGCCGCAGCAGTCCCCTTGCCCCCCGAGACGATTGCGCCAGCGTGGCCCATCTTCTTGCCCGGAGGCGCAGTCACCCCGGCGATGTAACTCGACACCGGCTTGGTCATGTGGTTCTTGATGAACTCGGCGGCTTCTTCCTCGGCCGAGCCGCCGATCTCGCCGATCATCATGACGGCCTTGGTTTCAGGATCGGCCTCAAAGGCTTCGAGGCAATCAATGAACGACGTGCCCGGCACGGGGTCGCCGCCGATGCCCACGCAGGTGGTGACGCCGATGTCCTTTTGCTGCAGCTCGTACAGCGCCTGGTAGGTCAGCGTGCCCGACCGGCTGACGATGCCGACTGGGCCGCCCGGCTTGGCGATGTGGCCCGCAGTGATGCCGATGTTGCACTCCCCCGGCGTGATGATGCCTGGACAGTTCGGCCCCAGCAGCCGGACCCCGGGGTAGTCGCGCCGCAGCATGTTGAAGAAGCGGGCCTCATCGTGCGCCGGAACGCCCTCGGTGATGCAGGCGACGAAGCTGATGCCTGCCTCGGCGGCATCGAGCACGGCATCGAGTACGCGAGGCGCGGGAATGAAGATGCACGAGGCATTGGCGCCGGTCGCTGCGACCGCTTCGGTGCAGTTGGCGAACACCGGCACACCTTCGACGTCGGTGCCGGCCTTGCGAGGATTGGTACCCGCCACGACGTTCGTGCCGTAGTCGCGGTTCAGCATGCCGTAGTAGCGCCCCTGGGAGCCCGTGAGGCCCTGGTAGACGACCTTGGTGTCTTTGTCGACGAAGATGCTCACGTCACGCTCCTGTCACGGCTGCCGCGACTGCATCACGATGATCTGCACGAATTGCCCTTCGGGGGATGCTCATCTGAAGCTCCCGTTCAGCTCGCAGCCGCGGCCAGCGCGACGGCTCGACGGGCAGCGTCGAGCATGGTGGGTTCCATCATCAGCTTCTCGTTGAGATAGGGGGCGAGGATCTCGCGACCCTCTGCGGCGTTGGTGCCGTCGAGGCGCAGCACGATCGGCGCCTCGATGTCAACGGCCTCGAGCGCCCCGATGATCCCGTTGGCCACTTCCTCGCCGCGGGTGATGCCGCCGAAGATGTTGATGAAGATGGCTCGCACGTCGGGGTCGTTGTTGATCACCTCGAGTGCGTTGGCCATCACCTGAGCATTCGCACCGCCGCCGATGTCCAGAAAGTTGGCGGGGCGCCCGCCCACCTGGTTCACGACGTCGACGGTGCTCATGGCCAGTCCGGCGCCATTGGCGATCACGCCGACGCTTCCGGCCAGGCCGACGTACTGCAGGCCCTTGGCGTGCGCGGCTTCCTCGCGTTCGTCGCGCGGCTGCGTCTCGTCGTACTGGGCATAGTCCGGATGGCGGAACACCGCGTTCGCATCCAGCGTGACCTTGGCGTCCAGGACGTGGATCCGGTTGTCGGGCGTGAGGATGAGCGGGTTGATCTCGACGAGGTCGGCGTCGCCCTCGGTGTAGGCGACATAGAGCTTTTGCAGGATCTCGACGGCCTGATCGGTGACGACTGGGTTGAGGTTGGCACCCTCCACCCAGGCCCGGGCGGCCTGCGCGGTGAGTCCCTCGGCAGGATCCACCAACACCTTGCTGATGGCGTCGGGGTTCTCGACCGCAACGGTCTCGATCTCCACACCGCCCTCGGCGGACAGCATCCCGAGGTGCTTCTTGGCCGAGCGGTCCAGCGTAAAGCTGGCGTAGTACTCCTCGGAGATGTCGGACGCCTGTTCGATCCACAGCCGCCGCACGATGTGGCCGTTGATGTCGAGCCCCAGGATGTTGCCGGCGTGCGTGCGCGCGTCGTCGACAGTGGCGGCGAACTTCACGCCGCCCGCCTTGCCACGACCGCCCGTGTGCACCTGCGCCTTGACCATCACCGGCGTACCCAGGCGCTGCGCAGCGGCTACTGCTTCGTCGACGCTGAAGGCAACTTCGCCGTCGGATACCGGCATGTCATAGCTCTTGAAGAACTGCTTGCCCTGATACTCGAAGAGGTCCACGGCGGGGAGCATAGGAGCCAGCGCTGTGAGATACCGGGCCAGCCGGAGAGCCGGTCCGGTGTGTCCGCCACGGGTCGCAAGAAAGCGCTTGGAGCGCGATGAGCGCCGTATCTAGGTTCACCCGCAGCAACAGATGCGGTGCGCCTCCTTGTGATCCGGCACCCGCTCCGAACGAACTACCCTGAAGGAGATCCAATGGCGATCGACGAGATCGAGCGCACCGCCATGGTGCAGCAGCTCATCAACACGCTAGGCGAGCAGCCCGCCAACACGCTCATGAAGTGCATCCTCCCCGACGGCGCAGACCAAGTGGCCACCAAAGCCGACCTGCACGCACTGCAAGCAGCCACCAAAGCCGACCTGCACGCACTGCAAGCAGCCACCAAGGCCGACATCCGCGCACTGCAAGCAGCCACCAAGGCCGACATCCGCGCACTGCAAGCAGCCACCAAGGCCGACATCCGCGCACTGGAAGCAGGTACCAAGGCCGACATCCGCGCACTGGAAGCAGGTACCAAGGCCGACATCCGCGCACTGGGAGAACGGTTGCGCGCGGAGTCCAAGACCGATTTCGCCGAACTGACGCGGACGGTCGTGTCACAGAATCGGACACAGATGTTCACGATGGCGGGCTTCATGATCACCATTTGGGTCACCGTCTTGACAACGGGTCTGAGCTGAGCGGCCCGCCAACACGCCCACGATGTGCACCCTCCCCAACGAGCACAGGTCACGTCGCTGCCAAGGACGACATCTGCCTGCTCAAGGCCAGCCCACAGGGTCTTGAGGAGCGAATGTCGAGCGACGACGACACGGCCATCAGCAAGGCTCTCGCCAAGCAAGCACGCACGCTCAGGCTGACCATGGCTGCATGCACGCTGACCACCTGGGTACTACTGGCGGCGAACGCGCTCACCTGAGCCGGGCTTGCGCGGCGACAGCATCGCCGCCGGTCAGGAGCGGAGGCGGCGGAGGTCGGCGAAGCTGGCGACGAGGGTCTTGGTGCCGACGTCGGCGAAGTGGACAGTGACCTCCCAGTCGTCGCCGTCAGGCCGCACCTCCTGGACGACACCGGCACCGAAGCGGTCGTGCACCACATCGTCGCCGACGCCGTAGCCGAGATCGGCCTTCGGTGCCGGCTTGGGCTCCCCCTGCCGGGCAGCGACCCGGCGACGGGCCTTTTCACGGCGAGACTCGCGGCCTTTGGCCGCGCTGTCGTCATGGCGCGCAGGATCTGCTCGTCGCTGACCCCGAGCGGCGAACTCCGCTTCGCCGAGCTGGCTGTACTCGCTGGCAGGGCCAGTTCCGCTGCCGCTATGCACGCCAGCACCGCGATTGGCGCCCCAGTCGCTCGTCGCCGGTCGCCACGAGCTGCCGAGACGCCCGACGTCGGGCGAGCGGTCATCGAGCAACGACTCGGGGATCTCTCCGAGGAACCGGCTGGGCGGGTTGTAGCTGGTTTGACCGTGCAGCATGCGGCTCCATGCGTGCGTGAGGTAGAGCCGCTTGCGGGCACGTGTGATCCCGACGTAGGCCAGCCGGCGCTCTTCCTCAAGATCGTCTGGCTCGGTCATCGATCGAGAGTGCGGAAACACGCCGTCCTCGAAGCCAGTCACGAACACCACGTCGAATTCGAGCCCTTTGGCGGCATGCAGGGTCATGAGCGCGACCTGGGAGGCGTCGGTCATCTCGTCGACGTCGCTGACCAGCGACACCTGCTCCAAGAACTCGTCGCACGACTCGAAATCGGCGGCGCTGCCAACGAGCTCTTCGAGGTTCTCCCGGCGGCCTTCGGCTTCGATGGTTCCTTCGTCCACCAGTTCCTGCAGGTAGCCCGAGCCTTCCAGCACCGACTCCAGCACAGCTGCGGGTCCGTCGGGCACGCATGCGGCGGCGCGGTCCAGCAGTTCACGGAAGCGCAGCAGTCCGCCGCGGGCCGCGCCTCGCACGCCGGCTTCGTCGAGGCGATCGAACACCTCGGCCAGTGACACGCCCTCACGTGCAGCCAGCGCGTCGAGCCTGGCGATGCTGCGATCTCCGACGCCTCGAGTCGGCAGGTTCACGACGCGCTTGAGCGACACCTCGTCGGCCGGATTCACTGCCGCGCGCAAGAACGCCAGCGCATCCTTGATCTCGCGTCGGTCGTAGAAGCGAGTGCCACCGATGATCTGGTACGGCACATCGTTGGCGACCAGCTCTTCCTCGATGACCCGGGCTTGCGCATTCGAGCGGTAGAACACCGCAGCGTCGCTCCAGTCAATGCTGCCCGCTCCATGCATCCGCCGAATCTCTGAGCACACAAAGCGGGCTTCGTCGACCTCATCCGCGCCGCGGTATCGAATGGGCCGTGCCCCACCTTCCCGATCGGTCCACAGGTTCTTGGCCGGCCGGCCCATGTTGTTGCGGATGACCGCGTTGGCCGCATCGAGGATGGACTGGCTGGAGCGGTAGTTCTGGTCGAGCACGTACGTCGAGCCGTTGGCGAACTCGCTGCCGAACTCAAGGATGTTGGTGATGTCCGCGCCCCGGAAGGCGTAGATGGACTGGTCCGAGTCGCCGACGACGAAAACGTTGCGCGGCGGACCCGAAAGCAATCCGACCAGGCGCACCTGCGCCAAGTTGGTGTCCTGGTACTCGTCGACGAGGATGTGTTCGAAGCGCTGCTGGTACTCCTCGGCTATTTCGGGATGCGTCCGCAGTAGCTCGACACCGATCATCAGCAGGTCGTCGAAGTCCATGGCGCCGGCTCGTTGCAGCCGTTTCTGGTACTCCGAGTAGATGCGGCCGATCGCCTTGGCGTGGGGACCGCCCCCATCGGGCGTCTCGGCCAGCTCGGCGGCCTGCACGGGCGAGATCAGGCGGTTCTTCATGGTCGAGATCGCCGCGTGCACAGCTCGGTCGGCGAAGCGCTTGGGGTCCAGATCGAGGTCTCGCACGACGTAGCGGGTGAGGCGCCGTGCATCGGCCTGGTCGTAGATGCTGTACGTGCGGGGGTAGCCGAGCACTTCGGCGTGGCTGCGCAGGATGCGGGCGCACGCGCTGTGGAATGTAGAGATCCACATCCGCTCGGCGACAGGGCCGATGAGACTGCCGATGCGGTTCCGCATCTCCTGCGCGGCCTTGTTGGTGAACGTGATCGCCAGAAGTCCGAACGGGTGAGTGCCGCGGTGGTGCACGAGGTGTGCGATGCGGTGAGAGAGCACCCGGGTCTTGCCTGAGCCTGCCCCTGCCACTACCAAGGCCGGACCCTCGCCGTGCAGCACCGCGGCTCGCTGGCCGGCGTTCAGCGGCGCAAGGATCGGGTCGTCGTCTGTGCTCATGCGTGCGAATGGTTCATGCGGGCGAACTGCGATGCGGGCGAACTGCGATGCGGGCGAACTGCGATGCGGGCGAACTGTCCATACGAGCGGAGGACGATATTGATGCGGCGGTGCCCTCGGGCCGGCACAAGTTGGCTCATACGAGTTGTTTCACGTTGTGTAGTCGGCGTTGATGCGGACGTACTGGTCGGTGAGATCGCAGCCGTAGACGGTGAACGAGCCGCCCACGTCCGACGTCTGGATGCCCAAGTCCACCGAGATCAGCACCTCGTCGGATGCCAGATAGGCCTCGAGCTCGGCGAGCGCTTCGGGTGTTGCGAGCGTGGGGTACACCTCTTGGTCGCCAAAGCGAATCCTGACGCGATCCGGGTCGATGTCGGTCTCGTCACTGCACTTGCCGATCGCCATCGCGACCCGGCCCCAATTGGGGTCACGGCCGTGCACGGCGGTCTTTACCAGTGGGGAGTTCACGATCGCCTTGGCGACACGCTTGGCCTGCGCATCGTCACGGGCGCCGTTCGCCGTCACCACGATGAGAGTCTCGGCACCCTCGCCGTCGAAGGCCAGTTGACGCGTCAGGTCCAGGCTGACCGCACCGAGCGCGGACTCCAGCTCAGCCTCGTCAACCGCGCCAGCCGCTCCATTCGCCAGCATCACCACCATGTCGTTGGTGGAGGTGTCGGTGTCCACGCTGAGCGCGTTGAAGGTCACATCGCAGACCCGGCGTAGCACGACGTCGAGCCGGTCGGGCGCGATTTCGGCGTCGGTAGTGATCACCGAGATCATCGTGGCCATGTCAGGCTCGATCATTCCCGAGCCCTTTGCGATGCCGACCACGGTGGCTTCGCCACCGCCAGACGGGACCGTTGCACTCGCCGTCTTGGGATGCGTGTCAGTGGTCATGATCGCAGTCGCCGCAGCCGTAGCGTCCCGGGAATTGAGAGCCTGCGAGGGCTCCTCCGCCAGTCGGTCGAAGTACTTGTCCACGGCGCCTTCGGGGTAAGGCACGCCGATCACGCCGGTGGAGCCCACCAAGACTTGGTCGGGCGCGCAACCCACCAGTTCTGCGACCCGCTGCGCGAGGTTCGCCGTGTCCCGCTCACCCTGTTCGCCGGTTGCCACGTTGGCGTTCTTCGACACCACCACGACTGCCTGTGCCTGCCCATCGGCAACGTTGATCTGGCTCAGCCTCACACTCGACGCGGCGAACAGGCTCTTGGTGAACACGCCTGCTGCGGCCGACACCCGATCAGCCGCCAAGACCATCACGTCGTCTGACTCGTCCTTCATGCCGACATTGCCAGCATGGCAGGCGAAGCCAGCCGGCAAGTCCACCGATGCAGCCGCATTTCCGGCCCCTGTTGAAGTCATGATCAACCCTCATCGCATGCTTTTCCGCGACTCGGCCGCGGCTGTGGGGCCAAGGTAGTTGCGGTTGTGCTGAGAGCCTCTTCCAATTCACTGGTCTTGGTAGAAGCTGATGTTGAACGGCATCGGCTCTATCCGTCTGGCTGCTGGCCGCGGATCCGTGGTCGCATGATGTGCGGCCACGGGAAGGGCACCTCGCCGAAGGGCACCTCGATCACGGTCGGCTCATCGGAGCTCAACGCTTCGCGCAGGCACGGGCGCAATTCGTCGGGCGTGCTCGCCCGCATGCCCCTGACGCCGAAGGAATCCGCCAGCTTCACGAAGTCCGGGCTCGTGAGATCGCTGGCGATGACCCGGCCATCGAAGCGCTCCCGCTGGATCCGGCGAACGTTGCCGTAGGCATGGTCGTTGAACACGATCGTCGTCAGCGGGATCCGGTGGTGCACCGCGGTCGCCAGCTCGTTGATGGTGAACAGGGCTCCACCGTCGCCGACGATCGACAGCACCGGCACGTCGCGCCGGGCATGTGCTGCCCCCAGCGCCGTGGCGAATCCGTAACCCAGCGTCCCCTGGTACCCCGCACTGAGGAACGTCCTCGGTCGGTACACGTCGAACCCGAGCCAGGACACATAGCCGCACTGGGTCATCTCGTCGACGAAGATCCCCTCGGGCGGCAATTCGGCCCGGATGGCACCGAGCCAGCCATATTGGGGCGCGAGCGCCGCGGCGGTGGCGGCTTCGGCACCAGCCCGAGCATGCTCGAGGTCGGCGCGCCACTCCGAACGCTCGGCCTGCGTGGTACCGAGCGCTTCCGAGAGCAAAGGCAGCGCGTCGGCGAGATCGGCATGGATGCCCACCGTCGGAGGTCCGAAGCGGCCGATCTCATCGGTATCGATATCGATGTGGACGATCTTGAGTTCGTCGTCGACGCCCCACACCGACTGCTGCATGGCCATCCGGGTGCCCAGCCCGATCACCACGTCGACCCGCGGCCAGAGCTGGTAGGCGGTCGGCGTGGTGATGCTCAGCGGGTGATCCGAGGACACCACACCGCGCCCGCTTCGGAAGGCGACGACCGGCGCAGACAGCCGCTCGGCGAGTCGGGTGACGTGCTCCGAGCACTCCTGTGCGCCACCGCCCACGACGATCATCGGCCGCTCTGCGACGGCCATGAGCTGCGCCGCCTCGACGACGGCTGCTTGGTCGGGCTCCGGGCCTGGGCGCACCGGGGCAACGAGATCACCGGGTGCGGATTCGACTGTCGCGTTCCAGATGTCGGTCGGAACCTCCACACCGACCGGCCCTCGCCGCCCCGAGCGCAGGGCGGTCATGGCGCGCTGCAGCACAGCGGGGGCGCCCGCACCGTCGCTGATGCGCTCGGCGTGGCGGGTGAGCCGCTGCAGCACGCCGAACTGATCGGGCAGTTCGTGCAGGGCGCCGTAACCCTGACCGATCGACGCAGTCGCAATCTCGCTGACCAACCCCAGCACCGGCGCGTTGGTGGCATACGCCGTGCTGAGTGCCGCAGCGGTGTTCAGCAGACCTGGCCCCGGCACCACGCAGAATGCCTGGGGCTCGCCTGTTGCCAGCGCCGCGCCGAGCGCCATGTAGGCCGCGCCCTGCTCGTGCCGCGTTTGGATCGGTGCCACGGCGTCGCGGCGGTCGTACAGCGCATTGAAGAACGGGTCGTTCTGCACCCCCGGCAGGCAGTACAAGTCGGTGAAGCCGTTCGCGATGAGCGACTCGACCGTCAAGCTCGCAACCGTGTTCGCCATGGATCCCCTCCGGACCGAGGCGACCGTACCCGACGCCGCTGTTCCGGCCTCAGACAGCCAACCCCGGCCCGAGTCTCAGGTTCAGATCATCGGTGCTCATTGGGATTGATGGATCGGGCGCTTCGACGAGCGCCGGTTGCGGCGCCAGACTGAAGCCGTCAGACCCCCTCGGGCATTGAGGTGGCGCTGTGGCCTCGCGCAGCCGACCCGACAGATCCCGCTCAACCAGCCTCGTGCCGTCATGGCGGAAAGTGGCTGAGGAGAACTCGACTTTCAATTGGCACTCGCCTGAGCCGGACCGGAGAGAATGATGGGAGCCTGATCGTTAGCCCGGTCGTGTGCAGACGTCCACGTAGTGTGCGTGCAACATTCTCAATAGCAGACATGCAAAATTCAATTTAACGCTAGCCTTGCTGCATGGAGACGGAAGCGGTCGCCCACATCGCCCGTCATCTCAGCGTCCATGTCGATGACGCGCTCACAGGATTCCGGGTCGTCGTCCTCCACGGAGCGCGTCAATCGGGCAAGACGACACTGGCGCAGCGAGCGGCACAACGCGCAGGCGGTACCTACCTCACGCTCGAAGATCCGCAGATCCTGCGATCGGCGCTCGACGACCCGATCGCGCTGTTAGAGGGCTGGCCGATGCCGCTGGCCGTCGATGAGATCCAAGTCGCCGGCGACCGGCTGGTCAAGGCGGTCAAGCGCCTCGTCGATGCCGATCAGACACCGGGCCGCTACTTGCTGACCGGCTCTTCGCACTTCCTCACCGTTCCGACCATCAGCGAATCACTCGCGGGACGGGCTCGCCTGCTACGACTCTCGCCGCTATCGCAAGCCGAGTGCGCCCAAACCGCGACTCCGCCGCTCGACGCGTGGATGGAGCGGGCCGGCGCCACCCGCGTGCCCACCCAGCACGGCGCGGCGCCTCCGCCGACCCGCCGTGACTACACCAGCCTGATTTGCGCCGGTGGCTATCCCGAGGTTCTCCGACTGCCAGACCGGCTTCGATCCGGCTGGTTCGAGAGCTATATCGAGGCAGTCGTCGAGCGCGACATCACAGCGCTCGCCGACATCCGGCGGGCCACAGCGCTGTATCCGCTGCTTCGATGGACTGCGGCCCAGACGTCGCAGGAGCTCATCGTCGCCGAGGCATCGAGGCGACTCGGCATCAGCCAGCCCACCGTGGTCGCCTACCTCGAGTGGCTCCGCACGGTGTTCTTCATTCACGAACTGCCAGCGTGGCCACGGAACCTGTCTGCACGGGCCGTCCGGCGACCCAAGCTCCATATCTCCGACACCGGCCTCGCTGCCCACCTGCTCGGTGTCGATCCCGATGCGTTGCTCGTACCGACGTCGCGAGCACTCGGTCCGCTGACCGAGTCATTCGTGGTGGCCGAGATTGCCCGCCAAGCCTCAAGTTCGGCGAGCCGCATCAGCCTGTGGCACTTCCGAGATGCCCGCCATGAGGTTGACCTGATACTCGAACGGCCCGACGGCTCCATCGTCGCGGTGGAGGTCAAGGCCAGCAGTTCGCCCTCGCCACGGGCCGCAGACCACCTCCGATGGCTTCGAGACCGGCTCGACGACACTGCGCCGGACACCTTCACCGGAGGCGTGCTGCTGCACATGGGCGAACACCATTCCAGCCTCGGAGACCGGCTCAGCATGTGGCCGATCTCGTCGCTCTGGACCACCTGAGCTCGAAGAACTCGTCAGCGGCCCGTTCATGGATCAGCTCGATGCCCTAGGTGCGCCGGAACGTGTCAATGACCTGGTCGCCCTCGCCCGCACGCATCAGCCCGGGCATGCTCGAACTCGGCGCGCCACTGCGAACGCTCAGCCTGCGTGGTGCCGAGTGCATCGGCAAGCAAGGGCAGCGCTTCAGCACCGGCGCGTTGGTGGCATACGCCGTGCTGAGTGCCGCAGCGGTGTTCAGCAGACCTGGTCCCGACACCCTGCATTCGCCTGTATCCACGATTCTGCGTCGACTCATCTCGGAGCGAAGTGCGTATTTATAGGAACTTGAGTTATACTAACTCCAATTACAATAACTGCAATCAGCAACACGGGCGGATGCGAGTGACGATGGCGGCGAAGCCGGACAGCTTGTTCGACCGGGAGGCCGAATGGACCGACCTGATCCGGTTCGCATCCCCGCAGCACGCGGCACTGCGCTTGGGCATCGTGTACGGCCGTCGTCGATTCGGCAAGAGTTACCTGCTGCGGCGGCTGGTGGAAGCCGTCGGCGGGGTGTACCACTTGGCACTGCGGGAGGAACGCCGCTCTGCGCTGGACCGGTTTGCAGCCAGTCTCGGTCGGCAGCAGCGGTGGGTACCTGCGGCACCAGTTCGCGATTGGGGCGATGCGCTGACTCAGGCGGTGACCCTGCTGGGCACGAACGGCACGACGCCGCAGGTGCTGGTCATCGATGAGTACCCGTACCTGCAGCAGACCTGCGGGGAGATGGATACCACCGTGCAGGCCCTGATGGATGAGGCTGCGGGCGGCACGTTGACTGACGGTTGGACGGCACCGGTGAGCATCGTCTTGTGCGGCTCGGCGATGTCGGTGATGACACGCATCCTCAGCGGCACATCGGCCCTGCGGGGCCGGGCCGTGCTGGACCTGCCGCTGGCGGCGTTCGACTACCGCGTGGCCCGCGGCTTCTGGGACATCGACGACCCGGCTGTGGCCTTCACCGTCGATTCGGTGGTGGGCGGCGCCGCCGGATACAAGGATCTCACCGCTGATGCGGGCACGCCGACGCGCCTCGACGACGTGCCCGAGTGGCTGTGCGCCACCGTGCTCAACCCCTCCCATGCCCTGTTCCGCGAGGACAACTACCTGCTGCGTGAGGACCCTCGCGTCACCGACGAAGCCGTTTACTACTCACTGCTCGGCGCGATTGCGGACGGTCGCACAGCGCCGGTGCGGATCGCGGAGGCGCTCGGGAGAACTTCGACCGACATCGGACATCACATGACCGTCATGACCACCGCCGGGTTCGTGACCCGCCAAGACGACCTGTTGCGGGCGCGCCGGCCGACCTACCGGGTGGCCGACCCGATCGTCTGCTTCCACCATCTCATCAACCGTCGCCACCGTGCCCGCCTGGAGGACCGCATGGCCCCCCGAGTGTGGTCAGAGGCCTCGGCGACCTATCGCTCGGGGATCGTCGGGCCTCATTTCGAGGCGATCTGCCGCGTGTGGACCGATCGCTACGCGTCGGCGGAGACGCTCGGCGGTGGCACTGACCGCTCTGCCTCACTGCAGGTAGACGACCCTCGCAGCCGCCAATCGTTCCAGCTCGATGTCGTCGCTCGACGATCGGGTGATCGCAACGACGGCACCACGTCAATCCAGTTGCTCGGAGAAGCCAAAGCCCGCCGGCTGAATACCGACGACCTGGCTCGCCTGGACCGCCTCGCCGACCTGCTCACCCGCCGGCGTGGCGTAGTGCTCGCCCCCGACGCGAAACGCTTGCTGTTCTCGCTCGACGGCTTCAGCAACGACCTCGTCAGCACCGCTACGACGCGTCCCGACGTCGAGCTCATCGACCTGCACCGTCTCTACGAAGGCGATTGAACCACGCGCGGCTCAGGGAACTGCGCAACACGCACGGTCTGACCCAGGCGCAGCCGGCTGAGCGTGGCGACATGAGCCAAGCGGACATCAGCCGCATCGAGCGCGGTTCGACCAGTCCGACTGCACGCACCTTGCAGCGGACCGCGGATGCGCTCGAAACCGATCTGCGTCTCCTTGTGCATGACCGTGACGCCGAGATGCGTTTGCGCGTCCATGCGGTGGCTGAGTGGTTCGCTGATCTGTTCGGACACGGGTACGGCGGCGAGCCAGGTGCTGAGTGCGCTTTGGATGATGTGCGATTCAATGATCTGAACAACGTCGAGGACAAGCACGAGGACAATCTGCATTACACGCTCGGCGAGTGTGCTGTGCGTTATCTGGACACGACACGAGGACGCAAAGCCATATTGGACTACTTCCGTTCACAGGGTGAGTGGGATGAGCGGTTCTACGCCAACTTCGGGGTATCGCCGCAAGGGTTCTACGCCGAGTGGACGGACCATCGCTACCAATTGCTGTTGGTTGAGCTTGCGCAGGCAGCGCAGGCGCTCATCGGAGCGAACAGCGCAGGAACCGAGCCTGACTGCGAGGGCGTCTGCGTGCACGACCACTATCCCTCCGCAGACGGCAAGCATTACTTTGTAGAGCTGCGAGGCCTCCAGTGGTGACTCATAATTCCTGTCGGTTTCGGGCCATTCGAACGCCCATCCCTCTGCCCACACCAGCGTTGGTGCCTATTCCCATTCGATGGTGCCGGGGGGCTTGGAGGTGATGTCGTAGACGACCCGGTTCACGCCGGGCACCTCGTTGACGATCCGCGACGAGATGGTTTCGAGCAGGTCGTGGGGCAGGCGGGCCCAGTCGGCGGTCATGGCGTCCTCGCTGGTGACCGCTCGCACGATGATGGGTTTGGCATACGTGCGCTCGTCGCCCATCACGCCGACGCTGCGGATGTCGGCCAGAACGGCGAACGCCTGCCACACCTCGCCGGCGAGACCGGCATTGGCGATCTCCTCGCGCACGATGACGTCTGCGGCCCGCACCGTCTCGACAGCCTCGGGTGTGACCTCGCCGACAATCCTCACGCCGAGACCCGGCCCCGGAAACGGCTGGCGCTGCACGATCTCGGGCGGCAGGCCGAGTTCGGCACCAACGGCCCGTACCTCGTCCTTGAACAGGTTCCGAAGCGGTTCGACCAGCTCGAAGGTCATGTCCTCTGGCAACCCGCCCACGTTGTGGTGGCTCTTGATCTTGGCCGCAGTGGGCGAGCCTGATTCGATCACGTCGGGATACAGCGTCCCCTGCACCAGGAAGCGGGCATCGGTGATGCCGCCGGCGGCGCGTTCGAAGATGCGCACGAACTTCTCGCCGATAATCTTGCGCTTGTCCTCAGGATCGGTCACGCCCGCCAACGCCTCGAAGAACTCGTCGGCGGCCCGTTCATGGATCAGCTCGATGCCCTGCGTGCGCCGGAACGTGTCGGTGACCTGGTCGCCCTCGCCGGCACGCATCAGCCCAGTGTCCACGAACACGCAGGTGAGCTGGCTGCCGACGGCCCGCTGTGTCAGCGCAGCAGCCACGGCGCTGTCCACCCCGCCCGACAGCCCGCAGATGGCCCGCGCCTCCCCGACTTGGGCCCGGATGGCCTCGACGCTTTCGGTGATGACGTTCGTCATCGTCCACTCGGAGTTGATCTGGCAGATCTCGTGCAAGAACCGTTCCAGCTGGGTTTGGCCGCTGGGGGTGTGCGCGACTTCGGGGTGATATTGCACGCCGTAGAAGCGCCGCTGGAAGTCTTCGATCACGGCGGCGGGACTGTCGGGTGTCACGGCGGTTACCACGAAGCCCTCAGGCGGCTCCGTGACCGCATCGAAATGCGACATCCAAACGGGTTCAGCCGTCGTTGGCCGGCCCGACGAGCGGTCCAGCAGTTCCGAAGCAGTGTCGGTGCGGCTGAGCGTCGTGCGCCCGTACTCGCCCCGACCGCTGCGGTCCACCGTGCCGCCGAGGTCACGTGCCAGCAGCTGCGATCCGTAGCAGATGCCCAGGATCGGAATGCCGAGCTCGTAGACGCCGAGGTCAATACCAGGTGCGCCGTCGACGTGTACCGATGCCGGCCCGCCGCTGAAAATGATCGCCGCAGGCGAGCGCTCAGCGAGCTCAGCCGCGCTCGCCGAATGGGGAACGATCTCCGAATAGACCTGCGCTTCACGGACGCGCCGAGCAATCAGCTGGGCATATTGCGCGCCGAAATCCACCACGAGGACCGTTGGATGGGCGACCGAGCCGGCCGCCGGCGGGTGTGGGGGCATAGGTCCGGCGCCGCAGCTGCGCCAAGTTCGGGAAAACAACGAGGGTATCGCTGCCCTCTCCCCGGGTCCCGCACCTCCGAGTCTGCGACTCCAACTGGGACTGGGCCGTCACGCTGTTTCGCTGATTCGATTGTCGCCAATCTGTTGATCGATTGAACGCCATATTGTTGATTGACCGAGCGTACGCCGGCTTGGCAGGCCCGCTTGATGTCCCGAGTGCCACTCCGGCAGGCCCCGAAGCGCTTCTTTGTCGATCCGTCGCTGGGCGTCCGCCGGCACTGCCGACATTCGTGAAGAGTGCGGAAAATCGCAGTCTCGGAGCATCCAGCCATGCGTCGCAGCCGAGGGATACGTGATCGGAGGCCAAATCCAGATCACTCAGAGACTCAAGCGGAGCGGCACGATTCGAGACAAACTTCGGCGGGAGCCGACCATGCGGCTGTCACGCATGCAAGACATAGGCGGCTGTCGAGCAGTCTTGCCGACTCTGGAAGCAATCCGGCATGTCGAGCGTCGATTCGTCGCTAACAGCCGCCGCCGCAACAGAGAGGACGACCGCGTTCGTGACTACGTAGCTACGCCCCGCAGTTCCGGGTACCGAGCAGTCCACATCCATACTCGTTATCGGGGACGACGAATCGAGGTGCAACTGCGGACGCCATGGCAACACCGCTGGGCGCGCTTGCTTGAGGATCTGACGAGCCGAACCGGGATCGACTACAAGAGTGGTGACGGACCGTTCGAGCACCATGAACTGCTACGAGAACTTGGCGGGCTCTATGCGCTGCGGGATGTCAGCGGTCACTCGCTCGCGGGCCAGGATCAGAACCTCGTTGGCCTAGCAGGCGCACTAGAGCAGTTGTTTGAGCGCGATGTACGTCGTTGAGGATGCGACATTCGATCACGAAATCCCCGGCCTCCCGCGGCCGGTTACGCTGCGCGCATGACTGCCGTCCCACGCCGAAGCAGGACGATCCACTTCTTGATCGCCTATGACCACGACACCCGGCAGAGAATCCGGATGCAACGCTTGAGCGATGGTGCTCGCGCAGTCGTGGCATACGGCGAGATGGAGCGGGAGTACGAACACTATCCACGAGTGGAGGTTGTCCTGCTCGGCGCTGACTCTGAGGAAGCCATTCGAGTCACACATCCGAACTACTTCGACGACCAGCCGCTCGACGAACTCCTGGATCTAGTCCGATAGAGCTGCCAAGAGTCGCCAGCTTCAACCGCGAGTCCCTGCGGAACGCCAGAAATGACACAGGGCCGACGAGTTCGCCGGCCCTGTGCGTGAGTTGTAAGGAGCTGCAGCGGGAGCTACATCATCCCGCCCATGCCGCCCATACCACCCATGCCACCCATGGCAGCAGCAGCGGCAGCAGCGGCTGCGGGGTCAGCCTCCTCGGGCTTGTCGGTCACCAGCGTCTCGGTCGTGAGCAGCAGGGCCGCGATCGACGCCGCGTTCTGCAGCGCCGCACGGACCACCTTCGCCGGGTCGATCACACCGGCGGCAACCAGGTCTTCGAACTTGCCGGATTCGGCATTGAAGCCCGTGTTGCCATCGGCCTGCTCGATCTGCTGGACGATCACGGCGCCCTCGTAGCCGGCATTCTGCGCAATCTGGCGGCTGGGGCTTTCGAGTGCCCGGTGCACCATGCGGGCCCCGGTGGCTTCATCGCCATCGAGGTCCAGCGCTGTGACAGCGGCACGAGCCCGCAGCAGCACGGTGCCGCCACCAGGCACGATGCCTTCTTCGATGGCGGCACGGGTCGCCGACACGGCGTCCTCGATGCGGTGCTTCTTTTCCTTGAGTTCGACCTCGGTGGCCGCGCCGACCTGGATCACCGCCACGCCGCCAGCCAGCTTCGCCAGCCGTTCCTGCAGCTTCTCGCGATCCCAATCGGAGTCGGTGTCGTCGATCTCGCGCTTGATCTGGGTCACACGACCCTCGACGTCGCCGGACTCGCCGCCGCCGTCCACGATGGTGGTTTCGTCCTTGGTGATGATCACCTTGCGTGCGGTGCCGAGCAGGTCAACCGTGGTGTTCTCCAGCTTCAGGCCCACCTCCTCAGAGATGACTTCACCGCCGGTGAGGATGGCCATGTCGGCCAGCATCGCCTTACGGCGCTCGCCGAAGCCGGGGGCCTTTATCGCCGCCGATGAGAACGTGCCGCGGATCTTGTTGACCACCAGCGTTGCCAGCGCTTCGCCCTCGACATCCTCGGCGATGATCACAAGGCCCTTTCCTGCCTGCATCACCTTCTCGAGCACGGGGACCAGCTCGGTCACCGAGCCGATCTTGCCGTTCACGAACAGCAGGTAGGGATCTTCGAAGACGGCCTCCTGACGGTCGGGATCGGTCACGAAGTAGGGCGACAGGAAGCCCTTGTCGAACTGCATGCCCTCGGTGAATTCGAGGTCTACGCCGAACGTGTTGGATTCCTCGACCGAGATGACGCCGTCCTTGCCGACCCTGTCGAAAGCCTCGGCGAGCGTCTCGCCAATCGTGCTGTCCGCAGACGAGATGCCAGCCACGCTGGCGATCTTGTCCTTGTCATCGGACACGTCGATGGCCATGGCCCCCATGGAGTCGACGGCTGCAGCAACAGCGGCCTCGATGCCCCGCTTGAGCTCCATCGGGTTGGCGCCAGCTGCCACGTTGCGCAAGCCCTCGCGCACCATTGCATGGGCCAGCACCGTCGCGGTGGTCGTGCCGTCGCCAGCGACGTCGTTGGTCTTGGTGGCGACCTCCTTCACCAGCTGAGCACCCATGTTCTCGAACGGGTCGCTGAGCTCGATCTCACGGGCGATGCTCACGCCGTCATTGGTGATCGTCGGCGCCCCGAACGACTTCTCGAGCACGACGTTGCGGCCGTTGGGGCCCAGCGTCACCTTGACAGCGTCAGCCAGCTTGTTGACACCAGCTTCGAGGCCGCGGCGGGCCTCCTCGCTGAACTTCAGAATCTTCGGCATGTGTCGGTTCTCTTTCTTGTCGTCGCGTAATGAGTTAGGCGACGACGGCCAGGACGTCGCGAGCGCTCAGGATGAGCAGGTCCTCGCCGGCCACGGTGATCTCGGTGCCGCCGTACTTGCTGTAGACGACGGTGTCGCCGACGCCGACGTCCATCTGGATGATCTCGCCCGAATGGTCGGAACGCTTGCCGGGGCCGACCGCAAGTACCTCGCCCTGCTGCGGCTTTTCCTTGGCGGTGTCGGGGATGACGAGCCCGCTGGCGGTGGTCTCTTCAGCGTCGCTGGGACGCACGACGATTCGGTCCTCAAGTGGCTTCAGGTTCATGGTCGGATGTGCCTCCTGTGGCTCATGACGGGTCCAATTGGACTGCCCGGCAGCACTTAGCACTCTCACCGGGCGAGTGCTAACGATACGAGCCCAAGGAACGGGCCGCAACCTCCCAGACACCCGATTTCAATGGGTCTGAAGGCGGTGCCGCTGCTCAGTCCCCGAAGTCGATCCGCAGGTTTGGATCGGCGCCGCTGTCGAGGGCTGACGGGCCGTCGCTGGCCAGTCGATACCAGGCGGTCGCGGCGATCATCGCTGCGTTGTCAGTGCACATCGCACGGCTGGGCAGGTAAGCGTTGAGGCCGTCTTCCATGCAGATGTCGAGCGTGCGTTCGCGCAGAGCGCTGTTGGCCGCCACGCCTCCGGCCAGGCAGATGCCCGCGGCACCCACATCGCGAGCTGCCCGCCGAGCCTTGTGAGTCAGAACGTCGACCACGCAGGCCTGGAACGATGCCGCAACGTCGGCGGTGTCGACCTCCGGGTGCGCTCGCACCCAGTTGATGACCGCCGTCTTGATGCCCGAGAACGAGAACTCGTAGCCGTCGTCCAGCATGGCTCTCGTCAGCGGAACCGCAGTGGGGTCTCCGTCGGTTGCCAAACGGTCGATGGCAGGACCGCCCGGATAGCCCAGCCCGAGGTAGCGGGCGACTTTGTCGAAGGCTTCTCCGGCTGCGTCGTCGCGGGTTGCGCCCAGCAGGCGGTAGCGCCCGTGGCCTTCGAACGTGACCAGCATCGTGTGCCCGCCCGAGACGAGCAGGGTGACAAGCGGGAACTGGACCTCGGCGTCGTGTTCGTCGAGCAATGCTGCGTACAGGTGCGCCTCGTGGTGATTGATGCCGATGTAGGGGACATCCCACACGAGCGCCAGCGCCTTGGCGGCGGCTACACCCACGAGCAGGCTGCCGATGAGGCCGGGGCCGCAGGTGGCCGCCACGGCGTCGATGTCGCTGTCGGCCGCGCCGGCTTCCACCAGCGCTTCGGCCACCACCGGGGTGATGAGCGCTTCGTGGGCGCGCCCGGCGATCTCGGGCACGACGCCGCCGTAGCGGGCGTGCAGGTCCACCTGGCTGCTGACGATGCTCGAACGCACTTCGCGGCCATCGTCGACGACTGCTGCAGCCGTCTCGTCGCAGGACGTCTCGATGCCCAAGATGGTCGTCATTGCGGCTGTGCCCCTGACGTCGTGACACCCAGACTGGCCGCGATGGCGTCAAGGCGATGGCCGTGCTCTGCGCTGTCGATGTCGTGGCACCACATCACCAGGGCATCCTCACGCCTGCCGTCGGGTCCGTCCCGGTAGTAGTCCGAGCGCGTTCCGACGGGCGCATAGCCGAACCGGCGGTACAGCCGTTGCGCCGCAGCGTTCGACACCCGCACCTCCAGCGTCAACGCCTCCAGCCCGTTGATGCGGCGTGCTTGTTGATGCAGTTCCAGCAGCAGCCGCGCACCCACGCCGCTGCCCTGGCACTCGGGATGGACGGCCACCGAGGTGATGTGTCCCTCGCCGGCGACGATCATGAAGCCGCCGTAGCCGACGACTCCGGTAGAGCGACCACCCGGTCCGACCGTGGCGGCCACGCGGTACACCCGGTCGCCCTCGTGGCGCAGCTCATCGAGATAGAGCGACATCGACCAGGGCCGCGGGTACACCAACTGGTCGATGCGCCTGATGTCGCGCAGGTGCTTGCGGCTCATCGGGCAGATGAGCACTCGTTGGGCGGCGGCCGCTCCCCCAGCGGCTCGGGCTGGAGCGTTCGGCGCGGAACGGATGCTCACGAACGCTCCCGCTGCTGCCAGTTGATGCGGGCGTCAGGAGAACGCAGGTACAGCGGCACGATCTCCGACGGGCTGACGAACTCCTCGCGCAGCGCCCGGGCGTGCGCCAGCTCCACCAGTGCACCGGCATTCGGATGGCGCAGGCCTTCCCGGCCGATCTCGGCGCCTCTCACCGCACCGAGCTCGTCCGCGTAGCGCTCGGCGCCATCGCCGACGATCAGGGTCTCCTGGCCGAGTGCCATCAGTTGTCCTGCAACGTCGGCGGGCTGGTCGACTGCCGGAGGACTCAGGAGCTGGATGCCGCCGGGTGCGCGCCGGTAGGTGGCGTAGAAGATCTCACCGCGGCGGGCGTCCACCGTCGAGACGATCAGCCGATCGCTGAACCGTGCCGGGAACGCGGTGAGGTCGAGACTGGAAACGCCGATCATCGGGATCCGGCAGGCGTGCGCGATGGCCTTCGCCGTGGCCAGCCCCACCCGCAGGCCGGTGAACAGGCCCGGGCCGATGTCCACCGCTACAAGGCCCAGCTGGGACAGCTTCATCTGTGCCTGTTCGCACAGGAACTGGATCGCCGGGACGAGCGTCTCTGCGTGGCGCCGGTCGCGGGTGGTGTGGAACGAGGCGATGATGCCCTCGTGCCCGCCGATGGCCACGCCGACCTGGGGCGTCGCAGTCTCGATGCCGAGCACTAACACGTCTCGACTCCCGAGGGGCCGTGCATGTTCCACGCCTCGGCGAGCGCGCTGGCGCGTGCCTGCCAACTGGGACCGACAGTGTCGACGTCGAACATGCGGATGTCCGGGTGCTCTCTAGGACTCGCGAGACTGATCCGTACGCGCAGAAAATCTCGCGGCAACTCAGGAATGACGACCTCGCCCCATTCCACGCACACCACGGCGTCGTCGTCGAGCAGCTCGGGCAGGTCCAAGTCGAGCACTTCGCCGAGATTGTCAAGCCGGTAGACGTCGAGGTGATGCAGCCGCATCCGTCCCTGGAAGCTCTGTGCCAAGGTGAAGGTGGGGCTGGTGACCTGCTCGGCGACTCCCAGGGCTGCTGCCAGCCCCTGGGTGAAGACGGTCTTGCCGGCCCCGAGGTCGCCTGAGAGCAGCACCACGTCGCCGGGGCGCAGCAACGGCTCGAGCGCTGCGGCGATCTCCCGCGTCGCTTCGGCGCTCGTCGTCCGGAACCGCATAATGGAGCTTGTTTAGCGCGCCTCGCCGGTGACGAGACCGCATTGGGGGGCATCTGTGCGGCGGTAGACGCGGGGGACGCGCAATGAGATTCCTGTGAGCACTTCGTAGGGGCTGCGGCCAGACCATCGAGCAAGATCGGCGATGGTGATGCGCTCGTCGCCGTGGGTGCCCACGAGGGTGACGCGATCGCCGTTGTAGGCGCTGGAATCGCCGATGTTCACCATCGTCTGATCCATGCAGACATGGCCGACGACAGGGTGCGGGACGCCGTCGACGAGCACGCTTGCCCCCTCCCCCGTCGATCCAGATCCGAGCGAGCGGGCGTAGCCGTCGGCATATCCCACCGGCAGGGTGATCACCCGGGTCTGTTGGGGCGCAGTCCAGGTGCTGCCGTAGCCGACAGACGCACCGGCGGGCACGACCTTGAAGTAGACAACCTCGCTGTGCCATGACATCACGGGTTCGGTCGGCAAGGAGGCCGCAATCTCAGGCGTCGGGGAGACCCCGTACAGCGCGATGCCGGGGCGCACGCGGTCGAGATGTGCTTCGGGCAAGCGGGCTATCGCTGCGGAGGCGGCCATGTGGCGCATCGGGGTCGGAAGCGAGCGGCGCTCGTAGAAGCTCACCGCTTCGCTGAAGCGATCCAGCTGTGTGCGGGCATCCGAGAGATCGGCGGCATCGGCGTTGGCGAAGTGGCTGAACACGCCTTCGATGCGCACCGAGTCACAGCGCAGTGAGGCCTCGATCAGGCGGTCGGCGTTGTAGTGGTGGATGCCGATGCGCTCCATGCCGGTGTCGATCTTGAGATGCGCCCGGGCGGTGCTGCCCGCGGCAGCAGCTGCTTCGTCGATCTGGCGCAGCTTTTCCACCGACGGTGCCGTGAGGATCAGGTCATGGGTAACGAACAGCGGGATCTGCCGCTTGACGGCGCCGCCGAGGACATGAATGTCGGTGGTGACGCCTGCGGCGCGCAGCGCCAGCGCTTCCTCGACGTACGCGACGGCCACGCAGGACACGCCGGCCCCCTGCAACGCAAGCCCGACTGGCGCGATGCCGTGGCCATAGGCGTTGGCCTTGACGACGGGCACCACCTCCGCGCTGCCGACGTGTCGACGGATCGTGGCCAGGTTGCGCTCAAGCGCGTCGAGGTCGACATCGCACCAGGTGGGACGCATCTGTGATGCGTCGCTTGGAGGCAGGTGCAAGTCGGCGGCGTCGGCCATTGCGTCGATGGTCATGGACGCTTGCGATCCGCCGACGCGTCGGTCAACTCGGCTCTGGCGGCTTCGAGCAGGTCAACCTGCGCGCTCGCAAGCAGTGGCATCGAGCCGGTGACTCCCCCCACAGTCGCGATGCTGGCTGTTCGGCCGTGCCAGTGCGCCGCCGCAGCAACGCCTGTTGAAATGTTGTCGAGATCGAGGCCCGCAACCTCGCCCGACAGCACCGCGGCAATCACGCCGGAGAGCACGTCTCCCGAGCCAGCGGTGGCCAGACGCTCGGTGCCCGACGTGACAGCCAGCACAGTCGACGATCCGGATTCGCTCGGGGGCACAGACACGAGTGTCGTCGGCCCCTTCAGCAGCACGATGACGCCAAGCGCGCCAGCGGCTTGACGCACCGCATCGAACCGGTCAGCCGCGGGCGGGCCACCAGTGAGCCGGGCGAATTCCCCGTCGTGCGGCGTGAGGACGGTAGGCGCAGTTCGCGCACCCAGGCACTCGGGATGATCCCCAACAGCCGAAAGGGCGTCTGCATCGACAACCAACGGCACCGGGCACTCGGAGATGAAGCGAGCTATCTGGGCCGACGCTGTGGGGTCGGTGCCGATGCCAGGACCGATGACGGCTGCGTCGAAGCGTTCGATGCCCTCGAGTGAGGCTTCCGCCCAGTTGCCAGGTCGAAGGTCGCGAGCGACCGCCTCGGCAGGCCGAGCCACGTCGGCCGCGCGCAGGCCCGGCGAGCTGATGACGACCATGCCCGCGCCCGCTTGCTGGGCGGCTGCGCACACGAGATGGCCGGCGCCGCGCATCTGCGGCGAACCCGCTATGACTCGCACGGCTCGGCGCCACTTGTGCGCTGTCGGCTCCGGGCCCCGCAACGCCGCGTCGGCATCGGCGTCGGTGACGAGCCACGACGTTGCCCCGCTGGTGTCGAGGCCGATGGGAGCCAGCTGCACCTCGCCGGCGGCTGCAGCACCGGGATGCAGCAGCAAGCCTGGCTTGAACGCCCCGAACGTGATGGTCGACGTCGCCGGCCAGCAGTCATAGTCCTCACCGGTCAGCGCGTCGATGCCCGACGGGATGTCGGCTGCCAGCACGGGCACAGGCGGCGGGCGATCCGCACCCCACGATCCGCGCAGGCCCGTTCCGTACGCGGCATCGATCACGAGGTCCCACGGCGCCGAGGCTCCTGGGGCAGCATTGGCCGCTGCGACAAGCTCGAGTGCCTCGGTCGGCATCACGATGCGACAGCGAACACCCCATCGCTCCAGCGCCGTTGCCGCCACTCGACCGTCTGCCCCGTTGTTGCCCTTGCCGGCGGCCACAAGGACACGGCGCCCGTACGTGCCACCCATCATCCGGCGGGCCTCGATGGCAACGGCTGCGCCGGCGCGGGAAACGAGCACGTCGGTGCCCTCGGGCGCGGCCGCGTCGATCTTGGCCATCTCGGCCGGTGTCACGATCGGGATCATGGCGTCAGCTGCCCGCCGGCTCGCAGCCGCCCGCACACCGGCGCTCGCTCATTGCGCCAGCACCATGGCCGCTGCCACCGAGTCGGTGTGGGTGAGCGTGACCTGCCAGTCAGACAGTCCTGCGGCTGCCGCCCGCTCGGCCGCAAGTCCCCGCAGCACCAGTTCGGGGCGGCCGCCGGGGTGGCGTGCCACTTCGATGTCGCGGAAGCGGCAAGCGCCCAAGCCGATGCCCAGCACTTTCATGACTGCCTCCTTCGCAGCAAACCGAGCGGCGAGGCGGGTGTCGGGATCCACCGTTCCCATGGCGTAGGAGAGCTCCGCTTCGGTGAACAGACGGGTGCGCATGCCGCTGCGTCGCTCGAGCACATCGGCGAAGCGCTGGACGTCCACCATGTCGAGCCCGATTGCGGTGCTCACCCGATCACGGTCCTAGTCACCCGGTCCGCCTCCGGCGGACGTGTCTGATGCTTCGCCTCCGGCGGACGTGTCTGATGCTCCACCTCCGGCGGACGTGTCTGATGCTCCGCCTCCGGCGGACGTTGCCGGCTGGCCCAGCCAGTGCTCTGCGAGCACATACACCGGGCGGGTCATCAGATCGAAGACGTCGAGCGTTCCGAGCAGGTCGTCACGGAACCATGGCAGCGTTTCGGTGACCGCGTCGGCAAGCGCACCGTAACGGCCCCGGTAGCTCATCAGCACTGCCCGCATCGCTGGCGCCCGCAGTCGCGGAACGAAGCGGCAGTGCAGCAGCGTCAGCCCGGTTGCCGTGCCGTCCTTGGTCTCAGGAAGGTGGAGCACCGTGCGGCCATCGCTGCCGCGGGCCACGGTGACTTCCCGCTCGTAGGCGGCACGGTGCTTGCTGCCGCGCAGCTGCGGATTGGCCACCGTTCGCGACTCGATGCCCAGCGCGGTGCCGCCGCGGTCGGTCAGCCAGATCGTGACCTCGGGACTGCTGGCCGACGCCACGTCGCCTTCGATGCGGTAGCGCGACCAACCGGTGACCTCCGCCACGGCGAGATCCAGGGCAGCCAGGGTGCGCAGGGTCGCGTACGACAGCCGATCCCGCGGGGCCCCAGCCTCAAGCGCCGCCGCCACCAGCATCGAGTCGAGCAGTGTCTCATCGGCTCGCGAGATGCCCACCGTGACGGTCTTGGCCTGGTGCTTGATGGTGTCGATCGGCCGGGTGAGCTCGTCGATGGCGATGTTCAGGGCATCGGTGAGGTCGTCGATGACGACCGAGGGTCTGCCTACCTTGCCCATGTCGAGTTGGTACATCTCGAGCGGCGCCACCCCTGCTGCGTAGCGCAGCACCGCACCGAGGCGAGCGGCAGTGCCAGCCCGCAGGTGGCCGTCGTAGTTTCCGGCGCGCACACCGTCGCGGAAGCGGTTGGCCACCGGACGCAGTCGCTCCGCCAGCACGCCGAGCAGATCGTCGTCGGGGCCTCGGGGCCCCAGCAGAGTCCCGTCGGTGCGTGGGGCCGCGAGCAGTGATTCGGTGGCTGCGCGCATCTCGTGCAGCGGATCGGCGAGGGCGTCGATGGTCAGTGCCGCCTCGTAGCCGTACAGGTGGCCTGCAGCCGTCGCGAGAACGAAGTCCACTGCGGGGTGCACCGCGGGAACTTCCAGCAGTTCTGCCGCCGCATCGAAGCGGCCGGTTCCAGCGGATGCAATGACGATCGGTGTGGCCCGGTGCGCCCGGTAGATCGCCACCTCCTTGGCAGCGTCGGCAGCGACCGAGCCGCTGAGCCCCGTAGCGCACACCCAGATGAGCGGTTCGCACGAGAGGTCGATGTGTTTCTTGTCCTCGGTGCTGTCCTCGGCAACGGCGTGGTAGCAGACCTCGGAGAGCTTGATACGGATCTCACGCGATGCGATCCGGTTGGCGCCGTTGCCCACCACAGCCCAGTGGCGGTGGGTACCCACGTGGCGACGAGCGATCCGGGCGATCTCATCGTGTGACGCCAAAACCACCTCGAGCGCCGCCGGAAGCTCGCCCAGTGCATCGAGCAGTTCGCTGATGGCACGCGCCGTTTGGGCGTCGTCGGGGCGAACCTCGGCGGCAATGGCGCCAGCGAGCAGCGCGCAGGCCGCAACCTGTGCGTAGAACGCCTTGGTGGACGCCACCGACATCTCGACGTCGCGCCCGTCCGACGTGTAGAGCACGCCGTCGGATCGATCGGTCAGGTCGCTGCCGCGCCGGTTCACGATGGCGATGACCGTTGCTCCCCGCGAACGCGCCAAGTCGACAGTGCGATTCGTATCGGTGGTGGTGCCCGATTGGCTGACTGCCACGACGAGCGTGTCCGACAGGTCCGAGCGCAGGCCGAAACCGCTGAGCTCGGAGGCGAGCGATGCCACGGTTTCGAGGTTTTGTTGGGTGTGCGACGGTTCGAGCAACGTCTCGCAGAAGTGCGGCAGCGACGCCGCGGCCGCGGCCGCAGTTCCTTGGCCGATGGCGACGACCCGGCGGATGGAGCCGTCACGCAGACGGTCTCGCACGTCAGCCGGCACCACGTCGGGACCGAGACGGGAGTGCAGCAACGCGTCAGCTGTCTCAATGCGGCCACGCAATGTGGCTGTCTCAATGCGGCCACGCAATGTGGCTGTCTCAATGCGGCCACGCAATGTGGCCCGGAGCGACCTGGGCGCCTCGCGGATCTCCTTCAGCAGGAAGTGCGGGTTGTCGCCCCGGTTGATGTCGCGGGTGGTCACCTCAGCAGTGACGATGTCGTGGGGTTCGACGGGCAACTCAGTGCCGTCGTAAGAGAAACGTTGCAGGGCAGTGAACTCAGCCGCTGTGGGCTCGCCAGCCGTTGGGGGAGGCGGTGTGCCGACCAGCATGATCTGGCCCCGGCTGCCGACGGGGTTCGCCGGATCGGACGGCGTCTCGCCGTCAAGGCGGACGTACTGGCGGCATTCCTCGACCAGGCCGTACGGCTCGCTGGCAATCACGTACGACTGCCCCGCCTCGCCGACATAGAGCGCCTGGCCGCTTCCCCGCAACGCCAGCGCCACAACATCGGGCACCTGCGAGGTGTGCGCCGCAATCGCCACCGAACCCTCGAAGCTGCTGACGGCATCAGCGAAGGCTTGCCGGAGCTGTTCAGACCCAGTGAAGGCTTGCCGGAGCTGTTCAGAACCAGCACCGCCGCTCCCTGCCGCGAGCGCTTGGCCCAACATCGTGGGAATGACCTTGGCGTCAGTGGTGATCTCGGGCGCAATCGACAGGCGACGCTGCGCGATCAGATCGGCGTAGTTGTCGACATCGCCGTTGAGCACAGCAGCCACGTGGCTGCGGTCGGCCGATCCGGTCCACGCGTCGAGCGGATGGGTATTGGGGACCGAGACGATGCCGATGCTGGCCCAGCGGGTGTGGCTCACTACCACCACCTCGGCGCCGTCAACGCACAAGGCCCAGCGCAAAAGGCTGTCCTGGCGGATCTGCGATCGCAGCGCCGCGGTGTTGTCGCCCAGTTCGCCGATTTCCGAAGCGGTCTTGTAGACGAATGCGAGGCCATCGGGGGTGTTCCGCACCGCGCCGGCGCCGAAGAGCGGATCCGCCAGTCGCACGCTGTGGGGGCCCGCTGTGGTGCCTTCGGCGTCCGGGTCGAGGCGAACACCCCGCACGAACACCTGCAAGCCGGCCGAGTCCCGCCCTCGAACCTCGAGCCGGTCGAGCGCAGACAGCGCCACCTGGATCGACCAGAGTCCGCCGATGGCGGTCGGCGGGGGCGTGCCGCCCCACAGCCCGACAAGCTCCCGGGCCATCCGCGAGCGATCGCGTCGCAACGCGAAGGCGTGGTCCTTCAATTCGCCCAAGGCGGCGTTAACACGTTCGATGCGATCGCTCGCGCCGTCGAGCTCGCCGTCTCGCTCGTCCTGCGCTTCAGACAGCACTTCGCCCGCATCGACAGCGCCGTCGATTCCGGCGATGTGCGCATCCACCGTCGCCAGGGCGGCCTCGATGTCGAGCACACACTTGGCGTCGTCAACCAGCAAGCGGACTCCCGGCAGCGATCGCAGTGCCTCGTCGGCCTCGTGCAGCACGACGGCGGCAGCTTCGAGCTGCTCGGCGAGGTCGCGGCTGTCAGCACCGGCGGCCGAGGCGTCGCCAGTTGTTACCGCAGCAAGCAGATCCGCGGCATCATGCAGCCGCGTTACGACAGCCGATGCTTCCAGCGCATCTCGGTCGTCGCGGCGCCCAATGACGGCCACAATCCCGCACACACCAGCGAGGGTACCGAGCACCCCGACACCGCCCCCGCCCGGTGTCTCTCGGCCGGCGGCGGGGGTTTGGGTTGCGTGATTAGATAGGTGGCAGCAACTCACAGGGGGGTTTCGCCATGGCCATTACCGGCGTCATGCGAGCTGGGTATGTGCAGGTTCGCGTCACTGACATGGACGCCAGCATCGTTCACTACCGAGACCGGGTCGGCTTGTCCGTGGTGCACACCGGCGAGGACGGCCGTGTCTACCTCAAGGCATACGACGAATTCGACCATCACAGCGTCATCCTGCGGCCCGCCGATAAGCCCGGACTGGACTTCATGGGCTTCAAGGTGCGCAATGACGACGACCTGACCGAGCTCACCGACAAGCTCTACAACCACGGCGTGGCAGTCGACCACCTCGAGCCGGGCTCGCAGCCCGCACTGGGTCGCGTCGTCAGCTTCACGATCCCGGCAGGGCACACCATCCACCTCTATTGCGAGATGGCGATCGCGGAGCGGACGCCGCCGACGCACAACCCGGACGTGTGGGACTCCGAGCCCCGGGGCATGCGGGCCACCCGCATGGACCACTGCCTGCTGTACGGGCCCAACATCGCCGAAACCGTCGACCTGTTCACCGAGGTACTCGGCTTCGAGCTGGCCGAAGTGGTGATCGCACCTGACGGCTCCTACATAGCGCCGTTCCTCACGTGTGCCAGCAAAGCCCACGACGTGGCATTCGTTCACCACGACGACCCGGGGATCTTCCACCACGTGTCGTTCTATTTGGAGAGCTGGAACGACGTCGCCCACGCCGGCGACGTCATGAGCCGGTACGACATCGGTGTAGACATCGGCCCGACCCGCCACGGCATCACCCGGGGCCAGACGATCTACTTCTGGGATCCGTCGGGCAACCGCAACGAGGTGTTCTCGGGCGGCTACATCTACTTCCCGGACAACCCGCGCCGAACCTGGGATGCCGAACAGCTTGGCAAGGGCGTGTTCTACGTGGACCGCCGGCTCAACGAGGCGTTCCTGAACGTTTACACCTGATCAAGCGCGGCGGGACGTCGCCTCTAGGGCGTTCTCAGAAGCTCGTCGCCCGCACCAGCTGGACGAGGCGGTCCGCAAGCTCAGCCGCCTCGCTCTCGGTCGGCGCTTCGACCATGACACGAATAGCCGGCTCGGTGCCGCTCGGACGCACCAGCACCCGCACCTCGGGTCCGGCTTGCGCAGCAATCTCGTCGACCGCGCGGCGGGTCTCGTCGGACAATGACCCTGCGCTGGCTGGCACATTGCGCAGCACCTGCGGAGCGCTTTGCATCGCCGCGCCTGCAAGATCACTGCTCGTGCGGACCGGTGAGCCAGCCATACCGCGGCGTATGACGAGGTCGGCCAGATGGACGGCGCTGCGCAGCCCGTCACCGGTCGTGGCCTCGTGACGAAAGACCACGTGACCTGACTGCTCGCCCCCAAGGCTGTAGCCACCGGTGTCCAGCGCTTCAAGCACAGCACGGTCCCCTACCGCGGTCTCGATCACCTCGATGCCTGCGGAGGCCATGGCCCGGCGCAGCCCCAGGTTGGACATCACGGTGACGACGAGCGTGTTGCCCTTGAGCAGGCCGCGCTCGGCCATATCCAACGCGAACAGCGCCATCTGGCGATCGCCGTCAATGAGGCGTCCATCGCTGCCCACGGCGATCAGCCGGTCGCCGTCGCCGTCGAATGCCAACCCGAGATCCGCTCCCTGCTCGGTCACCGACACCTGCAGCGCAGCCGGATTCACCGAGCCGCAGCCGTCGTTGATGTTGCGACCGCTGGGCTCACAGAACAGCGCCGTGACCTGTGCCCCCAACCGTCTCAGGACCGCCGGCGCGAGCGAGGCGCTGGCCCCGTTGGCGCCGTCCACGACGAGGCGGAGGCCGCTGAGCGTGCGCCCATCGATGGCCTCGCGCAGCGACATCTCGTACGCGTCGAACACTCGGGCCGTCTCGCCGGTCGGAGCAACTCCGACCGCTGCGCTGGCGAGGCTGCTCCGCCGGGCAACATTCGCAGCTGATGGGCGGTCGCCGTGGGTGAGTCCCACGCGGTCGAGGTGGTGCGTCACGGCTGACTGAGCGTCATCATCGAGCTTTGTGCCGCCCTGCGCGAACAGCTTCACGCCGTTGTCAGTCCATGGATTGTGCGACGCGGAGACCATCGCTCCCGCTGAGCCCTCGAGCCCCGCGCCAAACGCCACGACCGGCGTGGGCACGACGCCGAGATCGACGACCTCGGCACCCGTTGCACGGAGGCCCGCCATGAGCGCACCCGCCAGCGCGGGACCCGATTCGCGCGTATCGCGGCCTACGACCCAGCGAGCGTCCGCGGCACCGGCTCCGAGCGCCTGGTTGGCCGCACGCCCGATGGCGTGCGCGACCACCTCGTCAAGTTCTTGGAACGCCAGCCCTCGAACGCCGTCGGTTCCGAAGGTGGGTATCACGCCAGGCTCAGCGCTTGGAGTGCTATCGCTTGGAATATTGGGGCGCCTTGCGGGCCTTCTTGAGGCCGTATTTCTTGGATTCCTTCTTGCGGTCGTCGCGGTGGAGCATCCCGGCGGACTTGAGCGTCGGCCGCATCTCGGGGTCCATCACCAGCAACGAGCGGGCAATACCCAGCCGTAGCGCACCCGCCTGGCCGGCCACACCGCCGCCGTCGACGGTGGCGTCGACGTCGTAACTCTCGGTGGTCTCGGTGAGCCGCAGCGGCTCAGTGATGTTCATGCGGTGCACCGACGACGTGAAGTACTCGTCGAACGGGCGGCCGTTCACGCGAATGTTGCCGCCGCCGGGTTGAAACCTCACCCGCGCGACGGCGCGCTTGCGGCGGCCGGTGGTCTGCGTCAGCTGTACGGGCACGAACTCTCCGTGTTTGGTTTGGGGCCTCAGCGCGCCGAGGCGCCAGGCAATTGCAGCAGTTGGGGCTGCTGGGCGGCGTGGGGATGGTCCGGGCCGGCGTACACCTTCAGCTTGCGCAGCTGGGCCCGGCCGAGACGGGTGTGCGGCAGCATGCCCCGAATGGAGCGCCGGACGGCGTCGGCGGGGCGGCGGGCCAGCAGGTCGCCGTATTTCTCGCTGCGCAGACCGCCGGGGTATCCCGAATGGCGGTGCACGAGCTTCTGCGTCGCCTTGTCGCCGGTCAGCACGACCTTGTCGGCGTTCACCACCACGACGTGATCACCGCAGTCGATGTAGGGGGCGAAGGTTGGCTTGTGCTTGCCGCGCAGGATTCTGGCCACCTCGGTGGCCATGCGGCCGAGCACCATGCCTTCGGCATCGACAACGAACCAAGCGTGCTCGATCTCAGATGCTTTGGGGGCGTAGGTGCGCACGCTGGAACTCCGCTTGGGGTCGCCGATGAGACCTCAAGAGGCTACCGGCGCTCAGCCAGTTGCCGTCACTGGTCCAGATGCCCTCACCGGCACAGTGTCGCGGCCGGCCCGCAGCAAGGTTCCGGGACGGGCATCAGTGAACTCGCCGCCGCTGACTGCAACCTCGCCGTTCACCAGCACCGTGTCGATGCCGTCGGCCTCGCCGTAGAGCCGCCACGCACCACCGGGCAGGTCCTCGCGCACCTCGATTGGGCGCGGCGCAACCGCGTCGGGATCGAAGACCACCACATCGGCGTGCCAGCCTTCGGCCAACCGTCCCCGACCTGCAAGTCCGTACAGCCGAGCCGGGATATCGGTCAGCTTGTGGATGGCATCCTCGAGCTCGAGCATCTCGCGGTCACGTGCAGCAGCCAGCAAATACGTCGAATAGTTGAACGTCGCCAGGAAGTCGAGGTGGGCACCCGCATCGGATGCCCCGATCACGCAGCGGTCGTCGTTCCACAGCTCTTGACGCAGTGCCCAGCTGTCGTCGTCGTCCCCAGCGGCTCGCGGGTAGAGACCGGTCTTGAGATCGTCGGCCACGACCAGATCGCAGAGCGCATCCCATGGCGTGATGCCCTGCTGGTCGGCAATCTCGCCGATCGTGCGGCCCTCGAAGTGCGTCAGATCGGGCTTGGTGACTTCCCCGACTGTCAGGCGCTCCCAGCGAGCCACGCCCCGGAACGCGCTCGGCTGCTGGGCCAGATCGTTCAACTCGGCCCGGCGCACCGGGTCAGACAGCAGCCGCATCTTCTCATCAGGCGGCAGTGCCATCGGCTCGGCCCAGCCGTGCAGCGTGTCGAGCAGAAAACCGCTCTCGAAGCACAGTCGGCTGACGGCGGGCATCGGCGCCGTGAGTGCCAGCACCCGTCCACCTTGGCGGGCTGCGAAATTGCTGGCTTCGAGCTTCTGGGCGATGGCGTCTCGATGCCGGCCGTTGGCGAAGATCACGTTCCAGTTGAGCGGCCGGTCCGCAGCCACCGACATGTCGGTGAGCAGCTGGTACACGTCGGTATCGAAGCGTTCGATGGTCGGGATGAACTCGAGCGCGACTGCAGGGCTCGAGCGCAGCACCGAGCACAACTCGATGAGCTCGGTGGTCGAGGCGTGGCGCGACGGCACTGCCTCGCCCGACGCGTCGTTGTGGGTCTTGGCCCACGACGAGCTGAAGCCCAGCCCGCCGGCGGCGATGCTGTCGGCCAGCATCTTCTTCATGGCGTCGAGTTCTTCAGGCGTGGCTTCGTGCCCTACGGAGCGCTCGCCCATCACCACCCTGCGCAGCGCGCAGTGGCCAACCAGGAACCCGGCGTTCGGCATGAGCGTCCCGTCGATGGAGTCGAGGTACTCGCCGAAGCTGCGCCAGTCCCACGGGACGCCTTCGGACAGAGATGCGAGCGGCATGCCCTCCACCCGGGCGAGCATCCGCATCAGGTAGTCGCCGTGGTCGGGCTCCAGCGGGGCGATGGTGAAGCCGCAGTTGCCGCCGATCACCGTAGTGACGCCGTGCAGTGGCGACGGGGACAGCGTCGTGTCCCAGAACACTTGTGCATCGAAGTGCGTGTGGATGTCGACGAAGCCGGGTGCGGCGACCATGCCGTCGGCGTCGATGGTTCGCGCAGCAGTGCCCGCCGCGTGCACCGCATCGTCGCCGATGGCCACGATGCGGCCGTCTCGAATGCCGATGTCGCCGTGGCTGCGTGCCGCCCCGGTGCCGTCGATGATCGTGCCGCCCGCAATCCTGATATCGAGCATCTGCCCCGTCCCCCTCACAGATGGCCCCTGCGAGCCGGTCCCGCGAAGCTGAAGGCGAAGTTACCGTGCCAACGGTGAACGAACATGAGTCCGAGCACCGCACGGTGCGGCTGGATCTCTCTTACCGCGGCACCGGCTTTCGTGGCTTCGCCGCCAATGAAGGCGTGCGCACGGTTGCAGGCGATCTCAACGCAGCGCTTGAGCGGGTCCTCGGCGAGGCGCCTCCGGTGACCGCGGCAGGTCGCACCGACGCGGGAGTCCACGCGACAGGTCAGGTGGTGTCGTTCAAGATCGGGAACGAGGGGCTGCGCCGCATCGGCGATAGCCAGCCTGGTGATCGTCTGGATCGCCTCGCGGCTTCGCTGAATCGCCTGCTGAATCCCGACATTGCCGTAACGGGTGCAGCGTTGGCCACAGACAGCTTTGACGCGCGTCACTCGGCCAGCGCTCGGGCCTACGAGTACCGCATCCGCAACGAAGCACACCTCGACCCGCGCTCCGCCGACCTCGAATGGCATGTGCACCAGCGCCTCGACGTGGATCGCATGAACGCTGCGGCCCGCCACCTCGTCGGCGAGCACGACTTCACGTCGTTCTGCCGCCGGCCGAAGGATCGTCCCGACGCGTCGCTGGTGCGGACCGTGATGCAGGCGCATTGGTCAGCTGAGAGCGCGCAGTTGCTGTTCGAGATTGAAGCGAATGCCTTCTGCCACCAGATGGTGCGAGCCATTGTGGGGCAGTGCGTTGCGGTTGGCCGCGGCGATCGCTCGGCCGACGATGTACCCGCCGTGCTGGCTGCGCGCCGCCGGGACGCGGCCGCGCCGATCGCCCCGCCCCACGGGCTGACCCTCGTGGCGGTGCGTTACCGCGACGAGGAGTTCTAGGCGAGGCTGGTCGCCCGGCTCACTCGGAGGTGCGGAAGACCTCGATGCGGTTGTCGAGGTTGAACAGCAGAGCGGCGTACTGCTGCACGTCGTCCGCCGTCACCTCGTTGAGCGCCTGCCGTCGCTGAGCCGGCGTGCCCACGTCTGCGTCGTCGAGATGGTGACGTCGCAGGAGGGGGTTGATGATCAGCGAGTTGGATTCCAGCACGTAGTTGTCACGGACCACGGCGATTGCCTGGGCGAGATCGCGCTCTGTCGGACCGTCGGCGATCAACTCGCTGAGGATCTCGATGACTTCAGCGTGACCGGCCTCGTGGCCCTCCGAGGCACCGGTGGAGGAAATCTGTGCCTCCCAGGTTCCCACCGCGTCGTTCGGCGACACTGACGCTCCGACGGCGTAGGCATCGCCGAGCTCCTCGCGCACCCGCACGGTGAGCAAGTCATTGATGACCGCAGCAGTCACATCGGCAATGACCAAGCTCTCGGTGCTGATCGGTGCCGCAGCGCCGAACATGACGTCGAAGCCTGCCGCGCCGGCATCGGCGTCGACCGCGATCGTGATGCGCTTAACGCCAGAGGGGAAGCCCGGACGGTGGTTCACGAACGTGTCGGAGGCACCGGACGGCAGTGTGCCGATGTAGCGAGCAGCCAAGTCGGCCACGGTGGCACGGTCGATGTCGCCCACGACTGCCACCACCAAGTCGTCCACGTCGCTCAGCCGCGTTTCGTACAAGCCGAGCAGTGACGACGTCGTCGTGGCGTCGATCTGGGCTTGCGTGGCAATGAACTGGTACCACGGGCTGCCCTGATAGAGCGCATCAAGCAGCGCCAACTGCGAAATCCACCGCGGGAAGGTTTCCGCATTCGCGAGCCGCGTCGTCATGGCCTGGACCTGCTCGTTGACCGCCACGTCGGTGATGCGGGGCTGCGTGATGTACAGGTGCATCAGCGTGAACAAGGCCTCGAGGTCATCAGAACCCGTCGCGCCGGAGAAGCCCTCGGAGAACTCGGCGATGAAGGGGCTGACCCGGGCTGTCGTGGTGGCGAGGTACTCGTCCAGCTGAGTCGCGGAGGCATCCCCCACGCCGCTGGAGGCAACTGCCCCTACCGCATGGCGCGCCAGCGCAGAGTCGCCCTGCGACAACGTCGACCAGCCGCCCAAGCCCTCAGTAACGACGTTCACCTCGCCCGCAGCGATGTCCGATGGCGCGAACACGACCCGGGCGCCGTTGGGGAACTCCCATTCGTACGCGTCCTCGAACAGATCCAGCGCTGCTTGCCGCGAGGGAGCGACCGGATCCGGCGCCTCCATCAGAACGTCAACCGCCTCTTCGGCCTCCGGCGGCGCCAGCGGCACCACGGCTTCGACCGCCCCAAGGAGCTCTTCCGCGGTCGGCACCTGGGATGGATCGGGTCCGATCGACACGACGAGCGGTGGCGCCTTGTCCAGCACCCAGCGCAGATGCGCAGTCAGCTCGGTGACCGAGTAGGTACCCAGGAGAGCCTCGAGGCGGTTGACCCGGTCCGCGGTCGACGAGATGTCTGCTCCCGAGAGGAAGTGGTCGACGTAGCTGAACGCGTACTCGCCGTCCTGGCGGGTCTCCTCGCTCTCGAGCTGGAACTCGAGCGATGTGCGGAAGGCGCTGACGGCCTGGTCAAGCTCATCGGGCCTAAAGCCGAAGTGAGCCGCCCCTTCAACGACCGCGAGATAGTCGGTCGTCGCCTGCACCAGATCTGATCCCTGGTAGTTCGTGCCGTACAGGCGCAGTCCGCGCGCAGCGGGGAACGCGCTGATGTGCGGCTCGGTGGCCTGCGCCATGAGCCCTGCTCGATGCGCGGCATCCAACCGAATATCAAGCATGCGGGCGATGAGTTCCTCCATCAACGTCAACCGCTCACCCCCGACGGTGCCAGCAGGCCATGCCGGCAGCTGCCAATCCAGCGATATGTAGATGGGTCCATGGTCAGGGTGGGTGACGACGCCGGTAACCGGCTCGGTCACGAATTCCACTGTGAACGCGTCCCGGTCCGGCTGAGCCGGCGCAGCATCGGTGCGCGCGGCCCAGTCCCCGAAGTGCTCGACAACCAGCTGCTCCATCTGCGTGACCGGCAGGTCGCCCACTACGACGACGGCCATGTTGTCGGGCCGGTACCAGGTTTCGTAGAACTCACGGAGCTGTGCGGCGGTAACCGACGAGATGGACTCCTCGCTGCCCCCGATCAGCATGCCCTCGTAGACGGTGCCCTTGTAGTAGATCGCATCGAGGAAGTTCGAGATCCGGCCCGACGCCGACTCGTCTCGCAGCCGGTACTCATCGAGGATGATGCCCCGCTCTTCCTCGACGTCATCGGGAAGAATCGTGGCAGCCGACGCCCACTCCGACAGCACCGTGAACGCGAGGCCGAGCGCCTCGGGATCGTCAAGCTGGAAGTCCAGGATGTAGACGGTCTCGTCTGGACTGGTGAAGGCGTTCAGGTCGGCGCCGAAGTCGGTGCCGAAGTCGCGCAGCACTTGATCGAGCTCGTTCTCGGAAAAGCGCTCCGTGCCGTTGAACAGCATGTGCTCCAAGAAGTGCGCGGCGCCCTCAGCCCCATCGGGATCCTGCACCCCGCCTGCGTTCACGACTAAGTGCATGACGACGGCCTCGCCGGGCGAGTCGTTCGACCGCAGGTAGTAGGTGAGGCCGTTCGAGAGCTCGCCGATCAGCACGTTCGAGTCGACCGGCAGCAGCGTCGGGTCCGGATCGGCAGGCTCGTAGTCGTTGAACTCGCCCAGGTCGACCGGATCGCCAATGGGCTCCCGCTCGGGCTCGGCTTCTTCGCCGGGCTCGGCCTCTTCTTCGGCTTCAGTTGAAGGCTCCTCTGCGTCTTCCACTTCAGCAGGGGCCTCCGGCTCGGGAGCCTCCTCGTGGACTTCGGACATTTCGTCGTCGGCCTCGTCGGGGACTGCGTCGGGAGGGTCAGCTGCGCAGGCTGCCGCCAGCAACACGGAGACAAACAGGGCTGCGAACAGCTTGCGCCAGGAGGTGGTGTTCATCGGCAGAGTCGCCTTTCGGACGAGTAGAACGATGCCGCGTGCGCGGCGAAGGAGCTGCAGCACAGCAGGCGAGCGGCACAGGACGGTATCGGCGATTCTCGCTTGCTGCTCTTCGGCGCACTGGCGTCCACGTGAGCGATCGTCACAGCTGCTCAAGCCGCTCGAGCAAGGCCTCGGGTGAGCCCTTATGACCAGCGATGTCTGCGGTGGTGAGGGTTTCGCTCCAGCCCTCGCCGTCGTGGGCAACGATGCTCGGAAGCGCTGAGGTGGCCGCGAGCTGCTCGGCGGTGGCATCGTCGCGGTGGACGAGCTCCAGGTCGACCGGCGAGGCCGCACAGGCCTGCTTCCACTGGCGTGAACCCATCGGATTCCAGCCGTGGGTGATGTCGCACAGGGCGCAGCTGCTGCGGCCCATGAGCTTGCCGACTGCGTAACGGAACTCACCGGCCAGCGTTCCGTCTGCGTCATAGATGCCGACCAAGCGCACGCCGCACCATACCGGCGCGTTGGCCAGCGTCTTGATCACTCTCCCGGGGGAAGTTGCCGTGCCCGCTGGCATACTCGCCCGGGCCGGTGACCACGTGACTCTCACATGACGATTCAGCTTCCAGACCTTCCCTACGCGCCCGATGCGCTGGCACCGCACATCAGCGAGCGCACCATCAGCTTCCACTACGGCAAGCACCATGCCGCCTATGTGAAGGCGGTGAACGCTGGGGTTGCGGGCACACCCGACGAGGGCCGGCCGCTCCCCGAACTGGTGCGTTCGCTGCCGGCGGGCAGCCTGTTCAACGCTGCAGCTCAGGCGTGGAATCACGACTTCTATTGGCGGTCGATGTCTCCGGGCGCTGGCGGCGAGCCTGATAGCGACCTGGCGGCGGCGCTGGCAGCGAGCTTCGGAAGCGTGGACGCCTTCCGGGACGAATTCGCCGTCGGGGCGGTCGGGAACTTCGCTTCGGGCTGGGGCTGGCTCGTGTTCGACGGTACGAGTGCGGGGTCGAGTGCCCTGCGCATCGTCCAGTCCGACGACGCGCAGACGCCTTTGACGGACGGGCTGACACCGCTGCTGGTCATCGATGTGTGGGAGCACGCCTACTACCTCGACTACCAGAACGCGCGAGCTGCCTATGTGAACGCCTTTGTTGAGCACCTGGTCTGCTGGGAGTTCGCTTCGGCCAACTACGCCGCAGCCCTGCGCATCCACGCCTAGCCCAACCGCTCGTTTCTGCCGTTGGAGGAGATGAGCGCCGGTTGTCGAAGTTGAACTGACACCGACATCGCCTCTGGCTCGTGTCCTACAGCGGCGGCGCAGGTCGTTAGGCTGAATTCCTAAGTCAGATTGGCGATGCCCGATGTCTGTAGAAGCCGATGTCCGGTCGCTTGCCGACCTTGAGCCGACCGTAGAGCAACTGCTTGAGCGCCACCTTCGGCAGACCAAGGAGTGGCATCCCCACGCGTTAGTGCCGTGGAGCCGCGGCAAGGATTTTGGGCCTGACTACGAATGGTCGCCCGAAGAGGCAAATCTCACCCAAGAGGCTCGCAGCGCCCTGTTCGTGAACGTGCTCACCGAGGAGAACCTGCCCTACTACTTCCGCGACAGCGAGCGGTTGTTCGGCCGAGACGGCGCTTGGGGCGAGTGGGTGCGCCGCTGGACCGCGGAAGAGGGGCGGCATGGCCGGGTGATCTACGACTACCTGTCCGTCACCCGCGCCTTGGATCCGGTGGCATTGGAGCGGGCCCGCATGGCGATGGTGCAGTGCGGGCAGGTGCCCGAACCCCCCGGCATCCTGGAGGGCCTCGCTTACGTGACACTGCAGGAATTGGCGACCCGTATTGCGCATTTCAACACAGGGCGCCACATCGACGACCCAGCGGGCAAGGCCATCATGCGCCGGGTCGCCTTCGATGAGAATCTGCACTTCCTGTTCTATCGGGATGTGATGAGCGCCGCCGTCGAGATGGATCCCTCCAGCGCGGTGGTCGCCATCGCCAACCAAGTGAAGGGCTTTGCCATGCCCGGGCTGGGAATCACCGATTTCGACAACCACGCGCGCATCATCGCCGAGGCCGGGATCTACGACCTGTCGATTCATCACGACCAGATCCTTCAGCCCGTGGTATTGCGGGACTGGAATCTGCCGGGGTTGACGGAGCTGTCCAGCATTGCCGAGGCGGCCCGCGACCGGCTCATGAAGCTGATCGATCGGATCGGCCGCGTGAGCCAGCGTCTTGCTGAGCGTTACTCCGAAGCGCGGAGATCGCTGAGCCGAGACGCAGCGCTGTCGCAATAGCTCTCGGCGCACCTGGCGCTCGGCGTTAGGCGGCCGCTGCGTTCCGCCAGGGTGCCGACACAACAAAGGCGCGGCTGGCTTGAAGTCTGGAACAGGACGCCCTGAATTCGCGCTTGCTTGTTTTCGCTTGCTCTGTTAGTTTGTATTACAAACTAGTTTGCGTTACAGAGGAGGAGAGCCCGATGACGTCAGACAACGACGACACGGCCGTGCTGAGCACCGAGGAGGGGTGGCAGACCATTCAGGCCACCATCCACAACGCCCGCGGGGCCATGTACACCGCGGGGAGCACGGCAATCCTGCTGATGTGGGCCGGGATCATCTCGGCTGCGTACCTCGCCCAGTACGCCATCTCGACGTTCGCCACTGACTTTGCCGAGCAATATCCATGGTTCCCGGGGCCGCTGTGGGCAGGCCTCACGCTCCCCGGCGTGATTGGGAGCATGACCATCGGCTACCGCGCCGGCCGAGCTCTGTCGACGGGCGCCGCCATGCAGAGCGTTGGAATCCGGGTGTTTCTCTACTGGATGGCCGTCGTGACGGCGGCTGGACTCTTGCCAGGAGCGGCAGGACTGTGGAACGAGACCCGTGCCGAGAACATCCCGTACGTCCTGGTGGGTGTTATCGCGCTGGGATACGTGCTCTTCGGCATCTTGCACAGGCCCGTGATTGCAGTGTTCGGCTTGGGCTATGCCGTGTCGTTCTACCTTCCGCACTACATCTTCGATGACATCGCTCCGGCAATCTCCGGAATTGCGATGTTTACGTTGCTCGCTGCCACGTTCGTCTGGGTGCACAGGACCGGCGAATGGTAGACACCGGCGAGGTGCCCGACAGCGGTGCAATCGTCCTCAACGAGACGATTCATCAGCCGACCCGGCTGCGCATCATGTCGTTGCTTGTCTCAGTGGACGCGACTGACCCGCTCGCGTATGGATTCCTGCAGAACCACCTGGACTTGACCCCGGGCAACCTCACGACCCACTTGCGAAAACTGCAAGACGCTCAGTACGTGGCGATCACCAAGGAGTTTCACGGTGTCAAGCCGCGCACGTGGGTCCAGGCGACAGCGGTGGGGCGCCATGCGTTCGCCGAGTACTTGTTGAACCTCGAACGGGCGCTCGGCGTCGGTGGGCGGCCCTGAACGGGCTCACCGTGCGGCCTCCCGGCAGGGCGCAGGGCTAGTGATCGCCCTTGGGGTCGAGCAGGCTCGTGAGCTGGTCGATGGTGAAGCCGCCGCCTCGGGCGGCGTCAATGAGGATTCGCTCGGCGGCGGCGATGTGGGCGGCGGCCTCGGGCACGTCGGCCGCGACGTCGGTTGGCACCACGACCGCGCCGTGGCGATCGGCGTGGATGAGGTCTCCGGGGCGCACGGACATGCCGTGAACGGTCACCGGCACCGCGTACTCCACGACGTGAACCCACGCATGGGAGGGACCGATAGAGCCGGCGAGAGCGCCGAAGCCGGGGGCCCAATCTCCGAGGTCACGGATGGAGCCATTGGTGATGACGCCCAGCGAGCCCAGTCCTGCGTGGATGCTGCTGTTCACCTCGCCCCACCACGCGCCATAGCCCGGGGATGCGTCGATGTCGGAGATGACCGTGATGGTGGGCTGGGGGGCCTCGGCCATGTGGCGGTAGTAGCCGACTCGGACCGCCAGATCCTCATCGCCGGAGCGGCCCGACGGTGCGTTCGCACGGATCGTGCCCGTCCGGGCATAGCCGACCATGGGCGGCGCATCCGGGTTCGGGCACACCAGCGGCGAGGTCGTGTAGCCATAGGCACGGCGGTGCGGCGCAGCAATCTCGAGCGCGTTGCAGACCGTGGGAGTGTCAAGCGCCCGCAAGGCACCGAGAACGTCGGGGCTCAGCGGGTCGGCAGCCATGACCGGGTGCCTCGTGGGCCGGGCTAGACCAGCTCGATGAGCGCCATAGGGGCGTTGTCGCCGCGGCGCGGGCCCAGCTTGAGGATTCGCGTGTAGCCGCCCGGGCGCCCCTCATAGCGCGGTCCGATCTCGTCGATCAGCTTCTGCGCCATCTCCTGGTCGCCGTTGAGGCTGGCGATGATCTGGCGATGCCGTGCCAAGCCGCCCTTGCGGGCCTTGGTGATGAGCTTCTCGGCAAACGGCCGCAGCGCCTTGGCCTTGGCTTGGGTGGTCTCGATGGCCTCTGCCGCGAAGAGCGAAGCCGCCAGGTTCGCCAGCATGGCGCGCTGGTGGCTGGCGCTGCCGCCGAGGCGTCGACCCTTCGTGGGTGCCGGCACGGTCAGCTGACCGCCGCAGGCTCAGCCTGCTCTTGGGTGACCTCCGCTGACGGGCGCATACCCCGGAGCGCCAAGCCGCGCTCGTCGAGCTTCTCGATGACCTCGTCAAGGGACTTCTGGCCGAAGTTCGGGACGGTCATGAGCTCATCGACGGATTGATCGAGCAGCTCGCCGATCGTGTTGAACTGCGCACGCTTGAGGCAGTTCCGGGCACGCTCGGACAGGCCCAAGTCCTCAATGGGCCGTTCCAGATCGCTGGCCCGACCGTCGCCGACGACCACATCGGCAATGTCGAGTCCCAAGCGCTCGGGTGACAGCTCCGCGATCATGAGCATCAACCGGCACAGGGTGTCGCCGGCCGACGCAAGCGCCTCACGAGGGCTCATCGCGCCATCGGTCTCGATGTCGAGCACGAGCCGGTCGAAATCGGTGGACTGCTCCACGCGCACCGGTTCGACTTCGACCGCCACGCGCCGCACCGGGCTGAACAGGGCGTCCATGAGGATGACGCCGATCGTGGCACCGGCACGGTCGCTCTCAGGCGCCGCGTAGCCCCATCCGCGCTCGACGGTGAGGTCCATCGCCAAGCGGGCACCTTCGCCGAGCGTCGCGATGTGCAGGTCCGGCGTCAGGCACTCGACGTCGACGCCCCAGTCGACGTGTCCTGCCAGCACAGGGCCCACGCCACGCTCGTCGAGGCGCACTGCCACAGGCTCGTCACTGTGGCAGCGCAGAACGACGTCCTTGAGATTCAGGATGATGTCGGTGACGTCTTCAACGACGCCGGTGATGGTCGTGAACTCGTGCAGCGCGTCATCGAAACGGACCTGCGTGACGGCTGCGCCGGGAATCGACGACAACAGCGTGCGTCGCAACGAGTTGCCTAGCGTGTGCCCGAACCCGGGCTCCAGCGGGCCGATGGCAAAACGCTGGCGGTTGCCCTCGGGTTCGCCGAGAATGTCGATAGTCGGTCGGTGCATGACCAAGGTGTCGGAAATGGACACGTTGACCCCTTCGTGGGCAGTTGGTGGCTATTTGCTGTAGAGCTCGACGATGAGCTGCTCGCGCACCGGGATCTCGATCTGTTCCCGGATCGGCAGCTCGCGCACGGTGACACGCTGGTCTCCGTCGCTCGCCTCCAGCCACACGGGCGGAGTGCGATCCAGCACGTCGAGATTCCAGCGGACGGTGACGATCTCACGGGCTTTCGACCGCAGCTCGATCACGTCGCCCTTGCGAGCCCGGAAGCTGGGAATGTTCACCCGGCGTCCGTTGACATCGATGTGGCCGTGGCTGACGAATTGGCGGGCCTGCGGGCGAGTCGCTGCCCAGCCGGCTCGGTACGCGATGTTGTCGAGGCGCAGCTCGAGCAGCCGCAGCAGGTTCTCGCCAGTGACCCCTCGTTGGCGGGCTGCTTCTTCGTAGAGGTTGCGGAACTGCCGCTCCGTCATCCCGTAGGTGAAGCGGCACTTCTGCTTCTCCTGCAGCTGCATGAGGAACTCTGAGTTCTGGCTGCGGCGCCTGCCACGACCGTGTTCGCCAGGCGGATACGGGCGGCGGTCGAGCGCCTTCGTCTCGCCTGAGGTACCCCAGATATTGGTGTTGAGACGTCGCGAGACGCGCGCCTTGGGACCCGTATAGCGAGACATCTCAAACCCTCCGGCGCTTCGGAGGACGGCAGCCGTTGTGAGGCACCGGTGTCATGTCGCGGATGCCCTTGATCTCGATGCCGGAATTCTGGATGGAGCGGATAGCGGTCTCGCGGCCCGAGCCAGGACCCTTCACGTGTACGTGCACCCGCCGCACCCCGTGCTCCATGGCACGCTCGGAGGCTTGCTCTGCGGCCTGCTGCGCAGCGAACGGCGTGGACTTGCGAGAGCCCTTGAAGCCGGCATTGCCTGCCGACGCCCACGACACCACGTTGCCTTGCAGGTCCGTGAAGGTGATGATCGTGTTGTTGAACGAGCTCTTGATGTGCGCGACGCCGTCACCGACGTTCTTGCGCTCCTTGCGCCGTCCGCGCCGGGGCTGCTGATTCACTTGCGTACCTTCTTCTTGCCTGCCACCGTCTTGCGCGGGCCTTTGCGAGTGCGTGCGTTCGTGTGTGTCCGCTGGCCTCGCACCGGCAGTCCGCGGCGGTGGCGGACACCCTGATAGCAGCCGATCTCGATCTTCCGCTTGACATCCTGGGCCACGTCGCGCCGCAGGTCGCCTTCGACCGTGCGATTGGCGTCGATGTGGTTGCGGATGCGGGCCACCTCGGCGTCGGTCAGGTCGCGCACGCGGGTGCGCTCAGCGATGTTCAGGTCTTCACAGATCTTCTGGCTGGCCGAGCGGCCAATGCCATAGATGTAGGTGAGAGCGATCTCGACACGCTTCTCACGCGGTATGTCGACGCCAGCAATTCGGGCCATCGATACGGGACTCCTGTCTCAGCCTTGTCGCTGCTTGTGCCGCGGGTTCGGGCAGATCACCCGAATCCGCCCGTGACGGCGAATAATGCGGCACTTGTCGCAGATCTTTTTGACGCTCGGACGGACTTTCATCGGGTGACCTGCGCTTTAGGCGAGCGAGCAAGTATAGGGGCCTCGATGGCATCAATGATGCGGATGGTGCGGCCTCCATGGCCGCCACGCAAACTCACGGTGCCGCCTCAATGGCGGCCACGATGCGGCCATGGATCTGTGCGGGGGTGCCGCGGCCGTCAACCGTGACGAGCACGCCCCGATCCGCAAACAGCTTTCGTAACGGCGCCGTTTCTGCCTCGTACAGCTCCAACCGGCGGGCAATTGCCTCCGGTGTGTCGTCGGCTCGGCTCCGGTCCAGCATGCGCTGGGTCACCACTTCATCGGGCACATCGAGATCGATGGCTCGTTCGACGGAGTGGGGCGCGAGCAGCGCGAACAGACCGTCGGCCTGGGCCTCGGTGCGAGGAAAGCCATCCAGCAAGAAACCAGCGGCGGTGTCGGGCTCGGTGAGACGCTGGGCCACGATGCCCAGGATCAACTCGTCGCCGACGAGCTCACCCGCATCCATCAGTTCTTTCGCCTGGCGTCCGAGCTCGGTGCCAGCGGCCGCCGCAGCCCGGAGTATGTCGCCCGTTGAGATGTGCGCCACGCCGTAGCGCTCGACGAGCAGCTCGCACTGGGTGCCCTTGCCGGCCCCTTGCTTGCCCAGAATGACGAGGCGCCTGGTGATGGTGTCGGACATCAGGCCAGGAACCCTTCGTAGTTGCGCATCAGCAACTGGCTGTCGACCTGCTTCATGGTCTCGAGCGCCACGCCGGAGGCGATCAGGATCGACACGCCGCCGAAGCCGATAGCTGCACCGGCCCCGCCGGAGCCCAACGCATCGAGGTCGCTCGTGAGCGACAGCAGCACGCTGGGCAGCAGCGCCACTAAGGCGATGAACAGCGCACCGGGCAGCGTGATGCGGTTCAGCACCTTGGACAGGTAGCGCTCGGTCTGCGGCCCGGGCCGGATGCCCGGAATGAAGCCACCCTGCTTGCGGATGTTGTCGGCCTGGCGCACCGGATCGAACGAGATAGCCGTATAGAAGTAGGCGAAACCGACGATCAGCCCGCCGAAGAACAGGATGTAGGCGATGTTGTCGGGCTGGGTGAGGTAGTCGTCGACCGCGATCTGCAGCCAGCCCCAATTCGCCACGTTCGACAGCAGCACAGGCAGGAACAGGATCGAGCTGGCGAAGATGACCGGGATCACGCCCGACTGGTTGACCTTCAGCGGGATGTAGGTGTTCTGCCCGCCATAGAGCCGGCGTCCCACCTGCCGGCGGGAGAACTGCACCGGGATGCGCCGCTGGCCCTGCTCGATGAAGATGATTGCCACCATCATTCCCGTGGCAACAATGACCGCGGCAGCGAGGTACACCGTGCCTTGCACTGCCAGCAAGCGGGCCCCGTCGAAGGGGATTGTGGACACGACCGAGGCGAAAATCAGCAGCGACATGCCGTTGCCCACGCCCCGCTGGCTGATCAGCTCGCCCATCCACATGAGCAGCGCCGTGCCTGCCGTCAGCGACAGGATCACCAATGCCACCCGGTTGAACGTGAAGTCGGGGATAACGATGACGCCCGCCGTGTTGCCGAGCGCCGTCCCCTGGCCCCGGCCGAAGATGAACGTGATGCCCGTGGCCTGCACGAAGGCGATGCCCAGCGTCAAGTAACGCGTGTACTGCGTCAGCTTCCGCTGACCCACCGCCCCCTGCTGCTGGAGCTGCTCGAAGCGCGGGATGGCCACGGTGAGGATCTGGATGATGATCGACGCCGTGATGTACGGCATGATCCCCAACGCGAAGATCGCGAAGTTGGTGAGCGCGCCGCCCGAGAACAGGTTCAGCAGCGCAAGCACGCCGCCGGTGGAGCTGGCTTGCTCGCGCAGTGACACGATGGCATCGAAGTCGATACCCGGCACCGGCACCTGGGAGCCCAGCCTGTACGCCGCAATGATGAACAGCGTGAACATGATCTTCCGGCGCAGATCGGCGATCCGGAAGATGTTGCGCATGTGGCCGAGCACGATGAATCCCTAGCGATTGGTGTGCTGATTGCCCTGGGCGGGTGGCCGAGGGCCGCCGAAGTTGGGCGGCAGGATTTCGATGCTGCCGCCCGCGCCCTCGATGGCTTCGCGGGCCGAGCCGGACACCGCGTGGGCCTTCACCGAGATGGACCGGGTGATCTCGCCACGGCCGAGCACCTTGACCATGGCGCCCTTGGACACCAAGCCGCGGGCCAGCAGTTCTGATGGCGTCACCTCGTCGAGGCCGCAATCTTCGAGCGTGTCGAGATTGATCGGCTGGTATTCGACACGGAACGGGTTCTTGAAACCCTTCCGCTTGGGAATGCGGACTTGCAGCGGCAGCTGACCGCCCTCGTACCAGACGGGCACGGTCCCGCGAGCGCGGGCTCCCTTGGTGCCGCGGCCTGCGGTCTTGCCGCCCTTGCCACTGGTACCGCGCGCCACCCGCTTGCGCTTGCGTTTCGCTCCCGGCGGCGGGGCCAGGTCATGCAGTCTCAGCATCGCTGACCTCCCCTGTCACCTCTTGCCGTGCCACTTCTTGAACTGTGATCAAGTGGCTGACTTTGCGAAGCATGCCGCGGATCTCGGGCCGATCTGGAAGGGTATTGCTACGGCCAATCTTGCACAGCCCCAGTGCCCGCAGGGCGCCGCGCGCCTTGGGCTTGGCTCCGATGGCTGACCGCACCTGGGTCACCACGATTTGGTTCGTGCTGCGCTCGCTCATGCTGGGCGGATTCATGATTGGGCTCCTGGCGAGGCCTGGCTCAGCTTGCGAGTGCGCTCGGTCTCCCGGTACGCCTCCAGCAGACCGGCGGGGATGCACTCCTCGGGCGACAGCCCTCGCAGCTTTGCCACCTCGTCGGGCCGCTTCAGCGCCGCTAGGCCTGCGATGGTGGCGCGGGCCACGTTGATGTGATTGGACGAGCCAAGGGACTTGGCCAGCACATCGCTGATACCTGCTTCCTCGAGGATTGCCCGCGCCGCGCCGCCGGCGATGACCCCTGTACCGGGTGCCGCCGGCTGCAACAGCACCTTGCCGGCGCCCATGACGCCCAGCACGGGGTGCACGATGGTGGAACCGGCCAGCGGCACCTGGAAGAGGCTCTTGCGGGCCTCATCGGTGCCCTTCTGGATGGCCAGCGGCACTTCCTTGGCCTTACCGTAGCCGAGGCCGACCCGGCCAGCGCCGTCGCCGATCACGACGAGCGCAGAGAACGAGAAGCGGCGGCCACCCTTGACCACCTTGGCCACACGGTTGATGTCGATGACCCGCGACTCGCGTAAGCCGTCATCGCCGCTGTGGCGCGGATTTTCGAACTGACGGTCGCGCGGGCGACGGTTGCCGCTGCGCTCTCGCTCAGGTCGAGTCGCTGAGGTTGGTGCGTCTGTCACGAGTCCTCCCTCAGAACTCCAGGCCGCCCTCGCGGGCAGCATCTGCAAGGGCCGCGACGCGGCCGTGGTAACGGTTGCCGCCCCGGTCGAAGGTGACCGTGGTGGTGCCGGTCGCGCGGGCCCGCTCGGCGATGAGCCGACCGACCTCGCCGGCGGCCACGATATTGCCGCCGCCAGCCGCCGCCAGCCCAGGCTCGCGGGTAGACGCGGCGGCCAGCGTGTTCCCCGCTTCGTCGTTGATGAGTTGGGCGCTGATGTGCCGATTGGATCTGAACACGGCGAGGCGCGGACGCTCCGCAGTGCCTATCACCTTCTTGCGGACGCGGTAGCGGCGCCGATCGCGCCGAGCCGCCCTCGTGGGAACGCTCACTTGGCCGCCTTCCCAGCTTTGCGCAGCACGCGCTCGTTGAGGTAGCGAATGCCCTTGCCCTTGTAGGGCTCGGGCTTGCGCAGCGCGCGGATGTTGGCCGCGACCTGCCCGACGAGCTGCTTGTCGATGCCCTTCACTATGATCGACGTCTGGTTCGGAACCTCGAAGCTGATGCCGTCGGGTGCGGTCACCGGCACCGTGTGACTGAACCCCAGCGACAGCTCGAGCGCCGATGGCCCCTTGGCAGCTGCCCGGTAACCCACGCCGACGATCTGCAGTTCCTTGGAGAAGCCCTGCGACACGCCAAGCACCATGTTGGCGACCAGCGCCCGGCAGAGCCCATGCAGCGACCGCTGCGTGCGGCTGTCGTCGGCACGCTCGACGGTGGCTTCGCCCTCGTCGAGACGCATCGTGATCCCCGCAGCCAGCTCCCGGCTCAGCTCGCCCCCCGGTCCGCTGACGGTCACCACTTCGCCTGGCGCCGAGCCGGCGACATCCGCGACCGGTCGAGCCGTGATCGTCACCCCGTCGGGAATCGAGATGGGCGTTTTGCCCACGCGTGACATTGTCGCCTCCTACCAGACGTAACAGAGGATTTCGCCGCCCATGCGGTTGCGGCGGGCTTCGCGGTCGGTCATCAAGCCCCGGCTCGTCGACAGCACGGCGATGCCGAGACCGCCGAGCACACGGGGAACCTTGCCGGACTTGGTGTACACCCGCAGCCCGGGCTTGGAGATCCGCTGCAGTCCCGAGATCGTGCGATCCCGGTCACCGGTGTACTTCAGGTTGATGGTGAGCGTACGGACACGGCTGTCGGCGGCATCTTCCACCTTGTAATCGCTTACGTAGCCCTCGCTCTTGAGGATCGCCGCGAGGCGCTCCTTCTGCTTCGAGGACGGCATGGCCACTGCGTCCTTGAACACCATGTTGGCGTTGCGGATGCGAGTGAGCATGTCCGCAATGGGGTCGGTCATCGACATGTGCGCACCGCCCTCACCAGCTGGCCTTCGTCACGCCGGGCACCTCGCCGGCATGGACCATCTTTCGTAGGCACACTCGACACAGCCCGAACTTGCGGTATACCGACCGCGGTCGACCGCACACGCGGCAGCGCGTGTACGCGCGCACCTTGAACTTGGGAGTGCGCTGCTGCTTGTTGACGAGTGCCTTCTTGGCCATCAGTTCTGCCCCTGTCGGAATGGGAAGCCGAGTGCAACCAGCAGGGCACGTCCGCCCTCGTCGTCGACGGCCGACGTAACGAGGGTGATGTCCATGCCCCGGACTTGGTTGATGCTGTCGTAATCGATTTCTGGAAAAACCAGCTGTTCGGTGATGCCGAACGTGTAGTTGCCGTGCCCATCGAAGCTGCGCGGCGACAGGCCGCGGAAGTCCCGGATGCGCGGGATCGCCAGCGACACGAGACGGTCGTAGAACTCCCACATCCGATCCCGCCGCATCGTGACCCGGGCCCCGATCGCGTTGCCCTCGCGCAGCTTGAATCCGGCGATGGAACGCTTCGCCCGGGTGATCGCCGGCCGCTGACCGCAGATGCGGCTGAGGTCGCCGATGGCGCCTTCAAGCAACGACCGGTTCGTCAGCGCCGCGCCCACGCCCATGTTCACGCTGATCTTCGTCAGCTTGGGCACCTGCATGATGTTGGGAAGCCTGAGTTCGGTCTGCAACTGGGCGCGCAGGGTGTCGCGGTAGAGCACCTTCATGCGGGGCTCGGGCTGCGCGGGGCCACCGTCGAGGGATTGGGGCTCGGATTGGGCCTCGGTCACGCTCATGGCAGTTCCTCCCCGGAAACCCGGTGGTAGCGCACCTTGCGCCCGCCTTCGAAGCGGAAGCCGACACGGCCCGGCTGGCCCGTGCGCGGGCACACAACTGTCACGTTCGACGCGTCGATCGGAAGCAGGTAGTCGATGATCTGGCCTTCCTGATTCTGCTGGGAGGGTCGCTGGTGCTTGTGCCCGACATTCACGCCCTCGACCGTGAGGCGGCGACGCTGCACATCCACTGACACGACTTCGCCTTCCCGGCCCTTGTCGGGTCCGGAGATCACACGCACCGTGTCGCCCTTGCGGACGCGCAGGCGGGGCAGCTGGTTTCGCTGTCTCGGCATCACGTCACCCCAATCACAGAACTTCAGGGGCGAGCGACACGATGCGCATGAAGCGCTTGTCGCGCAGCTCGCGGCCGACGGGACCGAAGATGCGAGTGCCGCGTGGCTGGCGGTTGTCGTCGACGAGCACCGCGGCGTTCTCGTCGAAGCGAATGTAGCTGCCGTCGGGGCGCCTGCGCTCCTTGCGAGTGCGCACCACGACGCAGCGCACCACCTCGCCCTTGCGAACCGCTGCGCCGGGAATGGCATCCTTCACGGTGGCGATGAACACATCGCCGATCGAGGCGTAACGCCGACCCGTGCCGCCGAGCACGCGAATGCACAGCACCTCGCGTGCGCCGGAATTGTCAGCGACTTTGAGTCTGGACTCTTGCTGGATCATGGCATTCCCTGTGCTTGCGGCGCCGCGGGCTCAGCGAGCCCGTTCGACGATCTCCACCAAGCGCCAGCGCTTGGTCTTCGAGATCGGTCGGGTTTCCATGACGCGCACTCGGTCACCCGGGCGTGTGTCTCCAGCGGGGTCGTGGACGTACAGCTTCTTGGTGCGCTGGACGGTCTTGAAGTAACGGGGGTGCCGCACGCGCTCGGTCACCGACACGACCGCCGTACTTTCCATCTTGGTCGAGGTGACAATCCCCTCACGCACCTTGCGCCGGTTGCGCTCGATGGATTCAGAGGTATCGGTGCTCATGACGGGTCTCCTGTCGAAGCTGCGCCTTGCGCGGCTGAGCCTTGCGAAGCGCCCGCCAGCACAGCGGCTGAGCCTTGCGAAGCGCCAGCCGGCACAGCAGCTGAGCCATCCGAAGCGCCCGCCAGCACGTCGGCAGCGGCGATCTCGCGTTCGCGCAGCACGGTGTGAATGCGAGCGATGTCGCGCTTGGTCGCGGACATCTGCGCGGAGTTGTCGAGCTGCCCGGTAGCAAAGGCGAAGCGCAGGTTGAACAGTTCTTGCTTTGCGCTGTCGAGTTCGTCGAACAGCTGATCGTCCGACAGCGTGCGAAGCGTTGCGGCCTTTGCCATCAGATGGCCTCCTCTCGGGAGATCACCCGTGCGCGCACCGGCAGCTTCTGAATGGCGCGCTCCATGGCGCCGCGAGCCAGCTCGGCGTTCACTCCGCCCAGCTCGAACATCACCCGACCGGGCTTCACCACGGCCACCCACTTCTCGGGGTTGCCCTTGCCAGAGCCCATGCGGGTCTCCGCGGGCTTCGCCGTGACGGGCTTGTCGGGGAAGATGTTGATCCAGACCTTGCCGCCACGCTTGACGTGACGGGTCATGGCGATACGTGCCGCTTCGATCTGGCGGGCAGTGATCCAGCCGGGTTCGAGCGCCTGGATGCCGAAGTCGCCGAAATGCACGGCCGTGCCGCCCTTGGTACGGCCCTTCATGCGGCCGCGATGCGCCTTGCGGTACTTCACCTTGCGAGGCATCAGCATCAGTCGTCTCCCGGCCTGAAGTTCGGCGTCTGGGACTGGTCGCGCGTTGCCCGCTCGATCTGCTCTTCCTCTTCCAGCAGGCGCTCAAACTCCGGATCGGCTTCGCGCAGCAGCGGTGCTGGCTCTTCCGGATGTTCATCGGCGTCGCCCCGGCGCCCGGCGGATGCCACCACCCCTCCGGGAGGAGCACCGTCACCTGAGGTCTGCCCCGTTGCCATGGCCGCCTCACGGTGAATGCGATCATCGGAGGAGACCTTGTAGGGGAGGATGTCGCCCTTGTAGAGCCATACCTTCACGCCGATGCGCCCCGCTGTGGTGCGCGCTTCGCGGAAGCCATAGTCGATGTCGGCGCGCAGTGTGTGCAGTGGCACACGACCCTCGCGGTACCACTCGGTGCGGGCCATCTCCGAACCGCCCAGACGGCCTGAGCACTGCACCCGGATCCCGAGTGCGCCCGCCTTCTGGGCGTTCTGCACTGCACGCTTCATGGCTCGCCGGAATGCGACCCGGCCGGCCAGCTGATCCGCTATCCCCTGGGCGATGAGCGCCGCTTCAAGCTCGGGCTGCTTGATCTCCTGAATGTTCAGCTGGACCTTGGGATTGCCCGAGATTTGCCCGAGCTTGGTGCGCAGGCGATCGGCCTCGCTCCCCCTGCGACCGATGACGATGCCCGGTCGGGCCGTGTGCACGTCGACCCGTAGGCGGTCGCGGGTTCGCTCCACCTCAATGCGGCTGATCGCAGCATGCGGAAGCTCGGTCCGCAGGAAGTCGCGGATCTTCCAATCCTCGATGAGATAGTCCTGATACTCCTTGTCGGCGTACCAGCGCGACTTCCAGTCGGTGGTGATTCCCAAGCGGAAGCCGTATGGGTTGACTTTCTGACCCATGGCTCAGCTGCCTTCTTTGCGGTCGGTGGCGTCGTCGGTGGCGTCGTCGGTGGCGGACTCGGCCTCTGTCGTGGGGTCGGTCTCATCGGCTGGGCTGACATCGTCCGTCGCAACAGCGGAGACTTCTTCGGTCTCGTCGGCCTCGGCGGCGGCGTCTTCGGTCTCGTCGGCCTCGGCGACTGTTTCGGCCACGTCGGTCTCGGCGGTCGCGTCTTCGGTCTCGTCGACTGCTTCGGCCACGTTGACAATGTCCTCACGCTCAGCGTCTTGCGCCTCATCGGTGGCGTCGGCGACACGGCTGGCGGCAACGCGAGCAGCGCGAGCGGCGGTGGCCGTCTGAGCGCCCGAGGCCGCGAGGCGGGCCTCGCGCAACTCCAGTTCCTCAGAGCTGAGCTGCGCCACGATCACCGTGATGTGACAGGTCTGCTTGTGAATGCGCGTGGCGCGGCCTCGCGCCCGCGGGCGCCACCGCTTCAGCACAGGACCCTCGTCGGCCCAGCACTCGGCCACGTACAGCTCGTCGGCGTCGAGCTGTTCGTTGTTGGTGGCGTTGGCCACGGCGCTCTCGAGCACCTTGGACACGACCTCGGCGGCACCGCGCTCGCAAAAGCGCAGGCGGTCGCGGGCCAGTCCCAGGTCCTCGTCGCGGACCAGGTTGAGCACGACGCGAGCCTTCGATGCCGACAGCCGCGCGTACTTGTGCGTCGCCTTCGCCCCAGCGATGACGTCGAGATCGATCAAGCCGCTCATCGCCGACGACCGCCTCGCTCCTGTCCCGCGTGGAACTTGAATGTCCGCGTCGGCGCGAACTCCCCGAGCTTGTGGCCCACCATCGACTCGGTCACGTATACCGGCAGGTGCTTTCGCCCGTCGTGCACGGCGATGGTGTGGCCGATCATTTCGGGGATGATCGTGGAGCGCCGGCTCCACGTCTTGATGACCTTGCGCTCGCCGCTCTCGTTGAGTGCGTCCACCTTGGACAGCAGGTGGTCGTCGACGAACGGGCCCTTCTTGAGACTGCGCGGCATCGCTCTACCTCCGGGACCCGCGCGTCCGGCGGCGGCGGACGATGAGGTCGTTGGACTTGCGGTTCTTGGAGCGGGTGCGGCCTTCGGGCTTGCCCCACGGCGACACCGGGTGGCGGCCACCCGAGGACTTGCCCTCGCCGCCGCCGAGGGGGTGGTCGACGGGGTTCATGGCCACGCCGCGGGTCTGCGGGCGCACGCCCTTGTAGCGGTTCCGGCCCGCCTTGCCGATCTTGATGAGATCGGCCTCGGAGTTGCCGACCGAGCCGATCGTGGCCCGGCAGTCGATCGGCACCCGGCGCATCTCAGTGGACGGCAGGCGCAAGGTGGCGTACGCGCCTTCCTTGGCCACCAGCTGCACGCTGGAACCTGCCGAACGCGCAATGCGGCCGCCCGCGCCGGGCTTGAGCTCCACGTTGTGAACGGTGGTGCCGACCGGCACGTACCGCAGCGGCATGGCGTTGCCGGCGCGCACTTCTGCTTGGGGTCCGTTGGCCAGCTTGTCGCCGACTTCCAGCCCCGCTGCCGCCAGGATGTAGCGCTTCTCGCCGTCGTGGTAGTGCAGCAACGCGATGCGTGCGTTGCGGTTGGGGTCGTACTCGATGGTGGCGACCGTGGCGGGCACACCGTCTTTGTTGCGGCGGAAGTCGATCAGCCGATATCGCTGCTTGTGACCGCCGCCACGGTGGCGAGAGGTCTTGCGGCCGTAGCTGTTCCGGCCGCCGGTGGAGTGCTGCTTGGCGATGAGCGAGCGCTCGGGCTTGGTTGCGGTGATGTCAGCAAAGTCCGAGACGGTCTGGAACCTCCGGCCGGGACTTGTCGGTTTGCGTACTCGAATGCCCATGACGCTGCGCCTCAGGAATTGAAGATCTGGATCGAGTCGCCCTCGACGAGGGTGATGATCGCCCGCTTGGTGTCCGGCCGTTTGCCGATTGTGCCGCTGCGCCGGTTGCGGCGGGCCTTGCCCTTGCGGTTCAGCGTGTTGACCTTGGCGACCTTCACGTCGAAGACCGACTCGACGGCTTGGCGGATCTCCGGCTTGCTGGCCGACCGATGGACGCGGAACACGTACACGCCCTCTTCGAGGAAGTCGTAGGACTTCTCCGAGATGACGGGGGCGATCAGCACGTCGCGAGGGTCCTTCACTGGTCTGCTCCCCCGCTCTGCGAGCCGCGGCTGGTTGAGCCACTGCTGGTCGGCTCACTGCCGATTGGCCCACTGCTGATTGGCCCACTGCTGATTGGCAAGGTGTCGCGGGTGAAGACCAGCCAGTCCGAGCGCAGGATGTCGTAGGCGTTCAGCTCGGCCGTGCGGACAGAACGCACTGAGGGGAGATTGCGGAAGCTGCGGTCGGCGGTCTTGTGTGCGGAGCTGTCGTCCAGAACGAGCAGAACCTGTCCGTCGAGGGACAGGTTCTCCAGCACGGCAATGGCTTCCTTCGTGCGGGGCTGGGCGAAGCGCCACTCGTCGATGACCATGACGCGCTCGCTGCGAGCCCGATCGCTCAGGGCGGATCGGAGGGCGAGCTGCACCATCTTGCGGTTCACCTTCTGGCGGTAGTCGCGAGGCTTGGGACCGTGTGCCACGCCGCCACCGGCGAACTGGGGGGCGCGGATCGAACCCGCCCGGGCCCGACCGGTGCCCTTCTGCCGCCAGGGCTTGGCGCCGCCACCGCGCACCTCGGCGCGCGTGCGGGTGCTGTGAGTGCCGCTGCGGCGAGCTGCAAGCTGGGCGGTCACGGCTTGGTGCAGTGCCGCCATGTTCGGTTCGATGCCGAAGAGGGCCTCGTCGAGATCGACGGTGCCGGCAGTGCCGCCGTCGGAGGTGCGGACGTCGAGCGTGAGCGTCATCTGAACCCCCTCAAACCCTTGCCGGCGCTGGGGCTGCCGACGCGCCCAGTGGCGCTGCGTTTGCGGACGCGCCCAGTGGCGCTTTGACAGCGTTGCGGACGATGACCGTGCCGCCCTTGGGTCCGGGGACCGAACCGCGCACCAACAGCAGGCCGCGCTCCGCGTCGGCCTCGACGACAGCGAGGTTGAGCGTGGTGACCTTCTCGCTGCCCATGCGGCCGGCCATTCGGGTCCCCTTGAACACACGCGAGGGCGTGGCGCAGGCACCGATGGCTCCGGGAGCGCGATGCACGCGGTGGGCGCCGTGGCTGGCTCGCTGGCCCGAGAAATTGTGCCGCTTCATGACTCCGGCGAAGCCCTTGCCTTTGGAGGTGGCCGTCACATCGACGAGCTCGCCAGGACCAAAAAGGTCGGCGCCCAATTCGGCGCCGACCTTCACTTCGCTCACATCATCGAGCCGCAGTTCTACGAGGCGTACGCCGGGGTCGACCCCAGCACGCTCGTAGTGACCCACCGTGGGGCGGTTGAGCTTGCGGGCTTCGTGGTGGCCGTAGGTGACCTGCACCGCGGTGTAGCCGTCCTGCTCGGTGGTGCGGACGTGGGTGACCCGGCATGCATCCACGCGCAGCACGGTGACCGGGACGACCTTGTTGTCGTCGTCCCAGAGCTGTGTCATGCCGACCTTGGTGGCGACAAGCGCCTTGTTCGCCATGTGCGCGTCTCTCTCGTGCCTTCGTACCTTCTCGCCACCCTTGCGGGTGGCTCGGCTTGCCAGTCCACCCGTAAGGGCGGCACTCTGCTTGCCGGACCGCTCTCACGAGCGGCACGTAAACGCTCCGCACGGCACTGCCGGCGGAGCGGTTCTCTGGTTGTGCCGACCGGTTCCGTGTGCCCCGAACTCTTCGCTCGCAGCACCCGGCCTGGCCGGACGTCGGTTCGGCGCAGGAACTCCCACACCGCGAATGAAGCAGCCTACCGAGCCCCCACGACTGCCCCAACCCCGCTGGCGCTCAGCTGATCTGTCTCAGGCGAGCGCGTTGGTAGGCCGTGAACAGCAGCACTTCACCCGCCAGGACCAGGTGAAACACCGTCGGCAGGTAGGCAGTGAACCACCTTCCGGCGGCAAAGCTGTCCTCGCCGAATACGCCGGCGCTGCCCCCGAGCCCGAGAACCAGGCGGGCCGACATCACGGTGAAGTACAGGATCCCAAGCCAAGCGACCGGCGTCATCCAGCGCCGCCCGAAGAGATTCCGGCCTGCTCGGATCCGCAGCGTCGCTACCGCGATGATGACCAGGATCACGAGCTGGGACACGAACAGTGCCGGGAACGGCAGGCTGCTGCCCTGCCATGCGTCCTGCGAGGGCAAGAAGCTGACACCCCACCAGCGCTGGGTGGCTTGGCCCGCGACGCGGGCCAAGAACGCCAGGCCCAGCGCCAGGCTCGCCGCGGCGAAGCGGTCGTCGCTCACGTGACCTCCAGCGGCACCAGAACGGCTGCGGGATCAAGCCGAAGGCCCAGCCCGCCGCCGCTGCGATCGGGCACGTCGCGTCCCCGCAGCACGCCGCCGTGACCGAACATGATGGTCCGATCAGTGAGATCACTGGCCAGCAGGTGCGTGCCGAATGCACCCTCTGCCGCCACGATTGCGCCCGGGGCGCTCGCGATGACTGGAAGCGCTGCCCGGGTGAGCAGGCTCGTCTCCCCCACCTGGCATCCGACGATGACATCGATGCCGGCATTCGCTGCGGCGGCCACGACGTCGAGTGACCTGAGGACGCCGCCCATTTTCGACACGCGCACATTGACGATCCACCGGGACGGATCCGCCAACGCCTCCAGCTGGTCGGCGAGCCACACGCTCTCGTCGGCGATGATCTTGATGCGGCACTCACGGGCGATCTGAGCGCACCCCTCGATGTCACCCGCCTGCAGCGGTTCCTCGATGGCGAACGCGACGTCATCCAACGCGTCCAAGTGCTCGATGCACGCCATGGGCGTCTCCCAGAGGTTGTTCGCATCGAGGCGCACGGTCCCCGGCCCTGGATCTCGAGAGGCGAACGGTGCCAGCTTTGCGCGGTCACGCCGGAGCGAGCCCGAGAGCTTCACCTTGAAATCGGTGAAGCCGCGCGCCCGGTATCCACGGAGCTGCCATCGATACAGCGGCAACGGCATGTCGCCCACGACTGCGGAGTACGCCACGTCGGGCGGGCCCGCCGCAACGCCGAGCAATTGCTCGATATTGCAGCTGTTTTCCTTGCCCAGAAGATCGAGCGCAGCGATCTCCATCGCACAGAACGCGGCTGGATTCTCGTCAATGGCGCTGCGATGGGCATCGGCCCACGCCCGCAGATCGTTCACGCTCCTGACATCCGCGCAGAACAAATCGGCGTACCGGCTGACGAATGCAGCGCAGTCGAGGACCGTTTCCCCAGTCACGTACAGCCGCGGACACCCCTCTCCGTAACCGATCTTCCCGTCGGCAGCGTGGGCCGCCACGATGACGTTCTCGGCTTGGCTGCGGCTCGCGGAGGCATGCCGGAACACACGCTTGAACGGCACCGGGAACGTGAACGCTTTCAGATGGCGGATCTGCACGCGGTGACCCCGTCGAATCTCGCTCAGGTAGCGGTGAGGAAGTCGTCGAAGCCGAACGAGCACTCGGCGCTGTACTGCAAGTGGAGGTACTTGAACTGCACATCGCGTTGGCCGTCGGCGACACGCTGCCGCCGGTATGCGTCGCCGGTGCCCGCAGCAAGGAACCGGACGCGCAGCGGAGCGAGCCGACCGCTGGCTCGTTTCGCGTCGTACTCGACATTGGCGTGTCGCAGCGACCGTTCGATGCTGCTCGCCAAGTCGCCGGCCACGCTGGGCTCCGGCACGGCGTCGCGTGTACTCGTCAGTTCCGCGTACAACGTGTAGGTCGCCTCGGCCTCGTCGGCGAGCATGATGAAGAACGGCGCGACGGTCCCGAGTTCCGCGATCGCAGCGGTCACGGCCGAGATCGCCTGAGACTCATAGAGCTTCTCGCCGGTGATGCTCGTGACTCCCTTGCCTTTCTGGATGAAGGACAGGACCGGCGTGCGATCCACCCAGCCCGTCACCCGCACGATGTCGTTCATGTCGTAGCGGTACAGACCGTCGGCCGTGGTCACGATGACGTAGTAGTCGCGTCCGGTCTCGAGGTCGGCGAGCGTGCAGGTTTGCAGGCCACGGTCCGCTTCATCGGCTGCCGCCTCCCACGCGTCGCGTTCTGCGAACTCGAAGAAGTTGTCGGCCAGGGTCGCCACGCACGAGCCCTCGATGGGATCGATGTTGACGGTGCCGCTCACCTCGCTGGCGAGATAGCCCAATTCGAACACGGGGCAACCGCTCGTCAACATTGGCTGGAGGCGCTCGACGGCCAGGCCGCAGCTCCCCCCGGTCCACGTCACAACCGCGCGCAGATCGCTCCAGATGTCGGCGTAGGTGAGCTCGCCAGCAGTCTCGAGGCATCGGCCCAGCGCTGCAGCTCGCTCCGGATCCGCCCGGAGCCCGAGTTGGTCGCTGCGATTCTCGACAGAGCAGCCCGCTGGCAATTTCCCCGTGGCCACTGCGGTGAGCACCATCTCGGCGTGCGTGTTGAGCACATCCATCAGCCGGACGAACGTCGACGGGTTCGCCGTCGCCATCGCAGTGACGGAGTCGTCAGCGGCACCCAGCACCGCCATCGTCAAGTAGCGGGCGTCGTAGTCGGCAATGTCCGAGACCGACGCGGGCAGCACATACCGGCGGCGAAGCAGCGCACCCTGGCTCGCGTAGATCTGGCCCGATGCCGAGCCGTACGGCGTGCCCGCCGGCATGGTGCCTTCGTGCGCAGCGCCGCTCACCACGAACACCTTGCCGCCGAGTGCTGATGTCCGCCTCGACAACGCGTATGCGGCGAGTCGCTGCAAGCGTTGGATTCGGGCCAAGCCGGCCTTGGTCAGCGGGATGTTCTTGGGCGCTGCGACGGTGCCGCTGGTCTGGTTGTAATAGACGGGCTGTTCCGCGGTAAGGCAGGGCTCGCCGGTGGCCTCTTGCCGCTCGATCCCCTCCCGCAGGTCCTCATAAGTCTGCACTGGCACGGCACGCTGGTAGTCCTCGAATCCTGCGACGGAGCCGAATCGATGATCGGCGCCGAATACCGTGCCGGCATTGTCGGACAGGATGCGTTGCAGCACTTGATCCTGAGCCGCCCGCGGATGGGCGCACGCATCGACGAGCCGACGGTGCGTTCGCCCGCTGGCCGCGGCCAGTCCAGCTCGAAGCAGGCGGTAGTTGAAGCCGTCGGTCACGAAGACGTCGTTGTCTCGACGGCCCGCTTGTCGAGTCCTCGAATCAATGGGGTGCGCATCTGGGCCACAAAGCCCGTCGGATATTCCCGGTTCAGCAGTCCGAGCCGTCCGACGGCTCGGTCCGCGGGGAGGTACCGGGTCCCGAACAGCACATCCCAGATGATCAGGTTGTTGCCGAAATTGTGATCGGACTCCGCCGGCAGCTCAGAGTGGTGCCAACGGTGCAGCTCAGGGCCGCTGATGAGGTAGTTGAGCCACCCAAGGCGCACATCGCAATTGGAGTGCTGATAGAAGCCGTTCAGCGCGTAGAAGACGAAATACGCCGCAAGCACCTCGCTTCCCACGCCCACGAGCACAAACGGCAATGCGTCAACGCAGAACTGGACCGCCTTCTCTCCTGGATGGAAGCGCCCGACGTTGAGCCAGTACAGCCGGTGCGGCGAGTGGTGCACGGCGTGCCACCGCCACATGAACGCTGAGCCGTGAAACGCGCGGTGCATCCAGTACCGGAAGAAGTCAGCCACGGCCAGCATCAGGACCGCCTGCAGCGCGACGGGCCAGGTGTGCGGCCACAGGCCCCCGAGCGTGAGGTCGCCTTCTCGCAACCAGCCGGCAAACGCCGTCGTTGCTGCGAGCGAGAACAGCAACGGCAACACCACCTGCACGGCCACCATGAAGGCCACATCGGCTCGCACGTCGCCACCCTGCGGACGCCATTCGGGGCGATAGGGCACGATGATCTCGTGCAAAGTGACCAGTCCGGCCCCAACCAGCACCGCCACGTACGACGCAACCACGACGGGCGCGCCGAGCGATCCCAGCGTGGTGTAGATGCCGATCCCCAGCAGGATCACGATCGGATACGAGCCTCGAACCGCAAGCCTCGCGAGAGCGGATGATCGGTCTCCACTATGGGCGTACCAATCAGAATCCACTCGCTCCTGCTCGGGCGCGGCCGCCATGGGCTGAGCCTAGGTTGCACCGTGCGCATGGCAGCCGAATGCGCGGTGCATGCGGCTCAGTCGCCGAGGCGGACGATGGTGGTGCCGATCGTGCGGCCGCCGAGCAGGTCGACGAATGCGCCACCCGCGGCGTCGAGGCCGTTGTACGTGACGTGACGGGGCACGAGCGAACCGGCATCTATCCACTCGCGCATCTCCGCGCGGGCCTCGTCGTAGCGGTCGGCGTAGGAGAAGACAATGAAGCCCTGCATGCGTACTTGATTGTTCACCAGCAGGCCCGGGATGCCGCGCGGGCTGGGGTCGGGAGTGGCGGTGTCGTAGGCCGACACGGCTCCGCAGCACACGATGCGGCCGAAGGTGGCCATGCGGAACAGGGCGGAGCCCAGGATTTCGCCGCCGGTGTTGTCGAAGTACACGTTGATGCGGCTGGGTGTGGCAGCCCGGAACTCGGCCCGGAAATCGGGCGAGTGCCGGTTGATGGCAGTGTCGAAGCCGATCTCGTCGGTCAGCAGCTCGCATTTCTCGTCCGAACCGGCCACGCCCACCACCGTGGCGCCGAGCGACTTGGCGATCTGTCCGACAATGTGTCCCACCGACCCGGCCGCTGCGGACACCACCACGGTCTCGCCCGGCTGCGGTCGGCCGACATCCAGCAAGCCGAAGTAGGCAGTGAGCCCGTTCGTACCCAGCACACCCAGGTGCAAGGCGGGATCGAGCGAGCCTTCGGCAACGCGGAGATCGCCGCTGGCCATCACTGCATGGCGGCGCCAGCCGGTCCAGCCCACCACCGTGTCGTCCACGTTGATCCCCTCGGCGTTCGAGGCCTCCACCACGCCGGCGCCAGTGCCTCGCATCACGACGCCCACCTCCGGAGCGCCCGCGTAGCTGGCACTGCCTTGCAGTCCGGCCCGCTGTCCCGCGCCGATCGTGATCGCCTGCACCCGCACCAGCACCTCGCCTGGCCCCGGTTCGGGCACGTCTTCGGTCTGCATCGCGAAGTGCTCGCTACTGAGCGGCCCGTCGGGCACTTTCGCCAGCACGACGCAGTCGGACACCCGCGCTGCACCCTGTTGTTCAGCCATGACTCGCTCCTTGGGTCTCGCCCAGCACCCGCCATGATTGCCGGTTTCCGGCGACCATTCTTCGTTCGCTCGCCGCCGGGTCGCGTTCGCCCGTGCGGCCGACGACGTTCGCTAACGCGACAAGCACGGCCCAGCGCAACTATCGTCCGCTGCCGTGTACTCACGACCGCCGAGAGGCGGTGCCGTCGATACATTTCGCCACAGATACCGGATCGGGAGCTACCCGCATGAAATATGCCGCGCCGACCACCATCGATGAGGCCCGGGCGCTGCTCGCTGGCGATACCGACGCCATCGTGTTCGCAGGCGCCACCGACGTCGTGCCGCAGATGCGCGGCGGCCGGCCCGAGCCGTCGATGGTGATCGACCTCAAGAAGATCGACCGTCTCATGTCGGTAAGCCTCGAGGGCGACACCTGGCACGTCGGAGCCGCAGTGCCCTCTTCGGCGCTCACCGGCGATGCCGCCTTCAGTGCCGATTTTCCGGGCCTGAGCGAGGCCTCCGGGCTCATCGGGTCGGACCAGATCCAGAACCGCTCGAGCCTCGGTGGGAACCTGTGCAACGCCTCTCCCGCCGCCGACTCTGTGCCGGCTCTGGTGGTGAACGATGCGGTCGCGGTGATCGCAGGGGCCGACGGCGAGCGACGAGTGCCCGTGGCCGACGTGGTGACGGGTCCGGGCCAGACGTCGCTGGCCCACGGCGAGATCGTGGTGAGCTTCGAGCTCGCGCGCCCAGCAGCCCGCACCGCGGACGCTTACCTGCGGCTCATCCCGCGCACTGAGATGGACATCGCCGTGGTGGGCGCCGGCGTACGGCTCACGCTGGATGGCAACGGCACCGTGAGCGCGGCCGCTGTTGCACTCGGCGCGGTGGCTCCCACCGTCGTGCGAGTGCCCGCAGCGCAAGCAGCGCTGGTCGGCAGCCGTCTCGACGACGCGGCGCTGGCCGCAGCAGCCACAGCCGCCAGCGATGCCTGCAATCCCATCGATGACAAGCGAGGCACGATCAACTACCGGCGCCAGGTCGCCGGTGTGCTCACCCGTCGAGCCGCCGGCATCGCCGCCGACCGGATCCGCACACGCAACGGACAACCCGACAACCAACAGCCCGGAGCTTCCCAATGACCCGCACCCATGTGACCTGCGAGATCAACGGCGACACTGTTGACTTCTTGACCGAAGACGGCGAATCGCTGCTCAATGCACTGCGGGACGAGCTGGGTCTCATCGGGGCCAAGGAAGGCTGCGGCACCGGCGACTGCGGTGCCTGCTCGATCATCATGAACGGGCGCCTGCAGTGCTCGTGCCTGATCTTCGCTCCCGAGGCAGACGGCGCAGCCATCACCACCTGCGAGGGTCTCGCCAGCGCCGAGGGGCTGCACCCGCTGCAGCAGTGCTTCCTCGAAGGCGCTGCGCTGCAGTGCGGCATCTGCACTCCCGGATTCCTCGTGGCTGCAAAGGCTCTCCTCGACGAGAACCCTGATCCCACCGAAACCGAAGTGCGCTACGCGCTGGCAGGCAATCTGTGCCGTTGCACCGGGTACGACAAGATCGTGCGCTCCGTGCTCGACGCAGCCGTCCAGATCCGTACCGCCGCTTGACCCAACCTCGCTTGAGAACGCACAAGGACACCTGAACATGAGCACCACCGAAGCACCCGCAACCCCGGGCACCTCCAACGGCAACGGCACCGACGGCAATGGCAGCGGCGGGTACCGCTGGGTCGGCACCCGCCCGGTCCGCCACGACGGCCTCGACAAAGTGGCCGGCAAGGCCCGCTATGCAGCCGACCTGATCCTTCCGGGAATGCTGCACGGGCACATCCTGCGCTCGCCGCACCCCCACGCCCGTATCGTGTCCATCGACACGTCGGCAGCCGCGGCGATGCCCGGTGTCAAGGCCGTGGTCACTGGGGCCGATTTCCTCGAGGCACCCCCCAAGGGCGCCACCCGCAAGCTGATGTGCACTGTCATCGCCCGCGACAAGGTGCTCTACACCGGCCATGCGGTTGCCGCGGTGGCAGCGTCGACCCGTCGCGAAGCCAAGGCAGCGGCCGAGGCCATCGAGGTCACCTACGAGTTGCTCCCCCACGTGCTCAACCTGGCGGACGCGATGGCTGACGACGCTCCGATCCTGCACGACAACCTGTTTACCCGCGGCGTCGAGCCCCGGCCCACCGAGCCTTCCAACATCGCAGCTCGCACGGTGTATGAGCGCGGGGACACCGAGCAGGGATTTGCCGAAGCCGACATCGTGATCGAGCGGGAGTTCTCGACTCAGGCCGTGCATCAGGGCTACATCGAGCCTCACGCCTGCGTCGTGGACTGCGATCAGGAGGGCAAGGCCGTCATCTGGTGCTCGTCGCAGGGCCACTTCATGGTGCGTTCGTCGACGGCCACGGTGCTGGGCTGGGACACATCGCGCATCAAGGTCATACCGGCCGAGATCGGCGGCGGCTTCGGCGGCAAGACCACCATCTACATCGAGCCGGTGGCAGCGCTGCTGTCGACGAAGGCGGGCCGACCAGTCAAGATCGTGATGAGCCGCGAGGACGTCTTCCGCGCCACCGGGCCCGCGCCCGGGTCGATCATCAAGATGAAGGTCGGTGCCCACAATGACGGCACGATTACCACGGCGAAGGCTTGGCTGGCGTACGAGAACGGGGCCTTCGGTGGCATTGCGGCGATGCTCGGCTGCATGTGCGTCGTCTCGGCCTACACCTTGGATCACCTCTATGTCGAGGGCCACGACGTGGTGCTCAACCGGCCTGTCAACGTTGCGTACCGGGCGCCATCGGCACCGGTTGCGGCGTTTGCCATGGACTCAGTGGTCGACGAAATCGCCCGCCAGCTCGGCATGGACCCCATCGAGCTCCGGCTCCACAACTGCCCGTCGCAGGGCGACCCGACGCCGTACGGCCCCAAGTGGCCGTTAATCGGTCTGCGCGAATGCCTCGAGGCAATTCGAGACAGCGATCACTACCAGTCGGAGCCTCCCGCCGGGCCCAGCGGCGAATCGACCGCCGTCAAGCAATACGGCCGCGGCGTGGCCACCGGTTTCTGGTTCAACATCGGCGAGGCGTCGAGCGCCACCGTCAACTTGAACGAGAACGGCACCGCCACGGTCATCACCGGAAGTCCCGACATCGGCGGCAGCCGGGCATCCATGGCCATCATGGCCGCGGAGGAACTCGGGTTGGACGTGCACCTGATCCAGCCGGTTGTGGGCGACACCGAGGTCGTCGGCTTCACCGACGTCACCGAGGGCAGCCGTGCCACATTCGCCACGGGCATGGCGGTTGTGGAGGCGTGCCGCGACCTCAAGGTGCAGCTGCGCAAGCGTGCGGCGAAGACCTGGGACTGCGACCTCGAAGAGGTTGACTGGGTGGACGGCTCGGCCGTGCACGGACCCGGCGAACAGGAGCCGCTGCCGCTGGCTGCTATTACCGGCAACGCGAAGCGCACCGGCGGCCCGCTGGGTACGACCGCTTCGTTGAATGCCCGCGGCGCAGGCCCGGCGTTCTCGGTGCAGGTGGCGGACATCTCCGTCGATTCCGAGACCGGCCGCATCACCGTCGAGCGTTACACCACGGCCCAGGATGCCGGCACAGCCATCCACCCGAGCTACGTCGAAGGCCAGATGCAGGGCGGTGTCGTGCAGGGCATCGGCTGGGCGCTTAACGAGGAGTACATCTACTCCGACGACGGAGCGCTCGAGAACCCAGGTTTCCTGGATTACCGCATCCCGGTGGCGTCAGACCTGCCGATGATCGAGACGGTCATCGTGGAGGTTCCCAACCCATCGCATCCCTACGGAGTGCGCGGCGTCGGCGAGGTGGGCATCGTGCCGCCGCTGCCAGTGTTGGCGAACGCCGTGGCCGACGCCACGGGTGTGCGCATCAGCGACCTGCCGCTCTCGCCGCCGCGAGTGCTGGCGGCACTGACGGCCAACGAGGGCTGATCGCAGAGGGATCTCGTCGGGGGCAGCTCGATGGCGGTCGTTCACTTCTCGACCGACCAGCGCAAGCACACCGACCTTGCCGAGGTCACGATCGAGGCTGCGAACGTGCGCGATCTCGTGCGGCAGCTCTCAGAGCTCTACCCGTCGCTGAATGCGCATCTCGTCGAGACCTCGTCCACCGCGGTCGCCATCGACGGCGAGATCATCCCCGACCCGATGCTCGAAGCCCTCACCGAGACATCGGAGGTGCACTTGGTCCGCCCGCTTGCGGGCGGATAGAACAGCACAGCGCCCGCTTGCGGACGCAACTGCACCTAGCAATGCTGTCGCTGATCCAGTATTGACCGACGCTGACGAGAGAACCGCTACTCAGTGGCCTTGGGATGGCCGGTGCTGGCTGCGGTCATCCAGATCGTTCGCTGGAACAGCCGCTGACACCTGATCCCAGCCCTTCGCTGCATCGTTGTTCGCAAAGCGGAAATCCCAGCCGTCCAATCGTGGCGGTGGCGCTACGCGTTCCCGGCGTCTCGGCAAGATGCTCGGCCTAACAGACTCAGCCGGTCGGATACGGAACCGGCCCGCCGTGCGTCACCTCGATCGGTTCCGAAAGCCGACGCAGCAACTCGGGATCGGCATAGACCTCGGCAGTCGACTGCCACTCACGCACCAGTTGAGCAACAGGTGCGTAATTCCCTACCGAGGCGGCCGCCAGGAGTTCCTGCGTCAACTCCTCCGCGAACAATTCACATTCCTCGCAGGGCAGGTAGGCCACCCATGGATACGCATCGCTCAAGGCCGCACTAATTGAACCTGGGCTGTGCATTGCCAGGTTTCGCAACAGTCGAGCGAGCGCGTCAAACGGCTCCGAGCGTGCGACGTCACGGTCGGCGCGGCACAGCCGAAGCGCAGGCGCGTTCCGTCGACGGAGCACGACATCGTGCTCATCAAGTTCGGCCACCACCTCGTTCGGATGGCGCAAGAAATCCGAGAAGGTTCGCTCGATCACCGGCATGCGATCACGATTCCTGAACTTTTTGAGAACTCGTGCACCAAGCGATGAGGTCTCTAGAGTCGCCTGCGAAGGCCTTGGAAACGTCCCTGCTGCGGCAAGCGCACGGGGTTGCACCCATTCGGAAACACTCGCCCGCCGGGGGCGCAGGCCCTCGACAAGGGATGCGTCCCTAGGGCTGGACTTTGAGCTCGATCTCGACGCCGGCGGGCAGGTCGAGCCGCTGGAGCGAGTCGACCGTCTTGTCAGTGGGGTCGATCACGTCGATGAGGCGCTTGTGGATGCGCATCTCGAAGTGCTCGCGCGAGTCCTTGTCCTTGTGGGGTGACCGCACGACGGTGTAGCGGTGCTTCTCCGTCGGCAGCGGTATAGGCCCGCGGACCTTGGCGTTGGTGCGCAGCACCGTTTCGGTGATCTTCTGTGCGGACTGGTCCACGATCTCGTGGTCGTAGGCCTTGAGCCGCATCCGGATCCGAGGTGCTGCCATTTGAACGCCTGACTCGTCGCTTCTGTTACTGAATGATCTTGGTGACCCGGCCGGCACCGACGGTGCGGCCGCCCTCGCGAATGGCGAAGCGCAAGCCCTCGTCCATCGCGATCGGGTTGATGAGCTCAACCGTCATCTCGGTGTTGTCGCCCGGCATGCACATCTCGGTGCCTGCGGGAAGCTCAACGACGCCGGTGATGTCGGTAGTGCGGAAGTAGAACTGCGGCCGGTAGTTCGAGAAGAACGGCTTGTGACGACCGCCCTCGTCCTTGTTCAGCACGTACACCTGTGCCTCGAACTTGGTGTGGGGCGTGATCGCGCCCTTGCGGGTGCAGACCTGGCCGCGCTCGACGTCATCCTTGCCGGTGCCTCGCAGCAGCAGCCCGACATTGTCGCCAGCCTGGCCGTGGTCGAGGATCTTGCGGAACATCTCGACACCGGTGACCGTCGTGGACTGCGTGTTGCGGATGCCCACGATCTCGATCTCTTCGCCGGTGTTGATGATGCCCTGCTCGATCTTGCCGGTCACCACGGTGCCCCGGCCAGTGATCGAGAACACGTCTTCGATCGGCATCAGGAACGGGCGCTCGGTGTCGCGCTCGGGTTCGGGCACGTAGTCGTCCACCGCATTCATCAGCTCGATGACTTGCTCGCCAGCGGCCGCGTCGCCCTCGAGCGCGTTCAGCGCGGAGACCTGAATCACGGGCACGTCGTCGCCGGGGAATTCGTACTCGCTGAGGAGCTCGCGCACCTCCAGCTCGACGAGCTCGAGCAGCTCCTCGTCGTCGACCATGTCGACCTTGTTGAGTGCGACCACGATGTACGGCACGCCAACCTGACGGGCCAGCAGCACGTGCTCACGGGTCTGGGGCATCGGGCCGTCGGCAGCAGACACGACCAGGATGGCTCCGTCCACCTGGGCGGCGCCGGTGATCATGTTCTTGATGTAGTCGGCGTGGCCGGGCATGTCGACGTGTGCATAGTGCCGGTTCGCCGTCTCGTACTCGACGTGAGCGATGGAAATCGTGATGCCGCGCTCGCGCTCTTCGGGTGCCTTGTCGATCTCGTCGAAGGCCGTTGCCTGGCCGCCGACCTGTTCAGCAAGGACACGCGTGATAGCAGCCGTCAAGGTTGTCTTGCCGTGGTCGATGTGTCCCATCGTGCCCACGTTGACGTGAGGCTTCGTCCGCTCAAAACGCTCTTTGGCCATGTCGTACCCGCCTTTCGGGGTTCTGCTCGCCTAACGGAGGTGAGTGAGGTGCAGGGGATGCCTTTGATTCTTCACCGTGTTGAACGGTGAGAGGTTAGAGACGCCGTGGCCCAGTTCCAATAAACCCGGCCAAATAACTCAGAAATCCGGACGGCTGTTGTGCCCGCCAACGGCGGGCCGGATCATTCGCCGCGGATGCGTTTGATGATCTCCTCGGCAATGTTGGAGGGCACCTGTTCGTATTTGTCGAACTGCATGCTGTATGTGGCTCGGCCTTGGGTACGGGACCGCAGGTCGTTGGCGTAGCCGAACATGTCCGACAGCGGCACCTTGGCGTCGATCACCTGGTTGACGCCGCGCAGCTCCATCTGCCCGACACGGCCGCGCCGGGAGTTCAGGTCGCCGATGACATCTCCCATGTAGTCCTCGGGCGTCACGACCTCCACCGACATGACCGGTTCGAGCAGGACCGGCCGCGCCAGCCTGGTCGCATCGCGCATGGCCATCGTGCCGGCGATCTTGAACGCCATTTCCGAGGAGTCCACGTCGTGATGGTTGCCGTCGACGAGATCGACGGCCACGTCCACCAGCGGAAAGCCTGCCAGCGGGCCGTTCTCCAGCGACGACTGCAAGCCCGCGTTGACCGAGTTGATGTACTCACGCGGAATCACACCGCCGCGAATGCGGTCTTCGAAAACGTATCCCTCGCCCGGCTCAGACGGTCGCAGATTGATGACCACCACCGCGTACTGGCCCGAACCACCGGTCTGCTTGATGTGGCGGTACTCGAACTTGTCGACCGGCGCCGTGATCGTCTCGCGGTAGGCCACCTGCGGCTTGCCGATCGAGGCGTCGACCTTGAATTCCCGCAGCATCCGGTCGACGAGCACCTCAAGATGCAGCTCGCCCATGCCCGAGATCACCGTCTGGCCGGTCTCGTGGTCGGTCTTGACCTGAAAGGTGGGATCTTCCTCGCTGAGAGCTGTGAGCGCCCTGCCCAGCTTGTCCTGGTCGCCTTTGGACTTCGGCTCGACAGCAACGTGCACGACTGGATCGGGGAAGTTGAGCTGTTCGAGCACGATCGGCTGTGAAGAATCGCACAACGTGTCGCCAGTGCGGGTGTTCTTCAAACCGATGCCCGCGACGATGTCGCCGGTTGCGATGTCGTCACGGTCCTCGCGATTGTTGGCGTGCATCTGCAGGATGCGCCCGATGCGCTCGCGATTGCCCGTCGTGGTGTTGAGCACCTGGCCGCCACGCTCGAATCGGCCGCTGTACACCCGGAAGTAGATGAGCTTGCCGACGTGGGGGTCGGTCATGATCTTGAACGCCAACGCCGAGAAGGGTTCGCTGTCATCGGGCTTGCGCTCGAGCTCATCGTTGCCTTTGAGTGAACGGCCCGCAATCGCAGGAATGTCCACAGGCGAGGGCAGGTACATCGTCACTGCGTCGAGCAGCGGCTGCACGCCCTTGTTCTTGAAGGCGCTGCCGGTGAGCACCGGGACGATCTGGCCGTCGATGGTGCCCTGGCGGATCGCCCGCCGCACCGTGGCAGCGTCGACGTCATCGCCTTCGAGATAGGCCAGCATGATGTCCTCGTCGACATCCGCGAGCCGCTCGAGCAGCTTGCTGCGGTACTCCGCTGCCTGGTCGGCAAGATCGGCAGGAATGTCGACGGTGTCGTAGGTGGCGCCCAGATCGTCGCCCTTCCACAACACGGCGTTCATCTCAACGAGGTCCACCACCCCTTCGAAACCGGCTTCAAGTCCGATCGGCAGCTGCAGCACGACGGTGTTGGGAGTCAGCCGGTCCTCGATGCTGGCCAGGGAGCCGAAGAACGAGGCGCCTGTGCGGTCCAGCTTGTTGATGAAGCACATGCGCGGCACGCCATAGCGGTCGGCTTGTCGCCACACCGTCTCGGTCTGCGGTTCCACACCCGCCACGCCGTCGAACACCGCGACGGCGCCGTCGAGCACCCGCAGCGAGCGCTCCACCTCGACGGTGAAGTCGACGTGGCCCGGCGTGTCGATGATGTTGATGATGTGATCGTTCCAGTGGCAGGTGGTGGCAGCCGAGGTGATAGTGATTCCCCGCTCCTGCTCCTGCTCCATCCAGTCCATCGTCGCGGCGCCATCGTGGACCTCGCCGATCTTGTAGTTGACGCCGGTGTAGTAGAGAATCCGCTCTGTCACCGTTGTCTTGCCCGCGTCGATGTGGGCCATGATCCCGATGTTGCGGACGCGGTCGAGAGGTTGAGTTCGAGCCATCGCAGCGCTGCCCCGGTAGCTCAAATCACCAGCGATAGTGCGCGAAGGCCTTGTTGGCCTCTGCCATGCGGTGCGTGTCTTCACGCCGCTTGGCAGCCGAGCCGGTGCCGTTGGAGGCATCCATCAGCTCATTCGCGAGACGTTCCGACATCGTGCGCTCGCGGCGTTCGCGGGAGAAGCCCACGATCCAGCGGATCGCCAGCGCGGTGGCGCGGCGGGGTCGCACTTCGACGGGCACTTGGTAGGTGGCGCCGCCAACACGGCGACTCTTCACCTCGACTTGCGGGCGGGTGTTGTCGACCGCTCGCTTGAGAATCTCGAGCGGCTCGCCGCCCGTCCGCTCGCCGACGAGATCCATGGCCTGGTACACGATGCGCTCGGCCAGCGATCGCTTGCCACGCCGCAGCACCTTGTTGATGAATTGGCTGACCAGCGTGGAGTCGTACACGGGGTCGGGAGCGATATCGCGGCGGGGCGCTGCACCGCGGCGAGGCATGTCAGGACTCCCGCTTGGCGCCGTAGCGCGAGCGCGCCTGCCGGCGGGCGCTCACACCCGAAGCATCCAGCGCACCGCGAATGATCTTGTAGCGGACGCCGGGGAGATCCTTCACCCGGCCGCCGCGAACCAGAACGATGCTGTGCTCCTGGAGGTTGTGGCCCTCGCCCGGGATGTAGGCGGTCACCTCGACACCACTGGTGAGGCGCACGCGGGCAACTTTGCGCAAGGCGGAGTTTGGCTTCTTCGGCGTGTGCGTGTACACGCGCGTGCAGACCCCGCGCCGCTGCGGCGATCCCTTCAACGCAGGCGTGCGAACCTTCGTCGACTTCGACTTGCGGCCCTTGCGGACCAGTTGCTGGATCGTGGGCACCAAGACCTCTGTGGCTGGGGAAGCTGTAAGTGGGACAGGTTTGCGGGCAGTGCCCGGCAAGTCTGAGGGGAGCCCCACCGGCAGCGCACCTGACTGAGAGAGCAGGCTAGGCAGCGCGTCCCGACACGACAACCGCCAGCGACGAGACGACCAGGCCGTTCAGCTGGCGTCGGTGATCGACGCGACGTTCGCGTCGAGTCCCGTCTCGTCCAAATCGGTCTCGTCGCCGATCGAGGCCAGCCATGCGGCCGGATCCTCGGCGTCTTCGGACGACCAGAACTCCATCGGCTCGTACTCGGGGGCGACCGTCTCGATGTTGCGGTAGCAGTCCTGGCCCGTTCCCGCAGGAATGAGCTTGCCGATGATGATGTTCTCCTTGAGGCCCTTCAAGCTGTCGCGGCGCGACTCGATGGCGGCCTCGGTCAGCACGCGGGTCGTCTCCTGGAAGGAGGCAGCCGACAACCACGACTCGGTCGCCAACGACGCCTTCGTGATGCCCATGATGATCGGACGGCCCTCAGCGGGGCGGCTGCTTTGGGCCACCAGCTCGCGGTTGGCTTCGCGATAGATCCGCTGGTCGACCTGTTCGCCGGGCAGGAACGGCGAGTCACCCTGCTCGCCTACGAGCACTCGCCGGGTCATCTGGCGGATGATCAACTCGATGTGCTTGTCGTGGATCGACACGCCCTGTTCGCGGTACACCTTCTGGACCTCGGAAACGAGGTACTGCTGGGTCTCGCGCACACCGCGGATCTCGATGAGCTCCTTGGGATCGCGTGGTCCGTCCACGAGCGGGTCACCAGCTCGGATGTCCTGACCGTCGACGACTGCTAGGCGTGACATCGACGGGACGGTGTAGGTGTCCTCGGAGCCGTCGTCACCGATGACGTCGATCTGGCGGCCCCGACCGTCGTCCTCGCCGATGCGCACCACGCCCGAGCGGCGGGCCAGGACAGCCTTGCCGCGCGGGGTGCGCGCCTCGAACAGCTCCACGACGCGGGGCAGACCGCCAGCGATGTTCTCGCCGCCGATGACACCGCCGGTGTGGAAGGTGCGCATGGTCAGCTGCGTGCCGGGCTCGCCAATGGACTGCGCGGCAATGACGCCGACCGCCTCGCCTACCTCGATCAGCTTGCCCGTTGCCAGCGATCCGCCATAGGCCTTGGCCGACACGCCGAATTCGGAGTCGTCGGTGAGGGGGGACAGCACACGCACCCCCGTGACCTCAGGATCGTCGCGCAGCGCAATCAGCTCGTCGTCACCGATCAGCCTCCCGGCTTCGAACACAGTGCCATCACTGAGCGTCACCTCCGCCGCGAGGCAGCGGCTGAACAGCCGCGTGTCAAGGTGCGTGCGCTTGTCCGGCCTGTCAGCGACGACGTCATCGATCCACAGCCCGTTCACCGGACCAGGGCGGTCGAAAGGATTCTCGCTGTTGATGATGAGCTCTTGAGCCACATCGACCAGACGGCGGGTGAGATAGCCCGAGTCAGCGGTTCGCAACGCCGTGTCGACCAGACCCTTGCGGGCGCCTGGCGTGGAGATGAAGTACTCCAGTGTGGCGAGGCCTTCCCGGTACGAGGACTTGATCGGGCGCGGGATGATGTCGCCACGAGGGTTGGCCACCAGCCCGCGGATCGCCGCGATCTGGCGCACCTGCATCATGTTTCCGCGGGCACCTGAGCCGACCATCATGTCGATCGGGTTGAAGGTGGTCTTGGCCAGTTCAGCCTCGAGCGAACGCCGCACTTCGTCGGTGGCGTCGGTCCAGATCTCCACTTCCTTCTGACGCCGCTCACCGTCGGTGATGATGCCGCGCCGGAACTGGGTCTCGACTCGCTCCGCCTCGCCTTCGTGTCGTTCGAGGATCTCGGCCTTGTCCGGTGGCGTGCGCACGTCGTCGACCGAGATCGTCAGACCTGAGCGGCTGGCGTAGGCGTAGCAGAGGTCCTTGATGTGGTCCAGGCTCGTCGCAATGTCGCTGGTGCTGTAGCTGTCTGAAAGCGTGCGAACGATCTTGCCCATTTCGCTCTTGCGGACAGCGCGATTGATGTACTCAAAGTCGTCGGGCAATGCGGCGTTGAACAGCGCACGGCCAGGCGTGGTCGCGATGAACCCGCCGTTACCGTCGCTGAGCTGTGGGATGCGCCATTCGATGAGCTGGTGCAGTCCAACCTGGGACCCCTCGAGCGCCCTCTCGATCTGGTGCAGGTGACGGAAGATGGGCTTGCCAGCGTCGGGATCGTTGAGATTGTTCTCATTGCTGCGCATGGGCAACTCGGTCAGGTAATAGCTGCCGATCAGCATGTCCTGGCTGGGCACGGTCATCGGGCGGCCGTCGGCCGGGCTCAGGATGTTGTTGGCCGACAGCATCAGGACCCGGGCTTCTGCCTGCGCCTCCGAGGACAGCGGCAGGTGAACGGCCATCTGGTCACCGTCGAAGTCGGCGTTGAACGCGGCGCACACCAGCGGGTGGATCTGGACTGCCTTGCCTTCCACCAGCAGCGGTTCGAAGGCCTGGATGCCCAGCCGGTGCAGCGTTGGCGCCCGGTTCAGCAGCACCGGGTGTTCCTTGATGACGTCCTCGAGCACGTCCCAGACGTCAGCGCGCCGGCGCTCCACCATCCGCTTGGCCGACTTGATGTTCTGGGCGATCTCCGAGTCAACAAGCCGCTTCATGACGAACGGCTTGAACAGCTCCAACGCCATCAGCTTGGGCAGCCCGCACTGGTGCAGGCGCAGCGTGGGCCCCGCAACGATGACCGACCGGCCCGAGTAGTCCACTCGCTTACCGAGCAGGTTCTGGCGGAAACGGCCTTGCTTGCCCTTCAACATGTCCGACAGCGACTTCAGCGCCCGGTTGCCGGGACCTGTCACAGGACGGCCTCTTCGACCGTTGTCGAACAGCGCATCCACCGCTTCTTGCAGCATGCGCTTCTCGTTGTTAACGATGATCTCGGGCGCCCGCAGATCCAGCAGACGCTTCAGCCGGTTGTTCCGGTTGATGACCCGGCGATACAGGTCGTTGAGATCGGACGTCGCGAAGCGGCCGCCGTCAAGCTGGACCATCGGCCGCAGGTCCGGCGGGATGCACGGCACGGCATCGAGAATCATCGCCCGGGGATCGTTGATGCGACGACCGTGCTCGTCACGCCGGTTGAAGGCGCTCAGGATCTTGAGACGCTTGATCGCCTTCTGCTTGCGCTGCGCGGACAGCGGACGTCGCCCGTCGGAGGCCTCGATGGCGGCTCGAAGCTCAGCCTCTTCAGTGTCGAAGTCCATGTTGGCCATGAGCTGCGCAATGGACTCGGCGCCCATACCGCCTTCGAAGTACTGGCCGTAGCGATCCTGCAGTTCGCGCCAGAGATCCTCGTCGTCAATGATCATCCGCTCGTGCAGATCTTTGAGCGCAGCAAACGCACGCTCGACGAGATCCTTTTCTTCGTCGGCTTCTTCGTCGAGTGCCTCGAGATCGCGTTCGGCCTCACGCTGGGCCGACCGCAAGTCGCGCTCACGAGCGCCATCGGTCTCCAGTGATGCCAGCTCGCCTTCGAGCTCGCCAAGCCGTTCGGCCCGCCGCTCAGCGAGTTCCTCGTCAATGACGGCGATCTCCTCGGCCTTCTCGGCCTCGAGCCGCGGCAGGTCGGTGTGAAGTTTCTCGCTCTCAACCTTGGTGACGAGGTTCGCAGCAAAGTAGATAACGCGTTCCAGCGCCTTGGCCTTGAGCTCCTGGCGGGGATCGAGGCCGGTCAGGAAGTACGCCAGCCACGAGCGAGTGCCGCGCAGGTACCAGATGTGCACCACCGGCGCTGCCAGCTCGATGTGGCCCATGCGCTCACGTCGCACCTTGGAGCGGGTGACCTCCACGCCGCAGCGCTCGCAGATGATTCCCTTGAACCGGACGCGCTTGTACTTGCCGCAGCCGCACTCCCAGTCCTTGGTGGGACCGAAGATCTTCTCGCAGAACAAGCCGTCTTTCTCGGGCTTGAGCGTGCGGTAGTTGATGGTCTCCGGCTTGCGGACCTCGCCGTTGGACCATGTGCGGATGGCGTCGGCAGTCGCCAAGCCGATCCGGATGTCAGAGAAGTCGTTGACGTCGATCATGCTGTGTATCTGGCCCTGTGTGTCGTGCGAGTTCTTGCGGTTCGGTTGCGCCGGTCAGATGCGTTGACGGCGCAGTTCATCTTCTTCGTCGGTGCCGCGCTCGGGCCGGCTGATGTCGATGCCCAGCGATTCCTCGGCCCGGAAGACGTCCTCGTCGAGGCCCTGGATGTCGATCTGATGCCCTGCCGTCGACATGACCTCGACGTTGAGGCAGAGCGCCTGCATCTCCTTGATGAGCACCTTGAAGCTCTCAGGGATGCCGGGCTCGGGAATGTTCTCGCCCTTGACGATCGCCTCGTACACCCGAACCCGACCCAGCACGTCGTCGGACTTGATCGTGAGCAGCTCCTGCAGGCAGTAGGCGGCGCCATAGGCCTCGAGCGCCCACACTTCCATCTCGCCGAATCGCTGGCCGCCGAACTGCGCCTTGCCGCCCAGCGGCTGCTGGGTGATCATCGAGTACGGGCCGGTGGAGCGGGCGTGGATCTTGTCGTCGACGAGGTGCGCCAGCTTCAAGATGTAGCTGTAGCCCACCATGATCGGCTCGTCGTAGCGCTCGCCGGTGCGCCCGTTGCAGAGCGTCGTCTTGCCCGTACGGGTCATGAGCCGTTCGCCGGTGATCGACTCCGGCCGCAGGTTCTCGAGCGTCTGCTGGATCGTGGGATGCCGTCCAGCGGCCTCTTTCTCGTCCCAGCGTGCGCCGTCGAACACCGGGGTGGCGATGAACAGCGATGGCTCGGTGGTGGGGCGGGTCTTGCGGGCGGTGTTGCTGACCGGCTCATTGCCGATCACTTGCCCGTTGCCGCCCTCGTCGGTGGCCTTCCAGCCCCAGCGAGCCGCGTAGCCCAGGTGCGCCTCGAGCACCTGGCCGACGTTCATGCGGCTCGGCACGCCGAGCGGGCTCAAGATGATGTCGACCGGTGTGCCATCGGCCAAGTACGGCATGTCCTCGACCGGGAGGATCTTCGAGATCACGCCCTTGTTGCCGTGGCGGCCGGCAAGCTTGTCGCCCACGCTGATCTTGCGCTTCTGTGCCACGTAGACACGAACCAGCTGGTTTACGCCAGGTGGCAGCTCGTCGTCGTTGTCGCGGCTGAACACCCGGATGTCGGTGACGACGCCGTTCTCGCCGTGGGGCACTTTGAGCGACGTGTCGCGCACCTCGCGGGCCTTCTCGCCGAAGATGGCACGCAGGAGCCGTTCCTCAGGCGTGAGCTCGGTCTCGCCTTTGGGGGTGACCTTGCCCACCAGCACAGCGCCTGGCTCGACTTCGGCACCGATGCGCACGATGCCCTGCTCGTCGAGGTCGGCGAGGATGTCGTCGGCCAGGTTGGGAATGTCCCGGGTGATTTCCTCGGGCCCCAGCTTGGTGTCGCGGGCGTCGATCTCGTACTCGTGAATGTGGATCGACGTGAGCACGTCGTCCTTCACGAGGCGCTCGGACAAGATGATGGCGTCCTCGAAGTTGTAACCCTCCCAGGCCATGTAGGCCACCAGGAGGTTCTTGCCCAGCGCCAGCTCGCCGTGGTCGGTTGACGGCCCGTCCGCAATCACCTGACCGGCGGTCACCTTGTCACCGGGGCGCACGAGCGCTTTCTGGTTGATGCAGGTGTCCTGGTTGGAGCGTCGGAACTTGAGCAGCGGGAACACATGCTCGTAGCCGTCGTCGGATTCCAGGACGACCTGGTCGCCGGTCACCTCGGTCGCAACGCCGTCGATGTCGGACAGGACCATCTCGGCAGCGTCGGCCATGGCCAGGCCCTCAATGCCGGTCCCGATGTAGGGGGCTTCGGCCCGCAGCAGGGGGACGGCTTGGCGCTGCATGTTGGCGCCCATGAGTGCTCGGTTTGCGTCGTCGTGCTCGAGGAACGGGATGAGCGCTGTGGCCACCGACACGATCTGCTTGGGCGACACGTCCATGAGCTGGACTTCGGACGCCGGCACGTAGCTGATCTCGGTGGTGGCAGCGAAGTAGGTGTCGCGCTCCATCTGCAGGCGCAGGTCTTCCAGGCTGGCGCCCTGGGGACTCTTGCGGACGAGCACGCGGGGATTGCGGAACGAACCGTCGGGATTCAGCGGCGCGTTGGCCTGCGCAACGACGTATTCCTCTTCCTCGTCGGCGGTCAGGTAGCGCACCTCGCGGGTCGAGACACCATCGCGGACGACCCGGTACGGCGATTCGATGAAGCCGAACTCATTGACGCGGGCGAAGGTGGCCAGCGCCCCGATGAGCCCGATATTCGGGCCCTCGGGCGTCTCGATGGGGCACATGCGCCCGTAGTGGCTGAAGTGGACGTCACGTACCTCGAAACCGGCTCGCTCGCGTGACAGACCACCGGGGCCGAGCGCGGACAGGCGGCGGCGGTGGGTGAGGCCCGACAGCGGGTTCACCTGGTCCATGAACTGGCTGAGCTGGCTGGTGCCGAAGAACTCCTTGGTGGCCGCCACGACCGGCCGGATGTTGATGAGCGTCTGCGGCGTGATCGCCTCGACGTCCTGGGTGGTCATGCGCTCGCGCACGACCCGCTCCATACGGCTCAGCCCGATGCGAACCTGGTTCTGAATCAGCTCGCCGACCGAGCGGATGCGACGGTTGGCGAAGTGGTCCTGGTCGTCTAGCCGGTAGCCGGGCTCGGCGTTTGCCAGGTGCAGCAGGTAGCTCGCAGTGGCCAGGACCTCGCTACGGGTGAGCACCGTGGACTCGGGGTCGGGCCGGATGAGCTCGGGATGATCAAGCGCCTGCGGGTCGTCTCGGTCGACGAAGTCGAGGCCGAACAGCTCGGACACGCGATCCAACTCAGGGCCAAGCTTGCGATTCAGCTTGTAACGGCCGACCTTGGACAGCGAGTACCGGCGATCGTCGAAGAAGGCGTTCTGGAAGTAGTTGTTGGCGGCGTCTGCGGTGGCCATCTCGCCAGGACGCACCCGCTTGTACAGCTCGATGACCGACTCTTCCTGGGAGACCGCGACGTGGCGGTCCTTCTCCCATTGCGGCTCGAGAAAGTCGAAGTGCTCGACGAAGCGCTCGAGCAGGCCGGGATAGCGGTCTTCGCCGTAGCCCAGGGCTCGCAGCAACGAGAAGATGCTGAGCCGGCGCTTTCGGGCCACACGGCTGCCGGCAGTCGGGTCCTTGCCGGGCTTGTGCTCGACGTCGAACTCGATCCACTCGCCGCGGTAGGGGTGAATGGTTGCGGTCACCAGCTGGTGCTTGGACATGTTCCGCAGCCGGTAACGCTCACCGGGCTGGAAGATGACCCCGGGCGAACGGACAAGCTGACTGACCACGACCCGCTCGGTGCCATTGATGATGAACGTGCCCTTGGGGGTCATCATCGGGAAGTCGCCCATGAACACGGTCTGGGCCTTGACCTCACCGGTGTGGGCGTTCTTGAACTCGGCGCGCACGAAGATCGGCGCCGAGTAGGTCATGTCGCGTTCCTTGCACTCCTCCACGGAGAACTTGGGCGGCGGACGAAGGTCCTCGTCGTGCGGGTCAAAAGAGAAGACCAGCTGCAGGTGCCCACCGAAGTCGCTGATGGGGCTGATGTCGGCGAACGTCTCAGCGAGGCCGAGATCAAGGAAGCGTTGAAAGGAGTCCTTTTGGATGGACACGAGGTCCGGGAGTTCCAGGACTTCGTCGAGATTGCCGAACGAATAGCGTTCGCGGCCGACAAGAGACGACAACGGACTCTCCTAGCGGTTCAGTTGTGCGGGATGGGTCGCAGGCGACTGCCGACGGCCGTTGACGATTGAGCTCAAGCGCGCGCAGTCGCAGGTGTCCGCAGCAAACAGTGACCTCAACCCTGGGCCTCGATGCTGGGGACTGGTGGGGTGCGCGAAGGGAGAGGCCACCTGTGCCACGGCTAGAACGAGGCTATCCAGCCCCGGCGTGCGCCACAACCGTGGCGCCGAGCTTGCGGCAAGCCGATGGCAGCGCGCGACTAGGACAGCTCGACGGTGGCGCCGACAGCTTCGAGGGCCTCTTTGGCCTTGTCGGCGTCTGCGGACGGCACACCCTCGAGCACGGCCTTCGGAGCGGCCTCCACGAGATCCTTGGCCTCCTTGAGACCCAGACTCGTAAGCGAACGCACCTCCTTGATGACCTGCACCTTCTTGTCGCCGATGGCAGTCAGCATGACAGTGACCTCGTCGACGGCTTCGGGGGCGGCTTCGCCATCGCCGTCGGATCCGGCGGCACCGGCAGCCACCATCATCGGTGAGGCCACAGCGGCAGTGACGTCGAAGCGCTCTTCGAACGCCTTCTTCAGCTCGACCAACTCGAGCACCGTCATGTTGCCGATGGCGTCGAGAATCTCTTCGGTGGATGTACTCACTGGTTGTTCTCCGTTTCTGTTGAGTTCTCCGTGGAGTTGCGGTCAATCAGGGCCTGGACAAGACCGGACACTTCGCCGATCAGGTTGTTCATCATCGAAGCGAGCGCGTTGAGCGGCGCAGCGAATGCGCCGAGCATCTGTGCCATCAGCTCGTCGCGTGACGGCAGGTCGGCAAGTTCACGCACCTGGGCATCGTTGAGCAGGGTGCCTGCCAGCACGCCGCCTTTGATGACGAGCGCTTCGTGGGTGGTCGCGAACGTGCGGAGAGCCTTGGCGGCAGCGGAGGGATCCTTGCCGCAGAAGGCAAGTGCTGTCGGTCCCCCGACCAAGTCGAGCGTCCCGGGGGGCGCATTTTCAGACAGCGCCCGGCGAACCAAGGTGTTCTTGTAGATCTTGTAGCGGCAGTCGGCATCGATGAGACGGCCACGCAAGTCGGCCATCGCGGCCACGTCGAGACCTCGGTACTCGGTGAACAGCACCGCTTCGGCCTCACCGAATCGCTCACGGACCTCGTCCACCACGGCGATCTTGTCGGCCCGCGGCGTACGTGGGTCGGCCTCCGTTGCTGTCGGCCCGCTCGTTGCTGTAGGCACTGTGGGGACCTCCTGTGCTGCGGGATTCGCCGTCGTAGGGCTGGTTGATCGCTCCCGGTCCCGGATCGGGCACCGGTCCGCAGACCAGACAGAACCGCGCCCCAGCGCATACGCGCACAGGAAGACAGTCCGCCTCATCAGGCCCGACCCGTGTGGCTTGCCCGTGGTGAGCAAGCCCCTGAAACACGTTCAGACGGGGCCGATTTCAGGCCGAAGCCACCGGAGATCTACGGCGAGCAGGTTGTAGAACCCCAGACGCTACCGGCAGTCCCGGACGCGTCCAACTGTCAGCGGCTAGTTGAAAGTGGTGGGGTCGACGCGGATGCCGGGGCCCATCGTCGATGAGACCACCATCTTGCGGACGTAACGACCCTTGGCGCTGGCCGGCCTTGCCCGGGCCAGTTCGTCCATGACTGCATCAAGATTGGCGTTCAAATCCTCGGCGCTGAAGCTGACCTTGCCGATCGCCAGGTGCACGTTGCCGTATCGGTCGGTGCGGTACTCGACCTTGCCGCCCTTGAACTCGCCCACGGCCTTGCCGACATCGGGGGTCACCGTGCCGGACTTGGGGTTCGGCATCAGGCCACGCGGACCCAGCACCTTGCCCAGGCGACCGATCACGCCCATCATGTCGGGCGTCGCGATCGCCACGTCGAAATCGGTGAAGCCGCCCTCCACACGCTCCGCCAGATCGGCGGCGCCCACCACATCGGCACCTGCCTGCGAGGCTTGCACGGCCGCATCACCTTGCGCGAACACTGCAACTCGCACATCGCCGCCTGTGCCTGACGGCAGCGCGACTGTGCCCCGAACCATCTGGTCGGCCTTGCGCGGATCGACGCCGAGCCGGATCGACAGCTCGACCGACTCGTCGAACTTTGCCGTGGCGAAGCTTCGCACCATGTCGATTGCCTGGCTCGGTTCGTGCATCATCTGCCGGTCAAAGCGACGGACGGTGTCGGCGTACTTCTTCCCTGACATATGGGGGTCTCCTGTGATTCGCCTCAGCGGCTGACTTCGATGCCCATCGACTGCGCTGTGCCGATCACCTGCAGCTTGGCGGCCTCGAGGTCACGGGCGTTGAGGTCGGGCATCTTCGTGGTGGCGATCGCGGCGACCTGTGCCTCGGTGACCTGTGCCACCGTCTCCCGACCGGGATTGTCCGCCGCCTTCTCGAGCCCAGCCGCTTGACGCAGCAGTACCGATGTCGGCGGCGTCTTGGTCACGAACGTGAACGTCCGGTCCTCGAAGATCGTGATCTCGACCGGCACGATCGTGCCGCGCTGGCTCTCGGTCTTGTTGTTGTACTCCTTGCAGAAGTCCATGATCGCCACGCCGTGTGGACCCAGCGCGGTGCCCACCGGCGGTGCCGGCGAAGCCTGCCCGGCGGGAATTTGGATCTTCACGATCGCGGTGATTTGCTTGCGCCTCGATGACCTTGCTGGGTTTTCTGCCATGGGGTGCTCCTCGGAAATTGCCTGCGCGGATGCTCAGGCCTTTGACGGCCGCTGGCGCGGCTCAGATCTTTGCGACTTGGACGAAGTCGAGTTCGACGGGGGTCTCGCGGCCGAAGATGTTCACCAACACCTTCACCTTCAGCTGCTCCTCGTTGATCTCGATCACTTGACCCTGGAAGTCCGAGAACGGACCTTCCTTGATGCGCACGCTCTCGTCGATTTCGAAGATCATCGACGGCTTGGTGCGGCGCGGCATCTCGGGCCCGTCGTCGGGCTCGGCGAGGAAGGCCTCTACTTCCCGGCGGCGAAGCGACGACGGCTTGCCACCTGGGCCCGCATACCCGGTAACGCCGGGCGTGCTGCGGATCATGTGGTGCGCCTCGTCGCTGGGGCGGCAACGGATGAGCAGGTAGCCGGGGAAAACCTTCTTCTTGGCGACAACCTTGCGGCCGGCCTTGAACTCGATCACGTCCTCCATCGGGATCGCGACCTCGTGGATCTGATCCTCCATGTCGAATGTGCCGATCCGAGCCTCGAGGTTCTGCTTGACCTTCTTTTCGTAGCCCGACTGCGTATGCACGACAAACCAGCGGCCCGGCTGGTCATAGGGCGAGACACGCTTCGTCTCGGGTTCGTCGGCAGCGAGCAGCTCGTCCTCGGTGAGCACGTCGGCAGAGCCCGCCTCATCGGTGGCTCCCTCGACGGTGTCCGCGGTATCAGTTGCCTCGACGGTCTCGGGGCCCGGTCCCATCAGGGTCGTGGCCGTCTGTGAACTCAGCAACCGGCGAGCGGTCGCCATCGGGTCGGTGTCGGGCTCTGCGGAGGTATCGGTCAAGTCACTCATGCTCGTCAGTTCAGATCTTCGTCAGTTCACATCAAAAAGGCGGAGGACGCCTTCACCCAGAATCCAATCGAGGCCGGCAATGATCGCGGTCAGGATCACGATGGTGATGAACACGACGATCGAGTAGTTGACGATCTCGGCGCGAGTCGGCCAGATCACCTTCTTCAGCTCGGAACGAACCTCGCCCACGAACTGCGCAGGCCCAGACCGTTCTGTGGTCGGCGAGGCCGACGCAGGCTGACGTCGTTCGCGCCTCGAAGCCGGCGCGCCGTCAGCCGTCATCTCGCCCTGACGCTGCAGGTGACGACGAGTCCGTCGGTTCATAGCCATCGGGAAAGTCTCCGGCTCAGAATTTCAGGGGCTTGGGCATAGTCGGTCCGCCCGGCTGACGGTCACAGATTGGCGGAAGCGCAGGGCAGGAGGGACTTGAACCCGCAACCGCCGGTTTTGGAGACCGGTGCTCTACCAAATTGAGCTACTGCCCTCAGCGAGGATGCGGGCTTTCTGGGCGAATGTCCGCCGCAACACGCTACCGGCAGCAATCTGGGTCGCGTCCAGATCCAGTAGCGGGACCGGGGCTCACTGTGCCCGATGCCCGCAGCGAGGCTGCGGCGAGGGACCTCACGATGCTGCGCTCATGGCGGCGACCGCGAGCGGCCGCCGCTGCCGGTGGTAGCGGGACCGGGGCTCGAACCCGGGACCTCACGATTATGAGCCGTGCGCTCTGACCAACTGAGCTATCCCGCCAAAGTGTCGTGCGAAGCCTACTGATAGCACCGATATGCGCCCTAGATGGTTGTTTCCAAGGGGTTGGTGGTCGTAGGCGACGAGTGAGCGCGATCGCGGCCGGAAGTTCTGCGGGGGTGGCGAGCAGGTGCAGTCGCAGCCCCCGGGAACGGCGCTAGCGGGACCGGCAGTAACCGTATTGTGCCCATCCCGCGAGATCGGAGCGCTTGGCGGTGTCGCGGCTGCGGCCGCATTCGAGACGATGGCGCAGGGGTCGCATCGGAGGTGCGCGCGCTGTGGAGGCGGCAGGGGCTCGCGGCAGCGGCGGCGGCGGGCTGCCATTGCGGTGCGGTGTGTGCTGTGTCGCTGCGGCGGGGGTGCTCGTGTGGGCGGGGCTGTTGGTGGGCTTGTGGGAGCCCTGGGCTCGGGGGTCTGTGTTGCAGTGTGTCTCATTGTCTGATGTGCTGTGCTCATGGGTGTGTCGGGGTCGGGGGCGCCGCGGCGGGGCGAGGGGTGGCGGCTGTGGGTGCGTCTTGTGCTGGCCGGGGGTGTGCTGGTGGGGGCGTGGTGGCTGGCGGAGGGCCTGTTGGGGGGATCGTCGGCGCAGGCTCATGACTGCGTGGATCGCTACGGGTCGGGTGCGTTCAGCTACGGCGAGGCGGAGGGCGCGAACAGCGGCCACGGCCATGGGAGTGTCCGATGTTCTGTGTAAGCGGGCCGGTCGGTTGGTCATTTTAGGTGAGCGGGAGTCGTCCTGGGTAGCGGACGGCGAGCTGGTTCAAGCAGCGTTTCCATCCGATGGTTCCTGTTCCTTGTGGTCCTCCTCTGTTGGTGGTGATGTTCCTCACGGCGAGGTAGAGCAGTTTGAGGGCGGCTTGCTCGTTGGGGAAGTGCCCTCGGTTCTTGGTGACCTTTCTGAGCTGGCGGTTGATGGACTCGATCATGTTGGTGGTGTAGATGACCCGGCGGGCTTCTGGGGGGTAGTCCAGGAACGGGATGAACTGTTCCCAGCTCGACCGCCACAGGCTGACCACGGCGGGGTATCTGGCGCCGATGCCGGCTTCGAACTCATCGAGCGCCGCCTCGGCGGCTTGGGCGTCGACGGCGGCGTACACGGGCCGCAGTTCCTTGGCGACTTGTTTGCGGTCGTTCCAGGTGACGTAGCGGTGCGAGGCTCGAAGCAGGTGCACCACGCAGGTCTGCACGGTGGCCGCGGGCCAGGTCGCCTCGATCGCGTCGGGGAGGCCTCGCAGGCCGTCGCAGCACACGATCAGCACGTCTTGGACGCCTCGGTTGCGCAGCTCGGTGAGCACCCCCAGCCAGTACTTGGCGCCCTCGCCGTCGCTGTCGCCGATCCAGATGCCCAGCACATGCTTGCGGCCGTCGAGATCGACGCCCACGGCGAGATAGGCGGGCCGGTTGGCGACGTGGCCGTCGCGGATCTTCACGTTCAGCGCGTCGATGAAGATGATCGGATAGACAGCATCGAGGGGCCGGCTGCGCCACGCCTCGAGCTCGTCGAACACCCCGTCGGTGACACGGCTGATCAGGTCATGTGACACCTCCACGCCGTAGATCTCGGCCAGATGGGCCGCCACGTCGCGCACGGTCATGCCCCTGGCGTACAAGGCGATGATCTTGTCGTCGAACCCTTCCAGGCGCGATGTTCCCTTGGGCACGATCCGAGGCTCAAAGGAGCCGTTGCGGTCCCGGGGAGCGTCCACATCCACGGTGCCGACGCCGGTGTGCACCCGCTTGGGCGTGACGCCGTTGCGCGAGTTGCCCGACCCCGCTCCCGCAGGGTCGCCCTTCTCATAGCCCAGATGATCGGTCAGCTCCTCCGCCAGCGCCCGCTCGAGCACCGCCTTGGTGAGCTGGGTCAAAAGCCCGTCCGCGCCCAGCAGCTCGGCGCCCTCGGCGCGGACGCGTTCCATCACCGCGTCCAGCGCCCCCTCAGGCACCAGCGGCGTCGTGTCCGCCGCCGGCCTCGCCGGCAGCCTCTCTCGATAATTCTCAGTCATTGCGGTCCTTCCTGTCGCCTCGGCATCCATCACCGACACGACACTCTCAGACCAACCCCCTTACACAGAGGATCTGACACTCTCACGGCCATTTCTGCGGGGTGCGGTCCACGACGCCGCCGACGCCGACGACGGCGCCGCCGTCGAATGGGGGAGTGTCGGATCCTGAGAGCCTGACCCCGATCGACCGCAGCGGGCAGCATTCTGCGCCGCACGGCTACTGGCACGCGAACCACGCCGATCGCAGCCATTGCGGCGACGGCGATCACTACTACCACGACCGCTACACCCGCGCGCGAAGCTGCGGCGGCGCCAGCAGCGGCAGCGACGCGTGCGTGTCGGACCGTCACCGCCACACCTACAGCGGCTCGTGGTGCCATCCCGATCACACCGCCGCGAACGGCGACTGCCGCACCCACCGCGACGACGGCACCCACGAGGCCAACCCGTGCCCCGACGACAGCGCAGACGACGACGATGACGACGACGCGTGCGTGTCGGGACGCCACGAGCACACCTACAGCGGCTCGTGGTGCCATCTGGACCACACCGCCGCGAACGGCGACTGCCGCACCCACCGTGCTGACGGCACCCACGAGGCGAACCCGTGCCCCGACGACGACGCAGACGGCGGCGGCGGCGGGGGGTGCTCGGTGGCGCTGGGGGCGCTGGGGGCGGGCACGGTGACCCGCAGCGGGACGTGGGCCGCGGGGTGCACCTCGGACAACCGGGGCTCCGCGCAGGTGCCCTACCGGGCGGTGCGGTACACGTTCTCCGTCGCCGGCGCGGCGACCGCGACGGTGGGGGTGTCCTCGTCCACCGACGCCTATGTGTACCTCACCAACGCGGACCGCAGCTTGTCGCGCCACGACAACAACTCAGGCGCCCACAGCGGCGACGCGCTGCTGTCAGCGGTCACCCTCGCCGCAGCCGGCTACACCGTCGAGGCGACCACCGCGGCGCCCCGCCAGGACGGCGCGTTCACCATGACCCTCACCATCGCAGACGCCCCCGACCCGCCCCCAGATGTGGTCATCAGCGGCCTCGCCGACGCGTCGGCGACCCCCGCCGCGGGCGCCGCCACCGCAGCGGCGTCCGACACCTTCGGTGTCACGCCCGCCGGCGCCGCCTGTTCTGCGACGCCCGACGGCGCCACGATCGCACCCGCCACAGGCACATCGCGCACCGTGACCCACACCGTGGCCGCGGGCACCACCGTCACGGTCACGGTGACCTGCATGACAAGCACCAGCACCGCCAGCGCCGACGCCCGGTTCACCGCCGACGCCGCGCCCGTCCCCGACGTCGAGATCGACGGCCTCGACCACGCCTCTGCCACCCCCGACACAGACTCGACCAGCGCCGAAGTCACCGACACGTTCACCGTCACCCCCGCCGCAGCGCGATGCAGCGCCCAAGCCACCCCAGGCACCCCCCAGGTCGCACCCGCCACAGGCACGTCGCGCACCGTCACCCTCGACGTGGCCGCCGGCACCGCCGTATGGGTCATCGTCATCTGCAACCACCACACCAACCGCGACCTCGCCGCCGCACGATTCACCGCCCACCCCACACCCACAAACACCGACACAACGACCCCCCCGCCCGCCGCCACACCGACCCCGCCGACGACCACCACACCGACCGCGAACAGCGACGACTGCAACGACACCCTCGGCACCCTCACCGCAGCCACCCCGCCGACAACGGGCACGCTCGCCGCCACGGACGGCTGCACCTCGACCCGCCACCCCCGAAAGACCGCCACCAGCACCTATCAGGCCCGCCGGCACACCTTCACCCTCAACAGCCCGGGCTGGGTCACCATCACCCTCGAGTCAGCAGCGACGAACACCCAGCGCATCGACACCTACCTGGTACTCCTGCGAGGCCACACACCCGACGGCACCGGCACCTACATCACCCACAACGACGACGCCCAAAACGCCGCCACCCACAGCCTGCACTGGCGCGACAGCCGCCTCGCCGACGTGTTCCTCCAACCCGGCCACTACACCATCGAGACCACCACCTACCACGCCCACAGCACCACCAACCCCGCCCGCACCACCGGCGACTACGACCTGACCGTCGAAGCGACCCTCACCGGCCTGCAAGAGACCTACGACGCAGTCGTCGATGAGACGCTTGCTATCGGGTTCGAGACCGGTGACTACGTGGCGAGGGTGCAGTCGATTTCGCCGCCGACCCTGGACTGGTCGACGGGGCGTACCGGTAGCCGCAGCAGCCTCGCGGTGACCGCGGACATGGCTGACACGCATCGGGTCGTGCTGACCCTCGCCAAGCCATCGTCGACAGCCGCGAGCCAGGCGCGCAGCGCATCGTCGACGAGTTCAACGATGTCGACGGTGGAGTTCGATGTCGCCGCGGCGTGCGGCGCCGGTCTGGCAGCCAGCGACCGCAACGGCCATCTGTGCGTACGCGCCGCAGCACAGGCTTCCACGACGAACTACCCCGAGGACCGCGTTACCGAGACAGGCCGGGGTCGCAAGTATCCCGTCACGCTGGGCACCCTGTGGGGAGTGAAGAAAGTCGCCAAAGACGCACGCGACGCCTACATGAACCCCTCCCCGGGGACCACCCGCGCCTGCACACCCACAGCCAACCGAATCGCCGCCATCATGCTGTCGATCCCTTTGTTCGAGGTTCCCAATATCGAGGCCAACACGTACCTGCGCCACCCGGCGCGGTCGCCGATGGCTCTGTCACGCTGGGACCGCGACCATTCCGCTCTGTACTCCAACAACGACAAGACAGGCGGGCCGGCGCGGGCGTTCTGGAACCCCGGCGTGGGCCTGTGGCAACTCGACGACAGATGGTGGCATGACGGCGGTTGGTACGTGCGACACCTAGGTCACGGGGAGCGCGCAGAGATCCATATCGGCGGGCGCGCTGTGGCTGACTACCTTGCTGAGTCCCTGTGTGCGGTCAGTGACCGCGGCATGGAGGCGGCCGTCAAGTCGGCACTCGATCCGTGGCTGGCGTGTGTCGACAAGGACATGACGCCTCGTGAGCATCGCTGTTATGAGTGGTCGTACCTGAAGCTGTGGGTGAAGGCCACCGATGATCTGCACGTCACGTCCTACAGCACCGGGTACCCGGGCGGCACGCTGGACTACCGGTCCGATTTCAGCACCAGCGGCGGCCTCTCGAGGCTGAAGTGCCGCTGGGGCACGAGCGGCGTTCCGTTCTCTTGCTGGTTCTACGACACCGACAACCCCGAAGGCTGGATGCTGGACGAAGACCCCGCTGCGGCGACCACGAGCCAGAGCCCGCTCGCGGCGCCGTTCATGTCCTTCGTTGAAGACGGCCACAGGTTCGCGGTCTACCCCGAGTCCTTCCTCGGGACACAGACCACGCTGATCAAGGCGGTTCCCGTCGCGACCAACGTCCGACATACCACCGCATCGTCGTGGACGCCGGACCGGTACAGCTCTCAAGTGTTGCAGGTCGAGATCTGCCGGGTGATTGCCGTGGAAGCCGGCAGCGTCTGCGAATGGGTCAGCACCACGCTCAACAGCGGGCCCCACACGTTCGCGAGGAAGCTTCGTGATGCGGGGCACTGAGCGGGCATACAAGCGGCTGCTAGCGCTTCAGCCGAACTCGCTATTGTGCTGCGCTTTGCTTTCCATAGCGATTGCTCTCGGCGGCTGTGCAGGCGACGACGCTCTGCCTCACTCCTCGGCCTCCACGACCGTGGCTCAGGGGGTTACGGGATCGACTTCTCCACCCGCGCGAGAAACCGTCGCAGTTGCTGAGCTTGCGACGGCTGATCTGGGGCGCGGGGCACCACGACGGAGGCAACTTTCGCGCACAGCAGTGCACTCCGCGCCGTTCGCTGCTGCGGACTACTTCATGTCTGATGCTGTTCGGGAACTGCAGATGCCGTTGACCGGGCGGAACCTCGCGGGTCCGACCCGCGGGATGCCCGCTAGGCGCGTAGCTCTCGAATCGCCTGTGTTCGATCTGTGCAACGATGCCGATGCCTATGAGGCCTACACCGGCGATGAGTACAGCGACGGTGCCCTCTTTCCGGGCAACGCATATCCGAGGTTAGTGTCGGAACGCGGCGAGATGGGTTGTGACGACCCGAGTTTCGGTGCTAACCGGCCACGTTGGGCGTTGCGAGCGAATGACTGGGGCGATCTCCTCCGGTTCCGGACGCGCGACGCGGCGGTTGAGTATCAGCGGAACGGTCTGGCATATCTCCGTCAGCGGTTCGCCAACACGATTGACAGCGCTGCGAGCGGTCTGAGCCCGAACGGCGCGGTCACCGAAGTGCTGATTTGGTTCGCGGACAAGAACACACCCGTGGACGAAGTCCGTGTGCTGAGGGACTCGGTGACTGTGGAGGACGGGGTGCTGCGAGGCTTCGTCCGCAATTGGTCCCGTGAGCTGTGGGCGTACGACGTGGCAGTGACAGCGGAAGGGCGCTCCTTCGAATGGCCGCTGTCGGTCCAGCCTGGCGAGCTGGCACCGTTCGAAATCGGGGACTGGGCCGGAGCCACGGATCCCGCGAGAATCGACATCGCCATTGCCGCCGAGTTGGCTTTGGTGGCAGACTTGTCGCGAGCGTTCTTCTTTGTTCAGGAGTGGTGCAGGTGGGACAACGTCGACGCACTGCCTCGCTCGTACCCTCCCCGTGTCCTCGGCCAACTGCGCCTGGAAGGCATCGGCGACCTGTGTGCCACTCTGATCAGGTTCCACTCGCCGCCGTCGCATCAGTTTTTTCCCGAGGACGGACCGAGCATCGTCAACCTGGTTGAGATCGACAATCTAAGCGCGTACTTCGCACGGTTCACCGTGCCACGGGATGATCCCGAGGACTACGACCATGACAATCCGCCGAGCCCAGTCCTACTTGACCTACGCCCTTTGCCCCTGCTGGCAGAACTCCACGATGGTGGCTATGGCGAGATAGACCGCTGGCCCATTTGGCGGATCGACGAGAACTGGTCTTCCCCGTACAACCCTTCGCTCGAAGCGGTCTACGCAACTGGGTCTGACAATTTCACCATATGGATCGGCGCAGCACGCGTCGCCGACGCCGCTGACTGAGATCCGCCGTCGACGACGGCAACAGGTTCGCGGTCTACCCCGAGTCCTTCCTCGGGACACAGACCACGCTGATCAAGGCGGTTCCCGTCGAGACCGACGTTCGAGACACCGCCGCTTCTTCGTGGACGCCGGACCGATTCAGCTCTCAAGTGTTGCAGGTCGAGATCTGCCGGGTGATCGCTGTGGAGGCGGGCAGCGTCTGTGAATGGGTCAGCACCACGCTCAACAGCGGGCCCAACACATTCGCGAGGAAGCTTCGTGATGCGGGGCACTGAGCGTGTCAATCGCGGTTTCGGTCTGCTGCGATATCGCATGGTGCTCGGTTGTGCGACGACGCTTGGTGCGCTCGCCGCTGGCTGCACAGGCGGAGACGGGGCAGATTCCCTTCCAGCCGCGACCGATGGGGATCCTCACGAGTCTGCTGTTATGGCGGCACCGTCGGAGTCGGTCCCGGGTGCAGCGGCACAGTCGGTCGGCGACCGCCTCGGTTCTGCGATATCGGAACCTGGGCAGGCACCGATGCGCACTTCGGTGGATGCTGTGCCGTTCAGTGCCGCCGATCTCTTTGCGTCTGTCGCTGTTCGGCGGGGCCGGCTGTCACTGGAAACACGCGATGTCGAGGGCCCGTTCAGGGGGAGCGGCCTTGAGCAAGTGCTGCACGAGTCCGGCGTGTTCGATCTCTGCGACGATGCCGAGGCGTTTGAGGCGATCACCGGGAAGATCTTTATGACTCCGAGTTCGGGACGGGGTGTCTGGTGTGGGCTGAGCGCACGGTGACGGTGACCTATACCGAGTGGGTGGAGGCGTTCAATTATGAGACTCGGCCGGTGTTCAATTATGAGACCCGCGAGGTGTTCCATTACGTGACGCGGACGCGTTGGGTGTGTCCGTCGGGGTATGTGCTGAACGATTCGACTGATCCGCCGTTGTGCGATCCCGATGGCTTGGTTGTGCCGTGTGTGACGGCGTTGGGCGTTCTGGGGGCGGGGACGCTTACCGAGGCGGGCATCTGGGGTTCGGGTTGTGTGTCGGTTCATCAGGGCTCGGCGCAGGTGCCGTATTACGCGTTCCATTACAGCTTCTCTCTTGGCGGGGCTGCGTCGGTGTCGGTGGGGGTGTCCTCGTCGGTGGACGCGTATGTGTATTTGGCGGACTCGGCGGGCGTGGTGCTGTTCGAGGACGACGATTCGGGTGCGGGCGCGGATGCTTTGTTGGACGGGTTGTCGCTGGGGGCGGGCGATTATGTGGTCGAGGCGTCGACCGCGGCGCCGCGTCAGGCCGGCAGTTTCGCGTTGTCGGTCGCTGTTTCGGGCACGACGGCTCCGGCGGGTGTGTCGATCGGCGGGTTCGCGGACGCGTCTGGGACTCCTGTGCCGGGCGGCGCGACGGCGTTGGTGAGCGACCGGATCGAGGTGTCCCCGTCGGCTGCGGTGTGCTCTGCGGGGCCGTTGGGCGCGTCGGTGTCGCCTGAACGCGACGCGGCGACGCGCTCGGTGTCGATGGACGTCGCTGCGGGCACCGCGGTGCAGGTGACCGTGGAGTGCTCATGGGGCGCTCACAGCGACTCTGCACGAGCACAGTTCACCGCGCACGCGGCGCCGCCGGTGGTGGCCGATGTGGAGATCAGCGGCCTCGACGACGTGACCGCGGCTCCCCAGCCGGGCGCCGGGTCGGCGACGGTCAGCGACGAGTTCGACGTCGTGCCCGCCGACGCGGTCTGTGTCGGGTACGCGACCAGGGGCACCGCGGCGGTCGTGCCGGCCTCGGGAACCGTCCGCACGGTGAGCCTGGAGGTGGCCGCGGGCACCACTGAGTACGTGGTGGTGCGATGCACCAACACCGACGGCGACCGTCGCACCGCAGCAGCGCGGTTCACCGCCGACCCGACGCCCACAGGACCGCCGCCGCCGTCGGGGGGCTGCACCGACGATTTGGGCGCGTTGGCGACCGGCACGGTCGACCGCTCCGGCACGATCACCGATGACGCGGCGTGCAGGTCGGTGCGGCGTCACAGCGACCCGAGCCGCATCTATTACGCGCAGCGGCACACGTTCAGCTTGGACAGTGCGGGCTGGGTCAGCGTCGATCTCGGGTCCGCGGCGTCGAACAGCACCGCTTTGGACACCTATGTGGTGCTGCTCGAAGGCCACGGACCCTCCGGTGCTGTGGCGGACTACGACGACGACGCAGGCCCAGGCTTCGACAGCCGCCTCGACAACGTGTTCCTCGCTCCCGGCGACTACACCGTCGAAGCCACCACCTACCGCCGGCAAGCCACCGGCGACTACACACTCACCGTCGACGCTGTGCTGTCGGGGGTGGCTGAGCGTTACGAGGCGACGGTAGATGAGCAGCTCACGATCAGCCTCGCCTCGCCCGATGTCACAGCTGAGGTGCGGTCGATCACTCCCTCGACGCTGGCGTGGTCGGCTGGGCCAGCCGTCCTGGCGCTCACAGCGGGTCTGGCGGACACTCACCGGGTCGAGGTGAAGCTCACCAATTCATCTGGCTCGACACGGGCCAATGCACGTGCGGCGCGCAGCGCGACGGCCGCGGTCGGCGAGGCGTTCGAGTTCGAGGTGGTCGCGTCGTGCGCGGCCGGGCTGGTCACCAGCGACCGCAACGGCCGGTTGTGCGTGACCGACCGGGCGCAGACCTCGAACACCACTTTGGACGAGGACCGCATCACCGAGTCCGATCGGGGGCGCAAGTATCCGGTCACCTTGGGCACCCTGTGGGGAGTGAAAAGAGTCGCCGAGGACGCACGCGACGCCTACATGAACCCCTCCCCGGGAGTCACCCGCACCTGCACACCCACAGCCAACCGAATCGCCGCCATCATGCTGTCGATACCGCTGTGGGAAGTGCCCCGCTCGTGGTGGATCGACGACAACGGCGACGACGAACGGCAAGACGACGAGTTTTACGTGCAGCGCGACCCCGGCCGCTCTCCCATGGCACTCTCGCGCAAGGACCGGGAAAGGGCGCTCTATCCGCCGGCGGGCAGTCCTCAGCGGGCGTTCTGGCACCCCGGCGTCGGGCTCTGGCAACTGGACGATCCACGTACGGATTTTCGGAGACTGAACCACGCCGAGCGCGCGGAGATACACATCGGCGGACGCGCCGTCGCTGACCACCTGGTGGGAGCATTGTGCGGTGTCAGCGAGTCGGCGATGCGCGACGAAATCAATATGGCATTGAGTCCGTGGAAGGCGTGCAGATGGAACACATCCCAGACCTGCTACCTGCTCTCATACCTGAACTTGTGGGTGAAGGGCACCGACGACCTGCACGTCACCTCGTACAGCACCGAGTACCGCGCGTACAACGGCACGCACGCCGGAGGCTCGCCTGTCGTGCGTGATCATCGCAGCGACTACAGCACCAGCGGAGGCCTCTCGAAGCTTCAATGCCGTTGGGAAGGGTTCGGCGACCCGTTCGGCTGCTGGTTCTATGACACCGACAACCCCGAGGGCTGGATGCAAGACCAAGACAAGCCGGGCATCCCGGGGGACATCAGCCCGCTGGCCGCGCCGTTCATCTCTTTCACCGACGGCGAGGGAAACGAGGAAAAGAGGTTTGCGGTGTTCCCTGAGTCGTTCTTGGGGACGACGACAACGCTGTACCGAGCGGTGTCGGTGAGGACCGATGTGGACTTGACTGGCGCGGGCTCGTGGCATGAGGATGACTACGGGCCGCACGATCGGGTGTTGCTGGTGAGGGTCTGCAGTGCGCTTGGGCCCGAAGCGGGCGGAGCGTGCCGATGGCGCAGCGTCCATGCCAGCGATCTCGCGAGGAAATTTCGCGATGCGGGGCTCTAGGGCTTTGCGCTGGGCGGGCTGGTTCGCGGCTGTGCTGGTCGCTTCGGGGTGCACTGGCCGTGCCGCTGACACGACGGCGACGACTCCCTCAGTGCCCCCGACTTCCGCTCAGTCACTCGTTGATTCCGCGCCGGGTCCGGGTCACGATTCCGTTGAGGCGGTCCTCAGCGAGGCTGTGCCGGCGCAGCCAGAGCGGTTGCTGCGCAGCGCTGCTGATGTAGCGCCGTTCGCGGCGGCGGACTATTTCATGTCCGACGCTGTGCGGCGACTGCGGGTACCGCTGAACGCGCATGATCGTCCCGGACCGCTGCACTGGTTCTATGAGTCGACGGCGCTGTCATCGCCTGTGTACGACATGTGCGATGACGCGCAAGCATACGAGGCCCACACCGGCGAGGCCTACCAGCAGGGCGGTCTGTTCCCGGGCAATACCTATCCCGAACTGGTCTCAGAGCGCGGCGAGATGGGCTGCGACGACCCCAGTTTCGGTGCTGAACGGCCGCGCTGGGCGCTGCGCGTGAACGACTGGGGCGGCCTGCGAAGATTCCAGACGCGCGAAGGGGCGGTCGAATACCAGCAATTGCTGCTCGCAGGTCATCGCGAACGGAACAAGAACACCATCGAAGTCGATACTCATGAGCTGAGCCCCCACGGCAACACGAGTGACTTTCTGATCCGGTTCGCGGACGCAAGTTCGCCGGTAGACGAAGTGCGGTTGCTGGAGGGATCGGTGCAGGTCGTCGATGGAGTGCTGCGAGGGCTGGTGCGCAACTGGTCCCGTCACCTATGGGCCTACAAGGTGACCGTCGACGCCGAAGGTCGCGAGTTCTCGTGGCCGTTATCTGTTTAGCCAGGTGAGCTGGCCCCGTTCCAGATTGAGGGCTGGAGCGGCACTGCCGATCCTGAGCGGATCGAGATCACTCTCGATGCCGTCATGAGCGCCGAAGCGGACCTCTCGCGAACTTTCAGATTCTATCAGGAATGGTGCGGATGGGAGAGTGTCGAGGACCTGACTCGACCGTATCCCGAGCACATCCTCGACGGATTGCGACATGACGGCATCGGCAACTTGTGTGCCACCTTGATCGACTTCGACTCGCCGCTGTCGCATCCGAGCTTTCCCGGCAACGACCGCAGCCTGATCAGCCTCGTCCGCATCGACGGCCTGCGCGCCTATCTTGGCCGCTTCACAGCGCCTCGGGCGGACGCAGACGACTATGACATCGACGGCACGGCCAGTCCTGTCCTGACTGACCTGCTCCCTTTGCCCCTGTTGGCAGATCTCCGCGACGGCCACTATGGCGAGGTCGACCGCTGGCCCATCTGGCGCATCGAAGAGGACTGGACCTCTTCTTCCGACCCATGGCTCGAAGCGGTCTACGCGACCGGGACAGACCGGTTCACCATTTGGATCGGCGCAGCAGATAACGCCGACAATGGGGAGTAGCGGCGTCCCTTGGCCCAAGCTCATTGCCGTGGACTTCGGACCGATACCGCAATCGCGTGTTGCAGGTGGAGATCTGCCGGGTGATCGCGGTCGAGGCCGGCAGCGTCTGCGAGTGGGTCAGCACGATTTTGAACAGCGGTCCGCATACGTTTGCGAGGAAGCTTCGTGATGTCGGGCATTGTGCCTGCGAGTCGCGGCTTCCATCTGTTGCGCTATTTGAGGATGCTCGGTTGTGCGGCGGCGGTTGGCGCGCTCACCGCTGGCTGCACGGGCCAAGACGGGGCGGATTCCCAACTGGCCGCACCGGCTGTTGTTCCTCACGAGCTGGAGGAGCTGTCCATCGGCGGCGGGCTCGGCGTCGCCTATGTGGAGGCCGAGCGGGCGCCCACGGTTGCTGAGTGGGGTGCGGTTCTGCAGGCTCGCTGGGACGCGCTCAGCGGCCAGCACGGCTTGGCGGCGCGTCTGGTGGCCGAGCCGGGGCGTGCCATCGCCGCGGCTGCCGCGGTGACTCTTTACATGGTGGGTGCCATCAAGGAGGTGCCGGCAGTACGGACCTACGTCGCCGTCGACGGCGGCTATGGCGACAACCCGCGTCCGATGCTCTATGGCAGCGACTACACGGCGTTCATGCCTGCCCGCGCCGACGAGTGAGCGCGAACGCGGCCGGAAGTTCTGCGGGGGTGGCGAGCACGTGCAGTCGCAGCCCTGGGCTCGGGGGTCTGTGTTGCAGTGTGTCTCATTGTCTGATGTGCTGTGCTCATGGGTGTGTCGGGGTCGGGGGCGCCGCGGCGGGGCGAGGGGTGGCGGCTGTGGGTGCGTCTTGTGCTGGCCGGGGGTGTGCTGGTGGGGGCGTGGTGGCTGGCGGAGGGCCTGTTGGGGGGATCGTCGGCGCAGGCCCATGACTGCGTGGATCGCTACGGGTCGGGTGCGTTCAGCTACGGCGAGGCGGAGGGCGCGAACAGCGGCCACGGCCATTTCTGCGGGGTGCGGTCCACGACGCCGACGACGCCGACGACGGCGCCGCCGTCGAATGGGGGAGTGTCCGATCCTGAGAGCCTGACCCCGATCGACCGCAGCGGGCAGCATTCTGCGCCGCACAGCTACTGGCACGCGAACCACGCCGACCGCAGCCATTGCGACGACGGCGACCACTACTACCACGACCGCTACACCCGCGCGCGAAGCTGCGGCGGCGCCAGCAGCGGCAGCGACGCGTGCGTGTCGGGCAGCCACCGCCACACCTACAGCGGCTCGTGGTGCCATCCCGATCACACCGCCGCGAACGGCGACTGCCGCACCCACCGCGACGACGGCACCCACGAGGCCAACCCGTGCCCCGACGACAGCGCAGACGACGACGATGACGGGGACGCGTGCGTGTCGGGCAGCCACCGCCACACCTACAGCGGCTCGTGGTGCCATCTGGACCACACCGCCGCGAACGGCGACTGCCGCACCCACCGCGACGACGGCACCCACGAGGCGAACCCGTGCCCCGACGACGACGCAGACGACGACGGCGGCGGGGGGTGCTCGGTGGCGCTGGGGGCGCTGGGGGCGGGAACGGTGACCCGCAGCGGGACATGGGCCGCGGGGTGCACCTCGGACAACCGGGGCTCCGCGCAGGTGCCCTACCGGGCGGTGCGGTACACGTTCTCCGTCGCCGGCGCGGCGACCGCGACGGTGGGGGTGTCCTCGTCCACCGACGCCTATGTGTACCTCACCAACGCGGACCGCAGCTTGTCGCGCCACGACAACAACTCAGGCGCCCACAGCGGCGACGCGCTGCTGTCAGCAGTCAGCCTCGCCGCAGCCAGCTACACCGTCGAGGCGACCACCGCCGCGCCCCGCCAGGACGGCGCGTTCACCATGACCCTCACCATCGCAGACGCCCCCGACCCGCCCCCAGATGTGGTCATCAGCGGCCTCGCCGACGCGTCGGCGACCCCCGCCGCGGGCGCCGCCACCGCCGCGGCGTCCGACACCTTCGGTGTCACGCCCGCCGGCGCCGCCTGTTCTGCGACGCCCCACGGCGCCACGGTCGCACCCGCCGCAGGCGCATCGCGCACCGTGACCCACACCGTGGCCGCGGGCACCACCGTCACGGTCACGGTCACCTGCACGACAAGCACCAGCACCGCCACCGCCGACGCCCGGTTCACCGCCGACGCCGCGCCCGTCCCCGACGTCGAGATCGACGGCCTCGACCACGCCTCTGCCACACCCGCCACAGACACGACCAGCGCCGAAGTCACCGAAACGTTCACCGTCACCCCCGCCGCAGCGCGATGCAGCGCCCAAGCCACCCCAGGCACCCCCCAGGTCGCACCCGCCACAGGCACATCGCGCACCGTCACCCTCGACGTGGCCGCAGGCACCACCGTATGGGTCATCGTCATCTGCAACCACCACACCAACCGCGACCTCGCCGCCACACGATTCACCGCCCACCCCACACCCACAAACACCGACACAACGACCCCCCCGCCCACCGCCACACCGACCCCGCCGACCACCACCACACCGACCGCGAACAGCGACGACTGCGACACACCCCTGGGCGCACTCACCGCAGCCACCCCGCCGACAACGGGCACCCTCGCCGCCACGGACGGCTGCACCTCGACCCGCCACCCCCGAAAAACCGCCACCAGCACCTATCAGGCCCGCCGGCACACCTTCACCCTCAACAGCCCGGGCTGGGTCACCATCACCCTCGAGTCAGCAGCGACGAACACCCAGCGCATCGACACCTACCTGGTACTCCTGCGAGGCCACACACCCGACGGCACCGGCACCTACATCACCCACAACGACGACGCCCAAAACGCCGCCAGCCACGGCCTGCACTGGCGCGACAGCCGCCTGGTCGACGTGTTCCTCCAACCCGGCCACTACACCATCGAGGCCACCACCTACCACGCCCACAGCACCACCAACCCCACCCGCACCACCGGCGACTACGACCTGACCGTCGAAGCGACCCTCACCGGCCTGCAAGCCAGCTACGACGCCTATGCGGGCCAACAGCTCACGATCGGGTTCGAGACCGGGGACTTCACGCCCACCGCGACGGTGCCGGTGTCGGGGCTGGCTGCGTCGGCGACCAAGTCGGGCACCACGGCGTCGTTGACGGTGACGCCGTCGCGCACCGGTGCGTTCAGCGTGACGTTGTCGTTCAGCCGCCCCTCGGGCAGCAGTGCGCGCTCGACGCGGTCCGCCACAGCGCGAGCGGCCGCAGCCGCCAGCACCGTCGTCCCAGTCAACTCGACCTGCCCGGCGGGTCAGAAGCCGAACCCGAATCCTCCGGCGGGGACGTGCGTTCTCAAGAGCGACGCTGAGCTGTTTGCCGAACGCGGGGCCAAGGGCCGCTATTACGTGACTCCCGCGCTCGTGGCGGGCACCAAGAAGGTGGCAGAGCAGTCGTTGGATGCCTATGTGGGCGAATGCGGTATGCGGCCGGGCCGGCTGGCGGCTGCCATGATGGCGATCGGGTTCTGGGAGACCCCGGTAACCGCGACAGCCTCTGACACGCTCTATAACGTCAGGAACGTCAAGCGTGACCCGGCGCGGTCGCTGATGACGCTGTCACGGGGCGACTTCCACCAGTTCCGCGCCAAGGGCAAGAACGCGGTGCTGTACCCCGACAACCTCCAGATTGGCGACACCGACGCGGGGCTGCCCGTCCGGGCGTTCTGGCATCCCGGCGTGGGCTACTGGCAGTTAGACCTCTGGGAGACCACCAAGCACATGAACCACGCCGAGCGCGCCGACATCGAGCAGGGCGGCAGGAAGGTCGCGGACGTGTTGCGAGACGCGTACTGCGACAACGGCGGCGCGTCCGGTCTCAAGGCCAAGCTCAAGAACGAGTGGGAGGCATGCGTCGAAGTCATGACAGAGGCAGGTGAGAAATCGAATGTGTGCTATGAGACTGCTGCAACTCTGTACTTGGGCTTCGTGACCGGCACCGGCGGCGAAGCGTTCTACGTGACCACCACCCACAACCTCGGCGATGACAGCGTCACCGGCGGCGCGCCGCTGATGGAGGACGGCTGCCGATGGGGCAGCACCGGAACGCCGTTCGACTGCTGGTTCTATGACACCGACAGCTACCAAGGCCACGCCGAGACCGGCCGAGCAAACGGCGACCGCAACCTCGCCACCGCGATCAGCCCCTACGCCGCGCCGTTCATGTCATTCACCCACGAGAACAAGAAATATGCGGTGTTCCCCGAATCATTCACCGGCGGCACCATCACCCGCATGAAGTTCGTCAGTACTGCCAAGCTCGTGCGGGCCGAGCCGGACAACACTTGGAGCAGCGACGAGGACCCCAACGCCGTCGTGCTGCAGGTGAAGATCTGCCCGCGTCCGCCCGCCAGCCGGGTGTGTGCATGGACCGGCGCAGCAGACCCGAACTTCAAGAGCCGCATCCGCGCGGTCTACCCCGACGCCAATCCGAGCCGCGACCCATGAGCGGCAGTGCCAGACAAGCCGTTGGCCGACGTGTGCTGTTGTGCTTCGCCGCTTCGGCTGTGCTCACCGCCGCGACGGCCGGCTGCACGAACGCGCCGCCGCCTAGCGACGGCCGCGTGACGCCGGCTGGCATCGAGCCTGCGGCACCGAGCTTCGTCACGACCACGGCAATCGGGGCTGTCCCGGCGAGCACGGCACCGCGGCGGGAGCCCGAGGACACTGTCTCGGAGGCGTCCGAAATGTTCGAAACCCGCGAGATCGCGTTCGAAGAGATCGTCGTCCATGAGCGGCTGCGGGTGCCGCAGACCGACCAGGACACGAAGGGTGCCCTTTTCAGGTCTTACCGGGAGTCCCAACACAAGTTCGCGGGTGTCATCTTCGACGCATGCCAGTTCGAGGATGCGTTCGTGGGATTGCACCGTAGACACCCCGATTCCCGTGACGGCGAACCGACCCGCAGTCAGCGGGATGAGGTCGACTTCTACCGCTACCGGTTGGGCTGCCCCGGGTGGACTGCGTACAATCAGCCACTGTGGGGTCAGGTCGTGCATCGGTGGTTCACGTTCGACACATTCGGCAGCGAGAGCCCTTCTTTTGCCAGCCACGATGAAGCGGTCGAGTGGTACGAGCAGGGGTCTGCTGTTCGGCACAAATTGCACGCCGACACGCTGCCGCCTTTCTCGGGGCCATTGGGGTTCCGCAGTACGCAGTTCTCGTCGTTTGCGAGCACTGATGAGTACGTGATTCGGTATGCGCCGGTTGATGCGCCTGTCGATGAGGTGGGGGTTGTGCCTGGTTCGGTGTCGGTGGTCGACGGTGTGCTGCGCGGTCTGGTTCGGAACTGGTCGCGCACCCTGTGGGCGTACGGCGTGAACGTGCGCGCGGACGGCCGTTCGTGGTTGTGGCCGTTGTCGGTCCAGCCGGGCGAGGTCGCGCCGTTCGAGTTCGAGGACTGGGACGGTCCCGGGGATCCGGCGGGGATCGGGTTCGAGGTGGCCGCGGAGTTCTCCAACGACGCGGACCTGTCGCGCAGCTTCGAGTTCCTGCAGCAGTTTGAGAGCACTTATGGGCCGCGTGAGGAGTTCTCGGGGTGGCTGCCCGCGGAGATCGAGGGCGAGTTGGCTCTCGATGCTGCTACGGCGTTGACCGTCGCCTTGGATCCGATGAGTCGCGAATTCGAGGTTTCGCATCCGAGCCTGGGCGGGCGGTGGGCGCCGGGTGTGGTCGAGAGCTTACGGGGCTTTGTTGCTCATGTCGACCCCGACGGGCGTCTGGTGGAGCTCAGCGCGCTCACGCCTTTTCACTCCCCGGGTCACTCCTACCGCGGCAGGACCGACAACGGCCCGCTGGTGGTGATGCGCTCCTATCCCCCCCTCGAGGCGAAACTCGGCGACCCGCCGCCGTATGTGAATTTCGCGTTCGCGCTGTGGCCCGACACCGACTGGATGTTCTGGATCGGCGGCGTACACCCGCCGCCGGGTTGACCTGGGCGCGATGGTCGGGGCCGCCTTACGGTGCGCGGCGACTGCGGCGGGGGGCTGTGTCGACGCGTTGGGCGCGGTCGCCAGCGGGCAGGCCCCGCCGAGGGCGGGCACGATTAGCGCCGACGGCGACTGCACCTCTGTGCGTCGCCGTCATCCCCGCAGCGTCGGGGTCCGCACCTACTACGCGCGCTGGCACACCTTCAGTGTCGACAGTCCGGGCTGGGTGACCATCACGCTGGAGTCCTCGGCGTCCAACAGCCGCCACCTCGACCCGTTCCTGGTCCTGCTGCGGGGCCACGAAACTGACGGGTCCGGCGCTCATATCGCTCACAACGACGACCACCGCTCCGGCTATGACACCCACCGGCTGAACAGCCGTCTGGTCGACGTGTTCCTCCAGCCCGGCGACTACACCATCGAAGCCATCACCTACAGCCAGAACCGAACCGGCAACTACACCTTGACCGTCGAAGCGACCTTCACCGGCCTGCAAGCCAGCTACGACGCGACAGTGGGCCGCGAACTGCGGATCGACTTCGACCTCGGCAACCACGAAGCCACTGCCACCGCATCGCATGCTGACTTCGGTGTCACGGCACAACGTGCCGGCACTACCGGCACGCTGCTGGTGGTGCCTGACAGCACCAACGCTCGCACCGTCACTTTGTCGTTCGCCAGGGCTGGCGCAAGCGGCGGCGCAGCCCAGCAGTCGGCCAATGGGGCTCAGGATGCCGCGGGTCAGTCCACGCAACTCAGCTTTGTGTCGTCCTGCGGCACCGACCAGACCGAGGACCTCGAGACCGGCGCCTGCATATGGGACGAGGCTGAACTGCTGAAGCGCAGAGATGCCCGGTATTCCGTGGGTCCGGCACTGCTCAGGGGCGCCATTCGGGTCGCTAGGCGCACAATGAGTGAATACAGCGGCGAGTGCGACATGACCCCCACGCGACTTGCCGCGTTGATGCTGGCGATCGGAATCTATGAGACCAACCCCATCGGTAGCCGGAGTGTGGCGCGGTCGCTGATGTTCTTGTCACGCGTGGACCGACCGACAAAGGCGTATCCCAATGATCAACGCTCCAACACCGGGGTTCGAGCGTTCTGGCATCCGGGCGTCGGCTACTGGCAGCTCGACTGGTGGCCCAACGAGCTCAACCACGCTGAACGAGCGGATGTTGATCGCGGCGGCAATGCAGTTGCGAAGCACCTGCGCAGGAGCTACTGCGACGGGGATCTGAAGACCCTCAAGAACAACCTCCTGAGCGGTGCGTGGAACGGGTGCATTCCCGATGCCCAAAAGAACGCGAACGGGAACTGGATCAAGGATTCCAGTGGCTTGATTATCGGAACTCACAAGTGCTTCAACACCCACAACGACATTTATCTCGGTGGCGACTTAGGGGATTCGGCATACCAAGGCATTGAGAGTTTGTGGATCAACACCAGCGGCAACGAGGGTCTCACCGACAATAAGGGCGGAGTGCAGGAACTGAAATGCCGCTGGGGGACCGCAGGAGCCGAGTTCGGATGCTGGCTGTATGACACGGACAATCCCGAGGGTTTCATCTCCCGCGCTTTCCTCACGGGCGTCTGGACCGGGGATCACAAACGCAGCCCGCTGGCGGCACCATTCATCTCGTTCACCGACGAAGACGACGATGGGAACAAGAAACGGTTTGCGGTGTTCCCGGAGTCGTTTGCAGGGGGCTCGGTGACGTGGTTCAAGCATGTGCCTGTGGGCAGCGGAGCGAATTACCGCGTGCGCAAGGCACCAGGGAATACGTGGAACCAAGACACATACGACATCGACGCTGACGGCGATCGTGACGAGTTGAGGGTCAAGGATTGCACCCAGCAGCCAGGAACAGGGCCGACGCCGGAGTGTCCGTGGGTTGATGTCGCCGCCTCGGACTTCAAGACGGCGATTCGGAGAAGGTACCCTGATCAGCCCGGCGATTAGAGGCGACGTTGGCGGCATGCACTATGGCGCTCGGGTGCGCAGTACCGCAGCATGCGCACTGTCATTCATCGCGTTTGTCGCCATGGGGTCAGCGAGCTGCTCGACTGATGCACTACCCAGCGATGCCTCAGCGCCGGATGCCGAACGTTCAATAGCGCAGTCCGAGTCGTTACCGAGGCTGACCACACCCACGGCAGTAGCCGTTTCGGCCGCGCCGACGGCTCCTGCCACGACTGTCGTGCCGACGACGAGCACGTGGGTGGTCTTCAAGGAGGTTGAGGAGCCTCCTCAGCCGGCGGCGCACGCCAGCGTGCGGTTCCCCCAGACGGATGGTGACGTCGCGGGCGCGATGTACTGGTACCAAGGCTCAAGCGGTCTTCCTGGGCAGCCGCCAAGGCCCTTCGAGCACGCTGGCGTGGTGTTCGACCGGTGTCGGGTGCAGGACGCGTTCCTCAGCCGACACCTTCGCTACCCCGACACAGACGAAGAGTTGATGGAGTACCAGCGAGATTGGTTTCTCTCTGAGGGAAGGACTGACTGCCGCGGCGTGGAGTTGGCAGCGGCGCGACCGCTGCTGGGTTTCGACGAGTTCCGGTACTTCACCTACAGCGACGACGGAAGCCCGAGCCCATATGTGGCTTCGTCGCAGGAAGCGTTGGAATGGTACGAGGACCGCTCCGATGGCTTCCGAGCGGCATCGGTGAACTCGATTCCCGCCGGCATGATGCCGGCGGGATCGTTCGGCGGCTTCGACGGGTCGGTACCCCGTATCGAGTACTCAGATACGGGTGACCCGCGTGATGAGGTGCGAGTTCTGCTGGAGACGGTCGCCGTTGGCGACGATGGTGTGCTGCGGGGTCTGGTGCGGAACTGGTCCCGCACTCTTTGGGCGTACGGGACGATCGTGGGTGCGGGGGACGGTGAATGGGCGTGGCCGCTCTCGGTCCAGCCTGGCGAGACGGCGCCGTTCGAGATCGAGGATTGGGATGGCCCGGGCGATGCGACGCTGATCGAATTCTCCATACATGCGGAGATGTCCAACGATGCGGATCTCTCGCGAGCATGGTGGGGATCGTGGGATTGGCAGTACTTCGACTACGCATCTGACTCCGGCGAGTCCGACCCGGAGTTTGACCGCTATGCCTTCGGCAGGTTGGATCCGATCTCGCACCCGCGCCGTGACGCTGCGTGGGCACCAGGGCTGGTGCTGGACTTGGCCGTGTATTGGGCCGAGTTGAACTCGGAGGGTGCCGTTGTCGACGTGGAGGAGGTCGGATTCCACGAGTCAGGTCCGGTCAGGGATACTCCCGGCGAAGTCCATCTAGATGGTCCGCCGCTCGTGCGGCACTACTACCCGGGAACAGAATTCTGGATTACCGAGGTGTCCTTTCTCGTGGACTATGCCTCGTCTCCGTATCCCCGGATGGCGTGGATCGGGATGCCGCACATTTCGGCAGGCCGATGAAACCCATAGTTGGTTCAGGCCTCTGGGCTCGTCGTGCGCCGTCGGGTCGTGCAAGCATTCGTCGGTGGCATTGGTGGCTCGGCGTGTCGTTGCTGGTTTGGGTTGGCTTGGGATGCACTGAGGATGCTGAGCCGGATGCTGGTGTGCCTGCCCGGGACGCTGTCACGTCGCTAACAGAGCCGGAGGAGGTGCCTTCGGCGGCGGCGCCAGACAGGTCGGCAGCAGCGCCGGTGGTGTTGCGTCCCGGTGAGAGTGTTGGCGTGTCCCTGGGTGTGGGGGTGCGGTCTGATGACTTGTTCCGGGCCGAAGTGCTGGGGTTGTTGTTGGAGGAGCTGGGCTATGTGGTTTCTGACCCCGCGGAGTTGGTGACCCGCGCCAATTTGGCGTACTTGTACCTAGCCGAGGGCGAGTTCGACGTGTGGGTTGGTGCGCGGCTGCCTGCCGATCAGGTGTGGCTGGACGGTGAGCGGTTCGACGGGACTTCGGTGGGCGCTTCGATGAGCGTGCTGGGAGGTGAGTCGCCGGCAGTGGGCGTGTTCGGCTGGCTCATCAGCAAGACGTTCGCCGACGAGCACGGCGTGTTCACGCTGGATGACCTGGATCGTGACCCGGCGGCGCTGGCCGCGTTTGATGCCGTTGATGCGGTGCCGGGCAATGGCAAGGCGGAGATCTTGTCGTGGCCTGAGCTGGGCATAGCCGCTCAGGTGGTGGCGTCGCAGATCGCCTTTTCGGGTTGGGACAACATCGCTCAGCTCAATGTCGGGTACGTTGAGCGGTTCGAGATGGCTGTGGATGCAGTCGCCCGTGGGGTGCCGATGATCGCTGCAGCAGGGGATCCATCGCAGTTGGCGGCGAAGCTGCGTCCGGGCGTCGAGGTGTATTGGCTGGGGGTGGAACAGATACTGGACGGCTCGAACCCTCTCGGCCAATCCGGTGGTGAGCTGTACTCGCAGGTCACCCGTGGTGTCAATGGCGACGGGGGGCACGCACCGTTCGGCATCGAGGTCTGCCCGGCAGCGAGAGATCACTCTCTCGGCTTGTGCCCGCTTGGCTGGGATGCGGGTGAGCTGCGGGTCGCGGCGAATGCGGAATTCGCTACGGCGAATCCGGCCGCGGTCGCACTGCTGGACGCTGTGGTGGTGCCGACGGTCGACATCTCGCAGGCGCTGGTACGTGAGGCTGAGGGTGACTTGCCGTCGGTGCTGGCCGCAGAGTGGATCGCTGCCAATCGTGCATCGGTTGATGAATGGCTGGCCGCCGCGCGCGCAGCGGCTTCTCGCGCGTAGCTAGGTCTGAAACTGACGGAGGTTGATGCTCCTATGTGTGTCAAGTGGTGAGTTGGTCGAGGTGTTGTTGGTAGCGGTGGGCGAGGTCCCGGTTGTGGCGGGTGCCTCGTCTGTGTTGCGGCTGACTTTGTGTCGCTGTTTGTGGTTGGTTTCAGCCAGCATGGGAGGGTGAGGTGTGTCTGACTCTTCCGCGGAGTTTGGCTGGGTAATGAACCAAGTCATGCTGTGTTCTCGGGGTTGTTGTTGGTGGTCCGGCGGTTGTGGTCGAGCCGTCGTGATCGGGCTCGTTGGAGGCCTTGCCGGCGGGCCTCGCGGATCGGTTCTCCTCGTTGGCGGTGTTCGTCGTCGGGGGTGACGTAGCCGATCGCTTCGTGCAGCCGGACTTCGTTGTAGTCGATCCGGATGCGTGCCAGCTCTGTGTCGAGCAGCGCCGGGTCGGTGATGTCGTTGAGGTGGGGCCATTCGTGGGTGATGTGGCTGAAGAAGCTCTCGATCCAGGCTTGGTCGGTGGGTGTGCGGGGTCGGCCGTGGGTGTTGGGCGATGGCCGTCCTCGCCATGTAGGCGCGGGTGTCGTGGCTGGTCATGGCCGGGCCGTTGTCGGACACGGCGAGCAGGATCGGCCGGTCGGGGTCGTCGATGTCGAGATCGAGGCGGCCCTCGGTGAGCAGCTCGTCGAGATCCTGGGCGAGCAAGGCCTGGTCGAACACGACACGCACTTGGGTGGAGGTCTCCTCGGTCGAGACCAGGGTGGTGATCCAGTAGCGCGAGACCACGTCGACGATGGCGAACACGCAGCGCCGGGCCTGCCCGAAGTGGGTGACGTCCCAGATCCAGATCCTGTTCGGTTCCCAGACCAGCCAGTGCGGCCACGGCGTGCGGGGCCGCCGTGGTGTCGGCGGCTGTTGGGGCAGCACAAGCCCGTGGGCAGCCAGAACACGCCGCAACGTCGAGGGGGCCACCCACACCCGGCCCACATAGGAACCGCGATGGGCGAGCTTGCGGTGCGACCGGTCGACCGGTCCCCACTCCTCAGCGACAGCGAGGACCTCCGCGACCTCGTCGGCCAGCAAGGCATGCACCGGCGCGCCGCCCGGGGCGAGGTCCTCGAGCGTGCCCAGCTCGCGTCGGCGGGCCCGCCAGCGGTGCACCCGGCCCTCGGAGACCTGCCACACACCGGTGGCCCATGTGTGCCAGAACCCGGCGGCAACGGCGTCGTCGACGGTCTTGCCGACCAGCTCTTTGGCCTCGGCGGGGACTCTCGCCGGGACCGGTCCGTTCAGTCCCAGCCGGATTTTCCCCGGACGATGGCCAACTCGATCGCTTGGACCTTGATCGCCTCGGTGAGCTGACCGATCTCTGTCCGGGCCGCTTCGAGCTCCCAGTTCCGTTCGGTGGCCGGGCGACCCGGCTTGCGGGCCAGCGCAGCCAGCGCCGCGTCCTTCACCGTCCGGCGGATGGTGATGGTCGTCGACACATCGACCCCCCACTTCCGGGCCGCGTCGGCCTGGGTGATCTCTCCGCCCGTGACCTGCAAGCAGATCTCCCACTTCGTCTCCGCGGACAGCTTCTTCGGTCGACGCCGACCCTCGCTGACAGTCATCTGATGCTCCTTCACGCGTCAGCGAGAACACGATCAGACTTGGTTCATTCCTCGGTGGACCCTCCGCGGCAAAGTCAGACGCACAACAGCCACACGGTCGGAATGGCGGCGTTGTCGCTGCGCGTTGTGAGCATCGGTGATGATACAGCAGTGACGCTTGAGCAGGCGGTGATACGGACATCTCTGCCCTTGTTGGCCGTGGCAGTCGGGGCGCTGACAGGAGTTCTGGTGAGCGTCTTCGCGCCGGCGAATGCGCTTGACGGTTGGGAGGTCGCGATTGTGGCGGCAGCGGCGGTCGCTTCCTGGCTGGTGATTCATCTTTTAGTCCTATTGGACGCAGATCGCCGTGGCTGGCACGACAAGGCCGCCGGCACGATTGTTACGCAAGACTTCCCGCGTGTCTGGCGGCGAATCGACGACGAGATGAACCAGCGATGGAAGGGCTACCTGCACGGCCGACCGTGATGAAGCCGCTGGGAACTCAACGGCGCATCCGCTGACGCCGTGTGCATGGCCAAACCCGCAGACGCCCCGGTCGACCTGTGACCAGGGCAACAGGACCACTACCCACAGCGTCCCTGCAGGCACTTACGTGGACGACAACTGCCCTGCGGCGCGCACGGGCGACGGGAACGGCTTTATGCTCACCATCGCGGTGTCGGCAATGTCGCCGTGGGGGTGTGGGACGACACGACGAGGGGCCAGTTAGCGGCCTGCAGCGCGTTGGGGAGCCCGATCGCGTGCAGCTACCGGTACTTAGATGGTGAGTTCCAAGGGGTGGGGTCCACCGGTTGTGGGGTGAGGGTGTCCAGGCTCGGGGTGTGTATTCACGCTTCGATCTTGGAGGTTCTCAGCATGGGCCCGGACTTGGACACCCTCGCGACCGCACTGTATGTGAGGATCGATGACCTGTTGGCGCAGAACCCTGGGTGGGCTCCCGAGCGGCCTGTGGTGGGGTTCGCCCCGAAGCTGACCGACGCGGAGCTGGTCACTCTGGCGGTGATCTCGGCGCTTCTGGGCTATGACAACGAGTCGCAGTTCGTGCGCTTCGCGAGAGCGCATCTGCGGCCGTGGTTCCCCTGTCTGCCGAACCGTGACGGCTACAACAAGCGGCTGCGGCGCAGCGCCGAGATGATCTCTCGTGTCATGGGATGGCTCGCACGCGAGTGGTGGCACGACGACGTGTGGCTGGTGGACTCCACCGCGGTCGAGTGCGGCACCAGCCGCGAGACCCAGAAGCGCTCCGGCCTCGCCCGATGGGCCCAATAGGGCTGGTGCGCGTCGCATTCGCGGTACTTCTGGGGTCTGGGGCTGCACCTTGTCGCCACCCCGGCGGGGCTGCCGATCGCGTTCGCGGTCGCCGACGCGAAAGCCGACGAACGCGAAGTCTGCGCCGACATGCTCTGCGGGGATCGCCCGGGCGGGCCAGACCCTCATCGCCGACAAGGGCTACCGCTCTGCTGCGTTCGAAGCGGACCTCAGCGACGTCGGCATCACCGTGGTGCGCCCTGCCACCCGATCCGAGGCCCCGCGGCCCGGCGCAAGGTTCCTGCGGCCTCTGCGCCAGATCATCGAATCGATCAACTGGACCCTCAAAGGCCAGCTCAGCCTCGAACGCCACAAAGGACGCACCAAAGCCGGCGTCGCCGTGCGCATCGCGACACGGCTCCTCGCCCTCACCGCCGCCATCTGGCACAACGAGACCTACCGACACACCCGACCAGCACGCTCACTCACCGCATTGTCGGGCGGGGCCATGCGGCGTCGTTGGTGTGGCACGTATCTCACGATGCCGTCGTCCGGTACTGCCGGGTGTCGGGCGGGGCCATGCGGCGTCGTTGTTGTGACACCCCTGCCGTACGGTTGTTCTTATGAACGGCGGCGGCGATTCGGCTTGTGGGGGCGGTGCGGCAGGCGCGTTGGCATCGGGCGGGGTGCGTGTGGACGCGGTGGACGTTGCCGGGCTGTGCGGTGAGAGTCTGCGGGCTCGGCTGGGTGTGCTGGCTCGGGCCGAGTCGCGGCTCGCGGCGATGAAGGCCGACGCGTTGGGCGAGATCGCCCGCCGCAACGGCGACGGCGCCGCTGCGCACGCTGCGACGGACGCCATGGCGATCTCGGGCCGCAGGGCGCGCGGCGAGGTCAGGGACGCAGTGAGGCTCGGCGGGCTGGACGCGACCCGTGAGGGGCTCTTTGCGGGTTCGGTTCCGGTGGGCCACGCGCAGCTGATCGCCCGTGCCGCCGGCGACGCCCCGATCGACGACGAGTTCCTCGCAGCGCGGGCACGACACGAGGGCTATGACGAATTCCGTCGCACTGTCGCCCGCCATGTGGCCGACGTCAGCCGAGACGACGGCGCGTCACTGCTGGAGCGGCAGCGCCGGGCGCGCAGCGCCAAGATCGTGACCCGCTCCAGCGACGGCATGACCGTGCTCAACCTCGTCGTCGACCCGATCACCGGCGCCCGGCTGGGCACGGTGATCGCCGCCGCCGAGCGGCGTCTGTTCAAGGACGAGGATCCCGCTGCGCGGCGCACACCCCAGCAGCGGATGGCCGACGCGATCAGCCAGCTCATCTGCGATCCCGACACCAAGCGCCCCGCGGGCGCGTCGCTGATCGTGGTCGCCGATTACGACATGGCGAACCACCAGCTCACCAACGGACGCCTCGCGGACGGCACCCCGATCCCGATCGGCGAGATCGCCAAGATCGCCGTCGACGCCGAAGTGCTGCCGGCGATCTTCGACGCCGCCACCGGCGACCTGCGCATGGGCCGCACCCGCCGCACCGCCACCGACCTCCAACGCGCCGCGCTGGCATTGCGCGACAAGGGCTGCGTCGGGTGCGGCATCTCCCCCGAGCGCTGCCAGCACCACCACATCGACCACTGGCAGCACGGCGGCCACACCGACTACACCAACCTCGTCACCGTCTGCCCCGACTGCCACAACGACAAGATCCACCAACAAGGCTTCACCGCCGAATGGGACACCCCAGGCAGCCGCTACCGGCTCCAACCACCCACCCAGCCGCCAAACAGCAGCAACGACCCGTCACGAGCACCCCCACGCTGAACCCCCGGGGGCAAAGCCCCAACCGCCGAGACGCAAGACACTCGCGGTGATTCACCCCAGGAGTGCACCAAGCTGCAGGGAGCAATCGATGCGCTGCTGCTCATTGCCGCGCTTGTAGAGGCGAAGACGATGATGCAGGGGCCCACCACGCTCGGACATCGAGATCGGAAGCACCTCGACAACACCGAAGCGGGCGCACTGGTAGCAATCGTCCCAGCCGAGGTTCGCGCCACTGCGACACGTGCGACACACGCCATCCTGTGGGCGAGCGATGGGAACTAGACCCGGCCGAACTAGATCAAGGTACGGGCCGCGGGTCTAGATCGCTCATGCGAATACGGCATCGCTGCTGACGGCTAAGTCCGCTTCGAGCGCCGTAACGATTTGGTCCGCATCTCTCACAACCGTTGCATTGCGCGCAGCAGCATCCATTTGCTGGGCCCAAGGCTGGGCGGTCACCAGCGACTCGACGAGAAAAACACGCTTGCCATGCATTAGTGCCTCAGCGGATAGGCGACCATGCCCGGCAGCCCCGACGGCTTGGACTTTGCGCAGAAATGCCGCCACAGACGGCAAAATTGCACAAAGAAGGCGTGACACGAATGGGCGACACGCGGCCGATAACTGTTGCGCCACGACAGACCAGCGGTGGCGGCGCAGACCGACCGTAGGGTCAGCCGAGGAGGCCCATTCCGCCGACGGTGTCTCGTTCTTCGACG